>NZ_CP165628.1:2637428-3956142 GCF_041200025.1 Rouxiella sp. WC2420 | reverse complement strand
CGGAGGATAAGATTCCCCAGATTATGGCCATCCAGCTCGCCGCTGCCGCTAAAGCGGTATTCAAACATCGCCGACGCCACGCTGGGTTCGGTGATAAGCTGGTTAAGGCAGTTACGCATATCTCCCCAGGCGATACCGCCGACCGAGCGGCGAATTCTTCCCGTCGATCCACCATTATCAGTGGTGGTAACAATCCCGGTAAGCCGTGATCCCAATGTCGACAGCGAGGACATTACCCGCCCCAGTCCGTGGCCGCCGCCTAACGCGACTACCCTATCTAAATCAGCCAACGCCCTATTGCGCATAATTCCTCTTCATCCTTGACGCCAAAGCTGGGTTACTTTGCTTTATCTTCCCCGCTTACATACTGATGTAATTCACGGGAATGCTAAATCTTGCCGCTTTATGTGACGTCAATATTTCGGTAATTGTCATGGTCTGGCGTTTTAGACACTAACGACAACAACGTGATAACTGATTCGACCGTTAAGGCCTTTGATTTGTTCCAACCTTTAAATACTGGAACCTAAGGCAATAAGATGCGTTATATGTATCAATGTAAAAAATAGTTTCTGAAACAATTTTACCTAATTTTTCGTTAAGTTGTTATCAATCATATCGCTGAGATCGTTAAGTAAAAGGCGCTTGATTTTATGGGTTATTTTGAAGCTATTTAACGAAAAATTCGTTGTATATCCATATACATAGCGAAGAAGCTCCTTGGCGTTAAGGTTTTTACGGCGCTACAATAGTATTCAACCGCGTTCTTGTAGGCTTTGGCTGACAAGAATTGAACTCCTAGCCTTGGTACCTAAGTTTTTTGCCGCCGCGCTTTCTGTTGCTGGCAATAAATACGGTGCCCTGGCCGTGGCTTTACGTCACCAGGGTGCAGGGTAGAAATGCCCGCATCTTCCCGTATTTGGAAAGGTGTTAACAAGGTGCAACAACTAACTGACGCATTTGCGCGCAAGTTCTATTACTTGCGCCTATCGATCACTGACGTGTGCAATTTCCGTTGCACGTATTGCCTGCCCGACGGCTATAAACCTCATGGTCACAACAATAAAAGCTTCCTGTCACTCGACGAAATTCGCCGAGTCAGCCGCGCTTTTGCCCATCTTGGCACTGAAAAAGTTCGTTTAACCGGCGGCGAACCTTCGCTGCGTCGCGATTTTGCCGAAATCATCGCTGCCGTTCGCGAAAATCCCCAGATTCGCCAACTTGCCGTGACCACAAACGGGTATCGCATGGCGCGTGACGTCAAAACCTGGCTTGACGCGGGGTTGACGGCAATCAATGTCAGTGTTGACAGTCTGGATGCGCGTCAGTTCCACGCCATCACCGGGCAAGACAAATTTCGCGAAGTGATGAACGGTATTGATGCTGCCTTTGAGGCGGGTTTCGCCAAGGTGAAAGTCAACGCCGTACTGATGCGCGACATCAATCATGCCAGCCTGCACACCTTCCTTCACTGGATCAAAGATCGTCCGATTCAGCTACGCTTTATCGAGCTGATGGAGACCGGCGAGGGCGGCAGTCTATTCCGCAAACATCACATTTCCGGTGAAGTAATCCGCCAACAGCTGGTTCAACAGGGCTGGACATTAATGGGCCGCAGCCGCAGCGACGGCCCGGCGCAGGTCTTTACCCATCCTGATTATCTCGGTGAAATCGGCCTGATTATGCCTTACGAAAAAGATTTCTGCGCAAGTTGCAATCGCCTGCGGGTGTCTGCTCTGGGCAATCTGCACCTGTGCCTGTTCGGTGAGCAGGGGATTCCATTGCGAGATCTGTTGGCTGATGATTTGCAGCAGGATGAGTTGATGACGCGGATTCAGGGAGGGTTGAGCCTTAAAAAGCAGACTCACTTCCTGCATGACGGCAATACCGGTATCACCCAGAATCTTTCATTTATTGGCGGCTAAACGCCCAGGAAAACCCCGTTATGAGCAAAGGTAGCAGCGAATTTATCGCCATTTCAGTCGCCATTTTGACCGTGTCCGACAGCCGTACCGAAGCGGAAGACAGTTCTGGGGAATACTTGCGTGAGGCGGCCATTGAAGCCGGGCATCATGTTGTCGACCGTCAGGTAACCAAAGATAATCTGTATCAGATCCGCGCAATTGTATCCCAGTGGATCGCCGACGAGCAGATTGGCGCGGTGCTGGTGAACGGAGGCACAGGATTCACTACCGGTGACCATACTCCGGAGGCGCTGAAACCCTTGTTCGATCGCGAAGTTGAAGGTTTTGGCGAGCTGTTCCGCATGGTTTCCTATGAAGATATCGGCACCGCAACGATTCAGTCACGCGCGCTGGCCGGCATGGCCAATCAGACAGTGATTTTTGCCGTGCCTGGCTCGACCAATGCCTGCAAGCTGGCTTGGGAACATATTATTTCGTCCCAGCTTGATGCGCGTAATCGTCCTTGCAACTTTATTTCTCACGTAAAAAAGTAAAACCAAATTATGTCTACACTGACGCATATTAATGCCTCCGGCGACGCTCACATGGTTGACGTGTCCGGCAAAGCCGAAACTGTTCGCGAAGCGCGCGCCGAAGCGTTTGTCTCGATGGCAGCCAGCACGCTGGAGATGATTATCAAAGGCGATCACCACAAGGGTGACGTGTTTGCCACCGCGCGTATTGCCGGTATTCAGGCTGCTAAAAAGACCTGGGATCTGATTCCGTTGTGCCATCCTCTGCTGTTGACCAAGGTTGAAGTCAAGCTGGAAGCGCAGCCGGAATTTCATCGCGTGCGCATCGAAAGCCTGTGTCGTCTGTCAGGCAAGACCGGCGTGGAAATGGAAGCCTTAACCGCCGCCTCTGTTGCCGCGTTGACTATCTATGACATGTGCAAAGCGGTGCAGAAAGATATGGTTCTCGGCCCTATCCGTCTGCTGGAAAAAAGCGGCGGTAAATCCGGCGACTTCAAGGCGGAACAATGATCGATATTTTGTTCTTTGCACAGGTTCGTGAGCTAATTGGCACTGGCAGCCTGCAGATTCCCGCCGAATTTTCCAACGTGGAAACCTTGCGTCAGGCACTGTCGCAGCGCGGCGATCGCTGGGCGCTGGCGCTGGAGTCAGGCAAACTGCTGGTGGCAGTGAATCAGACTTTGGTTGAACCTAATCACCCGATTAAGGCTGGTGATGAAATTGCCTTTTTCCCACCGGTAACCGGAGGCTAATTGATGCAGGCGACACGAATCGTGGTTGATGCGGCGCCGTTTAGCGTCGGGGAAGAATACCAGTGGTTGGCTCAGTTAGACTCTGACGGCGCGGTGGTGACCTTTACCGGCAAAGTGCGGAATCACAATCTTGGCGACAGCGTTAGCGCGCTGACGTTAGAGCATTATCCTGGAATGACGGAAAATGCGTTGGCTGAGATTGTCGAAGAGGCGCGTCAGCGTTGGCCATTACAGCGAGTGAGCATTTACCACCGTGTCGGCGCGTTATTTCCCGGTGATGAGATAGTATTTGTCGGCGTGACGAGTGCTCATCGCGGTATGGCGTTCGATGCCACAGAATTTATCATGGATTATCTCAAAACTCGCGCGCCGTTCTGGAAACGTGAAGCCACTGAGCAGGGCGATCGATGGGTTGAATCTAGAGAGTCTGATAAAACCGCCGCCAGTCGCTGGTCCTCTCCTTCCTCTTCGTCCTAGGCACTGTAGCGGCGTTGGCTTCACTCGTTCGCCCGAATCATTGACTTGAGTAAGCTCATCGGGACTCGCTCCTTTTGCCGCCTTGCTACAGCACCTATGACTTTGAGGAGCACGGGTTTGCCGCCAGGCACCTTAGCGGTGTTGGCTTCACTCGTTCGCCCGAATCATTGACTTGATTAAGCTCATCGGGACTTTCGCTCCTTTTGCCGCCTTGCTATAGCACCTATGACTTTGAGGAGCACGGGTTTGCCGCCAGGCACTGTAGCGGCGTTGGTTTCACTCGTTCGCCCGAATCATTGACTTTAGTAAGCTCATCGGGACTTTCGCTGCTTTGTAAACCAACTGTTTACTGGTAACAGCTGTAACACCCAGCGGCTGGAATTTATGATAGTCTTAGGTTACCGGTAGGCTGCATGTTCAGCCTTGTTTTTGCCCTCCATGTAAGAGGTAAGCATCATGGATCGATATCCACGCTCTAATGGTTCAATCGTTGAACGCGCAAACAGCGGTATCCAGGCCTATATGGCTCAGGTATACGGCTGGATGACCTGTGGCTTGCTGCTGACGGCTTTCGTGGCCTGGTACGCGTCACGCTCACCTGCAATCCTCGGTTTTATCTTCTCAAGCCAAATTACCTTCTTCGGCCTGATTATTTTACAGCTAGGTTTGGTTTTCGTTATTTCCGGTATGGTCAATCGCCTGAACGGCACCGTCGCGACAGGGCTGTTTATGCTCTATTCCGCGCTGACCGGGTTGACAATCTCAAGTATTTTTATCGTTTATACCGGCTCTTCGATTGCGGCGACCTTTGTGGTTGCTGGCGGTATGTTCGGGGCGATGAGCCTTTATGGTTACACCACCAAACGCGATTTAAGCCGCATGGGCAGCCTGCTGTTTATGGCGCTGATCGGTATTGTGCTGGCGTCGGTGGTGAACATCTGGCTGAAAAGCTCGGCGTTGATGTGGGCAGTAACTTATATCGGTGTCGTGGTATTCGTTGGTCTGACCGCGTATGACACGCAGAAGCTGAAAAATATGGGTGAGCAGTTGTCGGTGAATGATAAAGACAACTTCCGCAAATATTCCATTGTCGGAGCGCTGACCCTGTATCTCGATTTTATCAACCTGTTCCTGATGCTGCTGCGTATTTTCGGCAACAGAAGATAAGTTGATTTTAAGCCCTAACCCTAGTTTTCATGGGTAAGGGTCCAGAAGAGGGAGCTGCAAGCACGATGCCTGCCGCTCCTTTTTTTTGACCCGTATTTTATACGCTAATTTTTAAAGCTATTTATTTCACCAGATAGTCAAGCGCCAGCTCTACCGGCTGTGTTGCTCGGGTGTCCCATTGGCGAACCATCAATGGCAGCAGCCCGGTATAGCGGCCGGAAGGTAAGTGGGTGTTGTCTTGTCGTAAAGCATAAACGCTGCCGCTGGTGAAGTTATTCACTCCTGGTCGTGCTTTTTTACATGCCGAGCTGTTCATCGGCGTCCAATTTCCTCGCGCCGAGACCACAACGGTGCAGCTGTTGATCAACCCTGCGCGTAAATTAAGTACGAATTTTTTACCGGTTTTTTGATTGACCACCTCTGCCACCAGCGGGGTCATTCCCGCGTAATCCCCGTCCTGAAAAATGTTATCAATCGGAGTCTCTGCCAGCGGGCCTTCACCAGGACGTACCGCGGTGATTCCGCTGCGGAAATTGTCCGTCTCGATGAGCTTAACCAGCGCGTTCTCGCCGGTTGATCTCAGCGTTTTTTTCACCACGGTATGCTTTTGATTGAAGGGAGATTTCTGCGGTTGGTAATGGCTATATTGATAATGCAGCATCTGATTGGCAATCAGCTTGCCATTGCTCTTGACCGCGATAGGCAACCAGCTGACCACGCTGTTGTCTTGAGGAACACTGGCGGCATTTTCCTGTGGGTCGATCCAGACTCTCAGCGTGGTGGCACCAGACTTGCTGCAGGTTTTTTCAAGATTACTGACATCGCAGGCGTTTTGCTGAGCCAGCCGGAAGATGACAGGCACCTCTTTGCCCAGATTATCCTGCGCTACTGATTTCAGTAGCGAATATCCAGACTTATGGGTGAACTTGCGCCCTTCGACCAGAGGGGAAAAGCTGAGTTTGCTGGCTTTGAAACTCAAGGTTTGTGGCGAGGCAAATGCTGCAAAATCGCGGTAATCTTTTTTGACATGCCCGGTACCTATTACAGCAGTTTCAGGCTCGATTACCATGTTTTGGACATGGGACAGAATATAGTCGCCGCGTATGCCTTCAGATCCTCGATCTTCTCCAAGCCGAGCGTTCATTCCTACAACTTTGTCATCCAGCATTGAGAATAATGGGGATCCAGAGTTACCCCCAGCTGATTCGCAGTTTGATGCATAGTTGTCAGGTCCAAAATCAGATGAGCGATTAATAGTACAATCTTTCCCTTTATAATCGACAAGCATGGCCCTTTTTTCTCGCTGTACCGGGTCTGGAAGGAGATTGCCATCTGGATCTGTGTGAAAAACATCTTCTTTATACAAGCCGTGGCCAATCAGGCTAACGCGTTCATTAATCGGGTGACGAGCCGATAGCGCCAGTCCGCCAAAAATCGGTTTAATGGCGGCTTCGCGATATTCCAGAGGATCAAGCCTCAATAAAGACCAATCGTGTTCCATGCCGGTAGCACTGGTTGCCAGCAGGCGGTCGAGTTTTATTTTGATAATCTCGGTCAATGTGGCTGTGGGGTCAGATTTAGGCTCACACTCTTTAGTTTGATAATTAAACCACATTGATTGACCTGGAATGAGCCCGACTTTTTCTTCAGGCTTCCCGCCTACAACGTGGTGATTGGTGATCACTGCATTACCGGTACCCAGTAACCAGCCGGTTCCGCCATTAAACTTTTTGGTGACCAGCATGCCTATAGCATCACTGAGTTGGTAGAGTTCTGGATGACTGTTTTTGAGGCAGGAAACCGAGCGGCGGTGAGAGAAATCCATCTCGCTGTGAATTTTTGGGGGAAGGCTCACTGCATAACCGGCAAGAATGGCGCTGTCGCCTTTGCCGGGCGTTGCTCCCTGTGGGTAGACAACCCGGACTATCGCGGTGTCGCCATTAATCGCCACGGCATTAAAGAAGCCGTAACGTTTGAATATCGCAGCCAGTTCCTGTGAGGTATAGCGATGGGCCTCGCTGCGCGACGGGGAAGAAACTTCCAACACGGCGCCCTGACTCAATGAAATTTTACTAAAGGTCAGAGTTATCGTGGTGCCTTCCATGTGCCTGACTGACGCCTGCGCCGCGTTATCGGCCGCCAGTTCTTTCACCAGATCGCGGGGTGCGAGCGGTTTATCTTCCACGGCATAAGCCGTTGTCTGCTTGCTGGCCGGGCTCGCTAAAGAGGGCGGGTGTGCGATCGCCTGACCCGAGGTCAGCGCCAATACAATCGCTGTGGGAATTGCCTTCATCATCCAGTTATTTTTCATCTTAAACTCCTTTTAAAAACAAGGTAATAGTCGTTATTCGGTTGCCCGGAACTTTGCCTGAGAACAACGACTGTTTTTATGCTCGAGACCTGTTTTTGATAAAAGGGAGAAAAGTTGTTTTTGATTAACTCCTGGCATTAAGAAAGGCGATAAAGATGACATTTATTAAGTATAAAAAAAGGGCCCGTCAGGCCCTTTAGAATTCACTATTATTGCTGTTACTTTATTCGCACGCCGGTGGTTGGCACTTTTCTAAAACTCCACCAAACCTGCGCCGCATTTAACAGTACGAGAATGGCGGTGACCAGAAACACCCAGCGGAAACCGAGCATTGCCGAGACGCCGGAACCAATTAACGGACCCGCAACGTTACCCAGGTACATAAATGACTGGTTATATCCAAAGATGCGGCCTGTCACCTGATCGCTGCTGTATTTTACCAAAAGCGCCTGAACCGCGGGCATTAATGCTCCATCGCCGAATCCTAGCAGGAAACGCAGAATGCCTAGCTGCACAGGGGTGGTGATGGTTGCCATAAAGCAGAACAGAATAAAACAGAACACCAGCGCGGCGATCAGCACCCGATGTGCGCCGATGCGATCGCCAAGCTTGCCGAGCTTGGGGGCGGCAAGCAGAGCAGAAATCCCCGGCACCGCCGCGATCACGCCGCTGATAAACGCGATGTTGTCGCTGTTGCCGGAAAGATTGCGAATAAACAGGGTCAGAATCGGGCTGATGGAACCATTCGCCAGCTGAATCATCATGGTGGTGACAAACAGACTTATCATTAGCATCGGATAAGGCAGCGAGCTGAATACTGCTTTTCCGCTGAGGCGATTGGCTTTAGATATCGGGACCACGCGTTCTTTAATCAGAAACAGGGTGATCAGGAAGCTGATAAACAGCAGCCCGGCGGTGACGAAAAATACCATCCGCAGTCCAAGATGGTCGGCCATAAAACCGCCCAGTAAAGGGCCGATAATCACCCCGGCAACTTGTCCGGTAGACAGTGTTCCCAGCGCCCACCCGCTTTTATCGCGCGGTACCTGTGAGGCGACCAGCGCCATGGCATTGGGGATATAGCCGGAGGTTAGACCCATCAGGGTGCGAAAGATAAACAACTGCCAGACGTTTTGCGCAAAGCCCTGTAAAACCATGACAATTGCCATGCCCAACGCGGCGCGCAGCAGCATCAGCTTGCGGCCTTTACGATCGGCCAGGCTTCCCCACAGTGGTGCAACGCAGGCAGAAACCAGGAAAGTGCCGCTAAACACTACGCCAGACCAGATGCTCAGCGCTTCGTGGTCGTGGACGCCCAGTTGTTCAACATACAGCGGAAGAAAAGGGAGGATTTCACTCATCGCCAGACCAGTAAAGAAGCAGCCAAGCCATACAGAGATTAAATTAAGTTTCCAGGTTTCCATTTTGACGGCGATGCCTTAGGGATGAAATAGTTAACCATGGGAATCATAGCAAGCTAATCCTTTCGACGACGTATTAAAAGTGGCGTGTTTTCATTGAAAAGCCAATTTTACGATGCTGTATCAGGCAGAGGCGATTATGCCGAACAAAATATCGTGCTTATCGATTTACTCCGACTCATTTACAGCTTGAATCATATAAATGCGCGCGTTGACAGGTTATCTGTTAGAATCCTCGCAACTGGCGCACTGCAGTTTGTGCCGAATCCTCGTGGTAATGCCTCATTTGCCTCGTCTGATCATCCACTCTTGAAACTGCACCGAACCTGTTCGGGTTAGAGTGGATTGGAGTTTTTCCCTATATGTCATTTGATTCTCTCGGCCTGAGTGCCGACATTCTGCGTGCTGTTGAAGAGCAGGGCTATACCTCACCTACGCCTATTCAACAGCAGGCAATTCCTGTTGTGCTGCAGGGCCGTGATTTGATGGCAAGCGCACAAACCGGTACTGGTAAGACCGCTGGTTTTACTCTGCCTGTTTTGCAATTGCTTCTTAACACGAGCGTTCCGATTCAGGGACGTCGCCCGGTTCGTGCGCTGATCCTGACTCCAACCCGCGAATTGGCGGCACAGATCGGCGAAAACGTGACGGCTTACAGTAAACACCTGAAGCTGCGTTCGCTGGTGGTGTTTGGTGGTGTGAGCATCAATCCACAAATGATGAAACTGCGTGGTGGTGTCGATATTCTTATCGCGACACCAGGTCGCCTGCTGGATCTGGAACACCAGAGAGCCGTTGATTTATCTCAGGTTGAAATTCTGGTTCTGGACGAAGCCGACCGCATGCTCGACATGGGCTTTATTCACGATATCCGTCGCGTACTGGCTAAACTTCCGGCCAAGCGCCAGAACCTGCTGTTCTCCGCAACCTTCTCCGACGAAATCAAAGGGCTGGCCAGTAAATTGCTGACTAACCCGGCTTCTGTTGAAGTTGCGCGTCGCAACACCGCTTCTGCACAGATTGAACAAAGCGTGCATTTCGTTGACAAGCGTCGTAAAAGAGAGCTGCTGTCACAAATGATTGGCACCGGCAACTGGCAACAAGTGTTGGTCTTCACCCGCACCAAGCACGGCGCCAACCATTTGGCTGAACTGCTGAACAAAGATGGCATCACTGCCGCTGCGATTCACGGTAATAAAAGCCAGGGCGCTCGTACTCGCGCATTGGCCGATTTCAAAGCCGGCGGCATTCGCGTATTGGTGGCGACTGATATCGCTGCTCGTGGTCTGGACATCGACCAACTGCCGCACGTTGTTAACTATGAGCTGCCAAACGTGCCGGAAGATTATGTGCATCGCATCGGTCGTACCGGTCGCGCAGAATCTACCGGTGAAGCGATTTCACTGGTTTGCGTAGACGAACACAAACTGCTGCGTGATATCGAACGTTTGCTGAAGCGCGAAATTCCACGTATTGCACTGCCAGGCTATGAGCCGGACCCTTCTATCAAAGCTGAGCCGATCGTTAACGGTCGTCAGGGCAGCGGTGGCGGTCGTGGTGCTCCACGTCAGGGCGGCGGCGGTCAACGTTCTGGCGCTCCGCGTCAGGGTGGCAACGGTCAGCGCAGCGGCAACGGTTCAGGCGAAAGCCGTCCAGCACGTCCAAGTCGTGGCAGCGCGGCCAATGCGGGCCAGCGTCGTTCAGGCGCGAATGCTTCTTCAGCAGGGCGCAGCCGTAAGCCTTCAGGCGAATAATTCAGCCTACCGATGATTGGGTTAACTTGATGCCCTATCTGGTGATCTGAAGATTGAAGCCCTCTCTCGAGAGGGCTTTTTTGTGCCTGTGGATTTGCAAAATAATTAGAGCCAAATCCGATAGGCGCAGCGCCTGGCGCCTTGCAGGATATGCTCGGTGCGCTCCACGTTGGCGTCCAGAGTTTGGCTAAATACTTCACGTTCCGCCCGACAAAATCCCTGACAGGTAGTTGCAGCCGCGCAAATCGGGCAGTGATTTTCTATCAGCAGATAGCTGTCGTCCTGCTGTTTTTCCCATCCTGCCATATAGCCTTCGCGCGTGCGGATCGCTGCCAGTCGGCCGAGTTTTTCCTCAAGCGAATCCGCACCCTGCATCGCCTGCTGATAAATTTTCAATGTTTCAGCCTCTCGGATTGAAATCAGCTGATTCAGTGCATCTTCGCCCAGCGAGGAGCGGATCATTCTGAGCAGTTGAACGGTTAAATCGGCATGCGTATCAGGAAAACGGGCATGTCCCGCGTCGGTGAGTACCCAGTACTGCGCGGGCCGTCCCACGCCTTGCGTTATAGCCTTATTTTCGACCAGTCCTTCTTTTGCCAGCTTCACAAATTGCTGCCGCATGGCTTCGCCAGTGGTGCCGAGGATCTTGCCCGCGTCACTGGCCTGCAGTTCGCCACGGGTTTTAAGCAGCATCAATAGCCGCTCGGATACACTCTGTTTTACACTCTCTGAATTTTCCAAGTCTTTGCTTGACATATTGGTTGTTCGGGTCCTAGATTAAGCAGGAATTATTATTCCAAGTGAAAACTTGTTTTAATGTAGGCTAATCACCCCGGGAGTGCAATCCCGCTGTGATGATCGATGAAAAGGATGCCAGCAATGTCAGAAAGTCACAGTGGATGGGGCAGTTTATTTACTGCCGAGAATCGAGGCAGCGCAATTACCTTGAGCACCGGCGTCGCGCTTTATGCCACCAACAGTTATATCGTGATCACAATCTTGCCGTCGGTGGTGCTGGATATCGGCGGAATGGCCTGGTACGCCTGGAATACCACGCTGTTTGTGATAAGTGCCATTATGGGCTCGGCGTTGTCTGCGCGATTGCTGAATAAATCTGGGCCACGCTGGGCCTATCTCAACGCGACGGCAATTTTTATGCTTGGCGCAGCTATCTGCACCGTGGCGCCTTCGATGCCAATACTGCTGTTGGGCAGGGCGATACAGGGTCTAGGCGGAGGATTTTTGTTTGCACTTTCGTATGCAATGGTCAATCTGGTGTTTCGGGAAGAGCTTTGGCCGCGAGCGATGGCGCTGATATCGGCAATGTGGGGGGTTGCTACGCTGGTAGGGCCTGCGGTCGGTGGGATATTTGCCGAGCTGCACGCCTGGCGCTATGCCTTTGGCCTATTGTTACCGGTTACCCTGTTGTTTGCGGTGTTGGTATGGAAAAGCCTGCCTGCTCGCCAGCATAAACCGGCCCCAGCCGAACCTCTGCCGCGATTACAGCTGGTGCTGCTCGCAAGTGCAGTACTGGCTATCTCGGCGGGCAGCCTGTCGCCGCACGGGTGGGTCAATTTTTCAGGGATTGCCGCGGCCATTGTGCTGGTGCTGTGGCTACGAAAAAGAGAATTCAGTCGCTCTGTACGCCTGTTGCCGCGCAACGCCCTGTCATTCACATCTCCGCTGTGCGCGCTGTTTGCCACCATGTCATTGTTGATGATTGGCATGGGCTACGACATTTATGTGCCGTATTTGCTGCAACATCTGCATGGGCAAACGCCTCTATTGGCGGGTTACATCACAGCCGCTGCCGCCGCTGGATGGACTGTCGGCGAAATGTGGAGCGCCGCCTGGAGCGGTAAACGAGCTTCGGCAGCGATCAAGGCCGGACCGTTGATCATGTTGCTGAGCTTGCTTTGTCTGCTGGTTTCGCTGCCGCTAACGGTTGGCGCAGCCTGGCTGCACATGAGCGGTATCGTGATAGGGCTGAGCTTGCTGGGCTTTGCGACCGGACTTGGCTGGCCGCACCTGCTGACTCGCGTTTTGCAGCAAGCCGAGGCACAGGATAAAGAAAAGGCCGGAGCATCGATTAGCGTGGTGCAATCCTTTTCTGCGGCAATGGGCACCGCGCTGGCGGGAACCGTCGCCAACCTTGCCGGAATCAACTCGGTGGGGGGAGTGCAGGGAGCAAGCCAGGCTGCATTGTGGCTATCGCTGATGTTTTTACTCGCCCCTCTGGCCGCAATAATCACCGCGCGACGGGCCACGCGAGAACAACCGGTGCGAACCCAGCAAGAAAGCCTCAACTATAAGTAAGCTGGCCATTGCCTTGGCGAGCCGTTCGCCCGTATGATTGCGCGTCATTTTTAAGGGTAGAACGGCTATGCGAGTATTATTGGCTCCGATGGAAGGCGTATTAGATCCGTTGGTGCGCGAGCTTTTGAGCGAAGTTAACGATTACGACCTTTGTATCACCGAGTTTTTAAGGGTGGTCGATATGCTGCTGCCGGTAAAGTCGTTTTATCGCCTCTGCCCCGAACTGTTAAATAATAGCCGCACGCCTTCGGGCACACGGGTTCGCGTCCAACTGCTGGGGCAATATCCGCAGTGGCTGGCGGAAAACGCTGCCCGCGCTGTCGAGCTGGGTTCCTGGGGCGTTGACCTCAACTGTGGTTGCCCGTCGAAGACGGTTAACGGCAGCGGAGGAGGGGCAACTTTGTTGAAAGATCCCGAGCTTATTTACCAAGGTGCGAAGGCCATGCGCGAGGCGGTTCCTGCGGACTTACCCGTGACAGTTAAAATACGTCTGGGCTGGGACTCTCTGGCACAAACGCTGGAAATTACCGACGCGGTGCAACAGGCGGGCGCTACCGAGCTTACCGTCCATGGGCGTACCAAGGAAGACGGTTATAAAGCCGAGCGAATTAACTGGCAGGCGATTGGAGAGATCCGTCAACGGCTTAGCATTCCGGTGATCGCCAATGGTGAGATTTGGGATTATGCGAGCGCACAAAACTGCATGCAGGTTACCGGCTGTGATTCAGTGATGATCGGGCGCGGAGCACTTAACGTGCCGAATCTGAGTCGAGTAGTGAAATACAACGAGCCGAAAATGCCTTGGCCCGACGTCATTACCTTACTCAAGAAATATACCTATCTGGAAAAGCAGGGTGACACAGGTTTATATCACGTAGCCCGTATCAAACAGTGGCTAGGATATTTACGTAAAGAATATTCCGAGGCGACTGAGGTATTTACTCAAGTTCGCGCACTCAATACTTCCAAAGATATTTCGTTAGCCATTCAGGCATTATAAATTTAGGCCACCCTCGGGTGGTCTTTTTATTGGTGTTGTGAATATATAAAATACTAATCAATTACAGTAAATATCAATATTTTAAATTCCTTAATATTTTAATCTCATCATGAGATTTTTATTTTACTCTGTTAACGTTTCATCTTCGGATTAATAACCCAAGGATGAGGTGATGACGCGACGTCTGGCAAAAATGGGCGATAAAACCACCCATGGACATATAATTAGCGCCTCCTCAAGCGTTTACGATGAAATGAAGGCGCTGGTCCGCACTGGAGATAAAGCCTGGTGCCAAGAATGCAAAGGCAGCTTTCAAATTGTCGGGACATATTCCGGCTGGATAGATGAATACATGCTGGTAGGAAATGGGGATCGCGTTGCCTGTCGATGCAAAAGCAATCAAGTTTGGGCGACGTCCGGCTATAGGGGAGACAGTCAGGCTGCGGCTCGTGCTGTGCCTGTTCCACAAAAAGAAGCCGCGCCGCTGCAACATGCGCAAGCGGCAAAAAAATCCCCGCAAGTTGTTGAGCAAGTTTCATCGCCACCGCAGCCACTGCCGCTGCCCGCGAGGATCTATGAAACTCAGCGCCAGATGGACGACTACGATGCGGACGATATGCGCTATGGTGATTTAACCGAGGAGCAACTAAAAAAAGATTTTGGATTAATTCACATCTCGCCGCATGTTGATCCGTTTGAAGGGGTGAAGTTTATTCCCTATGGTTCGCATCCTTCTCCCTATCCTATTGCATCGGCCAGGCAAAGTATCAGTCTGGAAACCAGCGCCGAAATGCTTTTTGACGAGTTTAGAAGTTTGTCTGACATGTTCTCGTGGACCGGTGAGTATAAAGGATTGATACGAAAAATGATTACCCATATGCAGTATGGCGATGGTAAACCTTTTTCGGATCCGTTATTGGATAAGGCTATGAAGGAACAGATTTTAAATGATAAATCGGAAGGGAGTACATTATTAAAGATTAAGGAAGTGCTGTCAGAAAATATAACCGCTACCAATAATTACTACCCATTAACAGCCAGGTTTAAATTTAAAGAAGCAATTAATAGAGATGCTAAGCTTCCTATGTTTGACGATGCAATCGACCGTATAAATGGTTTAGGAATAAGCGTGCATGACACGTGGGCAACGCATATTACTTTACAGTCTTTGCAGATTAATGGCGATAACTTTGAGGCAGAGGTTCACTATCATATTCAAGACCATTTTGGGCTGGACAACGAAGATATTAGGCACTGGCTTTATCAAAACGTGAGCATATTCTCCATATGGTTTATTCTCCAGCGTTGGGATAGATTTGCATTCAGGCCTTTTGTTACAGAAATAAATGTGATGGTAAAAATAAAAGGAATTAGAGGTGAGTAAATTAAAAAAACTATTATTAATTTTTGTAATTGCTTTTCTTTGCCTAATTTGGAGGATAACACGGCCGGTAGAAATTATTGCTGTGCACGATGGAAATACTTTATTGGTTAAAAATTTCCCATTGTTTAAATATCAACAAATTTCATGGTGGGAAAATAATAAAAAAAATATTCACGAGAAATACAAAATACCTTCATTATACAATGATGGATCTTATATGGTATTTATCTTGAATTATGGAGAAGGGTATAGAGTTGATAGAAATACCGATCAGGATTCAGATCTACTTTGTTTTGAAGATATGAAAGTCGCTGCCAACTGTATTGAAAAAGATCCTCTTTTCATGGTTCATAGAGCATCTGCTTCAAGAGTCTATTATCATTAAGATTTCTAAAACGGGTTCACAGATAAAAAGACCAGCTTTCTACAACAACCCTTTCATTAGATAAATTAATTCAGTGATAAACGCACAAGAGGCAAAAAATGAAGAAAATGAAAGTTTTAGCAGCAATTATTATGATTTCATTTTTGTGTCTAATATGGAAATTTACACGGCCGGTGGAAATTATTGCTGTGCACGATAGAAATACTTTGCTGGTTAAAAATTTTCCATTGTTTAAATATCAACAAATTTCATGGTGGGAAAATAATGAGAAAAAAATTTATGAAAAATATAAAATCCCTTCACCTGATGCCTATGGCCAATACATGGTGTTTGTTTTGAATTTTGGGAAAGGGTATAGAATTGACAGATGGGTTGATCAAGATTCGAATTTACTTTGTTTTGAAGATATGAAAGTAGCGGCCAACTGTATTGAAAAGGATCCTCTTTTTAGGGTTGATAGAACATATATGTCAAAAATCTATTACTACTAATTTTTCTCTAACCGTTTAAGAAATAAATGTTAATGCTCCGCAAAGTATCATAAAAGTAATTCTATAAAATTTTGAAGTGCGTCTTGAGTGGCATACAGGATGTGCAGCCTAGCTTACTTTAATTATCACTCTTAGAATCGTAGTGACTTGTCCCATTATCCGATAGTTTATGAAGGAAAAATTTATTACCGGTAATTTCTACAAGTTGATTGATAAAGTTAATAACCAGCAAGAGGGCTGCTTCTAAATGGAGTTTATTACAGCTTAATCAAAAGGAAAGGATGATGACACGACGTCTGGCAAAAATGGGCGATAAAACCACCCATGGACATATAATTAGCGCCTCCTCAAGCGTTTACGATGAAATGAAGGCGCTGGTCCGCACTGGAGATAAAGCCTGGTGCCAAGAATGCAAAGGCAGCTTTCAAATTGTCGGGACATATTCCGGCTGGATAGATGAATACATGCTGGTAGGAAATGGGGATCGCGTTGCCTGTCGATGCAAAAGCAATCAAGTTTGGGCGACGTCCGGCTATAGGGGAGACAGTCAGGCTGCGGCTCGTGCTGTGCCTGTTCCACAAAAAGAAGCCGCGCCGCTGCAACATGCGCAAGCAGCGAAAAAATCCCCGCAAGCTGTTGAGCCAGTTTCATCGCCACCACAGCCGCTGCCGCTCCCCGCGAGGATCTATGAAACTCAGCGCCAGATGGACGACTACGATGCCGACGATATGCGCTATGGTGATTTGACCGAGGAGCAACTAAAAAAAGATTTTGGGTTAATTAACATCTCGCCGCATGTTGATCCGTTTGAAGGGGTGAAGTTTATTCCCTATGGTTCGCATCCTTCTCCGTATCCTATTGCATCGGCCAAGCAAAGTATCAGTCTGGAAACCAGCGCCGAAATGCTTTTTGACGAGTTTAGAAGTTTATCTGATATGTTCTCGTGGACCGGTGAATATAAAGGATTGGTACGGAAAATGATTACCCATATGCAGTATGGCGATGGAAAACCTTTTTCAGACCCGTTATTGAATAAGGCTATGAAGGAACAGATTTTAAATGATAAATCGGAAGGGAGTACATTATTAAAGATTAGGGAAGTTTTAACCAACGGCATTGATTATGAAAAAGGTTTTTATCCAGCCGAAGCCAAATGGATATTTATAAAGAAAATAAATGAACAAACAAACCTGCCAAAATTTAACAATTATTTAAATTACATAAATGGATTAGTGATCAGTGTTCATGATATTTGGTCAGCTCATATTACGTTAGAATCATTGACAGTAACTGGAAAAAAATTTCATGCAGTAATTGATTATCGTATCCAAGATCATTTTGGTCTAGATAACACTGACATAAATCATTGGATTTATAATAAAGTAAATATTTTTAATATTTGGTTTGTTTTACAACGCAGTAGCAAATTTGGTTTCAAGCCTTTCATTACTGAAATAAATATTAAAGTGGATGTTTATGGTGAAAAGGATGTTTAAATTCAAGACTGTTGTAATTCTTATAGTTATACTGTTTTATTCTTTTATATGGAAGGTTGGACAACCTGTAGAAATTGTTGCTACCCATAATAAGAGTGTGATTTTAGTTAATAACTTCCCTTTCTTTAAAAGTTGGCAGATTAATTGGTGGGAAATTAATAAAGAAAAAATACATAAAAAATATGGAATTCCAGAAACCTACAGAGATGGAAGTTTTGGTGTTGTAATTCATGATTTCGGTAATGGCTACCGTGAAGATCGGTGGATTGATCAGGATTCTGACCTACTTTGTTTTGATGATATGCAAATGAAAAAAAATTGCATTAAGAAAAAAATTCTTATGACCATAAATAAGTATAAAGAAAGTAAAATATATTACAGGTAAATTTTTATATTTTAATTAACCCCAGTAAATACACCAAATTCATCAGATTTAAGAGTGTAAAATAATACATGTAAAAACATCTTTGAAAAAAATCACCTTTTTATAAATGTTAAATTGGAGGTAAATAGTGAAAATAAGATTGAGATTTGCGTTTATTTCACTATCGAACTATATAAATTTATTACATTACTTGACAGTTAGTTCGGCCTAGAGATATTTTTGCTATTCATTAGTGATTACCTTATTTTTAAAATGGTTCTCATTTTTAAAAATAGGAAAGATCTTGATGGTAAAGAAATTATGGAATACCGGTTGTAAATAAAAACGGAAACTGTAGTTTTTTTTATTTTGGTATTAGTGATGGGTTTAGGATTGATAGTGGTTAGGATCAAGATTTTAATCTGCTCAGCTTTGAGGGGTTGAAAGAAAAACATAATTGTATCGATCAAGATTCTCTTCATAATTTTTTTGGTGCTCCAAATGCAAAGCTGTATTATAGGTGATTTTTAACTAAATCCATTATCGTATCCAAGACCATTTTGGTCTCGATAACGATGATATAAGGCACTGGCTTTATAGCAAAGTAAATATATTTAATCTAAGGTTTGTACTTCAACGCTGGGATAAATATGCAGTCAAACCTTTCATTACTGAAATTAACGTCGTTGTAAAAATACAAGGGGTAAGACATGAAAAAAATTAAAGTTGCTGCAGCAATCAGTTTAATTGCTGTTTCTCTTATAGTATGGAGAATAAGTCGGCCGGTGGAAATTATCGCTGTGCATGACGGAGATACTTTATTGGTTAAAAATTTCCCATTGTTTAAATACCAACAAATTTCATGGTGGGAAAATAATAAAAAAAATATTTACGAGAAATACAAAATACCTTCATTATACAATGATGGATCTTATATGGTATTTATCTTGAATTATGGAGAAGGGTATAGAGTTGATAGAAATACCGATCAGGACTCCAATCTACTTTGTTTTGAAGATATGAAAGTAGCTGCCAACTGTATTGAAAAGGATCCTCTTTTCATGGTTCATAGAGCATCTGCTTCAAGAGTCTATTACCATTGAAGCATTTTCAATACCGCTTAAGACAAAAATGCCCAATGCTCAGCACCAGGCGTTTAAAGTATAAATCTGACCGGCCCCATATTAGGCCAGTCATTCTACACGGTTTAGAAGTGCGTATTGATCGACATATAGGCTGTGCGACCCGACTCGTTGTAAGTATATGCTCCAGCACCGTAAAGATATGCACCAGTAGTAGTGTTCCCTGTTGTCTGCGCATTGCCTTCGCGGAAGTGGCGTTTATCCAGCAAGTTATCGATTCCCGCCGTGATATCGACGTACTTATTCACGGTATAAGTCGTGCTTAAACCAAATAGCGCGTAAGGACTGACTGCCCAGGTTTCGGAACCCGTAGCGTCGTCGCCTTTATAATTATATTTTTTAGGTTTTTGTTTACCGTACCAGGTCATGGTCCCGCTCACTGACCAATTTTCTCGAACCTGCCAATCTACCGTCGAATTAATCGTGAATTTGGGGATTACCGACAAATAGTCATTGGTGGTCTTATTCTTGTTCTCAATATTATAGGTGAAGTTATTTTGCATGGTTATGTTCTGGCTAATCGGGAAATTAAATGTTCCCTCAATACCTTGGACCACCGATTTCGGCACGTTTTCCCATTTATAAACATCTGAGGTCCCGTTTGAATATTCCGCCGAATAACCCGCCTCAATCTTGTTGTGATAATCATTGCGATAGTAAGTCAGACCGGCCTGAACATCTTGGTGATGATATTCAATACCGATCTCCTTGTTGACGCTGGTCTCGGCTTTAAGATTTTTATTACCCTGTAGGTAACAAGAACCGGCGCTGGCGTAACAGCCTTGCCCGTTGCTGTAGAGTAAATAGTTAGGGTTAGTCTGATAAAGGTTAGGCGCTTTATAAGCTCGGGCAATACCCATTTTTAAGGTGAAATCACTGCCCAGACCTTGAGACAGGTTCAGTGATGGACTGAAGTTTTTGCCGGTAATGCTTTGATAATCAAAACGCAGTCCCGGCGTCACGGTGGTTGAGTCGGTGACTTCAATATTGTCTTCGGTGAACAGTGAATAGATATTTGCAGATGAGTAAGGGCTGCGGCCGGTGCTGCTCAGGCCTTCTACCGTTCCGCCTTGCGCGGTTTGTGTATCGGAGATCGGGTCTTTCATCGTTTGATGATTCCACTCGGCCCCGAAGGTGGCAGTCTGGTGGAAATAAAGCTCAAGCGGGATATTAACCTCGGTGTGCGCGTTTACGTCACTGAGATCAATGGTCGAATACCCTTGATTAGTCGTGCTAAAAATCCCCTCGGTGCCACCGGCAAGACCTTCATTTAGGCGTTTGTTGCGGGTGCGTTCGTACTGGATATAGTTGGAGGTGGTTACGCCATTGTCCCATGCACCGGTGTGCTTCAGGTTCAGGGTTTGACGATATAACACGTTGGTTTCTTTGCCATAGTTTGCGCTGACCAGCGCATTGGTGTTGGTGTTCTGTGTATCTCCCGCGTAGAGATTTCCCTGACGGCTAAATCCGGCAGAAAGCTCTAAAGACTGCATGGGCATAAATTCCCAACGCAGGACGCCGTTAATGTCTTTATTAATTACGCCTTCACGACCCGCGGGGACACTGGAGGCATAAGTGCCGGTGCGCGGGGCTTCGTGGCTGGCATTGATGTTTTGCGCATCGGCCTGAGTTTTAGACCAGCCGCCGTAAAGCTTAAAGGTCAGGTTGTCGGTGATACCGCCAGAGAGACTGGCGTTAGAACGCTTGGTTGCGCCTTCGCTTTTATGTTCTGGAGCATTGAAATAGGTATTGAACGAGCCGTGCAGATCCTGGGTAGTCGGCTTGGTGATGATGTTGATTACACCGCCCGCAGCACCACTGCCATAACGCGCCGCTGCGGGCCCGCGGATCACCTGAATGCTTTGCACCATTTCAGGTGGAACCCAATCGGTGTCACCTCGGCTGTCACGCTCGCCGCGCCAGCCGTAGCGCACCGCATTTTTACTGCTTACCGGCATACCGTCGATCAACACCATGGTATTTTCTGGGCCCATGCCGCGAATATCAATCTGGCGATTGTTGCCGCGCTGGCCGCTGGTTGAGTTACCGGTCAGATTCACTCCCGGCATGGTACGGATAATCTCAGAAAGATCGCGTGCGGGTGGGTGCTTTTTGATTTCATCTTCAGTGATTACTGAAACACCTGGCGCCTGCAAGGTCTGCTGCTTCGCGGTTACGGTAATGGTATCGCCAGGCTCTTGATCTTGTTTATTTTTCTTGGCAGCTGCAGGGTTTGATTCACTGTCTTTGATGCTACTGATTTGTTCGGCTTGAGATATTGATGGTAAGAGCACGCTAAAAGAGGTCACTGAAAATAGCGTCACCTTGGTATAAAACAGGATATTTTTCATAATAATAGCAGACCATTCCGTTGCTTATAATTAGTGCGGCTGTGTTAAAAATTAAATTTATAGGGATGAATTTTTTTTGCGCATGAGAATGCTATCAATAATGATTATCGTTATCAATGAAATGTTATGTAGAGTTTTGAGTGTTTTAGATACGAAATGAGAAATCTAAATGAAAATTTGTGTAACTAGTTGTGTTTTTCTGAGGGCGTTGGTTTCTTTTTTAATAGAAATTTACAGCTAGGGCAGTGAAAATTACACTGCCCCAATTTTGCAAGAAGAGGGGTGAGATTAATGAGTGGAAGTTTGCGGTTCGATTGGGCTTTCTGAAACTGCGTTAATTTTTTCCAGTGATTTACCTTTGGTTGTTGCGCCAAAGATAACCACGATCAACACGCCGGTCAGCAAAATCGTGGTCGTCATGGTAAATACGCCTGCAAAACCCAACGAGGCCGAAAATACCCCGATGATAGTCGGTGCCATGATGCTGCCAATACGGCCAAAGGCGCTGGCAAAACCGCAGCCTGTTGCGCGAATAGCAGTAGGGAAGCTCTCTGGCGTGTAAGCATACAAGCCGGCATAGGCGCCATTCAGAAAGAATGACAACACCGCAGCGGATGTAATGATCGACACATGGCTGCCCGATTGGCTAAGAAACCAGGCGCTGATCGCACCGCCTATCAAATACAGCGCGATGGTGTGCTTGCGATCCAATCGATCGGAAAGCAACGCCGCCGAGAAATACCCCGGAATTTGCGCGATATAAATGATAATCGAAAATTCAAAACTCTTGGTTATCGTGAAGCCTTTGGCAATCAGTAGCGATGGGATCCAGGCAAAGAATCCGTAATAGCAGAAAGTCACCACAAACCAGATCAGCCAGATTACAATAGTTTGCTTGCGCATCGAGGCAGTAAACATCATGCCGACAGACTGTAAGAATCCTAGTGGCGCACTACGCGTTTCAACCTCGGCGGCTGCCGTCGAGAAGGGGATGGCAGGCAGAGGTCGCCCAGTCGAACGTTCAACTTTTTTCTCCAGCGTGGCAATGACTTGCTCGGCTTCTTTGACTCGACCGCGATTAAGCAGAAAGCGCGGCGATTCCGGTAGACTACGACGCCACCACAGTAGCATCAGGATCGGCAGTGCGGTCATGACCTGCGCCCAGCGCCAACCTTCATCAAATGAAGGCACAATAAAGCGACCGATCAGCGCTGCACCTACAAATCCAAACGAGAAAAAGCCCGCCAAAGCGCCGATAAACCAGCCGCGTTTTTTAGGTGGGATAAATTCGCTCAGATAAGGGGCGATAATAACGCTTTCTGCGCCGACGCCGACCCCTGCCAATACGCGGGCAATCAGGAAGCTCGGGTAGTTAGGGGCTATGGCGGCAAATATCGTCATCACACAGTAAATGGCCAAAGCCCAGCACATCACGGATTTGCGGCCAATGCGGTCACCGAGATATCCGGCCATTAGCGCGCCAAACAATACTCCAATTGGCGTGGCGGATCCTACCAGGCCAAGCTCGGCGCTGCTAAGGCCCCAGACGGCGTGAACGGCGGGCATTAAAAAGGCGATAATGGCGATATCCATGCCGTCAAAGGTGTAGCCAAGGCCGCCGATGAACAGCAGGAAATAATGGGGCGCGCTCAAGGGTAAGCGGTCTAAACGTTGTAACAATGACATAGTGGCGATCTCACGGGTAGGAGGGGACTGCCTGTACAAGGCAGCCGAAGCTGCCCTGATGCCTTAATTGCAAAAGATTAGTGCGACAATAAACCGCTATCTTTAACCACTTCACCCTGACGAATAATCAGCGGTATATGTTTTCCCTGGCCGCTGAGTAAACGGATATCGCTGAGCGGACAGCCGTCGATCACAATCAGGTCTGCACTGGCACCCACTTCCAGACAGCCAATTTCACCCTCCATCCGCAGCAGTTTTGCCGCCAGACTGGTTGCGCTGCGGATCACTTCCTGAGTTGGCAGTACCCGAGATCGGATCTCGAACTCTTCTGACTGATGCACGTGCATATCACCCAGCAGATCACTGCCATAGGCCATTGGCAGTCGAGCTTCATACATGATTTTCAGGCTATCAAGGCCTGCGAGACGGACGTCGTCGATTTTAGCTATCGAGTCAGGCTGTAAACCGTACTGCGCGCCTTCAAGTTTTAACATTTCATAAGTGACCAGCGTCGGGCAGGCCATCGCGCCTTTCGCCGCTGCGTGGGCGGCGGTAGCCGGTGTGATCAAGTTGCAGTGTTCGAGAGAAAGTACCCCGGCATCTACCGCGCGACGAATGGCTTCATCGGTGTAAAGGTGGGCGCTGACATAGGTCTTTGCGTTGCTGGCTTCTTCAACGACGGCCTCTAGCTCAGACACCGAGAAGCTCAAAAATTCAATAGGATCGCTAGGTGACGAGACGCCACCGTTTGCCATTATCTTGATGAACTGGGCACCGCCTTTAATCTCTTCACGCGCGGCGCTGCGAACTTCATCGACGCCGTTACAGACACGTCCCAGGGCACCCAGTTTGTCGGCATAGAAATCAACATTGCGACGATCAAAACGGCCGCGATAGTCGGTGTGCCCGCCGGTTTGTGACAGTGCTTTGCCGCAGACCACCAAACGCGGGCCATTGATCAGTCCCTCTTCCTGTGCCTGTTTCAGGCCATAGTCCGCGCCGCCGACGTCACGGACAGTGGTAAAACCGCGCATCAGCATTTCGTTCATCAGTTTTGAGGCACGAGCAGTGACCAGTGAATCAGGCAAAAGGGCATTGACGCCGAGGTTGGCGCTGCTGGCGACGACGTGCACGTGGCAGTCGATTAATCCTGGCATCAGCGTCTTGCCCGCCAGATCGATAACGATTGCGTCAGTGGCGTCGATAGTGTCTGCCGAGACCGCAGCAATGCGCCCGTCGCGGATCAACAATTGATGATTTTTTAAAGGCTGATCGGCATTGCCGTCGACCAGATTGGCATTGATAAAAAGGATTGCGTTAGTTGAGGATGTCATAGTCTTAGCGCTCTCGCCTATCTTGGGGTTGTGATTAAATAACTGAAAAATATCTAATATTATTTTTTTAATTGCCTGCTTATTCTATGAACAGGCTTTTGCAGCATCGGTTATCTGTTTGAAATAATGAAATGAAAAAGGCGCATGCCGCCATGCGTCAGAGGAATGAGGAGACACGGCAAAATTAAACATGCGTTATTGATATTATCGCTTGAGCATTTTTTGCTGATATAAAGGTGTCTGGACGCAATTTAACCATGAGACGAGCAGTGACTATCGTTAACTATATCTCCCGTCGTTACCTGACAACATTTGCTTCGCTGTTGCTGATTGCCGTAAGCGGTTTATGGAATCCATTACCTGCGGCATTGGCTGCGATTCAACCGATTGCAGCCCCGGCAATGACCATCGTAAAGCCGGTAATCGACTGTGCCGATCTGGCCAATGTTGACCTCTCGGCTATTGGCGGAGCAGGCAGCAAAATCATGTCAGTCAGGGAAGTGGTTAAAGGCGATATTTTTTGCGAAGTTAAAGGTCTGCTCAAGCCAACCATCAATTTCACCGTTTTATTGCCGATTAACAGCTGGAGTCAAAGATACTTACAGGTGGGCTGCGGCGGGCTGTGTGGGCGAGTATTGCTGCAGCTAGACGGCGCGGCAGGATGCAGGCCGCTTGAAACTAGCGGCTTTGTCATTGCCGCAACCGATATGGGCCACGTCACTGGCGAGGCAAACTTCGGCAATAATCCGCAAAAAAGACGCGACTTTGCCTATCGCAGCGTACATCTCACCAGCGTTGCGACCAAACAGCTTATTACGACTTACTATGGACGAGCAGCGGCTTACTCTTATTTCAGCGGGTGTTCTGACGGGGGGCGTGAAGCATTAGTCGAGGCGCAACGTTATCCCCACGATTTCAACGGGATTATCGCGGGTGCGCCGGTTAACAACTTTCAGGTGCACAAAGCGTTGGATCACGGCTGGGAAGCGGTTTCCAATACCGATGCCAGCGGTAATGCCATCATTACCGCGCAACTTTTGCCGCTGATTCACCAGGCAGTCTTGCAGCAGTGTGATGCACAGGATGGTCAAAAAGACGGCCTGATTGCTGACCCGCAAAGCTGTCATTTTGATCCGTCGGTATTGAGCTGTGCCGATCTCAGCGCGGATAATATTGCCGGTGAAGACTGCCTGTCGGAACTGCAAATTAGTGTGCTGCGCAAAATTTATGGCGGCCCGCGAGATAGTGTTACTGGTCAGCGCTTGACGGCGGGCGGCCCATTGCCGGGCTCAGAGCTTGGATGGGCAGGACTCTTTGTGCCGAGGAAAACTGGCGATCTGAATTACAGTCAGGGGGTGGCGCTGTCGACGTTGAAATATCTTAATTATGAGAAAAATCCACCGGCTAGTTTCACGCTGAAAGATTTGAAGTTCAATCAACAGACGCTGGCCGAGCTGATTAAGCTGCATCCGTTGTACGATTCCAGCAACTCCAGCCTGCAGGCGTTTTATGCTGCGGGCGGCAAACTGATTCTATGGCACGGCTGGGCCGACCCAAGTATCACTCCACTTAACACGTTGGCCTATCACCTCGCAATCGGGCAAACCATGGGCACAGTCGAGCGTGATAAATTCGAACGCCTTTATATGCTGCCCGGTGTATATCATTGCTCCACCGGGCCTGGGCCTAGCCAGATTGATTTCCTGACGCCGATGCTTGAATGGGTTGAACAGGGCAAGGCACCCGATGCGCTGGTTTCCTATCAAACGGTGCCGGGGCAGAAAAGCAAAATTGTCACCAAGGCTTTGCAAGGGGATATGCGTCTCGAATACGTTGCCGAAGGTGCGCCTTCAAGACCGGTTTTCCCCTATCCAGACTACGCGGTTTACAGTGGTAGAGGAGATGAGGGGCAGGCGGCGAGCTATTTGCGAAAACGACTGGCGACCGTGCCGACCCGCTATCCGTGGTTGGGTGATAAAATGTTTACGCCATATCAGGTGATGAATTAAGGGGCTGAAAAGGTGAAAGGCCCTCGTACTCAAGCAACCAACGTTTAAACAGTTTTGTGGCGCGGTTTTCGTGGCGTTGCTGCGGCGTAACCAGATAAAAGCCGCCGCCCTGTTGTGCCGATGCCGCACAGGCGCGAACCAGACTGCCCTGTTTCAAGGGGCGATCGATAATGCGCTTCCAGGCCAACGCAATGCCAACCCCTTGAATTGCCAGCTCAATCAGCGGAGGGTAATGATTAACGCGTAAGGTGTTGCTTAAGTTAATGGGCGGCAATCCGTTGAGGTCCAGCCATTCCTGCCAGCCAATCCACTGGCGCTGTGCATCTTCAAGAACCAGTAAGGTTTCCTGCGCTAACTCCTGCGGTGAAAAGGCTTCTTTACCTGCAAGATATTCTGGTGAACACACCGGGAATATCTCCTCGTCAAACAAACGAATAGTATCAAAATGAATAATATTGCTTTGCTTGAGGTAATACATTCCAACGTCAAATTCAAAGCTGGAGAGGGTGCTAATACCGTCGCGCATAATCAGGTTAAAACGAATATCGGGATAAGCCTGACGAAAAGCGCTAAGCCGCTCGGGGATCCAAAATTGCGCAATGCCGGATGAGCAGGCGAGATTAATCTCATTCTCTCCTGCGTGCTTCATCACTCTGGCAGTTGCGTCTGCGCACTCTTCCAGCAGGTAGCGCACCCGATGCAGATAACGCTCACCGGCGGTGGTCAAAACCAGTCCGTTGTGTTGCCGCAGCATCAGGGTTCGCCCCAAAGACTGTTCGAGTGTGGCTATCTGCCTGCTGACTGCGCTTTGAGTCAGGTTGAGTTCTTCGCCGGCACGGGTAAAACTTCCCAGTCGAACGGTGGCTTCGAAGGCGACCAGAGTATGTAAAGGAGGAAGGGGGGATAACGCCATATTACTGTTCTTTTTATTGTGCAAACATGATTGGTAATATGAGCAAGATGATTTAACCGGTCAATCTCTCTGGCTGTTCCTGCCAGTAGATTTTCTTATACTTGCGTGTGGAGTCTACGTTGTTGAGGTTGGTGCAGTCGCTATGAAAGTGTTCACTTACCCGCAAACGCAGGGCACATCTGATGCAATAACTATCTTGTGACAGACTTTGTCACAAATGCGCCCAGTAAATCCGAGTGCGCGGAGCATTTTACTCCCTTATAATTCGCCAGCAGTATTCGCCGTTATATTAATGACAACTTTTTTAAATACAGAGCAATGCATGTGAAAATCCGTCTTTTGGTACTGAGCTTTTTAGCCCTCAATGCAAGCATGATGATGCCTGTCGATGCCATGGCTGGCAGCAAGACGCCGGTTGTCGCTCCTTTAGTTCAAATCGCTTCTGGCAGTGCCATGGTGGTTGATCTCAAAACCCATGAAGTGATTTATTCGCGCGATCCCGATCAGGTCAGGCCGATTGCCTCCCTGACAAAACTGATGACGGCGATGGTGACTCTTGATGCCAAGCAGCCGCTCGATGAAGTGATCTCGGTTGATATCCATAATACTCCCGAGATGCGCGGCGTGTTTTCCCGCGTCAAAGTAAACAGTGAAATTACTCGCCGCCAGATGATCCAGCTGGCTTTAATGTCTTCTGAAAACCGTGCCGCGGCCAGTCTGGCTGCACACTATCCGGGTGGTTACGACGCGTTTATTCGTGCGATGAATGCCAAGGCGAAAGCGTTGGGGATGACGCACACTCATTACGTTGAGCCGACCGGTCTTTCCATTAATAACGTATCTACGGCGCGTGATTTGACTCGCCTGCTGATGGCAACCCGAATGTATCCGCTGATCGGTGAGCTGAGCACCACTCAGGAAAAAACGGCAGTGTTTAGCCATCCGGCCTACGCGCTACCGTTTCGCAATACCAATCATCTGATCATGAATAATAAGTGGGATATTCAGGTGACCAAGACCGGTTATACCGATGAGGCGGGGCATTGTCTCGCGATGCGTACCGTAATTAACGGTAAGCCGGTAACGCTGGTGGTATTGGACGCGTTCGGCAAGTTTACCGCTTTTGCCGATGCTTCAAGGCTGCGTACCTGGATGGAAACGGGCAAGAGCGTGCCGGTGCCGCAAATAGCTAAAGTTTATCGCAAAGAGAAAGACCAGCGACGCACTGAGCCCACAGTAGAGCAGGCCACCGACTAATAGAAGACAGGTCGAAATATCCACCCGGCAGAGCCCAACGCCGGGTGGATATTTTCTGAGAAAAACAGGTAGAGGTAATCAGAGAGGAAACGTTAGAAGATAAGTTTAAATACGCCCGTTATGGTCAGCAGACCAACGATAAAGATAATGGCAATAATCCATAGAAAGATTTTCATATTTTCTCCTTGAGTAGGTACGCCGCAGAATAAGCATCGCTAATTCAATGATATTCATTACTCAAGTATAGTTCCTGTCTGTAAAAATTCCTTTCAAGCCACAAATTTACGCGACATCACTTCAGGCCGTTTCAGGTGACATTGCCGCGCGCAGCCCACACTGCGGGCTGGTCAACGGGATCCCAAATTGCGTGAGATTCGCCGCTCCTGCCATCGAAGCCTGGGCTAGCACTACCACTTCGGCACCATTTTGATAAGCCTTGTCTGCGGCAGCGGCAATCAGTTGCAAATATCCGGCGCTGTTCCCCTGTTTGAAACGCTCCCAGGCCTCGGCGACCCATGAAAAACTGATATCAGCCTCTCTCTCGCCCTGAACGTCAGCAAACAGCTTTAAGGTGGGGCCTTTTGTCGTCTCAACGGCATACAGCACGGAAATGTGCCCCTCTGCGGCCAGCGCGGTTTCAGCCAATGCCAGGTCGACGCGCAGCATACGCACCGACGTCTGTTTTGCCGCATCTTCCGCCGCCGGGCCTAACGTCGAGCAGGTCAACAAAACCACCTCGGCGTCTTCGGCAAGCTGCAGGAGAGTCTCAACCGTTTGCTGACGGATACTTTGTGTCAAACCTCCCGCCATCTCGCAAGCCTGCAATAAATCCTCTCTGACATGATGGCGAAGATACTCCGCAGGAATATTCAGCTCGACCGCCGCAGCTTTAAATACGGCAATATTGCTTTCGGCGGTGTGCAGTAAATGGATCCTCATGAGCGCTCCCTGAAAGTCGTTTTATTAAATGTAATGTGCCTCACAAAGGTAATCGATTTTTCCCCGTGGAAGTGGTTTTTTTGTCAGTTAATGCTATCCCTTTTTATAGGGGTTTAAGACCGCTCAAGTCAGATGTATTATTTGGTTCGTTTAATGGCGCAGTAAAATAAAGGTCTTTTGTTTAAGTGCCGTTTAAATACCCCGATATTGCCTGTTTTGTGCACTTCCGAGCTGTAAACAAATGTTATTTACTATGAGCGCATTTTTCGTGGTTATTAATTAATTGAATTTAAAGTATTTTTTAATGTACCGCTTGGTACGAAATTAATTACTTTCAGCTAACATCTCCGTATAATCTTTTTCACATTTTTCGGGCCCTTTTTTAGGTCCCGGCATTTACTCGTCATGTAATGTGCGTAACCAGGAGAAATATCGTGAAACGCAGACATTTTCTGACTTCCCTCGGTGTGTTGTTAGTCAGCACAGCCCTGAAAGTCAAAGCAAAAATCATCTCAGGCGGAATGCCATGGGTTGTCCATGCCGTCAGGCCACCTAAGCCGGTTGTTGCCGGTGGCTGGTTGTTCTTCAATCCGCTGGAGGTCGCGACGATAGAAGCTATCGCCGATCGCATAATTCCTGCAGATGAGCTGAGCATTGGCGGTAAAGAGGCTGGATGTGCGGTGTTTCTTGACCGCCAGTTAGCCGGTGATTACGGCAGCGCGGTTAGCGTTTATCGCCTTGGCCGTTTTGTTGAGGATGGTTTACCGCAGGCGGGCCCACAGTATAAAGACGTCCCTTCAGAACGTTATCGCCTGGGTCTGGCCTCAATCAATGAAGCTTCAAAAGCACGTTACAGCGGCAAAACATTCAGTGAGCTGACCGCAGAGCAGCAGGATGATTTTCTGAGCAAAATAGAAACCGGTGACGTTCCTCTGGCTGGTGTCAACGGCAAATTCTTCTTTGCCCAGCTGATCCAGAACATGCGTGAAGGCTTCTTTGCCGACCCGATTTATGGCGGCAACAAGGATATGGCGAGCTGGAAAATGCTTGGCTTCCCGGGTGCGCAATATGACTTCCGAGACGTGATCGACCGTCGTGGTGAAGACCTGCACATCATCCCTGTGAGCATGGTCAGTAACTACAAAAAATCATAAAAAGCCGGTCATCGAGCGGGCATTAGATTCACCTGGAGAGAATTTATGAGCAAAGTAAGAGAGAAGGTCGACGCGGTTATCGTCGGTCTCGGTTGGGCAGGTTCGTTGATGGCTAACGAACTGACACAGGCTGGTTTAAACGTTGTCGCAATTGAGCGTGGCTCCTGGCGCGATACCAGCACCGATTTCCCAACCACTATCGATACCGACGAACTCCGTTTCATCAGCCGTCGTGCAATTTTGCAGCCGACCGCTGTCGAAACCATGACCTTCCGTAATAACCCGATTCAACAAGCATTGCCGCTGCGTGAGTTCAATACTTATCAGTTCGGTATGAACGTTGGCGGTGCTGGTACGCACTGGAATGCCATGACCTGGCGCTTCCTGCCGAACGACTTCCAGACCTATTCCAATACTGTAGAACGTTATGGTAAGCACAAGTTCCTGGAAGGCATGCAGGTGCAGGACTGGGGCGTCACCTATAACGATCTCGAACCGTTCTATGACAAATTCGAACGTTTTGCCGGTACTTCAGGCAAAGCCGGTAATATCAAAGGCGAGAAAATCGACGGTGGTAACGTCTTCGAAGGTCCGCGCAGCCGTGATTATCCCCTGCCTGCACTGAAGCGTACTCAGCTGTCGATGATTTTCGACAAGGCGACCCGCGAGATGGGCCTGCACCCATTTGCAGTGCCTGCCGGTAACACTTCTGGCGCGTATACCAACACGCTGGGCATCAACATGGCGCCGTGCACCTACTGCGGTTATTGCGAATTCTTCGGCTGTGGTAACTGGTCCAAGAGCAGCCCAAATGCCTGTATCTTGCCTGCGGTAATGCAGCGTCCAAACTTCTCGGTGATCACTGATTCTGAAGTACTGCGCGTTAACAAAGCGGCAGACGGTAAAACCGCGACCGGCGTAACCTTTATCGGCAGCGACGGCGTAGAATGGGAACAACCAGCAGATATCGTGGTTATCTCGGCTTATCAATTCGATAACGTCCGCCTGATGTTGCTTTCCGGCATTGGCCAACCTTACAACCATGCAACCGGTGAAGGTGTGGTAGGCCGTAACTACGCCTATCAAACGATTTCGGGTGCTGGCGTATTCTTCGAAAACGAAAATCTTAACCCATTCATCGGCGCGGGCGCTTTGGCGCAGGCGGTTGATGATTACAACAGTGATAACTTTGACCACACCAACCACGATTTCATCGGCGGCGGCGTGGCACTGGTTCACTCCACCAACGGTCGTCCAATCACCTTGTCAGGCGCGGTCCCTCCGGGCACACCAAAGTGGGGTTCCAAGTGGAAGCAGGCAGCCAAAGACAGCTACCAGAACTACAACTCTGTTTATGTGATGGGCAACAGCTATCCACATCGCGACGTGTTCCTCGATCTGGATCCAGAATATAAAGACCGTCACGGCCAGCCTCTGCTGCGTGTGACCTTTGACTGGATTGAAAACGACAAGCGTTCCGGTAAATTCATGGCCGACCGTTCAGTTGAAATCGGTCACGCAATGGGCGCTAAAACCGTGGTTCGTCAAGAACCTACCGCTGCACCATTCTCTCCGATGGATAACCTGTCATCGCACACAACCGGCGGTGCATGTATGGGCGATGATCCGAAAACCAGCGCGGTTAACCGTTATCTGCAAAGCTGGGATGTGCACAATGTCTTCGTATGTGGCGCATCGGCATTTGCCAACAACGGCGGTTACAATCCGACCGGTACCGTTGGCGCACTGACCCTGTGGGCGGCTGAGGCTATCAAGACTCAGTATCTGAAATCTCCTGGTCCATTGGTGAGGGTGTAAGCATGGGCGTTAAGAAGACGATAGCTTCGGTAGTTGGCGTTGTTGCTGTGGTTGGACTGGGATTTGTCGGTTATAAAACCTGGCACAACGCCCATCAAACTTACTCTTTCCAGGCACCGGTTTCTACCGGCATGACGGGTCAAACGGCTATCGAACGCGGTAAGTATCTGGCGCAGGCCGGTGACTGTGTGGCCTGTCATACGGCACCGGGCGGCAAACCGTTCGCTGGTGGATTGGGGCTGAGCACGCCGTTTGGTGTGATTTATGCAACCAACATTACTCCGGATAAAGATACCGGGATTGGTGGCTGGACCGATCAGCAGTTTATGGATGCAGTGCGAAAAGGTAAGGGCGTTCACGGAGAGAATCTGTATCCGGCGATGCCTTACAACGTTTATACCCAGGTAAGCGATGCCGATCTGAAAGATCTGAAAGCCTATCTGGATAGCGTGCCTGCGGTGCATTACGACGGTCCTAAAACCGACCTGCCATTCCCGTATAACATCCGCCTGATGATGTTTGGCTGGAACCTGCTGTTCCTGGATAACGCACCGTTCAAAGCCGATCCTAAACAGTCGGATCAGTGGAATCGCGGCGCATATCTGGTTGAAGGACTGGGTCACTGTACTTCGTGTCACACTGCTAAAAACCTGCTGGGCGCTGATAACTTTGGCGTTCACCTGCAAGGGTCGCAGCTCGAAGGCTGGCTGGCTCCGGAAATCACCGGTAATACCCGTCAGGGCGTTGGCGCGTGGAGTAACGATGAGTTGGTAGATTACCTGAAAACCGGTGCTAACGACAAAACCGTGGCAGCAGGCCCAATGGCTGAAGCGGTACACAACTCTCTACAACACCTGAACAAGCAGGATCTGACGGCAATTGCTGTTTATCTGAAGAGCTTGCCGGGCAGCAAAGACGAGACCCAGACGCTGGTTAACACTCAGGACGTAATGGCGCGAGGTAAAGACATCTACCTGAGCAACTGCGCGGCCTGCCACCAGTCTAACGGTGAAGGCGTGCGCAACATGGTGCCAGCACTGAAGGGAAATAACGCATTGCAGGCCGAAGCTCCAACCAACGTGTTGCACGTTATTATGGTTGGCGCGCAGGGCGCAGCAACGGACAGCAACCCAACCAGCGCAGCAATGCCTGAGTTTGGCTGGAAGCTGACCGACCAGCAGGCGGCGGATGTCAGCACCTACGTGCGTAACAGCTGGGGCAACGCGGCTCCAATGGTTACTGCAGAGCAGGCGGCGGACGCGCGCAAACTGCTTAAAGGTGATGCAGCACTGCAAAATCCAGCAACTAAGTAAACGCTGGAACATAATGGAAAGGCTCCCGAGGGAGCCTTTTTTATTGAAAAAAAACGGGTGCTTAAGAATCTACGCCAACAACGTTCAACAGACGGGAGCGAACCCCCGCCGTTGAGTCGCATTATCTCACAGTATCGCAAGATAATAATGCCGCAACCTCCCACAATCCATTCTTGATACTTATTTCACAAAGCGATTTCTCGGTTATTGCCGCGTGCAATATCCATGAAGTACAAATTGCGATAACTATCAGAACAGCTGCTATAGGTTTATAAGGCATTAGTGCCTCCTTCTACTTGTTTTTAAGTAAAAAAGGCGCTACCTTTACGTTCTTGGGTGTAAAGATGGCGCCCCGAATTAACTAATAATTATTCGGGGCTCTTCTCTTTCTGGTCTTTACAAACTCATCCATTCTTGCAACAGATAATCCGTTATTAGAATAGTTAATAAAACATGCTCAGACCTGATCGATTCTGAGCACCCGCACGAAGTGTATCAGCCTTTTAAAAGCGCACCCAGGAAAATAACAATAAAATCATAAGTTTAGTTTTAATTAATGTGATTTTTTTATATATTTTAATTTCGAGGTTAAAAAATAGGATTTAAAAAAATAAAAATCCTTCTTTCAAGTTAAAAGATGTTTTTTAATTCCATAAATATAATTATCGATTTAAGTAATTCATCTGCCTTAATGCCTCGTCTAGTTTTTTTGCTCCATAAGTCAATTATCTTAGATAAATTTTTGTCTTGATGTTTTAATAATTAGAAAAGTGTCAGCCTCATGGATTGAAGCCAAGCTTCCAAAATTTTTAATCTGCTTTATAAATAGATTAAGTATAAAATTAGTAAAATAACTCATTAAACTTAGTTGGAGTTTGGAGTTTGGAGTTTGGAGTTTGGAGTTTGGAGTTTGGAGTTTGGACGGGCAAGCCATAAATTGATGTTGAGTCATGCGATTTTTTTGTCTGACTTGGTGTAAACCGCCTAAATGATTAGTATTTTCCCACTCAGCTTCCACTTTTAGAAAACATTTTTCCCACAGCTCGCACCTATACCACGACAGGCTATACTTGTTTATAAGGTCGCCACCTTTTTATCTCTGTCGCAAGTGAGAATTTACAGAGCGAAAGGATTTAAACGGGCCGCTGTAGGCGACTGGCAGCGGGCAAGGGGGTGTATCATGGTAAATCATGTCTGGGGACTAATGTCTCATCCAGGTCCCGAACTGCAACGCATTCAACGTGAACATGAAACGGTTTCGCACGTCTATTCTCATCATGTCCTGCTGATGGCAGCCATTCCCGTGGTGTGTTCATTTATAGGCACAACGCAGATCGGATGGAATTTAGGTGATGGGCAAAATATGCAAATCTCCTTGCTCACATCAGCATCTATCGCCGTAGCTTTTTATGTATTAATCCTTTGTGCCGTAGCGCTAATGGGCCGAATCATCTATTGGATGGCGCGTAGGTACGAAAGTCGGCCCAGTCTGAACAGCTGTATCGTGTTCGCGGGCTATGTGGCAACACCGATGTTTCTCAGCGGACTCGTCGCGTTGTATCCACTGGTCTGGCTGTGCCTGTTTGTCGGGCTGATAGGCCTGTGTTACAGCGGTTATCTGCTGTATCTCGGGATCCCCAACTTTCTGGAAATTGACCATCGCGAAGGCTTCCTGTTCTCCAGCTCAACGCTGGCTATGGGGGTTCTGGTGCTAGAGTTTCTACTGGCGCTGACGGTTATCATGTGGGGATATGGTTCACGGCTTTTCTAAATGAGGACAAATTATTAACGCATTAACTGAAGCTCTATAAATCCCCGTCCGGTACTCGCCAGTCGGGGATTTTTTTATCCTGCGATTTAGCCCTGCCAATCTTTTAACTTGCTGGTTTTACCAATTCCAGGATTAAAACTGTTGGTGGGATCGGCCTGCTGATAAAACTCTCGCAGATGCGATTTGGCCATATAGAGATGGCCGACATTGTGTTCTGCCGGATACTCGGCCCCTTTGGCATCAAGGATTTCCAGCATTTTGTGCTTCAGAGCCTTGCTGTCTGCGCCTTTCTTGACAATATAATCCTGATGGAAAACGTGACACATAAAATGCCCATAATAGAGTTTTGCCACCAGTTGCTGGTCAATCTCTGGCGGAAGAACCTCAAACCAGTCGCGATCGTTGCGGCGCAGGGCAATATCCAGCGCCAGAATATCCTCTACCTCTTTATCATGAACCGCGTGATAACGAACCGCTGCTCCTGCCGCCGCAAAGCGATGCAGAAATGCTTTCTTGCCCTCGTCTGCACTACAGACAAAAAAGTCGCCGTCGCGGTCGGCAAAAAAGTGGGTCAAAAAGTTTTGTGCTTCTTCGATACCCGCGCCAGACATTTTCAACAACAGGTGGTGTTCATAGCGATCACGATATTTTTTCATTCGCGGCGGCAGATGATTGGGCAAGGCCCGGCTCAGGCACTGCATCACGCGATCGCTAAAGTTTGACGGCAAAAACGGCACTTTATTGGCTTTAGCGTCAAACTTTCCTTTAGCCGTGAACATGTCCGGCATTTTATCGGTGCCGAGTTTATCGATCATGATAAAAGTGTCTTTACCGTAAACCTCGGTGATATCAAAGATATCGCGATGCATATATTCACCGGCAACCGGCAGGTTATTGAATTCAGAAAGAATACTGCGGCGCAAATCGGTCAATACTGCAGTATTGTCGGTTCCGATATAGAAAACCTGCTGCTGTGCTTCCGCCTCGAAGGTATCTAGCCTGACGGCAAAGATGGCGCGTTTTCCTGCGCAGCCCGAAGCCTCATACAAGCGGCGATGGTCAGCATTAAAGCGCGAGGGGGTATCGGCATCAACGTCGCGCACCCTCTCGGCATATTCATGGTCAGAGGCTTTCAACTCACTGTATTCGATATCAGCCTCTGTATATTCTGCATTCTCAAGACGAGTCAGGATCTCCTGCGGAGAATTGCCAAGGTGAATACCTAGATGATTAATAAGCTCGAGATTGCCCTGCAGGTTTATTTGCGCGTAGAGCGCCATTTCAGTGTAGGCCGGACCACGTTTTATCAGCGAACCGCCAGAGTTATTACAGACTCCGCCAACTACCGATGCGCCAATGCACGAGGAGCCAATCACGGAATGCGGTTCTCGTCCCAACGGTTTCAGACGTTTTTCCAGCTCATATAAAGTACTGCCCGGGAAACCGATTATCTGCTTGCCCTCATTAATTACCTGAATACCATTTAGCTTAAGGGTGCTGAAAATAACGATGTCACGGTCATAACCCTCCCCGCTGGGTGTCGAGCCTTCAGTCAGCCCAGTATTGGCTGCCTGCATAATAACGATTTTATCGGCCTCGACGCAGGCCTGCAGTAATTGCCATTGTTGCAGCAACGTTTGCGGAAATACCACGGCCAGTGCTTTTCCACCACCAGAACGGAATCCTTTACGGTAGCGTTCGGTTTGACTTTCCGAGGTCAGGACATGGCGATTACCTACAATCGACTTGAGTTTTTCCAGAAATGCGCTGTTATCGGCTGGCGTTGACTGTTGCTGAAATTTCATTCTGCCTCCCTGTCATTATTGTCGGCACTCGGGCCGCTATCTGCCATTAATCATAGGCGTTGTTTCTACATTAGGCAGTAAGCATGCCCGATATCAATATTTTAAGGTCATCTTTCAGCCATCAAAGCATCATTAATCTGTCACAGAAGTCGCGCTTAATGGACGACAGAATCTGTAAGCAACCGGAGACAGCATAATGGCGCAAGCTCAACTTAAGCTGGCACAGGCTGAATATCCTCAGGCCCAGCCACAGCATCAGAATAAAGTGTTAGACGTGAAAGGTCTGGTTAAGTCCTACAAATCCGGGACGCGCGTACTTAATGATATTAATTTCGAACTGCATGCCGGCGAATTTGTTGCGGTAATTGGTCGCTCGGGCGCGGGTAAATCAACTTTATTGCACGTACTTAATGGAACTATTCCTCTAAGTGAGGGCAGCGTTGTTTGCCATTATGACGGCGGAGACAAACAAGAGCTGGCAGGTTTGACCGGCAAGGCCCTGCGTCGTTGGCGGGCTGGTTGTGGCATGATTTTTCAGGATTTCTGTCTGGTACCTCGTCTAGACGTTTTAACTAACGTGCTACTGGGTCGTCTGAGCCAGACATCAACCCTGAAGTCTTTTTTTAACCAGTTTGATGACGAAGACCGTGCTCGCGCCATTTCTTTGCTCGAATGGCTCAACATGCTGCCGCACGCTCTGCAACGCGCCGAGAATCTGTCGGGCGGCCAGATGCAGCGCGTGGCTATCTGCCGTGCGCTGATGCAAAACCCGAGAATTTTGCTGGCCGATGAGCCGGTTGCCTCGCTGGATCCGAAAAATACTCAGCGAATTATGAATGCTCTGAAAAAAGTTAGTGAAGATAACATTGCCGTGATGGTGAATTTGCACTCGGTTGAGCTAGTAAAAGATTTCTGTACCCGAGTGATTGGTATTGCCCACGGCGAAATTATTTATGACGGACATCCAGATTATCTAACCGATTCTATTTTACACAAACTCTATGGCGAAGAAAGTGAAGCGGTAAACGCATAATTCACCCAACTATAAAAGGTTAATAATAAATGAAGAAGCTATTACGTCTGGCGGTATTTGTTGCAGGGTCAATGGCAGCAATGAATAGTATGGCCGCAGATGCACCAAAAGAATTAAATCTGGGGATTCTTGGTGGCCAGAATGCCACACAGCAAATCGGCGATAATATGTGTGTAAAGCAGTTCTTTGATAAAGAGCTGAATGTCGATACCAAATTACGTAATTCGTCTGACTACTCTGGAGTTATTCAAGGGCTGCTGGGTGGGAAAGTCGATATGGTATTAAGCATGTCACCTTCTTCTTATGCCTCGGTTTATTTAAATAATCCAAAAGCGGTGAGCATTGAAGGTATTCTGGTCGATGATACCGACCAGTCACGTGGTTACCACTCGGTAGTGCTGGTTAAAGCTGACAGTAAGTATAAAAAAGTTGAAGACCTTAAAGGCACCGCATTTGGCTTTGCCGATCCGGATTCAACGTCGGGTTACCTTATCCCGAATGCCGCCTTCAAGAAAATGTTTGGCGGCACGACTGACGATCAGTACAACCATTTCTTCTCAAGTACCACTTTCTCTGGCGGCCACGAGCAAGATATTCTTGGCGTGCTGAATGGCCAGTTTGCCGGTGCAGTAGCCTGGTCATCAATGATTGGCGATCCGTCAACGGGGTATACCTCGGGTGCTTTTGGCCGCATGATGCGCATGGACCATCCAGACCTGATGAAGCAAATCCGCATCATTTGGGAGTCACCATTGATCCCGAACGGTCCAATTCTGGTCAGCAACTCTTTACCCGCCGATTTTAAAGCTAAAGTCGTGGCGGCTATCAATAAGCTGGATAAAGAAGATCACGCCTGCTTTGTCAAAGCCGTGGGTGGCAACCAGCACATTGGCCCTGCGAGTATCGCTGATTATCAACAGATCATCGATATGAAAAGAGAGCTTACTCAAGGTAGTCGCTAATATCCTTTATCTTTAAGCCGCTAAGGTGTTGGCTTCTTTATTCGCCCCGGTCACTTATTTAATGTAGTTACCGGGGACTCGTTTAGTCGCCGCCTTCTGGCTACCTGTAATCCATGGGATATAGGCAATAACTTATCTGCTCATATCTTAATAAGATTAACTTAAGTAGTGATAATAACTTTCTCCGCCATTAACTTGTGGAAGCCTTATTTTGAATACAGAATTTCACCATTATTACCAGCAAATACGCAGCAAGCAAAAACGTGAGGCGCTGATATGGTCTGGCTTGATGTTGGTCCTTTATTTATGGGCGGGGAGTATTTCCGAGCTTAATCTAAAAACTATTATTGTCAACGCGCCGCATTTCTTCGATTACATCGGTCAGACTGTGCCGACATTACATTGGGACGTTCTGTTTGCCGATGGCCATACTAAAGGCTCTTTTGCTTACTGGGGCTATCGCCTTAATATTCAGTTACCGCTGATTTGGGAAACCATCCAGCTGGCTTTTTCTTCGACAATTCTGTCGACCTTATTATCCGTGGTGCTGGCATTTATCGCCGCTAACAATACGGATTCGCCAAAATGGCTTAAATTTAGCGTGCGAACCTTTGTTGCTTTCTTGCGTACCATGCCAGAGCTTGCCTGGGCGGTGATGTGTGTAATGGCGTTTGGGATTGGTGCGATTCCCGGTTTTATTGCCCTGACTCTGCACACAGTTGGCAGTCTGACCAAACTGTTTTATGAATCGATTGAAACTGCTTCAGACAAACCGGTGCGTGGTTTAAAAGCCTGCGGTGCGGGCCGTTTGCAAAGAATGCGCTATGCGCTTTGGCCACAGGTGCAGCCAATATTTCTCTCTTACAGCTTTATGCGTCTTGAAATCAACTTCCGCCAGTCAACTATCCTTGGTCTGGTCGGGGCCGGTGGAATAGGGCAGGAACTGATGACCTCAATCAAGCTGGACCGGTACGATCAGGTTAGCATGACCTTATTGCTGATTATTCTGGTGGTGTCGATTATGGATTACGCCTCCGGCAAACTGCGCAAGCGCGTCGTAGAAGGAACATTCTGATGCTGACAGATTCGTTGAATACCGCAGCGGTGGAAAGCATGAAACAGCAACATCCGCATCTTTTTGCTGCCCAGCGGCGTTATCTGCGTTCTCTGGCGATTGCAGTATCCGCTATCGTGCTTTATTACCTGTTTTTCTTCCACTTTTACGGCATTGCCTTGCCACAGTTTGCTCGAGGCTGTGCAGATATTGGCCAATACTTCTTGCGGATGTTTGTCTGGCAGAACTTCTCCCAGTGGCCACTGATGTATTACTTCACGCAAATCGCTATCACCTTGGCAATTGTATTTGCCGGCACTGTCACCGCCTCATTTTTGGCACTGCCACTGTCTTTCCTGGCGGCTCGCAATGTGATGTCGACTCCAGTGTTACGACCTATCTCACTGATAATTCGCCGTATTATGGATGTTCTTCGCGGGCTGGACATGGCTATATGGGGCTTGATTTTTGTTCGTGCCGTAGGCATGGGGCCGCTGGCGGGTGTGCTGGCTATTATCATGCAGGACTTGGGTTTACTGGGTAAGCTGTTTGCCGAAGGGCATGAAGCGGTTGAGCGATCTCCAAGTCGAGGATTACGCGCGCTGGGGGCCAATCCATTGCAAACTCATCGTTTTGGGATTTTTACTCAATCTTTTCCCACCTTTTTGGCGTTGTCGTTGTATCAGATTGAATCTAATACCCGTTCTGCGGCGGTGCTGGGATTTGTCGGCGCGGGTGGGGTAGGCCTGGTGTATGCCGAGAATATGCGCCTGTGGAACTGGGACGTAGTGATGTTCATCACTCTGATTCTGGTGGTTATCGTGATGGCCATGGATAAAATATCATCGATGCTGCGGGCAAAATATATTGTTGGCAAAGAGATTGATTTATACAAATCCGAGGAAACAAAGCGTCCAAAAATGGAGTTGTTTCGCGGTGAGCAGGATTAGAATTTTATAAAAGAGATGCTGCTGATAAAAGGGATTTTGGATGGGGGAGTTACTAAAAAATGCAGTCTTTCACTCCCCCGGAACTCCCCGACCGAGGGGGAGTTAATCAGATAAATATTAAGATTTTTCGGCCAGTACGACCAATTTTTGGTTCACAAATTCTTTAATACCCAGATCGGAAAGCTCGCGGCCAAAACCTGAACGTTTAACTCCACCAAACGGAAGCTCGGGCGCGGTGTTAGTCAGCGAGTTAACATAAACCATCCCGGTTTCAATCTGCGTTGCCAGTTTGCGCGCGCGTTTTAGGTCACGAGTAAACAGGGCACCCCCCAGGCCATAGTGTGAATCATTGGCCAGTTTCACCAACTCCTCATCATTTTTAACCACGTAGAACTGCGCGACCGGTCCGAAAAACTCTTCGAAATATGCCGGATTATCACGAGTGATGCCGGTCAAAATGGTCGCAGGATAGAAATTACCCGGATTGTTGCCGATAGGCTCGCCACCAAGATGCAGCTTGGCACCGTGTTTAACCGCCTCTTTCACCTGCTTGGTCAGGATTTTCAGCGCGTCAGCAGAAGAAAGCGGACCCAGCGTAGTTTTGCTATCCAACGGGTCGCCAATTTTCAGCTCACTTAAATGCTGGGTGAATTTTCTGAGGAATTCATCCGCCACTTTTTCATTGACGATAAAGCGTTTCGCCGCGGTACAAACCTGGCCCGCGTTGGCAACGCGCGCTTGCGCACCCACTTTGGCTGCCAGGTCGATATCGGCATCTTCCAACACGGCGAAAATATCGTTACCGCCCAACTCGAGCGTGGATTTTTTAAGCTTGCCTGCTGCTCTTGATGCCACAGCAGCACCGGCTTTTTCAGAACCGGTCAAAGCCACACCCTGTACGCGGTCGTCATCAATGATTTCTGATACCTGATCGGAAGAGATAAACAGGTTGGTATAAGCCCCTTTTGGCGCGCCTGCTTCAGTAATCAGTTTCTCAAAGGTTTCTGCGCTATGAGGGACGATGCTGGCGTGCTTGACCAATACACTGTTACCCGCTGCGAGATTAGGTGCCAGTACGCGGATCAACTGATAGAACGGGAAGTTCCAGGGTTCAACCGCCATAATCACCCCTATTGGTGAATTTTCGACCCACGCTTCACCCAGGCTAGATTTGTACGGCACGGGTTTCAGAAACTCTTCGGCGTTTTCCGCATAGTATTTGGCAATGTCGGCAGTCAGTTGAACCTCGGCACGGCTTTGCTCGATCAGTTTACCCATTTCGGTACTGATACCTTGAGCAAGTTCTTCAACTCGCGAGGAAATAATCTGCGACAGTTTATGCAAGACTTGCAGACGAGGTTGGATATCGCCCTGAGCCCATGTGGATTTATACAACTGGTGAGCCGTTTCCAAAGCCTGTTCAACCTGATGATCATTATGAGTTTGATATTCTTTGATGAGCTTGTTGTTGAAAGGATTGATAGTTTGATAAGGCATGAATTGCTCCTTGTTTTGCTGCTCGGAGACACAGAAAAAGGTTAACTCTCCGAACATGAATTGAGGTGCGTTATTCAGCATTTGCTGCGGCTGAATATTAAGCATAGTCAAACTACTGCGTATTTTTGAGCTTTAGCTGCGGTTTACATAACTTTTCGTTATTAAAATTCCTATTTCTAACCGTTTGCCCGCTTTCTTAATCTATGGAACGCATTAGGCAATTGATCGCCAAGCCATTCACTTCTATTCTGGAATCCCCGTTTTGCACGAGACTAAGATGAAATTATCAGCTATTCCGTTTTGTACTACCGATTGGAGCACGATTGAGCCGACTCGACACGCGGGTGAAAATGGCGAAGCCCTGTGGCGTACTCAGCATTTTGGCGACGAAACCCAACCTATTCGGGTGCGCATTGTCGAATATTCGGCAGGCTATCTGGCCGATCACTGGTGTGAGAAAGGGCATGTCCTGTTCTGTCTCGAAGGTGAGTTGCATACCGTGCTCGACGATGGCCGCAAATTTGTTTTAACGCCGGGCATGAGCTATCAGGTCGCGGATCACGCCGAAGCGCATCAATCATCAACCCCAATCGGCGCAAAATTGTTCATCGTTGATTAAAAGCAGTCTGTGAGGAGTAGAAATTGAGTAAATTACGCGTGGGTATCATTTTTGGCGGCAAATCATCAGAACATGAGGTGTCATTGCAATCCGCCCGCAATATCGTTGATGCCTTAGATCAGCAACGTTTCGACGTCACTCTGCTGGGAATCGATAAACAGGGTGAATGGCATATTAACGATGCCAGTAATTATCTGCTCAACGCTGAAGATCCTGCGCTGATTGCCCTGAATCGCTCAAACCAGCAGGTAGCGCTGGTGCCCGGTCTGGAAAAAAATCAGCTGATTGATACTCAGGATGCGCATGCCATGTCGCAGCTTGATGTCATTTTCCCGATTGTTCACGGCACGCTGGGTGAAGACGGTTCATTGCAGGGACTGCTGAGGATGGCCAATATCCCTTATGTCGGTTCCGGGGTACTTGGCTCGGCGGTGTGTATGGATAAGGACGTGACGAAACGGCTGCTGCGTGATGCCGGACTTAACGTTGCGCCTTTTGTTACCCTCACTCGCCGCACGCGGGCGCAAACCAGTTTTGACCATGTGGTGGAACAACTCGGGTTGCCGCTGTTTATAAAACCGGCTAATCAGGGGTCGTCAGTAGGCGTTAGTAAGGTCAAGAGCCGTGATTCTTACGAACAGGCCTTAGACAGCGCGTTTAGTTATGATCACAAAGTATTGGTCGAATCGGCGATTAAAGGTCGAGAGATCGAATGTGCGGTATTAGGTAATGATTTTCCTAAGGCCAGTACCTGCGGTGAGGTGATCCTGCACGATGAATTTTATTCCTACGACACTAAGTATATAAATGAGCAAGGCGCGTCAGTTGCTATTCCTGCCAATATTGCTACTGAAATTAACGACAAAATTCGCGCTATCGCCATTCAGGCTTATCAGGCACTGGAATGTCGCGGTATGGCGCGGGTAGACGTATTCCTCACCGAAGAGGGGGAGGTGGTAATAAATGAAATCAACACACTGCCTGGCTTTACCAATATCAGTATGTATCCCAAGCTATGGGCAGCCAGCGGTCTGGATTATACCGCGCTGATTACTGAATTAATTGAGTTGGCGATTGAACAGCATCAGTTAGACAGTGGCTTAAAAAGCTCGTCTAGCTAAGGTATTTAAACCTCTTGACCGGCATGAATAAAAGCTGGGATTGTAAATTGCAGACACGAAAAAGGCGGCAAACGCCGCCTCTTCAGCTTTATTACTTATGGTACTAAAACTGTATAACTTATTTATAAATTTCTGCGGTACCAAACAGGTGATTGTCACCACCGGCAGCTACGATGCGGTAAGAACTGGCACCTTCCTGAGCGGCTTTGGCAGCCAATTTACCCTGCAGAGAGCTTAAATCATTACCGTTAGTTGTAGCACTCACTGTACCGATACTTTGTGCGTTAACGGGAGCAGAGGTTACTTCAGTAGCAGCAAAAGTTGCGAATGAAGCAGTAGTCAGTGCGATCACTGCAAAAGCTTTTGTCAGGTTTTTCATAATATTTGTCCTATATGTCGTTGTTGTCTAATTTCAGTGACGGTATTTTTTACCGCTCGCTTGAGAAATTAGAACCTTAATACTGTCCGATTTATCAGGTCTCGCACTAACGTGTAATGACCTTGATAGTTACCCTTACTTCCTACAATTCACTTCAGTCACTTCAAATCATTCAAATGTATTGGCGATAACGTCAACCTTATTTGTAGATCTCAGCGGTACCATACATGTGGTTTTCACCACCGGCAGAGATGATGCGGTAAGAACTTGCACCTTCCTGAGCTGCTTTGGCAGCCAATTTACCCTGCAATGCACTCAGGTTGCTGTCGTTAGTTGAAGCACTAACAGTACCCAGAGTTTGCGAATCATTTGGCGCCATATTCACTTCTGTAGCGGCGAAAGTCGCGAATGAAGCGGTAGTAAGTGCGATAACAGCAAATGCTTTAGTCAGGTTTTTCATGGTCTTATTTCCTATTCTTGTTTAGTTCAGTCTTGATATTCAGGAGGACGATATTTGTTATCGTTCGTTAACTAAATACTAAGCCTTGAGACTGTTTGATGCAAGATGTTTATTTAATAATCGTTAACTAATTGTGCTGATCGATTTATTGCTAACGCTTATTTGTAAATTTCTGCAGTACCGTACAGATGGTTTTCACCACCGGCAGAGATGATGCGGTATGAACTTGCACCTTCCTGCGAGGCTTTGGCAGCCAGTTTGCCTTGCAGCGAGCTGAGGTCACCGCCGTTTACAGAGGCGCTAACAACACCGGCACTCTGTGAACCCGCTGGCGCCATGTTGACTTCGGTAGCAGCGAAAGTAGCGAATGAAGCGGTAGTCAGGGCGATAACGGCAAATGCTTTAGTCAGGTTTTTCATGATTGCTTCCTCATTAATTTGTTTTCCGAAATCATCACTTATCGACTTCGGTGATTAATTCTTGTTCGTCGTTATTAATTAACGTTCGATAAGTTAATGATAGAGGCAGATCGGTTTCTGTGCAATCTGTTTTTATATTAATCGTTAACTAATTGTGCTGATCGTTAAAACGAGGATCTGAAAGGGGGCATTTTAGAAATGAAAAAGGCGACCAAAGTCGCCTCTTCTTCACACTACTTATATCGATGACACAACAGATATTATCTATATAACAACATAAATTTGTTCAGAAAATTATTTATAGATTTCTGCGGTACCGTAAACATGGTCTTCACCACCGGTAGAGATGATGCGATATGAACTTGCACCTTCCTGATCGGCTTTAGCCGCCAATTTATCCTGCATGGTACCTAAGTCACCGTTATTTGCCGATGCGCTTACCATACCCACGCTGTGTTGGCCTGCGGGAGCTGCATCAACTTCTGTAGCTGCAAAAGTGGCAAATGAAGCGGTAGTCAGTGCGATCACTGCAAAAGCTTTAGTCAGGTTTTTCATGATTTAGTCCTATTAGTCGTTGTTGCTTAATTTTCAGTGACGACATGAGTGCCGTTCGCATTATGAAATTAAGCGGATTTACTGTCCGATGCCTATCGTCGGGGCTTTTGCCTCTTCGAAAGGTCTTAACCCTTACTACTTAACTTATGTCATTAATGACATACGTTATTAATTGCTACGCCAGATGAGTCTTAAACTGTAGCGCCAAGCTTATTTATAGATTTCTGCAGTACCGTACATGTGGTTTTCACCGCCGGCAGAAATAATACGATAAGAACTTGCACCTTCCTGAGCAGCTTTAGCAGCCAGTTTGTCTTGCAAAGTACCCAAGTCACTATTGTTGGTTGAAGCACTCACCATACCTGCGCTTTGTTGACCTACTGGTGCAGAATTAACTTCCGTGGCAGCAAAGGTAGCGAATGAAGCAGTAGTCAGTGCGATAACGGCAAAAGCTTTAGTCAGGTTTTTCATGATTTTTACTCCTACTCTTTTAAGTTCACTGTAATTTTCAAGGGGACGATATTTGTTATCGTTCGTTAACTAAATAGTAGTCCCTGATTCCGTATGCTGCAAGTTGTTTATTTAATAATCGTTAACTAATTGTGCTGGCTGAGTTGTTATTTATAAATTTCTGCGGTGCCATAAAGATGATTTTCACCACCGGCAGAAATGATGCGATAAGAACTTGCACCTTCTTTAGCCGCTTTTGCAGCCAGTTTGCCTTGCAGCGTAGTCAGGTCATCGCCGTTTGTGGATGCGCTTACCACACCGACGCTTTGTGCGCCTGCCGGAGCAGAGTTCACTTCAGTAGCTGCGAAAGTAGCAAATGACGCGGTGGTCAAGGCGATAACAGCAATAGCTTTAGTCAGGTTTTTCATGATTGCTTCCTCATTATCTTGTTTGCCGAATTTGATGCTTATCAAACCCGGATAAATTTTCTTGTTCGTCGTTAACCTGAAATGTTTATTAGTTAACGTTCGATAAGTAAATGATAGGAGCTGTTCGCAATCTGTGCAATATGTTTTTATATTAATCGTTAACTAATTGTGCGGATCGCTGATTGAGCAGGGAAAGTGAGTAGATCAAAACTTATTTATACAGCTCGGCGGTACCATGAAGCTGGTTGGCTCCTGTGGCAGAAATAATACGAAAAGACGTGGCTCCGGCTTCCTCTGCTTTGGCATTGAGATTACGTTCAAGGTTTGAAAGGTCATTGCTCGCGGTTGCGGACACTTCGCCGATTTTCTGCGCGTTAGTCGGTGCTTGAATAACTTCAGTTGCAGCCAGGCTCGAAAATGATGAGGTAGCCAGCGCTAACGCGGTAAAAATCATGCTTAAGATTTTCATGTTCGGTATTCCTGATAATGGATAAATGCGAATTAAATGGTGATTCACAAATAAATTAACACTCGATAATTAAATGTTATTCATATCCGGTCGCTATAGCAATTTATTTTTATATCGATTGTTAACTAAATGTGCTGTAGCACGCTAACTCCCAGAAGTAGTGGGAGATTTCCGCAGGTTAGCCACCTGAAGATGTTCACCAGTAATGCTGGGTGATCTGTTATTTCAAGTGATTCTAAAGATTGCACTCTGAATGAGTGAAGAAGAGTAAAATCTGACAGGCATGTTTGTAAGATATTAAATCACATTGCTTTTTTCATTAATCTGCAATGGTTATTCAATATAGTCATTCGAAAATGTTTCTATAAAAGTTTATTTTAATACCTACTAATAAATTCTTGAGCTATGGGGGGGAGGGTGTTAAAAAAGAAGGCAGCCCAAATGCACTGCCTTTGCTTTTTTAAAGCCTGTTCATCTTCAGAAAGGCTTACCGCCAGCTAGCGGTGGCTTTAACGGGATGCATTTACCAAGGATTAATAGTAAATGGCTGATGGCGCGTTACGAGCCGCATTGGGGGCTGGTGGAATGGTCGGTGAACTCGTAATACCAGGCTGTAGCGGTTTACGATTCAAGGTGCCATGTGGCGGTTGGACAACATTGCTGTCGCCAGTCACATTGACCATTGCGATTTCCTGAGTCTGTGCAGGCATCATGTAAGTCTGCTGTGCGGCAACATTAGCAACCGGCACAGCGGTCAATGCCAGTACTGCAAGAACTAATTTGATGTTTCTCATGATGTTATGTCCTGGGTGACTATTTTATAGCTGGGTCGATATCCGTAGGGAGTGATTTACTTATCGCTCGATAATTAAATATTAATCTCTACTGGACTTCTTCGCAACTATTTTTAATAATGATCGTTAAGATATTTTGACAACCATAATCACAATGGTGATGAAAGGAGGGTGTATGAGCACTGAACAGACGGCACTAGTCCGTAAAAGTCGTGGTCGCCCAAAACAGTTCGATCGTGGAACTGCTCTGAGTAAAGCGCTAAATCTGTTCTGGCGTCACGGCTATGAAGCAACATCGTTAGCAGACTTGGTTGAAGCAACTGGCGCCAAAGCCCCTACCTTGTATGCTGAATTTGGCAACAAAGAGGGTTTGTTTCGCGCGGCTGTAGAGCATTATCTGGCAACCTTTTATGAAAAAAGTTTGTGTTTGCTGAGTCGGTCAGACCTGTCTGTTGAACAGACTATCGAGCAGTATCTGCGAACCACGGCAGAGATGTTCACTGACTGCGACACCCCGAACGGCTGCTTTATTATTAGCGCTGCCTCAGGAATGTCTGCCGCATCGCAGGAAATATCCGAGATGTTGCGCTCGCGCCACTTGTCTCAGGAACGCACGCTGTTTGAATTTTTCGAGAAGAAAAAACTCACGGGTGAATTCCCTGGCGATACTGACAGTTCGCTGTTGGCAAAATATGTCGCCACCACCGTTCAGGGAATGTCTGTGCAGGCTCGTGATGGGGCCAGCAATGAACAGCTGGATGCCGTTATTGATATGTTGATGTATGTATGGCCACAGCTACGTACTGTTCCAATGGCTAAGACCGTTGCACACTAAAAACTCTTTGAGAATCAGGTGCCATGGCATTAGCCGAAGTGGTTAGAAATAAGATTGAGCGCCAGGTATTAAGCATTTCTGGCCTGGCGCTGGGAGGAATAGACTTTGAACAGCCTCTTGGTGATGTCGGGCTTTTTGGCCCTGACAGCGTAGTGTGGCGTGTTCATGGCGATTTCTCGAGCATGCTGTGTGGTGGCGTCAGTGCCTTGCTGCTACAAATGCTTCATCCTCTTGCTCTGGCGGGCGTGTGGGACCATTCGAACTTTCGCCAGGACATGCTTGGACGTTTACGACGTACCAGCCAATTCGTTTCAGGAACCACCTTTGCCTCGTTGGCCGATGCTGAAAAGCTTATCGAGCGCGTAAAATCCATTCATTTAAACGTCACTGGCCAGGATGCTCGCGGGCAACCTTACGCAGCCAGCGATCCAGAATTGCTGGTCTGGGTACACGTCGCTGAATCCTATAGTTTTCTCCAATCCTATCTTCGCTATCGCAACCCCAGTTTAAGTCTGGCCGAACAGGATCAATACTACCTTGAAGTTGCTCGCGTTGTTGAAGGTTTGGGCGGCGAAAACGTGCCCACCAACGTACAGCAGATCAACGCCTATTTAGAAAATATTCGCCCTTTATTACGCTGCGACGAAAGAACTCTAGAAGTGGTGAGACTGCTGAAAAATGCCCCGGCACCCAGTAAAATTGCGGTGCCGGTCGGCAAACTGATGGTCTGGGCAGGCATCGAACTCTTACCGCAGTGGGCGCAAGATCAGTTGGGGATTAAAATCTCGCCATTGACCCGTAAGGGGATTGAGTTTTCCATGCATCGGGTGGCTAAAGTACTGCGCTGGGCAGTGCGCAATGGTTCCTGGAGCAGGGCGATGCGGCGCGTAGGACGATTGCCCTAACGCCGCAGGTGTACGCTTTAAGACGGCATGTGCGGATAGACGCCCGGACCAATCGGCAGCCCCAACAGATACCAGACCACCAGCATTAACAGCCAAACGATGAAAAATACCACCGGATACGGCAGCACCAGCGAGTAGTAGGTGCCAAGCTGCGCATTCTTGTTGTAACGTTGCAGGAATCCCAGGAACAGCGGCAAAAACGGCGACATCGGGGCCAACGGCAGCACAGAAGAATCGGCGATACGGAACACGATTTGTGCAAAGGCCGGATGAAAGCCGAGTAGCATAAACATTGGAATGAAGATCGGTGCCAGTATTGACCAGATAGCCGATCCGCTGGCGATAAACATGCACAGCAGTGCCGACAGGAAAATCAGCCCGACGAACGCCGGTATGCCAGTCATCCCCAGTTTTTCAAGAACATCGGTCAAGCCGATCGCCATAAATTTGCCCATATTGCTCCAGTTAAAAAACGCCACAAACTGGGACAGCGGGAAAACCATCACGATAAAACCTGCCATGCCTTTCATTGGGTCGACTAACAGATTCGGAATGTCACTTTGCGATTTGATCTGTTTAGTTACCAATCCATAAGGGATTGAGACCACGAAGAAAAACAAAATAATCAGCGGCACGATACCCATAATGAACGGCGACGGAACAATGCCGTGAGTATGCGGATTGCGCAGCGGTGCAGATTCCGGCACCACCAGCAAAGCCACCAGCGCGATAAAGATTACAGCCGCAATCCCGCTGGCCGCCAAACCACGATTCTGCTGCGGGCTCAACTTCTTCATCTGCTCGTTGCGTTCGCCCTCATAAGCTGGCAGCCGCGGTTCAACAAACTTGTCGGTAAGAATACCGCCGACCAAAGTCAGTAAAATCACCGAGGCGGCCATAAAGTACCAGTTATCCACCACGCTGACCTGTACCGCCGGGTTAATCACTTTTGCGGCTTCCGAGCTAAGGCCGGAAAGCAATACGTCAGTGGTCACTATCAGCAAGTTAGCCGTAAATCCGCAACCGACACCGGCGATAGCAGCCAGCAAACCGGCAACCGGGTGGCGTCCTACGGCAAGAAAAATCAGCGCGCCCAACGGTGGCATCACCACAAGTGCCGCATCGGAAGAAATATGGCTAAAGAAAGCGATAAAGATAACCAGATAGCTGGCATAGCGGGCGCTAACACCGGCCGCCATTTTATACATCAGGCTCTGCAACAGGCCGACGCGCTCGGCAAGGCCCGCGCCTAGCACCAGTGCCAGAATGGATCCCAGTGGTGCAAAGCCGCTAAAATTCTTTACTACGTTGGGCAAAATCCACTGTATTCCCTCGACGCTGAGTAGATTTTTAACGTGGATAATCTCGCCATTGGTCGGATTGACCGCGGTAATATTGAGCCAGGATATCGCGGCGCTGCTTAACATCAGCAGCACTATTAGATAGACAAACAGTAAAAATGGATTGGGGATTTTATTCCCTACGCGCTCAACCCAGCCGAAGAAGCCGCCTGGGCTGTGATGATGTTCCTGTGCTTCAATACTCATAAAACCCCTCGTCGAAAATAGTCGTCATTGAATTCCGCCGGTCATGCCGTGCGGTTTTATTATTTTTTATACCCAGCGGCGAGATTGAACGAAGCTCGGCGCTGGGTAGTCGATCTTTTTAACGTGTTTTACTTTAAAGGTGAAGGTTTAATCCCCTCCGGGATTGGGCAATGATAAGGACGACGGTTTCGAGCGGCGCGATGCTCCTGTTGACAGGCTTCCAGCAGCGCCGGTTCACTGAGCAGGGCAATCGCGGTTGAACCCATCACTTTTGCGGCCAGACACATACCCTTGTGTGCCAGAGAAGTTCTGCCCTGCGAGACGATTTGCCAAGTGTGCAGCGGCGAGCCAACCACGAAGCACGGGCTGAAACACTGCGCGGTGGGCACCAGCCAACTGACGTCGCCGACGTCGGTGGAACCATAAAGAATATTGTCGTTGGCGCAATAGGGCGCGACAGAATCGGTCAACGGTGATTTGCGCAGTGTTTCTGCAAACTCACGCCCCGCAGTGCCGCCCGTTTTTGCCATACTGTTCAGGCTATTATCAATATCCTGATCGTTCAAGGTAGCATAAATTGATTGCGCAAAGGCTCGCTCTTCTGCCGTGTAGTCTGGCGTGCCAAAGGCTTGCACGTACTGGTACATCAGAGATTCAAGCTCGCGGTTCGGCGCGTAGTTAGAGCAGGCTTTATCGAAACGCAGGGTCATTTTGGTGCCCGTCATCAGCGCCGCGCCTTTGGCAATATCAATCACCCGCTCAAAAATAGCCTGTGCCTGATCCAGCTGCGGCGCGCGAACCAGATAAAGTACTTCTGCATCGGCCTGCACCACATTTGGCGAAATACCTCCGGCATTGGTTACCGCATAATGGACTCGTGCTTCCTGAATAATGTGCTCGCGCAGGAAATTGGCGCCAGTGTTCATCAGGGTTAACGCATCCAGCGCGCTGCGGCCCAAATGCGGCGCAGCAGCAGCGTGAGAAGCCGCGCCTTTAAAATGAAACGCCGCCTGAATATTGGCAAGTGTCGGGTTGCTGAACATGCCGCTAAAAGTTTCCGGATGCCAGGTTAGTGCCGCGTCAACGTCGTCGAACAGGCCCTCGCGCGCCATAAAGGTTTTACCCGAGCCGCCTTCCTCGCCGGGACAGCCATAAAATCTTACCGTACCCGCGATGCCTTCTCTTTCCAGCCAGGCTTTCACTGCCAGCGCGCCGCCCAAAGCCGCCGTGCCCAGCAGATTATGGCCGCAGCCGTGGCCATTACCGTTTTCTTCCAGCGGCTCGGCATAGTCACAACCGGCCTGTTGACTCAGGCCCGCCAGCGCGTCGAATTCTCCCAGCAGGGCGATCACCGGTTTACCCGCACCCGTGCTGGCGATAAATGCCGTTTCCATGCCGCCGACGCCGCGTTGCATCTGAAAACCGCTGGCTTGCAGTTTGTCGGCCAACAGGGCTGAGGAATGAGACTCTTCAAAACGCGTTTCCGGATGATCCCAGATTTCGTTACTGATCGCCGAAAGTGCGTCTCGCTGGTTGTCGATAAAATCATTGATAAAACTGATCACAGGTTTTGAGGCAGACATATTCACTCCTTGTTGAAAGAGGCAATGTTAAGCGCCAGCGCGGCCAGCGTTTTAATCCCCTGAGTCATGACTTGTTCGTCAAAATCGAATTTTTCGTTGTGGTGACCCGCGCTGAGATCGGTGCCGAAAATAACATAAGACGCTTCACCGCCCAGCGATTTCACCCGTTCCATCATGTAAGTGGCATCTTCCGAACCGGCTGCGCCTTCCTGACGGTCAATAATTTCCTCAAACAGACCCAGTTTTTGTGCCTGTTGATGAATGTAATTGACCCATGCGGCAGTAGGTTTGCTGCTTTGCGCCGCGCCCATCAGTTTGGTTTCAAACTGCACTTGGTACATTTCTGCCGCGCCGGAAATCACCTTCAGCGCCTGCTGGTAGATAAATTCGTTAACCTCATTAGTCGCGCCGCGCGTTTCGACCTTCATCATGGCGCTGGAAGGCACCACGTTACGACCCGTACCCGCCTGCAACACGCCAACATTGATCCTCGAGCTGCCCGCGCTGTGTCGTGGCAAGGCATGCAGGCCGAGAGTTGCCTGGGCCGCAGCCAGCAAAGCATTGCGACCCTGTTCTGGATTGCCGCCTGCATGAGCCGCAACGCCGGTGAAAGTCACGTCGAGTTTGGTGGTCGCCATAAATGTATCATTGCCACAAACGATATGATTGGCGGGAACGCCGGTGCCGATGTGTACGGCGGTGAAGAAGTCGACGTCATCTACCACACCCGCGGCGACCATTGATTTCGCGCCGCGCGTGCCTTCTTCGGCAGGCTGGAAAATGATTTTAACGGTGCCGCAAAGCTGGTCGCGGATTTCCATTAGCAGCTGCGCCAGACCTAATCCAATCGTGGTGTGGCCGTCGTGGCCGCAGGCGTGCATCATGCCGCCGTTCAAAGAGGCAAAACCTTCGCGGAATGGGCGATGCTGGTCGTTGAGTACTTCATTAAGGTCCAGTGCATCCATATCAACGCGATAACCTATCACCGGCCCCGGTTTACCGGTCACCAGCGTGGCTACTACACCGGTAAAACCACCTGAAAAATGCGGCATCCAGCGGGCAATGGCTCCTTGTTCCAATGCACGCTTTTCGTGCTGCTTCAAAACTTCGGCAGACGGTAAGCCCATGCGCGAATCCGCATCGATCACTTCACGGCCTAATTGCAGCTGATAACCCAATTCACTAAGGCGTTCGGCGACCAGCGTCGAGGTGCGAAACTCCAGCCAGCCTGACTCCGCGTACTTATGCAGGTCGCGGCGGCGCTGTTGAAGCGCGGGAAAAATGTGGTCAACGCGCTCGGCAAGCTTGTGCAATGAGGAAATTTCGCCTGCTTCTGATGTCTTTAAAGCCATGATGAGATCCTTTTTTCTCGCGGTAATAGCGGTTTTTTTCAAAGGTGAGATGTGACACTTTGATTTCAATGTACACAAAGCAACCATGGCGTATAAGATGCCAAAATCTTTTTGGTGATAATCAGGGGTTATCAATCAGAGCATGTCTTCATCAATAAAAATGCATCAGCTACGCGCCTTCGTGGCCGTTAGCCGCCAGGGCAGCATTCGTGCCGCAAGCCGATTTTTAAGTTTGTCGCAGCCAGCCTTGACCAAGTCGATAAAAGAGCTGGAAGACAGCCTTGGCGCACAGCTGTTTATCCGCCGGCGTCAAGGGGTAACGTTGACCGAATGCGGTGAGATTTTTTTCAAGCGTGCCAGCCTGATACTCGAGGAATTACGGGTCGCGCAGGACGATATAGCTCAACGTTTGGGCGCCACCAGTGGACAGGTAAATATCGGCATTGGTGCCAGTATCGCGCGGACTATCATGCCTGAGGTGATCGATCGTTTTCATCGCGAGTTCCCTGACGTCAAAGTCAGGATCGCCGAAGGGCAGCTGGTGTCGATGATCCCTGAATTGAGGCAGGGTGAATTGGACTTTACTATCAATACTTATTATCAAAGTGCCTATGATAACGAACTGTTATATGAAAAACTTATGGATAAGGAGTATCGCGTGGTGTGTCGGCGCGGCCATCCGCTTGAAAAGGCGCGCACCATAAAAGAGTTGCTGCACTGTGACTGGACCTTGCCGACGCCGCGTGGCAGCTATTACAAACTACTCGGCGAGATGTTTAGCGAGCTGGAGGTGGAGCCGAAAATCAGCGTGGTCTGTGAAACCTTTATGTCATGCACCAGCCTGCTGGCCAAAACCAATTTTCTGTCGGTGCTGTCGGTTGATATCATCAATGATCCGCTGATGGGGCAGAGTCTGGTTGCACTGGATTTAGATCTGCCATTGCCAAAAGCGACCTTCCACCTTATTCAGAGAAAGGACTCGACGCTGTCGCCGATGGCTGCTCAATTGGCGCAACTATTCCGGCTCTATTGTCGTTAATCAACCTCGGCCCGGTAAAATGGCTATAAATCGTGGTATTAACCGCGTATTCCCTGAGTTTTGGGATTTTTGCCCGTTATGTTAGCGCACAAGACGTTCTACACTTTATCTCAAAGAGAATAAGAAGCGGCTTAATCCTATTGAGGTAACATGCGCCAGTCAGAAATACTCGCCAAAGTCAGCAACGATAAACAGACTCTGATTGCGATGGTCGAACAGGACGATCGCGTCGTTTATCTTTATATTTATGCGCGTGAAGATCTGCGCGATCGTTTCCCAAGGATGCGCGGTTGTTGGGTCAGAAATCTTTCTCCGGCCCCGACACAGGACGATAATCAGGCGCTGGAACAAGGCCTGCCTCCGATGCTCGCCGCACAGTATTGCCGCAGCCTGGAGGCCGAGGCACCGCTGGATCCCGCCGGGATTCAGATTCTATGGAATGAAAGCGATGACGGCGCGGCGCTGTGGTATCACGGGCTGTTGCTGGCGGTGATCCCCGGCTGGAGCCTGTATATCGATCACTCCGTCAGCTATTCGGCTGGCTGTATTCAGCAAAACTCTCTGACTTTTCCGCTGGGCTCCGCTTCAACCAACACCCAGTACGCACTGGCGGATAAAACTCGTCAATTCTGGCGCGATTGGGCACAGGAAGAGCATAATCCGTGGCCGAAAATCCAGCGTAACTTCACAACCTGCTATGAGCAGCGCTTTGGTCCGGCGGTAAAATATTACGCCATCGATCAAGGGACCTGGCCACCGATGGCGATTTCCCAGCATGAGGATGATCACAATTATTATTTCTTTACCCTAGGCATGAGCATTCGACCGATGCCGCAGATTGAGCTGATTTTTAACGACGAAGCCGAGCATCATCGTCGTATCGAGCTGGCGTTTGCGGTAGGCAAGGAATATGTCGATGAAGCCAATGCGGTGCAGATGGCCAGCGCGATGTCTAACTATGCGCAGCTGCCATGGACCACGCTGAGCTGGCTGGGGGAAGGGCATACGCTGCTTTCGCCGGTGGCACCGCTGGGTTATGAGGGGCATGTGATCTCCACCGCGCTTGGCGATTCGCTGGGTAAATTTCAGCTGCCGCGCTGTTATGGTGACCCGGTTAATCTGCTGTGGATTAGCCCGATTGTCGCCACCGAAGTTGAATTTGCCCAAAGCCGCCCTAACGGGGGCAATGAGCTGGTGGCTCTGCTAAGGGAAGCGGGCATCGGGCCTGTTTTCGCACCACGCGCGACGGTGGTTTAAGCCGCGAAACGAAAATTGCAGGACGCCAATGCCTTGCCTGATAGCTGATATTCTGTGAGTCAGCGTTTAGACTTTTTTTTCAAAATCTTCGGCGTCGACGTCATAACCAGACGGTTCCCAACGGATAGCCAGCAGGATAAGAACGCCCACCAGCGGTGCCAGGCCGATCGCCCAAAACACTTTGGTACCCAACGCGGCGGTCAGTACCGGGAACAGAAACAGTGAAGCAGTCGAGCTGACACGCGAAACAACCTGGCTCAGGCCGACACCGGTCCCACGCAGCGAAGTTGGGTAGCTCAGCGAGGCGTAAGTCATTGAGTGTGAACCCGGTCCGATACCCTGACCAAACAGGAACAATGCCAGCATCGAAATTGAGATAGCGGCCTCTGCGCTGTCTGCTGGACGGCCAACCAGCGCCAGGCCAATCATCGCAATCAGCTGGAAGGCGTACCCGACGACAGTCATATTCCATGCGCCAATCTTCGAGACAAAACGTACCGCCAGCAGGCCGCCGACAAATGCGAAGCACAGATTAAGGCCCAGCGAGAACAGAATAGTGCTAATCACCGACTGTTTCAGGAAGGTCGAAAGGATAACCGGCAAGCCAAAAGCCACGGCGTTGTAAGCAAACGGCGAAGCGACGGACATCACGCTGACCAGCAGAGTTCGCTTGAAATAAACGCCTTTCCACAGTTGGCCATAGTTGCTCCATGCCGCTTTGCGCACTGCTGGCTGAGCTTGTTGGTCGGCGTCAGCTGCCACTTCAACGTTGATATTGTATGAACGACGCAGGATAGCGGCAGCGCCTTTCAAATCACCCTGATTGGCGGTCCAAACCGGTGATTCATTCATATAACGATGGCGGATAGCAATGATTAATATTGCCGGAACGGCACCGAAGCCGAGAATCAAACGCCATAACAGGCCGGTATCTTCCGCAGGTAACACGGCATAAAGTAGCAGCACCAACAGGTAGGAAATACTGATTGCGGCATACCAGGTCGGGCACCACATCGCCACCCGCGACGCTTTGTTACCGCGCCCGGAAAGCTTGGAAAACTCGGCCAGGAAGGCCATCGCCACCGGCAGGTCAATGCCTACGCCGACGCCCATCACAAATCGTGAGCCGCCAAGTACCCATTCATTCGGGGCAAAGGCACAGGCCAGCGCGGCGATAACAAAGAAGAACATATCGGCCATAAAGACCCGATAACGACCAATTTTGTCAGTCAGATAGCCGCCAAACAGCGCGCCAACGATTGCGCCAAGTGTAATCGCCGAAGCGACCAGACCGGCACCCGAAGGAGTGAGGCCAAATTGGCGAGTGATGTCTTTCATGCCGAAAGCTAAACCACCGAGATCATAGGCGTCGAGGAAAACGCCACCCAGTGCAATAGCGACGACAATGCGAGCATCGCTGAGTTTGGTTGCGCCCTGATTAACCAGACGAGTGATATCCGACGCAGAACGGATGAGCGTCGGTTGGTCACCGGCGCTTGACGTGTTGTACCCTGATGAGGCGGCGGTAGAAGCCGCAATAGTGTCAGACATTTTTTTAATTACGCTTTTTAATAAAAAAAGCAGTATAGACGTCCAGACAGCCAAGCTTCAAGCGCAAATTAGTTATTGTTCAAAATAAAAAACTTTAAATGTTGCAACCAAAAACAACACCAATTGCCGAAGAGTTACTCCCAAATCAGCACTGCCTTGATTACGTTACCGTTATGAGCATCCTTCACGGCGCGATTGATGTCGTCGAAATCGTAATAAGTTATCAACTGTTCAATGGGGAACCGCCCCTGTTGCCAGTATTCGACAAGTTTGGGGATAAAGTCCTGCGCAACGGAATCTCCCTGGATAACGCTAATAGCTTTACGACCACGGGTAAAAGTTTCCCCGGCTGAACCGGTCAAGCGCACCAGCGTGCCACCTTCTTTCAACACTTCCTGAGCCAACTCGTCGAGATGCCTGATCCCGGTGGTATCAATCACGTAATCAAGATGCGGGCATAAAGTCTCAAGATAGTTTTCCTGATCTGAATTGATGCTTTCAGTCGCTCCCAATCTTACCGCCAGAGCAAGACGGGCTGGGTCGCGATCGACTGCGATAATGGTTTTAGCTCCGGCGATTTTAGCGGCCATAATCGCAGCTAGCCCAACTGCGCCAGTACCCATCACCATTAGGCTCTCACCCGGTTGAACGTTTAAGGTATTTAATACAGTTCCCGCACCGGTTTGCAGACCACATCCCAAAGGGGCCAGCAGGTTAAGCGGCAGGCCAGGATCGACCTTTACCAGATTCTGCTCTGTTACCAGGCAGTAATCTGCAAACGCGGACTGACCAAAAAAATGACCATCAATGCCTTCAGGGTAAGCGCTGCTACCGTCAAGGCGTTGAAAGCCAAAGTTTAACTGTGAGAAATGTTCGCAGTTATAGGGATGATGCTCTTCGCATGGGGAGCATTTACCGCAGGACTGATAAGACAACACCACGTGGTCGCCGGGTTTGACGCGAGTTACCGCGCTGCCGACCTGTTCGACGATGCCAGCGCCTTCGTGTCCCAAAACTGCGCCTTCAGTCATAAATCCCAAATCAGTATGGCAAATACCGCAGGCCACAATTCTCACCCCGACTTCGTATTCAAGCGGGGCTTTGAGCTCGAATTTTCTAAAATTTAAGTGATGATGGCCGTTAACCACAGCGGCGTGAGTGATTCTTGGTTGGGTGATATTGCTCATATCTGCCTCTCTTCACGATTAAAAGCCGCATTATTGCGGCGTGATTATCAATGCGGAACAATTCAGCGAAGTTTTAGTAAAGCTAAGCACTTAAAGTAATTTCACTCCCTGCCAGGCGACTGGTTTTATGGCTGGCACATTTTGTGCTCTCTGCAAAAATTGAACTATCCTTGTAACACCCTCATTTTATGAACAGATTCTGCTTTTTTTACATTGATCTCAGCCGAACTTTACCCAAATAAGAGGAAAAAACATGGCGCGCCCAACAGGAAATGCTCGTTTAAGAAGTATAGCTGCCGCAACGGCGTTGGCCGTGGTAACTACCTTCAGTTTATCCGCTCACGCAGCCGACAGCGTGAAGGTTGGCTCAAAAATCGATACTGAAGGGTCGTTATTGGGAAATATTATTGTTCAGGTACTAGAGGCAAACGGCATCGAGACCACCAATAAACTTCAGTTGGGCAATACCAAAGTGTTGCGCGGGGCAATCACCGCCGGAGAAATTGATATCTACCCGGAATATACCGGCAACGGCGCGTTTTTCTTCTCGGATGAGAAAGATCCCGCGTGGAAAAATGCTCGACAGGGCTATGAGAAAGTCAAAAAGCTCGATTACGATCAGAATAAAATTGTTTGGCTAGACCCATCACCGGCCAACAACACTTGGACTATTGCGGTACGCCAGGATGTTGCCAAAGCCAATCATCTGCAAACTCTGGCCGATCTCGGCAAGTGGATTAACGGCGGCGGAGATTTTAAACTGGCCGCCTCGGCTGAATTTATCGAGCGCCCCGATGCTCTCCCTGCGTTTGAAAACGCCTATGGCTTCAAGTTAAATCAAAACCAGCTGCTGTCGTTGGCCGGTGGTGACACTGCCGTAACGATTAAAGCCGCTGCCGAGAAAACCTCGGGCGTCAATGCGGCAATGGCATACGGCACCGATGGTCCGGTCGCAGCATTAGGTCTGCAAACTTTGCAGGATCCGCAAGGCGTACAGCCGATTTACGCCCCTACGCCGATTATTCGTGAAGCAGTTTTGAAAGAATATCCGCAGATCCCTGCGCTGCTAAAACCAGTATTTGCCTCTCTGGACGGGCCGACGCTGCAAAAACTCAATGCGCAGATTGCCGTAGGTGGTGCCGATGCCAAGAAGGTTGCTGCTAAGTATTTGCAGAGCAAGAATTTTATCAAAAATACTCGTCGTCCTTGAAGCTGCAACATCGTTGGCTGCGCTCATACACCCAAATCACTGACTTGAGTCAGCTCATTGGGATGCATTCACTGGCCGCCTTGTTGCAACGTCAATGACCTAGAGTATTTTCACTGATGGTTCTTGAATCGAATATTTCCATTGGGGGAGTGGCCTTGAAGCTGCAACATCGTTGGCTGCGCTCATACACCTAATCACTGACTTGAGTCAGCTCATTGGGATGCATTTACTGGCCGCCTTGTTGCAACGTCAATGACCTAGAGCATTTGCATGGATGGTTCTTGAATCGAATATTTCCATTGGGGGAGTGGTTTGAGCCGGGTAGTTAAAACCAAGTTAATTAAAAATCGCGTGCTGCTGACGCTGATGGTGCTGCTGATTATTGCCGGGGCGAGTTTAGCTTTCATTACCCATGCGCCGAATCGGCTAATTTCGGGAACAGGTATTCCACTGCAAAACTTGCTGCAAGGGCCTGCGGTGCTGTTGCTGGTGCCTTTGATTTTGCTATTGATAATGTCTTTTATTGCTCCTTCACGACCTGTTTATTTACTGGTTATGTTGCTGGCAGAACTGCTGCTTGCCGCGCTGGTGGCACTGTCAGGCCATGCGGCATTCAAAATGACCGGTGGCGATGAAGACAGTCTGGCGCGAATTTCTTTCGGCGGCGGATTTTGGGCCTGTTGCGCCTTGTCGCTGCTGATTGCCTCGGATGCCATCAGCCGCCTAACCGCTAATCACAGCTGGCGTGTTCTATTAAACCTGCAACTGGTTATTCCGATTGTGTTACTGATGATCACTGGCCAGCTGTCGCAGCTTTCTCTATTAAAAGAGTATGACAACCGATCGGACGTCTTCGATGACGCGCTGTGGCAGCATCTCGGCTTATTGGTTGGCACGCTGATCCCGGCGATTCTGATTGGTCTGCCGCTGGGCATTTTTTGTAGCCGCTCGCCGCGCTGGCAGCCTTCGATCCTTTCAGTATTGAATATTATTCAAACGTTGCCTTCTATTGCGCTATTTGGACTGTTACTGGCACCGCTTGCAGGACTGGCGAAAGCCGTTCCATGGCTGGCGAATCATGGCGTGAGCGGGATAGGCGCGGCACCGGCCATTATCGCCTTGGTGCTTTATTCGCTATTACCACTGGTGCGCAGTGTGATTGCCGGAATGAACTCGGTAGCGCCGAGCGTTATCGAGTCGGCCACGGGCATGGGCCTCAGCCGTTTACAGGTGTTTTATAAAGTACAAATCCCAATTGCCTTGCCGGTTATTTTGTCGGGTATCCGCATTGTGGCGGTGCAAACCGTGGGCATGGCTATGGTGGCAGCACTGATTGGAGCCGGAGGACTGGGGGCTGTCATGTTCCAGGGGTTATTGAGCAGTGCGCTGGATTTGGTATTGCTCGGGGTGATCCCTGTGGTGTTGATGGCGGTAATCATCGATGGAATATTTAAATTTTTAGTCTCAATTCTGGAGACCTCGCGCAGATGATTAATTTTTCTCAAGTCAGCAAACATTTTGCCGGTAAAGCCGTGGTGCAGGATCTCAATTTGCATATTGCCAAAGGTGAGTTCACCGTGCTGATAGGCACTTCCGGCTCGGGCAAATCAACCACGCTGAAAATGATCAACCGCCTGGTGGAACACGATCAGGGGCAGATTACCTTTGCCGATGAGCCTATCGAGAAATTCCGTGCCGAAGATCTGCGCCGCCGGATGGGCTATGCAATTCAGTCGATCGGGCTTTTTCCGCACTGGACGGTAGAGCAGAATATTGCCACCGTGCCGCAATTGTTGAAATGGCCGCAGGCAAAAATTCGCGATCGGGTTACCGAGTTAATGGAGCTGCTGCATCTGGAACCTCAGCAGTTTCGCAAACGTTACCCGCACCAGCTTTCCGGCGGTCAGCAGCAGCGGGTCGGCGTGGCACGTGCTTTGGCCTCTGATCCGGAAGTGTTGTTGATGGACGAACCCTTTGGCGCGCTGGACCCGGTAACCCGAGCGGCGTTACAGCATGAAATTGCCCGTATTCATCAGCTTTCTGGCCGCACTATCGTGCTGGTTACTCATGATATCGACGAGGCGCTAAGCCTGGCCGACCGTATCGTGTTACTCAACGACGGGCAGATCGTGCAACAGGGCACGCCGCTGGAATTGCTAACCCGTCCGGCAACGCCGTTTGTGGCAGACTTTTTTGGCCGCAGCGATAGCGGTATCAAACTGCTTTCCCTTTTCCTGGTCGGGGAGCGAACGCGTAAAGGCGAATTTGCTACAGGTGAACCTGTGCCCGCTGCAATGACCCTACGCGAGGCTTTGTCGGTGTTTATTGCTCGTCATACCCAGCGATTGCCGGTGGTGGATGAGCATCAGCAGCCGCTGGGTGTTTTGCACTTTGATGATCTTTTGAACACGAGGGCCGAATCGTGAGCCACCTTGAGCATCATGCTAAAAAAAAGGGTCGTGCAGTTTGGCTGCGCGCTCTGTGCGACCCTTTGCCGTGGGTGATTTTGGTGTTTCTTGCTCTGATTTTTGGCATGAGTTCATTAGGCTGGTTATTTCACTGGCTGTTCCCGGATCTCGACCGCCCAGTGTATCTGCAAGACAGCTTTGCCCGTCTGGTTTGGGCGCATTTGCTGCTGGTAGGCGCATCAAGCCTGATTGCGGTAGTCATCGGCATGCTGGCGGGGATTGGCGTTACGCGAGCTGCAGGTAAGGAGTTTCGCGCACTGGTTGAAACGCTGGTCGCTATGGGGCAAACCTTTCCGCCGGTAGCCGTCCTGGCCATCGCAGTGCCGGTGATGGGATTCAGTGAAAAGCCGGCGATTATCGCGCTGGTGCTTTATGGCTTGTTACCCATCTTGCAGGGGACCATCGCCGGGATTGAATCGGTTCCCGCTTCGGCCCGTGAAATTGCCCAGGGGGTCGGCATGAGCCGTTGGCAAATCCTGACTCGCGTCGAGTTGCCGCTGGCTGCGCCAGTGATCCTTTCAGGCATTCGCACCTCGGTGATTATCAATATTGGTACCGCCGCAATTGCATCAACGGTCGGTACACAAAGCCTCGGCTCGCCTATTATTATCGGCTTGAGCGGATTTAACACTGCCTATGTTTTACAGGGTGCAATCGTAGTTGCGCTGCTGGCTATTATTGTGGATATGGCTTTTGAGCGCTGGAGCCGTCGTTTGCAAAACTGGCAGCCTCCAGCTCAAGGTTAATTTATTTTAAGTTAACGACTAATCAATTAAGCAACGTGAGATAATTGACTGGATAATAGCAGATCCTGATTTTTCACCGACATAATATGAATCGCATTTAATAAAGTCTGCTGAATTTTTTCTGCAGCAGCAATAATATTATCGCAAGGCGTGACAATATTATTTGGCAGGGAGAAGGATTTTTCTAACAGATCTTTATTTAATGTTTTTAACCTCGGTGCGGGTATCGGTTTGAATAAAGGCTGAGGAGCCGGTAATGGTTGCAGAGAAAGTCGAGGCGCTGGAATCGGTTTGCTGATCTGATTTTTATTACTTGTTTCGATAAGTGCTGGCCTAAATCCTCGTAAAAGCTCAGAATGCTTGTCGGAAGAGGCTAGAGAATCTCTGGGCGTGGTGCCTAGAAATTCGGCTGGAAGTGCTTTTCTCTTGGCTGATGCCAGGCTGTCGGGGCTAATAAAACGTTTTTTTTTATAGTCTGTTCTGATGGCGTTTGGCTTGGGCATTCTGGTAACTTAATTTTTAAGTTCATAACCATTCGCGGGGAAAGCAAGGGTTCCTGAGTTTGTTCAAAATAATTTTTATAATCAAATGACTGTTGGTTGAACACTTTGTTTTGAGTGTTGACGATTCCTTTTAATTTATTAATGATTTCATTTTTATTATTGGGTTTTTGTAATTCCGGCTCTTGGGTTATTGGCCTAATGAAAGTAATTTCCTGAGTCTTCATGATAATATCCATTTTTATATGTCAGAGCGGGAATTGTAGAATAAAAAAAAGAATATTAAAAATACAGTTCTTATATAAATAAATGGAAATACATTTGTGAAACTCATGAAAGGCTCAGGCAACAGAAAATCAGAGAAAATGCCTCGGTTTTACGAGTAAACCCCGCCTGCCGACACGCGCTGGTTGAAACAGCAACACTCAGAGCAGGAGGGGGCAGGTTCAGGAAGCCGTAGAAGATTGCGCCGGGGCGGGAGTAGGCACGCTGGCTGGCATTTTGACAGGTTCTTCAATAACAATGGCATAGCCTGCGACCATCACACCACCGATACCGCCAATGGCCATCAGAACGAACAGGGCGATAAACAGTTTTTTACTCAAAGTTTTCATCTTTTGCCAAGCTTTTTAAAAAATAGACGGTAAGTATAAAACTTTTACCTCGCATCACACAGCCATAATTTGTGCGAAAGCTCCGCAAAAAATACATTTTCACTACATGCTGAAACTTTTCCTTCACTTTTTATCTCATTAGCACGCTTTAACTTGCTCAATACACCAGCAATGGCGTTAACTACTGTCCTCTAGATTTTAAGCTATAAGTAAATTTTATGTCTCGTTCAGCCTTGCGTTCGCTTTTACCGGTTATTGCCGCCATGTTTGCGCTGTATTTCATTTGGGGATCGACCTATCTGGTGATCCGCATCGGGGTAGAAAGCTGGCCGCCGATGATGATGGCCGGGCTGCGCTTCTTTGTCGCCGGAGTCATTATGTTTACTTTCCTGCAGTTGCGCGGCCATAAAGTCCCTTCTATGAAAGAATGGCTGGCGGCGGGATTGATTGGCGTCCTGTTGTTGACCGTGGGTAACGGCCTGGTGACGGTGGCCGAGCATCTTGACGTGCCGTCTGGAATTGCGGCTGTCATGGTGGCGACCGTGCCTTTATTTACGCTGTGCTTTAGCCGAATTTTTGGCATGCCCAATAGCCGACTGGAGTGGACTGGCGTTGCCATCGGCCTGCTGGGCATTGTGTTGCTCAACACCGGCAGCAATCTGAGCGGCAATCCGTGGGGCGCATTGTTGATCCTGCTGGCTTCTTTGAGCTGGGCGTTTGGCTCGGTGCTGTCGGCTCGCGTCAAGCTGCCAAAAGGGTTGATGGCCGGTGCAGCGGAGATGATTATTGCCGGAGTGGTGCTGCTGATTGCCAGTCGTATTAGCGGCGAGCAACTGACGCAAACGCCTTCGCCAGCCGGTTTTGCTGCGCTGGCCTATTTGGTGGTAATGGGGTCAATGATTGCTATCAGCGCCTACATGTTTTTACTCAAAACGGTAAGGCCAGCCATTGCGACCAGCTATGCCTATGTCAATCCTGTCGTGGCGGTTCTGTTAGGCATCGGTTTTGCCGGTGAGTCGCTTTCGCTGGTGGAATGGCTGGCGCTTGGCGTGATCCTTAGCGCTGTATTGCTGGTCACCCTTGGGCGTTTAGTATTCAAACCCAAAACCGCCGGGCTGGAAAAAGTGAAAGTTTAAGATTTAGCCTCCCGCGTTGGCAGGAGGCTGAATTCAAGGCCAGCAGTTGTTTCTGCAAGTATTGCTTTTAAATCTATCCAACTGTTTATCTGGCTACTTTTCTCAATTTATTCTTTTTCAAAGAACAGCGTCACCCTGGCAACTTGAATGCCGAATTTGGTCAGCGAAGTCACGTTCATCAGATGGCGATCGTCTTGCTTGAACAGCCAGTCATCAAAGGTCAGGCGGTAGGTTTTACCGCTGGCCTTGATATCCATCACGTAGTTCCAGTTAAACGCGTTACCCTGTGAATGACCGATCGCGACGCCAATAATATCCCCTGCGGTGCCCTGATAGCTGCCGTCAGCCAGGCGACGAATGTGCCACACTCGGGTCTGCTTCTCGCCGTCGTTGTAGGTAAAGTCTTCGTGCAAGGTTAAGGTATCTGCCACCACGTCTCCGCGAATCTGCACCGAGAAACGTCGTGTCTGTTTATTGCTATAGTCCTGAATCATCCCCCATGCCTGACTGTTGCCCTGAAAATAGCTGAAGATATCCAGCTGCGGCTCAGTGCCTTTGTAGTCATCGATTTTGGCGCTGCAACCGGCAAGTAGCATGGCGATTGCCAGCAGCATATAACGAGTATAAACCTTGAAATTCAGCATGGTAACTCCTGTTTAACGTGCTCCGGTCAGCCCTTTGCGCAGCTGAGGATATTGGGTGGAAGGGGATAACCAGATAGCTAAAAAAGCGTCGCGAAACGAGCGATCAAATCGCGCGCCAATCGGCGAAGGTGAACTCACACCGTCGGCCTGGAAATAAAACTGCCCACCCTGTGAGTCGGCGACAAAAGTGATTTCGTTACCCGATTTAACGTCGGGCCAAATCTTCTGCACTTGCTCAAGCCATTGGTGCTGATTGGCTTCATCGAGCAGTCCCAACGCTTTCCATTGGTCTGATGTGGCTTTGACCAAATCTTTATTACTGATATCGCGCAAATAGCTGATGATCAGCGCCTGTGGCCAGACATTGGGTTGATATTTTCCGGAAGGAGTGCGCAACTGAGAATTATAAACGTCGAAAAACGCCCAGGTTAATTTGGCTGAACCGGTTTGCGGCCAACCGGACCACTGCGCTGCCTGAGCCAAAGGTATAAGGCACAGGCTGGTAGTCAGCAGTAAAACAGAGAGAAAAATCGCTTTCATCATCACCTCTTATTCACGTTGACGGCCAAGCACTGGCAGGCTTATCAGCGGCAGATAGCAGGCCCAGCCCAGCGCCAGCAAGGAAAATACCCACAGCGGTGACGCGACCAGCTGCATTGCATCAAGACGCATCCCGATGTAATAAGCCAAAGGACCGCTCACCGCGCCGAGTGGGATCATCCACGCCCAGCTCAGCGAAATATGGCTGCAAAACCACAGCCACCAGGCGCTAAAGCTCAACCACAGCGCCATCATCCACAGCGGAACCCCGCTGATATCAGTGAAGGCAAATAGCCCGCTGGCACACCACAGCGAATCCATGGCGATCCCCAACAGGCAGGCGATAACTACCCATTTTCGCCTGCGAGACGGGGTAAAAAACAGCATCACCAGCGCGCCGATTACCAGCAAAAGCTCCACGCTCTCCTGGCCCCAAACCGCCAGAGTCCACCACAGGTCGAACCCCAGCGTCAGCAGCCAGAAGCGCAGCGTTTTCATGCACGGCGCTCGGCAACCAGTTGTACGGTGCTGATTGTTCGTGCGCGGAACCCTGCCTCGCAGTAGCACAGGTAAAATACCCACAGCCGACGAAAACGCTCGTCGGTGTACTGGGCATTTTGCATGTTCCAGTATCTCAGAACGCGCTCGCGCCATTCGTGCAGCGTGCGGGCGTAGTCATTGCCAATATCAAACAAATCTCTCACTACCAGCCCGGTATGGCGGGTCATGCTTTCGGTCATTGCATTAATAGACGGCAGAAAGCCGCCCGGAAAAACGTAGCGCTGAATAAAGTCCACATTACGGCTGTAATGTTCATAGCGCTGATCGGCAATAGTGATTGCTTGCAGCGCCATGCGTCCACGGGGTTTAAGCAGAGCATTGCAGCGTTTGAAGAAGGTCGGCAGATAGCGTTTACCCACCGCTTCGATCATTTCTATTGAAACTAATTTGTCGTACTGACCGCGCAGGGCACGATAATCTTCAAATAGCACAGTGACTTGTGTACTCAGACCGGCTTTCTCGATACGCCGGGTGGCAAAATCAAACTGCTCGCGAGAAATAGTGGTTGTAGTTACCTTGCAACCGTATTCCCGCGCGGCAAATTCTGCCATCGCGCCCCATCCGGTGCCAATTTCCAACAGATGATCTTCCGCGCGCAGCTCGAGCTGGTCGCAAAGGCGGCGCATTTTAGCCTGTTGCGCCTCTTCCAGCGTCATATGCGGACCCTGGAACCAGGCTGAGGAATACAGCATGTTTTCATCCAGAAAGCCCTGATAAAAATCATTGCCGAGATCGTAATGGGCAGAGATATTCTTGCGCGCCTGGCTCGGACTGTTGCGACGCAAAAAATGCAACACGCTGTTTACTGGGGAAGTCAGCCAGCTGAAACGCGCCTCGATTTTATCAACCAGCACCAGATTTTCCGCCAACAGTTGCAGCACAACGGTGAGATTAGGCGTAGTCCAGTCGCCGTCGATATAGCTTTCTCCCGCCGCAATACTGCCGCCAAGCAGTACTCTTCGATAGACGCGCAAATCATGAATTTCGATTTGCCCCTGCAAAGGCGCAGTGTCGTCACCGAAAAACATCGGTTCGTTATCAAATTCTTGCAAAGTCAGCCCTGCACCGCGCAATTGCTTCAGCATCCTGAGCAACAGCGTACGCGATCCCTTGCGACGACGGCTGCCCGCGTGTTGGGCAAGTCGCAAATCAGGTGAATTCATGGTCAATCCTTATCAGCGGGAGGATGTGAATAAATTGGCGCGCGTTTTAACCACAATCTCACCGCCTGCCAGTAAATAGTTACTGCGGTTTTAACCGTCATCAAAGGAAAACGCCTAAGCTGCTTACGCAGGTTTTGGCGGGTTAACGGCTGAAAAACCAGTGTCAACGTGGCATCGAACTCCCTTTCCTGGCGGTGGGTTTCAATATGCACACGCAGATGTTTACCCGGTGGGGTCAGCTGCCAGTGATAAATCATGTCCATCGGATTAAAAGGTGAAACGTGAAACGCCTTTTCTGTGGTCTGCGAGCCATCCGGTAGTACGGCGTAGGTATGGCGCTCGTCCCAAGGCGTGTTGCGAACTTCGGCCAGCATCCAGCATAAAACGTCATTTTTATCATAAAGATAGTAAAAATTAACCGGATTAAAGTAGATGCCGAAATAGCGTAGCTGGGTAAGCAACATCACGCGGCCCTCTAAATTGTCGCCAGTCAGCGCCAAAATTCGCTGCTGGGCGGTGGTTTTAATATCACCACCACCCAGATAGTCGCTGCGTTTAAAGGTCGCCGAGGAAAAATGCTCAAGGCTGATCCCGTGTGCAGGCAGCTGATCTATTTCATCGAGGTCGATCAACGCCATAAAAATGCCGTAATCAAAATGGTGGTCGATGGGTTTAAATCGCCGATGGCGCACGCCGCCTACATACAGTGCGCTGTTCATGCCGCGTCCTTTGCCAGCAGCTGGTCTACAACTTCTTCGGCGCTTCTTACGCCATCTTCGTGAAAGCCGTTGTGCCAGTAAGCGCCGCAGAACCAGCTGCGATTATGACCGTTGATCAAACCGCGATTCTGTTGCGCCGCAAAGCTGGCAAGGTTTAATACCGGATGCCAATATTCGGCCTTGAACAGAATTTTGCTTTCATCAATGGGCGTCATCGGGTTTAGCGACACACAGAATGTTTCATCCGATTGGATACCCTGCAAAATGTTCATGTTGTAAGTCACGCTGGCTTTGCGTTCGTTTATCAACGCCGCAGAACTGCTGTTTTTGCCAACCTCCTCCAGGCCCGCTGGCAGGCGATAGTTCCAGCTCGCCCAGGCGCGTCGATGGTTGGGCAAATGATTAATATCGGTATGTAAAATGACATCATTTGACTGATAAGGGATCCCGCCGAGCACCTGTTTTTCGTCATCGGTTGGGAAGGGCAGCAGCCTCAATGCCTGATCGGAATGGCAGGCGAAGATCACTTGATCGAAGGTCTCACTCCCCAGCGTAGACTCAATAGTGACGGCATCCTCAGCGCGGGTTACGGATAATACCGGCGTGTTGGTCAGCAATTTTACGCTAGCGGGCAACTGTTGTTGCATGCGGCGAATATATTCGCGCGAGCCGCCGGGGACCACCATCCACTGTGGCCGATTGGCGACATCCAGCAGGCCGTGATTGTCAAAAAAGCGTAGAAACATCGACAGTGGAAACTTGCTCATATCATCGAGGGATGAGGACCAGATCGCAGCCCCCATCGGCAAGACGTAATGCAAGGCAAAATAGTCGGAAAATCCGTTTTGGTGCAATAAATCTGCCAGCGTCTCTTCCTGACCCTGCGGCTGCTGTAAACGATGCTTGCACAGGGCGTTAAAGCGCAGGATTTCACGAATAAATCGCCAGAATTTGGGTTTGAAAAGGTTGCGGCGCTGGGCAAACAAGGTGTTCAATGTATGGCCGTTATATTCCAGTTTGCTGTCAGGATTGTGGACGGAAAAACTCATTTCCGTCGGTTGCCCGATAATGCCCAGTTGCGCGAGCAGGGCGATAAAGCGCGGATAAGTTTTCTGGTTATAAACAATAAATCCGGTATCAATTGCGTAATCACGCTGGCCGAGTTTGATATCAACTGTTGCGGTGTGTCCGCCTAGTGTTGCATTTGCTTCAAAAACAGTAATTTCGCACGCCGGCTGCCGTTGAGACAGCATCCACGCACTGCTAAGACCTGAAATACCACTGCCGATAATGGCAACTTTCATAGGCGAATCACCTTACCAATCGCTTAGCCAAAAGCCGTAGCAGGCTTTGCGGTAACACTGAAATAAAGCGCAACACCCAGGCGAACAGCGGCGGAAAAGCGATTTCGCTTGCGCCACGCGCTAGACCTTTTCGAATAAATTCGGATGATTTTTCCACGGTTATCATCATTGGCATGGGAAAATCGTTGCTGTCGGTCAACGGTGTTTTTACAAAACCGGGCATGACCAGCGACAGCGCGATACCGCGCGGGGCGAGGTCCAGCGACAGACTGCGACAGAAGTAGGCCAGAGCCGCTTTAGATGCGCCGTAGGCCTCCGCACGCGGCAGCGGGACCAGCGAGGCGGTAGAGCCAACCAGCGCAATACGCGTTCCGGTCGCCATTCCGGGCAGCAGGGCATCAAGGCAATTAATCGGACCCATCAGGTTGGTCGTCATGACTCTCAAGACTTTATCAGCCTCGACCACGCCGTTATCGAGATACTCACAGGTTCCCGCGCAAAGAATCGCAAGATCGGCCTGCACCCATGCCAGCGCCTGACGGGTGTCTTCAAGATTAGTAATATCAAAGGTCAGGATACTAATTTGCTCCGAGGCGGCGGCGAGGGCTTCCAGACGTTCGACATTGCGGCCACAGGCGGTGACTTTCCACCCTTCAGCGGCATAGTCCAGTGCCAGCTGTTTGCCAATGCCCGAGCTTGCGCCAGTGATTAGAACGTGTTTCATGGCGCTAACCTCGACTTGACGGCCCTTACAACACTACCCAACAGCGGAATATGCTCGTAAAGCATTGCGCCCATGTCATAGAAATCACGTTGATAGATCACTCGATTTTCGCTAAAACGCAAATGACTGGTGCCGTCGAGAGTCAACTCCTGGCCCTTTCTTAGCCGTGGATGGGCATAGGTCATCCGCCAGAACAGCACGGCTTCATCATCCTGAGTCAGGGTTTGCTGAATATCGAAACGGCAGTATTCTGTCTGAGCCAGCAACTGCTCGAAATAGTGTTTGAGGGCGGGCAGGCCCTCATGACGGCCAACGGGGTCAACTAACACCGTTTGCGAATGGTAAATATCGGGAAGTTGGGAAAGGCTTGCGGAGTCCATATTGCGATAAAACGCCTTCAGCCCTTCAAGAGTTGCCAAATGGGCTGTGGGGGTCTCAGATGAATAATCAGGTGAGGTATTTATCATGCGGATCTCCTTCCTCTGCAGAATGTGCTGCCGACTCCTCATCCGCAGCGGATTGCAACAGCATGGCTGCGCTACCCAGAAGCTCAACCGGTAAGCCTACCTGCTGCCAGTTAAGATATTTGCTGTAATGCGCACGGGTCATTCGGCCCTCGGCCCACAGCAGAATCCGCTCGGCTTTAACATTTTCAAAATGCGGATCGGCTAAAGGCTCGGGAAGCAAGTCAATGTGTTTACCCTGGTGACTGAGCACGATGGCCTCAAGCCACAGCTCGGTGCGGTCAATTTCTCCCCATCCAGCCAGCAACACTTTAACGCCCGGTTTTTTTCGGGCTGCGGCCATGCTCATCACGGCGTGTTCGATCAGAATGCCATCCAGCACTCCAAGCAGGTAAGAGGTAGAGATATTGGCCGACAGGCGAGTTCTTAATGGCCTTACAACATGATTGATAAGGTTTTCAGCAGGATATTCACGGCCTAGCTCCAGAATAAGCTGGCGTACTTTCTGCGTTTTATCTTCCTGCAGCACTAATAATAATTTTTGTTCAATTTGCACCCAGCCGTTGGCCACCGGGGCTTCATTACCTTCCAATAACGCTTTAACCTGACTGACCTGCACGCCGCGATTTATCCAGCCAATGATTGTGCGAATTGTCTCTAGGTCATTATCGTCAAATAAGCGGTGCCCACCCTCGGTACGCTGAGGTTTAAGCAGGCCGTATCGACGCTGCCATGCGCGCAGTGTTACTGGGTTAATGCCACAAATGCGTGCGACCTCGCCGATGCTGTACAAAGACATAAAATTTTCCGATCAATAACAGAGCTTTTAATTACTTTAGTCCTTCATTATCAACTTGTACAAGATAATTGTGTTTGTACAAGTTGAGATTGTTAACTTTGCTTAAATTTCGCTAAAAATTTAATCCATTTGTGGTTGTCTCAATTTAGGGATATATTCTCGTAATTGGGATTTTTGGTTAAGGTCATACCAATGAACGATGAGCAAAAATTGGCGCAAAGGCTTTCGGCACTCCGCGTTGCCCAAGACTGGTCGCTGGAAATGCTGGCTGAAAAGACGGGAATCAGCCGCGCCACGCTGTCACGTATCGAGCGAGCGGAGACTAGCCCAACAGCCGCTCTATTGGGAAAGCTTAGCGCGGCTTATGGTTTACCCACTTCAAGATTGCTAATGGATTTAGAAGATAATCCGGCTGAACTGATACGCCACGGGCATCAGTCTGTATGGCGCGACACCCGCACCGGTTTCGAGCGGCGGGCCATTTCTCCGCCTGCAAGGGATTTTCAGGCCGAATTTATGTCGGGTCGACTAAAGGCGGGGGCCAGAATTCACTACGATGCACCGCCGGTGTTCGGCCTTGAGCAGCATGTCTGGCTTATTTCGGGAGTGTTGGAACTTACGCTTGACCAGCAGCAGTATCGTCTGGAGGCCGGGGACTGTCTGCGCTTTCATCTTTTTGGCAGTTCAACCTTTTATGTACCGGGACCGGAAGATGCCCATTACAGCATTGTGATTTGTCGTCCCTGATAACAAGGAATTAAAACGTGATAACGATCAGTGAATTGAAAAATGAGCCGCACTCGCAGGACTTTTCACAGGCAGATTTGCTCAGCCTTAGCGACACGCTAGAAGCCTGCGTGAAATTGGGCGCCAGCGTAGGCTTTATTCTACCGTTTGGTCAGGCCGAGGCTTTGGCATTTTGGCATAAACTTTTGCCAGCCTTTGCTGCCGGTGAAAGGCGCATTCTGGTAGCACGTCTTCATGGACGAATTGTAGGCACAGTGCAGTTAGTGGTCGATATGCCCGGCAACGGCCAGCATCGCGCCGACGTAGTTAAGTTGCTGGTGCATCCCGATGCCAGAAGGCAGGGAGTCGCGTGCAGGCTGATGCAAACAGCCGAAAAGCTGGCCCGCAGCCTGAATAAAACCTTGTTAGTGCTCGATACAGTTACTGACAGCGATGCTCAAACTTTGTATCAATCACTGGGCTACGAGTTATGCGGCACGATTCCGGGATATGCGCTTTCAACGGAAGGGATTTATGAGAGTACGAGTGTGATGTATAAATCTATAAGAGTGCAGGATTAGATTTGGAATCTGAGGATAATGTTTTTAATTTTAAATTTGTTATTAAATTCAAATTATTAAGTTCAAGTTCAAGTTCAAGTTCATGCGCTTCGCTTACTGGGCTGCGGCCCAGACGCGCCTCAAAGGTGGCCCTGGGCCGCCACCCTTGAGAATCCCGGGCCCTTTTCCCTCGCGACCAGATCAGTGCAAAAAAAGGAGATCGTTTCAGTTACCCCCGCGCGTGGCGTTGGCCACGGCCCTGCGGGCTGCCTTCACTCAGTCGGGAGCCAAAAACGTCTCCCTTTCCTTCGCTCAGCGTAGGCCTGAGGCCGCCAATAGCAGTTAAAAAGAAAAACCGGCAACTCTACGGCGGTCAAAAGCCGATCTCAGAAAGATAGATCTCTTAGGTTTGTTCAAGACTAAATATAACTTTGGATTTCGTTTCTGAATTAATAAAACCGATATTCACAGAATGTCACCTTCAAAAGAAAGTTTTTGTCAGAAGAAAGGCCTTTTGACCTCAGCTTAGGTTGCCGATTTTTCTTTAATAGCCCTGATTGGCGGTCTCGGGGCGACGCTGAGGGAGGGAGAAAGACGTTTTTGGCTTTCGAACGAACGAGGGGACCGCGCAGCGGCGCGACCAACGCCACAAACGGGAGTCACTGAAACGAACTCATCGTCTGGTGCCGTACAGACAAGCAACACCAAGGGGGCGCGGAGATGCAAGAGGGCTCGCCCTGGAGACCTCTTGCCCGGTTCCGGCACTGCCGGTTAAATGCTCATTGAATTTAGTGAACCGGAAAAACTCCTCGGAGTTTATCGGCCGTAAAAAGCCCGTGCGCAGCATCTAAAGCCCGTGCGCAGCACCCAAAACGCGGAGATGCAAGAGGGCTCGCCCTGGAGACCTCTTGCCCGGTTCCGGCGCGGCTGGTTAAATGACCATTGAAATGAGTGAACCGGAAAAACTCCTCAGAGTTTATCGGCCTTAAAAGTTGATCGCGACCAAAGCCACACTTGATGCTGCGCACGGCCTTTAGCTTAACTTCAAATTCAACTTCAACTTCAACTTCAACTTCATGCGCTTCGCTTACTGGGCTGCGGCCCAGACGCGCCTCAAAGGTGGCACTGGGCCGCCACCCTTGAGAATCCCGGGCCCTTTTCCCTCGCGACCAGATCAGTGGAAAAAAAAGGAGATCGTTTCAGTTACCCCCGCGCGTGGCGTTGGCCACGGCCCTGCTGGCTGCCTTCACTCAGTCGGGAGCCAAAAGCGTCTCCCTTTCCTTCGCTCAGCGTAGGCCCGAGGCCGCCAATAGCAGCTAAAAAGAAAAACCGGCAACTCCACGGCGGTCAAAAGCCGATCTCACAAAGATAGGTCTCTTAGGTTTGTTCGAGACTAAATATAACTTTTGATTTCGTTTCTGAATTAATAAAACCGATGTTCGCAGAATGTCACCTTCAAAAGAAAATTTTTGCCAGAAGAAAGGTCTTTTGATCTCAGCTTAGGTTGCCGGTTTTTCTTAGATAGACCGAATTGGCGGTCTCGGGGCGGCGCTGAGCGAGGGAGAAAGACGTTTTTGGCTTTCGAACGAACGAGGGGACCGCGCAGCGGCGCGACCAACGCCACACACGGTGGCAACTGAAACAAACTCATCGTCTGGTGCCGTACATGTAAACAACACTAAAAGGCACGGGATTCCAAAGGGTATTTGCTCTGGAATACCCTTTGGGCGTGTCTGGGGCGCAACCCAGTAAGCGAAGCGCATGAACTTGAACTTGAATTTAAGAACTTGAACTTAAGCCATGCGCAGCATTAAACAAGGCAAGCCGCCGGTTATATGCCCATTGTATTTTTCGAACCGGAAAAACTTCTCAGTGCTTATTGACCTTAAGAAGTTGACCTCAAATTGCCTTTAGATTCCACATCTAAACCAACCCCACGGCGCGTATAGGGCGCAACCCAGTAAGCAAAGCGCATGTTCTACTTATCGAAGTTATTATCCATTCCCCTATATTTTAAATCCTTACCATTCAGTTCAGTGCATACATCTTCTGCATTAATATTATGTGAGTACCCAGCACCATACATTGCCTTTGAATAATTCATTATTTTTTCTTTAGTTTTACGTTCGTTATTAATTCGCTTTAACTGTATCTCTGAGGTGATTATGGCCTTGATATTGTTTAGTGTGCTGATTTTTTCTTCAATTGTATGTAATCCATCAGGCAGCAGGTTTTGGTTAAGTAGTAATGTTCTCATTCTATTAGTGATCAAATTTCTCTGGATTCGTGACAAGCAATAAGTATTATTTATCCTATTTATTAATTGATTAATGTTTATATTTTCTTTTTTCACTAATTCATTAATACTTGCTATTCTTATATTACACTCACTAAATTTAGTTACTTTATCTAGATTGCTAGAAATCTGTTCCTGCAAAGCAAATATGTTTCTATTGCTACTTGTTAGTTGATTGACAAGTGTACTAACCTCAGTCTCCAGTTTTTTGATTTCACTGCGGTTTTCAAGATAAACCTCTGGCAGTCTTCTCCCCGACATACTATTACAATATGGTTTCATATCATTATGTATTTCTTTGATTCTAGGGAATAAGTTTTGAATTAGCTTTTCCTCCAATATGGTCAGATTAATTGGAGCAAGCAAAGAGGGGGTTTTTAATTTATGACAATTATGATAAAGAATTTCTTCCTGCATTGTTGCATTATTAACTCCTGAAGATGAGACGGCATTATTACTTTTCAGTATGACTTGAGCATTATTATAAACAAGAGAAATAGAAGATAAAAAACCAATTAATTTAACTACATTTTGTGAAAGAGTTGCCATAGTTCCGTTTAAGGTAGGGCTAAAAAATATTTTCATGTATTCTTCGTCTGTTAATTAAAATCAGTGCGGGAATGCTGGGCGTTAGTGCAAGGATAGGGTAAAGGAAATTACAACCTTAAACCATCGGCTAAATAACACCGTTCAACATTGATCACATTTTTAGACTTTATTAAAGGTTATGTCGAAAATATCCTACAAATTTGAGAGGGTAAGGGTAACCGGTTTTTATATGGCAGAGGGAGTCTGTCGTAATATCATAAAAAGTTATGGGCGAAGCACATGAAGTTGAAGTCATGAAATTGAAATCATAAAGTTAAGCCAGGTGCAGCACCCTAATCACTACACAGTCACTACACAGTCACTACACAGTCACTACACAGTCACTACACAGTCACTACACAGTCACTACACAGTATAATGGTTTGGAATCTAAAAATTGCCTTTAGATTCCAAATTGAAATTACAAAACCTTGATGCAGGTTACTTCCCATTCCACGCTTTTAAAGCGTCGTCTCTGACTTTCAGCTTTTGCTCAGGCGTTAGCTGGTTGTAATTCGGGGCCAGGCCACTTTCCCAGTCGCCGTAATACGGGTTTGGCAGCACGATAAATTGAGTGCCAAACAGGTTATGGTTGCTGGCGACAAAGTTGCGGCGCTCGGCATTGCCTTTGTGATAAGTGGCAGCGCCAAAGTCATTGAGATTATCGCCAATGTACAACACGATGTTGTAACCCTCGTTTTTAATCTCATCAAATCGAGCCTGTTTATTTGAGGTCGCGGTGTTTAAACGCAGCGTTTTTTCGGTCACGTTCGGGAAACCGAGGCGTTGAAGATTAGCGACTGTCGCAGCGTAGTCATTCTGAGCGCGGTTAGAAACATAGAACATCGTGCCGCCATGGCTATCCACATATTGGGCAAAACTAACGGCACCTGGGATGGCTTTTGCCTGTTCCGCATGAGTCCATCGTGACCAACTTTTATCATCAAACGGCTTATTGGCCTTGACCTGCCACGCACTGTAGGCGCTGTTGTCGATCATGGTTTCATCCAGGTCAACCACGACGGCTTTTTGTTTACCGGTCAGAGACTGTGCTTTGTCAAAGGCGTAGGTTGCGGTGGTAAATGCCTGATAGGCCAGAGCCTGATATTCACCCGACTGCTGGAACCAGTTTAGCGCCATTACCGACTGATCGTTTAATTGTGCGTTGGCGTCTGATTTTGTTTGCTGTGCACAACCGGTCAGTGCCAGAAAAACCAGGGCACTCGTGCCGTACAGCGAGGCTTTCTTCATCATTATCGTTATCATCCTGTGATGGGGAAATTAAGAAGTTTGTTGCTCCCAGGCGTGGGTCAGAAAAACTTTAGCAGATTCAGCGGGCTGGAAAAGTACTTACGAACAGATTTTTGACGTGGATAAGCTTTTCATATGACAAAAAAAGCCGGGGGATGAGCCCGGCGAAGGTAAAATGAAATGATATTGATGCAAGGTCTTATTATTAGAACTGGTAAACCAGGCCTACGGCAACCACGTCGTCATTATTTAGGCCCAATTTATTATCGTTGCTAAGACGGTTGATTTTATAATCAACAAAAGTTGACATGTTCTTGTTGAAATAATAGGTCGTGCCCACGTCAATATATTTAATCAGGTCGGCATCGCCCACGCCTTCAATATCTTTTGCCTTGGTCTGAACATAGCCAAGAGAAGGGCGCAGACCCCAGTCAAACTGATATTGTGCAACGGCTTCGAAGGTCTGAGTTTTATCAGCATAACCACTGACTGCGGAATTAGTCAGGCTCGATACGCCAGCTGGAACAGAAATTCCCACCATACGTTCGGTCTGAGCATAGATAGCCGCTAAATAAACGCCGTTATTGTCATATTTCAGGCCGGCATTCCAGGCGTTGGCTTTGTCACCTTTTCCCAGAGTAGAATTAGCTTGCGTATTGGTGCGATCGGAAGAGGTATACGCACCCCCCGCGCTGATACCTGCACCGATATCATAGGTTGCAGAAACTGCGTATCCATCGCCATTAGAGGTTGAAGCAGTACGCGAGCTGCTGTCATCATTTTTGCCCTGATATTGCAGAGCCAGGTTCAGCCCGTCAATCAGGCCAAAAAAGTTGCGGTTGCGGTAAGTCGCCATGCCGTTGCCGCGCCCCGTCATAAAGCGGTCGGCTTTGGTATAACCATCACCACCAAATTCCGGGAACATATCGGTCCAGCCTGCCACGTCGTAGAGCACGCCGTAATTACGGCCATAGTCGAAAGAACCGTATTGGCTAAATTTCAAACCAGCGAAACCGATTCGTGTTTTGGTGCCAGTGCTGGTTCCCTGTGCCTCAGAAACGTTATCTGCAACCTGATATTCCCATTGGCCATATCCGGTCATCAGATCGTTTATTTTTGTTTGGCCTTTAAATCCAAAACGTACATAACTCTGATCGCCGTCACTGCTGCTGGCATCAGAAAAATAATGTTCGGCCTTCACTTTCCCATAAAAGTCGAGTTTATTTCCGTCTTTATTATAAATTTCTGCTGCGTGTGCGCCTGAGGCAATTAATAATGATGGGATTAATATTGCCAAAATATTACGTTTCATTTTCAACCCTGTTTTGGTAACAACAATTTTAATTAAAGGACGCTAGTCATCATCAATGCTGTTATTTCCATCTATGAGTGGAAGTTTTTACAGCGAGAGTTTTTTACCTTATTAATGTGATCAATTTATGACATTGAAATAGGAAGGTGCTTTTTTAACTCAATGATTTTAATAAGCTAGCTAATAATGGCGGTAGCTATTTAATTTGCGGCTGACGTAGGCGGGCGAGTGTGGGACAATAGCGAGAACCTATGAAAATGATAAGAGATGCATGGCGCTGTCCTCCGCAGTAAAAGATCAGATAAGCCAGTGGTACAAAGCCCTGCAGCAGCAAATCCCGGATTTTATCTCCCGTGCCCCTCAGCGTCAGATGATTGCCGAGGTCGCAAAGGCATTTACCAGTGATTCAGCCCGACACCTCGCTATCGAGGCGCCCACTGGCGTAGGGAAAACCCTGTCGTATCTCATTCCCGGAATTGCCGTCAGCCGGGCAGAAGAAAAGCCTTTGGTGGTCAGCACCGCCAACGTTGCGCTTCAGGATCAGATCTTCAGTAAAGATCTGCCGCTGCTTAAGAAAATCATCCCCGACCTCAAATTTACCGGGGCGTTTGGCCGTGGGCGCTATGTTTGCCCGCGCAACTTGTCGATGATGAGCACTGAAAATGCGCAGGGCGATCTCGGCCTGTTTTTAGGCGATGAACTCGCACCCTCCAGCGGCGAAGAGCAGCAGTTCTGTTCAACGCTTGAGAAGGCGCTAAGTCGCTATGAGTGGGACGGGCTGCGCGACCATTATAAACAAACGATTCAGGACCCGCTTTGGCAAAAACTCAGCACGGATAAAGCCAACTGCTTGGGGAGAAACTGTCATTATTTCCGAGAATGCCCGTATTTTGTGGCGCGCAAAGAGATTGAAAGTGCTGATGTGGTGGTGACCAACCACGCGCTGGTGATGGCTGCGCTGGAGTCTGAATCAGTATTACCCAATGCCAAAGACTTACTATTGGTGCTCGACGAGGGCCATCATTTGCCCGACGTGGCGCGCGATGCTCTTGAGGTCGATGCCGAAATCACGGCGGTGTGGAACCATTTGCAACTGGACAATTTTGTCCGCCAGTTTGAGCAATGCCTGGCGCTGTTCACGCCAAAGAATCCGCCACCGTTGGCTAATGCCGAGCGCCTGCATAACCATACCGCCGAAATGCGCGAACTGTTGCAGTTGATTGAGCAGCAGGTTAATCAGTTTTTACCGCCCGACGAGCCAGAGGCTGAATATCGTTTCGAAATGGGCATTTTGCCCGCAGATCTCACCGAGCTTTGCGCCCGCCAGTTCAAGCTCACGGATGCATTGCGCGGTTTAGCCGAATTTATGCTTAACGATCTCAGTGAAAAAACCGGCAAGCATGATGTGTTGCGCCTGCATCGTGCCATTTTGCAGATGAGTCGAATGCTCGGTTATCTGGAAACCATGACCAAACTTTGGCGTCTGGCGGCGTTAGATAAAGCCTCCAATGCGCCGATTGGCAAATGGGTGACGCGCGAATATTTCGATAATCAGAGCCATCTGGTGTTTCACTGTGTCGGGATCCGCGTCAGCGAACAGCTGGAGAAAATGCTATGGCGAAAAGTGCCGCACGTGGTGATGACCTCGGCAACGCTGCGTTCATTGAATAGTTTTTCACGTATTCAGGAGATGAGCGGCCTCAATGAAAGGGCGGGTGACGTGTTTATCAGCCTCGATTCGCCGTTCAATCACGTCGAGCAGGGAAAGATTGTTATTCCGCAGATGCGCAGCGAGCCGTTAATGGCCAACGAAGCGCAGCATATTCAGGAAATGAGCGATTTCTTCCGCGCTGAACTGGCAACAGAAAAACATCGCGGCATGCTGGTACTGTTTGCCAGTAATCGCGCACTGCAGCAATTTGTCGAGCTGATGCCGGATCTGCGATTAACCTTGCTGGTGCAAGGCGATCAGCCGCGCTATCGACTGGTTGAAGAGCACCGTCAGCGCGTCGAGGCCGGAAAGGTCAGCGTCCTTATTGGCTTGCAGTCCTTTGCCGAAGGGTTGGATCTCAAAGGTGACCTGCTCACGCAGGTGCATATCCACAAGATTGCTTTCCCGCCTATCGACAGTCCGGTGATCCTCACCGAAGGCGAGTGGTTAAAAACGCTGAAACGCTACCCTTTTGAAGTGCAGAGCTTGCCTAGCGCCTCGTTCAATCTGATCCAGCAAGTAGGGCGATTGATCCGCAGTCATGAGTGTCGCGGTGAAATCGTGATTTATGACCGCCGTTTGATCACCAAAAACTATGGTTCTCGACTACTGGCCGCGCTGCCGGTTTTCCCTATCGAACAGCGCGAAATGCCAGAGCCTGGTTTCGGAAAATATATTCCGTTAACCAAAACCAAAGTGGTCAAAGCGCGTCGTAAACGTTAGTCCTGCTTTCCTTATCTGCGATGTAACGGCAAGGTTTCTCCCCGCCATTGGCTGAGTTATGCTGGTGTTATTCGCAGGTGAGGAAAGAACAATGGATTTCACAAAAGTTATTAAAGAAGTCGGACGCGGTAAAAATCATGCCCGCGATCTCGACAGGGAACAGGCTTTAGAGCTGTACCGTTTAATGTTGGCAGGTGAAGTGCCTGATTTGCAGCTCGGTGGTTTGTTAATTGCCTTTCGTATCAAGGGCGAAGCAGAGCAGGAGATGCTGGGCTTTTACCAGGCAATGGAAGAGCAGACTCTCAGGCTGCAAGCGCCCGCCGAGCGCCCGATGCCGGTGGTCATTCCCAGCTATAATGGCGCGCGTAAGCAGGCTAACCTGACCCCGCTGCTGGCAATTTTGCTGCACCGGCTTGGTTTGCCGGTGATTGTTCACGGTGTGACTTCAGATCCGGGCCGCATCACTAGTTATGAAATTTTCCAGGCATTGGGTATTAAAGCCGCTGATTGCGCCGAGCAAGCGCAGGCCATGCTCAATGAAGGTCGCGGTCCGGTGTTTATCCCGGTTTCGATACTTTGCCCACCGATCGACCAGCAGTTACAGCTACGCTGGCAGATGGGGGTGCGGAACAGCAGCCATACCCTTGCCAAGCTGGCAACGCCGTTTATTGATCAACCTGCGCTGAGATTGGCCAGTGTCTCTCATCCTGAATATATCCAGCGAGTATCCTCTTTCTTCCAAGACGTTGGCGGGCTCGCTCTGCTCTCGCAGGGAACTGAGGGCGAAGTGTACGCTAACCCGCTACGCAGCGCGCCAGTTCATCTTATTGGTCACGGTGAACAGAAAATCTTGCTCGAACGGCAGGAGTTCAGTGCGCAAAATCTGCCAGCTGCCAAAGATGCACAAACCACCGCAGATTGGATTCAAGACTGTCTTGAAGCAAAAGTCGCCGTCCCACAGGCCATTTTGCATCAGCTCGCCTGTTGTCTGGTTGCTACCGAACTTGCGCCAGATATGGCAGAAGCCCTCATGCTGGTCGAGCAGCTTTTTTAGCGGCTGGACTGTCGACAGACATTAGGTCTGAACTTACACTCTAAGCATAATTTCTTTTACTTTCAGCCAAGAAGGACGCTATGAAACAGTCACAGGAATATTTCACCGCACTGAATCACGACTATCTGAAGGTACACAAAACGAAAGAAGAGCTGTTCTGGCAGAACTATATGGGCACCGGAGACCACGATGTTTCCGATAGATTTTCCAATGCTGAAACGGTTTTTAAACGTTTTATTTCCAATCCGGCTCGATTGGCAGAACTGCGTGATCATATTGCAACCGTTGAGGCTGAGCCAAAAAGCGAGGCACAGCAACAATTGCTGACCGGCCTGCGTGGCTGGTATCGCTTTTTTGACTGCAATGCGATTGAAGATCCGCAAGCTCAGGCGCTGCTCGAAGAGATAATTCAGGCAGAGTCGACGCTTTACGGCAAACGCAAGCTGCACAAACTGATGCACACCAACAGCAAGGGCGAGCTGGTCAATGCCTCACTCGGCGAGCTGCTGACCAATCAGGCCACCAATGAAAACGAAGAGTATCGTCGCAGTTCGCAAATCGCCCTGCGTGAGTTAGAGCAGTGGCTGCTCGTTAACGGTTTTCCTGAACTTATCGCCCTGCGTAACCGCTTTGCGCGCCAGCAGGGGTATCGCAACTACTTTGATTACAAAGTAAATAAAACCGAGCAGATGAGCCCCGAGCAACTGTTTGCCATCCTCGACCGTTTTGAGGAGCAGACTCGCGAAGCCAACGTGCGCAGCTTGAATGAGCTGGTGGATCGTGCAGGCGACGGCGCGCTGATGCCATGGAATATTCGCTATGCCAGTGCTGGAGATGTCACACGTCAGCTGGACCCCTATTTTCCGTTTGCTGACTCGCTAAGCCGCTGGATCAACAGCTTTAAGCGCCTGCACATTGGATTCAACGGGGCAGAAATGCAGCTCGATTTGCTGGTGCGCGAAGGTAAATACGAGAATGGTTTTATGCATGGACCGGTACCGCCGTTTGTCGATCAGGGCAAATGGGTTCCGGCGGTGATTAACTTTACCAGCCTCGCGAAACCGGATCAGGTGGGCAGTGGCGCAACGGGTTTAGCGACCTTGTTCCATGAGGGCGGCCATGCTGCACATTTCGCCAACATTCGTCAAAATGCGCCTTGTTTCTCGATGGAGTTCCCTCCGACTTCAATGGCTTATGCGGAAACACAGTCGATGTTTTGCGATAGCCTGCTTGACGATGCCGATTGGTTGAAACGCTATGCCAAAAATGAGCAGGGTGAGTCGGTGCCGGATGCGCTGATTCAGGAAAGCATTGCGGCGCGCCAGCCGATGCGGGCATTCAACGAACGCCATATTCTGCTGATGCCGTATTTTGAATGGCAGCTTTATCAATGGCCTGAAGAGAAATGTACGCCTGAAGCTATCACTGCATTGGCTCGTGATGTTGAAACCCATATTCTTGGTGTTGCAGGCAGCCCAAGGCCGACGCTGGCGGTGCCACATTTGCTGTCGCTAGAATCTGCCTGTTCTTATCAGGGCTATTTATTGGCACTGATGGCGGTGGAGCAAACTCGTGCCTTCTTCCTTAAGCGTGATGGTTATCTGACTGACAATGCGGCGATTGGACCGGATCTGGCAAAACATTATTGGACGCCGGGTAACAGCGTGAGTCACGACGAAACGCTGCGTAGCTTGACTGGCGAAGGATTTAATCCTGATTATTTGGCCGAGGCCTGCAACCAGACGGTTGAAAGTGCGTGGCAGGACGCTCAGGAGGTCATTGCTCAGGCCGCTACTCGTGAGCAAACGGCAGCTGATTTTGATCTCAACGTGCATATTAAAGTGGTAGACGGCAAACGCGTGCTGGCTGATAACGCCGAAGGCGATGATGCAATGTGCCAAGACTTCGCTGATTTTGTCGAGCAAACCTATTTACGTCGATAAGTTATAACGTCGATACTAAATGACATCGATAAAATATGGACTAAATAACGGTTAACATGATATCTCCCCTCTTATCGGTAACGCGATAAGAGGTTTTTTTGTACTTATCCCGGCTTAAAATCTTTTCCAATCTCACTTTTCTTACATAGAAACTCATAATTAGCCTTAAACCTCATTATTGATTTTGTGATACTTGCTGATTGGTATGCTTTTAACTCCAATGCTAATTTTTATCCAGCCCGATTCGGTCCTTGATTATTTCGAAGAGGCCGCAGGTTCTGAATTTTAACAATTAACCAGTGGAGTAGTAAATGAACGTACCGGAAACAGCATATGGTATGAGAATTGACAAGGTTGCGGATGTGAAACTTGTCAGTGACTTTAAAATAGAGTTTCTCGATAGAAGCACGGCACAAGTCGCTAGCATCCATGCCAACAAGAGTAACCAAGTAGGCATTAAGCTGAGTCTTAATATTTTTATTGGTGATGACAATAAACAGCCTGCCAACATTACAGAAAAGGAGTTATTGCACTGCCTGAGCTTGTATGATGTCGCCAGTGATAAGGAACTCTTGTTTAAATCTCATGATGATTCTGGATTGAGTTATACCAATGATAAAAACTCCTACAGTAAAGCGGTAGATTATTCAGGTTTGCAGGTTTACCAAGGTAATGATCCAACTGCTGAAGAGTTGAAATATACTCACAGTATCGTTTTTTATGTTATGGCTAATGACTTTAAAACTTTCGATATATATGCTCGACTCAGTAATTTAAACGTAAATGTTTATCCAGAATCTTATGTTGATACGAGTGGCAACATTAAAGATTTCCCAAAAGTAACGTTGGCAATTAACGCCATTATAGCTATTGATTACAGTGATAAGAACATGTGGCAGATGCCCACTGAAGACAAACACTGGATCGATACGGATCAAATGCCAATTAAATGGTTGGCGATGAGTAGTGGAACCGATTACGCATCGTGCTCTTATGCCTCATCATTAATTGAAAGTGCGAAGTATCATACTGATAACCGTTATGAAATTGTAGATTTTAAAGTAACTGGAGAATCAGTCCCTTCTATGTCTGGGCAATGCAGTGCTCTGATTGGCTGGACAGGATCGTCAAATTATGACATTTACGGTTGTTGGGTTGAGCCTAAATTAACAGCGCCAGGTGCTCAAACAAGAGCAATTGGTTATGAGGGTCATAATGTTATTAATACTTCTGGTCATCTGGGTGTAAGTACATCTTATTGGATTGATACCACAAATAATGAATTTATCAGTAATCAGTATCTAAATGGCTGTGATAAAAAAGGCATTACTATATATTTCTTTAACATTAAAGTTCATGTTGGTGATGCGTATAAATCCTACTGGGATGATGAAATTTATAAAGCCTCAGTCACGGTGACGGATGCTTTTGGCAACTCTGGCGTCGTAGATATTTGCTTCGAGAACGAAAATTATAAATATTATATTTCTTGAGGTAGATGTGAATTTTCAAGTGTTTATATTCCTAAGCGTTTCCTTGGGATATTAACATTAATTCTGTAAAAACTTCCTTAAACTGGTTTTTTAGATCCATGTGTTTTATTGAGGTCATATAACACACTTAAAAATGAGTGAGCGGATTTAGTTATCAAATTTATGGTTATTATAACGATGTTCGTATTGAATTTTACTCACAAATATGTAAACGAGGAGAATTAACATGGATGATCAAAAAACGCTTTTTGGTTCAAAAGTTCACAGCATTTCAGATGTAACATTTGTTAGTGATTTCAAAATAGAGTTCCTGGACAGAACTGCAGCACAGGTGGCGACTATTCATGCTAATAAGCAAAATCAAGTAGGTGTAAAAATAAGTCTTAATATGTTTGTTGGGGACTCGAATAAATAGCCGGCTAATTTTGCACCCGAAGAGTTATTGCACTGTTTATGCTTGTATGACGTAGCAAGTGGCAAAGAATTGCTGTTTAAAGCCTATGATAATTCAAGCTTGAGTTATACCGATGTTAAGACAAAATATTGTAAAGCAGTAAATTATACTGATTCACATGTTTAGTGACAAAAGTCTGTGGGAAGTACCTACTAATTTGAACTGGATTGATCACAATTCGCTTGATTTTCATTGGGACTCAGGTTCTACACGAACTAGCATCGCTCCTTGTACCTATGCTCCAATGCTAATCAGAAGCCAAAAGTATATTAGCGATTCTCGCTATGAATTGGTGGATTTTAAAGTGAAAGGCGAAACCAGTAAAAACCTGAGGGCGAATGCAGTGCCTGGATTGGTTGGAAAGGGAAAGGCTATGATACTTACGGTTGGTGGGTTGAACCTGTAGTGAGAACCCCAGATCCCTCGGCTGACGCAATAGGAACTGATTATCCGATACGTTTAACGACCAATAATTGGACCGGTATCAATACATGGTATACATCTCAGCCTAAAGGGGAAAAGTTAATTAAGTCAAGCCTATTAAAAGGTAAGGATGCACGCGGAATTACTCTCTATGTTTATAATATTCAGCCACGTGAAACTGACTTGGTCAAACGTGATTGGAGCGATAATATTAATAATGCCTATATAACTGTCACTGATGCTTTTGGTAATTCAGGGGAAGTTGTTATTGCTTTTCATGATACAGGCTACACGCCCTATATTGTTTAATATTCGAGAGGTTTTTTTAAGTTTATAGACTGCGATTCCATAATGTTTAAAGGGATGCATCATGGACGACCAAAAAAGTAGATATTAAAAAGCATAACAAGGCTTCTGAAATTAACTTTATTAATAACCTGAAAATAGAATTTCTTGAGAAGACCTATGCCACGAGTGCAGCAATACTCGGCAATAAAAGAAATTAGGTGGCTATCAAGTGTAGCTTTTGGTGACTCCGGGGCGGTTAAAATTCATTTTAAAGGCGAGCATTAAGGAGTTAAAGTTTTCTGAGGGTCGCTGTTTTACGGTCTATAGATAATATAGTTATTTTATTACAATGCCTTCATTTAAAAGTGAGGGCAATAAATTCTGATATACCTGTGGGGATCTTGAATTATGAGTGAAGGGAACACTATATTTACCCAGGCATTTAACTTTGTGAGTGCCGCGCAAGGGCGAGTTGACCCTCGTACCGGGATATTTCTTTTTAATTTCCCACTGGAAAATTTAGCCGGTAATGATAAACGCGGTCCATTCCTTGATATGACCCTGCGTTATTCGCCGATGCTGACTGAAAACCTGTTCGGATTGGGCGTTGGCGTAATTTTGGGGCTTTCATCCTATGACAGTCTAAGTAAAGTGCTGACCTTGAGTACTGGTGAAATGTATAAGGTTGATGAGTTTGCTAAATCTTTGACTATTCGCCAGAATAAACTCGACAATATCAGGATTAAAAAATACACCGAAGGATCAGATACTTTTTATCGTATTGTTCACAAATCTGGGCAATGTGAATACCTGACGACAAACAATGGTGCTTCAACGCTTAATTTACCTCGATTTATAGAGTCGCCACTGGGCAGCCGTTTAAAACTAAAATGGAATGGTCATAATCAATTATTGAGTGTAACGGATGATGATAACATTTGTCTGTGCAAACTAAGTTATCAATCAAATCCAGATAATGTTTCTATAACATTATTTCCGGAGAAAAAAGACAGTGTTGAACTAATGCTTTCTTTTACCACCGCCAGTGGCTCTCAGTATTTGCATAATATCGAAAACACCAGTCTGAAAAATAATTTGAAATGGAGTCTGAATTACAGCTGGGATGACGACAAACTGCGAATGTTTGGCAAGTGCATATTGAAAGAGGTGACTGCTCCCACCGGTCTCACCGAGCAGGCTCTCTATGATCCTCAGGCAATGCGGGTAAACCATCAATTTGGCACCGAATTTGTACCGGCGGTGATTCGGTTAATTACTTCTCCCGGTTACGGCCAGCCTGACATGACGGTTAACTACAGTTATACCGGCAATAACTATTTAGGTGGAACACTGCAGTATGGCCAATTTGATGCCGGTAATGATTATATCTACAGTTTTCCTAACGATTACATCTATGGTTCAATCGAGACGCAAAAAGCACCAGAAGGCCAGCAAGACAAGATAATTCAGCGAACTTATAACAGTTACCATCTTCAAACTATTGAAAAAATTGCCTGTGGTGATTGTATTACTTCGCAAACAACTAAATATTTTCTTAAAGAAAATTTCGACTTTGAGAAGCAGCCTTCTGTACTACAGATGCCGCAAAAAGTGACTAAAGTGTGGCAGAAAGGTGGCGAGCTGAAAGCACCGGAAGTCACCGAGTACGACTACGACAAGGACGCTAAGGGCGATTATTCAAACAGTGGAAATTTAGTTAGTCAGAAAGCCCCTGATGGCACTGTCATCACTCATGTCTACTATTCTTGCGAAGGCGAAGAAGGCTGCCCGGCTGATGCTTTTGGTTTTCGCCGTTATATCAAGAGCACCACAATTACCCCGCCTAAAACCAGTTATGCTGATGAACCCGTTTCATGTACTGAATATCGCTATCAGAAATTTACACCCCTGGCTGGCAGCGCAGTTTCCTACGCGGTGTTGAAAGAGTCTGAAACGCTAAAGATTAACGGGACATCGAAATTTCGCGAGCAATTAATCTATCACACCCAGGCCGGGGTTAATTTTGGTCGTGTAAAAAGCAAACTGCGTACACGATATTCGACCCATGGTAAAACTTTCAGCGTGAAACAAACTCTCTCGATGGAGGCGCAAGGTGAGACGCTGATACAAAGCGTTAAAAACCAGATGCTGAGTGAAGATGGCATTACTCCGTTGTTTACCACTGAAAGTAGCAGCAAACTTTGTCGTCACAGCGGGCATCTATTGTCGGAAACCGACGTGGCAGGCAACACGGTAGCCTACGCCTATGATGCATTAGGCCGCATCCTTTCTCAGACACACCATCCTGATAAACCCGCATATACTTCAACGGAAACTTATAGTTATACGCTTCCCGAGCGTCTTAAAAACCAGCCTGCCAGCACGATTCATACTGATGTTCTTGGCAATAAAATGCGCGTGGATTACGACGGTCTTGGGCGTGAAATCACACAATGGGTGATTGACCGTGATTCAAAAAGTATGGTTTCAGAGCAGTCAGACGCCTGGCAGTTGGTCAGTACCAACCATTACGACAAGTTTGGCGCGGTCTTTAAAGTCACTGGGAGAGACATCCTCAATCCAGGGTCGCAAACGCCACAAATCCTTGAATCAAACCAGGTTGTAACTCAGGATAACTGGGGGCAAAGCTATTCGACTACCGGGCAAGATGGCGTAATCCATTACAACATTACCGATCCGATTGCACTCAGCACGACTAGCTGGAGTAGCAGTCAGAATGGCAGGCAAATGACCGGCAAGCAGGTAACTCATTTCAGCGAAACTCATCATCCGCTGCAAACGGAAATTTTTTTAATTCAAGGAAATCAATATAGTACCCAGTCTCAATCATGGGATGGGGTGGGGAGATTGCGTAAATCCACTGATGCGCTGTTGCGTAGCACTCTCTTTAACTATGACGAAGAGGATCGTGTTATTTCGACTTCTTTGAGCGATGGCTCGAAAATCAGTAAAACCTATGCTCCTTTTTCCACAGGTAAACTGGTGACTCAAATCAGCGTGACGGATAAGAACGGCAAAGAGACTGTTCTCGGCACCCAGAAATTCGACCGTCTCGGGCGTTTGCTAGAAACGACCAGCGGCGGTCGAACCAGTGTAATGACCTATACCCATGCCTGGCAAACTCGCCCAACATCGGTAAAAGGGCCAGATGGTGTCGTCACGCGTACGGTCAGCGATCCTAATTTGGGGGATGCGGTGACTCATCTTTATGCCGGTGAAGGCGCTGGCGCGGTCACGCAATCTTTTGACTATCATCTCCCAACGGCAATGATGACCAAAGCCACGGAAAATAATTCATCAAATCGTTGGTTAACCTATCCTTCAGGTCGTATGAAGTCTGAAATGTCGATTATTCACGGCGGCACAGAAAAATCAGTTGGCTATCAATATTCATTGGCCGGTGCGGTCGAGAAGGATAGCGATATTGAAAATGTTAGCCGACAGCGTAAATTTGGCATTTCGGGGACCTCTACCGGTCAGCTTTTGGAAGTGAGTGACTCAGAACTCAAAGTCACCCCTCATTACGATGAGTTTCAGAGGGTTACTGGCTGGGAAGTCGTAGAAATAAGCAAGAAACACACATTGACTACCTCTTTGACATTTGATGATTTCGGGCGTGAAACGGCGAGAGTTGTGGCGCATAGCAACGGTGAAACTTATCACATCAAGCAGAACTGGAATGTTAATAGCCAGCTGGAGAGCCGCACTCGCCTGCGTGGCAGCGAAGTGTTATGTAACGAAACCTATCTCTACGACTCGCGTAATCGCCTGGTAACTTACAAAGCTGGTCCGCTAGAAGGCCAACTGCCAAAAGATGCCTATGGTAATGCGTTTACTCGCCAGGATTTCACCTTTGACGTATTGGGTAACATCACTACCTGCACCACAATGCTTAAAAATGGCAGTCAAAATGTGGCTACTTATCATTTTGAAAACAGTAAAGATCCTTGTCAGTTGACCTCAGTTACCAACAGTTTGAGTGCGAAGGAATATCCTGCAAAAATCGCGCTGACCTATGATGCTGCAGGTCGTATGATCTTGGATGAAGCGGGCCGAAAACTTTCCTACGATGCATTGGGCCGTTTGCAAAGTGTTGCAGGTGAAAAAGGCAGTGGCCGTTATGGCTACAATGCTCAGAACGTATTGAGCTGGCAAATTGTGGATAAAACCAAGCAGTTACATCGTTTATATTATCGTAGTAACAAATTGGTCAATGAGTGGATGAGCCCTGAAGGGCGGTCGCAAAGTGACACCAAAGATAGTCGTGTGCGTCTGGTTTACGCTGCGGGCAGCAATGTTGCTCAGATTAACCATGAGGGTGATAAGCAAACCACGTCACTTATCGGTACCGACAGTAAAAACTCTATAATGACTGCCAATGAAGAAGGCAAGACTCGCGAGTATCGCTATACCGCTTATGGCACGCAGGCAGCAGAAAAGAAGTAATTATCGGCAAAAGAGAACCGGGCATGTCGCCCGGTTTTTATCACTTATTTAAGTCACAAGACTAACGGGCGTCGGGGCGTACCAGGTCAAAACGCAAATCTTCAGAGATAGAATAGTAGGCCGACGGACCACCGGCACGTAAAACCGGCTCGGCCAACGCCGTCTGATAAATTCCCTCTTCATTAAGTAAATGGCGGGCAATATGTACCGCAACCACTTCTCCAAGTACCAGCCAGGTATCGATTTTCTCACCTGATGCGCCTTGCAACTGAATACATTGTGAAAGTTTACACTCAAAATTTACCGGACTTTCGGCGACGCGATCGGCGGCAACAATGCTGCCGGCTATTGGCGTCAGGCCCGAAAATTCAAACTCATCGCGACCATGTTCTAGCGAGGCCGAACTTTCATTCATTTTCACCGCCAGGCTACGGGTGGTCAGATTCCAGACAAACTCCCCTGTTTCAACGATATTAGCCACGCTGTCTTTCCAGCCACTGCTGGCGAAACCAATGATTGGTGGTCGATAATTAAAGCAGTTGAAGAAACTGTAGGGAGCAAGATTTCTCTGGCCTTTGGCGTTGCGCGAGGCTATCCAGCCAATTGGCCTTGGCCCGACTATCGCGTTAAGCGGATCGTGTGGCAAGCCATGTCCTTTGGCGGGTTCATAGAAATAGCGATCGTCAGAGCTCATAATTCACCTTTTGGGCCGAATATTTTTCACTCATTAACTATTTGCAGACCAGCCAATGAGACGTTTTCAATAGCTTAGCCAAGATTGACTGGATTTACAGTGGCCTTCTGTGTGATGCCGACAGTCAATGGCGACGGTTTGTGTTATCTTACGCGGCAGAATTTTTCCCGACGCGGGTGCTATTTTAACCAGCTTATGTGGTCGGGTAAGCTTAACATTGATATTGGAGAGTCATTAAGGTGGAAAGAAAGAAAGCGATTCCGCAGGATAAAAAGATAGTTTTCCCGCAGGAAAAAAGCGGGCTTCACGCGCGAAATCGCCATCGTAGCCGCTATGATTTTCCTGCCCTGATTGCCAGCAGTCCCGAATTAGAAGCCTTTGTTGCTGAAAACAAATGGGGTGATTTGTCGATCGATTTTGCCGATCCTCAGGCAGTCAAGGCGCTGAACCGTGCGCTGTTACGCCATTTCTATCAGATTGAAAACTGGGATATTCCGGCAGATTATCTGTGTCCGCCGATCCCGGGTCGTGCAGACTATATTCACCACTTGGCAGATCTGCTGGCGACCAGCAACGGCGGCGAGATCCCACAGGGCAAAAACGTCGCCATTCTGGATATCGGCGTGGGTGCGAACTGTATTTACCCGATAATTGGCCTGCGTGAATACGGCTGGCGCTTTACCGCCAGTGAAATTGATGAGGTTTCAATGGCTGCTGCGAAAAAAATCGTCGCCACTAACCCGCTATTAACCAATCAGGTGCGTTTCCGTTTGCAGGCTAAACCGCCGCGCATTTTTGACACGATTATTCGCCACGACGAGCGTTATGACGCGGTTATCTGTAATCCGCCGTTCCACGCCTCGGCGGAAGAAGCGGCGGCAGGAAGCCAGCGCAAGCGCGATAATCTGGGCCTGAATCGCCGTGGAGATAAATCAGAACTTAACTTCGGCGGTCAACATAACGAATTGTGGTGTGAAGGCGGCGAAGAGGCATTTGTAGAGCGCATGGTTGAAGAAAGCGCAGTTAAAGCAAATAACTGCCTGTGGTTCACGGTGCTGATTTCCAAAAAAACGACCTTGCCGTTGATATACGATGCTCTTGAAGAAGCCGGCGCGACCAATGTGCGTACCGTTGAAATGGCACAGGGGCAGAAAGTCAGCCGCTTTGTAGCCTGGACTTTCCTGACACCGTCACAGCAAAAAGCCTGGGCGGGTAAGCGTTGGGCATAAATTAATTTTGAAAATCTAATAATTACCCCAGATTAATTAATATTTTTCTGGGGTTTTTTATGCCATTTGTGAAAAAAAGCCGCCAGAGAGCAGCTTTACAGATAGCTTACAACATTACTCATGCCAAGTTTTAAGGTCAGTCAGAATTTTTACTCTGCAACGTCTAATTTAGAGCCTTCTTTTTTTAAATAATAAGTAAGGATATCGTCGCAATTGATATTCGCAGACGACTTGTAAATCCAGTATCCCATCAAAAACTCCACCCCTAAAATGCTTTTAATGTTCATTTTTTTAGCGTACGAAGAGCAAAAGAAATCTTCAGATATAATGGCGAGGCTTTTTCCTGAAAGTACCGACTCAACTCTTGCTAAAAAACAATCATTAATAATTATACCGCCGGTAAAACCTTGTTCTTCAAGAGAGCTAAGATAATTATTGATGCCGTAGTATTTCATTAAGCGTGAACTTTGGATAAAAGGCAGTTTTTTGTAATTATCGTTATCATCCAAATTGATTTCTTTTGAAACTAGATTCATAGTGGCTGAGACTTTCTTTACGAATTGAAGCTTGCCGTCATCATTTATAGGACTGCTGGATATGACAATATCAGGGGAGCTATTTGATGTATAAGAAGAAACTATATTTGAATTATGTGAAAGATAGTCGGATAAAGAGTAAATGTGCATACAAGGTAAATTATTTACAATGATTTCACGTGTTTTTCTGACATTTTTATTTTTTGAAAAGCTCAGCAGTAAGTCATAAGCCTGAAGTGTTTTTTGATAAAAGTCACTCCCTTTTTCTGTTAGCTTCATCCCCGCATTACTTCGGGTGAAAAGGCTAATCCCCAGTTCACTTTCCAACAGCTTTATTTGCCGACTCAATGGCGGGGGGGTGGTATAAAGTTTCTCAGCTGCTTTCGCTATTGTCCCTTCCTGGACAGTTACAATAAATGATTTTAATCGTTTACTAATCATTGTTTAAACCTCATGCGTTGTAATGTCCTGAAATTTTACACAAACAAAAAGAATAATTTTTAAAACAAAGATGCTGTCGCTGCATTTTTTTTATGGGTTTATTTAAATAAAAAATCCACTTATTTCATACGAATAAATTTAGATGGTGGTTTTATATTGAGCGATGATTGTTTTATTAGCTTTTTCAATTTATTAATTGTTAATCAAATAATTAATTTGCTTTATATTTACTGGCTAATTATGAATCGTGCTTTCAATTGTGGATGATGCTATTGCAAGGTTTATCACTTTTGGCCTTAGAGAAGGGTAAATATGGCATAAATATTTATAATCTTACATTTCAATTGTTAGAATATGAGCAACACTAATTGAAATATCACGAATTTGATGTGAGTGGCATTGTGTCTATGCAATAAGAATGTTGCACAAAATATAATTTCATTAATTGGAAAATACTTATGACTATTCTTTATGACGCAAGCGTTGACTCCTCAATCACTAATTATTATGGCACCCTCGTTATATCTAATATCCGTAACGATGATGGCTCGGCGGTTAATGCAGAATCCTTTTTGTCTTTTCATTTTATTGCACCCGTACCTGCGAGCACGGCATTACAGATTAGTACTGTGCCCTGGGTGGGATTCAGCAGTGAGGTTAAAAATCAACCTATTGATGATAAGAATGTTTCTATAATGATTACTTTAAAGCCTGCATCTGGCCAAAAATTTTCTATATCAGAAAAAGATCATATTACTATTCCTTTTGAAGCACCAAATGCTACGACGTCAATTCTGCCTGACATGCTTCCGGCTTGTTGTAAAAAAATAAATATCATCGCGGATGATTTTCCCAAAACTGAAGGAACAATTATCTTTAATTGTGCTACTTCACCGGATACGAAAAAACTGAATAATTTAAGGCCTATATTAAAATTAAGTTATGGGGAAATTATCCGTAACTTTGAATTAAACCCAGGAAAAGAGCAGCAGGCCAGCTTACTATCTGGTAGGTATGCAATAGAAGGTCAAACCCTCGAAAATGAGGATGGTACCGCTGTTGTTTCAGTTGTTGCTACTCCTAATTTGGCAGATGTTATTGTTGGAGAACTATCACAGGTCGATGTCACTTTTGGGAAGGTAAATTATTTCAGCGCAGTAGACTTCAAAATTGAACAAGTGGAAGAAGTGGGTAACGAAAAAATACATGTAACCCTTAAAACAAGAGATCAAACATATAATTTTGATACAGCAGCCGGAAAGTTGACTGATGTTCGATACATCAGTCCTGAAGGTGATTTATCCACACATATTACCCCTTTTAAACTCAATAATAAAAAAATCTCGTTTAATGTTCCAACATTGAAACTAAACAGTAATCTGATTAGCCATGTTATTACGCATGATATGATGGAGTGCACTGACGTAAAACAAACCTCTTTACAAAAATTGAGCATCAAAGTGAGTACCAAAATCGACATTGAGAAGAAAATCACTGTCCGATTGTTATCAGATGAAATGAATTACGTCCAGGATATTGAAGTTAATAATAAAACTATCATATTTCCTTTAGCGGTGATGCCGGGCTCCTACCAAGTGATTATCGAAAACTTTATTGATAATAAAGTATTGTATGTCGTTAAAAGTTATGAGTCACTGGTCGTAAGCAGTACTTCTGAAAACATACTTAACATTAAAATAAAACCTTCGGCTAATTTATCAGTACGTGGTTTTCCTGACTATCTCTCCTTTGGCGGGTGTGTTACGTTTGAAGGCAATAATAAAGACTTACTGGTTCATGCGCGCACCTCTTCAATATTTAAATATGCAGGTACTGGCGGAGATGGCAACCCTAATGAGTTTCTTGCCAAGGATGATGCTACCGTCAATTCGATTAATTTAGCGCGCACCATAGAAAATGAATTACCTGCTGACGGAAATGTATTACCCGTCATGATCTCCTACACAGTGCAATTATCCGGCGGTGGTATATCGGGTCTTAGTAACAAAGATGCTCATATGCACTGTTTTGGTAATTTTATTTTGGCATTAACTACGGCGCAAAATAAACAGGATGCTGCACATCCCGTACCAGCCGGTTTTATTGTAAATCCTGATTTTCTCGGTGAGTGCCAAAAAAACAAAATTACCAGAGAAACCCCAATGCCTGTTCGCAGTCCGTTGGGCGATGCGCTAAAGCACTGGAATATCGATTTGGCAATCCCTGAAGCTATTGAAGATAATGTGGGGGGGTATATTCAAAGCGTTAACTGGTTGGCTTGCACCATTGCTCCATCAGTTACGTTTGGTTGGCAAATTAATCTTTGGGGAGTCGGAAGTTCTATATGGATCTATGATAATAAAGGTTCTATGACGCCACAAAAAGCAGGGAAGGATACCGCAGATTACCTTAAATCCTTGCAGGTCTATAGTGGGGATTATTGCCCGGATTTCTTGGCTATTGACCGCTATGAGGCTGATGACTTAACTATTCGCTCTTATGTTAATAGCTATTGCTATGGCCCGCATGAATGGCGTCGATTCTATGATTTTTGTGCTGAAGTTAGCGAACAGCTTAACTGCCCTGTAATGCCTTGGCAAATTCCTGCCAGCCGCACGCCTTTAAAAACAGATTATGTGACCGATAATTTTGAGGAGCAGCATTGGGGCTCTAGCGCTAACTACTTGTTTGGCGATGCCGCGCTTGGCTCTGACGTAAAAAATATTCACCCGACGATTCTTGAGTTTGACTTTCACAAATATGCTCCGGCCACTGCGGCACAGGTAGGCGCAACGCCTGAGCACATGTATACGCGCAAAGGCAAATTCGACGTCTCTGAACCTGGTTATAAAGATTTTGCAAAACAGGGAATTTTCGCCGTTCTGCTAGGTGGCGGCTGTACGTTGGGTATTGTTCCACCATTAAGTTGTACCGCCGCTGATACTGCTTGGGTGGGTGACAGGCTAAATGCTTACCGCGATCAACCACTAACTTTCAGTGACACATTAAAATAAATTTTATAAATAATTGAATAAATCAGAGGCAGAGAACCGCAGTTTATTTGCCTCTGGTTTAATGGTGGAAAAGTGCAAGTATGATTTTAAAATTAAGGGGTGAGTATTTTAAATTCAGGTCGGGAAATTCCTGTCGGCTAACGGGGTAATAAAGTGAACCATACGTTTATTATGATATTAAATCATATGTTATCTTATTTAAATTTACATTTAATGTCTAGATTCGGTGTTGCTATGGGGGCATCGACTGGGGCAATTTACTATGTGTATACAGGGAAGTTTCAATCCAAGTCAAGAAAGATAACTTTATTTATAATTTCGTTTATGTTTGGCGTTATATCAGCGGAGTTTGCGGCCAATTTCCTTTCGGCAATAACCCCAAGTTCTGTTGTCGCTGAAACGTCCTTTGGTGCCATGATTTCCGCCGCGCTGTGTATGAAAATATTAAAAGCCATCGGCAATAACATCAACGATTTTGTTTCTCTTTTTAAGAAGAGTTGAGATTTTCACAAATAAAAATATCAATTATAAAAGATGAGTTTATACGCTAATGGTTTCTTAATTTTATTAATATCGTCCGGTTTTTTGAATGGCTCGATTTAATCATATATAGCTTCCTTCATTTTTTGTAAGTTGTGTTCCACTTTTTGAAATATACGCATTGACACAATAGGGTTAGTTTAAACACGCCACGGCAGAGAGTTGAATATGTCTGTTGGTAAATAAAATACTATCTAAGAATATAAAAGAGAATAGATTAAATGAACGATAAAGTAGTTAACAGTTTACTGATTCAAAAAGATGTGCATACAGAAAAAGCGTATGAAATGGATAACTTTGATCCTAAAACCCAGGTTGGTAATTACAGCTATACTTCAAGTCGAGTCATGAAACATGTTTATAATAAATACCAGGTTCAGGGTAAACCTAAAGTCTTTGGCTATTATACTGACTGGTCACAATATGATGGTCGATTAGATAACAAGTTCGATAAAGGTGATCGTGGCGCAGGATATGATCTGGCTAATTTATCTCCAACGGCTTTTGATAAAATCATTTTTGGTTTTATCGGTATTCTGGGCGATCAGGGAGAGAAGAAAAACGCAATTAACGCTGCGGCTTCACAACAAAATAAAAACAAGTTTGAGCCTCTATTTTTAGACCCTTGGGGAGATTTCCAATCTTACCGTAACTGCGACCAGCCTGAGGATTGGCGACCAATTGACATTGCCACTGTGACACAGGAAGACACTAAGGGAATACTTGGCGGGTTGCGTGATTTCCAGCAAAAAGCCAAAAAACTGGGTCATGAGCTGGCTCTTTCCATGAGTATTGGCGGCTGGACGATGAGCAATATATTTCACGAACTCGCCGCTAGCTCACAAAGTCGTAAAATTTTTGCTCTCGGGGTGGTCAAGCTGTTTAAACAGTTCCCCATGTTCAGCGAAATTGATATTGACTGGGAATACCCTAATGACAAAGGTAATGAGAATCCCTTTGGCCCGGAAGATGGAGATAACTATGTTGTGTTAATTAAAGAACTGCGTGAGCAGTTAGATTCAGCTGGCCGTTCTGACGTTAAAATTAGTATTGCGGCTGCAGCAGTCGTGACAAAAATTGCTCATTCTAAAATTAAAGAATTACTGGCCGTTGGTCTGTATGGCATCAATCTGATGACCTACGATTTCTTTGGCACACCGTGGGCGCTGGAATTAAACCATCATACTAACCTGATGCCAAAAGAGCCTGAAGGCGATTCTGTCGATACAGTTATTAATTATCTTATCGCGCAGGGTATTCCTTCTGAGCGGATTAATATTGGCTATGCTGGATATTCGCGTAATGCTAAAAATGCCGAAATTGAGAGTTTTTCGCCGCTGAAGGGTTTATATGATACCCAAAAAACGCCAACGACGGGAACCCTGGAATCGGGAAGTACAGTTTGGGCAGATATACTTTATAACTATCTGGATCTTGAAGAGCAATGTGGTCGTAACGGCTTTAATGTCTATACCGATCAAATTGCTGATGCCGATTATCTCTATAGCCCGGAGAGCAAACTGTTTTTGTCCATCGATACCCCACGTACAGTAAAAGCCAAGGGTGAGTATGTTGTGAAACATAACCTGGGGGCTATTTTTACCTGGACAATCGATCAGGACAACGGTCTGCTGGTTAATGCCGCAAGAGAAGGAATGGGCTGCAAGATTGAAACACAAGTCATTGATATGAAGCCTTTCTATTTCGAGGGCATCAATGTTGATGCCAAAAATGGCAAAGATGACCCCGATCAGACTGATGAAACAGAAAAAACCAATCATGCGCCTAAAGGGCATATTGCTCTGCGAGTGACTTCAGGATCGGTTGTGCAATTATCAGCGCAGGCCTCTAGCGATGAAGATGGCGATAAGTTGTCTTATCAATGGACTCTGCCAGCGGGCATTGTCAGCGCTGATACCAAAGCAGACGTTATTGAAATCAAAGCGCCTGAAGTTTCCGCGGCAACTGATTTTTCTTTTGAGCTGGTAGTAAAAGATGCAAAAGGCGCAGCGGCAGAAAAGCAATACTTCGTTCTTACCGTAGTTAAATCGCAAAATGTGAAACCTGACCCAACGCCTAAAGATTATCCGGCATGGGTAGTGAGCGGCCATATTTACAGTAAAGGTGACAAAGTCATTTATGCGGGAGTTAAATATATTTGTATCAATCCGCATACTTCTAACTCAGGCTGGATACCGGGGGTTGCGATTACATTGTGGAATGAAACAGTGTAATTACTGAAAACTGTCGAGTACTGGCACTAGAGCCCTAAAACCTCTAACTTATTGATGATAAATGCTAAAAGGCCTCTTTCGAGGCCTTTTTTCTTAGGAAACGTGCTGCAGGAATTCGCGTAAACGATCGCTTGGCGGGTTGGCAATCAACTCGGCCGGAGGACCATCCTCGGCGATGCGGCCTTTATCAATGAAGATCAGGCGCGACGCCACTTTCTCGGCAAAGCCGACTTCATGGGTCACAATAACCATTGTCATGCCTTCTTCCGCGAGATCTTTCATGACGGTCAGCACTTCATGACGCAGTTCTGGATCCAGCGCCGAGGTTGGCTCATCAAACAGCATCAGCTTAGGTTTGACTGCCAGCGCACGGGCAATCGCCACGCGCTGCTGTTGGCCGCCAGAAAGCTCGGAAGGGTAGTGGTGCGCTCTTTCAGAAAGGCCCACTTTAGCCAGCAGCTCTTTTGCCAGTTTTTGTGCGTCATCCTTGCTCGCACCGCGCACGCGAATCGGGCCAAAGGCGACGTTTTCAAGTGCAGTCATGTGTGGGAACAGATGGAATTGCTGGAAAACCATGCCCGCTTCCTGACGAATAAGGCGCTCATCGACTTTAGGGTCGTTAACCTTCAGCCCATCGACTATCAAGTCACCGGAAGTGATTTCTTCCAGCTTGTTGATGCAGCGCAGCAGGGTAGATTTACCTGAGCCTGAAGGGCCGATAATGACCACGACTTCGCCCTGTTTGATGTTCAGGTCGATATTATGTAACACCTGGGTTTTGCCAAAGTGTTTGGAAACGTTTTTAAATTCAATCATAAAATTTTCAGTTTGCGTTCTAAGCGGCGCATCGCAAAGCTCAGTGCCAGCGTGATGATCAGATAGATAACGGCAACAGCACTCCAGATCTCCATCGCGCGGAAGTTACCGGCAATGATTTCCTGACCTTCACGAGTAAGTTCCGCTACGCCGATAACAATAAACAGCGAGGTATCTTTGATACTGACGATCCATTGGTTACCCAACGGTGGCAACATGCGGCGCAGGGCCAAAGGCATGATGATGTAACGCAGCGTTGCACGACGGGAAAGCCCCAACGCCAGGCCAGCTTCGTTAAAGCCACGGTTGATAGACTGCACGGCCCCGCGAGTAATCTCGGCAATATAGGCACCGGAGTTGATAATGATAGTTACCACGGCAGCGGTAAAGGGATCGATACGCAATCCGCTGATCATCATTGGCAAGGCAAAATAGATAAACATTACCTGAACAACAATTGGAGTACCGCGAATAAGCTCGATGAATACCAGAGCAATATTACGGCTGATCATTCCACCAAATGCGCGCGCGAAGCCCGCAGTGACGCCGATAATTACGCCGCCCACTAAACCCAGGATAGAAATCCACAGGGTCATCTTGGCGCCTTCAAGAAGGATAGGAAGAGCGGCCCAAACAACGCTCCAGTCAAACTGCATGGATTAATCTCCTGATAAACAAAAACAAGCCGACCCTGGCGAAATTCACTCAGGGCCGGTGATATAGTTTCTAACGTTGACGGTAGGCTCTATATCGCAATACTTCGATTATTTAGGTTCTGCATCGAACCATTTTTTATAGATAGCTGCATAAGTGCCGTTGGCGCGCAGAGTTTTCAGCGCGGCGTTAACTTTGTCACGCATTGGGCTGCCTTTCGGGAAGGCAATACCGTAGTCCTGACCTGCAACAGCCGGCCCTACAGTTTTGAAGTTACCGTGACCGGCAGTTTTGATGTAGTACTGAATGTTTGGTGCATCGAACAATACTGCGTCAGCACGGCCTGTACCCAATTCCATGTAGGCGCTGTCGATATTCGGGAACTGGCGAACGTCTTTAGGTTTCAGGTTAGAAGCAATGTAGTTGACAGAGCTGGTGCCGCTCTTGACTGCAATCACTTTACCGTTTAAGTCAGCGGTACTTTTGATGTCTTTATTGCTTGACTGCACCATGGTGATCAAACCGCTGGTATAATAACCATCAGAGAAATCAACAGCCTGCGCACGCTGTGGGGTAATGGTGATACCAGCCAGAGCCAAGTCGATGTTTTTGGTCTGCAAAGCCGGGATGATACCGTCAAAGTCCATAGGCTTGAGGGTATAAGAAACTTTCATTTCTTTTGCCAGTGCAGCCCAAAGGTCGATATCAAAACCAACGTATTTGTCGCCCTGTTTAAATTCGAAAGGAACGAATGCGGTATCTGTAGCAACGATAAGTTTTTCTTGTGCTGCGTGTGAGCTTACTGCAAAGGCCAGCGTCAGTGCGGCCAGAGAAACCTTTAACATCGACTTCATAAGTGCAATTCCTTTAATTGTCTATGGGAATACATACCCTTTTATAGTTACGTGGGGTGATAAGCAAAAGTTATACCACATTTTCACATATCTTTAAATTCAATGGGTTAGTTTCCTGTTGGCGGCATGAAATGGTAAAGTACACCGCGTATTGCACCTTTATGGTGCTGGTTGTTTTCGCAAAGATCCTTTATGGTGCGAAACGCTAGGCTAAACTAATTTTTGTCTCAAAACTGCGCATTTATTAACATTTTTAAACATTTAGTGCGCATTTCTGCTAACAAATATCCTTGCAAAGACGATTTATCGCCATTTTCTGGGGCGGGCAGTGTGCGTTAAAACGAGGCGTAGGGCAATGTGGGGAATTAATGCTCGAAATTGGTGCGGTTAAGTGGAGATTATGCTAATTGAAAGGTGAAAAAAATGGGAAGCCTAAGCTTCCCATTGATTGTTGATGATTATTTCAAACAGTGATCATCAAAAACCGTCGCAGTTAAACTATTCGATATTCGCTTCGATAAACCACAGGAATTTATCGAGATCACGCGAAGCGGCTGTGAATATATCAGCAGTATCTTCGTCTTCCACCTGAGTAATCGCTTTACGCGTATCGTTGGCCACGATGGCATAGCGTTCGGCCAGTGCTTTCAGATGTTCCTGTACAGAGTGAATATTGGTTGGATAACTTTTCAATGGCGTTTTATCGTTAACCACTTGCACGGTACCCAATGCTGTACCACCCAGCTGAATCACACGTTCTGCGATGGTATCCTGGTGGTCAGTGATGGCAGTACGGAAACCATCCAACATTTCATGCACGCCAATAAAGTTGGCTCCGCGCATGTTCCAGTGAGCCTGTTTGGTGATAAGGGACAGATCCACAAATTCCACTACCAGCTTGTTCAAAACCTTAATGGTTTCCAGCTTGGTGCTTTCGTCAACATCATTGCGTGTATAAAGAAGCTCTGAAGATTTCGTTTTTACCAGTTTAGCGGTACTCATCATTAATATCCTCTTCAGTGAGTAGTTAGTATTTTGTTCACGGAAATAAGTATAGCAAGCTTTGGCGATAACGCAGGAAAATATTACCTATCAATCCTATAGCCTAGAACTAATAACGTTCAATGGCATTTTTGTTAAGTCAATATTTACTGCCCTCATCGCTACGAAATTTTAAACTTTGTAAACCCATTCCCATATGGTTAATAAATAACTTAAGGGTTGAAGTGGTAAATATCAACCTTTGGCCAAGAAATTATTTTCATTTTTTTGATTTAAAAGGAGTTTTTTGTTGTAAGAAAATCCTGTAATAATCCATTAATCTAAATGGTATTTATTTTTATTGGCATTTAAATTCATGAAATTTTTATTATTAAGACTATTCTGTAGTTTTGATGAATAATTATTCTAATAATAGGCGGATGTTGTGCAGGTTTTTTAAAGGAGAGCCGAGGCCCTCCTTTATATAAGGTATTAACTAAAGTGTAAGGTATTAATCAAAGTGTTATGCGACCGCTATATAACACGTCGCCGGTCGGTTGCCCTGTCGGCGAGCCTCCTTTAGGCTCCAGGCTTATCGCCAATGTCGAACCGCCATTCGCCTGCATATCATTAAGCGCCAGCGCTGTCGGTGCTTCACTGCTCACGAGTCCCAGAGATTTTGGTTTACCCCCTGCCGGTATTACCCACAGTTCCAGACTGCGATCGCTGGCGACCTGAGCCGCATGCAATGGGGTAATAGTTAACTGATGGGAAGTGTTGCTCGCCATGACAACCCATTGGCCAGCTGAGGGTGTTGCTCCGCTATTGGCCAGTACGGCAACTGGGGTTGTCGCTGTATTTTTCAAACCGGAGGTTTCCCACAGCTTAGGTACGAGCAGCACTGCAGCCAGACAAGCCGCGACCGCCCAGCCAATGTAGGCACGGTTAAAGCGGGAGCGTGATTTTTGGCTCGCTAAAGAATGCTCTAACGTCGGCTCAAGCGGCAACGGTTTGGGTGGCAACTGGAGCTGAATTCGTTTCCAAACTGACTCGGGCGGCACTACAGGGTCAAGATGGTTATCCAACTGGGCAAAGGCTTCCTGCCAGCGAGCAACTTCTGCTGCCAGCTCCGGGTCTTGCAACATCTGCTGTTCAAACTGCAGGCGTGCTGATCCGCGAAGCGTTCCCAGTGCATATTCTGCCGACAGCGCGGCGCGATACTCGCGTCTGTTTTTCATAGGCCCACGCAGCTCTTTAAGTGTTCCAGGGCGCGACGGATCCAACTTTTTATCGTGCCAAGAGGTTGTTGCAAGTGGTCGGAAACTTCGCCATGCGAGAGTCCCTGGTAGTAAGCTAACACCAGGCTTTGCCTTTGTTCGGAGGGTAAATGCCCCAGACATTCCGCCAATTTTTTCGCGTCGCTGTCCTGTTGCAGACGGCGAAGCGGTTGACTGTATTCATCACTTAAACTTTCCTCTGCTCCTTCTTCCAGCTCCAGCAGCTGATTGTCACTGCCGCGCATCCAGTCAATCGAGCGGTTACGCACAATGTGCGTCAGCCAGGTCATCGGTGAACTGAGCAAAGGATTATAGGTAGATGCCCGGTTCCAGGCAGTTATATAGCTATCGTGCAGGACTTCTTCGGCCCAGGCATGTCGGCGCAGCATGCGCAATGCAACCGCAAAGAGGCGAGGGGAGGTTAAACGGTAAAGTTGCTCAAAAGCCTGACGGTCCCCTTTAGCCATGGCCTGCATCAGTTGCTTATGCAGTTCACCATCGCCGGGTGGATTTTCAAAGGCGCTGTCTTTCATTCGTTCTTCCTGAATACTAGAGAATGCAGCACACCGGCGGTACTGCATTCCCCCGGCAGTATTCCAACGGGAATACCGCTTATTATTATAGGAGACTGAATTTACTTAGGCATTAATACTGTATCGATAACATCGATAACACCGTTACTTTGATTTACGTCATAAGTGCTGATATTGGCGATGTCGCCTTTAGCATCTTTTAATTGAATATTGTGTGGGCCATTACTCATCAGCCATAGTGCCTGGCCGTTTACCGTTTTAAGTTCTGCGTGGCCGCCACCTTTTTTCAGCAATTTTTCTAAATCTTTCATTTCATATTTACCGGCCACTACGTGATAAGTCAGGATGCTGGTCAGCATTGCCTTGTTTTCAGGTTTGACCAGGCTGTCTACGGTACCCGCGGGTAATTTGGCGAAGGCGGCGTTGGTTGGCGCAAATACGGTGAAAGGACCTTTGCCGGAAAGTGTATCAACCAGGCCTGCGGCTTTCACAGCGGCAACCAGCGTGGTGTGATCTTTAGAATTGACGGCGTTCTCAACGATATTTTTTGACGGGTACATTGCAGCGCCACCCACCATGGTGGTGTTATCTGACATCATTGCCGCCATTGACGCGGTGCTGAACAAAATTGAAGCACACAGAGCGGTACGGATAAATGTTTTCATGATGTAATCCTTTAAGGTTGAGTCGGTAAGATGTTTGCCTGACATCAATACATACGAATCAACCCTGCGTTTTGGATGCAAAAAAGATCGAAATATATGAACTATTTTCGATCTTTTTTGCAATCTCATGATTTCATTATCTTAGTTACGCAAAGGTTTACTGCGGATCAACTTTAATAGCGCGAATTTTGTTCTTCTTCTGCACGGTCAGCGTAGAACCCGCCGAAGCCGCGATAATGGCGACCAGCGCCAGCCATTGTGTCGGGGTTAGAATTTCGTCAAGAAACAAAATGCCGGAAAATGCCGCCATCGCGGGTTCCATGCTCATTAACGTGCCAAAAGTCTTGGCCGGTAGCCGAGTCAGCGCCATCATTTCCAGCGAGTATGGCAGGGCGGAGCTGAGCAGGGCGATACCCAGACCGATAGGCAGAATTTCCAGGCTAAACAGCCCACTGTGCGCCTGCATGATACCTATGGGGCAGAATATCAATGCGCCAATGGTTGAACCCAGGGCAGCTGTTCCAGGACCATAGCTGCTGCCAGCACGTTGACCCGCCAGAATATAAACCGCCCAGCAAGCGCCCGCTATCAATGCAAAGCAGGCCCCGGTTAGATCAATGCCTGAAACGCTGTGTCCAATTGGCAGCAGGAACCATAATCCGACTACCGCCAGCAGCACCCAGACAAAATCAACGGGCTTGCGCGAGGAGAACATCGCCACCGCCAGCGGCCCGGTAAATTCCAAACCCACTGCGATTCCCAACGGCACCGTGCGAATTGCCAAATAGAAGGTATAATTCATACAACCCAGCGCCAGCCCGTAAATAAGCAGCGAGCGAATATTGCCGCCGCGCATCTGCAGGCGCCAGGGTTTGAAGTAAGCCAATAGAATAATTGATCCCATGCCGAGGCGCAGCGCCGTCACTCCCTGAGAACCAACCAGAGGGAATAAAGACTTCGCCAAAGCGGCTCCTCCCTGTAAAGAGAGCATAGCTATGAGGATCATCGCGACGGCAATCAGCGGATGGTGAACTTTTACAGAACTGAGCGCAGTCTCTTCAAGCGCTGAAGAACCTGTCTGGTTTTCTAAAGAATTATTTTTCAAAGATTCTGTGTCCATACATGGTAAAGAGAGCAAATCAACGCCGTCATTGTACTGGCAAGACAAAATCTTTGGAGTATTAGTGTGGGCAGATTGTAAAAAAAATTGGTGACTAAGGCCAAACTCGGACAATTTTACTCAGTAAGTGATGAATATTTATCCAAATAATTAAGAATTATCTGCTAATATGAAAAAGTTCAATAAGTTTGTCTTATAATTTTTAGTCAATAAAGTCGTTAAATTATAACAAGTTAAGTGGTGTTGGAAACTATCTGTTACACCATTTGATGCATTGGACATCTTATTCGAGGCAGAGTTTCACGGAACTTTTTGTTATATTTTAATGGTGAAGGTTAATTTGGTTCCCTTTTTTGAGGTGGTTATGAAAAAAATTGCATGTCTTTCCGCATTAGCTTGCGTAGTAGCTTTAAGCACTTCAACTGCGTTTGCGGTTGATAACACCAGCACTGTTTCTGTAGGTTATGCACAGGGTGATGCGCAAGGTGTTGTGAACAAAGCGAAAGGTTTCAACTTGAAATACCGCTACGAGTTCGAAAGCACCCCATGGGGCGTTGTTGGCTCCCTGACCTATCTTAACAAATCACATTCACCTGTTGAGAATGACTACCAGAAAGGTGAGTACTACGGCGTAACCGTAGGTCCATCTTACCGTATCAACGACTGGGTCAGTGCTTATGGCTTAGTGGGTATGGGTGTTGGTAAATTCGAACAGGTTGGTAATGCTTCTTCTATCGACCGTGAAAAAAATCGTCACACTGACGGTGGCGTAGCTTACGGCGCTGGTCTGCAGTTCAACCCAATCGAAAACGTTGCACTGGACTTCTCTTACGAGCAGAGCCGTGTTAAAAACGTTGACATTGGTACTTGGATCGCTGGTGTTGGTTACCGCTTCTAATTGCCGAAACTTGATGGTCTTAAGTTATAATAATACCGACCATCCAGCTTCGAAAAAAAACCGCCTTCAGGGGCGGTTTTTCTATTCTGGCGTTCTATGATTTCTGTTCTGGACAGTCTTGAAACCGCCTTTTAAATCCCGCTATACCAGTTATAACCCTGATCTTCCCAATATCCACCCGGATAATTATCTGTGACAAAAATCGCTCCGATGTGTTTGGCATTCTTAAAACCGAGCTTGGTGGGCATTCTCAGGCGCAAAGGATAGCCAAAGTCCGGTGGCAGCGGTTTACCGCCAAAATCGAGCGCCAATATGGTTTGTGGATGCAAAGCCGTGGCCATATCGATGCTGGAATAGTAGCGGTCGTCACATTTGAAACCGACATATTTGCAGTTCAGGTCGGCGCCGATGTTTTCCAGAAAAGTTTTCAGCGGCACGCCGCTCCACTGCCCAATTGCGCTCCATCCTTCAATACAGATAAGTCGAGTGATCTGACTGCTTTGCGGTAAGCGCTGCAGCTGCTCCAGCGTCCATGGCGCCTTCTTTTGCACATTGCCCGAGACTTCCAGCCGATAGTTGGGAATATCGATTTCCGGAACGTTATATTCGGGATAATAAGCATTGAAGCGAAACGGTTTGGTAATTTGGTCTGCTGAATAAGTTTGTGCCAGCTTTTGCCCGCTGAACAGCCATCCCTGAACCCGATCATTCCAGCGCGACATGGCCCATAACACTTTATCGACTTCATCGCCGTCTTGCATGTTACAGCCGGTAAGCATGGAAACTGCGCCAAGAGTCAGGCCGGATTTAATCATCAGACGGCGTTGAATATTAACCAACTGTTTGCGTTGATCCGGCTCGAGGATGATTTTTGGACGCTTTTTTTCATCAGTCATCGGCGCTGTCTCCTGGTTTATTTGCCACGGCTTTGCCGCCGGTAATCATGGCAGGCAAGGTTTTAGGCACCAGTAACACCATGACAACGTGAACAATAACGAACAGCATAATGCCGCTCATCGCAAAAAAATGAACGTAACGGGCAATGGTAAAGCCACCCATCAGATAAACGAGTCCGCTGAACTGCACCGGTTTCCAGATTGACAGCCCAGAAAGCACCAGCAACAGCCCCAATAGCAGGACGCCAACATACATCAGCTTTTGCACCGCATTGTATTGGTTTGATTTATGCGACAAACGCAGGCGCAAAGCGCCGACAAAATCATGCCATACGGAGGAGGGAGTAAACGGAAAAAATCGTTGTTTAAAGTGACCGCTAAACAGCCCCCAGAGAACATAAAACAGCCCATTGGCTGCCAATACCCACATCACCGCCAGATGCCAACCAATGTTGCCACCCAGCCAGCCGCCCAGCGTGGCGCTTTGCGGGAAAGTAAAACTGAAAATGGGGTCGGCGTTATAAATACCCCAACCGCTCATCACCATGCCAATCATCACCAGCAGATTGACCCAATGACAAACTCTCACCGGCCAGGGATGGATTCTTTTTTTACGCATCAGAGTGTCCTTGGAGGGAGGTCAGCTTCGATCCGCCCTGAAACGCAGACACGTGAGGGAGGCGGACCGAAGCTGTTAATCATAACTAGTTATCAATGACAAAAGCCAAATTACATCGGTGGGGTTACGCCATCTTTACCGGCTGCAATACCGCGAGCTGCCAGTGCGCCCTGCGCATCTTTAACCGGGAACAGAACGATGTGAGCACCCGCTTTCAGCAGGCTACGATCGCCCGGCGCCAGCAGAACTACTGGAACATTATCTGGAACGATTACCGTTTTTTCGCCGTTCTGATATTTAACGGTCAGGGTGCGGCCATTGCTGTTAACCAGCTTGCCGACGGTGCCGTTAGTCATGGTGTTGATTTTGCCATCGGCAGATTCAAACGGGTTAAAGCCTTCGCCGCTGCCGCGCAGGCTTGGTGCGAAAACGTGAACTTCCAGCGCTTTCAGCGTGCCGTTGGCCTGAGGAACTGCCGCAGTACCGATAAAGCTGTCTGCCTTGATATCAGTGAGTTTGCCTTCGGTAACCTGAGTGATTTTAGTCTGGTCAGTCAATTTAACGTCCAGCTTGTCGCCAGAGCGGGTGGTCAGAACCAGAGACGTTGGCGTCACTGAGTCGATAGTGCCACGAGTAGGTTTGATAACGTTGCTGGCATCTGCTGCGAAAGCACCGCTGGTCATCAGCAGCGAAGATAAAAGCAGACCGGCAAGGCGTGAGGACTTAATCATATTACTCTCCAAATTTTCGTATGAGAAACTGACAGGAAGTCAAAGCTCGTTCCATCGAGGAAAGAGCAGGTAATGCATCACCCAAGAAAAACAGCTACTTGGTTTAACTCTGTTTACTAATAATAGTAAGAGTGAACGACAAACAGGGACCTGCTGATGACAAGTTGATGACAATATTGTCATCAAAGGTTTCTGACAGAACTGATAGACTTTATTAAGAATAGCAGTGAACAGAGGCACTAATGCGGATACTGGTTATCGAAGACGACGTCAGCACTGGCGATTACCTGAAAAAGGGGCTGAGTGAGGCGGGTTATCGCGTAGATTTGGCGCGAAACGGTGCCGACGGATTGTTTATGGCGCTGGAAGAGGGCTATGACGCGATTATCCTCGACGTGATGCTGCCTGGGCTAAACGGCTGGCAGGTGATGGAAGTGTTGCGCAAGAAAAGCGCAGTACCGGTGCTGTTTCTCACTGCTCGCGATGAAGTGCAGGATAGGATCCGCGGCCTTGAGCTGGGCGCTGACGATTATCTGGTGAAGCCTTTTTCATTCACCGAGCTGATGCTTCGCGTGCGTACCCTGCTGCGACGCGGTACGGTGCGTGAGTCCGACACTTATTCGCTGGCTGACCTGCATCTTGATGTCCTGAGGCGTAAAGTGACGCGTCAGGAAACGGTTATCCCATTAACAAACAAAGAATTTATGCTGCTTCATTTATTAATGCGCCGCGAGGGCGAAGTGCTGTCGCGCACCATGATTGCTTCACAGGTTTGGGATATGAACTTTGATAGCGACACCAACGTGGTTGATGTGGCGGTGAAACGCCTGCGCGGTAAAATTGACCGTCCTTATGATGTGAAATTGATCCATACCGTTCGCGGTATCGGCTATGTCTGCGAAGTACGTGATTATGAGTAAACCGACTTTTTCACTAACCCTGCGTTCAACCTTGCTGTTTGCCTTGATAGCCGCTCTGGTGGTCAGCAGCGTAGGTTTTTATCTCTATTACGCGATGGAAAAAGAGATGGTGCGCCGTGCCGACTATCAGGTTGCGGGTCGTGTGCAGTATTTCCGTCAACTGCTGGGTAACAGCTTTCCTTTGACGCAGCTGACGCAAAATCCTGGATTATTCGAAAACATGCTTGGCAACGAGCAGGATATTTTGCGCTTTAAACTGGTGGGGCAGTCACCGATCATCAATGTTAATCCCGGTCATATCGTGTTGCCTGAGGTCGCTGCTGTCGCTGATGGCCAGGATCTCACTTTACAAAGTGTTCATCATATTTTGGCTATGGATGATATACCGGTGCGCTATGCCGCAGCCGACGTGCGGATGAGAAATGGCCAAACTGTGGAGATTCTGGCAGGGCATTACATGGCTGGGGAAACTCGGATGCTGGTGGCTTTTCGCTGGGAAATTATTGCCTCGGTGCTGTTGGCCTATGTGCTGATTGCCGGGCTGGGCTATATCGTTATCCGTCGCGGGCTGCGGCCGTTGCAGAAAATGGCGCAGGAAGCTGCCGAAATTCACCCGACCAGTTTATCTACCCGATTGAGCGAAGAAGGAGCACCGCTGGAATTGCAGCAGCTTATTCACTCATTCAACGAGATGCTGGACAGACTGGCGGAGGGTTATCAGCGGCTTAACCAGTTTTCTGCCGATCTGGCCCACGAGATCCGCACGCCGGTAGGCGCATTGATGGGGCATTGCCAGGTTGCGCTTTATCAGACTCGTAGCACCGAAGAATACGAAACGCTGCTGGCTAATAATATGGGCGAGCTGGAGCGCATTTCACGGATGGTGGAAAATATTCTGTTTCTTGCGCGCGCTTCCCATGCCCGCTCAGTGCTGACTATCACGCCATTGTCGATGGCGAATGAAACGCTGCGCGTGGTTGACTATTTTGAAGGTCTGGCCGAGGAGCGGGGGATTCGGTTGCACTGCCAGGGCGAGGGCGTGGTGTTTGCCGATGCGCTGCTTTTCCAGCGTGCCTTGAGTAATCTGGTTGCCAATGCCATCAATTACGGTAACGAAAACAGTGAGGTACAGGTTTCGGTGGATCATCAGCCGGACAGTAGTTTGGTAAATGTCGACAACGCCGGCCCAGCCATTCCAGCCGACAAGCTTGATAAACTGTTTGACCGTTTCTATCGCGCCGACCCTTCTCGCAGCGAAGGCGGAAGTTCAAACGGGCTGGGATTATCTATCGTTCAGGCTATTATGGCGCTGCATCATGGTAGCGTTCAGGTTAGTTCACTGGCCGGCGGTAAAACGCGTTTTACTCTTTCGTTTCCGCGTCAGCAAAACTAATTTAGTTAAAACATACAAAATAATTGTTTTTTTGTGCTTATTTATCTCATTGATATATAGGTTTTTCGTAAAGTTCGTAACATTATTTTGTTTTAGTCATGAACAGAAGCAGAATGATTCTGTAATCCTAGGGTCTGATAGAGTAATCCGTTGTCTTTTTGTGCTCTCTGGGCAATGACTTCGGAATGAGCGAGTTGTATTCGCTATCAAATCCTTAAAAGAGTCATTACTGATTGATGTATAAATTAAAAGCACTAATACAACAGAAGATTTCACTTTTTATTGCGTTATACCTGGGAATAATACTTAACCTACCTATTTTCTATCGTCGTTTTCATCAAGTCCATTACGCCAATACCCAGGCACTAATGGTTGAGATGATTGCCGCATTTGCTCTGGTTTACTTCATTACCACGCTTGTGTCCTTAACCGGCAAAACTTTCTATCGGATATTAATGAGTTTTGTCGTGGTCGGCTCGCTCGCCGCTGGCTACTATATGATTGTTTTTAATGTCGATATTGGCTACGGTATTCTCGCATCAGCCCTGGCCTTTGACTCTATAGACCTTTCGAAAGAGTCGGTAGGCTCTCACTTTTTCCTCTGGACCCTTATCGGCAGTCTAATCCCGCTTATTGTACTGTGGGGCGGCAAAATGCCCGGTTCTGCCTTGCGTGAGACTACCTGGCAAAAACTGCTGTTCAAAGGAGGACTGCTGCTTGTTAGTGGTCTGGCTTGTTTGATGCCATTGAAGTGGATGGAGCACAAGCAAGAGGCCCATGATCGCCTTGATAATCGCATGATGGCGAGTTATGGCGGGGTGGTTGCCGCAACCTATTCGCCATCCAACTGGCTTTCTGCACTGGGACTTTTTGCCTATAGCGCTTACAGCCAATCTGAAGACACGAAAAATCTGTTCGATCCGGCAAAACATTTCACCTATGTTCCGCCCAAAGACGTTAAAGATTTGTATGTCGTATTTGTCATTGGTGAAAGTGCCCGGCGCGACCACATGGGTCTGTATGGTTATGCGCGGGACAATACTCCCAACCTCGATAAAGAAAAAAATCTGGCCGCGCTGCAAGGTTATTCTTGTGATACAGCAACCAAGCTTTCCCTGCGTTGTATGTTTGTACGAATGGGAGGGACTCAGGATAATCCGGAACGCACTTTGAAAGAGATGAACGTTTTCTCGTTACTTAAAAAACAAGGATTCAGCTCAGACCTCTATTCCATGCAAAGCGAGGCCTGGTTTTACAACAAAACCAATGCTGATTCTTACTCTTTACGGGAAACTATTGGTTCCGAAAAGCGCAATACCGGTAAACCCGTTGACGATATTTTGCTAATTAATGAGATGAAAGACTCTATCGCCAATCATCCTGATGGCAAGCATCTCATCATTCTGCATACCAAAGGCTCGCACTATCTTTATTCTGAACGATATCCGCGCAGTTTTGCCCGCTACCAGCCGGAGTGTATGGGGATAGATAATTCCTGTTCTACGCAAGCGATGATCAATTCTTATGACAACTCGCTGCTTTATACCGACTATTTCCTCGAGCAGGTGCTGAATCAACTACGCGATAAAAATGCTGTCGTATTTTATGCTGCTGACCATGGGGAATCCGTATCGAAAAATATGCATTTCCACGGAACACCACGCGATCGTGCGCCTATCGAGCAGAGAGAAGTGCCGATCATGGTATGGGCTTCAGACAAGTTTTTGGCTAACGATCAGAATCGTCAGGGTTTTGCACAGCTACAACTGATGGCGAAGAATAAAACACCGGCCTATCATGAGAAACTTTTCGACAGTATATTAGGTTGTATAGGCTATTCCTCACCTGATGGCGGCGTGGTGGATCAGCATAATTGGTGTCATGTGCAAACAACGGGATCAAATTGAGAAGAATAAATGGATAATGCACGTCTTGTGGTAGCGATTCTCACGCTGATTATGACGTTATTAACCCTATTGCCTCTATCGCGTAACCAGCGTTGGTGGGTCAGAGTTTGGGATTTCCCGCGCCTGCAAATGGCGGTGTTATCGGTGATTTTTTTAATTCTGGAGCTGTGTTTCCTGCCCGGCGGTGGGCCTTTGGCGTGGATTATCGTGCTGTTGGCGCTTGGCTGTACTCTTTATCAAAGCTGGTGGATTTTCCCGTACACAGGGCTGGCAAAAATTCAGGTCAAAAAGACACCGCACACCACGCATTCTCGTATCAAACTCATCAACTGCAATGTGTTGATGACTAATCGCAATACGGCAAAGTTACTGAAGATTATTGAAAAAAATCAGCCGGATATTGTGGTGCTGCTGGAAACTGATTTGTGGTGGGAACAGCAAATGTCTCCGCTGGAGGCGAATTATTCATACACTCTCAAATGTCCGCTGGAAAATCTCTATGGTATGCACGTTTATTCGCGCTTGCCGCTGATTGAGTCGAAAATTCAGTATCTGGTAGCAGAGGGGATCCCTTCGATGCATTTTCGAGTGCGTTTGCAGGGGGGCGAGGAAATTGTGATGCATTGCTTGCATCCGATGCCGCCTAGCCCTACGGAAGATGACGAATCCACCAACCGCGATGGCGAGCTCATTGCGGTTGGCCATACGGCGGCGCGGGCAACGTATCCCACTATTGTTACTGGCGATCTTAACGATGTGGCCTGGTCGCGCACTACACGTTTATTTATGAAAATCAGTGGTCTGCTGGACCCGCGCCGTGGCCGAGGGATGTTTAACACTTTCCACGCCAGTTATCCGGTGCTCCGCTGGCCGCTGGATCACGTTTTTCACAGTAAAGAATTCACTCTAATCGACCTGAAACGCCTTGAGCCGATGGGTTCGGATCACTTCCCGATCATGGTGGAGCTAGCGCTAAATCCGCAGGAAGGAAAGACGCAGCAAAAGCTTGAGATAGAGCAGGGCGACATAGAGGAAGCTCGTGAAAAAATGGAAAACGCGGGGATTAAAAGCCGGGATGTTCATCAAGCTGAATTCTGTTAGACCGAACAGAGTGCGGTTTTAGATTTGGAATCTAAAGGCAACTTTTTTGTGCTGCGCACGGCTTGTGTACTGCGCATGGGCTTTAGGTGCTGCGCACGGGCTTTTTAAGGTCAATGATCACCGAGGAGTTTTTCCGGTTCACTAATTTTAATGGATATTTAACCGGCCGCGCCGGAACCGGGCAAGAGGTCTCCAGGGCGAGCCCTCTTGCATCTCCGCGCCCTTTGGTGTCGCTTGCCTGTACGGCACCAGACGATGAGTTTGTTTCAGTTGCCACCGTGTGTGGCGTTGGTCGCGCCGCTGCGCGGTCCCCTCGTTCGTTCGAAAGCCAAAAACGTCTTTCTCCCTCGCTCAGCGCCGCCCCGAGACCGCCAATTCGGTCTATCTAAGAAAAACCGGCAACCTAAGCTGAGATCAAAAGACCTTTCTTCTGGCAAAAATTTTCTTTTGAAGGTGACATTCTGCGAACATCGGTTTTATTAATTCAGAAACGAAATCAAAAGTTATATTTAGTCTCGAACAAACCTAAGAGACCTATCTTTGTGAGATCGGCTTTTGACCGCCGTTGAGTTGCCGGTTTTTCTTTTTAGCTGCCATTGGCGGCCTCAGGCCTACGCTGAGCGAAGGAAAGGGAGACGCTTTTGGCTCCCGACTGAGTGAAGGCAGCCCGCAGGGCCGTGGCCAACGCCACGCACGGGAGCTGCTGAAACGATCTACTTTTTTTTGCACCAATCTGGTCACAAGAAAAGGGGCCGGGGATTCTTAAGGGTGGCGGCCCAAGGGCCACCCTTGAGGCGGTCTGGGTCGCAGCCCAGTAAGCGCAGCGCATGAAGTTAAAGTTGAATTTGAAGTTAAGCTAAAGGCCATGCGCAGCATTAAGCGTAGCGTTGACCGCCGTAGAGTTGCCGGTTTTTCTTTTTAGCTGCTATTGGCGGCCTCAGGCCTACGCTGAGCGAAGGAAAGGGAGACGCTTTTGGCTCCCGACTGAGTGAAGGCCGCCCGCAGGGCCGTGGCCAACGCCACGCACGAAGGCTTCTGAAACGATCTACTTTTTTTGCACCAATCTGGTCGCGAGAAAAGGGGCCGGGGATTCTTAAGGGTGGCGGTCCAAGGGCCACCCTTAAGGCGGTCTGGGCCGCAGCCCAGTAAGCGAAGCGCATGAATTTGAAGTTGAAGTTGAAGTTGAATTTGAAGTTAAGCTAAAGGCCATGCGCAGCATTAAGCGTAGCGTTGACCGCCGTAGAGTTGCCGGTTTTTCTTTTTAGCTGCTATTGGCGGCCTCGGGCCTACGCTGAGCGAAGGAAAGGGAGACGCTTTTGGCTCCCGACTGAGTGAAGGCAGCCCGCAGGGCCGTGGCCAACGCCACGCACGGAGGCTGCTGAAACGATCTACTTTTTTTGCACCAATCTGGTCACGAGAAAAGGGGCCCGGGATTCTTAAGGGTAGCGGCCCAAGGGCCACCCTTGAGGCGGTCTGGGCCGCAGCCCAGTAAGCGAAGCGCATGAAGTTCATGAAGTTAAAGTTGAATTTGAATTTGAAGTTAAGCTAAAGGCCATGCGCAGCATCAAGCGTAGCGTTGACCGCCGTAGAGTTGCCGGTTTTTCTTTTTAGCTGCCATTGGCGGCCTCAGGCCTACGCTGAGCGAAGGAAAGGGAGACGCTTTTGGCTCCCGACTGAGTGAAGGCAGCCCGCAGGGCCGTGGCCAACGCCACGCACGAAGGCTTCTGAAACGATCTACTTTTTTTGCACCAATCTGGTCACAAGAAAAGGGGCCGGGGATTCTTAAGGGTGGCGGCCCAAGGGCCACCCTTAAGGCGGTCTGGGCCGCAGCCCAGTAAGCGAAGCGCATAGATTTTAAGTTAAAAGCTGTGCGCTGCACCTAAAGCTATCCGCAGCACACCAGCCCGTGCGGCGCACAAACCCTCTTTAAAGCGCCCCCGAGTCGCTACTCGGGAAACGTCAGAGTATTCCCCGGGGCTTCCCGATTAATATGCAGGAAGTTCAGGTGTCGCTCGTACTGGTCGAGGATATCGTTGATCACCTGATGCTTGGTAAAGTCCATCAGATCGTTACCCTGTGTCCCTTCGAGCAGGAAGGTTTCCAGGCGGTAATAGTGCGATTTCCCCGAGCGAGCACGATAAGTAAAGCCCGGCACGGCATAGCGCTGTGGCCAAATCTGATAGATAAAGTTCTGCTCCTCGCCCAGCTTGACCAATAACTCCAGATGATTGAGCTTTTCATCTTCCAGCGCTTGCGCCTCAGAGAATTCAACCTTGGCGCCGCGCAGTTCAAGCTCATTTGCGACTTCCTGCATTGCCGGGCGACAGACAATATCGAGCATTTTCTGCGTGTGCGTGGTGCCCGGGAAATTCATCACTCGTGACAGACGCTGCTTCCAGTTCAGCGCCGCATCTCCGGTTGACGGCGTGGCGGGTGCATAGTTCTGCTGCGTACTGGCGCGGCGGAAATCCTCAAGGCGCAGCGACTTGTACAGCCCGGCCATCACAAAGAAGATCACAAAACTAAACGGCAGGCCCATGATCACCGTGGTGTTCTGCAATGCCGAAACACCGTCGGTCATCAGCATCCCCAAAGTCAGAACCCCGATGGTCACCGACCAGAAAATGCGCAGCCAGTTTGGCGCATCATTATTGATGTCGACCAGCTTGGAGGTGAAATTACCCAGCACCAGTGAACCCGAATCCGCTGAAGTGACATAGAACAGCAAGCCGGTAATAGTTGCCACCGAGGCGCTAAGAGTGAAGCCAGGGTATTGTGCCAGCAGGCTGTAAACGCCGCGCTCAGGGTGAGCAATCACTTCATTGGCGAATGCCAGATTACCATGCAGGATCTGGTAAAGCGCGCTGTTGCCGAAAATCGACAGCCAGAATAGCGTGAACACAAATGGAATAATCAGCGTACCCAATACGAACTGACGGATGGTTCTGCCACGAGAGATACGCGCCAGAAACAGCCCGACAAACGGCGACCAGGCAACCCACCAGGCCCAGAAGAACAGAGTCCAGCTGTTCATCCACTGCGTTGGTCGATCAAACGCAAAGGTGTTTAGTGTCATGCCCATAAAGCGATTTATGTAGTCGCCAATATTCAGCACCAGAGCATTGAGCAGAAATTCAGTATTGCCGAAGAACAGCAGGAACAGGATCAGACCCAGCGCCAACAGGACGTTCAGCTCCGAAAGGATGCGGATGCCTTTGTTCACGCCAGAGGTCACAGAAACCGTAGCCATAATCACCGACAGCAGAATCAACGCCGCCTGTACCCCCAGACTTTCTGGAATATGGAACAAGACTTTCAGGCCGTAGTTAAGCTGCACCACCCCAATACCCAAGGTGGTTGCGATGCCAAAGATGGTGCCGACTACTGCCGCAATATCTACGCTGTGACCGATCGGACCATAGATCTTCTTGCCAAAAATCGGATACAGCGCGGAGCGGATAGTCAACGGCAGGTTATAGCGGTAGCTGAAATAACCCAATGCAATGCCCATCAAGGCGTACATCGACCAGCCGGTGAGGCCGTAGTGGAACAGTGTCCAAACCATCGCCTGCCTGGCCGCAGCAATGTTCTGCCCCTGACCTTCGGGCGGCAGCATATATTGCGTCACGGGTTCGGCCACTGAAAAGAACATCAGGTCGATGCCGATACCGGCGGCAAACAGCATCGATGCCCAGCTCATCATCGAGAATTCAGGTTTCGACTGTTCTGGCCCGAGTTTGATCGAGCCAAAGCGCGAGGCGGCGATAAACACCACAAATACAATGTATAAGGTGGCGGCGAGCATGTAATACCAACCGAAAGTGGCCGATACCCATTCCAGCGCCACGCCAATTGCTTTTCCAGAGATATCGGTAAAGAAAATGGTCATCAGCGTAAAGGCCAGAATCAATCCTGCCGAGGTAAAAAACACCACCTTGTTTAGCGAGTCTTTAGGTTTATCCGAAAGTTCGATAGAAGCCATCGTTTTCCCGTTTTATCAGAAGTAAAAAAAAACAAAAAACAGGTAAGCGATTGGACGCAAAAGCAGCGCGCCTTAGCGCATATCAAGAACACCGAGGACTGCTTTTGCATCGGCAAAATATTTGTCCTGACAGGAGATCCGCTGAGTACACTGGCTATAAATTCCAATCACTACCAAAAAGTAAGCTTAGGGAAATAATTCCTTAAACTTATTGTTTTTCAATCAATTGATAACTTTTTTAAGCACTTTTTTGCCCAAACTGGTTACCAACCGGTAATAAAATATATGCATTTTTTATTGAACGTTCAATCAAAAAAAAGTTTAATAGGGGCAGTTACGGCGTTCATTAACATTGAAACAGCCCGCAAAATGGCCGTTTCGAAACGCCTTTTTCAGGAGTGGAGTCCATGCCTAAAGTTGGAATGCAGCCGATTCGGCGACAGCAGTTGATTGACGCGACGCTGGCCGCCGTGAATGAAGTTGGCATGCACGATGCCTCGATTGCCCAGATTGCTCGTCGGGCGGGCGTATCGAACGGCATTATCAGTCACTATTTTCGTGACAAAAATGGCCTGCTTGAGGCGACGATGCGTTATTTGCTCAGTCACCTTGGCGACAGCGTCAAGCAAAGGCTTGCTACCTTAAACGATGATTCGCCGACTGCGCGGCTGCGGGCGATTGCCCAAGCCAACTTTGATGAAGGGCAAACCAACGATCCGGCGATGAAAACCTGGCTGGCGTTTTGGGCCACGAGCATGCATCACCCGCAGCTGTATCGTTTACAGCAGGTGAATAGCAGAAGGCTCTACTCGAATCTTTGCGTCGAATTTCGACGTTTTTTACCTCATCACGAGGCGCGTCTGGCAGCGAAAGGCCTGGCAGGTCTGATTGATGGTTTGTGGTTGCGCAGCGCGCTGAGTCACGAAGCATTCGATCGCCAGGAGGCGTTATTAATTACGCATCGTTATATCGAATCGCTGGCGCAGACTGCCGCCCGTTAGAACACTGAAAAGCCTGCACAAGTTGCTTGCTTTCATACAGGAGAATTTATGTCCCGCTTTGGCATGCAAAAACTTTATATCGACGGTCGCTATCAGGACAGCACCGGCGGTGAAACTTTTCCGGCCATTAATCCGGCCAACGGTGAAACTCTGGCCGAGGTAGCCTCGGCAACTCGCGAAGATCTCGACCGTGCGGTTGTGGCTGCGCAGAAGGGGCAAAAAATCTGGGCCACGATGACCGCGATGCAACGTTCCCGCATCCTGCGCAAGGCCGTGGATATCCTGCGTGATCGTAATGACGAACTGGCGCAAATTGAAACGCTGGATACCGGTAAGCCGCTGTCTGAAACCACCGCCGTAGATATTGTGACCGGTGCCGACGTACTGGAGTATTACGCGGGTCTGATCCCGGCGATTGAAGGTCAGCAGATCCCACTGCGTGACAGCGCGTTTGTTTACACTCGTCGCGAACCGTTGGGCGTCGTTGCAGGCATTGGTGCGTGGAACTATCCGATACAAATCGCACTGTGGAAATCCGCGCCAGCGCTGGCTGCAGGTAACGCAATGATCTTCAAGCCAAGCGAGGTCACGTCGTTAACCGCATTGAAACTGGCTGAAATTTACACCGCAGCCGGTGTGCCAGATGGCGTGTTCAGTGTGTTGACCGGCAAGGGCGCTGAAATCGGTCAATATCTGACCGAACATCCCGGTATTGCCAAAATTTCCTTCACGGGTGGCGTCGTGACCGGCAAGAAAGTCATGGCCAGCGCCTCGGCGTCCACGCTGAAAGAAGTAACCATGGAGTTGGGGGGTAAATCACCCCTCATCATTTTCCCGGATGCCGATTTAGATAAGGCCGCCGACATCGCGATGATGGCTAACTTTTACAGCTCTGGACAGGTGTGTACCAACGGCACCCGCGTTTTTGTACCGAAAACACGGCAGGGCGAATTCGAAGCCAAAATTCTTGAGCGTGTCAAGCGCATCAAGCTGGGTCAGCCGACCGATGAAGCCGTGAACTTTGGGCCTCTGGTGAGCTTTGCCCACATGGAAACCGTGCTGCGCTTTATCGATAGCGGCAAACGTGAAGGCGCACGTCTGCTGATTGGCGGCGAACGCGTAACCAGCGGCGAATACGGCAAAGGCGCTTTTGTCGCGCCGACGGTGTTTACTGACTGCCGCGATGAGATGGAAATCGTCCGCGAAGAGATTTTCGGACCGGTGATGAGCATCCTGACTTACGAAAGCGAAGAAGAAGTGATTCGTCGCGCCAATGATACCGATTATGGTCTGGCCGCCGGTCTGGTCACTCGCGACCTCAACACGGCGCATCGCGTTATTCATCAGCTTGAAGCCGGTATTTGCTGGATCAATACCTGGGGCGAATCGGCGGCAGAAATGCCGGTTGGCGGCTACAAGCATTCAGGCGTCGGTCGTGAAAACGGCGTCAGCACGCTTGAACATTACACACAAATCAAATCCGTGCAGGTTGAGCTGGGCGAATTTAGTTCGGTGTTTTAACCGCCGACTGCTAGAGGAGATTTTTATGGATTACGATTACATTATTATTGGTGCGGGTTCTGCCGGCAACGTGTTAGCGACCCGACTCACCGAAGACAGCAGCGTCAGCGTGCTGTTGCTCGAAGCGGGCGGTCCGGATTACCGTGCCGATTTCCGTACCCAGATGCCTGCTGCATTGGCATTTCCATTGCAGGGGCGTCGCTATAATTGGGCCTATGAAACCGACCCCGAGCCACATATGGACAACCGCCGCATGGAGTGTGGCCGTGGTAAAGGTCTGGGCGGCTCTTCATTGATCAACGGCATGTGCTACATCCGTGGCAACGCGATGGATTTCGACAATTGGGCCACCGCGCCGGGGCTTGAAAACTGGAGCTATCTCGACTGCCTGCCTTATTTCCGCAAGGCAGAAACCCGTGATATTGGCGGTAATGATTTCCACGGCGATAACGGCCCGGTTAGCGTCACCACCCCGAAAGCCGGCAACAATCCGCTGTTCCACGCGATGATTGAAGCAGGCGTTCAGGCGGGTTATCCGCGCACTGACGACCTCAATGGTTATCAGCAGGAAGGATTTGGCCCGATGGACCGCACCGTGACGCCAAAAGGTCGCCGTGCGAGTACCGCTCGTGGTTATCTGGATCAGGCTAAACCGCGCGCCAATCTGACTATCGTCACTCACGCCACCACCGACCGCATTCTGTTTGATGGCAAGAAAGCCGTGGGCGTCAACTATATGAAAGGCGACGATATCAAGCTGATTGAAGCTCAGGCAAAACGCGAGGTTCTGCTGTGTGGTGGAGCGATTGCTTCTCCACAGATTCTGCAACGCTCGGGCGTGGGTCCAGCAGCATTGTTGAATTCGTTGGATATTCCTGTAGTACACGATTTGCCGGGCGTGGGCGAAAATTTGCAGGACCATCTGGAGATGTATTTGCAGTACAGCTGTACTCAGCCGATTTCGCTTTATCCGGCGTTGCAATGGTTTAATCAGCCGAAAATTGGTGCCGAATGGTTGTTTAATGGCACTGGCGTTGGTGCCAGCAACCAGTTTGAGGCCGGTGGTTTTATCCGCAGCCGCGAAGAGTTTACCTGGCCGAACATTCAGTATCATTTCCTGCCGGTAGCGATTAATTACAACGGCAGTAATGGTGTAAAAGAACACGGCTTCCAGGCGCACGTGGGTTCTATGCGTTCGCCAAGCCGCGGTCGCGTGCAGGTAAAATCGAAAGATCCACGCCAGCATCCGAGTATTCTGTTCAACTACATGTCTAGCGAACAGGACTGGCATGAGTTCCGCGATGCTATCCGCATTACCCGTGAAATCATGGCTCAGCCGGCGCTGGACCCTTATCGTGGCCGCGAAATCAGTCCGGGTATCCAGGTGCAGACCGACGAACAGCTGGATGCGTTTATTCGCGAACATGCTGAAACCGCGTTCCATCCATCCTGTAGCTGTAAAATGGGCAGCGACGAGATGGCCGTGGTTGACGGGCAAGGGCGCGTTCACGGCTTGCAGAATCTTCGCGTAGTTGATGCTTCAATTATGCCGCAAATCATTACTGGCAACCTGAACGCGACTACCATCATGATTGCCGAGAAAATTGCTGATGTTATTCGTGGTCGCCAGCCGCTGCCACGCAGCACCACCGAGTATTATCAGGCCAACGGCGCTCCGGTGCGCGGCGAGCCGCTGAAGGCGAGTAACAGTAAAACTGTTTAAGTATAAATTTACGCTCTAGGCAGTTAAGACGTGATTAAAGGGGATAATCTTCGGATTATCCCCTTTTTTTGCCTTCTCACTGGAGGAGCCAAAAGCATAAGCATAGAAAGCAAAAGCATAAGAACGTGAAATTTATGTGACATCGATCACATAAAGTGTGTATGAAAATGAAACTGAAATTGACAAATGTTGACCGAGTCGATAATTAAGAGACAACATTTACGCCGTATACAGAATTTTCCGATGTGACGTTTATTTGAACGTGCGATTTCCGGAATGTGTCGGCTTGTTAGCAGGGTCGTTTTTATACACAAATATCTCCCCACGCCAGGGAGTTGCTTTCCTTTTGCTTCTGGTAACCCATGAAAACTAAAATTTTACTGGCAGGTGCACTTCTCCTTTCTTCTTACAGTGCGCAAACGCTTGCTGACGATCTCAAGGATCAATACGTTTCCGACTGGTGGCATCAAAGCGTTAACGTGGTTGGCAGCTACCACACGCGTTTTGGACCACATGAAAACAATGACTTATATCTTGAGTACGAAGCCTTTGCGCATAAAGACTGGTTCGACTTCTACGGTTATGTCGATGTGCCAAAATTCTTCGGTGTAGGTAACGGCAACGACAACGGCATCTGGGACAGAAAAGTAGGTTCTCCAGTATTTACCGAGATCGAACCGCGTTTCTCTATCGATAAACTGACCGGCAAAGATCTGAGCATCGGCCCGATCAAGCAGTGGTATTTCGCCAACAACTATATTTACGATCAGGGCCCTAACAACGCCAACCGCCAGAATACTTGGTACATGGGCCTGGGTACCGACATCGATACTCACACGCCGTTAAACCTGTCTCTGAATATTTATAAAAAATATCAATGGCAAAACTATGGTGCTGCCAATGAAAACAAATGGGACGGTTACCGTTTCAAAGTGAAATACTTCTTGCCGTTAGGTGAAATGTGGGGCGGGAAAGTCAGCTATATCGGCTTTACCAACTTCGACTGGGGTTCACATCTGGCCGATCACGAGAACTACGCACGAACCAACCATTCGATAGCTTCCAGCCACATTTTGGCGCTGAACTATGCGCACTGGCATTACTCGCTGGTGGCGCGTTACTTCCACAACGGCGGACAATGGGCCGATGGCACCCAGTTGAACTTCGGTGACGGCGATTTCACCGTCAAATCAACCGGTTTTGGCTACTACGCAGTGATCGGTTATAGCTTCTGATACTTTGTATTAAGCGGCTTCCTTAAGGCTTTATAAACCTCGGTTGCATAGCCTGTCAGCCTGGGCCTCTGCCTTTCTATTGCGCTGTCTCGTTGGATAGCGCAATAATTCACCAAAACTTCGCACGATCTCTTGGCCGGTTTATGGCATAATGCGCGCCAAATCACACTTATACTCTTTATCTTTCAAGTTGCAGATGCGTTGGCTGCTTTCTTTCACGCTAGTCACTTACCTTGGTAAGCTCGTGGGGATTCGTTGAGTTGCCGCCTTCCTGCATCATGAAAGCTATAGATTATATTGAATCCAATTAAACTTAAGAGCGAGCTCTGTGCTAAGTACTTACAACATCACCATGCAATTCGGCAGCAAGCCGCTATTTGAAAATATTAACGTCAAGTTTGGCGGCGGAAACCGTTATGGTTTGATCGGCGCGAACGGCTGCGGTAAATCGACCTTTATGAAAATCCTCGGTGGCGATTTAGTGCCATCGGGCGGTAACGTCGTGCTTGATCCCAACGAACGTTTGGGTAAGCTGCGTCAGGATCAGTTCGCCTTCGAAAAATATAGCGTGCTTGATACCGTTATTATGGGCCACGCAGAGCTGTGGGCTGTAAAAGAAGAGCGCGACAGCATCTACGCAATGGCCGACATGAGCGAAGAAGACGGCTACAAAGTCGCTGACCTTGAAGTTGCTTACGGTGAAATGGACGGCTACAGTGCTGAATCCCGTGCTGGTGAGCTTCTGCTGGGTGTAGGTATCCCGGTTGAGCAGCATTACGGCCCGATGAGCGAAATTGCTCCCGGCTTCAAACTGCGCGTATTGTTGGCGCAGGCGCTGTTCTCCGATCCAGAGATCCTGCTGCTCGACGAACCAACCAACAACCTCGACATCGATACTATTCGCTGGCTCGAGCAGGTGCTGAACGAGCGTAACAGCACCATGATCATTATTTCGCATGACCGTCACTTCCTGAACATGGTCTGTACTCACATGGCTGACCTGGATTACGGCGAACTGCGCGTTTACCCAGGCAACTATGACGAATACATGACGGCGGCAACGCAGGCTCGTGATCTTCTGAATGCTAATAACGCCAAGAAAAAAGCTCAGATCGCCGAGCTGCAATCTTTCGTTAGCCGCTTCAGCGCCAACGCCTCCAAATCCAAGCAGGCAACTTCTCGCGCCAAGAAAATTGATAAAATCCAGCTGGATGAAGTCAAGGCTTCAAGCCGTCAGAATCCTTATATGCGTTTCGAGCAGGATAAAAAACTGTTCCGTAATGCGCTGGAAGTGGACAAGATTACTAAAGGTTTCGACAACGGCCCGCTGTTCAAAGGCTTCAGCCTGATGCTGGAAGTGGGTGAGAAAGTGGCGATTCTGGGTGCAAACGGCGTCGGTAAAACCACCATGCTGAAAACGCTGGTAGGCGATTCGCTGCCCGATGCCGGTACCGTAAAATGGTCTGAAAACTGCAAGATTGGCTACTACGCGCAGGATCACGAGTACGAGTTCGACGAAACGATGAACGTATTCGACTGGATGAGCCAGTGGAAATCGGAAAAAGACGACGAGCAGGCCGTGCGCGGTGTTCTGGGGCGTTTGCTGTTTGGTCAGGACGACATCAAGAAAAAAGTTAAAGTGCTTTCTGGTGGCGAAAAGGGCCGTATGCTCTTTGGTAAACTGATGATGCAGTGTCCAAACATTCTGATAATGGATGAACCTACCAACCACCTGGATATGGAATCCATCGAATCGCTGAACATGGCGCTGGAAATGTATGAAGGCACGCTGATCTTCGTTTCCCACGACCGTGAGTTCGTGAGTTCTTTGGCGAGCCGAATCATCGAGATCACGCCGAACAAAATCACTGATTTCACCGGTAATTACGAAGATTACCTGCGCAGCCAGGGCATCAATAGCTAAGCGTTTCAAGCTGATTCTGTAAAGCTAGTTTTTTGAAATAATTAAACGCTAGTTTTTTGAAATAAATAGAAAAAAAGCCGGTTTTGATAACCGGCTTTTTTAATGCTTTAAATCAGCGATAGGGACTAAGCTGATTTGCCACAAACCTCGCAATGCGGATTTTTCGCCAACCTCATTTCACGAAATTGCAGCGTCATGGCGTCATACATCAGCAATCTGCCGCTTTTAATTTCCCCGAAGCCCGCCAGCAGCTTGATGGCTTCCATAGACTGCAAACTGCCGATAGTGCCCACTAACGGTGCCATAACTCCAGCCTCCACGCAGCTAAGCGCCTGCTCGCGAAACAGCCGACTCAGGCAGCGATAGCAAGGTTCATCGTCTTGGTAGGTGAAAACGCTGATTTGCCCTTCCATGCGGATTGCCGCGCCAGAAACCAGCGGTTTTTTCAGCGTAAAGCAGGCTTTATTGAGCTGGTTGCGCGTTTCGACGTTATCGGTGCAATCGAGCACGATGTCGCATTCGTCGATTAGCTTCAAAAGTTGCTCGGCATCGAGTTGATGATCGACGGTATTAAGAATGACGTGGGGATTAATCGCTGCCAGCGCGATGGCTGCTGAGTCGACTTTTTTTATGCCGATACGCGCATCGCTGTGCAAGATTTGGCGTTGCAGATTAGAAAGCGAAACGGTGTCGAAATCGAGCAGGGTAAGCGCGCCAACCCCCGCCGCGGCCAGATACTGCGCGGCGGCGCATCCCAGCCCACCGAGACCCACCACCAGCGCATGACTGGCTTTAAGCTTTTCCTGCCCGTCGAAATCAAAACCGCGCAGCACAATCTGCCGGTTGTAGCGCAGGGTTTCCGCATCGCTTAGCTCTGGCAGTGTCATCGGTTTATCCTTTTAACAAGGCATTGAATGGCTCAACGTCGACCCATTCGCCCACCGCTACGTCGCCGCGCTCGCGCTCCAGCACCACGAAGCCGTTAGCCAGGCTGTAGGAACTGAACACGTGTGAACCTTGAGAGCCCGTGGTTCGAGCTTCAAGTTCGCCCTGCGCGTTATGCACAAACACCGCGCGCTGAAAATCGAGACGACCAGGCGTTTTTTTAAAGTTGCTCGCCGCTCTGGCTCGCAGGCGCGGCGGCAAGCGCCAGTCAGTGTGTGAAGAAAGGCGGGCGATCAACGGTTGCACCAACTGATAAAAAGTCAGCACGGCTGAAACTGGATTGCCGGGTAAACCGCAGAACCACGCGTTATTCAATTTACCAAAGGCGAAAGGTTTACCCGGTTTAATTGCCAGCTTCCAAAAGCCAATCTGGCCGATTTCATCGAGCATCGACTTAGTGTAATCAGCCTCGCCGACTGAGACACCACCGCTGCTGATAACCAGGTCAGCATAATTGTCGGCCTGTTGGAAAGCCTGGCGTAGCGCTGCCGGATCGTCGCGGATAATGCCTAAATCCAACACTTCACAACCTAATTGATCGAGCATCAGGTGAACCGCAAAGCGGTTAGTGTCGTAAATTTGGCCTTCTTCTAATGGCGTGCCGACCGGCTGTAACTCGTCACCAGTGGAAAATACCGCCACTTTGAGACGGCGATTCACTTCGACTTTCTCAACTCCCAAAGAAGCCAGCAGCGGCAGTTCAGCGACACCCAGTCGCACGCCGGCGGCTAAAACCTCCTGCCCCTGACGGATATCGTCGCCGATAAGACGAATATTTTGACCTTTTTCAACCGGCACAGTGAAACGCACGCCCGCATCGGTTTTCTCCGCTTCTTCCTGCATGATTACCGCGTCTGCGCCGGAGGGCACGGGCGCACCGGTCATGATGCGGATGCAGCTTCCGGCAGGCCATTCACCGTTGAAAGGCGCGCCAGCAAAGGCTTTACCGGCCACGGTGAATACGGCATCTTCGCGATATTCCGCACTGCGAATGGCATACCCGTCCATAGCCGAATTATCAAACGGAGGCACATATACCGGAGAACGCACCGCGCTGGCGGTGATGCGGCCTGCGGATTCGGTAAGTGGCAGCCATTCAGTTTTTGCCTGAGTTAATGGCGAGGTCTGCGAGAGCATTTTGTTCAGCGCTTCTTGTAGCGAAATCAGGCCAGAGGTAAACGTGTTTTCCATCATTAAACCCTTTTATTACCGGCTGAGAAGGGGCATAAGGCGAGCCGGTTGATGGTGAGAAATATCCTTTGATTATGCCAGAGAAAGCCCTGCGCGCCCAAACGAACGGCCAACGAAAAGCACTCAGTGACGTGAACGTTTCTAAATGTTTAAGCGATCTTTAAGATCTGAATAGCAGCAGATCAGCAATCTTAAGCTTAAAAAGTTCTTAAAATCTTCTAAAAGAATGAGATCGATCGCATAAATGATCCTGCAATCGGCGTATTATTACTGGCCCTTGTGTGATGGGTGTCACATAAAATTGTCTTTTGCGTCTGGAGTTGCATCGTGATGAAAAAAAACCGCCATCAGGCCATCCTGAAATTGGTGGATCAACATGAGGTAGTTCAGGTTAATGAGTTAGCGCTTTGGTTAGAGGTGAGTCTGGAAACAATTCGCCGTGACCTCAACGAAATGCAAGACAAAGGATTGATTCAACGCCGCCATGGTAGGGCACGTCGCGTTGATCCACCGCCTTCCTATGGCTGGATCAATAGCTTGCAGCGCGTCTCTCATAGTTGAGCCCCTCAATATCAAGAAGGAAAATCAGCGCCGCTGGTTTTCCTTTTTTTCGTTTTATCCGCCGTCGGTTATTCATTCCTGCGCGTTATTTTCTATAAATAATCTAAGCAATTAGCCTCGTCAAGATGGACTTAATTTTCAGCTTTACATACTCTGCACGGCTAAATATAGTCGAAATCCTGGACTATTCTTTAGGCGGCCTTAGTGGCACATGAGCGAAAAAATGACCATATCTCAAACTGTAGTGATAGGCGGAACACCTGATTCAACGTCACCGGTGGCGGTAATTGCTATTCATGGTGGCGCTGGGGCGATAACTCGCCAGGCAATGAGCGCCGAAAAAGAGCGTCTTTATTTACAGGCGCTGGAAGAGATCGTCAGCAGCGGGCAGGCAATTTTGGCAGCGGGTGGCAGCGCGGTTGACGCAGTGACCGAGGCGGTTCGCCTGCTGGAAGAGTGTCCGTTTTTCAACGCCGGAACCGGCGCGGTATTTACCCACCAGGGCACTCACGAACTCGATGCCTGTATTATGGATGGCCGCACACTGGATTCCGGCGCTGTCAGCTGCGTCAGTCACATCCGCAATCCGATTTTGACCGCCCGTAAAGTGATGGAACAGAGCGCGCACGTAATGTTTACCGGCGCAGGCGCGGAATCGTTTGCGCGTGAGCACGGGCAAGAAATGGTGTCGGCAGATTATTTCTTCACTCAGGACCGTTTCGATCAACTGCAACGCGCTCTGAAAACTGATGGCGTCATGCTTGATCATGACGGAGCGAGCTTAAATGCCAATATTTCTGACGATCCTTTAGATCCAGATCGCAAATTTGGCACTGTTGGTGCCGTTGCATTGGATCTTATGGGTAATCTGGCTGCTGCGACTTCAACCGGCGGCATGACCAATAAACAGGCTGGCCGTGTTGGCGATACGCCAATTATCGGCGCAGGCTGCTATGCCAGCAATAAAACGGTCGCAGTCTCCAGCACCGGCACTGGTGAAGTATTTATGCGCACAGTCGCGGCCTATGATGTCGCCGCGCTGATTGAGTACGCAGGACTTACACTCGAACAGGCCACCGATAAAGTGGTAATGGAAAAGCTGGTGGCGCTGGAAGGCTCGGGTGGCATGATAGCCATCGACCGTTTCGGCAATGTACGCCTGCCGTTTAACAGCGAAGGTATGTATCGCGGTTTTGCCTACGTTGGCAAAGCGCCAGAAGTGGCAATTTATCGTTAACATCTGAAGTTATTGCTAATCAGCAGGCGAGTTTCAAGAAATTCAGGGAGAAGTACATGGTTAAGGAGTCGTGATGAGTCAGACAATTTCCCCCGAGCACGCGTTTTCGGCACCGACAATGCTTGACGATCAAGTGCTGTCGGTGCGCAGTCTCAGCGTTCGTTTCGAGCACGAGGGGCAGGCGATTGAGGCAGTGCGTCATCTCGACTTTGAGGTAAAACGCGGTGAGACGCTGGCGATCGTCGGGGAATCAGGCTCCGGGAAATCCGTCACCTCACTGGCATTGATGCGCCTGGTGGAGCAGGGTGGTGGCCAGGTTCATCAGGGAAAAATCGATTTTAGGCGTCGTAACGGGCAGATTGTTGACCTGACTGCCGCCCGCCAGTCCGAGATGCGCAAGCTGCGCGGTGCGGATATGGCAATGATTTTTCAGGAGCCGATGACCTCGCTTAACCCGGTGTTTCCGGTCGGCGAACAGATTGCCGAATCTATCCGTCTGCATCAGGGCAAAAACCATGCCGCCGCGCGTGCAGAAGCTTTGCGCATGCTTGAGCTGGTGCGCATTCCCGAAGCGCAAAATATTCTTGATAGTTACCCGCATCAGCTTTCCGGCGGGATGCGCCAGAGAGTGATGATTGCGATGGCGCTGTCGTGTAAACCGGCGCTGCTGATTGCCGATGAGCCGACCACCGCGCTGGACGTCACCATTCAGGCGCAAATTCTGCAACTGATCCGCGTGCTGCAGCAAGAGATGCAGATGGCGGTGATTTTCATTACTCACGATATGGGCGTGGTGGCCGAAATCGCCGACCGTGTGCTGGTGATGTATAAAGGTGAAAGTGTTGAGAGCGGTGAAGTGGGTCGCGTATTTGCCGCGCCGCAACATCCCTACACCCGCGCGTTGCTCGCTGCGGTGCCAAAACTTGGCGCAATGAAAGGCACTCAGCTACCCGCTCGTTTCCCGCTGTTAAATACCGAAGTCAACGATCAGCCCGTTGATGACTCCTCCTTAATTCAAAATACTTTAACTTTAGGTGCCGCTCCTATCTTGCAGGTGCGCAGTCTGGTGACTCGTTTCCCGTTACGCAGTGGCCTGTTTAATCGTATAAACCGCTATGTGCACGCGGTGGAAAAGGTGAGCTTCGATATCTATCCCGGAGAAACTCTGGCGCTGGTTGGAGAATCCGGTTGCGGCAAATCTACCACTGGGCGTTCATTGCTCAGGCTGGTCGAAAGCCAGAGTGGTTCAGTTATTTTTAACGGCAAAACTGTGTTCGATGGCGAACATACCGGGCAGCTTTCCAGTTCTGCGCTACAACATCTTCGACGTGATATTCAGTTTATTTTTCAAGATCCTTACGCCTCCCTCGATCCGCGCCTCACGGTGGGATATTCCATCATGGAACCCCTGCTGGTCCATAAAATTGGCAGTCGTGAACAGGCAAAAGAGCGGGTTTCATGGCTGTTGGAGAAAGTTGGGCTATTGCCGGAGCACGCCGAGCGTTATCCGCATGAATTTTCAGGCGGTCAGCGTCAGCGGATCTGTATTGCCCGCGCATTGGCACTGAATCCTAAAGTAGTGATTGCCGATGAGTCGGTGTCGGCGCTGGATGTTTCGATACAGGCGCAGATCGTCAATCTACTGATGGATCTGCAGAAAGAATTTGGCATCGCGTTTCTGTTTATCTCGCACGACATGGCGGTAGTAGAAAGGATAAGCCATCGTGTCGCGGTTATGTATCTCGGGCAAATTGTCGAGATCGGGCCACGGGCGGCGGTGTTTGAAAATCCGCAGCATCCCTACACCCGCAAGCTTATGGCTGCGGTGCCAGTGGCGGACCCGCAACATCGACGTGTTGAACAGGCGCTGCTGGTGGATGAAATCCCAAGTCCGATCCGAGCGATCGGCGATGAGCCTATTATTGCACCGCTGGTGAAAGTGTCTGAGGGGCATTACGTTGCTCGTCATGCTATTGCCGGCGTTTATTAAGGAGCGCCCAACTTACAGGGAGCTTTATCTACAGGGTCTAAGGAAAAGGAAATCAGTATGAAGCAGAAAATGATGCGCAGAGCCGTTCTGGCGACGGTAATGCTTAGCGCAATGGCTTCCGGTTCAGTCTGGGCAGCGAAGGATGTCGTGATTGCAGTTGGTTCAAACTTCACCTCACTGGACCCGTATGACGCCAACGACACGCTCTCTCAGGCGGTAGCAAAATCGTTTTATCAGGGCCTGTTCGGTTTTGACAAAGACATGAAGCTGGTTAACGTGCTGGCCGACAGCTACTCCGTGAGCCAGGATGGCCTTACTTACACTATCAAGCTGCATCCGGGGATCAAATTCCAGGATGGCACCGATTTTAATGCGGCAGCGGTAAAAGTTAACCTCGATCGCGCCAGCAATCCTGACAGCCATCTCAAACGTTACAACCTGTTCAAGATGATTGCCAAAACCGAGGTGATTGACGCTGATACCGTCAAGATCACTCTGAAAGCGCCATTCTCAGCCTTTATTAATAATCTTGCACACCCTTCTGCGGTGATGATCTCACCTGCGGCGCTGGGGAAATATGGCAAAGACATTGGTTTCCATCCGGTCGGAACAGGCCCTTATACGCTGGAACAGTGGAATCAGACTGATTTCGTGAAAGTGAAGAAGTTTGACGGCTACTGGAAAAAAGGCGAGCCAAAACTGGACACCATCACCTGGCGGCCAGTGGTTGATAACAATACCCGTGCTGCAATGTTGCAAACCGGTGAGGCCGATTTAGCGTATCCGGTGCCTTATGAGCAGGCGGCTTTGCTGGAAAAAAACAGCAAATTGAATCTGGTGACTTCGCCATCAATTTTGCAGCGTTACATCAGTTTCAACATTACCCAAAAGCCTTTTGATAATCTAAAAGTCCGTCAGGCTATCAACTATGCCATTAACAAACAGGCGCTGATTAAAGTGGCGTTTGCCGGTTACGCGGTGCCTGCTGAAGGGCCATTGCCGACCAGTATCGAATATTCTGCAAAATATCAGCCATGGCCTTACGATCCGGCCAAGGCCCGAGAGTTGCTGAAAGAGGCGGGTTATCCAAACGGCTTCACTACTACGCTGTGGTCGTCACACAATTCCAGCACCGCGCAGAAAGTCATTCAGTTCGCACAGCAGCAGCTGGCGCAGGTAGGGATTAAAGTCACTGTGACTGCTTTTGATGCCGCGCAGCGTGCCGCTCAGGTTGAGAACGTCGGCCAGAAAGAGTCGGGCCTGCGGATGTTCTACACTGGCTGGTCGGCCTCTACCGGTGAAGCTGACTGGGCACTAACGCCGCTGTTTGCTACTCAATCTGCACCACCAAAGCAGTTCAATACTGCGTTCTATAGCAATCCGCAGGTCGATAAAGATTTGAGCGATGCGCTGAACACGACTGATAAATCAGCGAAGGACAAGCTGTATAAAGACGCGCAGGACCGTATCTGGGCCGATGCCCCCTGGGCTTTCCTGGCAACCGAGCGCCTGCTGTCAGCCAGTAATAAGCGCCTGACCGGCTTCTACGTGATGCCCGATACTTCATTCAACTTTGATAATGCAGACGTGAAATAGCCCTTACTCATCGTCCGATTGGATTTCATCTACGGGTGGCAATGCACTCACTCCGATACTTGCTCTGGTAAGCCTTGGAGTGAGTGTCGGCAGCCAGGGGCGATGGCGTTTTAAAACGTCGATGGGACAACGTGTGGATAGAATATCTAATGAAAAATCCTGATTAATTATGCTCAATTATTTTTTAAAGCGACTGCTCGGCCTAATCCCGACGCTGCTGATTGTTGCTGTGCTGGTGTTTTTATTCGTCCATCTACTGCCGGGCGACCCTGCACGCATGCTGGCCGGGCAAGATGCCGATCAGAGCGTGGTGAATATGGTGCGTCAGGATCTTGGCCTTGATAAACCTCTTTGGCAGCAGTTTCTGATTTTCTTCGAGCACGCACTGCGTGGTGATTTTGGGCAGTCGATGGTCTCGAAACGACCGGTGATCGATGAAATCAGCTCGCGTTTTATGCCGACGTTATATCTCACGCTGACCAGCATGCTGTGGTCGGTGATTTTTGGACTGATTATTGGCGTGGTATCTGCGGTATGGCGCAACCGCTGGCCTGACAGTTTGGGCATGGCGCTCGCCGTATCGGGAATTTCGTTCCCGGCGTTTGCTCTGGGCATGTTGCTGATGCAGATTTTTTCCGTACAACTTGGCTGGCTGCCAACTATTGGCGCGGATGGCTGGCGCAACTACATTTTGCCCTCGATCACCCTTGGCGCAGCGGTGGCCTCAATCATGGCTCGTTTTACCAGAGCCTCCTTCGTCGAGGTGATGCAGGAAGATTACATGCGCACCGCGCGGGCAAAAGGCGTGCGTGAATCTGTGGTGGTCGTTAAACACGGGCTGCGTAACGCGATGATTCCGGTAGTCACCATGATGGGATTGCAGTTCGGATTTTTGCTTGGTGGTTCGATTGTTGTCGAAAAAGTGTTCAACTGGCCGGGCTTGGGCCGTTTGCTTATCGACTCGGTAGAAATGCGCGATTATCCGGTGATTCAGGCCGAAGTATTGCTGTTTTCGCTGGAGTTTATCCTTATCAACCTGTTGGTCGACATGCTGTATGCGGTCATCAATCCTTCAATTCGATACAAGTGAGTAAGCGCATGAAAAACTGGCGACGCAAAGCCGCGCTGGCATCCATGCCACTGGTCACACAGGAAAAGGTAAGCAGTAAGCCGGTACGCACGCCGTGGCGCGCTTTTTGGCGACGTTTTCGCAAGCAGCATATTGCGCTGGTCGCCGGCATATTTGTTGTTCTGTTGATTGGCGCAGCAATATTGGCGCCATGGCTGGTGCCGTTCGATCCTGAAAACTACTTTGATTATGACCGCTTGAATGAAGGGCCTTCGCTGCTGCATTGGTTGGGCGTTGATTCTTTGGGGCGGGATATTTTTAGCCGTATTCTGATGGGCGCGAGGATCTCGCTGGCGGCCGGGGTGTTATCGGTTATCCTCGGCGCGGCGATTGGCACAGTGCTGGGGCTGATGGCCGGTTTCTATGAAGGCTGGTGGGACAGGGTAACCATGCGCGTCTGTGACGTGCTGTTTGCCTTTCCGGGTATTTTGCTGGCAATTGCCGTGGTTGCTGTAATGGGAAATGGCATGGCGAACGTTGTTGTCGCAGTGGCGATTTTTAGTATTCCGGCCTTCGCTCGCTTGGTGCGGGCCAATACGCTGGTATTGAAAAATCTCACCTATATTGAGTCGGCGCGCAGTATTGGCGCTTCGGACATGACTATTCTGTTCCGCCATATTCTGCCCGGCACGCTGTCATCGGTGGTGGTGTATTTCACCATGCGCATCGGCACCTCAATCATTACTGCCGCAAGCCTGTCGTTCCTGGGCATGGGCGCGCAGCCGCCAACGCCGGAGTGGGGCGCAATGCTCAACGAAGCTCGTGCGGACATGGTTACTGCTCCTCACGAGGCTATTTTCCCCAGTCTGGCGATATTTTTAACCGTGTTGGCGTTTAATTTATTGGGGGACGGATTAAGGGATGCCCTGGATCCTAAGCTTAAAAGCTAGGTTTTTATATTGCTGCACAAGGTTTAACTTCAAAATTCAACTTCATGCGCAGCGCACGGGCTTTAGGTGCTGCGCACAGGCTTTTTAAGGTCAATGATCACCGAGGCGTTTTTCCGGTTCACGAATTTCAATGGTCAATTAACCGGCAGTGCCGGAACCGGGCAAGAGGTCTCCAGGGCGAGCCCTCTTGCATCTCCGCGCCCTTTGGGTGTCGTTTGCCTGTACGGCACCAGACGATGAGTTCGTTTCAGTTGCCACCGAGTGTGGCGTTGGTCGCGCCGCTGCGCGGTCCCCTCGTTCGTTCGAAAGCCAAAAGCGTCTTTCTCCCTCGCTCAGCGCCGGCCCGAAACCGCCAATTCGGTCTATTAAAGAAAAATTGGCAACCTGACCTTAGGTCCAAAAACCTTCCATCCGGCATAAAGTCAAAAATCCATCGCTCTTACCCATTATTTTTCCTTTGCCGTTGTGAGTTTTATTTAAAAAAGGAAGGAGCGGTTTTCCCTAGGGGCTAATATTGGCGCACTCCGTGACGGCGCTGAGTGAGAGGAAGGAGACGTTTTTGGCTCCTGACCGAGCGAAGGAATGGCGGAGCCACGCGGCAACGCGCCACACAGAGGAGTGACTGGAAAGAGCTACAAACTTGAGAACCGTTTTATTCAACGGCGACAAGGGCCCGGAATTCTTAAGGGTGGCGGCCCAAGGGCCACCCTTGAGGCGGTCTGGGCCGCAGCCCAGTAAGCGCAGCGCATGAAGTTGAAGTTGAAGTTAAGCCATGCAAAGCATCAAGTGTGGCATTGATCGCGATTAACTTCTAAGGCCATTAAATTCCGAGGAGTTTTTCCGGTTCACTCATTTCAATGGTCAATTAGCCGGCAGCGCCGGAACCGGGCAAGAGGTCTCCAGGGCGAGCCCTCTTGCATCTCCGCGCCCTTTGGGTGTCGCTTGCCTGTACGGCACCAGACGATGAGTTCGTTTCAGTTGCCATTGTGTGTGGCGTTGGTCGCGCCGCTGCGCGGTCCCCTCGTTCGTTCGAAAGCCAAAAACGTCTTTCTCCCTCCCTCAGCGCCGCCCCGAGACCGCCAATCAGGGCTATTAAAGAAAAATCGGCAACCTGACCTTAGGTCCAAAAACTTTCCATCCGGCATAAAGTCAAAAATCCATCGCTCTTACCCATTATTTTTCCTTTGCCGTTGTGAGTTTTATTTAAAAAAGGAGGGAGCGGTTTTCCCTAGGGGCTAATATTGGCGCACTCCGTGACGGCGCTGAGTGAGAGGAAGGAGACGTTTTTGGCTCCTGACCGAGCGAAGGAATGGCGGAGCCACGCGGCAACGCGCCACACAGAGGAGTGACTGGAAAGAGCTACAAACTTGAGAACCGTTTTATTCAACGGCGACAAGGGCCCGGAATTCTTAAGGGTGGCGGCCCAAGGGCCACCCTTGAGGCGGTCTGGGCCGCAGCCCAGTAAGCGCAGCGCATGAAGTTAAAGTTGAATTTGAAGTTAAGCTAAAGGCCATGCGCAGCATCAGGCGTAGCGTTGACCGCCGTAGAGTTGCCGGTTTTTCTTTTTAGCTACTATTGGCGGCCTCAGGCCTACGCTGAGCGAAGGAAAGGGAGACGCTTTTGGCTCCCGACTGAGTGAAGGCAGCCCGCAGGGCCGTGGCCAACGCCACGCACCGAGGCTTCTGAAAAGATCTACTTTTTTTGCACCAATCTGGTCACGAGAAAAGGGGCCGGGGATTCTTAAGGGTGGCGGCCCAAGGGCCACCCTTGAGGCGGTCTGGGCCGCAGCCCAGTAAGCGCAGCGCATGAAGTTGAATTTGAATTTGAAGTTAAGCCATGCGCAGCATTAAGGGCCATGCGCAGCATTAAAGGCCGTGCGCAGCACACAAGCCAGTGCGCAGCACAAAAAAGTTGCCTTTAGATTGCCAATCTAAAACCGCTAAGGGAGCGGTCTATCCCAAATTCCCGGCATGGAAACGCAGGTGATCCTCAATAAAGCTCGCGATAGTGAAATAGCTATGGTCATAACCAGGCTGTACACGCAGCTGCAGCGGCCAGTCGCGCTGACGGGCCAGTTCGGCGAGCTTGGCCGGTTGTAGCTGGTCGGCGAGGAACTGATCATTGTCGCCCTGATCGACCAAAATAGGAAAAGTCGCCTGATCTGCCGGATAAACACTCAGCAAATGGCAGCTGTCATACTGTAACCATTGACTCTCGTCGTCGCCGAGATAGGCGCTAAACGCCTTGCGACCCCAAGCTACCTGACATGGATTAACAATGGGTGCAAAAGCAGAAGCGGAGTGGAAACGCTGGGGATTGCGTAAGGCCAGCATCAATGCGCCGTGTCCGCCCATCGAGTGACCCATAATCGACTGGCGATCGCTGATATTGAAGTGTTCCTGCAGCAGTAGCGGAAGCTCATCGATAACGTAGTCGTACATTCGATAATGAGCTGCCCATGGTGACTGGGTCGCATTTAAGTAAAAACCAGCGCCCTGGCCTAAATCGTAACCTTCGTCGTTGGCGACATCTTCACCGCGCGGGCTGGTATCCGGCATCACCAAAACGAGCCCTAATTCTGCAGCAATGCGCTGTGCGCCTGCTTTGGTTGTGAAGTTTTCATCGTTGCAGGTCAGGCCCGATAGCCAATAAACCACCGGAGGCGGATTGTCATCACGCGGCGGCGGCAGGTAGATGCTGAAGGTGGTGCTGCTTTGCAAACTGCTGGAGAAGTGACGATAACGCTGTTGCCAGCCGTCGAACATCCGGTGTTCTTCCAGAAGTTCTATTGATGTGCTCATCTGTTGCTCCTTTAGAGTTTTATAATTAATGCGCTAAATTCACAGAGCCATTCAGCTCCAAAATCAGTTCCTGCAATGCCCTTACGTTAGGCCCAAAAGCATCGCGCCGCCAAAACAGCCAAGTAGTGCTGGCGGAGAATTTCTCATTTAAATCATGTACTTGCACGCGTTCTTTGCCCTGCATTTGATCCAGCAGACTGCGCGGCAGCATGGCAATACCCGCCCCGCTGGCGACGCAGGCGACCATGGAGTGATATGACTGAATCTCCATGGTGCTGTTGGCGTGAAATCCGGCATGCCTCATCCAGTTCTCTAAACGTTGACGATAAGAGCAGCTGGGACGAAACGCAAATACCGTGTGTCCCGGTCGGCCAGGAAGGGTGACCATTGGGTCTTCTCCCAGCGGGGAGATGAGTACCAACCGTTCCTGGAAAGCCACGCAGCCGGTTAAATCTTCATCGTCAATTGGACCTTCAGCCAGACCTGCGGCCAGTTTTCCAGAACGGACGCTGTCGATGGTTTCGCCCGACGGTGCGGTGTTCAGCGAAAGTGCAACCTGTGGATGACGCTGATGATAAGCCGCAAGCAGAGCAGGAAGGCGTGTCGCTGCCGAGCTTTCCATTGCGCCCAGCTCGAATTGCCCAGCAGGTTCACCGGCATGGGTTAAAGCCAGCGCTTCTTCACTCAACGCCAGAATTCGTTTAGCGTAACTCAAAAAGTTGTAGCCAATAGCTGAAAGCCGTAGTCGCTGTTTTTCGCGGATAAACAAATCAGTGCCCAGCTCTTGTTCAAGCTGGCGCAGGCGGGTGGTCAAGTTAGACGGCACGCGGTGGAGCTGTTGTGCTGCACGCGCTACCGAGCCGGTTTCTGCCACACAGCAAAACATTCGTAACTGGGTAAGATCCATAATTTATTCTCTTATCGTAACGAAGTTTGTTTGTATTATTCACTATTCGTGATTCTAACTTTAGGTCATCATGATTAACAGAATTTTTAACGCACGAGAATTTTGAGCCGTGCGAATAACCACAGACTTTTCTGGAGTGAGTATGGCATTTCGTGTAGCACTGACCGGCTTTTTGGCCTTTGTAGTGGCATTGGGAATAGGGCGTTTTGCGTTCACTCCCCAGGTTCCGTTGATGATCGCGGAACATCAGTTTACGTTGACCGGTGCTGGATTAGTGGCAGCATTTAACTATCTTGGTTACCTGTTTGGTGCCTATGACGCGATGAAATCCACCCGTCACGTTGAACGCCGCCTGTGGATTGGCGTTTGGGGAGCGGTGGTGCTGACGTTGCTTTCTGCCGTGGTCACTGGCGAAATCTGGCATTCTGTCATCCGCTTTGTGATTGGCTGGACCAGCGGTTGGGCGATGGTGTTGATTTCGGCCTGGTGCAACGAGCGATTGGCACACTATGGCCGCCCGGCGATGAGCGCTGCGGTGTTTGCTGGCCCCGGTGCGGGAATTTTCCTCAGCGGTATTGTTGCTGCCGCCATTCACAGTCTGGCGCTGAGCGCTGCCGTAGCCTGGGCAGTTTATGGTGGATTAGCGCTGATTCTGGTGCTGCTTATTACCCGCAATTTTCCTCGCGCCGGTGAGCTGCACCGCGCCAATGTATCGACGACTCCGTTAATCCTGACTCCTGACCTCAAAAGGTTGGTGCTGTGTTACAGCCTGGCAGGCTTTGGTTATATCCTTCCTGCGACATTTTTCTCACAGATGGCCAACGCTCGTTTTCCCGATAGTCTGTTCGCACAGTTTGTCTGGCCGGTGTTTGGCGGCGCGTCAATGATCGGCATTGTTATCGGTATCATGACCCGACACTGCCTGAAAACGCATCAGCGTCTGGCGTTGACGCTATGGATGCAGGGAATTGGCGTACTCTGTTCAGAAATTGTTCCCGGTGTTAACGGGCTGATTATCGGCGCTTTGCTAACCGGTGGCGGGTTCCTGTGTGTGGTTCAGCTGGCGTTACAGTACAGCCGCGAGCTGGCACCCAACCATGCACGTTACATGGCAGGTTTACTCACCACCGGTTATGCCGTCGGGCAATTGATGGGACCCCTGCTATCGGCGGTTTCCACCTCGCTGACTCATCGACTTGAGCCCGCACTTTATGTGGCTATGGCCGGATTCTGGCTCGCCGGAGCACTGGTCATCAAACGCAGTCGATAACTTCGAGCTATTTCAGCCATCATGAAGAGCAATCACTGGATTCTGCGGGCGGACTCAACTACAGTAAGCCACCTCATTTTGGTGTGATCTGCATCAAGGTGATATCAACTGCTGGAGAAAGAAGAAAATGGCAACATTGAGTAAAGAAGCTGTATTGGTTCATGAGGCGTTAATGGCCCGTGGTCTTGAAACCCCGCTGCGTGAAGAGCCGTCTTTAGACGCCGATACCCGCAAACAGCGGATTAAAGAGCATATGACCGGTATCATGCAGCTGCTCAATCTTGACCTGAATGACGATAGTCTGGCTGAAACCCCGACGCGCATCGCCAAGATGTATGTCGATGAGATTTTCTCCGGCCTCGACTACGCCAACTTCCCGAAAATCACCGTTATCACTAACAAGATGAAGGTCGACGAGATGATTTCGGTGCGTGATATCACGCTGACCAGCACCTGTGAGCACCATTTTGTCACTATCGATGGTAAAGCGACGGTGGCTTACATCCCTAAAGACGCGGTGATTGGTTTGTCCAAAATCAACCGTATCGTGCAGTTCTTCTCGCAGCGTCCACAGGTGCAGGAACGTTTGACTCAGCAGATCCTGATTGCTCTGCAAACCCTGCTTGGCACCAAAGACGTTGCAGTGTCTATCGATGCAGTTCACTACTGTGTGAAAGCGCGCGGTATCCGTGATGCGACCAGCGCGACCACGACGACCTCCCTGGGCGGCCTGTTTAAAACCAGCCAGAATACCCGTCAGGAGTTCTTGCGCACAGTACGTCATAACTGATAGCTGCGTTGATAAAATCGCTATACTGTACAGTATTGGCTCGAAGCCAATTTTCAGGGCAAACGCCTCGAAGAGCCCCAGGGCCTCTCGAGGCGTTTGCTTTTGTATCCCTGCGACAGGACGTTATTGATGCGCCCACGTATTGCTACCCTTGATTTTGCCCGTGGCATCGCCATTTTCGGCATCCTTCTTCTTAATATCAGCTCGTTTGGCCTGCCCAAGGCCGCTTACCTGAATCCTGCCTATGCTGGGCAACCTTCTGGCGTTGATGCCTGGACGTGGGCCGTGCTTGACGTGCTAGCGCAAGGGAAATTCCTGATGATGTTTGCCATGCTGTTCGGCGCGGGGTTGCATTTGCTGTTACCGCGCGGCAAGGCCTGGATCCAGTCTCGACTTTCGCTGTTGCTGCTGTGCGGGTTGATCCACGCGGTGTTTTTCTGGGATGGCGACATTTTGCTTTCTTATGGCCTGATAGGGCTGGTGTTTTGGCGGCTGGTGCGCGAGGCGAAAAGCAATCAAACACTGTTTCGAACCGGCGTGATGTTATATCTCATGGGCGTGGCGATTCTGTTAATGCTTGGCCTGATTTCTAAACCTGATCCCGGCAGCTTCTGGAATCCTGGTTATGCCGAGTTGCAGTACGAGCAGTTTTGGCGCTTCAAAGGCGGCATTGAGGCAATCAATAATCGGCTGGACTTACTGTCGTCGAGCCTGATTTCAGTGGCCGTGCAATATGGCTGGGAATTGGGCGGTGCAATGTTGATGGGCGCGAGCCTGATGCGCAGCGGCTGGTTGAAAGGGCAGTTTAACGTTCGCCATTATCTTGGCGTAGCGGCAGTATTGTTACCGCTTTCATGGATCATTCAGATCCCGGCGGTGGCCATTGCCTGGCACACTGGTTGGGACTATCGTTGGAGCGGTTTTTATTTACAGGCCCCGCGTGAAATAGGCGCGCTGATGCAAGCCATGGGTTATCTGGCGCTGTGCTATGGCTGCTGGCCATGGCTGGTGAAGCAGCGTTGGGCTCTGTGGATGTCGCAAGTGGGGCGAATGGCGCTGACCAACTACCTACTGCAAACGCTGATTTGCGATTTTTTCTTTAATACACTTCATTTTTATCAACATTTCAATCGGTTGCAGTTATTGGCGCTGGTTCCCGCTGTCTGGCTGATAAACCTGACCGTCACGCTGTGCTGGTTGCACTATTTCCGTCAGGGGCCGATGGAATGGCTGTGGCGTCAGTTGACTGCCAAGGCCGCTGGAGAACCTGCCAATAGCGGCCGATGACGCAGATTGTGTGAGGATGCGACAAAAGTTGCAAAATTGTATGTAAACGTTTTCTGAGCTGTGACGAGACTCACGCTGGTTTGTCGTCAAAGTGTTTAGGATAGCGGTCGTGCAGAGTAAGCCGATCGCTTAACTAAAACAGGAAACAACCATGATCACTGTACTTTCTCTTTCGCTAGACTTTCTCTCTTCTGCCCGGGGTTCATCTCTTCCTAGCTGCCGTCGGCCTCTGTTCACGACCTGCGGAGCGACCTATGGTTACCATTCGTGATGTTGCCAAACTGGCCGGCGTGTCTGTTGCCACGGTTTCCAGAGTCTTGAATAATCCCGCTATTGCCAGTAAAGAGGCGCGAGAACAGGTGCTTAGCGCGGTCAAGGTGCTGGGCTATCGGCCAAACGCCAATGCGCAGGCACTGGCAACTCAAAGCAGCGATACCATTGGCGTAGTGGTCATGGATGTCTCCGATCCGTTCTTCGGTGCATTGGTCAAAGCGGTTGATACCGTGGCCCAGCAGCACAATAAATATGTGCTGATTGGCAACAGTTACCATCAGGCCGAAAAAGAACGTCACGCGATTGAAGTCCTGATCCGCCAGCGCTGTAACGCATTGATCGTACATGCTAAAGCGTTGGGAGATGCCGAGCTGGCACTGTTTATGGATCAAGTTCCCGGCATGGTACTGATCAACCGTGTGGTAAGCGGTTACGAACACCGTTGTGTGTCGCTGGAAAACGTCGTTGGTGCCGAGATTGCAACTAAACTGCTTATATCTCAAGGGCATCAGCGTATCGGCTATATAGGTTCCAGCCATGCTATTGCCGATGAAACCCAGCGTTTTGCAGGCTACGTAACCGCCATGAAGCAGGCACGTCACGACCAAACCTTGCCACCGGACAGCTGGCGCGCGGAAGGCTCTCCCGATTTACAAGGCGGTGAGGCGGCAATGGTCGAGCTGTTGGGGAGAAATTTGAACCTCAGCGCGGTGTTCGCCTACAACGATTCTATGGCCGCCGGTGCTCTGGCGGTATTGAAAGAAAACGGTATTCGCATTCCCAGCGAATTTTCATTGGTCGGATTCGATGATATTCCCATCGCTCGTTATACCAGTCCGAAGCTGACCACCGTGCGCTATCCGATCATCTCCATGGCCACGCTGGCGACCGAGCTGGCGCTTCAGGGAGCAGCCAATCAGCTATCTGCCGGAGTTTCCCACTGTTTTATGCCTACGCTGGTAAGGCGTCATTCTGTAGCGCCATGGCAAAGTGTGGCACCCGTCACTCCCTGAGAATTTAATCTGATGTAACCGTTTTCAATCTGTGAGAACTTTCACAGTTTATTAACATCGCACCTATTATGATTCAGGCGTTTTCAGGATGATTCTATCTGTTTCATTTTGATTGATACACAGCACAAATAAATAACAAAAGTGATGATTGGCAGTTCAGGAAGATCTTCGTCAAGGAAGGCGGGTATCTGGCAAAAATGTCGATTTAAAAGATATTGGACAGACACCAAATTCTGTACCCCCCTACACAAAACCGGAGATACAAATGAATAAGAAGGCTTTCACCCTGGCTACTCTGGCTGCCTGCATGATGTTTGGCACTGCCGCTCATGCTGCTGATACCCGTATCGGTGTCACTATCTATAAATACGATGACAATTTCATGTCTGGCCTGCGCAAAGATCTCGAGAAAGATGCGAAAGCGGCGCCAAATATTCAGCTGCTGATGAATGACTCGCAGAATGACCAGTCCAAGCAAAACGATCAGGTTGACGTGTTGATTGCCAAGGGCGTAAAAGCTTTGGCTATTAACCTGGTAGACCCGGCTGCTGCTCCTGTGATTATCGAGAAAGCCCGCGGTGCAGGTATTCCGGTTGTGTTCTTTAACAAAGAACCTTCACGCAAAGACCTGGATAGCTACGACAAAGTGTATTACGTCGGTACCGATTCTAAAGAATCTGGTGTGATCCAGGGGCAACTGATTGCCAAACACTGGAAAGCCAATCCGTCATGGGATCTGAATAAAGACGGTATCATTCAGTATGTGCTGTTGAAAGGCGAACCAGGCCATCCTGATGCTGAAGCTCGTACCACTTATGTGGTTAAAACGCTGAACGATCAAGGCATTAAAACCCAACAGCTGCAGCTTGATACCGCAATGTGGGATACCGCTCAAGCGAAGGATAAAACCGACGCCTGGTTCTCAGGCCCAAATGCCAACAAGATTGAAGTCGTAATCGCCAACAACGATGCGATGGCAATGGGTGCAGTAGAAGCCTTGAAAGCTCACAACAAATCCGCCATTCCAGTATTCGGTATCGATGCCCTGCCAGAAGCGTTGGCGCTGGTGAAATCAGGTGCGATGGCCGGTACCGTGTTGAACGATGCAGACAACCAGGCAAAAGCGACTTTTGATCTGGCCAAAAACCTGGCAGAAGGTAAACCAGCTGCAGACGGCACTCAATGGAAAATCGTTGATAAAGTGGTACGCGTTGCCTATAAGCCAGTTGATAAAGATAATCTTAGTGATTTCGTCAAATAATTTGTCGTACTTGCCGCCTCGCTACATCGTCAATGATTGAGAGTTTTTGTTTTAAGCGAGTATTGCAGCCAACACTATTTTGACCTGAAGTACGGATATAAAAGAAGTGGGAAGGTTAGTCGGCTAAGAAGCTAAAAGCAGTGGCATGTTTTAAGCAAGTCTTACGAGCTGGTTAAGTAAATATACTTTGCGTTATGTCGCTTAGGTCAGCCGGTCAGGAAATATCTGACCGGCGATTTTAATCTTTAGCCCGGTTTCATTTAATTAGGTAGCGCTATGGCCGATCTTAATACGGAACAGCCCCGCGAGTGGCTGCTGGAAATGAGTGGAATTAATAAATCATTTCCGGGCGTAAAGGCGTTAGACAATGTGAATTTAAAAGTGCGCCCACATTCCATTCATGCATTGATGGGTGAGAATGGCGCGGGTAAATCTACATTATTAAAATGCCTGTTTGGTATTTATAGTAAAGACTCAGGGACCATTCTTTTTCAGGGTAAGGAAGTTAATTTTAAAAGCTCGAAAGAGGCGTTAGAGCAGGGTGTATCGATGGTTCACCAGGAATTGAACCTGGTGTTGCAGCGTACGGTAATGGATAACATGTGGCTCGGCCGTTATCCAACGAAAGGTTTTTTTGTCGATCAGGACAAAATGTATCAAGACACCAAAGCAATTTTTGATGAGCTTGATATTGATATAGACCCGCGTGAAAAATGCGGAAAGTTATCTGTGTCGCAAATGCAGATGATTGAAATCGCCAAGGCTTTTTCGTATAACGCGAAAATTGTAATTATGGATGAACCGACCTCTTCTCTGACCGAGAAAGAGGTTAATCACCTGTTTACCATTATTCGTAAACTGAAAGATCGCGGCTGTGGAATTGTCTATATTTCTCACAAGATGGAAGAGATTTTCCAGCTGTGCGATGACATTACCATCCTGCGCGATGGCCAGTGGATTGTGTCACAGTCCCTTGAGGGCCTGGACATGGACAAGATCATCTCGATGATGGTCGGTCGTTCATTGAGTCAACGTTTCCCGGATCGTTTAAACACGCCGGGAGAGGTGATTTTGGAGGTGCGTGGCCTGACATCTTTGCGTCAGCCGTCGATTCGCGACATCTCTTTTGACCTGCACAAGGGTGAAATCCTGGGTATTGCCGGGCTGGTGGGCGCCAAGCGCACCGACATCGTTGAAACACTGTTTGGTATCCGTGAAAAGGTGCAAGGGACTATTAAGCTGCACGGCAAAAAAATAAATAACCACAGTGCCAATGAAGCCATCAACCACGGTTTTGCTCTGGTGACCGAAGAACGTCGTTCAACCGGTATATACGCTTATCTGGATATCGGCTTTAACTCGTTAATTTCGAATATTCGTAGTTATAAAAATAAAATAGGTCTACTTGATAATAATCGCATGAAAAGTGATACCCAATGGGTTATCGATTCTATGCGCGTTAAAACTCCGGGACATAAGACCAGTATTGGATCGCTGTCCGGCGGTAATCAGCAAAAAGTCATTATTGGACGCTGGTTGTTAACTCAGCCAGAAATATTGATGTTGGATGAACCTACGCGCGGCATTGACGTTGGAGCTAAGTTCGAAATCTATCAATTAATGACTGAACTGGCCAAGAAAGATAAAGGGATTATTATTATCTCTTCTGAAATGCCGGAATTATTAGGTATTACCGACCGAATTTTGGTTATGAGCAATGGACAGGTTGCGGGTATTGTTGAAACAAAAAATACTTCGCAGAATGAAATTCTACGCCTTGCATCCTTGCACCTCTAATTTCTAAGGGTTCTTATTATGAATGCATTAAATAAGAAAAGCATGCTCACTTATTTTAAAGAGGGCGGGATTTATGTTGTACTGTTTGTGTTGTTGGCAATTATTATATTCCAGGATCCGACTTTCCTGAGCCTGATTAACCTGGGCAACATCCTTACCCAATCGTCTGTGCGCGTAATTATTGCACTCGGCGTGGCTGGGTTGATTGTAACTCAGGGCACCGATCTCTCCGCAGGTCGTCAGGTAGGGCTTTCGGCAGTCGTAGCCGCGACCATGCTGCAAGGTATGGACAACGTCAACAAGGTATTTCCGCATCTGGAAGTAGTGCCAATTCCGCTGGTGATCCTTGCCGTATGCCTGATTGGTGCGGTGATTGGTCTGGTCAACGGGATTATTATTGCCTATCTCAACGTAACGCCATTTATTACGACTTTAGGCACCATGATTATCGTCTACGGTATTAACTCGCTGTATTACGATTATGTGGGCGCGTCGCCAATTGCCGGATTTGATTCCCACTTCTCGCAGTTTGCCCAAGGGTTTATTACTCTTGGCGGCCTAAAGCTGTCTTATATTACCTTCTACGCGATTATTGCTATCGCCTTTGTATGGGTATTGTGGAATAAGACTCGCTTTGGCAAAAACATTTTTGCCATCGGTGGTAATCCTGAAGCAGCCAAGGTTTCCGGCGTTAACGTTCCGCTAAATCTGATAATGATCTACGCATTGTCCGGGGTGTTTTATGCCTTTGGCGGGATGCTCGAAGCAGGGCGCATCGGCAGCGCGACCAACAACCTTGGTTTTATGTATGAATTAGACGCAATTGCAGCCTGCGTTGTCGGTGGGGTTTCATTCGCCGGTGGTGTCGGTTCTGTAGCAGGCGTGGTAACCGGGGTGCTGATCTTTACTGTAATCAACTACGGTTTGACCTACATCGGTGTTAATCCTTACTGGCAGTATATTATCAAAGGCGGAATTATCATCTTCGCCGTGGCTCTGGATTCTCTGAAATACGCCAAGAAGAAGTAAGTTAAAACTTAACCTAAGAAGTTTACCTAAAGTCATTGTTCCGGTTTCAATGGCGGAGGGTAATACAGAAGCCTTTAATAGCAGGGTACAGGATTGTACTCTGCTTTTTTTTGCCCATTATTTACGAGCAGGGGGAATAACAGGATCTTTCGTGCTGCTGTCGGGCAATGGCAAAAATTCAGGTTTACCGAGCAAATCCGGGATTGCCGGGGCTTCGGGGTCCAGGCTCTTGTCGGGTACTGCAACGCGCTTTTTCTTCAGGGTCGCTTTCTTCTCCGCTGCCAGCATATGTTGCAGGGTGACCACTTGTTCTGGCGTAACCGCTGGATAACCTTGAGCATCTTCCGGAATATGATGCACAGCCGGAATGGGTATAAGCGGCCCCAGGAAACGCGGCTGGCGGTTAAGAATGTAAAGATCATTCAAGGCACCCAGACGGGCAAAAATCTCACGCACGCGAACGGTGAGAATGTCCTTCGGCGACGGAACGGCAAAACACTGCGCCTGAATGCCCATATGTAAGGCAATAAACAGCGCGCGTTCGCAGTGGAATCTTTGGGTGATGATCAGAAAATCGTTGGTATCGAAGACCTTGCGAGTGCGCACAATAGAATCCAGTGTGCGAAATCCTGCATAATCAAGCACGATGTCACTGGAAGGGATCCCCGCAGCCATCAAGTCACGGCGCATGGTCATCGGTTCGTTATAACTTTGCAGTGCGTTGTCGCCGCTGAGCAGCAAATATTTTACCTTGCCGCTGTTATAGGCATTAATCGCGCCCTGAATGCGGTAAAGATAATACTGATTGATTACGCCGGTGCGATAATATTTGGCGGTGCCGAGCACTACGCCAACCTGCCGATGGGGCAACTGCTGCACTTCATCGTAAATGTAATCTTTGGTTTTCCAGCTGATCCAGCGGTCAAGCCCAATAGCGACAATCAGCATCAGGACTACGATGCCGATAAAGCTCACTATTAGCCGCTTAATCATGGTATTGCCTTAAAGTCATAGTAATGATGCAGAGGGTTCAAGGCTACTTTACCTGCGGGGATGAAGCAATAAGCTGAGGCTTAAACGAGGGTGCTTGCTGTGTTTTTAAGCGAAATCCGCCACGACTGATGCCGGATTTCGCTTTGACTGTTAGAACGACGTACGTTTATAGCTACGATACTGCGGAGCCCAGAAGTTGTGCTCGATGGCTTTCGACAGTGCGTCTTCAGTAGTGACCTGTGCTACGCCCTCAATCTGCGCCATTTTCGCGACTTCCATAGCGATGCATTTCGATACACCCTGGATATCATTGACGTCGGGCAGCAAAGAACCCACGCCATCTGTTGCCAGCGGCGAACACTCTGCCAGCGCGCGACTTGCCGCCATCAGCATGCCGTCGGTTACCTGTTTGGCTCCAGAAGCAATCACAGCCAGGCCAATACCCGGGAAAATATACGAGTTATTGCACTGAGCTATTGGGTAAACTTTGTCTTTGTAAGTTACCGGCGCAAACGGACTGCCCGTTGCCACCAGCGCGGCGCCGTCGGTCCAGGTGATAATATCGGCAGGATGCGCTTCTACACGTGAGGTCGGATTGGTCAATGGCATGACGATCGGACGTTCGCAGTGCTTGTACATTTCACGAATAATTTCTTCAGTAAACAAACCTGGCTGTCCAGAGACGCCGATCAGTACGGTCGGTTTAGCATGACGCACAACTTCGAGCAGGGAAATATTGTCGCTGTCGACGTCCCAGCCTTCGAGTTTTTCCGTTTTCTGTACCAGCAGGCTCTGGAAATCCAGCAGGTTAGTCAGCTTGTCGGTGAGCAAGCCAAAACGATCAACCATGAAGATGCGCGCGCGGGCTTCCTCTTCGCTGAGTCCTTCGGATTTCATCTGTGCAACGATTTGTTCGGCGATACCACAGCCAGCAGAACCCGCGCCCAAGAAGGTTACAGTCTGGTCACGCAGTCGGCTTCCGGCCGCGTGGCTGGCTGCCAACAGGCTGCCCACGGTGACCGCAGCAGTGCCCTGAATATCATCGTTAAAGCAGCATAGCTCTTCGCGATAGCGCTTGAGCAGCGGCATAGCGTTCTTTTGTGCAAAATCTTCAAATTGCAAAAGCACATTGGGGAAGCGAACTTTCACTGCCTGAATAAATTGATCAACAAAGTCGGAGTATTCTTCGCCGGTAATTCGCGGGTGTCGCCATCCCATATACAGCGGATCGTTAAGCAGTTGCGGGTTGTTGGTCCCGGCATCCAGCACTACTGGCAGCGTGTAGGCCGGGCTAATCCCGCCACAGGCGGTATAAAGTGACAGCTTGCCGATAGGAATGCCCATGCCGCCGATGCCCTGATCGCCAAGGCCAAGAATGCGTTCGCCGTCGGTAACCACAATCACTTTTACGTGCTGTTTGGTGGCGTTTTGCAGCATGTCATCGATGTGTTCGCGATTTGGATAGGCGATAAACAAGCCACGGGCGCGACGATAAATCTCGGAGAAATGCTCACAGGCTTCACCCACGGTCGGGGTGTAAATCACGGGCATCATCTCGCTTAAATGTTCATCAATCAGGCGATAAAACAGGGTTTCGTTGGTGTCCTGAATATTGCGCAAATAAATGTGTTTATCGATATCGGTTTTGAAATCCTGAAACTGGCGATAGGCACGAGCGGCCTGTTCTTCAATGGTTTCAACCGTTTCAGGCAGCAGGCCGTGCAGGTTGAAATTGGCACGCTCCTCTTGGCTAAACGCGCTGCCTTTGTTCAATAACGGGAATTCCAACAGGATCGGGCCTGCGTGAGGAATATACAGCGGACGCTTACTTTCGTATTCAAGTTCCATTAATTTTTACTCTTCTGGTCTTGGTAGGGGACAGGTGAAGCAAAAGGTCTGAGCAAAGGTCACATTGTTTTTAAAATATGTGTGACAAGGACTTTAGCAGAGGTGAAAGCTCTAACTCAATTTTTTCACAATAATGGGGAGCTGCGTTGATAAACCGTTAATCAATGGAGGAAATGGGAGCCAAGAAATTATGGCCCCTTATTATGAAGGAAATACGAGTGCGGTAATGGAAGGTTAGATTTCGACGTGCTGTAACTGCAAACAGCCCAATGCCGCGAGCGTGGCGCGGGTGGCATCGTGTTGGCTGACCAGCGGATCGTGGCTTTCGACTAGCACGGCCTGTTTAATTCGGGTGCAGTCCTCTCCGCTTAGATTAAGCACGATCAACGCAGCCTGTAAGGGTGGCAAACTTGGGTTAAAGGCGGCGTTTTCAGCATAGCGGCCGGTAAATACCTGACCGCTAAAGCTTTCCAGCGCGATACCGCTATGCGACTGGCTGTAAGGAGCATGGCTCTGATTACAGGCCGTTAGCGCCTGCTGAACCAGCGGAGCGGCGTTGGCAAGCTGATAGCCGTGGTCCACGTCGTCCATCAGCAGTGTCTCAATGGCTAAATCACGCGGGCCGAAGGAATAGGGTAAATACTCGCCGAGGCTGGCAACGGCGCGATCTGGCAGATGGATCTCCAGTTCAGTCCCGCTGTTAAGTTCATTCATAAACTGGCGACAGTGGCCGCAAGGGGTGTAATTAACGGTGATCGACTCCAGCCGTTTTTCTCCGCGCATCCAGGCATGAGTCACGGCAGACTGCTCGGCATGAACGGTTTGCTGCATCGAGGCGCCGCGAAACTCCATATTGGCTCCAAAATACAGGTTACCGCTGACGCCGCGCGCCACGGCACCCACGTAAAATTTGGAAATAGGGGCCACTGAGCAGGCAGCGGCCAGAGGCAGCAACGCAAAAGCTAATGCGGTGTCATCAAGACCAGTTTGCGATTTAATCAGGCTCACCTGCTCGGAGCGCAACATCGCGGGGAAGTCGTCATCACTGAGTATCGGCTCAAGGGCTGATTGCAGATTGGCGGGCAGGCCGGCATAAGCAGCGACAAAACGAGTGTGCATTGAGACATCCTTGATAGCATTACGGAAAGTTATTTTACGAGGCTTTATACGAATTTTGTGTGACTAGCATCACTTTATTTGTGCAATAAATGTAATAAGTATCAGCGATGCGAGATATCTCGCAGGTTTATGGATCTTTCAACCTGTTTTGCGAGTTCATCAGATTGTTCAAATCCGATACAAACATCAGGCTATTCATCGAGAGTACTGAAGTAACGAAGTTGAAGGAGACAAGGCGCGAAATCGAGAGATATTTTTCCGCGCCTTAAAATGACAGCGATTAGTTACGTCTTTCAAACGCCAGCGCGCGACGTTCAATCAGGCGCATCATCAGCGTGAGCAAACCATTGACACAAAGATAAACTACCCCCGCAGCCCCGAACACCATCACATCATAAGTGCGGCCATACATCAGCTGGCTGTGGCCCATGATATCCATCAGTGTAATGGTGTAAGCCAGCGAGGTACTTTTGAACACCAGCACCACTTCATTGGAGTAGGAAGACAGTGCGCGTTTAAAAGCAAAAGGCAGCAAAATGCGCAGCGACGCTTTTCGCGACATCCCCAAAGCCTGGCAAGATTCCCACTGACCGCCCGGAATCGCTCTTACTGCACCGGTAAACAGCTGGGTGGTATAGGCTGCGCTATTAAACGCCAATGCAAACATCGCACACAGCCAGGGTTGTGACAGCATTTCCCACAACCACGGGATAGTGCGGATTGACGGGAACTGCCCCGGACCGTAATAAATCAGGAAGATTTGCACCAGCAGCGGCGTGCCGGTAAACAACGTAATGTAAGCGCGTACTATCGGGCTTAACACCGGCACTTTTAGCGTCAGTACAATAGTAAACAGCAGCGAAAGCAGCAGCGCGACAATCAGCGCGGCTACGGTCAGCGTCAGGCTAGTTTGCAGGCCTTGCAAAACTTCAGGCATATATTGCCACATCAGGAAGCGCTCCGATCAAATCGGGTGGTACGGAGTTCGATGCGTTTTATGACGAACTGACTAAACAAGGTCACTACCAGATAGATAGCCGCCGCGGTCATGTACCAGGTAAACGGCTCCTGAGTGCGGGTGGCAATACTCTTGGTTTGCAGCATCAGGTCATTGACGCTAATCAGTGAAACGAGTGCGGTGTCTTTGAGTAGCACCAGCCATTGATTGCCGAGGCCAGGCAGTGCGTGACGCCACATCTGCGGCATAATCAGCCGGAAGAAAATGGCTACTTTAGTCATTCCCAGCGCCTGACCGGATTCCCATTGACCATGAGGAACCGCTTTTAACGCACCGCGCAACGTTTGCGAGGCGTAGGCAGAATAAAGCAGAGACAGTGCAATCACACCACAGACAAACGGGCTGACTTCAAAATTATCGACTGGCAGTTTAACGGGGATCTGGAACAGATACAGATTGATGTCAAAGCCGTCGGACAGTGTTAGCAGCAGTTGTGAGGAGCCGAAATAGATGAACAGCACCACCAGAATTTCTGGTAGGCCGCGTAAAATTGTCACCCAGGCAGTGCCCAGCCAGCTTAGCGGTTTCCACGGGGATGACTCCCACACGGCAAACAGCATTGCCAGAAACAGGCCCAGGATCAATGCACAAATGGCAAGGCCGACGGTCATACCGGCGGCGCTTAGCAGAGGTTGAAATTCAATCATCGCTATTCAGATTATTGCGTAAACCATTTGGTATACAGCGCTTTGTAAGTGCCGTCTTGTCTGACTTTCGCCAGCGCATCGTTCATTTTTCCCAACAATTCGGTATTGTTCTGACGCACCGCGATGCCTAAACCGCTGCCAAAGTAGCTCTGGTCGGTAATTTTGTCGCCGACTGTACCGAGGCCTGGGTTTTGCTTCAGGAATTCCTGTACTACGGCAGTATCGCCGAATACGGCATCAAGACGACCATTTTTCAGGTCCAGCACTGCATTTTGATAGCTGTCGTAAGGCACAGCAGTGATTTCAGGATGCTTGTCCAGCAGGTATTTCTGATGGGTAGTGCCGTTCTGGATACCTACGCGTTTGCCTTTCAGAGAAGCCAAATCGGTAAACTTACCTTTCTGAGCAAAGAAAATAGCGGAGTTGTCATAGTAAGCGTTAGTGAAAGAAACCTGCTTCAGACGCTCGGCGGTGATGTCCATGCCTGAAATAACCGCGTCGGTGCGGCGGAATTTAAGGCTTGGGATCAGGCTGTCAAAAGACTGATTGGTAAAGGTGCAGGTGGCCTGCATTTGTTTACACATAGCATTTGCCAGGTCGATGTCGAAGCCCTGGATCTTGTTGTTTGAATCAACAAATTCAAACGGCGCATAACCGGCTTCAGTGGCGAAACGAATGGTTTCTGCCGCGCTGGCGGATAAGCTGATACTGGCTAAAACAGCCGCAATAATAAGCTTTTTCATTGCAAACGACTCCATCATATAATCTTAAGGGGGCTAATCAATGTGATAAATAGCTGGCAAACTCTTGGGTTTGCGGCTGCGCGAAGCAGTTGGCATCACCTTGCTCGACGATACGGCCATTTTCCATGTACACCACGCGAGTAGCGGTTTTACGCGCAACTTCGACTTCATGGGTCACGATAACCTGCGTAATCCCGGTATCGGCCAGCTCACGGATAATGCTGACAATTTGTGCGGTAATTTCCGGATCAAGCGCGGCTGTGGGTTCATCAAACAGCAGCACCTGTGGCTCCATCATCAACGCACGGGCGATGGCAACGCGCTGCTGCTGACCGCCGGATAAATGCAGTGGGTAGCGGTTAGCGAAGTCTTTGAGTCGCAAGCGAGTCAGCAGCTTCTCGGCCCGCGCCATAGCGGCATCTTTGCTTAAGCCGAGCACGCGGCACGGAGCTTCAAGCAGGTTGTCGAGCACGGTGCGATGCGGCCAAAGATTGTATTGCTGGAAAACCATGCCGACGTTTTGACGCAGTTCGCGGATCGCTTTTTCGTCCGGCTTCTTTTGGAAGTCGAATTGATTACCGGCGATCTGCAGCGTGCCGGAGCGCGGCATTTCCAGCAGGTTAAGCACACGCAGAAGCGAGCTTTTACCCGCGCCGCTTGGCCCGAGCAGCACCAGCGTTTCACCCGCAGGGCAGTCGAGCTGTATGTCAAAGAGTGCCTGGTGGACTCCGTAGAAGCAGTTAATACTGTTTAGTTGAATACTCATGCGCAAATACTGAATAGCCATTAATGCCGCAGAGGGTACCCTCTGTAGCATAGTTATGCAACAAAGGAGCTGAGAATTTTATTTGTGTGCGGCCTGAATCCTAAAGTTAGCATAAGATATGGTTACCAGAGTGTTACATTTCGCTTATTTCAATACTTTTTACTTCAACCATTATACTGTCCGTAATCGGTGGCTGGCCAATGCAGGGAAGGGCGATAAAGATGTTATTTCCAATAGGGTTACACAGATTTAGTGTGTTTGCCGGGCTGTTGCTGGTGGCTGGCTGTCAGGTAACGGCTCCTGTTAAGGAACAGCATAACTATGTGCTTGAAACCACTCGGCAGGCGCAGGGGGCCGATCAGCGTATTCGTTTTTTAGTGATTCATTACACCGCCGAGGATTTTCACACGGCATTAAATACGCTGACCGATGAACACGTAAGCGCACACTATCTGATTCCAGCCAGACCTCCTCTGGTCCACGGGCAGCCGGTGGCCTGGCAGCTGGTGCCTGAGTCTCTGCGCGCATGGCATGCCGGTGCCAGTGAATGGCAGGGCAGAAACAATTTGAATGACACTTCTATTGGTATCGAGCTGGAAAATAAAGGCTATACCCGCAGGATGCTGGAACAGCGTTTTTATCCGTTCCCCAAGGCGCAAATAACCCTGCTAACCTCGCTGAGTCAGGACATCGTAAAACGCTATCAAATCAAACCACAAGATGTGGTGGCGCACGGTGATATCGCGCCGCAGCGCAAGGAAGACCCAGGTCCGTTATTCCCTTGGCAACAGTTGGCTGAAAACGGTGTTGGTGCCTGGCCACAGGCGTCGCGGGTGAAGACGTTATTGCACGGGCGTGATCCGCAGCAGCCGGTTCCAATGGAGGAATTATTGAGCAAACTGGCGCGTTATGGGTATCCGGTGTCAACCAATATGACGCCGCAGCAGCAGCGTCGCGTGGTTGTAGCCTTCCAGATGCATTTCAGGCAGAGTGATTATCGTGGTAATGCGGATGCTGAAAGTGAGGCTATTGTGGAGGCGCTGCTTGAGCAATACCCTTCGTCATAAGCACTGTCACCGGGCTGGATGAGTTTACCAACCCGAAACATCAACTTGCCCAAGCTCATCGAGATACCTTCTCCGGCGGCCTTGTTACATCACCAATGACATAGAATATAGGCTTTTACGTTAATTCGAATGGCCGATAATTCCCTGCTGCTGTTGAAGAGTACCGTGGTCTTTCAGCCAGATGGCAGTGCGGCGGATGCCCTCGTCGAGAGAAACAATCGGGCTATAGCCGAGTTCGGTTTTGGCGCGATGAATATCCAGCGTGACGTCAAAGTTAAGTTTGGCCACGCTATAGTGAGTAAACATCGGCTCGCGGTGTTGCTTGCGGCCAAGTTTTTCCATGCCGCGCGCCATCATGTCCAGCAGAGGGTAGGGCACCGAGCGAATACGATATTTAACGTCCAGTCCGCCCATTAGCTCCTCTAGCAGCGTTTTTAACGGCCTTGGCTGCATATTAGTGATGTTATAGGCGCGCCCGGATTCATGATTTTGACTCTCGGTCGCCAGCCACATTGCATGTGATACGTTTTCGACGTAAGTCATATCAACCAGTGCCTCACCGCCGCGTGGCAGCATCAGCGTGCCGTGTTTGATCATCTGCAATAGTCTCGGCAACAGCACATTATCGTGTGGGCCAAAAATACCCTGCGGGCGTAAAATCGTAAAATGGGTTTGCGGATTGGACAGCGCCAACGTGGTGATCACCTGCTCCGCAGCCGCTTTGCTGCGGGCAAACTGGTTGGCAAAGCGAGCGGGCCTGAAATCTTCTTTGATATCGCGATGGTGATGAAAATCGAAATAAATCGCTGGCGAAGACAGATGTACGAAGTTCTCAACACCGTAGGCTGCCGCCCATTCGCCGAGACGACGAGTAGCGCGAACGTTGGCCAACTGGAAATCTTGCTCGCTGCCCCAGGGCGCGCTCAGGCCAGAACAGTGCCACAGGGTGTCAACATCGGCGAGCAGCACTTTCGCCTCGGCGGATACCAGGTTAGTCAAATCGGCATGAATAAACTCCGCACCCAGCTTCTCCAGTAAGGGCCCCATTGCCGCATTGCGGCCGGTAGCCCTGACTTTGAGTCCTTTCTTACACAGATATTCCACTGCGTTGCGGCCTGGACCACTGGTTGCACCGGTAACCAATACCTTCATATGTATCCAAATTCTATAAAAATGTCGTTGCCGGGAGCCTGAACGTTGCTCCTGATAAATAGGTCGCCATTCTTTCTTGAATTTCTATGCTATGCAATCAGAAACAGGGAAAGTTGTGAGGCTCCCCGGTGCGTTTGCCTGCAAAATAACCCGGCTGCTTTTTCAGTGACCGCGCCGGTCTTTCTGACGCGCAAGGCTGGCAATTCGTTTCGCCATGCCGCGAAAAACAAACAGATGGGCAGGCATCATTGCATACCAGTAACAAAGACCGCGTGCTCCGGCCGGATGCCACCATGAGGCGATCTCCAGACTGCGCCTTTCACCATGATCTTTCAGTGTAAATGTTAGCCGCCCCAGGCCAGGCGCCCGCATGCCAAACAGCAGCGTCAGCGATTTATCTGGCACCAGGCTTATCACTTTCCAGCCATCAATGTTGTCACCAACCGCAAGCCGGGCAGTTGCAGGCCGCCCCGAAGGGGTTTTATTTCCCAACATCCGATCGATTCTTGCCCGTAACCGCCACAGGCCTTGAGCATAGAAGAAACCTTCCTCACCGCCCAATTGTTGAATCACGTGCCACAGCGCCTTGATTGAAGCTGACGTTTCCAGTCGAAAATTCACTTCTTTCGGATAAAAAGCATAGCCTGGACGCCAGCGGCGATGCGCATCGGCATCATTGGCCCATTCCGGCGTGTTTAGCACCGCGTCTTCTTCCTGAGCCAGCGTCTGGGTAATTGCATCATCTATCGTGGTCAACTCTAGCGGCACGAGCTCGCGCAAGGTGTCACTATCGGGCGGCAGGTCTTGTTTAACGCCTTGAATCAATGACTTGACCAGCGTGCTGGGTACCGAGGTCAGCAGTCCGAGAAATGCGACGGTCAACAGTTGTGTAGGAAGGGGAACCGGCACCAGCCAGCGTCGCTTATTGCTCAGAGCCATAAAGCGCTCCATCAGCTGACGATAGCTGAGGTATTCAGGCCCTGCGGCATCAAAGATTTGGTGCTGCGCCGAGGGAGCAATACCAATTAACCCGCCGAGATAATGCATCAGGTCGTTAAGCGCAATCGGCGCAGAGTGCTTCCTCACCCAGCTCGGAGGTGTTAGCACCGGCAGGTTGTAAATCATATCGCGCATCAGCTCGAAGGCAGCAGAGCCAGGGCCGATGACAATCCCCGCGCGCAGCTCGGTAACGGGTATGCTACCCATGCGAAACAGATCGCCGGTCAGTTTACTGGCCTGTAATTGCAGTGAAGAGTCATGCTCTGGCTGCATCGAACCCAAATAAATAATTTGCCTGATTGATGAGTCTTTTAACGCCAGCAGTGTGTTTTGTGCCGCCTGACGCTCTTTCTCGAACAGGTCTTCGGCATCGCTCATGGCGTGAACCAGATAAACCAGGACGTCAGCATCGGCGAATGCATCGCGCAGGCTGGCGTTATGATAAACGTCAGCGAAGCAGCAGCGTACCCCTGGCCATTTCTGCGCAACCAGCACGTCTCTGCGCCGGGAGGCAGCGGTGACCTTGTATCCCTGCTGATTCAGGTGGGATACAAGGTGTTGGCCGATATACCCGCTTGCGCCAAGAACTACGACGCGAGTGTCTGCGTTGAGTGTAGGCATCTTCCATTTTGCTCGTTCAAAGTGACAAAAAAATAGCCCGCAGGCGAAGAGCGGCGTCCTTGCTCTCGCGCAAACCTGCAGGCCGTGGATTAGCCCGGATTACGTAAAAAACGCTGCCATAGTTCGACAACTTTTTCCAGATCCTGACGGCTAATGTTGATGTGAGTAATTAACCGTGTCACCGGACCAGAGCTGATTAACACCCCTTGCTCTCGCATCCAGTTACCCAATTTCGCAGCCTGTTCAGCGGACTGGCGGACATAAAGAATATTGGTCTGAGCACCCGGTGCAACAATATCGAGACCGATGTCGCGCAGCTGTTGCTCCAGCCAACGAGCATTATCGTGATCTTCTTGCAGGCGTTGAACATTGTTTTCCAATGCATAAATGCCTGCTGCCGCCAGAATACCTGACTGACGCATGCCGCCTCCGGTCATTTTTCTCCAGCGATTGGCGCGCAGCATGTACTCTTTACTACCGCACAGCAGCGAGCCAATTGGCGCGCCAAGACCTTTGGACAGGCAAATGGTCAGCGTATCGCAATACTGTGTGATTTCGCTTAGCGGCACGTCTAATGACACGGCGGCATTCATGACTCTTGCGCCATCGATGTGCAGAGCCAAACCTTTTTCACGCGTGAATTCAAAGGCCTGCTTGAGATAAGCTAAAGGCAGAACCTTGCCGCTGTGGGTGTTTTCAAGGCTTAGCAGGCGTGTACGGGCAAAGTGAATATCATCAGGCTTAATTGCTGCGGCGACTTTATCCAGGGGAATAGAGCCGTCATCGGCCATGTCCAGCGGCTGTGGCTGAATGCTGCCGAGCACCGCGGCGCCGCCTGCTTCGTACATATAATTATGCGCTTTTTGGCCGACAATGTATTCATCCCCGCGCTGACAATGAGACAGCAGCGCAACCAGATTGGCCTGGGTTCCAGTGGGGAAAAACAGCGCGGCTTCTTTGCCGGTCAGCTCGCAGGCTAGAGCCTGCAAGGCATTAACCGTAGGGTCGTCGCCGTAAACATCATCGCCTACCTCGGCCTGGTACATGGCCTGACGCATAGCTTCGCCTGGGCGCGTAACGGTGTCACTGCGTAAATCGATCAACGTTGCTTCCTCTTTATTGGCCTTGAAAAGCAGGGGCGTTGGTCGCCCCTGGTGGAATGTCTCCTCCACTATATACCTCTAAAATGCCAAAATGCAGAGCGGTTTCCTCAACGTAACCAGTTGGTTTTAGCTAAATCAACGACCTCGTCACCTCGACCGTTAATAATCGCCCGCAGCATGTAGAGGCTGAAACCTTTGGCCTGTTCCATTTTTATTGTCGGCGGCATCGCCAGCTCTTCCGTGTTGGTGATGACATCTATAAGTACCGGGCCGTCATGGGCAAAGGCCTCTTGCAGCGCTGCATCAACCTGAGAGGCTTTTTCAACGCGGATGCCTTTAATCCCGGTCGCTTCGGCGATGGCAGCAAAATCAGGGTTTTTCAGCTCGGTGCCGTCGGTCAGATAGCCGCCGGATTTCATCTCCATTGCCACGAAACCTAAGGAACTATTGTTGAAAATAACCAGCTTGATGGGCAGTTTGTGCTGGGCAATAGACAGAAAATCGCCCATTAGCATGGCAAAGCCGCCATCGCCGCACATCGCGATCACTTGGCGACTGCGGTCAATAGCCTGCGCGCCGATAGCCTGGGGCATGGCGTTAGCCATTGAGCCATGGTTAAACGACCCCAGCAGGCGGCGTTTGCCGTTCATTTTTAAATAACGGCAGGCCCAAACGGTAGGGGTGCCGACGTCACAGGTAAATATGGCGTTTTCATCGGCAAACTTACTGATCTGCTTAGCTAAATATTGTGGATGGATAGGCTGTTTGTCATTCATCGTCGCTAAATCGTCAAGACCTTTGCGCGCTTCTTGATAGTGTTTCAGCGCCTTATCGAGGAAACTGGTGTCGGTTTTGGCCTTGAGGCCGGGAAGCAGTGCAGAAAGAGTGGTTTTAATGTCGCCTACCAGCGCGACATCAACGTGGCAATGCGAGCCGATGCTGCCTGGGTTGATATCAATTTGAATGATTTTCGCATCGGTTGGGTAGAAGGCGCGGTAAGGGAATTGCGTGCCCAGCAGGACCAGCGTGTCGGCGTTGAGCATGGCGTGGTAGCCCGATGAAAAGCCAATCAGGCCAGTCATGCCAACGTCATAGGGGTTGTCCCATTCAATATGTTCTTTGCCGCGCAGCGCATGCACGATTGGGGCTTTCAGCGTTTCGGCGAGTTTAACCACTTCCTGATGCGCTCCGGCGCAGCCGCTGCCGCACATCAAGGTGATATTACTCGAGTTGTTTAACAGCTCGGCCAGTTTTTCCAGCTCCGAGCGAGGCGGTTGAACCAAAGGCAATTGAGGAGGATACCACTGGGTGCTTGCCTCTTCAGGGGCTGGTTTCAATGCTACGTCGCCCGGCAGTACGATGACCGATACGCCTTTGTTCAGAATGGCTTTGCGCATGGCAATTGCCAGCACTTGTGGCAGCTGTTCAGGGTTACTGATCAGTTCACAGTAATGGCTGCACTCGCGAAACAGTTCGGTAGGGTGCGTTTCCTGAAAATAGTTGCTGCCAATTTCACTGGAAGGAATATGTGCAGCGATGGCAACCACGGGAACGTGATTACGATGGCAGTCGTAAAGTCCATTAATCAGGTGCAGGTTTCCAGGGCCGCAAGAACCGGCACAAACCGCGAGTTCCCCGGTGATTTGTGCTTCTGCACCTGCCGCAAACGCCGCGACTTCTTCGTGGCGGGTGCCGATCCACTCGATTGTGCCCATGCGATTCAGGCTGTCGCTAAGGCCGTTGAGAGAGTCGCCGGTCACGCCCCAAATTCTTTTTACGCCAGCTTCTTCGAACGTTTTTGCAATAAATGCCGCAACGGTTTGTTTCATCAATCCCTCCGGTGTTTTTTGATTTTCTTACCGCATAAAAAGTTTGCTGCGGTTTTATATAAATTTAAAACGACTGGGGGTAAGCATAGTTCATAACTGATTTACGAAGAGAAAAGTGCCATCAGTATTGGAGCCAACAGGCTTAGCAGGAAGCCGTGAACCACCGCAGGCGGCACCATGTCGATACCGCCACTACGTTGGAGTACGGGTAGGGTAAAGTCCATTGACGTCGCTCCACACAGCCCTAGAGCCGAAGAACGACTGCTGCGCACCAGAGACGGGATAAGCATGATGGCGCACAGTTCGCGTGCCAAATCATTAAAAAAGGCGGCGCTACCAATGACCGGGCCAAAAGAATCGGTTAACACGATGCCAGAAAGCGAATACCAGCCGTATCCGGACGCCATCGCCAGGCCTGTTTTTAGTGGTAATCCTAAAATACAGGCGGCAAGCAAACCGCCACCGAGCGAGGCGATGCATACCACTGTAGCTACCATCACCCCGCGCCGGTTGAGGATAATCTGGCGCAACGTCAGGCTGCTGTTACCCAGCTGAATACCAACAATCACAAGCAGTAAAATTAGCGCGGCTTCACTGGCCTCGCTGGCATAGGTTAGCCAGTGCCATTGAGTCAGGCCAAGCAAGAAACCAACCACCACCACGCCGCACAGCCGCAGCGAATCTAATGCCATACGCCATCTTGAGGTCAAAACTTCCTGACGATGCAAAGATTTCCACGGCTTGCGACGTTCAAGCAGTCGCAGCGCCAGCAGGTTAAAAGCAAAGATGCAGACGAAAAATATCGAGGCGTATTCAAAAATCATTAGCAGGTTGCTGCTGAGATTGTCCAGAAATGCCAGACTGACCCCCATCACAAACAGGATGACGTAGACCATCCAGCTCAGTAACTGGTCGACGGTGCGCAGCAAACGCCGATTTTTGACCGGAATAAGATAGCCGAGGATCAGTGGCACAAGAATAATCAGCAGACCTGAGTACATATTAAAGGGAGTCCATTCAAAAAAACGATAATAAACGTGCCACAACCTAGCGAAAACCTATGCAGGAGTAAAGGTCTGAGAGTAAGCAGGGTCTTTCGCTATTGACTCTTGACCAATGCGCCTGTTTGTCGTCATGCTCAGAACAGGAATCAGACCATAATAAAAGCTGCACGGGAGGTGCCAATGTATCTGGAGCATATTGATATTGTCGGGTTCCGGGGGATCAACCGACTCTCCCTGACTCTGACGCAACCAGACCGCCGCGGTGTGGCGCTTAACTCGCTCAATGCAGATAATGGGCTGACCCATCTGGGAACCATCAACACTAATACCGTGCTGTTGGGGGAGAACGCCTGGGGTAAGTCCAGCCTGCTTGATGCGCTGACCCTGCTGCTGTCACCAGAACCAGATCTCTACTGTTTTCAGGAGCAGGATTTCCATTTCCCGGCCGGTGAAAAACAGGATAAGCAGCGTTACCTGCACGTGGTCTTCACCTTCTGTGAAAATCAGCCCGGCAATCATATGTCGCCGCGCTTTAATCCGCTGTCGCCACTTTGGGTTCGCTGCGATGACCGTTTAAATCGTATCTATTATCGTCTGGAAGGCGAGATGGATGACGATGGCAGCGTAGCAACCTGGCGATCTTTCCTTTCTGCCAACGGTGAGCCGCTGGCTTTGACCACTATCGATCCGCTGGCCAAAGCATTGATCAAGCTTCATCCGGTTTTGCGTCTGCGCGATGCGCGCTTTGTCCGCCGGATCCGCAAAGAAGATCTCTCGCCGCAGCTGCAACAAGATGCCGGAACCATGGCTCGACAGCTTGATGACCTGACCCGCGCGCTGATTCATAATCCACAGGCGCTGACCAACGCCGAGTTGCGGCAAGGGTTGGCGGCGATGCAGCAGCTGCTGGAACATTACTTTGGAATGAACAGTTTTATCAGCGACACACCCGGCATTGGCAGCGCAACGGCGGGCGACAACAGTGCGGAGGAACGGAAACGAAACAAAAAATCCTGGCAGCAGAAGCGCCATGGCCGTAATGAAAGTCGCCAGGCGTGGCGTTCGCTGAATAATATCAATCAGATGATCGCCGAGCCCAACAGCCGCAGTATGAGAGTGATGCTACTGGCAATGTTTTCGACGTTATTGCAGGCTAAAGGTTCGGTGGCACTGCATCCTGATGCTCGCCCGCTTTTACTGATTGAAGATCCGGAAACGCGTCTGCATCCGATTATGTTATCAGTTGCCTGGGGACTGCTGGAGCAGCTTCCGCTACAGCGTATTACTACTACCAATTCTGGGGATCTGCTCTCGCTGGTGCCTGTTGAGCAAATCTGTCGTCTGGTCAGAGAATCCGGCAAGGTGGCGGCCTACAGTATTGGGCCACAGGGTATGTCTTCAGAAGACAGTCGCCGTATTGCCTTCCATATTCGCTACAGCCGACCTTCATCGCTGTTTGCCCGCTGCTGGTTGCTGGTGGAGGGTGAAACGGAAGTGTGGCTGCTCAATCAGCTTGCCCGCCAGTGTAACTATAATTTTGAGTCTGAGGGTATCAAGGTGATCGAGTTTGCCCAAAGCGGGCTGAAACCGTTGCTGCGCTTTGCCCGTCAGATGGGTATTGAATGGCACGTGTTGGTCGATGGCGATGAGGCAGGGCGAAAATATGCCGCGACGGTCGCAAGTCTGGTTGAAAATCATGAGGATATTTTGCGCGATAGGTTGACTGCTTTGCCTGCGCTGGATATTGAAACTTATCTTTATCGCAATGGTTTCGAGGATGTTTATCGTCGCGCCGCGGGAACGCCAGAGGGCACGCCGATTTCTCCACGGCACATTATTGAAAAGGCGGTGCAGCGTAATTCGAAACCCGATCTGGCCATTGAGGTAGCAATGTCAGCCGCTACGCGGGGGCTCAGTTCAGTACCAACCGAGCTAAAACAAATGTTTTCGCGCGTAGCCTGGCTCGCCCGTGGGCGTGCCGACTGATACTCTACGTGTTTGAAGCTGCCACTTGGTTGGCTGCGCGGGTTCCCCTGAATCACTGACCTGAGTCAGCTCATCGGGATTCACGCACTTGCCGCCTTGTTGCAGCGCCAATTACATAGAATATCGATTTGGGATAACAGAATACTTAGTTAAATCTGTTGCGGATCTGCGTTTCCATCTCATCCAGCAACTGGTAGCGGCGGCGGTATTCTGCGCGCTTTTTACTCGCGATGTCGTCCAGCGAGCGGTGTTTGACCTGCGCGGGAAAATGGAAATACCCGTTGGGATGCTGATGAGCTCCCAACGTTTCCCAGAAAGAGTCATAGTCGGCAAAAATAGACTTTTTGCGCTTACTGTAGCGCGGGTTGGCATAAATATGTGTTTGATTACCCACAGCAAAGACTTGCTGCATATTCATCTTTTCTGCAAAAAGCAGTACGGCTTCCATTAATACTCTTTTCGGAAAAAGACCGTGGCAGGCTTTTGTCGCTTGTTGAATCCTGGTGTGATCAATATTTTGGCTTGGGCCCTGAATTGCGCCAATAAATAATGTAGAAAGCCCCTGAAAATTAATTAATGCAAAAGTGACATTAGCCAGCGGCTCGTCATTTTCATCAAGAAATCTAAGGGTAATTTCACCTTCTTTATCGAGATGCAGCGAAGAATTCATGCTAATTGAGTAAGTTGCTTCGTCTTTACCTAAAAATGAAGCCAGCTTGAAGTGTTCTCTCTCAAGGTGCCCTAACTGCATTGCCAGTGGCATGCGTTCTCGAATGAATCGATAGTGATCGCACAGACCACTGGCGTGCTGTTCGCGAAGCATATTCACCGCTAGATAGGTGCGATGCACTTTGCACGGCAGAGTAGGCTGTGCATGCAGAATTTCATTTCGCATTGGGTTTGAAGCCAGCTCGTTCATGACCTTTAACGTTGCTTTAGGGAACATCAGGCTACGGATCATAAACTTAAGTCTATAGGCAGGCTTTTGCCACATTCTTCCCGGTTTATTTTTCCCGGTTACCAACGACGAGATCAGCGCAAGGCCAGACTGCGGTTTCGCGCCTGAAGCAGGGTAGCTAAGAATTGACATATTGAGAGACCATAAGAGACATTGACACCATATTAGTTGCAGGATCTTAAACCTTGTAACAACAGGATTGTGAGTAAATTAAGAAGATTGTGAAGTGAAACCAGAATTTTAAATTAACGGAAAAGTCTGATTTCTAATGAAGAGATAAATAAAGTTAAATTTTTTTTACATCAAGGCTTGAAGAGATACTCTTTCTCCCCCATAAATAAAATACCAGCCAACGAGCGACTGGTATTTTATAAAGTTTGCATGATTGTTTGCTGTTATCACCTGGGGTTGAGTTTGGTCGTCAGGCGACCACTTCAGTTTCCACTGGAATGATAATGCTGGCATGGTTTCCTTTGGGTCCCTCATGAACGTCATAACTGACCTGTTGCCCGGCTTTTAGCGTCCGATAACCCTCCATTTTAATGGTGGAGTAATGTGCGAAGATGTCTTCGCCGCCGCCGACAGGACAGATGAAACCAAAGCCTTTAGCATTATTGAACCATTTAACAGTACCCGTCTCCATGCTCTCATATCCCTCTCATGACTATGGTGGTAGTAATAAAGAGTTAAAGCCTGCACCACAAAATCAAAATATTGTGGGGTTTTAGGCGTATTACCGTTGGAAAATACGCAAAAAATGATGATGTGCCGCAGCTCATCCGGCTTATAAATTTACACTCTAGTGTATTAGTCTAAGACGTCAAGAGATGGCTATTTGTCTGGGGCAGGTAGATAACCAAAGTTTGAAGCAGGTAACGATATTGAGATTTTTTAGGCCTATTTTACGGCAGATAGCCTGCTAAATGGCGCAGTTTATGTCCTGCGGCATGGAAGTCTAAAAAATGGTAAAATAACTGGAGTAATCTGGTGACCCGAGACGAGATGCAACGTGATACATCTTTCGCAAGGTGTCGGATCAAACTGTTTCTAACAAATTTCTAGATGCAAAGGGTAGCGGACAGGCAATGGGCGACAATCAGGATTGGCAAAATTTTGAACATTTGGCGGCAGATAAACAAAAGGAAGAGCTAAAACCGCCATCTATGTATAAAGTTATATTAAACAACGACGATTACACTCCAATGGAATTTGTGATTGACGTGCTGCAAAAGTTCTTTTCTTATGATATTGAACGTGCAACGCAACTGATGCTTACAGTGCACTATAAAGGCAAGGCCGTTTGCGGGATCTATACTGCAGAAGTTGCTGAAACCAAAGTCGCACATGTGAATAGCTACGCTAAGGAGAACGAGCATCCGTTGCTGTGTACGCTGGAAAAAGCCTGATTAAGGCAATCTATTTGGGAGGTGCCTATGCTCAATCAAGAACTTGAACTCAGTCTCAATATGGCTTTCGCAAGAGCCCGCGAGCACCGGCATGAGTTTATGACCGTCGAGCACCTGCTGTTGGCGTTGCTGAGCAACCCGGCAGCTCGTGAAGCGCTTGAGGCCTGTACGGTCGATTTAGTGGCCTTACGTCAGGAATTGGAAGCCTTCATCGAACAGACCACACCCACTTTACCCGCTAGCGAAGAAGAGCGTGATACCCAGCCTACGTTGAGTTTCCAACGTGTGTTGCAACGCGCTGTTTTCCATGTGCAGTCTTCAGGCCGAAGTGAAGTTTCCGGCGCGAACGTGCTGGTTGCCATCTTTAGTGAACAGGAATCTCAGGCTGCTTATCTGCTGCGTAAGCATGATGTCAGCCGCCTTGACGTGGTGAACTTTATCTCCCACGGTACGCGTAAAGACGAAGCGAGCCAGGCTCCGAACAATGCGGAGAACCCGGTTAACGAAGAGCAGTCGGCAGGGGAAGATCGTATGGAGAACTTCACCACAAATCTCAACCAATTGGCGCGCGTTGGTGGCATTGACCCGCTGATTGGCCGTGATAAAGAATTGGAACGTGCTATTCAGGTGCTGTGCCGTCGCCGTAAAAACAACCCGCTGCTGGTGGGTGAGTCCGGTGTCGGTAAAACAGCTATCGCCGAGGGCCTCGCCTGGCGTATTGAACAGGGCGATGTGCCTGAAATCATGGCCGACTGTACGCTCTATTCTTTAGACATTGGCTCACTGCTTGCGGGTACTAAATACCGCGGCGACTTCGAAAAACGTTTTAAATCGTTGCTGAAACAGCTGGAACAGGACAAAAACAGCATTCTGTTTATCGATGAGATCCACACGATCATTGGTGCAGGTGCGGCGTCCGGTGGCCAGGTTGATGCGGCTAATTTGATCAAACCGCTGCTTTCCAGCGGCAAGATCCGCGTAATTGGTTCAACTACTTATCAGGAGTTCAGCAGTATCTTCGAGAAGGATCGTGCGCTTGCGCGTCGTTTCCAGAAAATTGATATTACCGAGCCATCTCCTGAAGAAACAGTGCAGATCATCAATGGTCTGAAAACCAAATACGAAGCGCATCACGACGTACGTTATACCGCGAAAGCGGTGCGTGCAGCGGTTGAGCTGTCGGTAAAATACATCAACGATCGTCACCTGCCTGATAAGGCAATCGACGTGATTGACGAAGCGGGTGCGCGCGCTCGACTGATGCCGGTCAGCAAACGCAAGAAAACGGTTAACGTCAGCGATATCGAAAGCGTAGTTGCTCGAATTGCCCGTATTCCAGAGAAAACCGTGTCAGCCACCGACCGTGACGTGCTGAAAAACCTCGGCGATCGCCTGAAAATGCTGGTATTCGGACAGGACAATGCTGTTGAAGCTTTGACTGAAGCGATCAAAATGAGCCGTGCTGGCCTGAGTCAGGACCGCAAACCTGTTGGTTCGTTCCTGTTCGCGGGTCCAACTGGCGTCGGTAAAACCGAGGTAACGGTTCAGTTGGCAAAAGCGCTGGATATCGAACTGCTGCGTTTTGATATGTCGGAATACATGGAGCGTCACACCGTGAGCCGCTTGATCGGTGCTCCTCCAGGTTATGTTGGTTTTGATCAGGGCGGTTTGTTGACTGATGCCGTAATCAAGCATCCGCACTCCGTAGTGCTGCTCGATGAAATCGAGAAAGCCCACCCAGATGTCTTTAACCTGCTGTTGCAGGTAATGGATAACGGGACTCTGACCGACAACAACGGCCGTAAAGCCGACTTCCGTAATGTGATACTGGTAATGACCACCAATGCCGGTGTGCGTGAGACAGAGCGTAAATCGATTGGTCTTATCCATCAGGACAACAGCCCTGATGCGATGGAAGAGATCAAGAAAGTGTTTACCCCTGAGTTCCGTAACCGCCTGGACAACGTGATTTGGTTTAATCATCTGTCTCCTGAGGTTATCCAGCAGGTTGTCGATAAATTCATCGTCGAACTGCAGGCTCAGCTGGATGCGAAAGGCGTGTCGCTTGAAGTTAGCGATGAAGCGCGCGACTGGCTGTCAGTTAAAGGTTACGATCGTGCAATGGGCGCTCGTCCAATGACGCGTATCGTGCAGGAAAATCTGAAGAAACCGTTGGCTAATGAACTGCTGTTTGGTTCGCTGGTCGATGGAGGTTCAGTTTCCGTAGCTTTGGATAAAGTGGCCGATAAACTGACCTATCACTTTATGAGTGCGCAGAAGATCAAAGAAGAGGGTGCGGTGCACTAATCTTTTGATTTGAAGTGTTAAAATAGAAAAAGGCGATGTTAAAACATCGCCTTTTTTACATCGGTAAATCCGTATTATCTTCTGAAGCAGCTTTAGGCGCTAAATAGCGGAAACCACAAAACGCCCTTGCCACGTATCATTTCTGACTGTGGAAGAGCGAAATGGGTAACCTCAGGTATCGCGGGATGAATCAGCGATGAGTGAGCCTATCAGCGGCTACGGAAGACAATGCGGCCTTTGCTCAGGTCGTACGGGGTCAGCTCTACAGTGACTTTGTCGCCCGTCAGGATGCGGATATAGTTCTTGCGCATTTTACCGGAGATGTGTGCGGTTACCACGTGTCCGTTTTCTAATTCAACGCGGAACATGGTGTTTGGCAACGTGTCCAATACGGTGCCCTGCATTTCAATGTTGTCTTCTTTGGCCATCGAATCCTCTAGGTGTTACTACCATAGTTTTTAACCGGCAAGATAATGCCGAAAAACCCACATTATGTAAAGAATTGTTGGCGTTTTCCGCACACATTCCCTATTCCTTCAGGAGGGATGGCAAATCAACGTCATGTGGGGGTAAGTCTTGTGGCAACCAGCATTCCGGTGGCAACGTGAGTTGCGAAAGTCGGGATAACTGCTGCAAAAATTGGCGGCGGGGGATCTCTCTCGCACCCAGCGACGCAGTGTGAGGGTTGATCACCTGACAGTCAACCAGTTCTCCCCCCTGAGCGGTAAAATATTGGCAAAAAACCATGATTGCGCACTTGGATGCGTTGATACGACGGCTGAACATCGACTCGCCGCAAAATAGTCCACCTATCGCCACGCCGTACATTCCACCGACCAGTTCGCCTTTGGACCAGACCTCGATCGAATGTGCATGACCCTGCCGATGCAGCGCAAGATAGCCTTTTTGCACCAATGGGCCAATCCAGGTTCCACCTTCGCGGTCTTCGGCACAGGCCGAGATGACCTGTCCAAACGCCCGGTTCAGGGTGTAGCAGTAGTCTGATTGGCGTAGAAAACGTCTCAGGCTGCGGCTGATGTGACGCTCTTGCGGAACCAGAATCGCTCGTGGATCGGGCGACCACCAGAGGATTTCTTCTCCGGGTTCAAACCACGGAAAAATGCCGCCTGCATAGGCCGAAAGCAGGCGCGTGGGGGAGAGGTCACCGCCAATCGCCAGCAAGCCGTTGGGTTGGCGCAGCGCGGTCTCTGGGTCGGGAAAGCGAATTGAATTGGCAGAAAGCTGCACCAGGCGCATAAAAAGTCTCAATCAAAAAAAGTTTCAGAATGATGATTATAGCCGTGCCGGCGACGCCGCTATTTTCCCATCAGACATGATGCAGACACGATCCATTTTATCGATACCCGTGAGGCGATGAGTTATCATTAGCAAGGTTTTGTTTTTACAGTAACTGTCGAGCAAGGCCAGAATATGGCGTTCAGTTTCGGTATCCAAACCTTCCGTAGGCTCATCCAGTATCCACAGCGGAGCATCATGTAGCAGCGCCCGCGCCAATCCGAGACGCCGTTGCTCCCCGCCGGAAAGCTGCCTGCCGCCCTCGCCAAGCCATGCATTCAGCCCTGTATCTTCAAGCAAACTGCCCAATTCTACCAGGCGTAATACCTCAGACAGCTTTTCATCGCTGCTTTGCGGAGCTGCCAGCAGGAGATTGTCGCGTAAAGTGCTGTTAAATATGTGCACTCGCTGACTCAGAACCGTCACCATGCTGCGCAAGCTTGATTCTTGATAATCTACTAACGAAACCCCGTTAAGCTGAATACGGCCCTCCTGAGGGTCCCACGCGCGGGTCAGTAACTGAGCCAGTGTCGATTTGCCACAGCCGGTTTTACCCAGCAAGGCAATATGCTCGCCGCGCTGGATCTCCAGACTGACTTCTTGCAACACTGGCTGGGGTTGTCCGGGATAGGTAAAACTCACATCTTGAATCGATATGAAAGCTATCGTTTCACCCCCAGGACCTTTGTCGGGGAAGGTGACGACGGGGCGCTGGCTGATAATCTGCGTCACGCGACCCGCAGAGGCCATGACCTGTCCAAGATGCTGGAAGGCTCCGGCGACTGGCCCCAAAGCTTCAAAGGCCGCCAATGGGGTAAAGACAAACAGTGCCAGCAAAGCACCGGGGGCAGGTAAACTGCCAACACCCCCCGATGCCAGCCATAACAGTAGGCACAGGGTCAAACCCGAAGTGGCAATCACCAAGGCCTGTGACAGGCCGGAGAGTTTCGCCTGCTGCTGCTGGCGGTCAAGCCAGCGTCGTTCGATTTCATCCAGCGTTTTGCGGCTCTGTGCTTCGGCACCGAAAATCACCAGCTCCGACTGACCCTGCAACCAGCCGCCTAGCTGGGCGCGATATTCTCCGCGCAGCTGCGTCAGGCCACGGCCAATAGGCTGACCCGCGCGATAGAAAATTACCGGCAGCAGCACCAGCAGTGTCAGCATAATGCCGCCGAGCGTGAGCGCTAACTTCACATCGACAAAACTCAACCCAAGGGTGACTGCGACAATGACCACCAGCGCTGAAATTAGTGGCGAAATAACGCGCAGGTAAAGATGGTCAAGGGTATCTACATCGGCGACCAGTCGATTAAGAATTTCGGCTTTTTGGAAACCGGCCAGCCCACCGGGAGACAGCGGCAAAAGTTTGCTGAAAGTGAATACTCGCAAATGTGCCAGCACGCGGAAGGTCGCGTCGTGACTGACAACTCGCTCGGCATAGCGCCCTGCGGTGCGGAAAATGGCCGCTCCACGCACTCCGGCGGCGGGCAGCATATAGTTGAAAGTATAAAGCCCCGCCAGACCTGCCAGAGAGGCTGCAGCCAGGAACCAGCCAGATAATGCCAGCAAACCAATACTTGCCAGCAAGGTCACAATGGCAAGCACAATACCCAGCGCCATGAGCAGCCAGTGTCGGCGATAAAGTGCTAAATACGGTAACAGGATTTTCATAGCGGCAGATCCCTGTCTCGTTGGGCGTGCAAGCGGGCAAAATGCCCCGACTGTGCCAGCAATTGTTGATAACTGCCTTTCTCTACCAGCAGCCCGTGGTCCATGACCCAAACTTCGTCATATTTCTCAGTGGCTTCCAGCCGATGAGTGACCAATAGAGTGCTTTGTTTTTTGGCAGCGCTATTTAGCGTGCTCATCACCCGCTGCTCGCTTTCGGCATCGAGGCTGGCCGTTGGTTCATCCAGCAACAGCAGCAAGCAGGGAGAAAGCAGGGCGCGAGCGACGGCTACACGCTGTGCCTGCCCGACCGACAGGCGAGCTGCATCTTCACCTATCAAGGTGTCGATGCCTTCAGGCAGCAGGGGCAGAAACTCGCTGACAAAAGATTGTTCCATAACCTGATTCAACTCCGCGTCACTGGCATTAGGCTGACTCAACAAAATGTTCTGTCGTAGCGTAGGCTCGGTGAGCTGCGGATTTTGCCCCACCCAGCTGATTTGCTGTCGCCATTCGGTCATTAACGTGTCTTTAAGCTCTTGTCCGTTGACTTTCAATTGGCCCTGATAAGGCAAAAAGCCCAGCAAGGCATTGAGCAGCGAGCTTTTACCGGCTCCGCTCAGTCCGACAATTGCCACGCTTTTTCCCGCGGTCAGCTCAAAATTCAGCGGTCCGGCAAGGCGCTGGCCCTGTGGCGACATAATTTGCAGATTAGTGGCGGTTATCGTGACAGTTTCACAGGTTGCAAAATGTTCGGTTCCGCTGACCGGCTGTTCAGCTTCAACGGTTAAAAACTCTACCAGACTCTCGGCCGCACCTACCGCTTGCGCTTTGGCGTGATAAAACACCCCTAAATCACGCAGTGGCTGAAAGAATTCAGGGGCCAGAATCAGCACCAGAAAACCGGCAAATAACGTGACAGGCGTACCGTAATGGCCAAAATTAAGCTCGCCAAGATAAGAGAAACCAAAATAAACCGCGACGACGGCAATCGAGATAGAGGCAAAAAATTCAAGCACGGCAGAAGAGAGAAACGCTAACCGTAAAACTTCCATGGTACGGGCGCGGAAGTTTTCAGTAGAATCCTTGATTTGCTTGATTTCAGCATCGGCACGATAAAACAGTCGCAGAGTATCAAGACCGCGCAAGCTGTCGAGGAACTGGCCGCTTAATCGAGCCAAAGCCTGGAAGTTACGCCGATTGGCATCAGCCGCTCCCATGCCGACCAGCGCCATAAAAATAGGGATCAGTGGAGCGGTGGCGAGAAGGATAATTCCGGCAGCCCAGTTAATCGGGAAGATGCTTACCAGGATCAGCAAGGGAATGATCCCCGCCAGAGAGATTTGCGGCAGGTAGCGGGCGTAATAATCCTGCATATCCTCAATTTGTTCGAGGATAAGCGTGGCCCAGCTTCCCGCAGGTTTGCCCTTAATCCACGCCGGGCCAAGCAGGTGCAGGCGATCCAGCACTAACTTGCGCATTTCCTCACGGATTACTCGGCCACAAATAAATCCGACTTGTTCTCGTAGCCAGGTCACCGCGGCGCGTAGGGCAAAGGTCAAGGCCAGAAGCAGGAAGCTTTGCAACAGAGTGTCGCGCGGTGCGTGGTTGACTATCAGGTTATGCAGCAGGCCGGCCAGCAACCAGGCCTGAGCAAGAATGAGCAGACCGGAGATAAGGCCAAGCATCATGGAGAGGCGAGTCCAGCGTTTGGCGCGCAAGCTTTCTTGCTTGAGCCAGCGGATTAATTCTTGTTGCCGTGTTTTGTTCATCCCAGTTTTGTTCATCCCAGGTTAGCCGAATGCAGAACGCATAAGCCGAAAAAGCATCGCTGAGGATGCAATTGTCAGTTGTTGCCATGTCAGGCGGAAAGCCCGCATATTCTACAGGGTCTTTTCCGCGATGAACACTCCGACTGTTACAAATAACTGCGTATAATACAAACAAAAAAGGCGACCCAAAGGTCGCCTTTATCTTTAACAGATCAGATAGTTAACATTGACTGCTGCTGTTTAACATTACTTGAAATTAGCTTCAGCCAGTCCGTCAAGATAACGTTCTGCATCCAGTGCTGCCATACAGCCCGTTCCGGCAGAGGTAATTGCCTGACGATATACGTGGTCCATAACGTCACCGGCGGCAAACACGCCCGGAATGCTGGTCTGGGTTGCATTACCCTGAATACCGGACTGCACCTTGATATAGCCATTTTCCAGGGCTAGTTGACCCTCGAAAATGCCGGTGTTCGGGCTATGTCCGATGGCGATAAACATGCCCGCAACGTCCAGCTTGTTCAGCTCATCGTTGTTGGTGTCACGCAGGTTGGCACCGGTTACGCCCATTTCATCACCCAAAACTTCATCGAGAGTTTTGTTGGTGTGCAATACGATTTTGCCGCTGGCCGCTTTCTCGTTCAGGCGGTCAATCAAGATTTTTTCGGCACGGAAGTTCTCACGACGGTGGATCAGATGGACTTCAGAGGCGATGTTGGCCAGATAAAGCGCTTCTTCCACTGCTGTGTTACCGCCGCCGACGACAGCCACTTTCTGATTGCGGTAGAAGAAACCGTCACAGGTTGCGCAGGCTGAAACGCCACGGCCTTTGAACGCCTCTTCTGAAGGCAGACCCAAATAACGTGCAGATGCGCCGGTGGCGATAATCAATGCGTCACAGGTGTATTCTTCGCTATCACCAAACAGGCGGAACGGGCGGGTTTGCAGGTCAACGCGATTAATATGATCAAAAACGATTTCAGTATTAAATTTAACCGCGTGCTCGTGCATACGATCCATCAGGCCAGGACCGGTTAAACCTTCCGGATCTCCCGGCCAGTTTTCAACTTCAGTCGTGGTGGTCAGCTGACCGCCTTTCTCGATACCGGTGATTAAAACCGGCTTAAGGTTGGCGCGGGCAGCATAGACTGCAGCGGTATAACCCGCAGGGCCAGAACCTAAAATCAACAATTTACTATGTTTAACTGTACCCATAAGGAATTCATCTCCGTGATGCAAACTACGTCATGGTAGGGATTGTAGGGAAAAAGGCCGCGTAAAAAAAGCATACTCAGATGTTGTTAGCGATTTGTCTGATAGTTTTTGCCTGAAATCACGGGTAAAAATGATTCCTGTCTGAGTTTGTCATCTGCTTTTGTTATTGTTCAATCCGAAAAGACAGCGAAAAAGGACGTTCACGGATTTCAATCTGGAATGTTCTTCTGATTTTGCTTCTTTTACTTTGACAATCCGCTGTGCATTTGCGAAAACATCTAGGTAAGAAGAAATTATACGCCTGTAGGTGCCTCAAATTTACACAATGTGCTACCGCTTTACCCGTTCCTGGTTCGCATTGTTCATTTTTAAGACACAGACAATCAGCAATTTAGGTTTTATTATGCCTAATTAGTTACTTAGCGTTATTTCTTTTTCGGCTTCACTAAAAAAAATTCGTTTTCTTCTGACAGGGGCAAGACGTCTTAAAGTGGGTCGCTACAACCTTAAAAAAACAGGTCTTCGCTTAGGATACACCCTTATACATTGAAGTTGGTTAGGGTATGGCAAGTGCAGGGAAGGACATCAGAGAGATAATAATAATGGTAGATAACAAGAAACGTCCGGGAAAAGATCTCGACCGTATTGACCGTAACATTCTTAATGAGCTGCAAAAGGATGGCCGGATCTCTAACGTCGAGCTTTCCAAACGTGTAGGTTTGTCACCTACACCATGTCTGGAACGCGTTCGTCGTCTTGAACGCCAGAATTTCATTCATGGCTACACTGCTTTGCTTAATCCTCATTATCTGGATGCTTCATTGCTGGTGTTTGTTGAGATTACCCTCAACCGTGGCGCACCGGACGTGTTTGAGCAATTCAATGCGGCAGTACAAAAACTAGAAGATATTCAGGAGTGTCACTTGGTTTCCGGGGACTTCGACTACTTGTTGAAAACCCGTGTACCTGATATGTCTGCTTACCGTAAACTGCTGGGCGAAACGCTTCTTCGTTTACCGGGTGTTAACGACACTCGTACCTACGTGGTAATGGAAGAAGTGAAACAGACTAACCGCCTGGTAATTAAAACCCGGTAAGTAAAAGGTACAGGTGCAAAACCTAATTTATTTAGCTACACTCCTGTGTATCCATACAGCCTTGGCGCCGGGCTTCATTCCCGGCGCTAGCGCTATTTCAGTTCACAGGAACCTGGAGAGCCTTTCTTGAGCCAGGAATATACAGAAGATAAAGACGTTACCTTGAAAAAACTCAGCGGTGGCCGCCGTATTCTGGAGGCCGTGCTGGTTGTGGTAGCCGTTTTCGCCATTTATTTGATGGCAGCACTGCTTAGTTTCAATCCGTCCGATCCAAGCTGGTCACAAACCTCTTGGCATGGTCCTATCCATAATTTGGGTGGCGGCGTCGGGGCCTGGATGGCCGATACAATATTCTTCATCTTTGGTGTGTTGGGATATGCCATTCCTCCAATCATGCTTTGCCTTTGCTGGGCCTCTTTCCGCCAGCGAGACAATCAGGATTACATTGACTATTTCACCCTGTCGCTGCGTTTGATAGGGACGCTGGCGCTCATCCTCACCTCGTGTGGACTGGCGTCGCTCAATATTGACGACCTTTATTACTTCGCTTCTGGCGGCGTGATAGGCAGTCTTCTGGGCACGGCGATGACCCCATGGTTCAACAACATTGGCGCAACGCTGCTACTGCTTTGCGTCTGGGCGGCAGGTTTGACCCTGTTCACCGGTTGGTCATGGCTCACTATCGCTGAAAAGATTGGTGGTACGATTTTGGGTGCTACCACCTTTATGACCAACCGTTCGCGACGTGATGATGATTACGACTACGAGTATGACGAGCGTGAAGAACACGACGATACATTGCTCAATGACAAGCATCATGAAGAGCAAAAGAGCGAGCATACTCCAGCAGACCCTGCTCGGCTGGCAACGGCGGCGACAGCAATAGTTTCAGCAGCGGCAATGGCCGACGAGGATGACGACGTCCTGTTTTCTGCCTCTTCGATCAACGATAAAGCCCAGGCACAAACATCGGCTGTTGCCGAAGTTCACCCTGAATTGCCTGCCGCAGGCGAATCTGTTGCACCGGTGAATCCGTTGTCTCAGGGACATGTTGATGCGCAAACAGCGGCTCAGCCTATTGCGCCAGCCGCTGCGCCAATACAGCCAGCAACGCCGCCGCTTTATAGTTTTGAAGTTCCGCAAGAAACCCCTGCGCCCCGCACGGTTCAGCCAGCAGCTTCTGCGCAGACTCGTCGTTACGATGAGCCACAGCTGGGCGACTGGAATCAGGTAACTGAACCTCAACATCACGATCGTTCACCGTTCGATTTTAGCGCTGCGCCAGAAGTCAGCAGCGTTGCGGCAACCGCCGCGTTGGCAACGGGTCTGGCTCAGGCCGGTAAATCAGCTGCTGCCGAAGCAGGCAATACCTTTATGCCGGCTTTCAGCGCCGTGAGTGATGAAAATCCGCAAATCAAGAAAGGCTTTGGCCCGGAATTGCCGCGCCCCAACCCTGTGAAGCTGCCTACCCGCCGCGAACTGGCGTCTTATGGCATCAAGCTACCTTCTCAGCGTATTGCCGAGCAACAAGAGCAAGAGGCGGCTCGTCTGGCACGTGAGACCCAGTCTCAGCATCAGATCGAAAGTGACTCTGCCGAAGATGAGGAAGCACTGCAACAGGCTGCATTAAGGCAGGCATGGGTTGATCAGCAAAACCAGCGCTATGGTGAAACGGTTGAACAGGCAGAGCCGGTAGAAGACGAAGAGGATGCGTTGCTTCAGGCACAGCTGCGCCAGCAGTTTGCCGCACGTGAGCAAGCGCGTTATCAACCCGTCGAGGCGGAGGAATCTCAGCCGTATCAGGAAACGCATTATCAGCAATCTGCGCCTGCCCATCAGCTGCCGCAGGAGGCTCAGTCGTTATCTGGCCAGAATATCAGCACTCATGACGCCTTCAATTTCTCTCCGATGGCCGATTTGATTGATGATACGCCTGTTGAACCGTTGTTTACGCTTTCACCGCAGGTTGAAGAGTCAAAACAACCCGCAGCTTACAGCCAACACGCGCCATCGGCCCCTGTTAACGAGCCGCAGTATGCTGCCGAGCCTCAGCAATATGCCGCTGAATCGCAGCCGCAGCCCGAGCCCGTGAAATCGCCAATGGATAGCCTGATCCATCCGGCGCTGATGCGTAATGAAATGCCGGTCAATAGGCCAACTACGCCGTTGCCAAGTCTGGATCTCCTGACTTCGGCACCTGCAACGGAAGAGCCAGTTGACATGTTTGCCCTCGAGCAAACGGCGCAGCTGATTGAAGCTCGGCTGAACGATTACCGTATCAAGGCCGAAGTGGTAGACAAGCTTCCGGGGCCGGTAATTACGCGTTTTGAACTGGATCTGGCGCCGGGTGTTAAAGCTGCCCGCATTTCCAATCTGTCACGCGACCTGGCGCGATCGCTGTCCACTGTAGCGGTGCGTATCGTCGAGGTCATTCCTGGCAAGCCTTATGTCGGCCTTGAGCTGCCTAATAAAAAGCGTCAGACAGTTTATCTGCGGGAAGTGCTCGACTGTCCTCAGTTCAAAAACGATCCTTCCCCACTTACCGTAGTGCTGGGTAAAGATATCTCCGGTCAACCTGTGGTGGCAGATTTGGCAAAAATGCCTCACTTGCTGGTCGCGGGTACTACCGGTTCGGGTAAATCAGTCGGCGTTAATGCCATGATCCTGAGCATGTTGTATAAGGCTACGCCGGAAGACGTGCGCTTTATCATGATCGACCCGAAAATGCTTGAACTGTCAGTATATGAAGGTATTCCGCATCTGTTGACTGAAGTCGTTACCGACATGAAAGACGCCGCCAATGCGTTGCGCTGGTGTGTCGGTGAGATGGAACGTCGCTATAAGCTGATGTCTGCCCTTGGCGTGCGTAACCTTGCCGGTTACAACGAGAAAATCAAGGAAGCGGAAGATATGGGTTGGCCAATCCCGGACCCATTCTGGAAACCGAGCGACAGCATGGGCCATGAGCCGAGGAAGCTGGGTAAAGAGCCGTTTATCGTGGTGCTGGTGGATGAATTTGCCGACCTGATGATGACTGTCGGTAAAAAAGTTGAAGAACTGATTGCCCGCCTGGCACAAAAGGCGCGTGCAGCTGGTATTCACTTGGTGCTGGCAACTCAGCGTCCTTCGGTAGACGTCATTACAGGCTTGATCAAGGCTAACATTCCGACCCGTATTGCCTTTACTGTTTCGAGCAAGATTGATTCGAGAACTATCCTCGATCAGGGCGGCGCGGAGTCCTTGCTGGGAATGGGTGACATGCTTTATATGGCGCCTAACTCCTCGATTCCGATCCGCGTTCACGGAGCTTTTGTGCGCGATCAGGAAGTTCACGCGGTCGTTCAGGATTGGAAAGCGCGCGGCCGTCCTCAGTATATCGACAGCATTATCAAGGGCGGTGAAGAGGGCGAAGGCGGCAGTTCAGGTCTTGAAGAGGGTGAAGAGCTGGATCCGTTATTCGATCAGGCCGTGGAATTTGTGGTTGAGAAACGTCGTGCATCAATCTCCGGCGTTCAGCGCCAGTTCCGCATTGGCTATAACCGTGCGGCACGTATCGTTGAACAAATGGAGGCACAGTCTATCGTGAGCACGCCGGGTCACAACGGCAACCGCGAAGTACTTGCACCACCGCCTCACGAGAGTTGAGGGGGTAGAACAAGGGCCGCAAATGCGGCCCTTGGCAATTCTGCTATTCCGTTTTGCAGCGTAGACCCGCCTGTTAGTCGCGTTTGCAAAGAATCGTAAAAGCGTTAATTCTCAGACGATTGAGCTATCGGTGAGCCAATAGGTTCAGCTAAAGTTTAGCTCTGGGGTTGTTTTCCCGCTTATTCCCCCAATTGTTGGGAGAGGTCGTCTGTTCGCAATGGATTTTGAGGTAACAATAACAATGAAAAAATTATTAGCTGTAGGCTGTTTATTGACCGCGTTTATTTCAGGATCTGTATTGGCGGATGCCAGCAGCGATTTAAAGAGCCGTCTCGGTAAGCTGAACACCTTCCATGCCAGCTTTACGCAAACAGTAACCGGCGACGACGGTTCCAACGTTCAGCAAGGCGAAGGGCAGCTGTGGGTGAAGCGTCCTAACTTGTTTAACTGGCACATGACGTCGCCGGATGAAAGCATTCTGGTGTCTGACGGCAAAACGCTGTGGTTCTACAATCCATTTGTTGAGCAAGTGACGGCAACCTGGCTGAAAAACGCAACGGGTAACACACCATTTATGCTGATTACCCGCAACGACAGCAGCGACTGGGCCAAATATAACGTTACCCAGAAAGGCGATGATTTTAACCTGACGCCTAAATCAGCAACCGGCAATCTCAAGCAGTTTGCGATTACTGTAACCTCAAGCGGCACCATCAAAAGCTTCACTGCCGTTGAGCAAGACGGCCAACGCAGCGCCTACGCCCTTAAAGGCGAGCAGAATGCCTCGGTTGATGATGCTAAATTCAAATTCACTCCGCCTAAAGGCGTGACGCTAGACGATCAACGTCAGTGAGGACTTAGTGAGCAATCTGTCACTCGATTTTTCCCACAATGAGTTTCAGCCACTGGCTGCCAGAATGCGGCCAGTGACGTTAGCTGAATACATCGGCCAGCAGCATCTGTTGGCTCCGGGTAAGCCTTTGCCTCGCGCTATCGAGGCGGGGCAACTGCACTCCATGATCCTGTGGGGGCCACCGGGAACGGGAAAAACAACATTGGCAGAGCTCATTGGCCGTTATGCCGATGCCGATGTCGAACGCATATCCGCGGTGACTTCCGGAATTAAAGAAATCCGCGAAGCCATTGAGCGTGCCCGCCAGAATCGCAATGCGGGTCGACGCACGATTCTGTTTGTCGATGAAGTACACCGCTTCAACAAAAGCCAGCAGGATGCTTTTCTGCCGCACATTGAAGACGGCACCATTACTTTTATCGGCGCAACTACCGAAAATCCAAGTTTTGAGCTGAACTCGGCGCTGCTATCCCGAGCCCGCGTTTATCTGCTCAAGGGATTAACGGCGGACGACATCGAGAAAGTCATCGATCAGGCGATGAACAACGCCGATCGCGGTTATGCCGATCAAAATATCCGTATTTCTCCGCAGACTCGGCGCATGTTGGCCGAGTTGGTCAACGGCGACGCCCGTCGTGCATTGAATAGCATCGAAATGATGGCAGATATGGCGGAGACCGATGAGCAGGGAGTCAGAGTGCTGACTACTGAGCTGCTCAATGAAATCTCCGGCGAACGCAGCGCACGCTTTGATAATAAAGGCGATCGCTATTACGACTTGATATCTGCGCTGCACAAATCAGTACGTGGTTCTGCTCCTGATGCGGCGCTTTACTGGTATGCACGGATTATTACCGCCGGTGGCGATCCGCTGTATGTTGCAAGGCGTTTGCTGGCCATTGCATCCGAAGACGTGGGCAATGCCGATCCGCGCGCGATGCAAATTGCCATAGCGGCTTGGGACTGTTTTACCCGCGTTGGGCCAGCAGAGGGCGAGAGGGCGATTGCCCAGGCCATCGTTTATCTGGCCTGTGCGCCCAAAAGCAACGCTGTTTACACAGCTTTCAAAGCTGCGATGCGCGATGCCAAAGAGCAAACCGATTACGACGTGCCTGAGCATTTACGCAATGCGCCAACCAAGCTAATGAAAGAAATGGGGCTGGGTGCAGAATATCGCTATGCCCATGACGAACCCAACGCCTATGCGGCGGGAGAGAACTATTTTCCCCCTGAAATGGCAAAAACGCAGTACTATTATCCGACCGCACGGGGTATGGAAGGAAAAATCGGTGAAAAGCTGGCGTGGTTGACTGAACAAGATCAAAATAGCCCGACAAAACGCTACCGATAAATTTGCTCTTGCGGTAAGGTTACCACTGATAACTCTTTGACATGCTGCCATTTCAGGCTGCGTGTGTCATCAAAATTTTATTTAATTCAACACGACAGGATTAGCATGCTCGATCCCAATCTGCTGCGTAATGAGCTAGACGCAGTTGCAGAAAAACTCGCTCGCAGAGGTTTTAAACTCGATGTAGAAACATTGCGCGCTCAAGAAGAACGTCGCAAAGTACTGCAAGTAGAAACGGAAAATCTTCAGGCTGAAAGGAATGCACGATCTAAATCGATCGGTGCGGCCAAAGCTCGCGGTGAAGACATCGATGCCTTGCGTCAGGAAGTTAACGAGCTGGGTGACAAGCTGAGCGCAGCCAAGGCTGAATTGGAAACGCTGCTGGACGAAATGAATAAAATCACTCAGGCGCTTCCGAACTTGCCTGATGATTGCGTTCCTGTCGGTAAAGACGATAGCGAAAACCAGGAAGTTAGCCGTTGGGGCGAACCGCGTCAGTTCGATTTTGAAGTGCGCGACCACGTTTCTCTGGGCGAACTGGCCGGCGGCCTTGATTTTGCTGCCGGCGTCAAGCTGACCGGCGCACGCTTCGTGGTTATGCAGGGGCAAGTTGCCCGCATGCATCGCGCGCTCTCACAGTTCATGCTCGATCTGCACACTGAGCAGCACGGCTATATCGAAACAGCAGTGCCTTATCTGGTTAACCAGGATTCACTGTTTGGTACCGGTCAGTTGCCGAAATTTGGTGAAGATCTGTTCCATACCAAGCCACTGGGCGAAGAAGCGGGCAGCAGCAACTATGCACTGATCCCAACTGCCGAAGTCCCTTTGACCAACCTGGTGCGTGACGAAATTCTTGAAGAAGAATCTCTGCCGCTGAAAATGACCGCGCATACCCCTTGTTTCCGCTCAGAAGCCGGTTCTTACGGCCGTGACACCCGTGGCCTGATCCGTATGCATCAGTTCGACAAAGTCGAGATGGTACAAATCGTTCGCCCTGAAGATTCCATGCAGGCGTTGGAAGAGCTGACAGGCCACGCCGAGAAAGTGCTGCAGTTGCTGAACTTGCCATACCGTAAAATGCTGCTTTGTACCGGTGATATGGGTGCTGGCTCTTGCAAAACTTACGATCTGGAAGTGTGGTTGCCAGCGCAAAACACCTATCGTGAAATTTCTTCCTGTTCAAATATGTGGGATTTCCAGGCTCGTCGTATGCAGGCTCGCTGCCGTGCAAAAAACGAGAAGAAGCCTCGCCTGGTTCATACTTTGAACGGTTCTGGTTTAGCGGTAGGCCGTACTCTGGTTGCGGTGCTGGAAAACTACCAGCAGGCTGACGGCAGTATCGTGGTGCCAGAAGTTCTGCGCCCATACATGCGTGGTCAGGAAGTTATTGGTTAAGCCGGTAATTATTTGGAAATAAGAGCGATGTTCTCATCAGTCGTTTAATTTCCCAATAATCATCAAGGTCGAACGTTAAGGCGTTCGGCCTTTTTTGTACCCTTTTGGGGCTTATAGCCATCGGCGATATTTTTTAATCGAACGTCTTGTTTTAAAGCTGTTTTTTCAAGTTTTCCTATCCAAATTTAAAATAAATTCCTTAATAATCATCTTGATAGAAAATCTTCGGTCGAGCCGTGATTTTCTTCATTCAGACGATTGATTAGTTATTTAAATCATCGAAATACAGATTGTGCGGCGGCTCGATTTCGCCAGATTGACTTTTTTATTGCCAGTGGCATGATGCGCGCAATTTCCTAGCATTTCTGGTCGCTCAATCCCTATGTCTGCGTATTCTCGCCCGGTGCTGTTGCTGCTCTGCGGCCTTTTGCTGTTGACCGTATCAATTGCGGTTTTGAGCACCCTCGTCCCTTTATGGTTGACGCACGAAACCCTGCCTACCTGGAAAGTGGGGCTGGTAAGCTCTTCTTATTACGCCGGTAATTTAGTAGGGACATTGATTGCAGGTCGAATCATCAAGCGCTTTGGCTTTAATCTCAGCTACCAACTTTCTTGCATCTTGTTTGCCGTTGCGACCGCAGGATTGACACTCTCAATGAGCTTTATGGGATGGGTCAGCTGGCGATTTATGGCCGGTATCGGCTGTGCGCTGATTTGGGTGGTGGTTGAGAGTGCGTTGCTGCGTAGTGGAACGGTGAAAAACCGTGGGCAGCTGTTGGCTGCTTACATGATTGTTTATTATATCGGCACTGTTATGGGCCAGTTGCTCCTCGGTAAAGTCTCCACCGAATTGTTTAGCGTTATTCCGTGGGTCACAGGGCTGATTGTTATCGCTATGCTGCCGCTGTTATTTGCGCACATTGCTAATCAAGACAGCGAATTGCCAACTCTTTCAGTGTGGCCGATGTTCAAACGGCGTAGTGCACGCCTTGGAATCAACGGCTGCGTAATTTCCGGTATTGTGCTGGGTTCGCTTTACGGCTTGATGCCGCTGTTTCTGGCGCACCGTGGACTGAGCGATGCAGATGTGGGTTACTGGATGGCGTTATTGGTCAGCTCCGGGATTATAGGCCAATGGCCGGTAGGGCGACTTGCCGACCGCTATGGTCGTTTGATGGTGCTGCGTGTGCAAGTGTTCGTGATTATTCTCGGCAGTATCGCAATGCTTGCAGGTTATGCAATGGCACCGGCTCTGTTCGTGCTGGGTTGTGCCGGTTTTACGCTGTATCCGGTAGCAATGTCCTGGGCCTGTGAAAAGGTTAGCTCGGACGAGTTGGTGGCGATGAATCAGACATTGCTGATGAGCTATACCATTGGCAGTCTGGCGGGGCCATCAATGACCGCGATGCTGATGCAGAATTACACCGACCGGGTGTTGTTTGTGATGATCGCCGCCGTGGCGCTGGTTTATCTGGTAATGTTATTGCGCAAAGCGGATCAACAATCTACACCTGTTGCCACTGCCTGATAACGATACCCTTCGTACTTGAAGCCGCAACTGTGTTGGCTACGCTCGCTCGCCCCAGTCACTTACTGATGTAAGCTCCCGGGGATTCGTCTCGCTTGCCGCCTTGTTGCAGCTCCAATTACTTTGGGTATCTGCGAAAAGCTAAAGACTCGACCATACTTAATTTACCGATGTATCAATACATTACTGTGTGGCCATAGCTTTCCAAGATCCCCTTCACCTTATCCATGATCTCTTTGCTCGGCGGGTTAACGCCCTCGAGGCCGTACTCTTCGCCCATCGCTATCCATTTATGCTTGCCAAGCTCGTGATAGGGCAGCAGCTCGATTTTTTCGATATTTGCCATATCTTTGGTGAATTCGCCGAGCATGTGGACCGAGTGTTCATCATCTGACCAACCGGGCACGACTACGTAACGGATCCAGGTGCGTTTGTTGCGTTCGGCCAGATAGCGGGCGAAATCCAGCGTGCGGTGGTTGGATACGCCGACCAGTTTTTCGTGGATATCATCATTGAGCTGTTTCAGGTCAAGCATTACCAGGTCGGTGGCGTCGATCAGTTCATCGATTACCGGATCATAACGACGCACAAAACCGTTGGTGTCTAAACAGGTTGTAATGCCTTCTGCCTGACAGGCGCGAAACCAGTCGCGCACAAATTCGGCCTGCAAGACAGCCTCTCCGCCTGAAGCGGTAACGCCGCCTCCCGACGCTTTCATATAATGACGATAGGTCACGATCTCTTTCATCAGATCTTCGACGCTGACCTCTTTGCCACCGTGCAGATCCCAGGTGTCGCGATTGTGGCAGTACATACAACGCATCAGACAGCCCTGAAAGAACACGATATAACGTATGCCGGGACCGTCAACGGTACCGCAGGATTCATATGAGTGAATGCGACCTTGGATTGACATTGCAGGTGTTCTCCATAGTCCCAGGACTCCTTCTCGTGGAGTCTTGAAAAAGCAGCTGGCAAAAGGCCCTACCGGAGTAGAGCCTTGATAGTAATGACGATTAACTCTAAAACTGGTTACATGGATTTAGTAAAGGTTCGGGTAATAACGTCCTGCTGCTGCTCTTTGGTCAGCGAGTTAAAGCGCACGGCATAGCCGGAAACGCGGATGGTCAGCTGTGGATATTTTTCAGGATCTTCCATCGCTTCAAGCAGCATCTCGCGGTTCATCACATTGACGTTAAGGTGCTGGCCGCCCTCGATGGCATCTTCATGATGGAAGTAACCGTCCATCAGTCCAGCCAGATTGGCTTTGCGTACGTTATCGTCTTTACCCAGCGCGTTTGGCACGATGGAGAAAGTATATGAAATACCGTCTTTGGCGTAGGCAAACGGCAGTTTAGCCACTGAGGTCAGAGAGGCAACGGCGCCTTTCTGGTCACGGCCATGCATCGGGTTGGCGCCTGGTCCAAATGGTGCACCGGCACGGCGACCGTCTGGAGTGTTACCTGTTTTCTTACCGTACACCACGTTTGAGGTGATGGTAAGCACTGACTGGGTAGCCACCGCGTCGCGATAGGTTGGCAGTTTCTGAATTTTCTTCATGAAACGTTCGACCAGGTCGCAGGCAATATCGTCAACCCGCGCATCGTTGTTACCGAACTGTGGATATTCGCCTTCGATTTTGAAATCAACGGCCAGGCCATCTTCATCACGGATAGTGCTGACTTTGGCGTATTTAATCGCAGACAGTGAGTCGGCAGCTACCGATAAACCGGCTATACCACAAGCCATAGTGCGATAAACATCGCGATCGTGCAGCGCCATCAGTGAAGCTTCGTAGCTGTATTTATCGTGCATAAAGTGAATGACATTCAACGCAGTTACATACTGTTTGGCCAGCCAATCCATAAAGTGATCCATACGTTCCATCACTTTATCGTAGTCCAGCACTTCATCCATCATTGGCGCTTCTTTAGGGCCAACCTGGATTTTCATCTTCTCGTCAACACCGCCATTGATGGCGTAGAGCATGGTTTTTGCCAGGTTGGCTCGCGCGCCGAAGAATTGCATCTGTTTGCCGACAATCATCGGGCTCACGCAGCAGGCAATGGCGTAATCATCATTGTTAAAGTCCGGACGCATCAGATCGTCATTTTCATACTGAATTGATGAAGTATCGATGGAGACTTTAGCCGCGTATTTCTTGAAGTTTACCGGCAGCTTTTCTGACCACAAAATGGTCATGTTTGGCTCTGGGGAAGGCCCCATAGTGTATAGAGTGTTCAGGAAGCGGAAGCTGTTTTTAGTCACCAGCGTGCGGCCATCGACGCCCATACCGGCGATAGATTCTGTCGCCCAGATTGGGTCACCCGAGAACAACTCGTCGTATTCTGGAGTACGCAGGAAACGCACCATGCGCAGTTTCATTACCAGATGGTCAATTAATTCCTGTGCTTGTTCTTCATTCAGTTTGCCGGCTTTGATATCGCGTTCGATGAATATGTCGAGGAAGGTCGATACGCGACCGAATGACATTGCTGCACCGTTTTGTGATTTCACCGCCGCCAGATAGCCGAAGTATGTCCACTGCACGGCTTCTTGAGCAGTGCTTGCAGGGCCCGAAATGTCGAAACCGTATTTGGCCGCCATTTGTTTGATTTGGCCCAGCGCACGATGCTGTTCAGAGATTTCTTCGCGCAGCTGAATGGTCATCGACAAATCTTCGCCGTTTTCCAGTCGTGATTGCAGGGATTGGAATTGCGCGTATTTGTCGGCCATCAAGTAGTCGATGCCGTAAAGCGCGACGCGGCGATAGTCACCGATAATACGGCCACGGCCATAGGCATCAGGTAAACCGGTCAAAACGCCAGATTTACGGCAGTTCAGGATGTCTTTGGTGTAAACATCAAATACGCCCTGATTATGAGTTTTGCGATATTCAGTAAAGGTTTTTTTCAGCTGCGGGTCGAGTTCGCGGCCATAAACCTGACACGAACCCTCAACCATTTTGATGCCGCCGAAAGGAATAATGGCGCGTTTTAATGGCGCATCGGTCTGCAAACCAACAATGGTTTCCAGCGATTTATTGATATAACCGGCATCGTGCGAGGTAATTGTCGAGGCAAGGTCGGTATCGAAATCAACAGGCGCTTTAGTCGCGTTTTCCTGCTTGATGCCTACCATCACGCTGTCCCACAGAGTCGTCGTCGCCGTAGTGGCGCCTGCTAAAAATGATTCATCGCCCTCGTAAGGGGAGTAGTTTTTCTGAATAAAGTCACGTACGTTGACTTCAGTCTGCCACTCGCCAGCGCTAAAATTCTGCCATGCAGTGGTCAATTTCTCATTGAGCTTAGACATGTTGCACCTACCTCTAATTTAATTTCCCAAAATCTAAATTTCACGACCGGCAGCGTTAATGTTGCTGAGCTTGCCCATCGCGCAGATAAATAACCCAATAGGTCAGACCCACCAGCAAGCCGCCACCGATGATGTTACCAATCGTCACCGGGACCAGATTGGCAGTGACAAATTGTAAAATATTCAGGTCGGCAAACTTTTCCGGCGCACTGCCAACGGCTTGCCAAAACTCGGGAGCAGCGAAATTTTTGATAACAATCCCGAGTGGGATCATGAACATGTTGGCAATGCTGTGCTCGAAGCCGCAGGCAACAAACATAGCAACCGGCAGAATCATGGCGAACATTTTGTCCATCAGGCTTCGTCCGGAGTAACTCATCCAGACCGCCAGACAAACCATCAGATTGGCGAGGATCCCAAGACAAACGGCCTCGACAAAAGTGTGATGCATTTTATGATCGGCAGTTTGCAGGACGTTCAATCCCCATTGGCCGTTATCAGTCATCGCCATGCCGGAAAGCCAAATCAGCGCCACAAAAAACAGGGCACCCACCAGATTGCCGATATAGACGTTGGCCCAGTTACGCGCCAGCTGTCCCCACGTAATTCGACCGCTGGCTTTGGCAATAACGGTTAGCACGGTGGAGGTAAACAAGTCTGCACCGCAGACCACCACCAGCATTAGCCCCAGAGAGAAACAAATACCCCCCACCAGCTTTGCCAGTCCGAAAGGAATGGTCGAAGTGCCAGTTGTCGAGGTGATATAAAACACGAAGGCGATTGAAATAAATACGCCGGCAGTAATCGCCAGGAAGAAAGTTTTTATAGGTTGTTTGGTAGCTTTATACACACCTGCATCTTCAGCGACTTTAGCCGTTGCCGCTGGTAATAATAAATTGAAAGGGTTATCAGCGTTCACATTAACTCTCTTATCGGGGTTATGTACTGCAAGACAGATACTAGCAAGATAGTTTAGTTGAGTTATTGATTTGGATCATGAGAGGGGTTAACAAGCAAAAAGATAAAAAGGCGAAAGGGTCAATAAGCGATTAATTATTTGATAAGTAACATAAAAATATTTTTTAAGATTTATATTAAAAGTTTACCAGCTTGCCATTCCCAACGGGCTGTCCGTTGATATTTATGAAGTAATGTTGGAGCGGTGTGGAAATTATGAAAATAAAAAATAGCGTTATTTAACAATTAAAAAGTCTATCTTGGTGAAATATATCCAATGTTAAATTTAATTTTCCGCTATTTAACTCTGGAATATCAGGAGAGTCAAACCAGATAAAATGCCTTTATTTCCTTCTGCCATAAAGGATTGAATCAAAAAGGTTATTTAACATGGAAAGCGAGAATAAAAAAACCGGCAGTTTCCCACCGGTTTTTTAGTAAATACAAATCCTAAGCGGCGCTAATTATGCTTTTGACCAGTGACGACGTTTGGCCGCCTGCAATTTTTCATAGGCTGCCAGCAGCCCCTGATGAGCAGGCAAGGCTTTAAGATCTGCATCAACGGCAAACAAACCGTGGAAACGCTCTTCGCCGCTAATAGCCGCAGAGGCACGCTCAACGGCTTCCTGACCGTACATTTTAACGAATGCGCCATAGTACTGAGAGGCTTCGCGCTCGGGCTCCAGCGCCAGTTGCAGCAGAGTTTGCAGGCAACGGTAATAGTTATTGCGCTCGTCGCTGTACACGGAGGAATTGAACTCGTGTGCCCACTCGGCCCAGGTCAGAGCCTGATCCATATCACCACCGGCCAGCGCCAGCATTGATTTCAGTTCGCCGACGCGCAGCGTAGACCAGCCGTTATCCTTGCCGCTGGCGATGCCCAGCAGTTCGCGGACGCGGGTGAAGTCGTCCAGACCTTCGTCATCCAGTTGAGTGATCATTTCCAGATACTCTTCCGGGGCGAATTCAGTGTCTGGCAAGGCCAGAATTTGCTCGCGCAGGTGGGCGCCCATGCTGTTATTGGCCAGCAGCAGGTCTTCCGCCGGGTAAATATCGGACATGCCCGGAACGATAATACGGCACGCGTAAACGTCAAGATGTTCGTAATCGGCGATATAAACTTCGGCGTCTTCCTTATCGAAAATAGCCATCAGAGTCGCGAACTCTTCTTCGGTGCTGCCGCTGAAGCTCCAGTCTGCAAACTCGAAGTCAGCGTCCTGCTTGAACAGATCCCAACAGATAAGGCCGCTTGAATCGATAAAGTGAGTTTCCAGGTTAGCGTGCTCGGCAACTTCTTCGTCGTCGAAGGTTGGCGCAGTAAACACGTCCAGATCTTTCAGGCTACGACCCTGCAGCAGCTCGGTCACGGTGCGCTCAAGCGCCACGCCAAAGTCTGGGTGAGCACCAAAAGAGGCAAAACAGGTACCGTTGGCCGGATTGAAGAGTACAACGCAAATCACCGGATAGTTGCCACCCAGAGAAGCATCATAAGAAAGGATTGGGAAACCTTCTTCTTCCAGCTTGGCAATGGCTTCCACCACGCCTGGATAGCGCGCCAGCACGTCGGCCGGAATTTCTGGCAGGCTGATTGACTCGGCGATGATGCGATTTTTAACGTAACGTTCGAAAACTTCGGAAAGGCCCTGAACGCGCGCTTCGTTGGCGGTGTTACCCGCTGACATGCCGTTGGAAACATACAGGTTGCCGATAATGTTCATCGGGATATAAACGGTTTGCTGGTCTGACTGACGCGTAAACGGCAGGGCGCAGATCCCACGATCCGCATTGCCGGATTGCAGATCGATCAAATCGCCGCCGGTTAGCTCTTTCTCTTCGTCGTAAAACGCGTGCAGGCGCTCATCGAGGATGCCCGCTGGCAGGCTGTTATCTGCCGGGATTGGGAACCATTTTTCATTCGGATAGTGAACGAATTCGCCGTTGGCAATCTCTTTGCCCAGATAGAAATCGGCGAAGAAATAGTTGGTGGACAGACGTTCGAAGTATTCTCCAAGCGCCGAGGCCAATGCCGCTTTTTTACTGGCTCCCTTGCCGTTGGTAAAGCACAGCGGGCAATCGCGATCGCGAATGTGTACGGACCAGACGTGTGGGACCGGATTCAGCCACGAGGCCTCTTCAATATTGAAGCCGAGATCGGTAAGTTTCTGCTGAAAACGGGAGATGGAGTCTTCCAGCGCCGCGTCTTTGCCAGGGATAAAAGTTTGCGTCATTGAGTTCACTTTTGTGCGTTCTAAAAACGCGCAATGATACGGGTTTTTTGGCTTCAGCTCCATGTATTCGTGCCGCTAAGAAAAAAGAATATCAGCGCTGGCGACATGAATTTTATTACTGATTATTAATCTGTGGCGAATAACAATTGCAGCAGGTGGAGACCAGTGATAAAACCGATTAACTGGTTGTTGATAATGCCCATCGCGTTATTGTGGCTGTCAATCAATGACACAACTGGCTTTCAAGTAGCTATCTAAAAGAAGTGGTGAGGGGAAATGACTCAGGTTTACAATTTTAGCTCAGGCCCGGCGATGATCCCGGCTGAAGTGTTACGTCGTGCCGAACAAGAACTCTGCAACTGGCACGGCCTCGGTACCTCGGTGATGGAAATCAGTCACCGTAGCAAGGAGTTTATCCAGGTAGCCGAAGAGTCCGAAAAGGATATTCGTGACCTGATGAATATCCCCTCGAACTATAAAGTCCTGTTCTGTCACGGTGGCGCGCGCGCGCAGTTTGCCGCAATCCCGATGAACCTGCTGGGCGATAAATCTACCGCAGACTACATCGACGGCGGTTATTGGGCACACAGCGCAGTGAAAGAAGCGCAAAAATATTGCACGCCGAACGTTATTGATATCACTACTACTATCGGTGACAAGCGCGGCCTGCTGCCAATGAGCGAGTGGAAACTGAGCCAGGACGCGGCCTATGTTCACTATTGCCCGAACGAAACTATCGATGGTCTGGCGATTGATGAACTGCCTGATTTTGGCGACAAAGTGGTTATCGCCGACTTCTCGTCCACCATTCTGTCAAGCCAGATTGATGTTAGCCGCTTTGGCGTGATTTACGCTGGCGCGCAAAAGAACATCGGACCTGCTGGCCTGACGTTGGTTATCGTGCGTGAAGACCTGCTTGGCAAGGCGCGCAAAGAGCTGCCGTCAATTCTCGACTACACCGTGCTGGCCGAAAACGAATCTATGTTCAACACGCCGCCAACTTTCGCCTGGTACCTGTCTGGTATGGTATTTAAATGGCTGAAGGAACAGGGTGGCATTGCTGAAATCGAAAAACGCAACAAAGCGAAAGCTGAGTTGCTGTACAAAACTATCGATAGCAGCAACTTCTACCGCAACCAGGTAGCCGACGCCAACCGTTCACGCATGAATATTCCATTCCAGCTGGCAAATCCTGCTCTGGATGAAGTATTCCTGAAAGAATCACTGGCAGCCGGTCTGCATGCCCTCAAGGGCCACCGCGTAGTTGGCGGAATGCGCGCCTCTATCTATAATGCCATGCCGCTGGAAGGCGTTCAGGCGTTGACTGCGTTTATGAATGACTTTGAAAAACGTCACGGTTAATTCCGCGCAAAGCTAACTGTTTGATTTGCATTTTTATTATTAGAAATGTTGGTGATTAAACATAACCCCGGTCAATGATCCGGGGTTATGTTTTTTGAAAGATTAACGAAGACCTTTTCCGATTTGTGGGGACCCTGTGGAAGCTTTAACTATTCAGCCTGTTGCGCATGTCAACGGCACAATTAATTTACCCGGTTCAAAAAGCGTCTCGAACCGTGCACTTTTACTGGCCGCTTTTGCCAAAGGCACGACTCGACTGACCAATCTGCTGGACAGTGACGATGTTCGCCATATGCTCAACGCCCTGACCGCTCTGGGTGTCACGCATCGCCTGTCGGCTGACCGCACCCTTTGCGAAATTGACGGTTTAGGCGGGATTTTCCCGAAAGCCGATAATCTGGAACTGTTTCTGGGCAATGCCGGTACAGCAATGCGCCCGCTGGCAGCCGCGTTATGCCTGGGTCAACAAGATGTAGTATTGACCGGCGAGCCGCGCATGAAAGAGCGCCCAATCGGCCATCTCGTTGACGCTTTGCGTCTCGGTGGCGCGCAGATCGACTATCTCGAGCAAGAAGACTACCCGCCATTGCGCCTGCGCGGTGGCTTCAAAGGCGGTGAAATCAGTGTTGATGGCAGCGTATCCAGCCAATTCCTGACCGCGCTGCTGATGACTGCACCGTTGGCGGAAAATGACACTATTATTCGTATCAAGGGTGATTTAGTTTCAAAACCTTATATCGATATTACCCTGAATCTGATGAAAAGCTTTGGCGTGGTCGTAGTCAATGAAGACTATCAGCAGTTTCGCGTGCAGGCCAGGCAGAGCTATCTTTCGCCGGGTAATTACCTGGTCGAGGGCGATGCCTCTTCCGCCTCTTATTTCCTGGCGGCTGCGGCTATCAAGGGTGGCACGGTTCGCGTAACCGGTATTGGTAAAAACAGCATGCAGGGCGATATTCGTTTTGCCGACGTGCTGGAGAAAATGGGCGCGACGGTCAACTGGTCTGAAGATTATATCGAGTGTACTCGCGGTGAATTGCATGGCATCGACATGGATATGAATCATATTCCCGATGCAGCCATGACTATTGCTACCGCGGCGCTGTTTGCTCAGGGCCCTACAACGCTGCGCAACATTTATAACTGGCGCGTGAAGGAAACCGATCGTCTGGCGGCAATGGCGATCGAACTGCGTAAAGTCGGTGCCACGGTGGAAGAGGGCGAAGATTACATTAGTATCGTCCCGCCAACTTCACTGACCTTTGCGGAAATTGGCACCTATAATGACCACCGCATGGCAATGTGTTTCTCGCTGGTGGCGTTATCTGATACCCCGGTTACCATTCTCGATCCGAAATGCACCGCCAAGACCTTCCCTGATTATTTTGAACGCCTGGCTTCATTGAGCACACCGGTTTAAGGTTTTATACCTCGCGTGATCAAAACGGACATTACGGGTGTCCGTTTTTTTCTTTTTCACCGTCATCTTGCTGTCGCTGTGCTTAAATAATCTCTGTCTCATAGGTTTACTGTCTGTTTCACCGTGAAGTTGATTAGCTTTACCGCGATCGGTAGCTTATTTTCTTTAACACGCTGAAGTGGGTTAACAGTTCGGCCAAAGGCAGCGTATAATGCTGCACCTGAATTAACCCCGTTGGTTAATGATGAGGGGATTTCCCCACCGAAAGGAGAGAGAAATGACGGCTATGACCTCGTCTATAACCCCAGTGATAACGGTCGATGGGCCTAGCGGTGCCGGTAAGGGCACCCTATGCAAGGCTCTCGCCGAGGCGTTTGGATGGCACTTGCTGGATTCCGGTGCAATTTATCGTGTCTTAGCCCTGGCTGCGCTGCATCACCAGGTTGATATCGTCTCGGAAGAGGCTCTGGTGCCGCTGGCTGCGCATCTTGATGTTCGTTTTGTAGCAAACAACGGTCATCTCAATGTCATTTTGGAAGGTGAGGATGTCACCCATGAGATCCGCACTGAAGCCGTAGGCAATACCGCATCACAAGCCGCTGCTTTCCCGCGCGTACGCGAGGCCCTGCTTCGCAGACAGCGCGCTTTTAAAGAGAAGCCTGGCCTGATTGCCGATGGCCGGGACATGGGCACTGTGGTGTTTCCGGAAGCCCCTGTGAAGATTTTTCTTGATGCCAGCCCGGAAGAACGAGCAAACAGAAGAATGCTACAGTTGCAGGAAAAGGGCTTTAGTGTTAACTTTGAACGTCTTTTAGCCGAGATAAAAGAGCGGGATGACCGTGACCGTAATCGGCCTATAGCGCCTCTGATACCTGCGCAAGATGCATTAATGCTGGATTCAACCAGTATGTCCATCGATACAGTTATCGAGAAAGCGTTGGCTTATGCCACTGAAATTTTAGGATTGCCGTTGCAACAAAAACGGTGATCCCTGCAAATATCTGGTGCTACTCCACTCTTTTTTGTGAAGAATCAGGAGGTAGTGCCAGTTTTTGCTACAGTTTTTTTTAACCTCGCGGCCAGGACGGTAGTGGGGCATTTGAAACAACCCCATCCAGCATGAAGCCAGATGGACGTTAAACTTAAGAAACTAAAGATTATCAATATGACTGAATCTTTTGCTCAACTCTTTGAAGAATCCTTAAAAACAATCGAAACCCGTCCGGGTTCAATCGTTCGTGGTGTTGTTGTGTCTATCGACAAAGACGTCGTACTGGTTGACGCCGGTCTGAAGTCTGAGTCTGCTATTCCAGCAGAGCAGTTCAAAAACGCACAGGGCGAACTGGAAATCCAGGTAGGCGACGAAGTTGACGTTGCACTTGACGCTGTTGAAGACGGCTTCGGTGAAACTCTGCTGTCCCGTGAGAAAGCTAAGCGTCATGAAGCATGGCTGATGCTGGAAAAAGCTTACGAAGAAGCTGCAACTGTTACCGGTGTTATCAACGGTAAAGTTAAAGGCGGTTTCACCGTAGAGCTGAACGGTATTCGTGCGTTCCTGCCAGGTTCACTGGTTGACGTGCGTCCTGTTCGCGACACTCTGCACCTCGAAGGCAAAGATCTTGAGTTCAAAGTCATCAAGCTGGACCAGAAGCGCAACAACGTTGTTGTTTCTCGTCGTGCAGTGATTGAGTCTGAGAACAGCGCCGAGCGCGATCAACTGCTGGAAAACCTGCAGGAAGGCATGGAAGTTAAAGGTATCGTTAAGAACCTCACTGACTACGGCGCCTTCGTTGATCTGGGCGGTGTTGACGGCCTGCTGCACATCACCGATATGGCTTGGAAGCGCGTTAAGCACCCAAGCGAGATCGTGAATGTTGGCGACGAAATCACTGTTAAAGTTCTGAAATTCGACCGTGAGCGTACTCGTGTTTCCCTGGGCTTGAAACAGCTGGGCGAAGATCCATGGGTTGCTATCGCTAAACGTTACCCAGAAAGCACCAAGCTGACTGGTCGTGTAACCAACCTGACTGATTACGGCTGCTTCGTAGAAATCGAAGAAGGCGTTGAAGGTCTGGTTCACGTGTCCGAAATGGACTGGACCAACAAAAACATCCACCCATCCAAAGTTGTTAACGTTGGTGACGTAGTGGAAGTTATGGTTCTGGACATCGACGAAGAACGTCGTCGTATCTCCCTGGGTCTGAAGCAGTGTAAAGCTAACCCATGGCAGCAGTTTGCAGAAACTCACAACAAGAACGACCGCGTTGAAGGCAAAATCAAGTCAATCACTGACTTCGGTATCTTCATCGGTCTGGATGGCGGCATCGACGGCCTGGTTCACCTGTCTGACATCTCCTGGAACGTTGCAGGCGAAGAAGCAGTACGTGAATACAAAAAAGGCGACGAAATCGCAGCTGTTGTTCTGCAAGTTGATGCAGAGCGTGAGCGCATCTCCCTTGGCGTGAAGCAACTGGCAGAAGACCCGTTCAATAACTACCTGTCTGTAAACAAGAAAGGTACTATTGTTACTGGTAAAGTCACTGCAGTTGACGCTAAAGGTGCTACAGTTGAATTAGCAGGCGGCGTAGAAGGTTACCTGCGTGCTTCTGAAGCTTCTCGCGACCGTATTGAAGACGCAACTCTGGTTCTGAACGTTGGTGATGAAGTTGAAGCTAAATTCACTGGTGTTGACCGTAAGAACCGTGTTGTAAGCCTGTCCGTCCGTGCTAAGGACGAAGCAGACGAGAAAGATGCAATCGCCGTGGTTAACAACAAACCAGACGAAACCAACTTCTCTAACGCTATGGCTGAAGCGTTCAAAGCGGCAAAAGGCGAGTAATAACGGGACGCAGCTCTTATTAAATTAAGAGCTGTTTCTATAACGGTAGTTTAGCTGCAAAGCTTGGAGGTTATATGACCAAGTCTGAACTTATTGAAAGACTTGCTGGCCAGCACTCTCATGTCCCGGCGAAAGCCGTTGAGGATGCCGTGAAAGAGATGCTTGAACATATGGCTGCAACCTTAGCTGATGGAGAACGCATCGAAATCCGCGGGTTTGGCAGTTTTTCTCTTCACTACCGTGCTCCGCGCGTGGGACGCAACCCTAAAACGGGCGACAAAGTTGAGTTGGACGGCAAGTACGTTCCTCACTTCAAGCCAGGTAAAGAGTTGCGCGACCGTGCGAACATTTATGGCTAAGGACTCGTCCTTAATATGAATGTATGCCTATAGCGAACAAAACGGTGCCTTAACGGGCACCGTTTTTTTTGGGCTGTGACTTGCCGAACCCCTCTAACTGCAACAAGTTTGATAATCGACTTTTTGTTCTGCGTGACATCTCGCAACCTTCTATTTTGTTGATTGAACCCACTTCCTATCTCGACAACAATCCTTTCTCGCCGGACTTGCACGCTCGTAAATCTTTCGAGGAAAGGAATGATCACTATCACCCTGACACAGGCCGCGTTGGCTTTAGTCGCCGGTATCTTGCCTTTGACGGTGCTACCCGCTTTACCCGGACTCTATTCTGGCATTGCGCTGTTTGTTATCGCCTGTATTGCGGGGAGCTTACCCTATCATTTTAGCAAGCTGCTGAGCGTGGCCCTGTTAGGCCTGCTTTGGGCAACTTTTAATGCCCAGCAGATTTTGCAGCAAACCAGCGCCCTTGTCGGCAACCGCCAGCAGGTTGTTGCTACAGTCAGCAGTTCATATTTGCAGAAAGAAGAATCACATAAAGTCGTTCTAACTTTAAAAGAAGTAAACGGGCAACGGATTTTTCCACCTCTTACGGTCAAAGTTTCTAGTGATAGTTTCCCTGGTGGGTACTGCGCCGGGCAGAACTGGCTTTTGACGATGAGTTTGAGGCCGGTACACAGCCAGCTGAATCTGGCTAGTTTCGATTCTCAGCGCTGGGCTGTGGCAAATCGGCAAACGCTTCGTGGGAGTATTCGCTCGGCAGGGCTGTTGTCTGGTGAATGTTCTATTCGTCAGGAGAAAATTAATGTCGCTTCCGGGCAACTTGCTGGCCTGGAGAATATGCCAGTACTACTGGCGCTGGCCTTTGGCGAGCGTGGCTTAATTGACCAAAAGACCCTTCAGCTATTCAAGGTCACCGGAACGGCACATCTGATGGCGATTTCCGGGCTGCATATTGGTGTCGCCGCGCTAATAGGCTGGTTATCGGCTCGCGGATTGCAGTTTCTTCTGCCACTGCGGCTCATTGACTACCGTTTTCCGATCCTCCTGAGTTGGCTGGCAATGGCCTATTATACTTGGCTATCGGGTCTGAATCCTCCTGCAATGCGCGCAGCGCTCGCAATTACACTGTGGCTGGTATTACGCTTGTGCAAGGTGCGTAGCGATCCTTGGCAAGTCTGGAGCTGGGGCGTGGCATTGTTGATGGTAAGTGACCCCCTTGGCATTCTTTCCGACAGTTTCTGGCTATCGTGCTTTGCGGTAGCCGGGCTGATTTTCTGGTTTCAATGGGCACCTTTACCCAGCCGCTATTCTCGGCACTGGTATTGGGCCTGGGTTCGATGGGGACATCTTCAGGCGGGTATGACCTTTTTGCTCTTACCGATGCAAATAGGGCTGTTTCACGGTTTAAGCAGCGCATCTTTTGTAGCTAACCTTTGGGCAGTACCTATTGTCTCTTTGTTCACTGTTCCACTGGTGCTGCTGGCACTGTTCCTGAACCATTTCCCCTATGATTTAGCTCAGCCCTTGATAGACCTGCTTTGGTTATTGGCCGACCATAGCCTCAAATGGGTCGTTGCAGGTTTACAAAGGGTTGAACATTACTGGTTGCCCTTGGGTGAAACTTCGGTTGCGCTAAGTTTTAGTGGCTGGATAGCGGTGATCGTCTGGCGAATGGGGTGGTTCAAAACGCATTATACGAGCGTGATGGCTATATGCGGTCTAATGTTGCTCTGGCGGCAAACGACGAATAAAGAGAATTGGCGGCTTGATATGCTCGATGTTGGTCACGGACTGGCAATTTTAATCGAAAAGAACGGTCGCGGAGTTCTTTATGACACTGGCAATCGCTGGGAAGGGGGATCGCAAGCTCAAATGCAGATCCTGCCTTACCTGCAGTGGCGAAATATCGATTTGGATCAAATTATTGTCAGCCATAGCCATATGGATCATCACGGCGGCACCGAGCTAGTCAAGGCCGCTTTTCCCGCTGCCATTGTACGTTCATCTTTTATCGGTAACCGGCCTTGTATAAAGGGGCAGATCTGGCATTGGCAAAGTCTACGTTTTGAAGTTCTATGGCCTTTGACTTTGAAGGAATATGCGAATAATAACGACAGCTGCGTGATAAAAGTCAGTGACGGCAGATTTAGCGTGCTGCTCAGCGGTGATATCGAGAAAGAAGCCGAGATGCAGCTAGTCAGAGAGAATAGAAAAAATTTGCGAGTAAATTTATTGCAAGTTCCCCATCATGGTAGCAACACTTCATCTATTGGACCTTTCCTGCGCGCTACAGGTGCCGAGGTTGCAATAGCCTCAGCTGCCCGTTTTAATGTATGGCGCTTACCGGCTGAAAAAATTAAGCAGCGCTATCGGAAAAATGGCGTAATCTGGCGCGACACTGCGCGTTCCGGTCAGTTAAGTGCATTTTTTTTCAACAATCATTGGGTTGTGAAAGGTCTACGCGAGCAATTAATGCCGCGTTGGTACCATCAGTGGTTTGGTGTTAGGGGAGATAATGAGTAGAATAGGCCGCTGTTTATTTCGCTGCTGGTTAATTGCATGATGAATGATAAAGATCTCTCCACCTGGCAGACCTTCCGTCGCCTTTGGCCGATGATCACACCTTTTCGAACCGGGCTTATTGCCGCCGCAATTGCGCTGGTAGTCAACGCTGCCGGTGACACCCTCATGCTATCGCTGCTTAAGCCGCTCCTGGATGATGGTTTTGGTAAAACTGACCGTTCCGTGTTGCTATGGATGCCGCTGGTGATTATTGGACTGATGCTCGTGCGTGGCGTCAGTAGTTATATCTCGAGTTATTGTATTTCCTGGGTTTCCGGCAAGGTTGTGATGCAAATGCGTCGTCGCCTGTTCGGCCACATGATGAGAATGCCGGTGGCGTTCTTTGACCAACAGTCCACCGGGACCTTGCTGTCGCGCATTACTTACGACTCCGAGCAGGTTGCATCGTCTTCTTCCAGCGCCCTGGTTACCGTGGTGCGTGAGGGGGCCTCGATTATCGGCCTGTTTATTATGATGTTCTATTACAGCTGGCAGTTGTCGGTGATCCTGGTTGTTATCGCGCCGATCGTTTCTACCGTGATCCGCGTGGTATCCAAGCGTTTCCGTAATATCAGCAAAAATATGCAGAACACTATGGGTCAGGTAACCACCAGTGCCGAGCAGATGCTGAAAGGCCATAAAGAAGTATTGATCTTCGGCGGTCAGGCTATCGAAACCGAGCGTTTTGATAACGTCAGCAACCACATGCGTCGCCAGGGGATGCGCCTGGTGTCAGCATCTTCTATTTCTGACCCGATTATTCAGCTGATTGCTTCATTGGCCCTGGCTTTCGTGCTTTATGCTGCCAGTTTCCCATCGGTTATGGAAACGCTGACAGCCGGTACCATTACTGTGGTCTTCTCTTCGATGATTGCGCTGATGCGTCCGTTAAAATCACTGACTAACGTCAACGCCCAGTTCCAGCGCGGTATGGCTGCTTGCCAGACGTTGTTCCATATTCTGGATTTAGAACAGGAAAAAGACGAAGGGAAACGTGTAGTTGAACGCGCCAAGGGCGACATTGCTTTCAAAAATGTCACCTTCAGCTATGGCAGCAGTGAAAAACCGGCTCTGCGAGACATTTCTTTTGAAATCCCCGCAGGTAAAACGGTGGCGCTTGTCGGGCGCTCCGGTTCTGGTAAATCGACAATCGCCAATCTGATGACGCGTTTTTATGATATTCAACAGGGTGAGATTTTGCTCGACGGCCATGACTTGCGTGAATATACCTTGTCATCACTGCGCGATCAGGTCGCCTTGGTTTCGCAAAACGTTCACCTGTTTAATGACACCATTGCCAACAATATCGCCTACGCACGCACTGAAAAGTACAGCCGTGAGGAAGTGATTAAAGCAGCGACCATGGCACATGCGATGGATTTCATCAGCAAGATGGAAAATGGCATTGATACTGTGATCGGCGAAAACGGCGTGCTGCTTTCAGGGGGGCAACGCCAGCGTATTGCGATTGCGCGTGCACTGTTACGTGACTCGCCGGTACTGATTCTCGACGAGGCGACTTCGGCGCTGGATACCGAGTCTGAACGCGCAATTCAGTCTGCATTGGATGAACTGCAAAAAAACCGTACTTCATTAGTGATTGCTCACCGCCTCTCAACCATCGAGAAGGCCGATCAAATCCTCGTTGTCGAAGATGGCAAAGTTGTTGAACGCGGTGCCCATGCAGACCTCCTCGCCGAGCGCGGAGTCTATGCCCAGCTTCATCGGATGCAATTTGGCCAATGATTGAGCGTATCTGGTCAGGTCAATCCGCATTGTATCGGCTGTTGCTTCCGCTGAGCTGGCTGTACGGATTGATCACGCTGGTACTACGTTTTTGCTATAAAAAGGGCTGGAAGAAAAGCTGGCGAGCACCGGTACCGGTAGTCATCGTCGGTAACCTTACTGTCGGGGGTAACGGCAAAACGCCAGTAGTTATCTGGTTGGTCGAGCAGTTACAACAGAAGGGGCTAAGCGTAGGCGTAGTTTCTCGCGGCTACGGCGGTAAGGCTGACAGCTATCCTTTAGTTCTTGATAACACTACTACTACCGCAAAGGCGGGGGATGAACCGGTGCTGATTTATCAACGCACCGGCGCCCCGGTTGCCGTCTCGCCATTGCGTTCAGATGCTGTTAAAGCGCTGCTTGCCGCCACGCCGATTGATATCATTATTACCGATGACGGTTTACAGCATTATGCCTTGCAGCGGGATTTCGAAATTGTAGTCATTGATGGTGCCCGTCGTTTCGGTAACGGCCATTGGATCCCTGCTGGCCCAATGCGCGAGCGGGCATCCAGATTACGTAGCGTTGATGCGGTTATAGTGAACGGCAGCAATCAAGAGCAGGGCAGTGAGACATTGATGCAATTGCAGCCGGGTTTGGCTGTAAATTTATTGACTGGCGAAAAGCGTGCTGCAAACACATTGCAAAACGTGGTTGCCATGGCAGGCATTGGCCACCCGCCACGGTTTTTTGCCACTCTGAATCAGCTTGGTGTGGTTATCGATAAAGAGGTGTCTTTTGCCGATCATCAGGCCTATCAGGCTGCGCAACTCACGGCATTAAGCAACGGCCAGCAAACATTGCTGATGACAGAAAAAGATGCCGTTAAGTGTCGTAGTTTTGCTCAGAAAAACTGGTGGTATCTTCCTGTCGATGCTCATCTTTCCGAGCCAGGGGCTACAGCTTTACTTGAGAAAATCAGCGCGATTGTCATTAAAAATAGCTAATCGGGAGGGAATTGTTTCAAAGCGAAAGAAATTAAATTAGTAATTACTTTGATCTTTAAGGAATAATTTCTAAACTTTTGCTTTATCAAGAATAACCCCCGACGAAAACTTGACCATCATCACGTTTTATGAGTTAATAAGACACAGCCTATGAAGTTGAAAGGCTATTTATGAGACAGTATCGTTAGCATCCCTCCAGTAGTTCACTGATTTGTGTGTTAACCCTAAAAATTAGTTGTTCCTCCCAAATACGTTATCTCCTTTGTGACTCACTTTTGTTGACTTTAACAAACTGATTCACTAAAAAGTCTGATTCCGCAATAAGACGAAACTTCTGAACATCTCCCATAAGTAACTTTCTTGATCATAGTCAATAAGTCCGTGGATCATAGCTAATATGCCACTGGCAGAACTTGATGAATTGCGCTTTGTGAACTATGTTTGATACGTGTTGTCAAATTTAACGAACACAAAGAGATGCGTCGATTTATCGTTAAGAATACCCTCCCTGACGGCGGGTTAAAAATGTGCTCATTAGAGGTTTATATAAGAATAACTTTAGAATGGGCCAGCGCATCCGAACAATAATAAAAAAGCGTTGTAATGGATGCCCGAAAAAAGGAAATAAATAATATGATGTTAAAAATGGGTCTAGTGAAATGGTTTAATCAGGCTAAAGGCTACGGTTTCATTTCTCCACTCGATGGCACTTCCGAAATTTACGTTAGCCGCAATTCTATTGCGACACGTACTAAATCTCTTAATGCCGGTCAAAGCGTAGAATTTACTATTTATAATAGTTCTTCTCATGGCCCAGCGGCCGCAGACGTTATTGCTTTCTAAGCTGACTTCTTCCGCTAGCCAATAGTCATCACCACCTTAGCGTGATGACAAATCAGCGTGGTGAATTTTACCCTCTGATAAAAATATGATATCGATATCCGTACACAGGTTAAACGCGCTGCTTTCTCCAAATAATTGAAATCAGGCTCGGCCAGCAAACACGGATATCGATATGCCCACAAACAGCATTTCTCTTTCTGCCGCTCGCACGATTCATCTTGCTGCTCAGCAATTGCAACACCCCCATAAAACTCAATCTACCCCGCAAGATGTCATTACTTCTATCCAGCGCATGGCGTTACTGCAAATCGATACCATTAGCGTGGTTGCGCGCAGCCCGTATCTGGTTCTTTTTAGTCGTCTGGGTAACTATCCTTCCGAATGGCTTGAGTCTGCTCTCGCCGACCGCAAAATATTTGAGTATTGGGCTCATGAAGCCTGTTTTATTCCGATTGAAGACTATCGCCTGCTGCGTCACAAGATGTTGAATCCACATAATATGGGCTGGAAATTTAATCCGACATGGTTTGCCGAGCATGAAACCGATATTCAGGCGCTGCTGCAGCTCATTGCTGAAAAAGGCCCGGTGAGATCTGCCGACTTTACTGCCGACAAGCGTGGAAGCAGCGGATGGTGGGACTGGAAACCGCATAAGCGCCATCTGGAAACACTGTTTACCAGCGGTGAGTTGATGGTGGCGGAGCGCCGTAATTTTCATCGCGTTTACGATCTCCGAAAAAATATTTTGCCGGAATGGGATGACGTCACACAGGCACTGGACCAGCAGAGCGCCGAGTTTGAAATGCTCTGTCGATCCGCTGAGGCGTTGGGTATCTTCAGAATTGAATGGTTAGCTGATTATTATCGACTCAAACGAGTTAACGGCAAACAATTGGCCATCAAGTTGCAGGAGGAAGGGGTAATAAAGCCTGTGCAAGTCGAAGGCTTTGCCGAGCCGTTATTTGTTCACCAATCAAGTTATAAATTGCTGGAAGAAGCGTTGACGCGAAAAATTACCTCTACTTTGACCACGCTGCTTTCTCCTTTTGATCCCGTAGTTTGGGATCGAAAAAGAGCGCTGGAGCTGTTTAATTTTGATTACCGGATTGAATGCTATACCCCCGAGGCCAAGCGAAAATACGGTTATTTCACCTTACCAATCCTCAATCGTGGAGAAATCATCGGCCGCACAGATGCCAAGATGCATCGTAAAACGGGCATCCTGGAAATAAAAAGCCTGCATATTGAACCCGGCGTCAAGATCGGATCGCGCCGATCTCGCGATATTCGCCAGGCAATTAGCCGTTTTGGTTGCTGGCAGGGGGCGAGCCAGGTGATCGTGGGCAATATTCCACAGGTGCTTCTTGAGAATTGGGGTGAGGGCTGGGATCTGACGGAATAATATTCTGCTGAACGGGACTATGAATTGAAAACGGCTGCATTCGGCAGCCGTTTATCTGTCTCTCAACCAGATTAATTACTGTAGTTGGCAAACATAGCGATGATTTTATGGAAAAGTTTCATTTCTTCACTCTTGAATGGCAGTTTTATGTGATGTTGCTCACAAAAAAATCATACGCCTGCTCTTGAGTTTTCGCAATATTCACTCAAAAACTTCTTCCGTCAGGATAGTTAACGGCAGGTAGTCGCTGTGCTATTCTCTGTCACCATAATGGCTTACCTGCTGTCGGCTTTTCGATACAGAGTGAGTGCTCTTTTACGCCTCACGGAGGAATTATGGACCATCGTTTACTTGAAATTGTTGCTTGCCCAGTCTGCAACGGAAAATTGTACTTTAATAAAGAATCTCAGGAACTTGTCTGTAAAGCCGATGGTTTGGCTTACCCGGTTCGTGATGGTATTCCGGTGCTGCTCGAAGTTGAAGCCCGTTCATTGTCTGCCGACGAGATCCATCCATGAGTTTTGTTGCCATTATTCCAGCTCGCTATGCGTCGAGCCGCCTGCCGGGTAAACCGCTGGCCGACATTAATGGCAAGCCAATGATAGTGCACGTGATGGAGCGCGCTCGAGAATCGGGAGCCAAACGCGTGATTGTGGCGACCGACCATCCTGACGTTAAAATCGCGGTTGAGTTGGCGGGTGGTGAAGTTTGCATGACCCGTCCCGATCACCAGTCAGGTACCGAGCGGCTGGCAGAGGTTATCGAGCTGTGTGGTTTTGCCGACGATGAAATTATCGTTAATGTGCAGGGCGATGAGCCATTAATACCGCCGGTAATCGTGCGTCAGGTCGCTGACAACCTCGCCCGGTGCGCTGCAGGCATGGCGACTTTGGCGGTACCGATTACCGACGCGGAAGAAGCGTTTAACCCTAATGCAGTCAAGGTGGTAATGGATGCTCAGGGCTTTGCGCTGTATTTTTCTCGTGCAGCCATTCCTTGGGATCGTGAACGTTTTGCCGTTTCAAAAGAAATCATCGGTGATGCCTTCCTGCGCCACATCGGAATTTACGCCTATCGCGCCGGTTTTATTCGCCGTTACGTGGCATGGGAGCCGAGCCAGCTTGAGAAGATTGAGCTATTGGAGCAGTTGCGCGTGCTGTGGTATGGCGAGAAGATCCACGTTGCCGTAGCGAAGGCTATACCTTCTGTAGGCGTTGATACTCCAGAAGATTTGCAGCGCGTGCGCGATTTTTTTACCAATAAATAATCTTTTCTGAACTGCTTTATGTACCGTTCTTCCCTGAACGGTACAATATTCTGCCGAAATAAATCCCCGTTGTTAATTTCCCGTGCTGGTGGGCTGAGGGTCGCTTCCTGACACTTTGTCGGTGATGAATTGCCAGACTCTCCCGACAAACTCGTACCAGAAACGTTCGCTATGCACTAAATACAGTGGCTGAGGGATGACTCTCTCCCAAGGTTCCATCGGCGAGTCGATAGCCATTTGATTGGCCGGACCCGGAATTGGCGAAAGTCCCTGCTGGTGGAAAAACTCCATTGCGCGCGGCAAATGATTCGCTGATGTCACTAAAACGAAAGGCTGATGTCCAATGCGTTTTGCCACCTCTTTTGCTTCGGCACGAGTATCCAGAGGCTGGTCGAGAATAATAATATCTTTGGCCGGAACGCCCAGGCTTTCTGCTGTCAACGCGCCCACTTCAGCGTTACTTTTCGGATTAGTAAACGCTGCTGCGCCGGTGAAAATCATCTTGGAACCTGGATTCATCAGATAAATCCTGACACCCTCAGTGAGACGCGGTAACTGGTTATCAATCAGATTCGAACTCGGCGCCCATTTGGGGTTATAAGTATAGCCACCACCCAGCACCACTACATAGTCGACTGGACCCTGACCGTGATAGGTATCATAAGTATTTTCAAACTGTCGTAGCAGGCTATCAGCAACAGGTTGCAGGCTTAGCAGCCCAAGACATAGCCAACTGAATAAAAAAATAACTTTCCCTGTTTTTTGTCTGCGGGTGAACCACAGTAAAAACAGTGCCAACGCCATCAGAGACAACAAAAAGGGCAGAGGCATCAGGAGACTGCCTACAATCTTTTTCAGGATAAAAAGCATCGGTTTTTACTTCCTTTTGGGTGAAAAAACGCCATCCGGCCGAGATTCTCGGTCAGGATGATTTATTCTAGGTCAGGCTGTGCCAAAATAGCAGATTAAGCGGTTCTTCCATACCCGGTCAACTTAATGGCGCGATGCCAATCAATAAGGGTAATACCCAGGGTAAAAGCAAACAATTGAGCAAGAAAAAACGTATCGAGGTAGAACAACCATCACCTCAGGGCCGTAACTTCGATGATATGGCAGAAAAATTTTCGCGCAATATCTATGGGACGACGAAAGGGCAGATTCGTCAGGCTGTCCTCGGACAAGACCTGCGACAGCTTTTAACCGAGCTTCCCCAACGCCCTTTGCGTATACTTGACGCCGGCGGCGGCGAAGGTCAGATGGCCTGCGAATTGGCCGCTTTAGGACATCAGGTATTGTTGTGCGATCTTTCAGGTGAGATGATCAAGCGGGCGAAGGCCGCGGCCGCCGAAAAAGGTGTGAGCGACAACATGCAATTTGTACAATGTCCGGCTCAGGACGTTGCGCAGTATTTGGAACAGCCGGTTGATCTGATATTGTTTCATGCTGTAATCGAATGGCTGGCGGAACCTCAACAGGCACTTCAGGCCTTGAACGACTGTCTGTTGCCCGGCGGCGCTATATCTTTGATGTTTTATAACGTCAATGGTTTACTGATGCGCCACATGGTGTTGGGGAATTTTGGCCATGTCGAAGCAGGGTTACCCAAAATAAAAAAAAGCTCGTTGCTCCCCGATTACCCGCTGGAACCCAATCAGGTTTACCAGTGGCTAGAAGAGATGGGATTGCAGATTACCGGCAAAACCGGTGTAAGAGTGTTTCACGATTATCTGCGAAACAGGCAACAGCATAAGCAGGATTTTGACGAGCTTCTGGCGCTGGAACAGCGTTATTGCCGACAGGAGCCTTTTGTTAGTTTGGGGCGTTATATTCACGTGATGGCGCACAAACCCGATCGGAAGGACGAATTATGAGTGAATTTTCCCAGACTGTCCCTGAACTGGTCGCCTGGGCACGTAAAAATGATTTCTCAATTTCATTGCCGACGGAGCGACTCGCCTTTCTTCTGGCGATTGCCACGTTAAACGGCGAGCGTCTTGATGGAGAAATGAGCGAGGGCGAACTGATTGATGCTTTTCGCCACGTCAGCAAAGGGTTTGAGCAAACCAACGAGACGATTGCCGTACGTGCCAACAACGCCATCAATGACATGGTGCGTCAACGATTGATCAACCGTTTTGTCAGTGAACTGGCTGACGGCAACGCAATTTATCGTTTAACACCGCTTGGGATTGGCATTACCGATTACTATATTCGCCAGCGTGAGTTTTCCACGCTGCGACTGTCAATGCAGTTATCGATTGTTGCTCAGGAACTAAAACGCGCAGCGGATGCGGCCGATGAAGGTGGCGATGAGTTCCACTGGCATCGCAATGTGTTTGCCCCTCTGAAATACTCCGTGGCTGAAATTTTTGACAGCATCGACATGACCCAACGCATCATGGACGAGCAGCAGCAAGGTGTGAAAGACGACATCGCGGCGCTGCTCAGCAAAGACTGGCGTGCGGCAATTTCCAGCTGTGAACTATTGCTGTCTGAAACGTCGGGAACTTTGCGCGAGCTTCAGGATACGCTGGAAGCTGCGGGCGATCTGCTGCAAGCCCACCTGTTGCGGATTCAGGACGCGACCATGACCGGTCCGGAAGATCTTGGCTTTATAGACAAGCTGGTTTATGACCTGCAAAACAAGCTGGACCGAATTACCAGCTGGGGTCAACAGGCAATCGATCTCTGGATTGGCTACGACCGCCACGTACACAAGTTTATTCGTACTGCCATCGACATGGACAAAAATCGCGTGTTCGCCCAGCGCCTTCGCCTCTCGGTGCAAAACTATTTTGATAATCCGTGGACACTCACCTTTGCCAATGCCGATCGACTTCTTGACATGCGCGACGAAGAGCTGGCACTGCGAAGTGACGAAGTGACCGGCGAACTGCCGGCGAATCTCGAGTTTGAAGAGTTTAGTGAAATCCGCGAACAGCTTGCGGCGCTGATTGAAAAAGCCTTGCTGATTTATCAGCAAGATAAAGTGCCGCTGAATCTGGGACTGGTGATGCGCGACTATCTCGAACAGTATCCACGCGTGCGCCATTTTGACGTGGCGCGAATTATGGTCGACCAGGCAGTACGCCTTGGTGTGGCTGAAGCAGATTTTTCAGGGTTGCCAGCACAGTGGCAGGCAATCAATGATTACGGAGCCAAGGTGCAGGCCCATGTCATCGACAAATATTGAACAAATAATGCCAGCAAAGCTGGCACAGGCGTTGGCTAATTCTCTGTTCCCGGCTCTCGACAGTCAGCTTCGTTCTGGCCGTCATATCGGAATTGATGAATTGGATAACCACGCTTTCCTGATGGATTATCAGGACGAAATCGAACAATTTTACAGCCGTTACAGCGTTGAGTTGATCCGCGCACCGGAAGGCTTCTTCTATCTGCGCCCGCGTTCAACCACGCTTATCCCACGTTCAGTATTGTCTGAGCTGGACATGATGGTAGGTAAAATTCTTTGTTATCTGTACCTTAGCCCGGAACGTCTGGCGCATGAAGGCATTTTTACTCAACAAGAGTTATATGATGAATTGCTGAGTCTGGCTGATGAAAGCAAACTGCTGAAGTATGTCAACCAGCGTTCTACGGGTTCAGATCTCGATAGACAAAAACTTCAGGAAAAAGTAAGAACTTCACTCAACCGTTTACGCCGACTTGGCATGGTTTATTTCATAGGTGCCGACAGCACCAAATTCAGAATCACCGAAGCCGTGTTTCGCTTTGGAGCAGATGTGCGCAGCGGTGATGATGCCCGCGAAGCGCAGCTGCGAATGATCCGTGACGGCGAAGCGATGCCAATTGAAAACAGCCTGTTGCTCAATGATGAAAATGACGAGAGCGAAGCGCAGGCAGACAATGGGCCAGAAGGTGCAGAGGATGAACACGAATGATTGAACGCGGTAAATTTCGCTCGCTGACGCTGGTTAACTGGAACGGTTTTTTTGCCCGCACCTTTGACCTCGATGCGCTGGTGACCACGCTGTCCGGTGGTAACGGAGCCGGTAAGTCAACCACCATGGCCGCGTTTGTCACGGCGCTTATCCCTGATTTAACCCTGCTGCACTTTCGTAACACCACCGAAGCAGGGGCAACCTCAGGTTCCCGCGACAGAGGTCTACACGGCAAGCTGCGCGCCGGGGTGTGTTATTCGACCCTCGACGTGGTTAACTCGCGCCACCAGCGCGTGATTGTTGGCGTGCGCCTGCAGCAAATTGCCGGACGCGATCGCAAGGTTGATATCAAACCTTTCACCATTCAGGGGTTGCCAACCGCGGTTCAACCAACGGAAATTCTTACCGAAACCGTGGGCGAGCGCCAGGCGCGCGTGCTGTCTCTGCAAGAGTTGAAAGAGCGCGTAGAAGAGATGGAAGGAGTGCAGTTCAAGCAGTTTAACTCCATTACCGACTATCACTCGCTGATGTTTGACTTGGGTGTGATCCCACGTCGCCTGCGCTCGGCTGCGGATCGCAGCAAATTTTATCGCCTGATTGAGGCCTCGCTGTACGGCGGGATCTCCAGCGCCATTACCCGATCGCTGCGTGACTATTTGTTACCGGAAAACAGCGGCGTGCGAAAGGCATTCCAGGATATGGAAGCCGCACTGCGTGAAAACCGCATGACGCTGGAAGCAATACGCGTTACGCAGTCTGACCGTGACCTGTTCAAGCATCTGATTTCAGAAGCAACTTCATACGTAGCCGCCGACTACATGCGCCACGCCAATGAGCGTCGTATTCATCTCGACGGCGCGTTGGTACTGCGTAATGAACTCCTGAGCAGTCGTAAACAGCTGGCCGGTGAACAATATCGCCACGTCGAAATGGCGCGCGAGCTTGCAGAGCAAAGTGGATCGCAGAGCGATCTTGAAACTGATTATCAGGCCGCCAGCGATCACCTGAATCTGGTGCAGACCGCGATGCGCCAGCAGGAAAAAATCGAACGTTATCAGTCTGATCTGGAAGAGCTGACCTATCGCCTTGAAGAGCAGAATGAAGTCGTTGCCGAATCTAGCGAGCTGCACGCCGAGCACGAAGCCCGTGCCGAAGCCGCCGAGCTTGAAGTGGATGAGCTTAAAAGTCAGTTGGCCGACTACCAGCAGGCACTCGACGTTCAACAGACCCGTGCTATTCAGTATCAGCAAGCGTTGCAGGCTATCGAGCGTGCCCGCGAGCTGTGCCAGCTGCCAGATTTGAGTATCGCCAATAGCGAAGACTGGCTTGAAACCTTCCACGGACGTGAACAGGAAGCGACTGATATCCTGTTGCAGCTCGAGCAGAAAATGAGTGTGGCGCAGGCCGCACACAGCCAGTTTGAAAACGCTTATCAGCTGGTGGTGAAAATCGCAGGTGAAGTTAGCCGCAGTGAAGCCTGGCAGACTGCCCGCGAACTGCTGCGCGATTGGTCTTCCCAGCAGCATCAGTCTGAACGCGTTGAGCCGCTGCGCATGCGTTTGACCGAGCTGGAAGGGCGTTTGCGCGAGCAGCAAGACGCCGAGCGCCAGCTGCAAGAATTCTGCAAACGCACTGGGCAGGACGTGCAGCCTGAAGATCTCGATGAACTTCAGCGCGAACTCGACGTGCAGATCGAAGAGTTGTCGGTGACCGTTTCGCAAGCCGGCGAACGTCGCATGGAAATGCGCCAGGAGCTGGAACAGATACAGGCACGTATTCGCGAGCTGACTACCCGCGCCCCAGTGTGGCTGGCTGCGCAGGATGCCCTGAGCCAACTAAGCGAACAGAGCAAAGAGCCGCTGGAAAGTAGCCAGCAGGTGACCGAGTTCATGCAGCAGCTGCTGGAAACCGAGCGCGATACCACGGTTGAACGCGACCAGGTCGCTGCCCGCAAACGCAAGATTGAAGGGCAGATCACTCGCCTGAGCCAGCCGAGCGGCGCTGAGGATCCGCGCATGATTGCACTGGCCGAGCGTTTTGGCGGTGTGCTGCTGTCCGAAATTTATGACGACGTAACCATTGACGATGCGCCTTACTTCTCCGCGCTGTATGGCCCGTCGCGTCATGCGATCGTGGTTCCTGACCTGTCGCGCATCCGCGATCAGCTAGACGGCCTCGATGACTGCCCGGAAGACCTTTACCTGGTTGAGGGCGATCCGCAGTCATTTGATGACAGCGTATTTGCGGTCGAAGAGATGCAAAAAGCGGTGCTGGTGAAAACCGGCGATCGTCAATGGCGTTATTCCCACTTCCCTGAGGTGCCGCTGTTTGGCCGTGCCGCGCGTGAAAATCGCCTGGAAGTGTTAAATAAAGAACGTGAAACGCTGTCAGAACGCTATGCCAACCTGTCGTTCGACGTACAAAAAATTCAGCGTTTGCATCAGGCATTCAGTCGCTTTATCGGCAGCCATCTTGCGGTAGCTTTTGATTCCGATCCTGAAGCAGACATCCGCTCACTGAGTGGCCGTCGCGGCGAGCTTGAACGCGCTTTGAGTGCTCACGAAGGTCAGAATCAGCAGCAACGCCAGCAGTATGAACAGTCGAAAGAAGCTGCGGCTTTACTGAACAAGCTGCAACCGCGCGTTGGCCTGCTGTGTGATGAAACACTCACTGATCGCGTGGAAGAGCTTCGCGACGAGCTGGACGAAGCCCAGGACTCTGCGCGCTTTATTCAGCAGCACGGTGTTTCGTTAGGCAAGCTGGAGCCGCTGGTTTCCGTGCTGCAAAGCGACCCGGAGCAACACGAGCAGTTAAAGGAAGATTACGCACAGGCGCAGCACGCTCAGCGTCTGGCCAAGCAGCAGGCGTTTTCCTTGACGGAGGTGGTTCAGCGTCGCGCGCACTTCAGCTATACCGACTCTGCCGGCATGTTGACCGAAAACTCGGATCTCAACGACAAGCTGCGTAACCGTTTAGAAAGTGCCGAAGCGGAGCGCAGCCGTGCCCGTGAACAGGTGCGTCAGCATCAAACTCAGCTGACTCAATACAGCCAGCTTCTGGCCTCGTTGAAAAGCTCGTTCGAAGCCAAGCGCGACATGCTCAAAGAGCTTGGGCAAGAGCTGCAGGACATTGGTGTTCCAGCCGATCCAAACGCTGAGGCCCGTTCCCGCGCTCGTCGTGACGAACTGCATCAGATGCTGAGCACCAACCGTGCGCGCTGCAACCAGCTGGAAAAACAGATTACCTTCTGCGAAGCCGAGATGGACAATTTGCAGAAGAAATTGCGCAAGCTTGAGCGTGATTATCACCAGAGCCGTGAGCACGTAGTCACAGCGAAGGCTGGCTGGTGTGCGGTGATGCGTTTGGTGAAAGACAACGGCGTCGAACGTCGCCTTCATCGCCGCGAGCTGGCCTATATGGACGGCGACGAGCTGCGTTCTATGTCGGATAAATCACTGGGCGCGCTGCGTCTGGCCGTTTCAGACAACGAACATCTTCGCGATGTGCTGCGTCTGTCGGAAGATCCGAAACGTCCTGAGCGTAAAATTCAGTTCTACATTGCGGTTTATCAGCATCTGCGCGAACGTATTCGTCAGGATATTATTCGTACCGACGATCCGGTAGAGGCCATCGAACAGATGGAAATCGAGCTGGGCCGTCTGACCGAAGAGCTGACTGCACGCGAACAGCAGCTGGCAATCAGCTCGAAAAGCGTGGCCAATATTATCCGTAAAACCATCCAGCGCGAGCAGAACCGTATTCGCCAGCTGAATCAGGGATTACAGGCTGTGGCCTTTGGACAGGTGAAAAGTGTTCGTTTGAATGTAAACGTTCGCGAGGCGCATGCCGGGCTGCTGGACGTATTGTCAGAACAGCAAGAGCAACATCAGGACTTGTTCACCAGCAATCGTCTGACCTTCTCAGAAGCGTTGGCGAAACTCTATCAGCGCCTCAATCCGCAGATTGATATGGGCCAACGCACGCCGCAGACCATCGGCGAAGAGTTGCTGGACTACCGCAACTATCTCGAGATGGAAGTGGAAGTTAACCGTGGCTCCGACGGCTGGCTGCGCGCAGAGAGTGGCGCGCTGTCGACCGGTGAGGCGATCGGTACCGGTATGTCTATTCTGGTGATGGTAGTACAGAGCTGGGAAGACGAGTCCAGCCGTCTGCGCGGCAAGGACATTTCCCCTTGTCGCCTGCTGTTCCTCGATGAAGCCGCGCGTCTGGATGCCAAATCCATCGCTACGCTGTTCGAGCTGTGCGACAGATTGCAGATGCAGTTAATTATTGCAGCGCCGGAAAATATCAGTCCCGAGAAAGGCACCACCTACAAGCTGGTACGTAAGGTGTTCCAGAATACTGAACACGTACACGTAGTGGGGCTGCGCGGATTTGCCGCCGAGCTTCCAGCGGTGGAAAATTCGGCGGCAGATATTGCTGCTGAAGGCTGATTACCTACGCTGAAGCCTGAAAGCCATATTTAGTTGCAAATTAGTCAGCTTAAAATATTGCTCATTTTAAAGCCTCAACCGAATACTATTGGTTGGGGCTTTTGTTTTTTTTCAAAAAAATAGGCCACAAATATCAGCAAAAGTTGCAATAAATAGATGATTGCCGATTTTTTACTCATTTAATAGATTAAAAACTATAAAGCGCAACACAAGGCTTTAATTTGTACAGCCGCTAACATAGAGTCTCCTTATGAATGAGGAGGCAATTATCTTGTCGGCCTGAGCAATTTAAAATTCTGTCTATATACTTAATCTATGGGCAGTTTCCGGCAGTAATTTTATGTTATTCAAGTGAGGCAGGGGATGATGCTTAAGCGTAATGAGTCTCTGAGGGTGCTGCTGGCGGGGAGTTTGTTGGCTGCCAGTATTGCCCCATTAACCCAGAGCTATGCGGCAATGCCGACAATGCCGGTGAGAACCACCACGCTTTCCAGCGTGCAAAGTATGAATCACCTGCAGGCTGAGCTGCCGATTGGGGTTAAGCCGCTGTATCTTTCCACTTTGTCCTCGCTCTATGCGGCCAACCATATGCAGGCAATGTGGCAGGACAGGGACGCCGTGCATCAATTCCAGCAGCAGCTGGCAGAGGTGGCGATCTCCGGTATTCAGCCGCAGTTTACTCAATGGGTGAGATGGCTGACCGATCCAAGCATCAAAGGCATGGCCCGCGATGTCGTGCTGTCCGACGCGATGATAGGCTACCTGCAATTTACCAGCGGAGTTGAGGTCAACGGCAGTAACTGGCTGTACAGTAATACTCCTTATAAAATGACTACGCCGCCGCTGACAGTCATCAATCAGTGGCAGCTTGCGGTGCGCCACGGGACGACGGCCCATTACGTGACGACGCTGGAGCCGCAGCATCCGCAGTACAAGAAAATGCATGCTGCGTTGAAGACTTTGCTGGCCGATAGTCAAACCTGGCCGCAAATGACGAGTCGCGTTAGTCTGCGTCCTGGACAGGTCAGCGACGACGTGCCGGTACTGCGCCAAATCCTGGCTCGCAGTGCTTCAATGATTGACGTAACTGATAATTCGACCCCGGCTCCAACTGCAGAAACTATCGCCCAGAATCCGACCAATAATAATGTCGAGGATTTCTCTGTCGATGAGACAGCTGATAAAACTCAGAAACCGACCCCGGCAGTCAGTCCTTCAGCGACCTCGGTACAAGACGTTTTGCCGACACCGACTCCTGATTCAACTCAGACGCCAGCCACACAGACAGGTTCTGCGCCGATTGTGACTGTGTCTGATAACATTTATACCCCTCAGCTGGTGGACGCGGTTAAGCGATTCCAGAAATGGCAGGGGCTGGAGGCTGACGGTATCATTGGCCCCGGCACTCGTCAGTGGCTGAATGCATCGCCGCGACTGCGTGCCACTTTGCTGGCGTTGAATATTCAGCGACTGCGGATTCTGCCGGGTGATGTCAGCACCGGCATCATGGTCAATATTCCGAACTATTCGCTGAAATACTATCTTAACGGCAGTGAAGTCTTGGCTTCCCGAGTGATTGTCGGCAGGCCAAGCCGCAAGACGCCGTTGATGAGTAGCGTCTTGAGTAACGTGGTGCTGAACCCGCCGTGGAATGTGCCAACCACTTTGGTGCGTGAAGATATCGTACCTAAAGTGATGCGTGACCCGAGCTATTTGCAAAAACATGGCTTCCAGCTGTTATCTGGTTGGAGCAATGATGCGGAAGTGATTGATCCTTCAACCATCAACTGGAGCATGGTATCACCGGACCACTTCCCGTACCGCGTTCGCCAGGAAGCTGGTTCGATGAGCGCGCTGGGTCGTTACAAATTCAATATGCCAAGCTCGGACGCAATCTATCTTCACGATACGCCAAATCACAATCTGTTCCAGCGCGATGCGCGTGCTCTAAGCTCTGGCTGTGTGCGTGTCAATAAAGCTTCCGAGCTGGCAAATATGCTGCTGCAGGATACGGGTTGGAATGACGCAAGGATCTCTTCAACTGTGCAGGGTGGCAGCACGACATTTGTGCCGATTCGCCATCGCATACCGGTAAAATTGTTCTATCTGACAGCTTGGGTCGCGGAAGATGGTAAGCCTCAATTCCGTACAGATATTTACAATTATGATTCCACAGTGAGATCTGGCGCACAAATCCTGACACAGGCAGAAAAATTGCTTTAATAAATGCAGTAAATTTAACCTGATAAGTGTCTGAAAGACTGACTCGAAATGATTGAATTGGGTGTTATAGGCGATTATGACTGCCTGTACGCCCGGTTGACTCACCAATTCGGTGCGGTTATGGTTGCCAGGGGCCAAGATTTGGCCCTGCGTAATAACCTTCTTTTTTGACATAGCTATCGGGTAATTGACTGTTCATGGACCAAATAGACAAAATTCGTCGTAAATGGCTCGCACTTGGTGGTGCGGCCATGGGCGCAGCGATGCTTCCCCGTGAAGCATTTGCCATGCTTGCCACACCAAGACCCCGTGTTTTGGTGATTAACAACCTCCACACTGGTGAAACCCTCAAAACCGAGTTTTTTGACGGCAAGAAATACAACAGGGATGAGTTGACGCGACTAAATCATTTGTTCCGCGATTATCGCGCTGGCGGCCAGGTCACAAAAATCGATCCTCAACTGTTTGATCACCTCTATCGCTTGCAGGTTGCCCTGGGTACCAATAAGCCGGTACAGCTGGTTTCCGGCTATCGGACCTTAGCGACCAACAATATGTTGCGCAAGCCAGGCAGCGGCGTTGCAAAACACAGTTACCACACGCTGGGAAAGGCCATGGATTTCCATATTCAGGGCGTTGATTTGGCAAATATCCGCAAAGCGGCGTTAAAAATGCGGATGGGTGGTGTAGGATATTATCCACGAAGTGACTTTGTGCACATTGATACCGGACCAAACCGAACCTGGTCCTGATCTTGTGCAAAAATCAGGAAAAAATCATAGTCTTCGTCCTTGAAACTATTGTCAGAAAATAAGTTTTCATCCTAATGAAGTGGTTTAGGCCATTAATTCGCATCGAGAACTGAGGCAATGCTGTAGTTTAGGGGCGAGGGTTATGCGTGGAGAGCCAATGAAATATCATATCATCCCGGTCACGGCATTCAGCCAGAACTGTTCAGTTATCTATTGTCCCCAAACTCAGCAGGCCGCAGTAGTTGATCCCGGCGGTGACGCCGAAAAAATCATCAAAGAAGTCAGCTCGTTGGGTGTGACTGTGACCCAGGTTTTGCTGACCCATGGGCACCTTGATCACGTAGGGGCCGCCGCTGAGATTGCCGCGCATTATCAGGTGCCAATTATTGGCCCGCATAAAGAAGATGCCTTCTTGCTGGAGTCTCTGCCACAGCAGGCAAGGATGTTTGGGCTGGAGGATTGCGCAGCTTTCACGCCAAATCAGTGGCTTGCCGAGGGCGACGTGGTCAAGGTCGGCGAAGAAACTCTGTCTGTTCTTGAATGTCCTGGGCATACTCCGGGTCATATCGTGTTTATCAACGATGCTGCTAGATTCGCTGTCTCAGGGGATGTGATTTTCAGGGGCGGAGTGGGGCGCAGCGATTTTCCACGCGGCAGTCATGAAGATTTAATTAACTCGATCAAAACCAAACTGCTGCCTCTGGGCGATGACATTGTGTTTCTGCCGGGACACGGCCCAATGTCCAATCTAGGCTATGAAAGAAAGACGAATCCGTTCCTGCAGGATGAGCAGCCAGTCTGGTAAAGATTACCCTTAACAATTGAACTGCACTTGCGCGCGCAAACCGCTTAACTGTGTAAGCTCATTCTCAAGCCTGCTGCACTAATGACTTTGCAGAAATTTGTGACTAAAAAAGCCAGCGGGCGATTAACCGGCTGGCTTTTTATTGCTGCTATATCAATAGCTTATAAAACGGCGGCAATGGCTTCACACAGTAGCGCCATGTTGTCCAGCGTGATGCCGGCAACATTGATACGACCAGAATTCACCGCGTAAACACCAAATTCTGAACGCAGGCGCAGAACCTGATCTTTGCTCAGTCCGCTGAACGAGAACATACCGTTCTGTTCAATGATAAAGCTGAAATCCTGGCTGGCGCCTTTCTGCTGCAAAGTAGTGACAAACAGCTCGCGCATGCGGTGAATACGCTGGCGCATATCGCTTAACTCTTGTTCCCACTGCGCACGCAGCGCGGGGTTGCCAAGAATAGTAGCGACTACCGCAGCACCATGCGCCGGTGGGTTGGAGTAGTTGGTGCGAATTACCGATTTCACCTGACTGAAAGCGCGATCGGCAGTTTCAGCGTCGGCAGTTACCAGAGTGAAAGCACCTACGCGCTCGTTATACAGGCCAAAGTTTTTCGAGAACGAGCTGGCAACCAGCAGTTCATGATGTTTGGCAGCAAAGATTCGCAGACCTTGTGCGTCTTCCTCTAGCCCCTTTGCGAAGCCCTGATAGGCGAAGTCGAACAGCGGCAGCCAACCGTTAGCTACGGAAAGTTCTGCCAGTTGTTGCCATTGCGCCACGGTAGGGTCGATACCGGTCGGGTTATGGCAGCAGCCGTGGAACAACACGATATCGCCCGCTTTGGCTTCGCTCAGGCTTTTCAACATGCCGTCAAAATCTAAAGCGTGCTTTTCGGCGTCATAATAATTGTATTCTGCAACTTCCAGGCCAGCGGAAGAAAATACGCCAACGTGGTTTGGCCAGCTTGGATTGCTTATCCAAACGCGTTTGGCGTCGGTCTGGGTGGCAACGAAATCAGCGGCGATACGCAGTGCTCCAGTGCCGCCAGGAGTCTGAGCAGTACGCGCACGCTTGTCGCGAATCAGGGCGCTATCGGCACCAAACAGCAGTTCTTGCGTGCAGTGGGCGAAGTCCGGCAAACCATCGATGCTCAGATAAGTTTTAGTGGTTTCATTCTCCAGCAAGAATTGTTCGGCTTTTTTTACACTGGCGAGAACCGGTGTCTTACCTGTTTCGTCTTTATATACACCAATCCCCAGGTTAATTTTGTCCTGACGAGCGTCAGCGCGGAAAAGATCGGTAAGACCCAGGATAGGATCAGCGGGTGCGGCAGTGATTTTTTCAAACATTGGGTGACTTCCATGGCCTGTTATTAACAGAAATAGGTGTTCAGGTTACCGTCTGAATAGGTCTTTGCCAACCGTTTGCGGCAAAAAGAAAGCAGAGTTGTGAGCGGTCTGTCAGCATTAATTTTACTGATAACGGGTTTTAATTTTCATGATAAAAATAAGTCTGCTAAGGAATCGCACAATCCGGTAAAGGTTTTAACCAAGAAAGGTATTTAATAGCTTTAGACAATAAAAAAGCAGGGCCAAAGCCCTGCTTGATTTGTATCGTTGAATACGACTTAAGCTAGATTAGAACTGGTAAACCAGACCAACAGCAACGATGTCGTCATTCGCCAGACCCAGTGGGTTGTCTTTCTTCAACTGGTTGATTTTGTAGTCAACATAGGTAGACATGTTTTTGTTGAAGTAGTAAGTCGCGCCAACGTCGTAGTATTTGTACAGGTTAGCTGAGCCGATACCTTCGATATCTTTGCCTTTAGACTGAACATAGGCGATAGAAGGGCGCAGGCCAAAGTCGAACTGGTACTGAGCGATAACTTCTGTGGTGATCGCTTTGTTGGCGAAGCCTTGCAGATCGTCGCTCACATCAATGCGGGCTGCATCGCGAGTTTCGGTGTAGAGAGCAGCGATGTAGATGTTGTTGGCATCATACTTAACTGCAGTACCCCAGCTTTTAGCTTTGTTTTTACCGTTGCCGTAAACCAAGTCTTTCTGGCCATCGGTACGGTTGGACTCAGACCAAGAACCTACGATGCCCAGGCCGATTGAAGAGGTGTAAGAGGTTGACAGCGCATAGCCGTCACCGTTTCCACGCAGAATGTCGCCGTTGTCACGGTCGTTTTTGCCCTGGTACTGAACGGCGAAGTCCCAACCGTCTACCAGACCAAAGAAGTTGTTGTTACGGTAAGTTGCTACGCCGGTAGAACGACCAGACAAGTAACCGTCCGAGTAACCAGAGTCGCCGCCGTATTCAGGCATCATATCGGTCCAGCCGATAGTGTCGTACATCAGACCGTAGTTACGACCGTAGTCGAAAGAACCGTATTCATTAAATTTCAGACCAGCGAAGCCCAGACGGGTTTTGTTGCCGCTTTGCGCGTCAGAACCTTCCGAATTATTAGCCTGAATGTTGTATTCCCACTGGCCGTAACCGGTGATGTTGTCATTGATTTTGGTTTCGCCTTTGAAGCCGAAACGCACGTATGACTGATCGCCATCGCTGCCGTCATCGTTAGAGAAATAATGCAATCCGTCGACTTTACCGTACAGATCCAGCTTATTGCCGTCTTTATTATAGATTTCGGCTGCATTAGCTGCGCCAGCAGCTAACAAGGCTGGAATTACCACTGCAAGAATGTTGCGCTTCATCATTTATTATTACCCTCATTGGAGTTATTTGGACACCTTGCCACTGCCTACAATATGTTACGGAACTATTGTTGAAAGTTTGGTGTCTCCTGTATCTGAACGCAGTGTTCCATTGAGGGTGCGCTTAATCTACATCGAAAATGCTACTAAACACCTAAATATGTTTCAGTAAGAAAATTTGTGTTACAAAATATTAAATTTACGGAACTTTGTGACAGGGATCTTGGTTTAAAAATAGCTAAGGCCAGCATTGCTGGCCTTAAATTTGTATCAAAACTTGTTTAATTAATAACTTTTAATTAATTAGAAGGTTGCACTGCGTGGAGTACGTGGGAAAGGAATGACATCGCGCACGTTTTGTACACCAGTAACGTAAGCAACCAGTCGCTCGAAACCGAGGCCAAAGCCTGAATGTGGCACGGTGCCGTAGCGACGCAGATCGCGATACCACCAGTAATCTTCTTTATTAAGCCCCATCTCTTCCAAACGAGCATCCAGAACATCCAGGCGTTCTTCACGCTGAGAACCGCCGATTATCTCGCCAATTCCCGGTGCCAATACGTCCATCGCGGCGACGGTTTTGCCGTCTTCGTTCATACGCATGTAAAACGCTTTGATATCTTTAGGGTAATTTTTAACCACTACCGGCGCTTTGAAATGTTGCTCTGCAAGGTAACGTTCGTGCTCTGAAGAGAGATCTACGCCCCATGAGACGTCATTTTCGAATTTTTTACCTGAATCGATCAGAATTTTTACAGCGTCGGTATAGTCGACCTGTGCGAAATCGGAAGTTACAAATCGTTCAAGGCGTGAAATAGCATCTTTGTCTACGCGTTCGGCGAAGAAGGCCAGATCGTCGGCTCTTTCGTCCAAAACTGCCTGGAAAACATACTTCAGCATGTTTTCGGCCAGTGCAGCGATGTCATCCAGAGTTGCAAAGGCAACTTCCGGCTCCACCATCCAGAACTCGGCCAGATGGCGGCTGGTGTTGGAGTTTTCAGCGCGGAAGGTCGGGCCGAAGGTGTAAATCTTCGACAGCGCACAGGCGTAAGATTCGCCATTCAGCTGGCCCGATACGGTCAGGAACGCTTCTTTGCCGAAGAAATCCTCGTTGAAGTCGATCTCGCCCTTGTCGGTACGCGGCAGGTTTTGCAGATCTAACGTTGAAACACGGAACATCTCACCGGCGCCTTCTGTATCAGAAGCGGTGATCAGTGGGGTCGATACCCAGAAGTAGCCGTTTTCATGATAGAAACGGTGAATTGCCTGCGACAGGGTGTTACGAACGCGCGCCACGGCACCAATCAGGTTGGTACGTGGGCGCAGGTGAGCAACTTCGCGCAGATATTCGATGCTGTGGCGTTTGGCCGCCATCGGATAGGTGTCAGGATCGTCAACCCAGCCGACCACCTTGATAGCCGTTGCCTGCAGCTCAAAACTCTGGCCTTCGCCAGGCGATGCCACAACGGTTCCAGTCACTTCTACAGAACAGCCAGTAGTCAGGCGCAATACTTCATCCTGATAATTAGGCAAAGAATTATTTACGACGGCCTGTAACGGATTAAAGCAGGAGCCGTCATATACGGCGAGGAAGGAGATGCCAGCTTTTGAATCTCTCCGGGTACGTACCCAACCGCGTACGGTGACTTCACTGTCAACCGCAGCACGGCCTTGCAGTACGTCGACTACAGGCGCAACGCTCATAGATTTCTCTCTTAAATAGTTCTGATGATACCGATGGTTTTAAATTCGATTTTAAAAACCTGCTAGAAAGCCACACACCTTTTTAAAAAGGGTTTTGCTATGTTACTTAGGGTTTTTCAGGACACAAGCAGAAATCACCCATTGACCGCAACATTTGTGCCCTTGCAGCGATAACTTTGAGCATGACAAAACGAGAGAGGGTAAAAGTGGTGAAAAAGTGGCTTATTCAGTTTCTGTTTCTATATATAAAGGAATCAAGCAGACGGGTGGGTAATGATGGAAAAATTCTGCAGCGGTTGTTGGCGGGTAAATGTTGGCGGGTAAAAAGCCGGAGTCCACATTTCCCCCCACTTTTATAACTGAATCCCAGATTTAGCGCAGGCTTCATAAGCAGGGGGAGGGCAGGCATCGGTGAGGAGAGAAGCCGAGCTGCCTTGGGCAAAACAAATCAGGACGCTTTCTTTATCAGCGGTAAATCGAAAGCTTTGCGCAATGCCTGCACAAAGGCTTTATCCTGACAGATGGTTTTACCCGGACTGTCGGAAAGTTTAGCCACCGGCTTACCGTTGCACTGCACCAGCTTGATGACGATGTTCAGCGGTTTAACCTGCGGAATGTTACAGGTCAAACGGGTGCCGATGCCAAATATCAGATTGACTCGCTTATGGAAGCGACGATACAAATCCAACGCTTTATCAAGGTCCAGATTATCGGAGAACACTAAAGTTTTAGTCAGCGGATCGATGCCAAGCTTTTCATAGTGAGCCACGGCTTTCTCGCCCCATTCAAACGGGTCTCCAGAATCGTGGCGCAGTCCCTGATAGGCATTCGCGAATTTGCTGCCAAAATCACGCAGAAATGCATCCATAGTAATGCAGTCAGTGAGCGCAATACCGAGCTGGTCAGGATATTCATCCAGCCAGGCCTGCAACGCTGCACGTTGACTGTTGGCCAGCACCGCGCTCAGCTGCTGATGCGCCTGGAACCATTCGTGCGCCTGAGTCCCCACCGGATTAAGTTGCAACTTATGGGCTAAATCGTAGTTGCTGGTCCCCACCAGATAAGGGAATTCTGCTTTCAAGGTACTGACAATGGCTCGCTGCACCGTGCCTGAAAAACGACGACGGGTGCCAAAATCCATCAGCTTGAAAGCCGATATGTCGATGTCCGCCGATGCCTGCTTAAACTTCAGCAAATTTTTCCGCAGCTGGGCAACCGCCATTTCCGGCGTGACGTCAGGCGAGCGATGCTGATGCACCACTTCACTTATCACTGCCAGCAACGGCACTTCCCACATAATCACTTCCCGCCATGGACCCGCGATACGAATGTGCAGATGCCCGTGACGGTCGGAAACCTCGACATGCGCCGGGTTATAACGGAACGATCGCAGCCATTGCAGGTAATCCGACTTGAAAAATGGCAGGCCCGAGAGATAGGCAAACTCTTCTTCGGTCAGTGCCAGCTCGCTCATCAGCTCAATCTGGTGGCGGATTTCATCCGCATATTCGCCCAGTAATTCGTCACCACGGCAACGGAACTCGGCTACAACATGACTATTAGCATATCGATGATAGACCGCCTGCTGCATGTGGAGCTTATAGGCATCGGTATCTAACAGCGAAGTCAAAATCGGGGAGGCGAATGAGGTCATACGCGCAACATCCTCGTCAGAAGCAACAAACCTTACTCTTCGTCCTGGAAACTGCAGCGGCGTTAGCTGCGCTCACTCACCCGAATCACTGATCTGTGTCAGCTCATCGGGATTCGGCTCGCTTGCTGCCTTGCTGCCGCTCCAATGACATAGAGTAATAAAAGTTAGTTAGTGGCCTGAATAAAAGCGGCAAAGTTCGAGAAGTATACCGCATTATCAAGTCAATGAACCCACATCTCAGCACAATCCCCCGCCTGAGGTCGAGGGCTAAACGTGCCTTGTTCAGGATACTAAACACGAGTTTCCGATAAATATTAACAAAGTAATAACCCGTTAGTTATTAATGTTTTTCACTTAATTTTCATGAAATACATGGAGTTGATCACATTTGTAGCGGCGGTAAACTTATGCTGGAGCGGAAGTCGGAATTGACGACAGGCGAAATTATTTAATTGCGGTGTTAACGTAAATAGCACTAAAAAGTTAAAAAAAAGTGAAATGTAAGCTGAAATATTTTTTAGCTTTTAATGGCGCTTTTGACTGTTTCGTCTAAAAGCTCGCCTGTTGCAGCTATCAGCCCGCTAGCAGTCTGGGAATTTTCACCTTCTGTGATAAAGTTTATTTAACCCGCGTCACGCGTATCCTCCTGTAAAACGCCAAAAGGTTCTTTTATGACTGACCAGCTGCAAACAGAACAACAGACCGACGCACTATCACAACCGCAGGTAAAATATCGCCATGATTACCTTGCGCCAGATTACACCATTACTGATATCGACCTCGATTTCGACCTTGATGCGCAGACGACGACCGTCACCGCCGTTAGCCAGATCAAACGTCTTGGCGCTGAAGGTGCGGCCCTGGTATTAAACGGTGAAGATCTTACTCTGATCAGCCTGCGCGTTAACGGCCAGGACTGGCCAAACTACCAGCTGCGCGAGAATACGCTGGTGATTAACGGCCTGCCGGAGTCCTTCGAGCTGTCAGTGGTCAACGAAATCCATCCGGCTAAAAATACCGCGCTGGAAGGGCTTTACCTTTCAGGTGAAGCCCTTTGTACTCAGTGTGAAGCCGAAGGGTTCCGCCACATTACCTATTATCTGGACCGTCCAGACGTTCTTGCACGTTTCAGCACCCGTATCGTCGCCGATAAAGCGCTTTATCCTTATTTACTTTCAAACGGCAACCGCATTGACGGCGGAGATCTTGAAGGCGGTCGTCACTGGATAAAATGGCAAGATCCGTTCCCGAAACCTTGCTACCTGTTTGCTGTCGTTGCCGGTGATTTTGACGTGCTGCGCGACAAGTTTGTGACGCGCTCGGGCCGTGACATCGCACTGGAAATCTTTGTCGATCGCGGCAATCTTGATCGTGCCGACTGGGCAATGGAATCATTGAAGCAGTCGATGAAGTGGGACGAAACGCGCTTTAATCTGGAATACGATCTCGACATCTTTATGATCGTGGCGGTAGATTTCTTCAACATGGGCGCGATGGAAAACAAAGGTCTTAACGTATTTAACTCTAAATACGTGCTGGCCAAGGCAGAAACCGCCACCGATAAAGACTATCTCGGCATTGAAGCGGTTATCGGCCACGAATATTTCCATAACTGGACCGGCAACCGTGTGACCTGCCGCGACTGGTTCCAGTTGAGCCTCAAAGAAGGTCTGACGGTGTTCCGCGATCAGGAGTTTAGCTCTGATCTGGGTTCTCGTTCGGTCAACCGAATTGATAACGTGCGCGTAATGCGTGGCGCTCAGTTCTCGGAAGATGCCAGCCCGATGGCGCACCCGATCCGCCCTGAAAAAGTTATTGAAATGAATAACTTCTACACGCTGACGGTATACGAAAAGGGTTCTGAAGTTATTCGCATGCTGCATACCCTGCTGGGCGAACAACAGTTCCAGGCGGGTATCGCGCTGTATTTTGAGCGGCATGACGGCAGCGCAGCAACCTGTGACGATTTTGTACAGGCGATGGAAGATGCCTCTAATGTCGATCTGTCGCTGTTCCGCCGCTGGTACAGTCAATCCGGTACGCCAGTCCTCACCGTGCGCGATGACTATGACGTCGAAAAGCAGACTTATACTTTGACTGTTAGCCAGAAAACGCCGCCGACGCCGGATCAGACCGAGAAGCTGCCTTTGCATATCCCGCTGGATATCGAGCTTTACGACCCGCAAGGCGGGGTGATTGCGCTGAAACAGCATGGCCAGAAAGTCAGCAACGTGCTTAACGTGACCGAAGCCGAGCAGACTTTCGTATTTGAAGATGTCGAATATCAGCCGATCCCTTCTTTGCTGCGCGAATTCTCTGCGCCGGTGAAGCTGGACTATAAATATGGTGATCATCAGCTGACTTTCCTGATGAAACACGCGACCAATGATTTTTCGCGTTGGGATTCCGCGCAAAGCCTGCTGGCGATTTATATCAAGCTTAACGTGGCGCGCCATCAGCAGAAACAGCCCCTGTCATTGCCGCTGCACGTTGCGGACGCGTTCCGCGCCGTGCTGCTCGATGAGAACATTGATCCGGCGCTGGCGGCGCAGATTCTGACGCTGCCGTCCGAAAACGAAATCGCCGAACTGTTCGAAATTATTGATCCAGAAGCGATTAGTGCGGTTCATGAGTCAATCACTCGCTGTCTGGCGGTTGAGATGGCCGATGAATTCCTGGCGGTTTATCACGCCAACAGCCTGCCGTCTTATCGCGTTGAGCATGGTGATATTGGCAAGCGTTCGCTGCGCAACGTGTGTTTGCGTTACCTGGCGTTTGCCGATCCGGTTCAGGCCGACAGGCTGGTCAGCGCGCAGTTCGAGCAGGCAGACAACATGACTGATTCACTGGCGGCGATGTCTGCGGCGGTGGCGGCCAACCTGCCTTGCCGCGATCGCCTGCTGGCGGCTTACGATAACCGCTGGCATCAGGATGGTCTGGTGATGGATAAATGGTTCATTCTGCAAGCCACCAGCCCGGCAGCCGATGTGCTGGCGCAGGTGCGTGGCCTGTTGAACCACCGTTCGTTTACCATGGGTAACCCAAACCGCATTCGATCGCTGATTGGCGCGTTTGCACAGGGCAATCCGGCAGCGTTCCACGCGGCAGACGGCAGCGGTTATGCCTTCCTGACTGAAATGCTGACTGACCTCAACACCCGTAACCCGCAGGTTGCTGCGCGAATGATCGAACCACTGATCCGCCTGAAACGCTATGACGAAAACCGTCAGGGCCAGATGCGTCAGGCGCTGCTAAAGCTGAAAGGGCTGGAAAATCTTTCTGGCGATTTGTACGAGAAAATCACCAAGGCGCTGGATGCCTGACTGATTAACGGCTGACATTTAGCTTGCAAAAGACAAGGGCGACAGAGATGTCGCCCTTTTTTAATCGCTTGAAAATAAGCTTAACGCTGTGCCACTTTAACTTCGGCGGCAACGGGCTGAGGGCGCAGCACGCGGTCGAGCACCTGTTCTTCCAGCTCGGCAAGTTTTACAGAACCTCGTCGGCGAGGACGGGGTAAGTCAACCAGCATATCCAGGCCTATTTCACCTTGCTCAATCAAGATCACTCGGTCAGCCACGGTTACCGCTTCGCTGACGTCGTGAGTGACCAGCAACACCGTGAAGCCGTGCTGTTGCCAAAGGCGTTCAATCAGGCTCTGCATCTCGATACGTGTCAGAGCATCTAATGCGCCTAAAGGTTCGTCAAGTAACAGCAGGCGAGGTCGGTGAACCAGTGCGCGAGCCAGCGCGACGCGCTGCTTTTGTCCCCCGGATAACGCAGCGGGCCACTCATTGGCACGGTCAGCGAGGCCGACTTCTTCAAGCGCGGCCTGAGCTGCCGGTCGCCAATGGCCTTTCAGACCCAGTCCGACATTATCAATCACTTTCTTCCACGGCAGCAGGCGGTCATCCTGAAACATCAGGCGGGTGTCTTCCTGCACCTTGCTCAGTTCGGCGCTGCCACTCAGCAGATCGCCGCTGGTGGTTTTCTCCAGCCCGGCCAGCAGGCGCAGCAGGGTGCTTTTACCACAGCCGCTGCGGCCTACCACGGCGACAAACTGTCCGGGAGAAATCCGCAGATTGACTTCTCTCAGCACCGTGCGATTGCCGTATTTTTTAACAATACCGGCCAGAGTAACCGGCGTGCCTTGCGGAATTCGAGTCGGTTCAGTCATGCGGTTGCTCCTTGTTTACTTTGGTAAGCCGGGTGCCAGCGCAACCAGACGTGTTCAAGCGAACGCGCCACGATATCCGCCAGTTTGCCGAGGGCAGCGTACAGGATGATGGACACGACCACGACGTCGGTTTGCAGGAATTCGCGGGCGTTCATCGCCAGATAACCAATCCCCGAGTTGGCAGAAATAGTTTCGGCAACAATCAGCGTCAGCCACATAAAGCCCAAGGCAAAACGCACACCGACCATAATCGAGGGCAGCGCGCCCGGTAATACCACCTGCCAAAACAGTGGGAATCCTGATAAACCATAGCTGCGCGACATTTCGAGCAATCCACGGTCGATATTGCGAATGCCGTGATAGGTGTTGAGGTAGATTGGGAACAGCGTGCCGAGGGCAACCAGAAAAATTTTCGCCGACTCATCGATGCCAAACCACAGGATCACCAGCGGGATCAGCGCCAGATGCGGGATGTTGCGCAGCATCTGCAGGGAGCTATCCAGCAGGCGTTCGCCCCAGCGTGAAAGTCCGGTAATAAAGCCGAGCAACAGACCTATGCTGCCGCCAATCACAAAACCGGCCAGCGCACGATAGGTACTAATTTTCAGGTTGACCCAAAGATCGCCGGATTTGGCCAGCGTCCAGAAGGCTTCAATTACCGCACTGGGCGAGGGCAGAATGCGGGTTGAAAGCCAGCCTGCCTGCACGGAAATCTGCCAGCTGGCGACTAACACCACCGGAACAATCCACGGCGTTAAGCGATTTATCCAACGTTCAGTCATGTTGCTCATGATTCGTCCTTAACTTTCTGACACGCGCTGTGGTGCAAAATCATGGGCAACCAACTCACCGTGAGCCTTGATGGCGCGGCGGGCAGGGCTTTCAACGTCTTCGGAGGTTGCCAGATTAAGATGTGGGAACAGCAGTTCGCCGACGCGGTAGGCTTCTTCCAGATGCGGATAACCGGAAAGCACAAAGGTATCGATACCCAAGTCAGCATATTCCTGCATTCTTGCGGCGACTGTTGGACCGTCACCGACCAATGCAGTGCCTGCGCCACCCCGAACCAGGCCAACACCGGCCCACAGATTCGGGGCAATTTCCAGCTTGTCGCGCTTGCCGCCGTGCAATGCCGCCATGCGGTGCTGCCCCACAGAGTCTGTTTTAGCAAATTTGGCCTGCGCCTTGGCGATGGTCTCATCATCCAGATTGGCAATCAGGCGGTCGGCGGCTTTCCAGGCCTCTTCCGTGGTTTCGCGCACAATTACGTGCAGACGAATGCCGAATCGCACTGTACGGCCATGTTTGGCGGCCTTGGCACGGACTTCAGCAATCTTTTCCTTAACTGCCGCAAGAGGCTCACCCCAGGTCAGATACAGTTCAACTTGTTCACCCGCCAGCTCTTTTGCAGCTTCAGAAGAACCGCCGAAATAAAGAGGCGGGCGCGGCAGTTGAACCGGCGGATGCAGCAGGCTGGCACCCTTAACGCTGATGTGTTTGCCTTCGAAGGTCACGGTTTCACCTTCCAGCACTCGACGCCAGATATGAGTGAACTCGGCAGAGGCCTCATAACGTTCTTCATGATTGAGGAACAAACCTTCTGCGGCCAGCTCTTCCTCGTCACCACCGGTCACCAGATTGAACAGCGCACGGCCATTGGACAGGCGATCCAGCGTGGCGGCCTGGCGGGCGGCGAGGGTCGGGGAGATGATCCCCGGACGCAGCGCGACTAAAAACTTAAGCTTTTGCGTAACCGGGATAAGCGACGCAGCCACCAGCCAGGAATCTTCACATGAGCGGCCAGTCGGGATAAGCACGCCGCCAAAACCGAGGCGGTCTACGGCCTGGGCAATCTGGGTCAGATAGCCGTGATCCACGGCTCGCGCGCCTTCGCTGGTGCCGAGATAGTGACCGTCACCGTGAGTAGGTAAAAACCAGAATACGTTCAGACTCATGTGATATTCCTTTTTTCTTTACACCGCGTGGGTGTGCTTTCAATTTGGGTAAACAACGGCGCTATGCGCCATGGTCGATGGATTAAGTAAACTTACTGGGCCAGCGCAGGCGCCTGCCAGATACGATCTTTTATCTCGATGGGTTTTGGCAGCAGGTGATTGGCATAGAACAAATCGGCCGTGGCCTGTTGACGTTTTTCTGTTTCTGCATCTACTGGGCGAATTGTTTCGTCATCAGGTAAATGAGAGAAATATGTGGCGATGACTTTTTCTGGCAAACCAGTCGATTTCGCCAACAGTTGAATACTCTGCTTGGGCTCGCTTTTGATCAGCGCATTCGCCTGACTCAACACCTGCAAGACTTGCGAAATAAACTGCGGATGGGCCTCGGTAAATTTCTTCGGCGCCAAATAGAAAGAACCGGTCTGGTTCAGCGTGCTGCCATCAAGCAGGACGCGAACGTCACCGTGGTTCAGTGCCGCAGAATAGTACGGGTCCCAAATTGCCCAGGCATCGACGTCGTGCTGCTGGAATGCGGCCATTGCGTCTGAAGGTGCCAGATACTGTGGTTTGATATCGGTGTATTTCAGGCCGGCATTTTGCAGTGCGCGCAGCACGAAATTGTTGGAGCTGGAACCTTTCTGGAACGCCAGCGTGTGTCCTTTGAGGTCAGCCACAGTTTTAATCGGGCTGTTTTCAGGCACCAGAATCACCTCGGCCTTGGGCTGCGGGGGCTGATAACCGACATAAAGCAGGTCAGCACCGGCTGCTTGCGCAAACAGCGGCGGTAAATCACCCGTGCCGCCGAAGTCGATACTGCCGACGTTCAGTGCCTCAAGGATCTGCGGGCCTGCGGCAAACTGATCCCAGGTAATCCTGGTATTCGGAAAACGCTTTTCAAATAGATGATGGCTTTGCGCCAAAATCAGCCCAATCGATCCTTTCTGAATCGCAATATGGAATTCAGCCGGATCTTTTTCCTGCGCCTGAACCGACATGACACTGCTCAAACCTAAAGTGAGGGCCAAAGTGGCCAAAATACGGGAGCCAAAAATAGTCATTAATAGTTATCCATATCAGGCGTGAGCGTGTTGACGTTTTGCACGGGCGATAGCAAGAGAATGGCGATGGCCCAAAGCGGCCAGGAAAGTTTCCAGGGAGTCATCAAGACGTGACTGCAAACCCTCTTCCAGTTCGGCCGGGAAGTTCTGGTATTGGCCGACCAGCCTGTCGTCGGCAAACACACCTTGCAACACTTCTTGAGCCTTCAGTGCATTGAGAACCGGTTTCAGCGCGTAATCGATTGCCAGCATATGACCGATCGAACCTGCGGTGGCCAGTGGCAAAACGACTTTATGTTCAAGGGCGCGCTCGGGCAGAAGATCAAGCAGCGTTTTCAATGCACCAGAAAATGAGGCTTTATATACAGGGGTGGCAATAAGCAAACCATCGGCGGTCTCTAACTGCGCAATGAGTTCTTTCAGCTGCGGGCTATTGAAGTTGGCAAACAGCAAGTCTTCGGCTGCAAAGTCTTGCAGGCTGTAAGAAATAACTTCTACACCACGCTCCTTTAACCACTGTTGACTAATGGCCAGCAAGGCGGAAGAGCGAGACGGCTGACGCGGGCTACCGGCGAGTGATATGACTTTCATTGCATCCCCTTATAACTGTAAGTTATATAACTAACAAATTTGTGCAGAATTTGAATTAAATTAACAGGCCTTAGCTTATGACTGGAAATCTAAATTCTGGGTTTTAATAGATTGAAAATGGATATAAGGTTAAAAATCGTCCGACATTGAGGAGTTACTGTGGCGAGAATGTTTTAGAGAGGAAAATAAAAAAGGTATCGTTTGCCTGCCAGCGCGATTTTTCACGGGAATCAATTCCAATTAGTCGTGCCTTAGTCGATAATATCGCCCCGACTGGCCACCAGCCATTAGCCACCGGGACCTCAGGAGAATCCATGTTTTATCCCTTAGTAAAGAAAGCACTGTTTCAGCTCGATCCAGAGCGTGCGCACGAATTAACTTTTCGCCAACTCAGCCGTCTTTCAGGTTCTCCGTTCGAGTTTCTGATCCGTCAATCGGTGCCTTCCAAACCTGTTACCTGCATGGGATTAACCTTCAAAAATCCATTAGGGCTGGCAGCAGGTCTGGATAAAAACGGTGAATGCATTGACGCCTTTGGCGCAATGGGATTTGGATTCGTAGAGGTTGGAACCGTCACGCCACGCGCGCAGGATGGCAATCCCAAGCCGCGTATGTTTCGCGTAGTTGAAGCGGAAGGCATAATTAATCGCATGGGGTTTAACAACCACGGTGTCGATAATTTAGTCAATAACGTTAAAAAATCACACTTTGGCGGCGTGCTGGGTATTAATATTGGCAAGAATAAAGATACCCCTGTCGAAAATGGCGCAGACGATTATTTAATCTGCATGGAGAAGGTTTATCCTTATGCCGGTTATATCGCCATTAATATTTCGTCACCAAACACTCCGGGATTACGTACTCTGCAATATGGTGAAGCGCTTGATGATCTTTTGGGGTCAATCAAGAATAAGCAGCTTGAATTGCAACAGCGTCATCAAAAATATGTACCCGTTGCGGTTAAGATCGCGCCGGATCTTTCTCATGAAGAGTTGATCCAAATAGCCGACAGTTTGGTCAAGCATAATATGGATGGCGTAATTGCGACCAACACTACGCTGGAGCGTAATTTAGTTGCCGGTCTGAATTATGGTAATGAAGCGGGTGGATTAAGCGGTCGCCCCGTGCAGCTGCAAAGCACGCAGATTATCCGCATGTTGTCCGAAGAATTGAAAGGCAAGATGCCAATTATTGGCGTTGGCGGTATTGATTCTTTAACTTCTGCGCGTGAAAAAATGGCTGCGGGTGCATCATTAATTCAAATCTATTCCGGGTTTATCTATCATGGCCCGCAACTGATTAAAAATATTCTGATGAATATATAGTTGTTGCTCACAATTATTTTGTAAACAAAACGGGCCGGGGCTTTATTTCTGCTTCCGGGTCGTTTATATTTTATTCATTGAGTATTTAGTGTACTAGTCAGTGATTATCTCTCTTTGCGGGCCACCAACCTACGATTTGTCCTATATTGAGGTTCCCGCAAATAGTGTTACCGTTGGGCAATAAATTCTGTGGCCGGTCACTTGCATTGAGTGGCGCTGTGCCAATCATGCGGGCGAGGTAAATAGGATAACGTAATGAAAATCAAACCAGACGATAATTGGCGTTGGTATTTTGACGCTGAACATGACCGATTGATGCTGGACCTTGCCAATGGCATGATTTTCCGTTCCCGTTTTCCTGCGAAAATGCTGACGCCTGATGCTTTTGCCGAATCTGGTTTTTGTGTCGACGATGCTGCGTTATATTTTGATTTCGAAGAGCAGTGTAAAAAAATTAAATTAGCCGCCGAACAACGCGCTGAATTAGTTCTCAATGCCTTAGTCGCTTTTCGATTTTTAAAACCGCTGATGCCAAAAAGCTGGCATTTCACTCAACAATATCATCCTTTCCAGCCGGATAATGGTCAGTTGGCCTGCGTTAATGTTATGGAATCGGGTGAACAGGTAACTTTGCTGGTGGTTGAGTCAGGGGATAATGCCAGTTTGTGCCTGTTGGCACAGGAACGGCTGACTTTGGCCGGCCGAGGCATGGTGCTGGGTGACGCCATTAAAATCATGCATGACCGTTTGATGCCTGCGCAAATTAAAGCTGAAGCCGTTTACGACAGGGCAGTATAAACAGGCTCCTGCGTACTTTTATTACCCGACTCACTTTTCTATTTAAGATCATCGGGTTTATAAACCGCTTCGCTGAAGCCGAACTCTATATTATTCCAATATTAGATCCGACGCCGGAACACAGCTGCAAGAAAGAATTTTACCCTGTTTACCAATGGCGCTGGCTTTAAGTGCATTAACTTCACCCTCGACCATCGTCAATTTACAACTTCCGCAAATCCCCGCGCGACACGAGTAAGGGATCTTGAATCCTTGCTGCTCCAGCTGTTCTAACAGGATCTGCTGATTATTACCCTTAAACTCGCTGCCTTTATATGTGATAGCCACTGGTTGCGCTTCGGTTTCCGGCAGTTCGACATTCTCAACCACAACACCGGCCGAATAGCGGCGCGCAGGTTTGGTTGCGAGGATCTCCACGCTGTCGCCAGCGCGAATAATGCCACTGTTACGGGCAATCATATTCTGGCCGAAATCGACGTCGCCATCATCGGCGGTGCGATAACTCTGCAGCGTTTTCAAAGGTTCACCGGAAGGATGCTTCCTGCCGCGTTCGGTACTGACAGTAGTCAGCACGCAGCGGCTGCAAGGTTTGACCAAATCAAAAATCACGCTGCCGACGCGGATAGTCTGCCAGGTATCTTCGGCGTAGGCTTCAGCACCTGTTATCACCAGATTAGGTCGGAACTGCTCCAGCTTGACGCTGGCCGGGCATCGCTGCTTGAGATCGAACATCGAGGCTTCGTTGAGTAATAGATAAGGGAAGCCGTCAGCAAAAGAAAGCGGGATCTCAGGCTGGTTTTTAACGCGGCGAGTAAGATCCTTTCCGACCCAGCGCAACTCTACGTCACGTTTAAGATAACCGCTTAACCAGCGGTTGATGTCGGCAGGTGCAATCTGGGCAGTGAACTGATTTCCCCACACCTCGGTGGGTGCAGACTGCTCGGCAAATTCAGCGAATTTTACCGATACGCTGTTGCGGCCATCAGGGCTGGTTAAAATTAAACCATCAGGTAACAAAGCCGGTGTAAACTGCACCAGCTGCGGATACTGGCGGGCGGTAATAAACATCCCCTGGGGATCGGTTAGCATGAAGAGGCGGTCAAATGCCAGACCGCTGGGTGTAACCTGAGCATGCGAAAGTTGCAGACCGCGCATGGATTTGACTGGATGAACGTACAAGCGTGACAAACTGACCACTATTACCTCCGGGCCACACCAACAATCGGCTTTCTATACGGGCGCTAATTATTTGGTATTGGGCTCTTTTTATGTTGTAGCCACAGACTTTATGACAATCTTGCAAGATTAGCTATAATGCGCAGCTCATTATACCCGTCGTCCTTGCAACCGCAGCGGTGTTGGCTGCGCTCGCGCGCCCTAATCACTTACTGATGTAAGCTCTCGGGGAGATTTACTCGCTTGCCGTCAGGCTGTCTCATCTGGAGTTTTCTCCAGCAAATGCCAATGGCGTTGGGTATGTACCTTACTGATTAAAGTAAGGAAAGTTTTTAATTGTAGGAAATAACTTCTAGGTGATTACGTCAATATGAACTCTTTGTTTGCCAGCACGGCGCGTGGATTGGAAGAACTATTAAAAAGCGAACTTGAAACGCTGGGTGCGCAGTCCTGCAAAGTAGTGCAGGGAGGAGTCCATTTTGAGGGCGACGATCGCCTGCTTTACAAAAGTCTGCTGTGGAGCCGTTTGGCTTCGCGCATCCTGCTTCCTTTAAATGAATTTAAAGTTCACAGCGATCTCGACCTGTATCTGGGCGTGATGGCTATCGACTGGCCGAGCATCTTTGGCGTCGAGAAAACCTTCGCGGTGCATTTTAGCGGCCTGAATGATGAAATCCGCAACAGCCAATACGGCGCGTTGAAAGTTAAAGATGCGATCGTTGACAGCTTTACCCGCAAGATGGACGAGCGTCCGAATGTGGCAAAGCAGCAGCCTGATATTCGCGTCAACGTTTTCCTGCAGCGTGATACTGCAAGCGTTGCCCTCGATCTCAGCGGCGAAGGCCTGCATCAGCGCGGTTATCGCGACCTGACGGGTCAGGCTCCGTTGAAAGAAAGCCTGGCAGCGGCAATCGTCATGCGATCCGGCTGGCAGGCGGGCACGCCGATGGTCGATCCGATGTGTGGTTCTGGCACCCTGCTGATTGAAGCCGCGATGATCGCCGGCGATCGCGCTCCGGGCCTGCATCGTCAGCACTGGGGCTTTACCGCCTGGTCTAACTTTAATGAGGAACTGTGGCGCGAGTTGACCACTGAAGCCCAGGTGCGTACGCGCCGTGCGGTACAGGAAACCACCTCACGCTTCTTTGGTTCAGACATCGATCGCCGGGTCATTGAAATGGCGAAAGCCAACGCCCGCCGCGCCGGTGTTGCCGAGTTGATAAGCTTTGAAGCCGCAGAAGTTGGCAAGCTGAAAAACCCGCTGCCTGAAGGTCCGGTAGGCACTATTATCAGCAACCCGCCCTACGGCGAGCGACTGGAAAGCGAACCGGCACTGATTGCCTTGCACAACCTGCTGGGCCGCGTAGCTAAAACGCAGTTTGGCGGTTGGCAACTGTCGCTGTTCAGCGCCTCACCAGAATTGTTGAGCTGTTTGCAACTGCGTGCCGATCGTCAGTTCAAGGCGAAAAATGGCCCGCTGGAGTGCGTGCAGAAAAATTATCAGCTGGCTGAAAATCCAAATGGTACCGCCGGAACACAGATTGCCGAAGATTTCGCCAATCGCCTGCGGAAAAATGTTAAGAAATTGGAAAAGTGGGCGAAGCAGCAGGGCATTGAATGTTACCGTCTATACGATGCCGATTTGCCAGAATACAACGTTGCGGTAGACCGTTACGGCAGCAAGGTTGTGGTGCAGGAATACGCGCCGCCGAAAACGGTGGATGCGCAAAAAGCCCGCCAGCGTTTGTTTGATGTGATCAATGCCACCTTGTCGGTGCTGGATATCTCTTCCAGTCAGCTGGTGTTGAAAACCCGTGAACGGCAGAAGGGCACGAGTCAGTACGAGAAGCTGGCACAAAAAGGTGAATTCTTGCAGGTTGAAGAGTTTAACGCCAAATTCTGGGTTAACTTGACCGACTATCTCGATACCGGCCTGTTCCTGGACCACCGTATCGCCCGCAAAATGCTGGGTGAAATGAGCAATGGCAAAGATTTCCTGAATCTGTTTGCCTACACCGGAACCGCAAGTGTGCATGCGGGTCTGGGTGGCGCGCGCAGCACGACTACTGTCGATATGTCGCGCACTTATCTGGAATGGGCTGAAAAAAATCTGCGAGTTAATGGCCTGACCGGTCGTCAACATCGCCTGATCCAGGCCGACTGCCTGTCGTGGCTGGCCAATGCCGATGAGCAATTCGACCTGATCTTTATCGATCCGCCAACGTTCTCCAACTCGAAACGTATGGCCGAAAGCTTTGACGTTCAGCGCGATCATCTGGCGCTGATGAAAGATTTGAAACGCATTTTGCGTCGCAACGGCACTATCATGTTCTCAAACAACAAGCGCGGTTTCCAAATGGACGCCGAGGGTTTGAGCAAACTTGGCCTGAGCGCGAAAGAAATTACCGGCCAGACTCTGTCTCAAGACTTTGCCCGTAACCGCCAAATTCACAACTGCTGGTTAATCACTCACGCCAGCGAGGAAAAATAAAGTCTATGTCGTTAATTAGCATGTCAGGTGCCTGGTTGTCTTACAGCGATGCGCCTATTTTGGATAACACCGAACTTCATATCGAACCTAACGAGCGCGTCTGTCTGGTTGGGCGTAACGGCGCGGGCAAATCGACTCTGATGAAGATCATCAACCGCGAAGTGCCGCTGGATGATGGTCGTATTGTGTACGAGCAGGACTTGATTGTGGCGCGTCTGCAACAGGATCCGCCGCGCAATGTTGCCGGTACGGTATTCGATTTCGTTTCTGAAGGTGTTTCTGAACAGGCCGAACATCTGAAAGCCTATCATGCCATTTCTCATTTGGTCGAAACCGATCCGAGTGAGAAAAACATGAACAAACTGGCACAGGTTATGGAAATCCTCGATCATCAGGGCCTGTGGCAGCTCGACAGCCGTATCAGCGAAGTGCTGTTGCAGCTGGGTCTTAACGGCGATACTGAGCTTTCTGCCTTGTCCGGCGGCTGGTTGCGTAAAGCCGCGCTGGGCCGTGCGTTGGTGAGCAACCCGAAAGTATTGCTGCTCGACGAACCAACGAACCACCTTGATATCGAGAGTATCGCCTGGCTGGAAGAGTTTCTGAAAGAATTCCAGGGCAGCATCATCTTTATCTCGCATGACCGTTCATTTATCCGCAACATGGCGACCCGCATTGTCGATCTCGATCGCGGCAAGCTGGTGTCTTATCCGGGTAACTACGAGCTGTATCTGACCAGCAAAGAAGAAGCGCTGCGCGTTGAAGACTTGCAGAATGCCGAATTCGACAAAAAACTGGCGCAGGAAGAAGTGTGGATCCGACAGGGCATTAAAGCGCGTCGTACCCGTAATGAAGGCCGCGTGCGTGCATTGAAAGCCCTGCGTAAAGAGCGTTCCGATCGCCGTGAAGTGATGGGGACCGCCAAAATGCAGGTTGTCGAGGCTTCCAGCTCCGGCAAAATCGTCTTCGAGATGGAAGACGTTAACTACAGCGTGGCCGGTAAGCAGCTGGTTCGTGATTTCTCTGCGCAAGTTATGCGTGGCGATAAAATTGCTCTGGTTGGCCCGAACGGCTGTGGTAAAACCACGCTGCTCAAGCTGATGCTCAGCCAGCTGGAGGCCGATAGCGGCCGCGTACACTGCGGGACCAAGCTGGAAGTCGCCTATTTCGACCAGCACCGCGCAGAGCTTGACCCGGAACGTACCGTGATGGACAACCTGGCCGAAGGCAAGCAGGAAGTCATGGTAAATGGCCGTTCACGCCACGTACTGGGCTATCTGCAAGACTTCCTGTTCCACCCGAAACGTGCAATGACTCCGGTCAAGGCGCTGTCTGGCGGTGAGCGTAACCGCCTGCTGCTGGCTAAACTGTTCCTGCGTCCAAGCAACCTGTTGATTCTCGATGAACCGACCAATGACCTGGATGTTGAAACTCTGGAACTGCTGGAAGAGCTGATCGACAGCTATCAGGGTACTGTGATGCTGGTAAGCCACGACCGTGAATTTGTAGATAACTCGGCGACCGAGTGCTGGATTTATGAAGGCGACGGGGTGATCAACAGCTATGTTGGCGGTTATCACGATGCGCACCACCAGCGCAGCTCGCAGCGTATCCTGCGTTCTTCTGCTCCGGCCGAAAGCAAGGCAGCGCCAGCGGCCAAAGCTGAGCCGGCAAAACGCACCGCTAATAAAATGAGCTACAATCAACAGCGCGAGCTGGAACAGTTGCCTCAGAAAATCAGCGAGTTGGAAGGGCGTATCGAAGACCTCGGCAAGCAGATGAGCGATGCCAGCTTCTTTACGCGTCCTCACGATGAAACCCAGCAAGTGCTGAATGCTCTTGCCAGCGCCGAGCTCGAGTTAGAGCAGGCGTTTGAGCGCTGGGAAGCGCTTGAAGCTCAGAAGAACGGCTAAGTTCGCATCTTGCTTCTGCCGTCTCTCCCGTGGGAAAGGCGGCAGAAGTGTCGTTTTTCCCCGTGTTTCGCCATTGAGGAGTTGAATGTGTGTTCACACTCTAATGACCCGCACATCTTGTGCCCCCAGTGCGATCTGCTCGTTACTCTGCCCACTTTACAATACGGCCAGAAGGCTAACTGTCCTCGTTGTAAATCAACGCTTACCACTCGCTGGCAGGAACCGCGCAAACGCCCGGTGGGTTACGCCATAAGCTCGCTGTTTATGCTGCTGTTGGCTAACCTGTTCCCGTTCGTGAACATGAATGTCAAGGGTCTGACTAGCCAGATTACCCTGATTAAAATCCCTCAGGTGCTGGTCAGTGATGACTATTCCAGCATTGCTTCACTGTTTATGATCGTGGTGCAACTTATCCCGGCATTCTGCATGGTGTCGATCATCATCCTTTGCGGCGGCGTTACGTTGCCCAGAAAATGGAAAATCCGCATCGCCTGGGTGTTGTTCCACCTTAAAGCCTGGTGCATGGTCGAAATTTTCCTGGCCGGCGTGCTGGTCAGCTTTGTGAAACTGATTGCCTATGGCGAGGTCGGGATTGGCACCAGCTTCATTCCTTATGTCTTATTCTGCCTGTTACAAGTGCGCGCGTTTCAATGCACGGATCGCTTCTGGCTATGGAACCAGGCGGTACCGGCACCGGTGATTGCCCAGCCTTTGCGCGTCGGCCAAAGCGGGCTTTCTCAGGGATTGCGTTCTTGCGCCTGCTGTATGGCGATTTTGCCGGTCAGCCAGCAAACCTGTCCGCGCTGCTTTAGCAAAGGCTATGCCCGTAAAAAGCACAGCCTGCAGTGGACCATGGCGCTGCTGATCACTTCCATGATGCTGTATATCCCGGCAAATTTAATGCCGATAATGATCACCCAGTTCCTCGGCACCAAGATAACCTCGACTATTATGGCGGGCGTGGTGTTGCTGTGGAGTGAGGGATCTTATCCGATAGCGATGGTGATTTTTATCGCCAGTATCATGGTCCCTTCGCTAAAAATGCTGGCTATTGCCTGGCTTTGCTGGGACGCCAATGGGCGTAAGAAAGTTGACCGTGAAAGACTGCACGTTGTCTATGAGGTGGTTGAGTTTGTCGGGCGCTGGTCAATGATCGACGTTTTTGTAATCGCGGTGCTGTCGGCACTGGTCAGAATGGGGCAATTAATGAGTATTTATCCGGATATCGGCGCGTTGCTCTTTGCACTGGTCGTGATCCTCACGATGTTCGCCGCAAGTACATTCGATCCCCGTCTGATTTGGGATCGCTCAGGAATCTTTGAAACCAAGGAGCAACTCGATGGCGGAAAATAAGCCTACTCACGAGGAAAACAACGCCGGGATCGCTGAGGTCGGCAAGATCAAACGCTGGTCGCCCGTGTGGATCATTCCGGTACTCACCGCGCTGATAGGCGCGTGGATCCTGTTCTATCACTTCAGTCATCAGGGCCCGGAAGTGACGCTTATTACCACCTCCGCCGACGGCATTGACGCGGGTAAAACGGCAATCAAAACCCGTAATGTGAACGTCGGGCAGGTTGAAAGCGTGACCTTAAGTGATGACTTGCAGCATGTCATCCTCAAGGCGCGTCTTGATTCTGGCATGGAAAAAATGCTCAAGAACGATTCTGTGTTCTGGGTGGTCAAGCCGCAAATAGGCCGCGAAGGGATCTCGGGTCTTGGCACGCTGCTGTCGGGCGCTTATATCCAGCTGCAACCCGGCTCAAAGGGCGATGAGAAAGAACAGTATAAATTACTCGATTCTCCGCCGCTGGCCTCCCCGGATGCGCAGGGTATTCGCGTAGTGTTGACCAGCGATCGTGCCGGTCAGCTCAATCCGGGCGATCCCGTGCTGTTCCGAGGTTTCCAGGTGGGTACAGTGGAAACCAGCCACTTTGATCCCGCTTCGCGTCAGCTTCGTTACCAAATTTTCATTCGTGCGCCTTACGACAGTCTGGTGACGACCAATGTCCGATTCTGGAAAGACAGCGGCGTTAACTTTGATATGTCATCGTCAGGTATTCGTGTCGAGATGGGCTCGTTGACCACGCTGTTTACCGGCGGTGTCAGCTTCGACGTGCCAGACGGCTGGGAGCGCGGCGCTAAAGTTGATAGCAGTGCAACCTATGCATTGTTTAACGATCAGCGCAGCATTCAGGATTCTCTGTATACCAATCACACCGATTATGTGCTGTTCTTCAGCGATTCCGTGCGTGGCCTGCAACCTGGTGCGCCTGTTGAGTTCCGCGGCATTCGATTGGGTACTGTCGGACAAGTTCCGTATCAGAAATTCGGCATGCAGAATCAAATCGACAGCGATTATCGTATCCCGGTGTTAATCCGTATCGAGCCTGAACGCTTCAACAAGCTGTTGGGTAAAGATTTTAATATGGATGAACGTTTGCAGGACGCGCTGAAGCACGGCTTACGCGCTTCGCTGAAATCGGCCAACCTGTTGACCGGTTCGCTGTATGTTGATTTGGACTTCTATCCGAATGCTAAACCGTGGAAAGGTCCGTATGCCCTTGATGGCCAGGCACTGTTGCCAACGGTTAGCGGCGGATTGGCGCAGATTCAACAAAAACTGATGGCAACATTGGATAAAATCAACGGCTTGCCATTGAATCCTATGATTACCGAAGCGACGAAGACGCTGGCGCAAAGTCAGAAAACGCTTCAGTCGACGCAGAAAACCATCGATTCGCTCAACGCTATTGTGGCGAGCAAAGAGATGAAAAATCTGCCACAGGATATGCAGAAAACGCTGTTGCAGCTCAATCGCAGCATGCAAGGCTTCCAGCCTGGTTCACCGGCCTATATCAAGATGGTTGGAGATATGCAGCGCCTGGATGAAACTTTGCGTGAACTGCAACCGGTGCTTAAGACTCTGAATCATAAGAGTAATGCGTTGGTATTCGCCGCCCCAGGGCAAGATGATCCTCAGCCGAAGAAGGCCAAATAATGATGAAATGGATACCTGTCGTCTTAGCGTTGTTTCTGGCTGCCTGTAGCAGCGATGGCAAGAAAACCTATTACCAGTTACCGACTGTCAATAGTTCAGCTCCGACAGCGGTGGTGAGCACGGGCGGCGGATTAACACCGACCGTTGAACAGCCAAAACTGTGGATTTCGCAGGTTAGCGTGGCTGATTTCCTCGGCACTTCGGGACTGGTTTACCAGACCAATGATGTGCAATACGTGATGGCGGCCAATAATCTGTGGGCCAGTCCGCTGGACCAGCAGTTGCAACAGACTTTGCAAACCTATCTGGGGCGCAGTCTGCCAGGCTGGGTTATTTCGGGTCAGCAGGCCAGTGACGGCAAGCAGGAGCAGCTTGCGGTCAACGTGACGGGCTTCCACGGCCGTTATGATGGCAGGGCGCTGATAAGCGGTACGTGGACGCTCACGCGCGATGGCCAGGTCACTCAGCACAACTTTAATATCGAATTGAAGCAGCAAAAGGATGGCTACGATGCACTGGTCAGAACTTTGGCTAGCGGATGGCAGCAAGAAGCCAACAGCATTGCTGCACAAATAAGATAAATTATTTTTATTGGTTCGATAAAAAATCCCGATTTCTCCGCTTGGAGAGGTCGGGATTTTTTTATGGTGATCAGGTGGATGAGGCTCTGGCTTGCACGATTAGCTAGCGCGCAATCTATAAAGATAGCCCAATATTGTGACAATGGCGTGAATTTTGCGCATTGACCTGCACGACGATCGAGGCTATTTGTTAGATGTGGACGCAGATGCGCACCACTGTTTTCTTTCCACTTGACCTGAATAACGAGGGACACGAGGCATGAAGAGACAAAAACGCGACCGCCTGGAACGAGCACAATCACGTGGATACCAAGCCGGCATTGGAGGACGTTCGAAAGAAATTTGTCCTTACCAATCATTAGACCAAAGGTCACACTGGCTTGGAGGTTGGCGAGAGGCCATGGAGGTTAGGGCAGTTAACGCATAACTTGCGCCTGACAGTAAAGGGATAACCTCCGCCCGCGGCGGAGGTTTTTTGTTTGAGCCTGAGTTTTACCTCTTCTCTTTAGTTTTCCGAATCAGATTTCTTCCTGCATAACCTGTTCTTTGATTGCTCTGGCTGTCTTTGAGGCATCTGATGGGTTATCTATCAATAAGCTTTTTTCCCGCAGACTGTCTTCCAGAATATCTAAAATTTCCCCATCGACCTCACTGTCAAATTTTCGGGCAAACAGGTTCGGATTCGTCAGCAGAAAATTGGCATCGTTCGCAGTAAAATCACGCGGACGCAGTTTGACTGTTCCCATCGGTACCCAATCAATTGCTCGCATATCATCATTCACCAACTGTGGCTTGAAGCTGGTATTCATCATCACCGTCTGGAAAAAACCTTCATCGGCGATCAGCGTATTACGATAAAAGTCTTTAAACTTTTTAATTTCGGGACTATGGGTAACAAATTCGCAAAATTCACGGCTGAGGATCACCCACTGATTACCGATATAGGGCGTGATGTTGGGAATAAATTTGCGCTCAATAATCGGATCACAAACCACTTCATTATCATTTTCATAAACATAGTTGTGAATACGGTGCAGAGTATCTGGCCTGACTTTTTTCTGATCTAACACTTTCAGAAATTCTTTACCCTGATGCGCTGACAGGTATTCGCGAATATATTCCTGCGATTTAAGCGGAAAATCCTGACCGCTAAGATTGATAAAGAACTTCCATTTATTACTCATTTTCAGCAGCTTATTAATGCCGCGCAGTTCTGCGTCCACCAGGCTGTAACCTCCCCAAACTGCATTTTCACTTTTCAGCAGAGTCGTATTGGGAAAGTGGCTAAGGAATTCTTTAATTTCTTCCTGTAATACCGGACCTGAGCGTTTATCTATGTGGATAACATAATGATTTTCAAGGTGATAGATAGCTTTGAAAAGGCGTTTGAACTGATTCGGAAAACGGTGAACCAACAAAAGATAGGCAATCATGATTAAAATCCTGGGTGAGCCATTCTTTTGTCTACATTTATATTTAATCAACGCAGCGCAAACTCTGCCGGTGAGCTGACTCAGGCAAACAAAATAAGGATAAAAATAAAATGAAAACCCCCCGTCTTAATCGATTAAGACTGGTGGCAGCAAATGTCACTAAAAAAGTAAAGAATTGACGGACTTGATGAGGATGGAAGGAATGAATTGTGCAAGACAAACAGCAACGCTTCTGCGTCACTATAACACAGTTAGGTGGCAACACTGTTGGATTGCCAGAGATAAACGCTTAGAGGACAGTTGCGCGCAATAAAAAAGGCAGGAACCGTGAGGAGCCTGCCTTTTTATCGAGACGAAAAGTATTAGAAAGCAGCGGTGTCTTTAAACAACCCAACTTTAAGATCGGTAGCGGTGTAGATAACCTCGCCATCAACCAGTACTTCGCCATCTGCCACACCCATGATCAGTTTACGATTAATCACGCGTTTGAAGTGCAGACGGTAAGTCACTAATTTTGCCGTTGGCAGAACCTGACCAGTGAATTTAACTTCACCTACGCCCAGTGCGCGGCCTTTGCCTTCGCCGCCCAGCCAGCCGAGGTAGAAACCTACCAGCTGCCACATAGCGTCGAGGCCCAGGCAACCTGGCATTACAGGGTCACCAATAAAATGGCAACTGAAGAACCAAAGATCTGGATTGATATCTAACTCGGCTTCAACGTAGCCTTTGTCGTAGTTACCACCATCAACGGCCATTTTGACGATACGATCCATCATCAGCATATTGCCTGACGGCAATGGTGGTCCACCTGCTCCGAAAAGTTCGCTACGGCCAGAGGCCTCCAAGTCTACTTTCGTATAGGAATCGCGTTTTTCTACCATGTCTTCTTTAAGCCTTATTTTATTGAAGCACGCATGTTAGCTAACACCTGTAAGCTGAACAAGTCCGATCAGCTGCGACTGAACCAGTTTAACCAGCGAAGAGGCCATATGAACCGCGGACGTTCTGATGCAGAAACCAGCGCAATCCTTTCCTGAATTAGCCCCAATAGATTAGGGGTTTCCTGTTCTTCTTCCGAAACAGTATAAGGTAAGCCAGTCAAGATAGGGAGAGCATCTGCAGCATTTTCTACCGCCCAAAGATGGAATGTTCCTTCACGCACGGCATCGATAACCTGTTGATGTAAACAAAGATTACGCACGTTGGCGAGAGGAATAATCACCCCTTGCCTACCGGTCAAACCACGGCGCTGACAGACCTCGAAGAACCCTTCGATTTTCTCGTTGGCACCGCCGATAGGCTGCACGTTACCGAACTGATCGACTGAGCCAGTAACGGCAATTTGCTGATTAATTGGCTGCATCGCCAATGCGCTGACCAAGGCACAAAGTTCTGCCAGCGAGGCGCTGTCACCGTCAACCTCACCATAAGATTGTTCAAAAACGATCGATGCCGAGAAGGGCAGGGGCTGATCGAGTTCGAGTTCGGCAATCAGGAAGGCTTGCATAATCATCATGCCTTTAGCATGAAGATTGCCGCCCAGTTCAGCTTTGCGCTCAACGTCAGTGAATTCGCCGTCACCAGTATGCACCACGCAGCTTATCCGCGAAGGTTCGCCGAATGCGCGCGGATGACCCGGATATTCAAGCACTGACAGGCCGTTGATCTGGCCAATAACTTCGCCGTCGGTCTCAATAAAGATCTGTCCGAGTTCGATTTCGTCCTGCATACGCTCTTGCAGGTAGCTTTCACGCCACGCACGGGTAGAAATGGCGGCATCAAATGCTTTGGCTGTCAGCTGAGGTTCATCATTGTACAGCTCGGCTTCCAGCAGTTGGGCAGACAGCCATGACGGACAAAGTGGCAAACAGCCCTGATCGCTGCTAAATCGCACGGCGGCCTTCAGTAATTCAGGCCATGCGTCTACGGAAAGACGAGGTATTTCCAGTTCATCTGCCAGCGTATTGACGTAAGCGCACCATTTTTCCATGTCGTCAGTGTCGGACAGTGGCAGGTCGGCTTCAAATTCGCCATAAAACGCGGATTCCAGCAGCTCTGGCTCCATGTCATTAAGTTCCCCAAGGGAAACGCGATCGCCAACCAGGATCAGTTTGACGTCGAGCGGCATAGGGGGAATGCTGACAGGTAAAGGCCGAGACTCATCGGGAGAAACCCAGTAATAGCTCTCCTGAGTAATCATTTGCTTGAGGCGAAGCCACAGTAGCGGTTGCGCCAGCAGCGAGCGAATCGACAAGATCAGCACACCGCCATTAACCTGATGAATTAAACCGGGTTGCAGTTCAACTTGGTCCTTGTAAACGCGGACACAGCCGAACAGCTGCTCTGGCTCAATCCATTCCTGATAAAGACAGCCTGATGTTCCGACGAAAGGTGCATTGGCATCCTGTGCAGGCTTAACCTGGATCTTGCGTCCGTCAATCTGGTATTCGCTGCCTGCGAGTTCATCGGCTTCTGGCAATATCTCGGTTACAGCGTCGGCAAGACGTGAGAGGTAGTCTCGGCTTTCCTGACCTTTAACGGTCATAAAACGCGTGCGCGAATTGGGATGACAAAACAGCGAAAGCCCATTTTCCAGACGTGGCTGGATCACGGAGAAATCAACCGGCTCCAGCTGATCGGCTGTAGCAAAAATTGTCTGGTATGGCGTAGAATCCGGCAGTAAGAGCTGCCAATCAAGTCGGTTATTGGTCAATGTGTTAGCTGTAGTCTTCAAAAGGGAAAGGGCGATTATACAAGAATAAGTTCTGCTGCATACCACGAGAGTCACGCAAAGGTCATGCAGATGTGACATTCTGTCGCTTATGGCTGAAAAATAACCACTTGGTTCCTCTGGATGTCGTGACATATTTAGAGTAAAAAGTGACATAAAGCTGCTATGCTTATCAACGTTACGGGGTCACAGAAGAGCTTGCGATGAAATATCAGCAACTGGAAAATCTTGAGAGCGGTTGGAAATGGAAGTATCTGGTCAAAAAACACCGCGAAGGTGAAAGGATCACCCGACATATCGAGAACAGTGCGGCGCAGGAAGCCGTGGATCAACTCCTTCGACTCGAAAATGAACCGGTAAAAGTGCTTGATTGGATCAACAATCACATGAGTAAGGCTTTAGAGAATCGCCTAAAGCAGACTATCCGTGCGCGCCGTAAGCGCCATTTCAATTCAGAGCATCAGCACACTCGTAAAAAATCTATCGATTTAGAGTTTCTGGTTTGGCAGCGACTTGCCGCGTTGGCACAGCGTCGAGGATCAACGCTTTCTGATACTATCATTCAGCTGTTGGAAGATGCGGAACGTAAAGAGAAGTACGCGACACAAATGTCATCTCTCAAGCATGATCTTTTACAGATCCTCGATAATAAAGAAAGCCAAGGTTAAACAGGGCATTCGGGCCACGTGCCTGATTCAGCTAAAGCTAAGGCATAAAAAAAACCCCGCAATGCGGGGTTTTTTAATTCAGAGCTATCAAAAGATAGCGCTATTACTTAAGCCTGTGGCTGAGTAACAACGTCTTTGATGCCTTTAACTTCAATTTCTACGCGACGGTTTGGTGCAAAGCCAGCGATCTGAGCTTTAGTTGCACGACCAGATTTGTAACCGAGGTTACCAGTGATCTGGTTACGTTCGCCTTCACCACGTGCAGAGATCTTGTTAGAAGGGATACCTTTAGATACCAGGTAATCCACTACTGATTGAGCACGTTGCTCAGACAGTTTCTGGTTAGATGCTTCTGAACCGACTGGGTCAGTGTAACCCAGAACTACTACTGAACCGTCTTTCGGATCCAGTGAGCTCAATTGGGTGTACAGCTGATCCAGAGCCTGACGGCCTTCTGGTTTCAGAGTTGATTTGCCGAAGGTGAACAGAACGTCAGATTTCAGAGTGAACTTGTGAGTCTGTACAACTGGAGCTGGTGCTGGTGCCGGAGCAACAACTGGAGCTGCTGCATCTTCCTGACCGAAACGGTAAGAAACACCAACAGACAGGTTAGCGTTGTCTGGACGCGCGCCAACAGTAGCAGCATCACCAATGTTGTTAACCCACTGGTATTCCAGGCGGGTAGCCCATTGTTTGGTGATTGCATATTCGAAACCAGCTGCAGCCACTGGAGAAACACCAGTGTCGTTATCGCTGATGCGAGTGCCGTTGCCAAAGTTGCCTTTAGAATCTGCACGCCAAACCATTGCACCCAGACGAGTGTAGACATCCAGATCGTCAGTCAGTGGGTAGCTCAGTTTGGTGGTCAACTGAATACCTTGAGTTTTGAATGCGCCGTTGTTTACGCTGCCCTTGTAAGCCATACGACCAAGCCAGTCATATCCCAGTTCGAAGCCCACGTATGGGTTCACTTGGTAACCTACAAACGCACCAGCACCCAGTTGGCTGTCACGAGTTGGGCCATTGCCTACGCCTTTGTATGCGTTTGACATACCATGGTCGTGATACTGGGACCAGCCCAGTTTACCACCGGTGTACCAGGTGTTATCTTGCGGTGCGGCTTGCGCTACGGTCGCGAAACCTGCCAGTGCCACTGCTAATGCGATAGCTGTCTTTTTCATTTTTACGCCTCGTTATCATCCAAATAGGCAATTGAGCTTTAAGCTTTAAGCCCTTGGTTAAATTCCTTCGTCCAAGTTATTGCTTCACTTAGGTACTTGCTACTTTATCGTAAGCATTATAAGAGCAACCTTGGCGAACTAAAGTCTACAACGTGGCGGGAAAGTTACAAGCTTGATGTGATAACGCTCAGGAAAAAAAGAGGAAAATGTACACATTTCTTAACATCATAGACAAAATGTTGACGAAACTATGGGTTTTAAAAGCTCAAAAACACCCGAATTTACTGGGCTAAAAGGCCTTTTCAGCACAAAAAACTGAAAAGGTCTCATTTTTCGTAGGATTACTCCTAATTTGAATTAATGGTATACGGAAGAGTGAATTTTTACTGCTGAGGGTTGTCCGGCGACAGAAAAGGGGTCGTTTTGAGGCTTCATGATGAAACCATACGATCCTCCGACCTCTGCCGCGATCTGCAATCTTTTGCGATCTGAGTCACTTAATTCTGGCAACCATCCCAGCACGACGCTGTAGTTCCCGGTCAATAAAGCGCGCTCCATGGCATCGACGGATGCGATCCCCTGTAATTGGCTTACCTGCACTATTTTACTGACCGGCAGACCTGATTGAGCAAGCCAGCGACGGCTAAGCTTTTGCGTTGGTGTCAGCCACAGTAGCCACCGAGACTGCTCACCGAGGTGGTGTAAAAGAGGTAAAAGCAACTGAACTAGCGCGGGTTGATCTTCACTATAGACGAACTCACTGAGTAAGCCACTGTTAGCCTTGGAATTCTGGCTCATCGGCGCAGCGCTTGCCGAAAGGGGATGCTGACTTAAATGAGGGTAATGACGGTGATGAGTTCGCATAGTATTGTTCCACTAGTGAGTAACTGTATGGATATACAGTACTGCTGCTGTGGCGAGAGATCAACCTAAATTTTCCAAGACGTCTCGCATTTTTTTAATGCAATGGGCAGTAAATGAATTTTAGATTTGGCGGCATCCCTCGCTTTGCGTATTTTGCCTTTAGCGTTTCATGTACTTATAAATTTCTCATTGATAGCTACCATGGATAAGGAAATCAATATGTTAAATGCAACTAAAGCAAGGGTGGCTCAGGCCATAAAAGTGCTTATACCACTTGGATTGATCCAATCAAGGCCACAGTTTGGTGGTTACAGTCTGTCATCGGGAGGCGCGATGTTTGCTCTTGTCGCCGAAGGGGAACTTTATTTACGTGCGACTCATGAAAACGAAGCAATGATGAAGCAGCTTGCGATGCGGCAGTTTATCTATCCCAAAAGAGGGATCGAAATCTCGCTGCGATATTTTCAGGTTGACGAAGCTCTGTGGCAACAGCCGCAGCGTCTGATTGAGCTGGCCAATGACTCAATTGCGGGGATGCACAGTGAGCAAGCGCAAAAAAAGAACAATCCTGCACGATTAAAAGATCTGCCCAACATTAGTCTGTCGATGGAGCGTCTGCTCTGGCAAGTTGGGGTGAAAAGTTTCGATGAACTGCGATCGCAAGGCGCAATCAACACCTACGTTAAGCTAACTTTAATCAATAAGAAGGCGGGGTTGAATATGTTGTTTGCGCTGGAAGGGGCGATTTTAGGGTATCATCAGACCGTATTACCTGACGCCTCCCGCCATGAACTCATCAACTGGTTCAATCTGCAAAGGCAGGAGGGCCAAGTGTAAGCATAACCAGCAGGCAAACACTTTCCCTGCTGGTTAATGCGTTAATTTTATGCGACTTTTTCGACGGTGGAGATTTTCACACCCAGCGTGGTCATTTCCGGCAGATGCTCAATCAACAATCTAAGCTGCTGTAGCACCAGCTGTTCTTTGGTATCTGCAGCCGTGGTTTTAGCCTGGATCCTTTCTGACAATTGACTGCGCAACTGATGGATATGGGCCTTTTCTGCGCCTTCGCTATGCAGTGCTCCATCAACATAGCTGGCTGCATCATCCAGCAGCTTTAGCGTTTCAGTATCCTCAAGTTTTTCACGATGAGCCCCCAGCGTGGAGATATAGCTGAGCATGGTGTGATTGAGGCAAAGCAGGCGAAATGCCGATTCCAGCGTGTCCGGATTATTGTCTTTCTCAGACGTCATATTCGACACCACCGACGCTAACTCCGCGTCGCAATTATGCGCGTCGCGCCTGGCGATACGATAATCCAGGCCATTATCTTTGCCCTGATGATATTGCACCAGAATGGCATCCAAATAACGACAGTTGGCGTAAAAGGTTTTGTTGACCACCGCGGGTAACTGCCGGAATCGCCAGTCCGGCCAAACATAGCTGACGGCCAACCAGGCAATCAGGCAGCCTAGCAGGGTGTCGATGATGCGCGGGATAGCGACCTCAAATCCTTGCCCCATGAGGTTGAACAATAGCAGCGCCAGCAGCGTAATAAACATGGTGGCCTGCGCGTATTGCACGCTGCGAAAGGTAAAGAACAGCATCCCGCAGAGTACAATCAAGATCATTTGCCCCTCAAGAGAGGGGATGAAGTAGAGGATTGGCATCCCCAGCGCCACACCGGCTAGCGTACCCACTACGCGCAGGGCCAGACGCCGACGAGTAGCGCTATAGTTTGGCTGGCAGACGAACAGGCTGGTCAGCAGGATCCAGTATCCATGATTAAGCCCGCTGAACTGAATGAACGTGTAGCCGACCAGCAGCACCAGCGACATTCTCACCGCGTGGCGAAATAGAGCCGATTTCGGTGTCAGATGACGTGAAATACGCAGCCAAATATCTTGAAATCCACTTATTCGGTCATCGGCAAACGTTTTTGGACCTGCAGGCTGGTCGTCAGAAAGCGCCTGCTCAGACTCCATGTTCAATAGATTGGCATCGATGGCGCGCAGGTTTTTAATCAGATGGCGTAACGCTTTGATCAGGCTGCTGTCATGATCAAGGGCAGACTGGCGCTCAATAGCCTCGCCAAGCCTTATAAAAGCCCTCTCAAACAATGGATTATGTTGATATTTTTGACGATATAAAATGCATTGGGACAGTTGCTGACAGGCGGTAGATTGCATGCTCATCAACCGCTGCAAGCGGAACAAAATATCGGTGTGATGAAATTGTTCGCTAAGCTTTTGATACTGCACGTGGATTGAACTGGCGCGCTCATGTATATCCTGCGCGACAAAATAGTACTGCAGCGTGCGCCGTGTTCCCTTCTGGCCGCGATCCCCTTTTAAACGACTTTGTAGCGCCGTTTTGGTTTCATTCAATGTTGATACCAACTGGCTGTTGGCCATCGCCAGATTGACCAGCTGCTGGTTGTTGCTGCCATCCTGATCGGGATCAAACATGATGGATTTCGCATCCAGATAAACAGCCAACTGCTGATAACAGCGAGAAATATGGTCCTGTAACGGGCGAATCGGAAACACAATGTGACCGGTTAGCGTCAGAAGGTAATACCAGAGGGTGCCAATCAACAGTAGCAGCGACTGTTCGTACCACACAGGATAAACGTTATTGATCCCCAGCATGGTGTAAATGGCAATCAAAAGTGCGCCAAATGCGATGGTCGCATAACGCTGCCCTAGCGCGCCGAGTAGGATAAAGCCGCAGGTTGAAAAGGTTAGCCCGATGGCGAACAACCAGGGATAGGGAAAGAGTAAAACCACGGAAACCGAGGCGATAAAAAACGACACCAACGTAATCAGTAAGTTACGAAGCCGCCCCGCCAACCTGTCATCCAGGTCACTCAAACCGGCGGCAACGAGGCCCAGCGTAAGCGGGATGGTTAGCTTGGGCTGTGAGAGGAGCCAGGGACCGGCTACGGTCCCGGCAAGAGCAATAAAAATGCGAATGCTGTACAGCAAATTGCTGTTGTAAGCATAGCGCCGCAGACCTGGTGCGATAGAAAGCACGGAAAACTCCAGCAACAAGGTGAATTAGAAACTCAGCGGAAACGTCCGTTATTTCTTAAACGCGCAGCGCTGGCTTCGCGTGCCTGTCTCGCCAGCTCGACAGAAACCACGCGTCTTCCAACCGGCCATAGCGCGATGCCAGCGATTTTAAAGTTTGCGATGCCAACGGGAATGCCGATGATGCTGATACACTGCGCAATGCCGATGGTGATGTGTGAAAGACACAGCCACCAGCCAAAGAAAATCAGCCAGAAAATGTTTAATAAAGTTCCGCCGCCAGAGAGCAGGGCGTTGCGTTTTTCCGGATATAACTCATCCACATGAATCGCTTCATTGCCAAAAGGCAGAAATGACAGGCGGGTGATTTCCCAGCAGGAGCGAGTCAGCGGTAAGGTAAAAATCAGCACGATGCTGATAACGGTGGCGAATAGCCAGGCAAGAGTGGTAAAAAATCCACCCAAAACGAAATTTAGAATATTCAGTACAGTACGCATAAAAAGTCCCGTCTTTGATTTAAGCTGTCCAACGCCATTACGTTACGTTTTTCCTACTCTTATGTATTCTACTCTGTTTTTGGTGCTGGAGCGCCACCGCCTATCACAGGTAAACTGTTTTGGGACTCGCTCATAAATTAAAAATCATGGCGCATAAACATGGAACTGAAATCGACATCATTTGGCAAGCATCTGGCACAGCATCCTTACAACCGGGTGCGGCTTCTGAACGCGGGGGTCGAGGTCAGTGGCGATAAACACAACTATTTAATCCCTTTCAATCAGCTGCTCAATATTCGCTGTAAGCGCGGCATTGTCTGGGGCGAGCTGGAGTTTGAGCTGCCGGAGGCCAAAGTGGTGCGCCTGCACGGCACCGAATGGCAGGAAACTCAACAATTTTATCACTATTTAATGAAAGCCTGGCAGAGCTGGAGTCTCGAAATGAGCGAGGTCAGTGCCGGGGTTTTGCAAAAGCAAATCGAAAATATCACCCGCATTGAGCAGCAAGACAGCTGGTTTAAACGCTCACGGCTGGCGGAAGTGCAAAAGCAAATCCAGCAGGCGTTTGAGGCGATCCCTGTGCCGGTTGAGCGATTGGTCGAGTTCGATAACTGCCACGACGATTATGAAACCTGTTTGCGGTGGTTAAAGCAGGGATCGCAAAGCGTGATGGAGCGTAATCAGGCATGGACCGAGCAGGTTATCAGCCAGAACCGGGATTTTTTCGATAACGTCGAAACGAGTCCGCTCAATGACAGCCAGTGTCGCGCCGTGGTTAACGGTGAAGATGCCGTCTTGGTGCTGGCGGGGGCAGGCAGCGGTAAAACATCGGTGCTGGTGGCGCGCGCTGGCTGGCTGTTACTGCGTCAAGAGGCACTGCCAGAGCAGATTTTGCTGCTGGCGTTTGGACGTCAGGCCGCTGACGAAATGAACACCCGTATTAAAGAACGCCTGAAGATCGACGGTATTAAAGCCAAGACATTTCATGCTCTGGCGCTGCATATTATTCAGGAAGGCAGCAAGAAATCACCGAAAATCAGCAAGCTGGAAACGGACAGCAAAGCTCGCCGTAGCCTGCTGGTTAAAACCTGGCAACAACAGTGCGCCGAGAAAAAGGCTCAGGCCAGCGGTTGGCGTCAGTGGCTGACTGAAGAGCTGGAATGGGAAGTTCCTGAAGGCGATTACTGGAAAAACAAGGCGTTGGCCGAGCGTTTGGGCAGTCGTCTCGAGCGCTGGCTCGGATTAATGCGCAGCCACGGCGGCAGTCAGGCTGAGATGATTGAGCAGGCTTCTGAAGAAGTCCGCGAACTTTTCCAGAAACGTATTCGCCTGATGGGGCCTTTATTGAAAGCGTGGAAAGCCAAACTCAAAGAAGAGGATGCGGTCGATTTCTCCGGTCTTATCCATCAGGCTGTCAATATTCTTGAAAAAGGCCGTTTTGTCAGCCCATGGAAACATATTCTGGTCGATGAATTCCAGGATATTTCCCCGCAGCGCGCGCAATTACTTTCGGCTTTACGCAAGCAAAATAGCCAAACAAATTTGTTTGCCGTGGGTGATGACTGGCAGGCAATTTATCGTTTCAGCGGTGCCGAGTTACAACTGACCACCGCTTTTGCTCATCATTTCGGCGAAGGTGCACAGTGCGCGTTGGATACCACCTATCGCTTTAACGATCGCATCGGTGAAATCGCCAATCGCTTTGTCCTGCAAAATCCGCATCAACTTAAGAAGCCGTTGAACAGTTTGACTAAGGGCAACAAGAAAAACGTGGTGATCTTGCCTGAGGATCAGCTTGAGAAACTGCTCGATAAACTCAGCGGCTTTGCCGAAGATGATGACCAGATTCTAATCCTGGGTCGCTACCATCATTTGCGCCCTGAGGTGCTGCAAAAAGCCGCGACGCGCTGGCCGAAACTCAACCTTGATTTTATGACTATCCACGCCAGCAAAGGTCAGCAGGCGGAGTATGTCATTATTGTCGGACTGCACGAAGGCAATGATGGCTTCCCGGCGGCGGCGCGCGAGTCGGTGATGGAGCAAGTGTTGCTGCCAGAACCAGAAGATTTTGCAGATGCAGAAGAGCGCCGTTTGTTATACGTTGCCATCACCCGCGCCAAACATCAGGTCTGGCTAATGCAGGACAAATCGCGACCTTCGGTGTTTGTCGAGCAACTGGAAGCGCTGGGCGTGCCGACACAGCGTAAACCATAAAATCATGCGTCATCGGCAGGCTTGCTGACGACGCGCAATTTTAATGCCTTATTTCAGGCGATCTTGCAAATAACGCTGATAATCAGGAATGCTGATTTCAACTTTTTGCTCGAACAGTGGGGATTGGATTAGGAAATCTGCAGTCGAGCGGTTGTTGGCGACCGGAATATTCCATACCGTAGCCAGTCGCAGCAGCGCTTTGACATCTGGGTCATGCGGCACCGCATTCAGCGGGTCCCAGAAGAAAATCAATACATCAATTTTCCCTTCAGAAATTAAAGCACCCACCTGCTGGTCACCCCCCATTGGGCCGCTAAGCATGCTTTTCACCGGCAATCCGGTATTTTTCTGCACCAGATTCCCCGTAGTCCCGGTGGCATACAACACGTGTTCACTTAACTGAGCCTTGTTGGCATCGACCCAGCTCAGCAAGTTGCTTTTACAGTGATCGTGAGCAACGAGGGCAATATGTTTCTGTTTTGTAATCGTACGAGTGGTGTATTCCATCAGTCTGGCCTTAAGAGGGAGTATGGGGAATAGATTACTTAAACTCGGTTTTTCTGGGAAGCAATTAGCGGCTAAATAGGGTAAGCAAAGTGGCAATCGTGACAAGTATCAGATTAATGAGCAGAAAATTCACCTATTGTACTGTCGATACGCGGGGTGTGCCGCAGCATCGACCATAAAGAGAAAGATACCGAAGCGGTAACATTTTCGGCATGTAATGCTGAATTATTCTCAGTACGGCTGGCGTTTAAGGTCATGGCGCTCTTTTTAGTCAGTGCAAAAGCCGGAATCGAAGCCGGATGACCGGACAAATTATATTGGGTCATGGCTGCTTCCAGGTTGGCAGGATTGGCGTCTTTAATCTGTAACAGCCGATCCTGTCGGTAACTAATCTGATTACCTTTTTCATCCAGCAGAGCAATATTCATCTTTTGGCTGAAATCACGCCCTTCCTGCTCGGTAGTTAACGGCGGCAGACTGATGCTAACCGCATGAAGATTTTGTGCATTAAAGGCCACGATAATCGGCGGGGAGTGATAAATAGTTTGGGGAGCAGCGCCAAGATGCATATTTTTGCTGATTTGAAACAGCAGTTGATGTTGACCGGCGTCGAGTTCGAGGCTGTCAGCACCTTTTAGTATTGGCCCAGAAACCTGTTTGCCGTCGACAACCAGTAGATCAATTTCTGGTGAAAGTTTGAGGCTTAAGGCGTAAGCAGGCGCACTCAGGTTGGCCAGTAAAATACCGGCAACCATAAAACCAAGCTTCATCATTATCTCCAGCCCCAGTGACTCACCGCATTATTATTCAGCATTGCTTATATTGTGTCAAAGTTTTACAAAATGTATTTTAATTTATAGTGCTGAAACACCTGTTAAAAAGAGAAAGTTTTTTAATAAAACCTTCACTAGAGTCAGACTGAATTACACTTAACTAACCTACAACTTGGGGAGAGAAGCGAGTGAAAGACACTGAGCTAGCTGTATTACTAAAGAATATCAAAAGCATAGCGTTGGTGGGGGCGAGTGATAATCCTTCTCGCCCCAGCCACGGTGTGATGAGATATCTGCTCGACCAAGGCTATGATGTAACTCCGGTCAGTCCAAAATTGGCAGGGCAAACTTTGCTGGGGCAAAAGGTGGTGGCAACGTTGGCCGATATCCAGCATCCAGTTGATCTGGTTGACGTATTTCGTAATGCAGAAGCAGCGTATGGCGTGGCGCAGGAAGCCATTGCCATTGGGGCCAAAGCACTATGGCTACAGATTGGGGTGATCAACGAACATGCAGCTGTGCTGGCTAAAGAGGCTGGTTTGGCGGTAGTGATGGATCGTTGCCCGGCGATTGAAATTCCCCGTCTGGGGTTGGCGCATTGATGATGTGATTATTCAAGCAGCCAAAATTCAAAGCATAAAAAAACCGGTCATCAAGGACCGGTTTTTAAGTTTCAGCTATTATCTGAACAATTAGTTACGCAGGCGAGGCGCCAATAGCTGGCTACGCACAGATTCCGCCAGCTCATCCAGAGTGCTTTGTTCAGGATGTGGAATGCGTGCCTCATGATCGATTTGAATTTCTGCCAGATAAGTATGCATTGGCTGTCCTTCGTTATCTTCCATCACTACGTGATACCAAGGGGCGGCGCGCATCGCGTCATCGGCCTCGATTTCGGCAGCCTCTGGCTTGTCGAGCGAGAACTCGGCATCAACGTCAATAACCACGCCCAAATAGCCCAACATCCGATGGCGGACCTGTTGGCCAATGCCATACTTGCTGGCGACCCCATATTTGCTAGCTAACATAGCGACCTCCTCAAAAGTGTAACTTGTAAAGGATATGGGGCCAAAGCGTGCATTTTCAACCCGTGTGCTTTTTAAAGCTTACGCTGAAACCAGACAGGCGAACCCTTTCAGATATAAACCTTCAGGATAAGCGCCGGTTACCGGATGGTCAGCGGCTTGACGGAACTGTTCAACAAACTGGATCTCGCGGCCCGCGTCCAGCGCAGCATCGGCAAGAATTTTTTGGAACAAATCGGTAGGCAGCAGGCCGGAGCAAGAGAAACTCAGCAAAATGCCGCCGGGACGCAGCAACTGGATCGCCAACATGTTGATGTCTTTATATCCACGACAGGCGCTGGCCAACTGACTTTTGTTCTCGACGAATTTCGGCGGGTCCATAACAATCATGTCAAACTGCTCGCCCTGCGCGCGATATTTACGCAACAGCTGGAAAACGTCATCTCGAACAAATTCGGCCTTGGAAAGATCGAGCTTGTTCAATTCTACGTTTTTGCGCGCGATATCCAGCGCATCCTGTGAAGTGTCAACGTTGATCACTTTCTCGCAGCCACCCATCAGCGCGGAAACAGCAAACGCACCGGTATAAGAGAAGCAGTTCAGTACTTTTCGGCCAGCGGCATAGTTGCGCGCTGCGAGACGGCTGTCGCGCTGGTCAAGGTAGAAGCCGGTTTTATGGCCGCCTTTGATATCAACCAGCAGGCTCATACCGTGTTCCTGAATTGGCAGCAGATCCGGCGGATTTTCACCCAAGATCAAACCTTGTGTCAGTTCAAGACCTTCTTTTTTACGTACCGCAACATCGGAGCGGTCGTAAATTGCACATTCAGGATAGCAATGCTGTAATGCGCCGAGCAGCGCGGCACGTTGATATTCTGCGCCTGCCGAGAGCAGCTGCAATACCAGGAAATTCTGGAAGCGGTCGATGGTAATACCGGGCAAACCGTCAGATTCACCGGCAATCAGGCGATAACCATCAAGCCCGTCGCGTTTGGCAATCCAGTCACGCCAGGTTTGTGCCTGCTGCAGACGGCGAATAAAGAATTCGATATCGATAGCTTCGTCTTGCTTGAAGCTCCAGACGCGAGCCCGGATTTGAGAGTTAGGAGAATAGGCGGCAGTTGCCAGCCATTTACCCTGATTGTCTAAAATATCAATAGTATCGCCGGAGAGCGCTTTTCCTTCGATGCGTAATACTGCCCCGGAAAACACCCACGGATGGCGACGAAGAAGGGATTTTTCACGGCCTTTGGCCAGATACAAACGTGCAGTCATATAATTAGGTTCTGTCGGTCGGGAGACAAAAAAGAGCGACATTGTCCGAGCAAGAGAATGAGATTGCAACGAATCAAATCGCTATGAGGAGATAATTATGCCAAAAACCAGTATAGCCGCTTACGTTTATGGCCGAGTACAGGGTGTCGGCTTTCGATTTGCAACCCAGCAGCAGGCCAACGGGCTGGGATTAACGGGTTATGCCAAAAATCTCGACGACGGCGGTGTCGAAGTTATTGCCTGCGGTGAGCAGCAGCAAATCGATCAACTTCTTGACTGGCTCAGGCAAGGCGGCCCAAAACATGCCAAAGTGGATAAGTTGTTAACTGAGCCCAGGGCCGTTGCCGAATACCAGGGTTTTGGCATTTGCCACTGATCGCCGATGCTTTATTAAATACATTTAACCGGTTTTGGCAGACCGGCAATTTTGGTGGCCTGCTTGGCAGGGCCTTCAGGAAACAGGCGATAGAGATAACGACTATTGCCTTTTTCTTCACCGTATTTATTTGCCATGGCCTTTACTAGCATACGGATTGCTGGAGAGGTGTTGAACTCCAGATAAAAATCACGCACAAAACGGACCACCTCCCAGTGGGCGTCGCTAAGAACAATCCCTTCTTCTTCAGCCAGTATCGGGGCCAGCGCTTCCTGCCAGTCGGCGCTGTTTTTCAGGTAACCTTTGGCATCAGTTTCAATAACCTGGCCGTTAAACTGCAGCATATAACCTCTGAAATCTTGAAAGCAGTGCGCAAGTTTAGCAAAAAAGCGGTCCGCGCCAAACAAAAAGCCCCACCATTGGCGGGGCTAGGAGCAGGTTTAGCCATCAAATTTAATTACTGCGTGACGATAAACCCAGAATGCTTAGCAGGCTGACAAAAACGTTATACAACGACACGTAGAGGCTCACCGTGGCTCTGATGTAATTGGTTTCTCCGCCGTGAATGATGTTACTGGTTTCCCACAAAATGGCGCCAGCGGAGAACAAAATAAACAGACAGCTAATTGCCAGCGACAGGGCAGGGATATGCAGGAACAAATTGGCGATGACCGCCACCAGCAACACCACAAAACCCGCCATCATCATGCCAGACAGGAATGACATGTCTTTACGTGTAGTCAGCACATAAGCCGAGCAGCAGAAGAACACTAGAGCCGTACCGCCAAGCGCTAACATAATAATGTCGCCTGCACCGGCTGCCAGCAGTGAACTAAGCAAGGGTCCCAGCGTGTAACCCATAAAGCCAGTCAGCGCAAAGGTACATAGAATACCTGCCGGACGATCGGCCATGCGATAAGTGAGGAACATCAGCCCATAAAAGCCGACCAGAGTCAGGAGCATGCCCGGTGAAGGCAGCATCAATACGGTGCTGGCAGTTGCTGTAATTGCCGAAACACCCAGCGTCAGTGCCAGCAGGAAATAAGTATTACGCAGCACTCGATGCGTGCTGAGCAGTGAGCCAGCGCGTGAACGTGAAGAGGCAACGATACGATCCATTTTAATAATCTCGCTTATCGACAAAAAGTGAAGTCGGTGAAAAAGCATGTAGAGTGGGATGATAGATAGTTGCCTCGCGTGATTAAAGGGGTTTTACCCTTCTTTACCACCTGCCTAGGTTCTTTACCGGCAATGAATAAAAATAACCGCGATTAGCCGCCGACGTTGATGAAAATTTGTTAATAATGACGATAAAATCAGCATTCGGATGCCTAAAGTCGATTTTTACTGCAAATGAATAAATTCCGGCTTTACAACCCGATCGCCTATGTTTATAGTGCGTTCCGTTGCGGAGGGGTGGCCGAGCGGCTGAAGGCACCGGTCTTGAAAACCGGCGATGGGAAACCATTCGAGAGTTCGAATCTCTCCTCCTCCGCCATAAACAACACAAGAAAGCTGCTAAGAAATTAGCGGCTTTTTTTGTATCTAAAATTTGTGATTCTGTATGCCAAATACAAAGCCAGCCCGAAGACTGGCTTTAGAAATTAAACGGGTGCACCTGAATTCATACATCACAACCAATGGGCGGGAGCGAACCCCCGCCATTGAGTCGCTTCTACCTTTAGGCCTTGCAGGCCATCAAAGCCTCAACCGTCAGTAATATGCTCGTAATGTGGAGCTCACAAAGCGCGGGCCCCTTTATAAGTACAATCAAAACAATGGCCATACAAATAACCATCACGGCATTTACTATTAGTTTTAGGGGCATTTCTGACCTCCTTATCCTTGCCTTGCGGCGGGTAAGAGGCTAACCTGATGTTGTTGATGCATGCAGATAGGCCTCGATTTGATTAACTTCAATTCGGGGCTTTTCTCTTTCTGCCTTCACATACTCTCTACAACATGACTGCTTTACATCGTACTTCATGCTCGGGACAGAAAGATCCAGAGCACCCGCAAGCAGTGTACCAACATCCCAATCCAATTGATCAAATAATAAGCATTAAAATCAATTGTTTAAAATTTTAAAACACCACGGTTGGCATTTTGATTCCCATTGATATAGCTCTTTAACTCAGCTCGTTTAATGGCCTGATCAACTTGCATTCATTTTCGGATTGTTTTCCCAACGACTTTTGTTTGTAAAATCGACACTTCCCACGTCGCTGAGCCTTTTTCCGAAAAAAATTGAATTTGCGCCGATTTTTCAAGCAAATGAACAACATCGGGCTTTACATCCTCATCGCCTATGTTTATAGTGCGTTCCGTTGCGGAGGGGTGGCCGAGCGGCTGAAGGCACCGGTCTTGAAAACCGGCGATGGGAAACCATTCGAGAGTTCGAATCTCTCCTCCTCCGCCATAAACAACACAAGAAAGCTGCTAAGCAATTAGCGGCTTTTTTTGTGCCTGTCGCATTTCAAAAAACGCTTATTTTAGGCTATCTGCCTGCTTTTCATTACGTCGCCCTTATAAAGCAACCTCCCGCAGCCCGCGAAACGTTTGCTCAAAAAGGCTAGCCCAAACGTTTATCCACCGCATCCCTGAAGCGATACCAGCCACTGGCAAAGGGCAGGAACCACGGATTACCGTTATAAAGCGGGATAGTTTGAAAATCAGCGCGATCAAACGATAGCGGTTGTTTTTCGATTGCCAGAATTTTTTGCGCCAACCGGTAGCCCAGCCAGCTCATCAGCGCTACGCCGTTGCCGTTGCAGCCTACGGCATAGTCCCCGTTATCCATCTTTCCGACGTGTGCGGTTTTATCCGCCGTCATGCCGACATTACCGCTCCAGGCGTGACTAATGCGGTAATCCGCCAGCTCCGGCCAGATATCCAACATTCTTTGACGAATTTTAACTGCCGCACTGCGATCATCGACCTGCAAGATCCCGGGTCGTGATCCAAAGAGTAACCTCGTGCCGTCAGGAGAGGGGCGGGTATAAATCAGATCGCGTCGGCTGTCGGTTATCATGCGTTTTTTAGGGATCAGGTACTCAATCAGATCGGCAGGCAGCGGTTCGGTGGCAATTTGATAGCTTTTCACCGGTACAATGCGGCGCGCAATATTTGGCGTTGCCTGTCGGCCGGTGTAACCGTTAGTCGTGATCAGCACTTTTTCGGCGTTCACGGTGCCGCGCTCGGTCAAAACTCGCTTACCGTTGGCACTTTCTTCAATCGAGTTAACTCTTGCATGGGAAAATAGCTGCACGCCGTAGTGTTTTGCCAGATTACGCAGTGAACGGTGATATTTTCCCGGATGAATACCCCCGTACTCGTCCACCAGAATCCCGCCGTGATAAAAGTGGGAACCGATGACTTCTGACTGGCTATCGCGATTGATCTTATGCACGGTGACGCCGGTAACGCGGTTCAAGATGTCGCCCATTTCATACAAACGTTTCATCTGGGTCGGCGTGTGGCCGCCAAAATAGCGACCGCCAATGTAAAGGTCGGCGTCGAGATTTTCCTCACGCACCAGTTCCTGAATAAAGGCAAAAGAGGCTATTGAATCGGCAATCATGTTTTTAAACAGTTCTGGCGAGATACCTTTTATCGCGCCGCCAACCACCAACTTTTGTCCGCTGCTGATCATCCCGCCAGTGCGCGTGCTGGCACCGCTGCCCAGGCGATCGGCATCCAGCACAGCAACCTGGCGACCGTTGCGCGCGAGTTCAATTGCAGCATTCAACCCGGCATAGCCTGAGCCAACAATCAGAATTTCCACCGCCGACGGCAGCGGATCAAGTTGAGTTTCTGGTTCACTGGCGTCCCACCAATAGGGGGCAGGAGTGAAATCCGAGGTAAAAATATTATTTTGGCTGGACATGGTTTTCTCTGGGTTCGCTATCACAAAGGGATTACAAAACTTGTCCGAGAAACTCGCGAGTTCGCGGGTCCTGCGGGGCATCAAAAATCTGCACGGGTGGACCGGCTTCGACGATAGTTCCTCGATCGGTAAAGCACACTCTGTCGGCAACCTCGCGGGCAAAGCGCATCTCGTGAGTCACCAGCAGGCAGGTCATGCCTTCCTCCGCCAACTCACGGATAGTATTAAGCACCTCTTTCACCGTTTCCGGGTCCAGCGCTGCCGTCACTTCATCGAACAAAATGATCTCCGGCTGCATCGCCAATGCCCGTGCGATCGCCACTCGCTGTTGCTGACCGCCGGAAAGTTCGCCGGGATAACGGGCCTCTTTGCCGGAAAGACGGACCTTGGCAATCAGCTTCATGGCGCGTTCTTCAACCTCATCGCGTCGATGTTTCAGTACCTGAATTGGCGCCATCATAATGTTGTCGAGCACGGTGCGATGGGGAAACAGGTTGTACTGCTGGAATACCATGGCTACTTGATGGCGCAACGGGCGCATGGCTTTTTCGCTGTGGATTTCATGCACCCGGTGCTGGCCAACGCGAACAAATCCCTCTTCAAACGGCAGCAGCCCGTTGATGCAGCGCAAAATAGTCGATTTTCCGGAACCGGACGGGCCGATGATACATACCGCCTCGCCCTTGGCGACATTCATGGAAATGCCTTTCAGCACCTCAGTGTTACCAAACGATTTATGGACGTTATCGACTTCAATCAATGCGTCGGTACGGGCTATCATATGGCGTCCCCTTTGGTTTTGTTTTCCAGACGTCGCGCCAGTAGCGCAATCGGATAGCAGTAAAAAAAGAACATCAGCAGCACGGCTACGTAGAAGTAAATCAGCGTGCTTTCGCTCTCCATGGCCAGCGTAGTGCGTAGCAGCGTGACCACTTCCTGCACGCCGGTGACCGTCGCCAGCGCGGTGGAAATCATCAGTAGTGCATATAAGCTCATCCAGCCGGGAATAATGCGCCGCAGCGCCTGCGGTAAAATTACCAGCCGATAAATTTGCAGATGGCTGTAACCCAGCGAGCGGGCAGATTCCCACTGTCCGGCATGAATGGATTGCACCGCGCCGCGAATAATTTCGGCAAAGTTGGCCGCCGTCGGCAGACTCAGGCCGATAATTGATTTAGCTACCGGCGAGAAATCAAAGCGAATACCGAACAACTCGGCGTGGTAGGGCAGCAGGTAAAGCATCGAAAACAGCAGCACGAGCCAAGGGGCGTTGCGCAGAAAATTCATCAATAGAATTGCCGGGCGACGCAACCAACCACGGTGCGCCATCATCGCAATGCCCAGCAGCACGCCCATTACTGTTGCAGCGGCCATGCTGATAATGCTTATAAAAATATTGAGCGCAAAACCGCCGGTAATCGGCCAGCCTGACATACTGCCGGTTAATAACAGAGGCAGCCTCGCCACTACCAGCATCCATTGCGATGCGCCGTGACCAAAAGTGGTAAACACCAGCAACAGCAGGGTCAAAATCGCAACAGCCTGTTTAGTCTGACGTTTACGGCGGATATAAAGAACGTCACTCAGCATCTCAACCTCCGTTACCATAGCCGGGATAGGCAAACAGGCGTTCCAGGCAGGACAGTCCCCACGCCAGCAGGCTGACCAGCACCACGTAAATCACCAGCACCAGCAACATTACTTCCAGCGTGCGGAAAGTGTCGTTGTAGATTTGTCCTGCGGCATACATCAGCTCGGGGACGGTGATGACCGAGGACTGCGAGGTAGTTTTGAACAAATTGGTCAGCACATTGGTTAAAGCCGGTAAACAGACCCGTGAGGCAATCGGCACCTGAACGTGGCGGAATAACCCCAGACGGGTGTAACCCAGCGCTCGCGCGGCCTCCAACGTGGCCTTGGGTACGGCTTCCATACCGGAGCGGAAAGCTTCGACGCACAGCGCGCCGCCAAACAGGCTAAGCGACACGCAGGCCGAGGCAAAGGCGCTGAACAGCGGTTTTTGCAGGCCGGTAACCGGGTCCTCCACGGTAAAGCCCAGCTGAGTCAGGGTGAAGTAAAAGAAAAGCATCTGCAGCAGCGGCGGCGTATTGCGAAACAATTCAACAAAAAGCTCAATCAGCGCATCCAGCCAGGCAATCCGCAGAGTCAGCGCCAAAGTGGCGACCAGTCCGATAACAATGGCAAACAGCGAAGAGATAACCGCCAGTTCAAGGGTTATCCCCACGCCTTTGAGCAACCACTGCTGATAGACCGGATCAAGAAGCCAGGTGTAATCGAGTCCAGCCATAAGTCTTGCTCCTGCCGATTATTTTGCCGCAGCGCGGGCAGCTTCAGCGCGTTTCGCGATGTAGTCGGAAGCCGGCATATCGAACTGTTTTTCCCACGCGATCAGCTTGTTTTCACCTTCGGTCTTGACGATTGCTGCGTTAACCGCTTTCAGGAATGTCTCGTCACCTTTGCGCACGCCACCGGCCATCGGCAGGAATTCATAAGGCTGAATGGCAATTTTGTAACCCTTCCAGTCCGGCTGCTCGAGCTTGTTGCGAAGCGTCATGTCATCAAAGGCCATTGCCACGCAGCGATTATCCTGCAAGGCACGATAGGCTTCCGGCAGCGCGGTGAAATTCACCAGATTGATTTTGTATTTTTCGGTCAGCAGTTTGTTGTAGTACGAGCCTTGAATGCCGCAAACGTTTTGCCCGGAAAGCTGTTCCCATTGGGTAAACTTCGCTTCCTTGCGCGCAATCACCGAGGCTCCGGCAGCCGAAACATAAGGCACGGTAAAGTCGATTTCTTTGGCGCGCTCAGGCGTTACGCCCAATGTCGCCATGATCAGGTCAATCTGACCGGCCTGTAAAAATTGAATACGGTTGGAGGCGTTGACGGGGACCAGCTTGATTTTGTCGGGTGAGCCAAGCAGTTGGTCAGCGATAGCGCGTGCCAGCTGGATCTCGAAGCCGTCAGTTTTGCCCTGCGCATTCATAAAACCGTACGGTGGATAATCATTTTTAACGCCAACGGTCAGTACGCCACGACTTTTGATGTCACTCAGCGTATCGGCGTGAGCCAGCATGGGCGCCAGAACCAAAATCGATGCAGCAACGGTGCGAAGCAGTGTGCGATGTTTTTTCATGGTGTCGGACCTTATTGTTGTGAGTGAGACAAAATGCCCTGGCTAGAGGGTCAAGCTAATGCGCATGGCATCAAACATGGCGGCGTGAATATCACGACTCGCCAGTGCGTCGCCGATGCGGAAAATGGCAAATTCGCCGGAGTGACGGTCAAAATCAGGCTGTGGAGCAAGGTCGACAAACGCCTGCCAGTCAGTGTTGCCGTGGTTGTAAGCCTGTGATTTAAGCTGGTGAAAAAGGGTGTCGTCGGGGATTGAACCATGTTCGACCACCACCTGATCCACCTCGCGAATCATTTCCTGCTCGGAAAACTGGTTGCGAAGCCGTGCCAATAAAGCGCCGTTTTCGCTGCGAGTCAGGCTGACAAGCTGATGGTCCGGAGTGATTACTCCGCCCAATTGATAAATGTTACGCAGGTGAACGGCATAGTTTGAGGCGGTCATCTCCACGCCTAAACGATTTTCTGGGGTGACAATCTCTACCTGACTGCCAGCGCGCAGCATTTTTTCGGCGCATGATGGGCCGGGATTGTAACCATTGTCGTCAAACAGCAAAACGCGTGCAGCGGGGGCAACTTCATCGGCCAGAATGGCGCGTGCGCTGACCGCCAGTTCATGTCCGGCAAACTGCCCGAGGCTGGCGGTTCCTCCCGTGGCGATAATCACCACCTCAGGCTGGCAGTGCAAAATATCCTCTGCCGTAGCGCGAATGCCCAGTCGCAGGTCAACGCCGCGATTTTCGATTTGCAGCAGCAGCCAGCGCGAAATATCGGCTAACTGAGCGCGCCATCCGCCTTTGGCCGCTATCAACGTCTGGCCGCCAACTTTGCTTTGTGCTTCAAATAACGTGACCTGATGGCCGCGTTCTGCACAAACTCGGGCGGCTTCAAGTCCTCCAGGACCTGCACCGACGATCACCACTTTCCTTTTATCTACGGCAGGGGTGATTTCGTGGGCCAGGCTGGTTTCACGGCCAGTGACTACGTTATGCAGGCACAGTGATTGCCCGCCGAGATGCAGGCGCTCCACACAATAGTTGGCACCCACGCACGGGCGAATATCCGCACTGCGCCCGCTCAGGGCTTTTCTCACCAAATGCGGATCGGCAATGTGCGCCCGCGTCATGCCAACCATGTCAATCTGCCCGCTATTAACGGCCTGCGCAGCCTGATCCAGTGTGAGAAATCGCCCTGCGTGGAAGACGGGAATTCCGGCAGCGCGCCGCATCTCACTGGCTAAATCCACATAAGGATGCGGCGGGGCCCACATGCCGGGGATCGACCGCGCCAGCCCCATCGGTGAGGCGTTTTGCGCGGTAGAAATAGTCAGAAAATCCACCAGACCCGATTTGCCATACAGCTCGGCAATCTCCAGACACTGCTCATGATTCAGACCATCGACGATCATCTCGTCGCTGGGCAGGCGCAGACCGGCAACGTAATCGTCACCGGAAAATTTACGAATCGATTCAAAAACTTCAAGGCCGAAACGTGCACGGTTTTGCAGCGATCCGCCGTAACCATCGGTACGCTGATTGGTGGCCGGTGAGAGAAACTGACCAATCAGATGCGCGCCGGAGCTGATGATTTCCACCGCGTCAATATCACCCTCACGGCAGCGGCGCGCGGCCTGTCCGAAATCGGCAACGACGCGGCGAATGTCAAACTCGTCCATCTCGCGGGCAAAGGAACGATGAGCAAATTCTTTCAACGCAGAGGGGGCAATCGGAGCTAGCCAGGGATCTACGTCATAACGAGAGCGATGGCCGAGATGGCTAAGCTGGCACATTAGCGCGGTATCGTGGCGATGAATGCGCGCTGCAAATTCGCGAAACGCCGGAATAATGTCATCGGCGGCGACGGAGATTTGTCGCCATTGGCCGGCGGGGGAGTCCATCGAAACGGAAGAAGAGCCGCCGAAACTGGTCATCGCCAGCCCGCCTTTGGCTTTTTCTTCATGATAGGCAATATATTTTTCACCCGGCTTACCGGCCACGGCATAGCCCGGCGCATGACTGGTGCTCATCACACGATTTTTCAGCGTTAGCCCCTTAAGGGTAAAAGGGCTGAACAAAGTCGTGAAATGTTCTGGTAGCGTTGCGTCCTTTGCCTGCTGATTATCAAATGCCTGGGTCATGGTTTGCCTACCTGTACTCAGTAAATGATGCCGCCTGGTTGTCAATTGAATGTGATGTATGCTAAATCTTGTGTCAATAAAAAACCACATACCGAAATCTTATGTTAACTTGTTCCATAATGTGGAATTTAAAGGTTTTTGATGGAGAGTTTGGATGAGTGAATCGGCGGTAAAGAATGGGGTGCAACTTTTAGATCGAGCAGTACTTTTGCTTGATTTGGTGGCCAGTGCCGGCAGCGATGGCGCGACACTCAAAACGCTGTGTGAGCTATCGGGTCTGAATAAAGTCACCTGTCACCGCATTCTGAATTCGCTGGTGGATCACGGTTTTCTTAACAAAATGCACGGCGGAAAACATTACCGTCTTGGAACCAAGCTGTTGATATTGGGCGTGAAGGCGGCGAATGGGCCCGGTTTACGTCATCATTTTCAACCTGCGTTGGAACGCATTCGTCAGCAGACCGGAGAGACAGTGATGCTGATGGCTCGCGACAAAGATGATTCAGTCTGTATTGACCGCTTTGACGGAGACTTTCAGATGCAAACGCTCACCGGTTCCATTGGTGGCTTTGTCCCGCTGGGCGTGGGGCCGGGCAGTCTGGCGATCCTGTCATTTTTGTCGCTGGAAGAACGTGAGCAGATTATTGCCCGAAACCTGCCGCGCATGACGGGATACCCGATGCTGACGCCAGAACGTATTGAACGCTGGATAGCGGAAACGACGGAGCAGGGGTTTGCCATTGATTCCGGTGAATTAATTCCCGGAATTGCCGGTATTGCGGTGCCCGTGACCGTATCAGGAACCGGTACTGTCGCCTCTTTGGGTCTGACGCTGCTTTCTCCGCGCCTGACGCCAGAACTGATCGCGCAGCACGTAGCTTTGCTGCGTGAAGAAGTGGCTAAAATCGAACCAATGCTTAACCCGCTGGATAAACGCCTCAGCTCACCTGAACGGGTATCTACGCGCTAACTAATTGATTATCATTTCTTTTTACCAACATTAAGAGAGCAAGCCGATGAGCAATAGTCCACGACGAGTCGCCATGATAAGCGGAGCCAGCCGAGGAATCGGCGCGGCGATTGCCAAAAACCTGATCGACAACGGCTGGGATGTCAGTCTCGGCTGCCGCAAGCCGGAAGACGTGCTGATTGAGCATCAAGACCGCCAGTTGGTGTGCCAATTTGACGCGCTCGACCCGCAAACTGAAGACCGCTGGGTTGCCGCGACTGTGGCAAAATTCGGAAAAATTGATGCCATTGTGCACAATGCCGGGGTGATGTTGCCGGTATCAGTGCTTAAAGCTACGGATGAAGAATTTGATCAAACCTTTGATACCAACGTGAAATCTCCAATGCGCCTGAGCCGAAAAGTGTGGCCGCATCTGGTGGACAGCGGTCAGGGGCGTATCGTGATACTGGTGTCGCTGTCCGGCAAGCGCGTCCGCGGTGAGCGTTCAAGCCTGTATTCTATGAGTAAATTTGCTGCGCTGGCTTTGGCTCACGGTCTGCGTCGCATTGGTGATGAGGCAGGAATTCGCTGCACCGCAATTTGTCCGGGATTCGTCGCCACCGATATGGGCACCGCACTTTCCAGCGCCGAACCGGAAAAAATGACCCAGCCTGAAGACTTGGCACACCTGGTTCGCACGGTTCTGGAGCTGCCAACCACCACCAGTATTGCCGAGATCCCGGTAAACTGGACGGTTGAAGATCAGTATTAATCACTTATTTTTCATTTGATTGAGGTAAGTAATGGGACCTATAGTCGATGTTGTGCCTTCTTCGGCAGATTTCCCGCGCCAGACAGAGGTCGTCGTCATTGGCGGGGGAATAGTCGGTATCGCCACCGCGCTGGCTTTGGTGAGGCAAGGCGTGCAAACCGTGTTGCTGGAAAAGGGCACTGTGGCCGCCGAACAGTCCAGCCGCAACTGGGGCTGGTGTCGCCGCACTGGTCGCGATATTCGCGAACTGCCGCTGATCAATGCCAGCATGCAACTTTGGGAAACCATGAACCAGACTACGGGTCGTGAAACGGGGTTTCGTCGCGAGGGAATAATCTATAGCTCGCGCAACGAACAGCAGCGCGAGAGGCATTTGCGCTGGATTGAGGAAGCCAGACAGTACGATATCCACAGCCAGATGCTCGGCCCGTCGGAGTTGGCCGCGCGAGTTCCGGGTCTGACCTCAAGCTTTGCCGGTGCGCTTTTTACCGAGGCCGATGGGCGTGCCGAACCGCAAAAAGCAGCACCGGCCATGGCGATGGCAGCTATTGAGGCGGGCCTTAATCTGCAACAGCACTGCGCGGTTCGCACCATCGAGCGCAGCGGCGGGCGAGTCACTCAGGTTGTTACTGAACACGGGGCGATAAACTGCCAGTCGGTGGTCGTTGCCGGAGGAGCCTGGTCGCGTTTGCTGCTGCAAGGCTGCGGTGTTGAAATCCCACAGCTTAAAGTGCTTTCAACGGTAATGCGTACCCGTCCGCTCGAGGCCGATATCTCTTCCTGCGTGAGTTTGGGGAGCGTCGCGATGCGCAAGCGGCTCGACGGCGGCTGGACTATCGCCAGTTCGGCCACCAACGTGGTTGATATTACGCCTGATGGGCTGCGTTTTATGAAGCAGTTTATGCCGGCGTTTAAGGTTGAGCGGGGAGCGTTGAAGCTGAAACTGGGGGCGAGATTTGTTGAGGAAGCGCTGTTATGGAAACCTGGGCAAGCTGATAAAACGTCCATTTACGAGCGCATTCGCGTGCTGGATCCCGCGCCGCATCAGCCTTCATTGCAGCAAATGGTGGGGGATCTGAAACGGGCATTGCCAGCCTTCGACGGATTACAGGTGGCACAAAGCTGGGCTGGGCTGATTGATACTATGCCGGACGCTATCCCGGTGATCTCTGGCGTAGACAACGTTGCCGGGCTGTACATCGCAACGGGTTTTTCAGGGCACGGTTTTGGTATTGCTCCCGCGGCCGGTCAGCTGATGGCGGATTTGGTGCAGAACGCGACTCCAATTGTCGACGCCACGCCTTATCGCCTGTCGCGTTTCACCGATGGTGAGCTTGTGCGCGCTCAGCACTGGCTGTGAGCATGAGAATTGGCATTGGCTTCGTCGCAGAATCCGAGTCATAAAGAGTCCCCGCCTAATAAAAAAATGGCTGTTTTGGCCATTTTTCCATCACATTTACTTATTTCTTGTCTGCATTACACTGCGCAAAAGCAAAAATTACAGTGTTTGCGGGCAAGTTATTTGCTTTGAGCATTCGCGCTGTGCCACAGCAGCATGCTGCCTTCTGTGTGGCCAGTAACCGGATCGCTGGCCGGAAGTGGCACTTTGGCGACCGCTTTGCTGCGTGCGGCAAGTTTTGATGGTTCGTCATGGCACAAATCGGCAGTGGTATTTGGCGGATAAGCCCCGACCATCATAAAGTTGTCATCGGCAGAGACTTGTTTGTGACCGACACCGGCTGGCAGCAGCAGTACATCGCCTACATTCACCTGAATAATGCTACCTTTCTCGCCACCCAGTTGTAGCTTGGCCGAGCCGGCAAACACCCCCAGCGCCTCGGGCGTATTGCTGTGGAAATGGGTAAAGGTATAGACGCCATAGCGCCACTGCGGCGGCCAACCGTTGGTGCTAAACAAATGCTCGAGATAGTCGGCATTGTCTACCGCCTCGGGAGGAATGACACGATGATAAATCAGCACGGGCAGGGGGCTGTTGGGCACGCCGCCGTCGGGTTTGGTGATGTGCAAAACCTCCATGGCCACCTCTCTTGGCTCGGCAAAGCTCCACCGCGGAAGTGTCATTAACGGTATAAAACCGAGAAGAGCACAAAAACGTCTTCGATCCAGCGGCATTGGCACTGCTCCTTGTCCGTATTGGGCACTGACCTGCTCGGCAGGGTTTGATGAGCATAAATTATTCCGCTCACATTATTCTCAATGGCTTACCTTCTTCATTTATAGAACAAAATGGCTGGAATATCACGCAGAGGTGTCGGCTTTCTGACCGTAATCGTGTCTAAAAGATCAGATAAAGCCGAATTAGGGCCTGAATCAACAAATAAAAGTACTAAAAATTTGATTAATGACCATTTTCTTCTAGCCTTAATGGAACATAAAGCACTTCTGGAGGAGAAGTCATGAATAAGAAAATGTTGATTATGGTTGCTACAGCGGTTTCCGTACTTGCGGGTTGTCAAACTTATGACCGAGCTGCAAGCTATGTTAAAGATCCAGTGGTCAGTGATGTGAAAGTCGGAATGACCCGATCTCAGGTTCGCGCAATTGCCGGTCCACCGTCTACCGAAATTACCATGATCCACGCGAAAGGGACTTGCCAGACTTATGCCGTTGCCCCTCGTGATGGCAAAGCACAGACCTATTTTGTTAGCTACAATGACACCGGTCATGTGATGAACAAAGGCTTCCAAAGCTGTTCAGATTACGATAAAGACCCACAGTCAGGCATGTAATCTGCTTGCTCTGAGTTCAAAAGAAAGCCTGCTATCGTAGCAGGCTTTTTTGTGGGTAATGGCCGGCAGCTTTCTTTAAGTGGTCAAGCCTGCTGCGTTACGATGCGCACGCCCACCTTGCTCACCCGTTTACCTTCCATCTCGGCGATTGTCCAGGTCAGGCCATCCCACTCGATATGGTCGCCAATAACCGGTTCACCCCCCAATAGCTGGATGACGAAATGCCCCAGCGACAGCGTTTTGTCGATTGATTCGTCGAGGTTCAAACCATAGACCTGAGAAATGGCTTCCAACGGCGCATCCGCTTCCAGAATAAAGTCGCCGAAGAAGCGTTCGTCCATCACGACCGCATTGGTATCGCTGAACAGCTTGCCTAATTCTGGTAAATCTTTCTCCTGACCGATTACGCAAAGAATATCACCCTCCTTGAGCCGCGTGCTGCCGGTAGGATGCAGCATCACCGTGCCGCGAAACAGCGCCGCGATGCGAGTTTCTTTCGGCATTTTTAAATCACGCAGTGCCGCACCGACACACCATTTCTCAGACCCAAGTTGATAGATGAAATGCTCCCACTGGGTATAGATGTCAATGTCTAGCCCAACGCGGGAAATAGGCGTCGGGGCAGGGGGAATAATCACCTTGGCTTTTTTCGCCGCAAATCCCAGCGAAGTTCCCTGCAATAGCAGCGAGACCAGCACGATAAAGAACGCCACGTTGAAATAAAGATGCGCTTGCGGAATACCGGCCATCATCGGAAATACGGCCAAAATAATCGGAACTGCGCCGCGTAAACCCACCCAGGAGATAAAAAAGCGCTCGCGCAGGGTAAAATTTTTGAAGGGCAGCAGGCCGACAAATACCGATAATGGGCGGGCAAACAGGATCATCCACAGCGACAATGCCAGCGCAGAAATAGCAATCGGCAGCAGATCGCTGGGCGTCAGCAGCAGGCCCAGCACCAGGAACATGGCAATCTGGCTCAGCCACGCCAACCCATCGAAGGTCTGCATGATGCCGTGTTTATTTCGCACTGGCAGGTTGCCCAACATCAAACCGCAGAGATAAACCGCTAGAATCCCACTGCCGTCGAGGCTAACCGTAGCAGCATAAACGAGCAAGCCGCCGCTGAAAGCCAGCAAGGGATAGAGACCGGTTGGTAGTGTGACGCGGTTAATAAGCTGTTGCAGCAGCCAGCCACCGACCAGCCCGAAGCTAATGCCTAATCCAAACTGGCGGATCACGTCGACGACGAACATCCAACTTAGCCCGTGCTCGCCCTTGGCAATCATATCGATCAGGGTGATAGTCAGAAATACAGCCATGGGATCGTTGCTGCCCGATTCTATTTCCAGCGTCGCACTAACGCGTTCGTTTAATCCTTTACCGCCAATTAGCGAAAACACGGCGGCGGCATCGGTTGATCCAATAATCGCCCCGATCAACAAACCTTGCATCAGGTTGATGTGAAATAGCCAGGCGGCGGCGAGGCCGGTCAATCCTGCGGTAATCAGTACGCCAACGGTGGCCAGCGAAAGTGCGGGCCAAAGTGCCACGCGAAATGATGAGGCGCGAGTGCGCATGCCGCCATCGAGCAGGATCACCGCCAGTGCCAGATTGCTAACCAGATAGGCGGCGGGATAGTTGTCAAAAACGATACCACCAATACCATCGACCCCGGCCAGCATGCCGATAGCGAGAAAGATAACCAGGATAGGAATGCCAAGGCGTGACGAGAGCGAGCTAAGCAGAATACTTGCTGCTACCAACATTGCGCCTATGAAAAAAAGTGTGTTGATAGTACTCGCATCCAATGTGTCATTCTCCTGTGAATATAGCGGCGATGAAGCAGTCACTCGGTCAATGACTATAGTGTTAATTTAACAGGAAATTGTAATATCCGCTGGCCTAAGTGCGGATTTTTATTGACCAATAAGTCGAGCTGATAATTTCTGGTTGGTTGTCGTCTAAAACTTATCGATTTGCGGCTTTGGACTCCTAAAAGCCATGGAAACGCTATGCTTATTAAGTTGAGATAAATGCTCAAACTAATCAATGACTGAATGGCAATAGGGAGGCAGCAATGGCTAAATTTACTGGAATTCATCGTGAGGTTTTACAGGATGGCACCATAAAGCATGTATTGGTGCGCGACGAGGAGGGAAACGAACACGTTAAAGCGGCTAAAGATTATATTTCTGAAGGGATTCGACCACAGCTCGAGGATCTGCCCGAAGTGGGGACTGACTCGGAATTTCCGCAAGATGCGGCTAATTGATATCACTGTGCCCGCAATCTCGTTCATTGATTTTCCGCAGCGCGGGGCTTTAGATGCTGCACACGGGCTTTAGGTGCTGCGCACGGGCTTTTTAAGGTCAATGATCACCGAGGAGTTTTCCGGTTCACGAATTTCAATGGTCAATTAACCGGCCGCGCCGGAACCGGGCAAGAGGTCTCCAGGGCGAGCCCTCTTGCATCTCCGCGTTTTGGGTGCTGCGCATGGGCTTTAGGTGCTGCGCACGGGCTTTTTAAGGTCAATGATCACCGAGGAGTTTTTCCGGTTCACGAATTTCAATGGTCAATTAACCGGCAGTGCCGGAACCGGGCAAGAGGTCTCCAGGGCGAGCCCTCTTGCATCTCCGCGTTTTGGGTGCTGCGCATGGGCTTTAGGTGCTGCGCACGGGCTTTTTAAGGTCAATGATCACCGAGGCGTTTTTCCGGTTCATTAATTTCAATGGTCATTTAACCGGCAGTGCCGGAACCGGGCAAGAGGTCTCCAGGGCGAGCCCTCTTGCATCTCCGCGCCCCTTTGGTGTCGCTTATTTGTACGGCACCAGACGATGAGTTCGTTTCAGTTGCCAACGTGTGTGGCGTTGGTCGCGCCGCTGCGCGGTCCCCTCGTTCGTTCGAAAGCCAAAAGCGTCTTTCTCACTCCCTCAGCGCCGCCCCGAGACCGCCAATCAGATCATCGACACTTTCACTTTAATTTTATTTTAAAAAAGATTTTGCCTGAGGAAACGGCTTTTGACCGCCGTAGAGTTGCCGGTTTTTCTTTTTAGCTGCTATTGGCGGCCTCAGGCCTACGCTGAGCGAAGGAAAGGGAGACGCTTTTGGCTCCCGACTGAGTGAAGGCAGCCCGCAGGGCCGTGGCCAACGCCACGCACCGAGGCTTCTGAAAAGATCTATTTTTTTTGCACCAATCTGGTCACAAGAAAAGGGGCCCGGGATTCTTAAGGGTGGCGGCCCAAGGGCCACCCTTGAGGCGGTCTGGGCCGCCACCCAGTAAGCGCAGCGCATAAAGTTGAAGTTGAATTTGAAGTTAAGCTAAAGGCCGTGCGCAGCATCAAGTGTGGCTTTGGTCGCGATCAACTTTTAAGGTCAATAATCACCGGGGAATTTTTCCGGTTCACTCATTTCAATGGTCATTTAACCAGCCGCGCCGGAACCGGGCAAGAGGTCTCCAGGGCGAGCCCTCTTGCATCTCCGCGTTTTGGGTGCTGCGCATGGGCTTTAGGTGCTGCGCACGGGCTTTTTAAGGTCAATGATCACCGAGGCGTTTTTCCGGTTCATTAATTTCAATGGTCATTTAACCGGCAGTGCCGGAACCGGGCAAGAGGTCTCCAGGGCGAGCCCTCTTGCATCTCCGCGCCCCTTTGGTGTCGTTTGCCTGTACGGCACCAGACGATGAGTTTGTTTCAGTTGCCACCGAGTGTGGCGTTGGTCGCGCCGCTGCGCGGTCCCCTCGTTCGTTCGAAAGCCAAAAACGTCTTTCTCCCTCGCTCAGCGCCGCCTCGAGACCGCCAATCAGGGCTATTAAAGAAAAATCGGCAACCTAAGCTGAGGTCAAAAGGCCTTTCTTCTGACAAGAATTTTTTTTGAAGGTGACATTCTGTGAATATCGGTTTTATTAATTCAAAAACGAAATCAAAAGTTATATTTAGTCTCGAACAAACCTAAGAGACCTATCTTTGTGAGATCGGGTTTTGACCGCCGTAGAGTTGCCGGTTTTTCTTTTTAGCTACTATTGGCGGCCTCGGGCCTACGCTGAGCGAAGGAAAGGGAGACGCTTTTGGCTCCCGACTGAGTGAAGGCAGCCAGCAGGGCCGTGGCCAACGCCACGCACCGAGGCTTCTGAAAAGATCTATTTTTTTTGCACCAATCTGGTCACAAGAAAAGGGGCCCGGGATTCTTAAGGGTGGCGGCCCAAGGGCCACCCTTGAGGCGGTCTGGGCCGCAGCCCAGTAAGCGCAGCGCATGAAGTTGAAGTTAAGCTAAAGGCCATGCGCAGCATTAAAGGCCGTGCGCAGCACCTAAGCCATGCGCAGCATTATGGGCCGTGCGCAGCATTAAAGGCTTTGCGCAGCACAAGATTTTGACTTAACTTTCTTGATTTAAAATAGTTTTTTGAGGATTAAAAAGAAAAAAACCAGCAGGTAAATCGGACGGGTGGACCGATTAGCTGCTGGCGATCATCAAAGTTGATGAGCTAAGGAGAAACTGAGGTCGTCAGTGATCTTTTAATGCAGTATCCGTGCCAACAACGGCGAGCTTTCTATTTTTAAGCAGCGCGTTAAGCAGGATAGCCCCGAAAGTGGCGGTGCCTATTCCACCCATGGTGAATCCACCGAAGGTCAGCGAAAAGTTGCCAGCCCCCAGCACCAGCGTCACCGCGACCATAATCAGGTTGCCATTCTGGTTCAAATCCACCTGGTTTTGCAGCCAGATGCGAGCGCCAGCAACGGCAATCAGGCCAAATACTACAATTGAAGCGCCACCCAAAACCGGACCGGGGATGGTATGGATTAATGCACCAAATTTGGGAGAGAAGCCCAACAGAATGGCAACTACGGCGGCAGCAACGAAAATAAGTGTCGAGTAAATCTTGGTTACCGACATTACGCCGATATTTTCAGCATAAGTTGTAACCCCTGTGCCGCCCGCAGAGGCAGAAAGCATGGTGGCCAGTCCATCACCGACAAAAGCGCGGCCCAGAAACGGGTCAAGATTTTTACCGGTCATTCCTGCAACAGCCTTGATATGACCCAGGTTTTCGGCAATCAGAATTACTGCAACCGGCATCAGTAACAGCATCGCATGGCTGCTAAACACGGGTGCGGTAAAGCTCGGCATGCCAATCCACGCGGCGCTGGCAATGCCACTAAAATCAATAGGCTTGCCCCAACCGAGCACGTTAGTGATGACAAAATAAATCACATAGGCCGCAATGAGGCCCAGCAATAGCATCAGACGCTGCATCAGCCCGCGAGTAAACACTGCAACACCGCCAATACACAGCACGGTTACCACCGCCATCCAGCTGTCAAACATTGAGGCAGAGACACTGTTGACCGCGATCGGTGCCAGATTCAGCCCAATCGCCATCACCACGGCGCCAGTAACTACCGGCGGCATCAGTTTTTCAATCCAGCGCGTGCCGACTGCCATCACCACAAAGCCAATCAGCGTATACAGTGCACCACAGGCAATAATACCGCCCAGCGCCAGCGCAATATTCGGATTGGGGCCGTGACCGCTGTAGCCGGTGACGGCAATCACCAGGCCGACAAACGAGGCGCTGGAACCCAAATAGCTCGGCACACGACCGCCGACGATGATGAAAAACAGCAAAGTCCCAATCCCTGACATCAGGATTGACACATTGGCGTCAAAACCCATCAGCAGCGGCATTAACACTGTCGCGCCAAACATCGCTACCGCGTGCTGTAAACCCATGATAATCGTTGGTATTAAAGGCAAACGCTCGTCCGGAGCAATCACTGCACCTTCCAGACTGCCGGTCCTTTTTCGCCATTGAGGAAACCAGGTATTCGCCATCGTCTTCTCCACGTCTTGTTAATATCGCTGTGATAAAAAAACAGAGGAAAGGCCTGCTGTCAGGCCTGTGATTTTTGACGTATCAGAGGGTGATAGCGTCGGTCGAAATAGACCAATCCGTGGCTTTCATCATTACGTAAAATATCGATGACTTCGCAAAACAAAACATCATGGGTGCCGACGCTGGTGACCTGACTCACGCGGCAGTCGAACGAGGTCAGTGCGCCTTCGAGCGCCGGAGAGCCGCTCGCCATCGCAGTCCAGTTAGCGGCAGCAAAGCGCTGCTCCATCGGCGTCTTACCGCCAAAAAGATTAGAAAGCCCTTCGTGGCTGTCGGACAGCGTGTTGACACACAGCACCTGATTCTGCTGGAAAATCGGATAAACCGAAGCCGAGCGATTCAGGCATACCAGCAGCGTTGGCGGGGTGTCGGTCACACTGCACACCGCTGAGGCCGTAAATCCTGCACGTCCGGCCTTGCCATCGGTAGTGATGATATTCACCGCCGAACCGAGGTGTGACATCGCATCGCGAAAGGCCTGTTTTTCGACCCCGGCCAGTTCAGTCAGCGGGATGTCGAGAATTTTTTCAGGCATGGGTTCCAGAGATAATGGTTTCAAAGACATAAATCACTCCGCTATTCGCTGGTTCAGATGATTTTACAAACGCGCTCAAAGGCCAGTCGCGGCGCACGCGGATAAACCTTGCCGCTGTCGCCATAGCCGATATTGAGCAAAAAGTTGGCTTTCCAGCCGCTCTCTGCCAGGAAGGTGTCGTTAACTTTGGCTTGATCGAATCCAGACATTGGACCGGTATCGAGACCCAGCGAGCGCAGCGCTAGGATCAGATACGCCGCTTGCAGGCTGGCATTGCGAAACGCAGTCTCGTGGGCCAACTCAGGGCTTGAAGTGAACCACGAGCGGGCATCACCGTGTGGATAAAGCTCCGGCAGCAGATCGTAAAACGCCGGATCGTAAGCCAGAATGGCGGTCACTGGCGCGCTCAGAGTCTTTTGCAGATTGCCGCTCGACAGTGCAGGAGCGAGCTTTTCTTTTTGCTCCTGGCTGCGAATAAACACCACGCGCAATGGGCAACAGTTAGCCGATGTTGGCCCCATGCGCGCCAAATCGTAGGCCTGTTGCAGCAGTTCGTCGCTGACCGGTTTTTCCTGCCAGCCATTGTGAGTCCGTGCTTCAGTAAATAATGTTGCCAGTGCGCTGGCAATTAATGCGTCGGCCATTGGGACTCCGAAGTCTGTGGATTGGCATCGCTCGCAAAACGCAGCAGCCATTCCAGTAAAAGAGGGTTGAAGGTTTCACTATCGGTCACGCTCATCGCATGGCCGCCGTAGTTCATTTGCAAGTGCTCACCAATCGGCAGATTGCGCGCCAGCGTGCTCGAGCAGTGCCATGGTACCAGCAGATCATCTTGGCAGCTGAAAGCCAGCGTCGGCGTATTAATGCTGTCCAGACTATCGCTGAGATCGTGCGCCATCAGTGCCTGCAAGCGATGCAGCAGGTTTTCCATTCCTTGAAAATGCTCAACCTGATGCGCCTGTTCGTTGTCCAGCAAATCCGCGTGGGCTGAAAGCCAGTCAGCCGGATACAGGAACAGCGGCTGGGCGCGCACATAGGCTTCCACGCCGCTGTTGAGCAGCAAATCCTGGCGCACCATGAAACAGCGGCGAGTCTGGCTATCAAGCACTGTCCAGCCGTTGACAACCACCAGACTTTCCAGCAGCGCCGGGTAGCGTTGGGACAAATGCAATCCAATATTGCCACCTAATGCATGGCCAATAAGATGGCAGCGGTCAATCTTAAGAGTATTGAGCAGCGCGGCGAGCTCGTCTGCCATGTCTTCCAGGCGATAACCTGCCGGAATCACGCCCTGACTGCGGCCAGTACCAAACTGATCGTAGACGACGACCCGAAAATGCTTTTCCAGCATTGCCAGCTGTGGCTGCCAAAATCCGTGTACGCCGCCCAGACCCGACGAAAGCACCACAGTTTGCGCCGTAGGTAATGTACTGCCAGAAACTTTGTAAAACAGGGACGTTTTGCTCATGCCATTCTCACCTTGTTTCGCGGTGTCGTTATTTGCCTATGTGGGCAACGGAGGCTATCTCTACCAGCGCTTCGGGTTTGACCAGGCCACACTGTATGCAGAAACGAGCCGGTTTTTCGCCGGGAAAATATTCGGCGTAGACCTGGTTAACTGCGGCATAGTTGCTCCAGTCGGTGATGAAAATCGAGTTGAAAGTCACGTCATCCATGGTGCCGCCCGCGGTTTCAATCACCCCTTTGATGGTCTCCAGTACATGGCGGGTTTGCGCCTGGGCATCACCGGGAAACACCACATTATTATCTTTGTCGAACGGCAGGGTTCCGGAAACATAAACAATGCCGTCAGCCAGCGTGCCGGGAACAAATGGCGCAATGGGTACGCCGGTGCCTTCGGGGATGATGATGCTCTTTGGCATAATGCTTTTCCTTTTCAAAGTGTAATGGGCAATATTTATTGTCTGTAAGTCAGGCCGTTTGGCTCAATTTCTCTGCGGTTTTCGCTACCGTGTTACAGAAACTGTCGACGTTGGAAACCCAGCCGAAGAAGGTTTCAATGTTGTATATCGCCGCTTTCTGGGCAAATTCCGGACCCGCCTGATGGGTTGCGTCTTCCAGCACGACGCTGAAATATTCCAGGAAGAAACCATCGCGCAGTGTGGATTCCACACACACATTGGTAGCAATCCCGGTAAATACCAGATGATGAATGCCGTAGCTGCGCAGCAGGCTGTCGAGTTGGGTATTGAAGAAGCCGCTGTAGCGCGGTTTTGGCAGCACAATGTCGCCAGGCTGTAGTTGTAATTCATCAACCAGATCGTAATCCCAGTCACCCTTGGCCAGCAGCTTGCCCATCAGTTGCGGGTGCTTGCGCATGGTTTTCAATGCATTGGATTTATGGAAGTTTGGTGAACCTTCACCGCCAGCCTCGACGTATTGATTATCCCAGCCGTTCTGGAAAAAGATCACTTTAATGCCCGCAGAGCGAGCGGCAGCGATAGCGCGTTTGATGTTGGCGATTACCGGGCCGGTATGTGAAACGTCAAAACCGGCCAGATCCAGATAGCCGCCCTTGGAGGCATAAGCATTCTGCATATCTATGACGATAAGCGCCGTCTGCTGCGGGGAAAAGGCCAGCGACTCAGGACGCGCGGGTAAAATAACTTCGCCGTCAACCGAACCTGGATCACGACGTACCACGGCATTTTCAACAATTTTCATTACGCGACCTCTTTTTCGGCAGATGAGTCATTAAGCAGATATTGGCGAGTTTTCATTAATGGCTGGATAAACTGGCCAAAGTTTTCAATTCCCTGAACAAAATCGTCGAAGGTTAGCAGTACGCCCTCGGTGCCTGGTACGGTAGCAATTTCGTCGAGCATTTTTGCCACGTTGGCGTAGGAACCTACCAGCGTACCCATGTTGATGTTTACCGCTGAAGTCGGGTCGCCCATCTGACGAACATTGGTATCCGCGCCAGATTTGGTGTCTTTGCTGGCCTGATCGGTCAGCCAGGCCAACGCCTCGCTGTCAGCACCTTCTTTGTAAGACTCCCACTTGGCGCGAGCCGCGGCGTCACTTTCATCAGCAATAATCATGAACAATACATAGGAAGCGACATCGCGTTTTTCGGCTTCGGCGGCAACTTTCATGCGTGCAGGAACGGCTGCAAATGCGGTCGGGGTATTCACGCCTTTGCCAAAGCAGAAGTTGTAGTCGGCATATTTGGCAGAGAACGCCATGCCAGCATCGCTTTGCCCGGCACAGATAATTTTCATCTCGGCCTGCGGACGCGGACTGACGCGGCAGTCGTCCATCTTGAAAAATTCGCCTTTCATGTCACAGTGTCCGGTGCCCCACAGGTCACGCAGCACGGTGACGTACTCGGTTAAATAGTCATAACGACGGCTAAAATACTCATCGCCTGGCCACATTCCCATCTGCTCATACTCAGGCTTCTGCCAGCCAGTAACGACGTTGACGCCAAAGCGGCCGTTGGAAATCGAGTCAATGGTCGCGGCCATGCGTGCAACAATCGCCGGTGGCATAACCAGCGTAGCGGCGGTAGCGTAAAGTTTGATTTTGCTGGTCACAGCAGCCAGACCCGCCATCAGCGTGAAAGACTCCATGTTGTGTTCCCAGAATTCAGTCTTGCCACCGAATCCGCGTAACTTGATCATCGAGAGCGCGAAATCAAAATTATAATGTTCGGCTTTTTGTACGATGGTTTTGTTCAGCTCAAAAGTCGGCTGATACTGTGGCGCGTTTTCTGAAATCAACCAGCCATTGTTACCGATAGGAATAAAGACACCGATTTTCATAGCACACCTCTTGAATGAATTTGGCCCGGCTTAGGCAGGGCGCTTCGACTACCTGTCTATCCAAATCAACACAGCGCGGCTTGAGTGCATCCTGCGGGTTCCTAATTGCGCCTTGCTGTTCGACTACGTAAGGTATTGATTGCAAACTCGATGCCAGTTTTTAAAATTCATTTATTATCAATGTGTTAAATATGTGTGCTAAATTTTGGTAGAGCAAATGGTCTAAATCGGACCATTTGGTAAAAAATAACTGCACGAAAATCATGCAAGATTGAACGAAAATGGTGCGAAAATGCCTGTTGATTAGACTGTGAGAAGCAGTAAATTCCGGGCAATGGGCGGGCATGGTCGTGATGACAGGGTTTTGTTATGCTTGGCAAACGCAAGAGTCGATGAATAGAGGATGAAGCCAGTGGCAGCAGAGGGAACGACCGGGAACAAAAAGCCGCCGAGCCGGCGTTCGCGTGCCGTGGCGGCAAAACGGACCACGATTATGGCTGCGGCATTAGAGTTTTTTTCTTTGTACGGTATTCATGGTACCAGCCTTGATCAGGTGGCCGAGCGGGCCGACGTTTCAAAAACCAATCTGCTGTATTACTTTCCGTCAAAGGAAGATTTGTACGTTGCGGTTTTGAAAGACTTGCTGGATATCTGGCTAGAGCCTCTGGCGGCGCTGAATGCCGATCAGCAGCCAATGCAGGCAATTAAAGAATATATCTATCTCAAGCTTTGCGTGTCGCGTGACCATCCTCAAGCTTCACGACTGTTTTGCCTGGAGATGTTGCAGGGCGCGCCGCTGCTTAAACAGGTGTTGAGTACTCATCTTAAACAGCTGGTTGACGAAAAATCTGCGATTATTCGTGGATGGGTAAAAGCCGGACAACTTGCGCCGATAGAGCCTTTGCATCTGTTGTTTATTTTGTGGTCAACCACCCAGCACTATGCCGATTTCGGCGTGCAGATTGAAGCTATTAGCGGCCAGACATTAGATGACGAGGCTTTCTTTGAGCAGGCGGTGTCTAACTTACAGCAGATTATTATTCAAGGTATCAGGCCGCGAGAGTAATGTTGCCAACTCTTGCCATCGATAAAAAAATGCCCATCTGGTTAAACCGATGGGCATTTTTCATTGATTGAGCAGCGGCATTACTTCAGTGCTGGCTGCTTTTTACAACGGATCCAGTAGCCGATTCCCAGAATAACGAACCACAGTGGCGTAACCATCAGTGCCTGGCGGGTATCATCTTGCAGTGTCAACAGCACCAGTACGAAGGCGAAGAATGCCATCCCGACCCAGCACATTAAAATCCCCAGCGGCATTTTATATTCCGAAGCGGCGTGCAGCTGTGGGCGTTTACGGCGATAAACCAGATATGAACACAGGATAATGGTCCAGACGAACATAAACAGAATCGCTGAAACCGTGGTAACCAGAGTGAACACCGTCAATACGTTAGGGATTAGATAAATCAGCACTACGCCTGCCAGCAGGCAGATGCAGGAGAAAATCAGTCCGTTGGACGGTACGGCACGCGAAGACAGTTTGCCAAAGGCTTTTGGCGCCATTCCTTCCTGTCCCAGACCAAACAGCATGCGACTGGTGGAGAAAATGCCGCTGTTGGCGGAAGAGGCGGCGGACGTCAGCACCACAAAGTTGATGATGCTGGCAGCAGCGGGCAGGCCGGCAAGCACAAACAGTTCAACGAACGGGCTTTTATCAGAGGCAACCGAGCTCCACGGCGTTACGCACATAATGGCAATCAGTGCGAAAACGTAAAACATGATGATACGCAGCGGAATGGCGTTGATAGCGCGGGGCAGCGATTTTTTCGGATCTTTAGTCTCTGCTGCGGTGGTGCCTACCAGTTCAATGCCAACGAAGGCGAAAATGGCAATCTGGAATCCGGCAAAGAAGCCGCTGATACCTTTCGGGAAAAACCCGCCGTTGTCCCAAAGGTTGCTGAATGCAGCCACGGAACCGCTTGGCGTCTGGTAGTGCATCAATACCATTACCAGACCGGTAATGATCAGACCGACGATAGCGACAATTTTGATCATCGCGAACCAGAATTCGGTTTCGCCGAACATTTTTACCGTCGCGAGATTAAGCCCAAACAGGATCAATACGAAAATTAGCGAGGCGACCCATTGTGAAAGACCCGGGAACCAGAATTGTGCGTAAGACGTGACGGCCACGACGTCGGCAATGCCGGTAACTACCCAGCAAAACCAGTAGGTCCAGCCGGTAAAATAGCCAGCCCATGGACCGAGCAGGTCGGCGGCAAAGTCGCTAAATGACTTGTATTCGAGATTGGACAGCAGCAATTCACCCATCGCACGCATCACGAAAAACAGCATAAAGCCGATGATCATATAAACGAAGATGATAGAAGGGCCGGCGAGGCTGATCGTTTTGCCAGAGCCCATAAACAGGCCGGTACCAATGGCACCCCCGATGGCGATCAACTGAATATGCCGATTGCTTAAATTTCGGCGCAAATGTTCCGGTGTTTCTTCTTCCGTTTTTGCAATGATTTCTGTCTCGTTTTGCATAGCTTTCAGGTTCCTGTCATGTATGGAATAAGAGCTCTAACCGGCTCTTTTCTCTATTATTGTGGTGAATTCTGCCGCTTGAGGATGAACAGCATTCGGGCAGGTGTGCCACATAGTAATGTTAAATTCCGGCGCATTATAACTTCGTGAAGAAAAAATCTGACAGCAAATGTACCTTTATTTTTACAGGGTTATGACAATGCTCACTTCCTCGGCAATCTCAGTGTTGCTTTGTCCGTTTTGCGCGGGTCAATGTCATTTAGCGAGGCGCGACACTTTGCAGATTGCGCCATACTTGTTTCTGGCAGCGGAATTTGGTCCGCACTCAAGAATGGAGAAATACTATGTTAGCCAACCCGTCGCAAAAATACGTGGCCTTCCCACCGGTAAATCTGCCCGACCGTCAATGGCCGAGCAAAACCCTTGATAAGGTTCCGCAATGGTGTTCAAGCGATTTACGGGATGGTAACCAGTCGCTTGCCGAGCCAATGGATAACCAGCGTAAGCGCCAATTTTATGACATGCTGCTGCGTTGTGGATTCAAGCAGATTGAAGTGGCATTTCCTTCGGCTTCGCAAACAGATTTCGACTTTGTCCGTGGTTTAATCGAAGACAAGGCCATTCCTGAAGATGTTTATATTCAGGTATTGACTCAATCGCGCAGTGATTTAATCGAACGTACCTTTGAATCGCTGATTGGCGCGCCGCGTGCCATCGTGCATTTATATAACGCGACATCGCCGATGTTCCGCGAAGTGGTGTTTAACACCGATAAAGCTTCCACAGTCGAATTGGCAGTGCGCGGTGCCAGGCAGATCCGCCAGCTTTGCGAAAAGTATCCGCAAACAAAGTGGACCTTTGAGTATTCGCCGGAAACTTTCTGCATGACTGAACTCGATTTTTCGCTGGAAGTGTGTGAAGCGGTTGCCGCAGTCTGGGAGCCTTGCGCCGAGCGGCCGATGATCCTCAACCTGCCAGCCACGGTAGAAGTGAGCTCACCCAATATTTATGCCGATCAGATTGAGTGGTTCTGCCGTCATTTCAGCCGTCGCGATCAGGTTTCTATTAGCGTGCATCCACACAATGACCGTGGTACCGGAGTCGCCTCTGCCGAACTGGCGTTGCTGGCCGGTGCCGACCGCGTTGAAGGGTGCCTGTTTGCCAACGGCGAGCGCACCGGCAATGTCGATTTAGTGACTATGGCACTAAACTTCTACACTCAGGGTATTTCTCCGGGCCTGGATTTCAGTGACCTCAAAGGCATTGTTGAAATTGTCGAGCAGTGTAATCAGCTGCCGGTGCATCCGCGCCACCCGTATGCCGGTGAACTGGTATTTACTGCCTTCTCAGGTTCGCATCAGGACGCGATAAAAAAAGGTTTCGCGGCGCAAAAACTGCGTGGAGATCAGCGCTGGAATGTCCCATATTTGTCGCTGGACCCTGCCGATGTTGGCTGTAGTTATGAAGCGGTGATCCGCGTCAACAGCCAGTCTGGCAAGAGTGGGGCGGCGTGGTTACTTGAGCAGAACCATGGGCTTAAGCTGCCGCGCGGGTTGCAGATTGCGTTTAGCAAAGCGGTACAAAAAGAGACTGACACCAGCGGAAAAGAGATGAGCACCAGCGACATCTGGCGTTTATTCCGTCAGCAATATGGTCTGATAGATCAGCCGAAAATGAAGCTGCTGAGCTATGACATTCGCAGCGATGAAAGCAGCGTTCGCCAGTTTAGTGCCAAGGTAAATTATCAGGGCAAAGAGCTGACCTTGACCGGAAGCGGCAATGGCTTGCTGTCTTCAGCCGTGGATGCACTGCATCGGACGTTTGATTTAATGCTGGAGATTGGCGATTACGACGAGCATACGCTGGGACACCAGAGCCACAGCCGTGCGGTGGCCTATGTCAGCGTTCAGCGCCCTCAGGGAGAAAGAGTTTACGGCGTGGGAATCGACAGTGACGTTTCCAGCGCCTCTCTCCAGGCGCTGTTTAATGCCAGTGCTCAACTTTTAGGATAATGACTCTGCTGTTTCTGCGGCGCGTGCCGCAGAACTGAAATATTCGCTGGGTGACACGCCCAGCGTTCTGCGAAACATGGCGCTGAAAGCACTGGGGCTGTCATAACCTAGCTCCAGCGCCACATCTAATACCGATTGCCCCAATGCCAGCCCGTTCATTGCAGACAATATCTTCGCTCGTCTAATCCAATCGCTAAAACGCAATCCGGTCTCGCGCTGAAAGCGGCGTGACAGCGTTCTCCCACTGATCCCCATGTTGGCGGCTATCTCTTCCAACTCCCAGGCAGCAGACAAATCTTGTTGTATTTGCTGGCAAATAGCCAAAAGCTGAGGATCGCGCGGTTCAGGAAGATGCAGTGGCAGGATTGGCAACAGTCGTAGTTCGTCGAGGATCAGTTCAATGATTCGTTCGTCGCGTCCGCCTACGGCATAATTTTCCGGAACGCTAAAAGAGGCCAGAATAAGTTCGCGCAGCAGCGGTGAAACCTGGACCACCTGGCACTGATCCGGCAAGTCGGCGCGAGCGAGAGAATCAACAAATAAAGTGCGTGCCTGTACGCCACCGATAAATCGCAGACTATGAGTAACATTGGCCGGCAACCACACGCCGCGGCCGGGTGGCACCATCCAGACGCCGTGATGAGTAGTCACCTGAACAACGCCGGAAAGAGCATGAATTAGCTGGGAGCAGCCATGACTATGCGACGGCTCAAAGTCTCCGTGTTGATAGTCGATTGCCTTTGCGACAAGCGATTGGTTTTTAGCTAAAAAATTCTCATGCATGGTAATCACAGCGTCCGGGGTGCAGGCAGTTAACGCACAAAGTATCAGGGGTGCGGATTGTTCTTCGCGTCTTCGGCCGCTTTTCTGGCCTCTTCGGCAATTTTATGCAGTTCTTCTTCGGTGAGTTGTTCGGCAACTTTATGCATTTCTGCCAATCCATCACTAACGTGTACATCATCAGCTTTGGTTTTGTTTTCACTGGATTTTTCAGTCATAAAAAGAGCCTCTGGTTGAAAGTAAACGGTTCTTTATTTTAGCAGATTTAATCTATTGGGCGTTTATCTCAAGAGAAACTTTGGCTCACGACTTGATGAGGATCAGCTTAATGACAAAAAAAGAGAGCCGCGGGCTCTCATATAAATGTGTTTAAAGTTAACGCGTTATTATTGGCGGTAGCCAAGTTTGATCTGCTGTAGGGTCGCGTTGAAAATTTCAGCCTGCTGTGGGTCTTCAATTTGGGTAATGAATTTTTCGAGATTCAGCACTGCTTTGCTCGCATCAACCTGGCCGATAGCCTTGAGTAAAAAGGTGACGGTGGCCTTCAGACAGGCAACTTCGGTTGCGAGGGTTTCAACGTTTGCCTGGGTGTTAAAATCAGATGCGCTCATTTAAGCTCCTTAAAACTGGCCACTCTTTGGAGGCCATTGGGGTCGTTTGAAAATTTATCGCCAATATGGGGACAAGCTGCACAAAAGGTTGCACCATATTAGCACAGTCATCTTCTGGCGTGGAGCACCTTGCCATTAGCACTGGGTAAAACACTATTCTGGCGTTACGGATAAAGCAGATGCAGGGATAGGATTCTAAACAAAGTCTCTAACATGAGAATGCTTCAACCTAATGTTGACGCTTTTTCATATTAAAAATTTAATCAAGCTCACAACAAAAAAATAATTCCTGATTAAATCAGTAATATATGTTTTCCGTTGGCTGCTGTTATTTTGCTCGTTAATAAAATCGTCATGACCAAATGCAGTTTTTGCTTATCTTGTTATCTTCGTCTTTTGACGATTGTTGCGCTATTTCATGATTTTTATAGGATTTCGTCTTATACTGGAATAAGCCTGTACAGTAGACTGGAATTTCTCCCTTACATTTTTAAAGGTTAAGTTTTTGCAATCAGTACTTGGTTAATTTCTCCCGCATGCAGTAAAATACGCCAGTTGATTTAATTAGCTTCAATACTATTTTTTATATCCGCAGTCATGTTTGTTGCTTTCAGGTCTTACCTGGTACTAATGAAAAATACGACCGTGTGACGCCCTTAATTTTGGAGAGTTCTCTTTGATTAGCGTTCTTCTTGTAGATGACCACGAACTGGTGCGCGCAGGGATTCGACGCATTCTTGAGGATGTCAAAGGCATCAACGTTGTTGATGAGGTGCAATGCGGTGAAGATGCCGTAAAATGGTGCCGCAGCAATCATGTCGATATCGTTTTGATGGACATGAGTATGCCGGGTATCGGCGGCCTGGAAGCCACAAAAAAAATTGTGCGTTTTTGTCCTGACATCAAGATAATCATGCTGACGATATATACCGAAAACCCTTTGCCCGCGAAAGTGATGCAAGCCGGTGCGTCCGGTTATCTCAGTAAAGGAGCTGCACCACAGGAAGTGGTTAATGCAATACGTCTGGTAGATTCTGGCCAGCGTTATATTGCCTCCGATATCGCTCAACAAATGGCGCTTGGCCAGCTTGAGCCACAGTCTGAAACGCCTTTTGACAGCCTTTCTGAACGTGAGCTGCAAATTATGTTGATGATAACCAAAGGACAAAAAGTCACTGAAATCTCAGAGCAGCTTAATCTCAGCCCTAAAACGGTAAACAGCTATCGTTACAGAATGTTTAGTAAACTAAATATTAATGGTGATGTAGAATTGACCCATCTGGCAATTCGCCACGGTCTTTTCAACTCGGAGACGTTATCTGGCAGTGAGTAATGAGCGCTTTGATCCCCAGGCCTTTTTAAAAACGGTCACCAGCCAGCCCGGCGTCTACAGAATGTACGATGCAAGCGGGACGGTCATTTACGTTGGTAAAGCCAAAGATCTTAAAAAGCGGCTTTCCAGTTATTTTCGTGTCCAGGTCTCAAGTCGCAAGACTGAGACACTGGTCAAAAATATCGAGCAGATCGATGTCACGGTAACTCACACAGAAACCGAAGCATTGCTGCTTGAGCATAACTACATCAAGCTCTACCAGCCGCGCTACAATGTATTGTTGCGTGACGACAAATCTTACCCGCTAATTTTCCTGAGTGCCGATAATCACCCGCGACTGACCATTCACCGTGGCGCTAAACATGCCAAGGGCGAATATTTCGGTCCGTTCCCAAATTCTTATGCTGTTCGGGAAACATTGACCCTTTTACAGAAACTGTTCCCTATTCGCCAATGCGAGAACAGTGTCTATCGCAACCGCTCCCGCCCGTGCCTGCAATATCAGATTGGGCGTTGTCTAGGGCCTTGCGTCAGCGGGTTAGTGAGCGAAGATGAATATAAACAGCAGGTTGATTACGTTCGTCTTTTTCTGGCCGGGAAAGACCAGCAGGTTGTAACTCAGCTGATTGAGCGCATGGAAGATGCCAGTAAGAATCTTCGTTTCGAAGAAGCGGGGCGTTTTCGCGACCAGATCCAGGCGGTGCGTCGTGTTACCGAGCGCCAATTTGTCAGCGGAAACAGCGAAGATCTCGACGTTATCGGCGTTGGCTTCGAGTCCGGTATGGCCTGCCTGCATGTGCTGTTTATCCGTCAGGGTAAAGTACTGGGCAGCAGAAGTTATTTTCCCAAAGTGCCGGGTGGCACCGACATGTCAGAAGTGGTGCAAACCTTTGTTGGCCAGTTTTATCTGCAAGGTAGCCAGGCCCGAACGCTGCCGGGCGAGATCCTGCTCGATTTCAGTCTGCCGGAAAAAGACCTGTTGGCCGAATCACTGAGTGAAATGGCGGGTCGCAAAGTTTATATTCAGAGTAAGCCGCGAGGCGACAGGGCGCGCTATCTCAAACTGGCTCGCACCAATGCGACTACCGCCCTGACAACCCGTTTGTCCGAGCGTTCTACCATCCATCAACGTATGGCCGAGCTTGCCAAAACGTTAAATCTTTCCGAGATTAACCGGATGGAATGTTTCGATATTAGCCATACTATGGGCGAGCAGACTGTGGCTTCATGTGTCGTATTTGACGCGAATGGTCCAGTGCGCGCCGAGTATCGTCGCTATAATATTACCGGTATTACCCCCGGCGACGATTATGCCGCGATGACACAGGTTCTCAATCGTCGTTATGGTAAAGCTATCGAAGAGGCAAAAATCCCCGACGTTATTTTCATTGACGGCGGCAAAGGCCAGCTGGGGATGGCTATCGATGTGTTTAAACAATTAGACGTGGCGTGGGATAAGACCAAGCCGCTGCTGATTGGTATTGCCAAGGGTGCAGATCGTAAAGCCGGTCTCGAGACGCTTTTTTTCAAAGCCGAGGGCGAGGGCATTGCATTGCCATCTGACTCACCCGCACTGCATGTGATACAACATATTCGTGACGATTCGCACGATCACGCTATTACTGGGCACCGAAAGAAACGAGCGAAGGTCAGAAATACCAGTGCGCTTGAAGAAATTGAAGGGGTAGGGCCAAAAAGGCGTCAGGTTCTGCTTAAGTACATGGGAGGCATCCAGCCATTATTGAATGCCAGCGCAGAGGAAATTGCAAAAGTGCCGGGTATTTCACACGCATTGGCAGAAAAAATCCATAATGCGTTGAAACACTAGGGTCATTGTAGCAACATACTCATAATATCTACATCGGACAGATAGTTACCTAAGCACATGCAATTTAATATACCGACGTGCCTTACCCTATTTCGCGTTGCGATGATCCCGTTCTTTGTACTGGCTTTCTATTTGCCGTACGTCTGGGCTCCAGCCGCATGCGCGTTAATCTTTGTTTTCGCCGCTATCACTGACTGGTTTGATGGCTATCTTGCTCGTCGCTGGAAACAGACGACGCGCTTTGGTGCGTTTCTCGACCCAGTGGCCGATAAAGTGCTAGTGGCAATTGCGCTGGTGCTGGTGGCAGAATACTTCCACGCCTGGTGGATAACCTTGCCGGCAGCAACCATGATTGCTCGTGAGATTATTATCTCTGCACTGCGTGAATGGATGGCGGAAATTGGCAAACGCAGTAGCGTGGCGGTGTCGTGGATAGGCAAGGTTAAAACCATGGCACAGATGCTGTCATTGGTCGCTCTGCTTTGGCGTCCAGATGACATTGCAGTGGCAGTGGGCGTTGTAGCGTTGTACATCGCTGCGGTGCTGACATTCTGGTCAATGTTCCAATATTTGTTCGCTGCGCGAAACGATTTGCTGGAACCTTGATCGAAGTGATTTAAAAAGCGGCAAACAGTCGCGATAAGCAGATAATTTTATTGACTCATCGCGTCATCTAAGTAGAATGCAACGCATCGGAAGGCAGCAAGCCAACAGCCAGAAGATAAGTTAAAAAAATCAGTAAGTTCTGATTAAAGCGGGAATAGCTCAGTTGGTAGAGCACGACCTTGCCAAGGTCGGGGTCGCGAGTTCGAGTCTCGTTTCCCGCTCCAAATTCGATATATAGAATCAAGTTCTGTATAACAGTAAGATTAGTAAAGAATTAAGGCGCGTTAACAAAGCGGTTATGTAGCGGATTGCAAATCCGCCTAGTCCGGTTCGACTCCGGAACGCGCCTCCAATTTTCCCGGAGCCCGGGTGGTGGAATCGGTAGACACAAGGGATTTAAAATCCCTCGGCGTTCGCGCTGTACGAGTTCAAGTCTCGTCCCGGGTACCATGGAAAATTACAGTATTATCATAAGCATAAAGTAGTAATGTCGTTATGCCACCTTCGGGTGGTTTTTTTGTTTTTGGGATTTCATAATATCATTTCATAATATTATTGGTCACCACCGTAGGAACGACCTTCATTTTTCTGTCATAAATCGCAGTTTGCGATGCATTTTTATGCCCGGTAATCGCCTGCTTGTTGTATAGATTTCCGGTCAAATCCGAAATGTCTTTCGCCCTCAAATCATGAAAGGTGAAATCGAATTCAATTTCAGGAAATTTTGCCTTTGCTTCATCCCTAGCAGCTGCGCAGAAAACCTGAGGTAATTTGTTAGGTAGATAGGGATTTTATTTAAAGCATCTGATTGAAAAGAAATTCAAAAAGATGCTTTATTGAAAACTTGCCGTAAAAGCGGAGTTAGCCTTTGGCTGACAGGGCGGGGATGACGTGCTGCGGGTCGCGCTCAATGGCTCTAAGCAGTGCTTTGGCAGGGCCAGTGGGTTCTCGCCGGCCTTGCTCCGAGTTTTTAACGTATCAACGCTCACTGAAAACAGTTTTGCGAAGCCGCTTTGTGACAATCCGAAAGCAGTTCTGATCGCCTTGACCTGAACGGCAATCACGTTAGTTTCACGCGAAGGCTCGCGCGAGCCTTCAACAATTTGCTCCAGTAAGAGATCGCAAAAAAGCATTGTGAGTTATAACATTATGATTAATAACGCCCATAAGGGGACATGCTTAATACAAAACTTGCTTGTAGATAAAACGGTGAGTTTTTAGCTAATTTTTTCCTTAACTTAGGGAAATAGCGTTAATTCCAGCTTTGAATTTGGCGATAAGTTTTGAATATTTATTTAAATAAATATACATAGTTCGCTTTAATAGTTAATTCTTTAACTTATTCAAGAGAGTTATTTGAAATTAATGAGTGGCTAACGATATATGAATTTTGAGATGGCTGAATGATTTTTAGGATTTAATACTTATTAGGAGCGTGTTAGTCTGGTTTTTCCATGCAATCAGAAAGGAAGTTTATATATGTCAAATGAAGACGTGCTTGTCTATATTCCATCAAGTCTGGATTGTTGTGAATGCCAACAACTCGCCTGTTTACGGTTCAATTACCAAATCGAGGATTTACCTCAGCTTCCCACTGCAGGAAAGCTGTTTACTGGCCTTACTCTTGAGCAGGCAAAGGTTATGGCGGCATTCCTTGATGAGTATATTCATAACACCGAATTGTCACGCTTACCTGTATTTTTAAACTAAAAGTATTAGTTTAAAAAGTTAACGTAATGCATGTAGCGAATATTGACGCCATCAATAGTGGCGTTTTCAAAAGCACATACATTATTTGGGTAGACTTAGCCGTGATTAGTTTATAGGGAATGCATTCAAATAATCAAATCATTAAATGCATATTTGATATTCTGCCTAGGCTACCAACCAGGTGAAACGTATTTCTCCAGTGAAGACTCTCTGAATAGTTGGTGTTGCACTTTGCCATCGACAAACCACTCACAGCGGTATTTTTCATCATCCTGATCGTAACTGTCGATAGTCATTTTTGGACCACCAGATTTAAGCAGTACTACGTCGCCCGCTTCAAATTTCTCTGCCATCTGTATTTCCTCATAACAAGGTAAAATTCCCTTTGAATATGGTTGATATTGCAGATAATTCAAGTCGCAAGGCCCGCGGTTCAAGTCTCTTGATGAGATTCATTACAGTGAGTTTCGGCGATTTTATACGCAATGAAGATGAATATACCCTCCATTTTAAAAACTTTAGCTTAATTTTCGAAGGTGAAAAAAGAGCAAAAGCCGCCTAGCCTCAACTCTTTTTACTATCAGAATTTCTTTAGATTTCGTACTGCACTCCGCGAACGACACCAATAATTTCACAGTTGTCGCAAATCGGAATATTGGCATAGCGCGGATTGAGAGGAACAAGGTATTTGTTTGGACCATCAATGACTAACTTTTTCATTGTGGCCTCGCTAGTACCGGCTATACGAGCGACAACAATTTTGCCATTGGTGGCTTCGACATTGGGATCGACAATCACAGTAGAGCCTTCCGGGATGCTAGGCAGACCAGATGGATTAGTCATTGAATCACCACGCACTGTTAAAGCGAATGCGTCTGAAGACACTCGTAATCCGGTTTCCATCCAGTACTCTGCTCTCTCAAAAAGTTCACTTGATTCCGATTCTGTAAACACCCCAGCTTGTACCCATGAGAGTATCGGGATTTTCCTGACGCTGGTTGCCAACGGCTGAAGGCCTGTAAAATCAGTACCATACAACACATAAGCTTCAGTGGTGTTAAAGTATTTTGCAAGCTTTAACAGTGACTCTGCTTTAGGAACGTTTAAATCCTTCTCCCAATAGCCCACCGTAACGTCTGATACACCGCAGTATTCACCGAGGACTTTTTGTGTTGTTTTAGTCACACGGCGTAGTCTTTTTAGTCTCGCTCCTACTGATTCCATAAATTACTCTCACCAATCTTATCTACGTTGCATATGATAAAACTTAACTATAGGCATACTAGCTAATTTAACTTAGGTTGGGAAGATCAAGGATTAATAATTCTTAGGTATGACTTATGTTGATGACTTTAGCAAACCAAAAAAGCTTACACGGTCCGCAAAAAGCCATTTACTCTGTTAAAAGTGGTTACTGAGTCACGTAGCAATCCCGTAAAAAGCATGCCGCGGCCGCAACTCAAATGGCGTAAATTAAAATATCATTACTTTATGGATGGCTTAACATGCTGTTTATTAAGGCCATTCACTTTATGCTGGGTATTCAAGGGATTTGAAAAAATATTTTTTGATCTGAGCGGAATGTATTACGCCACTTCAGCCATTGATTAGTACATATAAGAAACTATTGAGTATCGGTAGTACAGTTGGCCAAAATCGGTGGCAGGTCAAATTTTATCCATTAGATTCACTGTCTGAAAATTTCAATAATTTAGCTTTAGGTTCTCTTAAGGCTGGACCCACAATTCTTATTTATTTCTTGATATTGCTAAGTATTTTAGAGATTTCGCCTCGGTATTTTTATTCATGCGCAGCAGTTTCTCACTCGACACCTCCCAGATTCACATAAGTTATGTTCACTAATTTTTGCTAAGTTAACTTAGTTTTATTTGATCAAACTTAAGTTTGAATATAAAATCTAAGTTAACTTAGCAGGGTGATGCGTAGCTAATAGAACTTGGGTATGGATGTTTTAACCTGGGAAATCAACTCAGCCGCTAAATGGCAAGGTATGAATAAGCGATCTTTGGAGGACATCTTATGAGAGATATACCACAAGTTCTGGAGCGGTGGGGCGGCTGGGCGGCAGCGGATCACAGTCAGTTGGATTGGCAGAAAACGGCTGCCGGTTTCCGGGGATTATTGCCACGCCCTTCATCTTCGCGAATCAGCTGCTGCGATGATGACGGACTGTTAATTGACGGCTGTGTCACGCGCCTCCAGACTTCGCGGCCTGAAGAATATCAGCTGCTTATTCTGCACTATGTCATGAAGCAGCCTAAGCGTGCGATTGCCCGCTCTATAAAACGTGATGAAAAACTGGTGCGGATCATGCTTCAAATGGCTGAAGGATTCGTCGAAGGATGTCTGGCAATGTTAGATGTAAAGCTGGATATGGACCCGATTGTTGAAATTTATCGCGAACCTAAAGAAATCTTCACGCGGTCCGCAATAAGCCGTTTACTCTATCAATAGTGGTTACTGAGTCACGTCGCTAACCCAGAATGTAAAACCTCGCTTCGGCGGGGTTTTTTGCGTTTAGACCTCAAAAAGAGGTGATGTTGAATGTTTAAAAGTTTTTTCTACTGGCTGAAAAGCCTTTATTACACACCGGCAAATGCCAATGAAAATACCACTGAAGAGGAAATAACCATGAGTGAATTAGCCCCTAATGTTTCAAATGCAACCGTTGCTGATGCGACACCTGCGGCAGATGCCACTGCTGCGGATACCGCCTCGGTGACACCAGTGACGGACGTAGCTTCTGCCAATGCCGCATTGGCAGCGGCTTCTACAGATACATCATCTTCTGATACCGAATCGGCCAGCAGTTTGGCTCAAGCTGATGCAAGTTCACCCCTGGATGATTTTAAGGCCAAGGCTCAGGCTTTTGTAGAGTTTGTGGAAAAGGGGATTGAAGTTTTGGGTCAGGAAGCTGAGGCCGAACTGGTTGCGCTAAAGGAAAAATATTTCTAAGCGCCTAGGTGAATTGATTAGTTTAAACAAACAAATTTACCCTGCTTTGGCAGGGTTTTTAGTTTCATTCTAAGGGTCACTTCGGTGGCCCTTTTTGTTTACCTCTTTAGTGCCGAGTAATCAACCTCCCAAGACTTTATGTCGCAACTGACTCCGGCGCTGAAACTATGACTACAGAGCACAGCCAACAACAGTTGGAGGTGGAGACTATGAAAATGAACCCACAAAGTGACGGATTCTGGACGCATTTTTGGGCCACGATCACTGCACTCTTTAGTGCGGCGGGTCTGACCACTGAACAATGGATTTATGTGTTCTGCGCCATCTTCGGCGCATTGCTATCTTTTAACTCTTATCGCAACAACAAACGTGCCCTGGTAAACCGCGAAAATGAAGACTCGAAAAGAACCGAGATCCTTCGTTCCTATCTTGCCGGTAGAAAAAATAATACGGAAGTGGATACCGCAAGCGTCGCCGAAGAGGTGAAAGATGTGATGAATAAGGTAGGTTCCTGATGGCTATGTCAGCAGCATTGAGAAGCAAATTAGTCAAATTGGGCGGCACTACCGCATTAACTATTGTGATTGCCTTACTTGGCGGGCCGGAGGGCGTTGAGGGGCAAAAAAGTACCCCTTATCGCGATGCGGGTGGGGTATGGACCGTTTGTAGTGGTATTACAGGGGCTGATGTTGTTCCGGGGAAATATTACTCGGACAAGGAGTGTGAGGCTCTGTTGCTAAAACACTTGCAGCCGGTCAAAAAAGCCGTCGATGCGGCAGTCAAAGTCCCCATCGATAATTACACCCGAGCTGCGCTGTATTCCTTCGCCTACAACGTCGGTGTCGGCGCTTTTAAACACTCTTCTTTACTCCGACACCTCAATGCCGGTGATACCAAGGCTGCCTGCGATGACCTGCGCCAGTGGGTTTACGTGAATAAACAGCGCAATCGCGGGCTGATAAACCGGCGGGAAATCGACCGGCAAGTGTGCCTGATGAGGCAATCATGATTAATAAAATTGCGGTGATGACTACTGTGCTGATCCTCGCCTGCATAGGCCTGTTGCTGGCCGTTGCCTTTCATTTTTATGGAAAAACGCTAACGCAGGCCACGGCATTGACTGCACTGACCCAACAAAAGGAGCAGGCCGAGTTTATCACTCAGTCACAGGCCCTGAGCGTAGGGATTTTCAACCAGATAGCCGGAGCGACGCTGAATGAACAGAAAAGTAGCCAGACCGCCAGTCAGCAGCGGCAGACAGTTATTAAAACGGTGCTTGCAACGGCGCCCTGCGCTGTGGTGCCTGTTCCTGCTGCCGCTAATGACAGCCTGCTCAACCACTACAACGCAGTACGTCAAAGTTCCAGTAACACCAATTCCGGCAAGCCTTCTGGCACAGTGTCAGCCGTCGTCTCCTCCCGCTGACCCCCTCAACTACGGAGCATCTGTTGTGTGGAACGAGCTTTTATTGACTGATTTGCAAAACTGCAATGCCCAACTGGATGGCATTCGCCAGATAGAACAGGCAAGACAGAAGTAGCCTGCGCCGTTAATTATTAAGGGATATTCGCCGGGCAGCATCGACCTGCCCGTTGAATCTTTTCAACTTGTGATTATTTTGTTACAAACTTAAAATCATCATAAAGCAGCAGTTCTATTCCGATCGGTATAAAATGACATTTTTGAAAATGGCGAGCTGTTGATCCTACTATGAAATGGTTATCAAAAAGTGCGATTTTATTTGCCGTAAAGACCTGTATTGCGGCCTTTCTGGCGCTTTACATTGCGCTTAAACTTAACCTCGATAAACCAGCCTGGGCCATGGTTTCGGTTTATGTCATATCACAACTTTATTCAGCCTCCACTGTTTCTAAAGCGATTTTTCGCTTCTTAGGCACCGTTTTAGGCGGGATTTTTATTTTCATCATCTATCCCCTTACCGTTCAGCATCCTGTACTTTTCAGTCTCAGCGTGTCGCTATGGGTTGCCTGCTGCCTGTTCCTCTCGCTTCACGATCGCACGCCCAAAAGTTACATCTTCATGTTGGCTGGCTATAGTGCCGCAATCATGGGCTTTGCCGATGTCACCACGCCGCTCGGGATAACCTACACCGTTATTTCCCGTGTTGAAGAAATCACTGTTGCCATTATTTGCAGCAGTCTGATCCACATGCTGGTGTTCCCGGTGCGCATGCGCAATCTGCTCGAGAGTAGTGTTAGCAATTGGTATGAAAGCGCCAAAAAGCTTTGCAACGAATTATTGACCGCCGAATCGAAAGACAGTACGCCGGAAAGGGCGCAGATTCTGGTGCAAATGGCCAACTATCCACTGTCTGTGGAAACGTTGATCACTCACTTGGTGTATGAAGGCGATTCTGCGCGTAAGCTCATTCGGCTAGTGAGTGCTCAGTACCAACATCTGTCTTATTTAATCCCTACGTTAACTGCTATTGAAAAACGCCTCAGCCTGTTGGCGGAGCAGGGGATTGTTTTTCCTGACTATGTCGCAGAGTCCTTTAATCATTTTCTGCAATGGCTCAACAGTCCGGAGCAAAGCGGGCAAGCCAAGTGGATTGAAAGCGACATCAGCGCCTCTCAGGAACGCATCAAGGGACAATATGAGCGCGAAGAAATCAGTGCCGAAGAGGGCCTGTTGCTGATTGGCCTGCTCGAGCGTCTGCAGAATTTTATTCGCTTGTCCGAGTCTTACATGGGGGCTAAAGAACGCGTCAGCAGCATGGGTACCGAGAGAAAACGCGACAAAGTCAAGCTCATCAGGAAACACGCCGACCGTGGCATGATCCTGCTTTCTTGTTTTACCGCTTTTACTGCCACCATGATTGGTTGCATGTTCTGGATAGGCACCGGCTGGAAAGATGGCTCTACCGCGCCGATGATGGGAGCGGTGGTGTGCTCATTCTTTGCTTCGATGGACAGCCCGGTTGGCTCGATGAAAGTATTCCTGAAAGGCGTGTTGGTGGCCATTGTCATCAGTATCTTTTATGTCGGGCTGTTAATTCCTCCTGCGATTAACTTCGAATCGTTAATCATTGTGCTGGCACCCGGTCTTCTTGCCCTGGGTTTAGTTATTGCCAACCCCTCAACCAACTTCCTTGGGCTAATTGTTGCCACCCAGATCCCGGGTTTTATCGGTATGACTCACAATCTTAAACCTGATTTGCTGTCGATCATTAATGCGTCGGTTTCTACGGTAGTCGGTATTGTGATTGCCGTGGTTTTGACGGCGGTTATCCGTAACAAACGGCCTTCCTGGACTGCGAAACGTGTGCTGCGTCGCGGTATTAAAGAGCTGTTGCAGTTTACCTCTGAAATCAAAATGAATGCCTCATCGTTATTGGCGCGTCAGAGGTATGTGGCCAGTATGATCGATAAGATAAATATCATTCTGCCGCGAAACACCGTCGACCCAATTCCTGACGTAGCTTTGGGGGGGAATTTGATTACCGAGATATGGCTGGGGGTCAATTGCTACGATTTTTACGCCCGTCATCAGGATTTACTCAGGGAAAATATTCTCGATAGCGACGCGTTAATGGCTGAAATTACTCGCTATTATAAAAAAAGGCTAAAAAATATCTATATCAAGCCGCCGCAGTCACTTTTGGACGAACTCGACAAATTGCTGTTGCGAACTGAGTTTCTGTGCCGCTCGAACATGCAGTTATATACCCCATTGTTTTATCTGTTCAACATCCGCATGGCGCTGTATCCCGCGCAGAGATGGCCTGAACAATAACCACTAAGTTTCAGATTAATAACGGAAAGTCACTTTAATGTGACTTTTCGTTTTATTTATACATAATTGTGAACATCTTTGTTACAAACAAAACAAGATAACTGCTTTATTAGAGGTATAAAATAATTCTTTAAAATTTACGTGATTTGTTTAAATAAAAAATGAAGTGGCTGACAAAAAATGCTTTTTTGTTCTCGGTAAAAACCTGTATTGCTGCATTCCTGGCTTTATACATCGCTTTAAAACTTAATCTTGATAAGCCTGCCTGGTCCTTGACCTCAGTTTTTATCATCTCTCAGCTTTACTCCGCGTCGACGCTCTCAAAGTCCGTATTTCGTCTTTTGGGAACGCTGTTGGGAGGCGCATTTATTTTCTTTATTTATCCGATCACGGTTCAGCATCCGCTGCTTTTCAGCGTAAGCGTTTCGCTGTGGATTGCTTTCTGCCTTTATCTTTCGCTGCACGATCGCACGCCTAAAAGTTATGTCTTTATGCTGGCAGGATACAGTGCGGCGATTATGGGCTTTGCCGACGTCACCTCCCCGTTGGACATCACCTATACGGTGATTTCGCGAATTGAAGAAATCGCTGTCGCCATCGTCTGTAGCACCTTGGTACATATGATCATTTTCCCGGTTCGTATGAGTACGTTGCTGGAAAATAGCGTCAACAACTGGTTTGAAAGCGCCAAGAAAATTTGCGGGGACATGCTGACGCGCGTGTCGAAAGAAAAGTCGCTGGAGCATGAAAATATCCTGATCCAGATGGCCAATTATCCGGTCAACGTCGAAGTGTTGATCACCCACTGCGTTTATGAGGGCGACTCGGCGCGTACACTAATCCGCATGGTGACGGTGCAATATCAGCATCTTTCTTATTTAATCCCGACCCTGAGTGCGATTGAGAAACGGCTGATCTTGCTGAGCGATCACGGTATTACCTTTCCTAATTTTGTTGCCGAAACTTTTAGCCACTTTCTAATTTGGCTCAATAATCCTCAGCAGTTTGGTGATACCACCGTGCTGGTGGATGAGATGATAGCTTCACAGGAAAGCATCAAAGATCTCTATATCCGTGGAGAGATGAGCGCGGAGGAGGGGTTATTGTTAACCGGCCTGGTTGAGCGCCTGCAAAACTTTATCCGTATAGCTCACGCTTATCTGGCAGTAAAAGAAAAAGTCAACGCGTTAGGCGATGAAAGGAACCCTGCGAAGTTTAAGCTATTTAAAAAGCATGCTGATAAAGGACTGATTTTCCTGTCTTCACTGACGATTTTTATCGTCACTATGCTTTGCTGTCTGTTCTGGATTGGCAGCGGCTGGAAGCACGGCGGTACCGCGCCAGTGATGGCATCGATTGCCTGTTCGTTTTTTGCGACTCAAGACAGCCCGATTGCCTCGCTGCAGGTTTTCCTCAAGGCGGTCATTATCGCCATCGCTGCCAGCCTGATTTATACCCTGATTCTTATCCCCACGGCGACCAGCTTTGAAGCATTAGTGATGTGTTTAGTGCCGGGTCTACTGGCTTTGGGGTTCGTCATTGCCAATCCGGCGACTAATATCTTTGGTCTGATTATCTCGACGCAGATCCCAAGCTTTATGGCCATGAGCCATGATTTCCGGCCCGATCCACTGACGATTATCAACTCGGCAATCTCTACCATTGTCGGCATTCTTATTGCGGTGCTGGTTACGGCAATTATTCGTAATAAACGACCTTCCTGGACTGCAAAGCGCGCGCTGCGCAGAGGAATAAAAGATCTATTGCAGTTCACCCAGGCAATTAAAATGAATAAATCGTCATTGCTGGGGCGTCAGCAATATGTGGCGGGAATGCTGGATAAAGTTAATATCATTTTGCCGCGTATCAAAGTGGACCCTATTCCTAATGTGGCCCTGGGGGGCAATCTGATAACAGAAATCTGGATTGGCGTTAGCGTATTTGATTTTTACGCCAGACATGAAGAGTTGTTGAGAAACAACGGTATTGATACAGACGCGCTGCTGTTTGAGATAAACAATTATATTAAGAGCAGGCTGAAAAACATTTACGTAGCGCCTCCGCCATCGCTGCTGGGCGAGCTGAATCAGCTGTTATTAAAGCTGGAACCAGCATGTCGGGCCGATATGCATCTATTTATGCCGCTGTTTTATCTATTTAATATCCGTATGTGGCTCTATTCTTCAGAGCGCTGGCCAACCGTTTAAATCCTGCCTGACGCTGCTGCGGACCTGCGTTTTCGGTCCGCAGCATTGCCTGTTTTATCAAATATTTTCTAGCTCTATGTCTTTGGTTTTCGGTCCCAATATCGAGATAACCAACACCACAATGATCATACTGGCGACGATAAACGACAGTACGCCAATATTGCCGGTGTATTGCAAAAACATTCCGATAATAATGCTGCTAAACACTGTCGATAGGCGGCTAAACGAGTAGCAGAAGCCAACGGCAGTGACGCGAATACGCGTCGGGAACACCTCGGTTTGATAAGAGTGGAAACTATAGGTCATCCAGGCGTTACAGTAGCTGACCATAAATCCGCAGAAGATCATGCCGATTGGACTGCGCTGGAGACCAAATAGCGCACCAAAAATGACTACCCCCAGCGCGCCTGCCACTACCTGCCACTTGATCTCGAACTTGTCGGCGTAGAGTACTGAAATCAGACACCCCAGAGGAAAACCGAGCGTGATTACTATTGAGTAAGACAGGCTGTGGGTGAAGCTGCTGCCTTGTCCGGCCAGCAGAGCAGGTAACCAGTTGCCGAAACCAAAGAAGCCAATGGCCTGAAATATATTGAAAATCATTAGCATAATAGTGCGAGAACGGAACTGTGGCGTCCAGATTTCTTTGAATCTTCCGCGACGCTCGAACTGTTGTTCATCATGTAGAGTCACCAGACGCTCAAGGCGTTCTACCTTCGCTGCTCCACACTGTTTTTCCAGATCTTCAAGCACTTCAAGGGCTTTATCAGCTTTGCCATGCTGTAACAGCCAGCGAGGAGACTCAGGCAGTTTTTTGCGCACGATCCAGATAAACAGTGAAAACACTACGCTGACCAACAACACGTAGCGCCATCCGGTAAGGCCAAACCAGGTATGCGGAACGAACCACCATGAAATCAGCGCTACCACCGGGACCGACATAAACTGGATGAAAAATGAAAAGGCGAAGGCTTTACTGCGCAGGCGAGTAGGCACCATTTCAACCAGATAGGTGTCGATGGTTACCAGCTCGATACCCAAGCCAACACCGACCAGAAAGCGCAGGAAAATTATCCATTCGGCCTGGTTCTGAAAGACGATAAGCAGAGTGAAAAAGCTGTACCACAACAGGGCAAACATAAAGGTCAGGCGACGACCAAACTTGTCGGCCAACGGACTCAGAAGGCTGGTGCCGACAAACAGGCCGAGGAAGGTCGAAGAGGCGAAAGCGGCCTGATCCGAAATACCAAATACGCCAGCGCTGCCGGTGTGGAAAATGCCTTCAGCGATCAATCCCGGGCTAATATAAGCCGTTTGGAACAGATCGTAGAGTTCAAAGAAACCACCTATTGCCAACAATATTATAAAGCGCCACAGTCCCGGTGATGAGGGCAGGGCGTCTATCCTGGTGATCAGCTCAGGGGCATTAATTGCCGCCGACTGATGCGATAAAGACGATGAATGTGCGAATTCCATAAGTACCATTACCCGTTAAAAAAACTCCACCATGCTAAGTTTTTATCACCGGATTTAAATTCGGAATAAGGTTTCAAGATGTAAAAAAATAGAGGAATATTCTGATTAAAATTATCTTGGGAGATAATTAGCTTTGTATCTGTATCAAATCCCTGAAGCTAGTATTTATCCGATTCGCACAAAACTCATTCAGTAAATATTCAAATAAAGTTGAAGTCGTCAAGTCGGGCGTTTAATGGTGATTTATTAAAAAAACCATCAGCAATCAAGGGCTTTTAAAACTGATCTTTTCCTGAGATTTTCCCAATAAAAAGCTGAGTAACATCCACCCACAGGCCAGTGCTACGCTAAAAATCGCCATCGGCGCTAATGCCAGCCCTAATACACTTAGCGCCTGGTAGGACCATGCGCCAATCTGGTCACCGGTGCGATAAACCAAGGTGTCGATAAACACCTTTGCATGATATTTTTCCTGCTTGCTGACTACGGTAAACAGGATTTCACGACTTGGTCGAGCCAAAGCAAAATTAACCGCCCGCCGTAAAATAGTGAATCCAACCAGAATGCTTAGAGAAGGTGCCCAACCCAGCCAGGCAAAACCGATGATGCTAATAAAAGGCAGCAGCGCCAAAGTATAAGGTGTACCAAAACGGGAGATGATACGACCCGTAACCGTCAACTGACAGAGTAAGGTCAGAATATTGATCGCCAGATCGACGCTGGCAAAAAAGGCGGTACGCTGACTTTCATCGCTGAAAGCCTGCCTAACGATGCTGGCTTGCTGAAAATAAAGCAGGGTTGAAGTGACTGAGTAAAACAGAATATAACCGCAGATACCTAGCAAATAAGGAGATTTTATCGTTTGTCGAATTCCGGCCAACAGGGGTGTCAGCACGTTTTTGGCCGTTTCGTTCACCAACATATTGCCGGTAGTTTCTTCGGCAGGCTTCTTTAGCTGCGCCCCGCGTCGCGATAATCTCACCGCGCTGAATACCGAAATCTGCACCAGCAATGCCGATAGCACCAACAGCGCTGAAGTTGAGAGGTGTCGGGCCAGCAAGGCAGTGACTGTAGAACCGGCTATTGCACCCACTGTGGCTGCGGCCGCCAGCAATCCAAACAGTCTCTTTCCTCGTCGGGTATCAAAGACATCGACAATCAGCGCCCAAAAAACCGAGACGGCAAATAGATTGAAAACTGAGACCCAGATAAAGAAAATCCGACCAACCCAGCGGTTATTTAATCCACCAGGCAGAAAGAACAGCGCGGCGAACAGCAGCAGAATCAGGCTACAGAAATGGTAGCTGTAGGCAATAAAGCGTTCACGCGGCAGGCGCTGAGTCAGGAAATTATACGGCCACTGCAATAGCAGCATCGTCACCAGCACCGCGCTGAATAACCAGGGCAGGGTATTAGCCCCCGCGACGGTACTGATCGTATCGCGGATTGGTCGGATAATGTAGTAAGCACAAAGCAGTGAAAAAACGTATAACCACCCCCACAGCAGAGGGGCGATTTCTTCACGGCGTACGCGCACCACTTTATGCCAAAGCCTTGGCCGAAGAAGGCGATGCAAAAAGTTATTTTTCAGCCTCATCAAGAAGGATTGGCCAGGCTAGCGCGCAGCTCTTTTTCGTTTAAAGCCTGTAAGAACAGTGATGATCCGGGTTGGAAAAGCTTGGCGCTGTCAAGATTACCGGTAACGACCGGCACGAAGCCCGCAGCATGAATCAAAGTAGAAATCGCTTCAACGGCGGCGTGACTGTCTCCGGCCAACGGTACGGCAATCAGCGGCGATTGATGGGCATCGGAAGCCAACGTGCTGGCCGCTATCGAGTTAAAGGCCCTGACGACTTGAGCGCCGGGCAAGAATTTTGCGCTTGCCCGACCGCTGCCGATGCTCAGCGCGGTTTGTGCGGTTTGACCATCGCGACCTGGATACGGATTACCGACATCGAGTACGATTTTATTTTTCAACGCGGGTCCCAGCGTTTTGCCCAGTCCCGGCAAAGCTCCGTAGGGAACCGCCATCACTACCACGTCGCCAAACTGGGTTGCCTGCTGCACCGTGCCGACCTGGGTGTTATGCCCCAAAGAGCTGGCAAGCGATTTCAGTTCATCTGGATGACGCGAGGCGAACATTACCTGATAGCCAGCATCGACCCACAGTTTGCCTAATGTCGATCCCATCTGACCGCCGCCAATAATGCCAATTTTATGCAGCGGACGCGGCGCGGCCAATGCCTCGGAAGATAGCATTGCTGTGCTGGTTAATATCAGGATTAACGCTAAAGGTAGCGCAGTGGCCAAATGAGTCAGGCGTTGGACAAAACCTGATAATTTCCTTAAAAACATGATTTTTTCCTCAATTTATTGCGTCACAACGGGTCAATAACTAACTATTGGTACCGGTCCCATTTTGATCGAACAATTTGGTATCTATCTTATTTTCTTAGCTTTGTTGCCAACGTTGCCGAATACCACCCTGAGTTCCGGTCACCGGATCGGTAGTCGGCATGGCGATCCGCGCTATGTTTTGACGTGTTTCGGCGAGCTTGGAAGGATCGTCGTGATAAAGATCCGGGCTTAATCCAGTAGGGTAGGCCCCCAATACTTGAAAATCGGCGCTGGCGGAAAGCTGTTTATGGCCTACTCCGGCGGGTATGAGAATGACATCACCCTTCTGGATTGTCGCTGTCGGGCCGGTTGCGCCACCCAACTGAACTTTTGCCTGACCCTGGCTGACGCCCAATAATTCATGGGTGTTGGAATGATAATGGGTGAAGGTGAATATCTGATAGCGCCACTGTACAGGCCAGCCGTTGCGGGCAAATAAATCAGTAAGATAGCCATCGGTATTGGCGATGTTTTTGGGAACGGCCTGTTGGTAAATCAATAGAGGAAGTTTATCGTTGGGCACGCCGCCAACGGTTTTATCTAAGGTGAGTGAGCGGATGTTGACGTTCGGCTGACTGTCTTGCGCGTAGCCGGTCAATGGCATGGCTGAGGCCAGTAACAACAGCTGGCAAAAATCTCTTCTTGAAACTTGATGACGGTTGAGAATCTTCATTAAACGCTCCTGTGCCTGGGTTAACACATTGCCTGGGATGGCTTTATGAACGCAGACGCACCTTTGCCAAAGCAAAAAGTGTCGCGAACCCACAGTTAAAATATGTGAGTTAGATCGCAATTTTGTCAAGGTCAGGAGCAAAATGAACAGAATAAATTGTGAAGGATTAGGAAATAAAACAGCCCCGAAGGGCGTTTATAGGGCTAGAAATCGCCCGCAGGTTCAGGATTACTTATTGCCTTGAGTGATAAAGGCAAATGGTAATTTGGCTGGCTTGAGAAGAAGGCTTGCAGAGCAACGCGCTTGCTTCGATCAACGGAAATTTCTTGCACGGTTTTGCGGAAAATACTGTAGCGTCCGCAGGTGGTGCAGGTTACGTTAACCACTTTTTCAGTCAGGTTGAGTGAAGTTTTGGTCTTGGTTGTACTTTGGCATAATGGACACTCGTCAGGAGTGTTAACTGCGGTGGAGCTCATAAAACCTCCGGTTTTATTTGGGCCAGCAGGTAGTATAGCGCAAAAAGCGGTCAAGACCTTAATGCTAATTGATTAAAAGACGATCTGTTTTTTTAAATGCTCAAGGACTGGGCATAATCAATGGTTTACACGACTTATTTTCATTCGTTGTAACAAAGCTCAAACTAAGAATAAAGTAATGTTAAGAAACCGAAGAGGATATCTAACATTATGGCACTTACCCAACATATTGATAGCAGTAAGTATCGCAAAGTTTTTGTGGTTGGCGATCTTCACGGCTGCCTGACTCAGCTGAATCTGGCGCTGGAGTCACAGGCATTTTCTGCGCGGGAAGATCTGCTGATTTCGGTAGGCGATCTTATCGATCGCGGTGAAGACAGTATCGGATGTCTTGAGCTGATGGAGAAACCGTGGTTTGCCTGTGTCAGAGGCAATCATGAGCAAATGGCAATCGATGCGCTGCAAGGTCGTAATGTAGACCGCTGGCTGAGAAATGGCGGCGACTGGTTTTTTAAACTGCCGCCAGCGTTGGAAGCGCGCGCTCGGGAGCTCATCATTCAGGCCGCAAACTTGCCACACATGATTGAAATCACTACAGACGATGGACAGTTCACGGTCGTCGCCCACGCCGATTATCCGCTGAACACTTATATAAGTGGGCAACCCGTTGATGACTACGCCGTAATATGGAATCGCGAACGGATAACCGAGTCTGCTGCAGGTAATTTATCGACTATTGCGGGAGCGCAGCGATTTTATTTCGGCCACACTCCAGTGGAAGAAATCAAGAAATATGGTAATCAGTATTATATTGATACGGGCGCGGTATTTGGCGGACATCTCACGTTACTACAAATTCAGTGATATTATTGAGTTAATCAGAAACAAGGCGGTACTGAATTTTATCTCCCGAGAATAATAGATCATGGAAAACAAGCGTGAAGATCGGCTACAAAGATTGCTGCTGGCCTTGAAAAAAAGTGACAAGATCCACCTTAAAGATGCGGCATTGCTGCTTGATGTGTCGGAAATGACTGTTCGGCGTGACCTCAATGGGGCGGCATCTCCGTTAATTCTGCTCGGCGGTTACATTGTTATTGATCCGAAAAACAGTCCGGCAACGCACTATTTTGTCAGCGAGCAGAAATCTCGTCAGGTGGCTGAAAAGCAGCATTTGGGAAAACTGGCCGCGCAGTTAATCAATGATGATGACCTGGTGTTCTTTGATTGCGGAACTACCACGCCCTATATTATTGAGCAAATTCCTGACGAGCTTGTATTTAGTGCCATTTGTTATTCGCTTAATACTTTCTTGGCTTTGCAGGATAAACCCAACTGTGAAGTCATGATGTGTGGGGGAAAGTATCGAGCCAGTAACAGCGTCTTTATTCCTTTTGGGCACAACAACAATGAGCTGAGCAATACTTTGCCGGATAAGGCTTTTATTTCCGCTGCGGGAATTAGCCTGGAGTATGGTGTCAGCTGTTTTAATTTCGATGAGCTGATCATGAAACACCCTGCAATGCAGCGTTCGCGCGAGAAAATTCTCGTGGCCGATAGCAGCAAGTTTGGACAGGTTCGCCCCGCTTCTATCGCGCCTTTGAATGAATTTACCGCGCTGGTGACAGATTCCGCACCGCTGCCAGAATATATCGATTATTGCCGGCAGTCAGGTATCAGGCTTCTCTATTAATAAGTCTTAGCGCATGGCGGAAATTTTCTCGACCGACTGGTAGAAGACCACTTCAAATACTCCGGTTTGTCGGCCATCGCTGAGATACTGTTCATAGCATACTCGGCCATCAGGGCGGTAGCCGCTGTTGGCGAGATGAATACTATAGAAATCATTCCAGGCCTGAGCAAAATTGTCGTCATCGACAGTGGTATGAAATGCTGCATAAGTCCCGGCAGGCAAGGTTTGTAGCGTAATTCCCTCACTGTGATTATCCAGCTTGAAATCCTCATTTACGCTGACCGATGGGTCGGCGCGGCAGGCTTCGGGTGGGGTGGTATTCGGGTTATCCCAAAATATTGTCAGCCATTCTCCCTCCGAGAGTTCGTTCGCCTCGGCCCAGGGTGTCAGGGTTGAGAATCCCTGCTTGATGGTAGTTTCATAAGGTCCGACCACGCGGTGGCTGGCGACAACTTTTGCAGGTTTTTCCAGGATCATAAATGCCACAATATATTCCTCATCTTCAGTGAGTTAAGTGATAACTGCGATTAATCCTATAACAGATAGCCAAATAAACCGTGCGAACTGCTCTACGTCATATAACAGTCAGCGTGATAAAATCAGGCTATCAAATTGCAGTATAGCCCTGACTGTAGTGAGGTTTTCAATGGATGTCGTTAAAAGTATTCTGAATAGTGAAATAGAGCGCATTAATCGTACCGAAGGCCGTGATGGCAAACCGCGTATTAACAATGAATTCTTTATTCATCACCCGTGGCTGTGTCTGGCAATGTTTGTCGGTTATATCGCAGTGGGTGTTGTCATGTACGCTTCGCCTTATATGGGGCTGGGCTGGTTTGCCGGTTTCACCCTATTTCTGGTATTTATGGCCGCGATGCTGCTGCTGGAAATCAAGCCTACCTATCGTTATGAAGATATTGGCGTGCTGGATCTTCGCGTTTGCTATAACGGGGAATGGTTTTTCAGCCGTGAAATTTCTTCGCAAGCAGTGGATACCCTACTGCAAAGCACGGTCGTAGACAGCAGATTCAAATCCCACGTCAAAAGTATTGTGCAAAACAAAGGTGCGATAGACTTCTATGATGTTTACGATCTGGACAGGCAATATCAATCTCATGTGCCTGCTTCACAAAGTTCAAAAATCGCCTGATAAAAAGAGCGACAAGTTTCATTTCTGCTCTGACTCTTCTGCGGCGGCTCTGTTAAACTGATGGTTAAGTACTATGCAATGAAATGTACGCAAAGAAATGATAAAATGTTCTTTGCAAGCCTCAGGAGCCGTCGTGGAACGTATCAAACTTTCTATTCATCATCTGCATAAACTCGTTGCTGGCGAAAAAGTCGCGGCTAATGCTACAGCCAGGATTTATGCAGGGGATCAACTCATTGTCGTCGAAGAAATGCAGGGCCAAACGGCCTGGTATGATCGCTACATTCACGCGAAAGACGATAATGGACAGCCTTTGCGGGTCGAATGGGACTGTGACGGGGACGCCAGCATGGACGTTTCTCGTGTCGAAGTCTGTTCTTGCTGCGGCGGCGATGAGAGTTTGCACGGTTAAGCGTTTTCGCCCTGTACCGATAGCGCGAGTAAATTGTTTAGGAGCGAGTAATGAAATTTCTGAATAATGAATTTGAGTATCGTACCTGGATTATCCAGGAAATTTTCCAGGCATCAGTTGTCGGTGAACCGTCTGACTTTGCCGACCAGGAAATTGATGATTTTATCTTTGACGCGCGCCCCGTGGCGTATCCATGTATCGCCGTGATGATTCAGACCCCTGGGCAGCCGGGCGTTTGCGAACCTCGCTTTGTCTATAAAGAGCAGGTTTTCGAGTGGGCACATCAGATGGGATTTGGCTTCGACAGCTAAGCCCTGGAATAATCCAGGGCCTGACAGCTTTATCAAGCACGTTAATTTTCACTGACGTTGCTTAATCAGACGTTTTTACGATCTATCTTCTCTTCGCCCCAAAACAGATAGTCTTCTTTGGTTTTGGCAAAAGCGACAGGCAAGACTTCATCATTGCCTTCTTCCCAGATTTTCTGGGCCAGTACCTCGTCATTATCCGCCAATTCGAAAATAGCCTCAGCAATCTCGTGAGAGGTTTCGCGGACGTTGGCCCAAGCTTTTATATTTGAACTTGTCATACCTTTCTCCTTTGTTTTGGCACTCCTTAACTATGGGTGCTGGTTCGGAGAGACGCAAATTTGAATGGCTAACTGTTGTGCAATCGCGGCTGTACTAGAGATGCGAGCGTGCTATCACGCTTTTCGACAGCACAGATTAATGGTATCTGTTCCGCGCTGTCGTTTATACTTATCAAACACTGTTTGTCAGGCGCTGAACGTCAGGGAGGCAGTATAATGATTAAAAACACGCGGTGTTTAAAACAAGGTGATAACGATGAGTGACGATATTTTTGATTTTGATATAGATGCTGCGCTGGAAACTGCTGAAGAGAAAGCCGCCGAAAAGGCGTCTGCCTTACCGGAAGTTTTGGAAGATGAAGCAGACTGCGAAAGCTGCAAAATCTGATTCAGCATCTATTAAGATAAAATTTAAAGAACCGCTTCGGCGGTTTTTTTGTGGGCTTAAACTGCCAATTTTTCTTTTCAAGCATTTTTTTAAAAATAATTTCCAGAAAAATTTAGAGGATTAAATATCCAATTTATTAAGCAGGGTGTTAATTTTTTCTTTGGCGCCATAGCCTTACGTATTCGTAACAATTGCAACTGCGCTGAAGCAACTGTAAGGAAATTGTGAGCCGCCGGTAAATGGGATAAATTCCTATAGAACAGCTAGATAGCCAGAGTAAACTCACTCCCATCAGATCGGATAGATCCTGGAGTGTAATATGAAAAAAATAATGTTGATGCTCGCCGTGGTTTCCGCCTTGTCAGGCATCCCGGCAATAGCACATGCAAATGTCTCGGTCGGGGTTAATGTCCCTGGCTTATCACTGAATATTGGTTCCCGCGATCATCGTGGTTATTACTGGGATGGCGGTGACTGGCGTCCACCGGGCTGGTGGGCAGAGCATCGTTATTATGGCGGTCGTTGGGTTTATTATCGCCCTGGTCCGCCGCCGCCGCCACGTGGTTACTACTGGCGTGAAGGTCCACCACATTGGCACGGTGGCCCACCTCCGGGCAGATGGCATGAAGGCCCGGGCAGATGGCATGATGGTCCACCTCCGGGTCGCTGGTAACAGCTATAACCCGCAGGTAAAGTAATTTATTGAGTAATAAAGATTTTTAGTACAGGGTTGGCGCTGGCTATGCGAAGGCATCCCCAACGTCAATTCTGTACTTCTTTAAATCAAGATCGGCACATCTTTGTAAAGCCATAGAATAAAGCGTTAGTTACCACGAACTTCTACCAATACCGGGCAGTGCGCATTGGCCACTACCTCGGCACTCACCGAACCGCTAAACATTCTGCCAAACGCCGTTAAATGGCGATGCCCCATGATAATCACCGACGCATTTTTACTTTTCGCTTCCGCGACCAACGTTTCCCCAGCCGATCCTATTACCAGATTTCCCTGAGCCTTAATGCCTGCTTCAGACAATTTGCGCAAAGCGTTGGTTACCACAGCTGTGGCCATATCCTGCTCGGCCGTGGCGGCAGGGTACTCAATAACGTCCGCTGGCTGTTCTTGCTTATTGGCAAATGCGTAAGATTCATCGATACAACAGGTGACATACACAGTCGGTGAGCCGTATTGAGCAACCTGACTGGCCAGCGCGAGCACCTGTGGCATTTGCGATGAACCGTCCACCGCCACGATAATCACATCAAACATAGCCTGTTCCTTTTTTCAGGGATATAAAGACCAAATGAGTTGGTTGTTTATAAATGCGTTATTGAAGTTATTTAGCGCTATTTAGTCGGCCAATTTCGCCGATCAGCGACTCTTTGCAGCGCAAGATGGCCTGCTCGACGATTTGCTGCCTGGAGCCGAAGCGCTCGGTAGGCATCAAAACAGAAATGGAATAGTGCCCAAGAATAGTTTCAATCGCGGTCGACATGGTCGAAACGCCCAACACGGTTTCGCCACTTTCCATTGAGATGCCAGTGGACCTGACCTGTTCAATCTTGGTCAGTAACGTGCTGATATCTTTCACCGTATTTTTGGTAGCAGGCTCCAGCGTTTCACCCACCAGCTGGCGTATTTCTTGATTGCTTTTCATCGAGAGCAGGGCGCGCCCGGCAGAGGTGCTATAAATGGGCAAGTTGAGACCAAATTTGGGCACAACACGCAGTTCACGCTCGGCGACAATGTAATGAATGTTGGATATTTGCCTGCCGCTGGCGCGGCCTAACGAGACGGTTTCTTCAGTTTCATTACACAGCTGTTGCAAGTAGGGCGAGGCAATGGCGATGACGTCGGTGTGAATGGTGGAAACCAGACGCAGTAACATTGGCCCCAGCCGCACGCCTCCAGCCCCTTCGGTACGAACCATGCCTTCTTCTGCCAGCGCGGCGACAATTCGTTGCACCGTTGAGCGCGGTAACTGTACCTCATTGGCAATTGCGCCCAGGCTCAAACCCTCAGGATGACTGCCTAACGCGTTCAGGATAGCGGCCGCGCGGGAGATGACCTGTATCCCACCGCTGCGTTCTTCGTCCGCTAAAATCTCATTATTCATTGCATCAATCCTTCTAAATTTTCGCTTCCCTGCCTCGATTATACCCTATCAATGGAGTGCCAGTGTGTACTTAAAACCGTCAAAAACCACATTGCAATACACTGCACCGTATTATAGTATCTTGTCAGTGTATCGTATAGTGATGCACTGCATCATTTAAATAATTAACAAATCTTTGCAATTACTGTCTTTCAACCTCTGGTATAAAAATGATTATTAACGCCGTTGAGCTGAATAAATAATATATGAATCAGCAAACTACACCTGTCAGTTCCCCAAGCGTGCCTGCCGCACCACCTCCCCCAGCGCCACAGCCTTTTACCTTAAGGCTGGTTATTGGAATGATTGGGGTCCTTATAGCCTCGATGTTTTCTGGACTCAATGATCGAGTGACTGACATCGCATTGGACGATGTACAGGGCGCGCTCAATATCAGCAGTGATCCTGGTAGTTGGGCAATCGGTGCTTATCAGGCTGCTGAGGTAGCCGCCATGATGCTGGCTCCCTGGTTTGCGATGACCTTTTCTCTACGACGATTTGCCATTGGCGTTTCGCTGGGCTTTTCACTGGTCGCTGCGGTGCTGCCTTATTCGCCGAATATCGACACTTTTATAGCCCTACGCGTGATACAGGGGATTTTTGGTGGTGCATTGCCGCCGTTGTTGATGACCGTTGCGCTGCGATTCTTGCCGCCAAAGTTCAAGCTCTACGGCCTCAGCGCCTATGTGCTTACCGCGACTTTTGGCCCGAATGTTGCCACCACGCTGGCGGCATTCTGGACTGATGTTGTCGGCTGGCAGTGGGTATTCTGGCAGGTAATCCCGCCATGTTTGCTGGCGGCCACGCTGATCGGCTACGGAATTCCTCAAGATCCTTCCCGTTTTGAGCGATTCAGGCAGATTGACATCGTGGGCATGCTAACCGGCACCAGCGGTATCGCCTTGATGGTGTTGGTTCTGCAACAGGGCGAGAGGCTCGACTGGCTGAATTCACCGCTGATTGTGGTGATGTTGCTGTCGTCGATTGCGCTACTGCTGGTCTTCTTTATCAATGAATGGTCACACCCGCTGCCGCTGTTCAAATTGCAGATGCTGAAACGGCATAACTTGAGTCACGGCTTGTTGACGCTGGGCGGATTAATGGTGCTGGTGCTTTCCGGCTCGGCACTGCCATCGAGTTATATGGAAAGCGTGCAGGGTTTCCGCGCGGTGCAGGTCGGCCCATTGGCGCTGACGATTGGTCTGCCACAGCTGATCATTGCTCCACTAGTGGCGGCGGTATTGAATATTCGCTGGGTAGACAGCCGCGCGATCCTGATTATCGGTCTGGCGCTGATTGGCATCTCCTGTTACGGCGGCAGCCATATCACTGAGGGATGGGCCAGACAGAATTTTTACTGGTTGCAGGCGATGCAGGCCTTTGGTCAGCCGATGGCGATTTTACCTGTACTGATGGGTGCCACAGGCGTAGTGCAACCGCCAGAAGGGCCTTTTGCCTCGGCGATGTTCAACACGGTTCGCGGGTTTAGCAGCGTAATGGGCTCCGCGCTGGTTGGAGAATTCTCCACTAAACGCGAGCAGTTTCACTCTAATGTGCTGTTAAATCATGCCGGTAGCGTTAACTCACTGCTTTCCCAGCCTTATGACGGCGATGGAACCTTTCTGGCACCGCTGAATCCAGACGGATCCGCGGTTTCAACGGAGGCGTTAAGCGCATTTTCATCGTTGGTTAAACGACAGGCCACAATTTTGGGAATCTCAGACAGTTATCTGATGATTATCGGCATTGCGATTGTGTTGGCACTGTTAACCATTTTTTTGCCTAAACGCACTTATCCGCCGCAGTCGCTGTTCAAGAAACCAGACTAACTACGCCATTTTTGCTTAAAGACTATCAATAAGAAAATCGAGAGAAAAAGAACCATGTCAAAGACATCTTCAATCAAACCTGTATGGCTGGCAGTGGTCGCTATCATTATTTTACTGGCCATCGTTGGCGGGTATCTGATTTCCGGGCAGACATCGCCAACCACCAATGATGCCGTGATATCCGCCGACTCCACGCTGGTCGCCCCGCGAATTTCCGGCACCATCCAGTCTGTGCTGGTTGAGGATAATCAAACGGTAAAGGCGGGGCAGCTGCTGGCCAAGATTGACGATCGAGATTACGTTAACGCGGTACAAACAGCCCAGGCGGCATTGGAAACGGCGCAGGCGCAGATGCAAAGTCTAGTTGCACAAGTGGCCAAACAAGGGCCGACGATCGATCAGGCACGGGCAGTGGTCAATGCCGATGCGGCGGGTCTGGTTTATGCTCGCAAGAGCGCCGAGCGTTATAAAGCGTTGTCGGCCAGCGGTTCAACCTCGCTGGATCTGCGTGATGACTCTGATGCCAACTATCGCCAAAAACTGGCTTCGCAACAGAGTGACATGGCGGCGGTGCAGGCTGCAGAGAGGCAACTGGATGTCTTGAAAGCCGAGCAGTCGCAGGCCAAAGCGGCTATTGATTCTGCGCAAACGGCATTGCAGCAGGCACGGCTTAACCTGTCCTATACCGATATCAAGGCCCCGGTTGATGGGGTGGTGGGGGTGCGTTCAGTGCGTGTCGGGGCTTATGTCAGCGCGGGTACTCGTGTTCTGGCGGTAGTGCCGGTGCGCGAGGCCTATGTGGTCGCCAACTATCTGGAAACTCAGTTGGCTCATGTTCAGCCACATCAGACGGTGAGCATCAAAGTCGATGCTGTTCCGGATGTGACCTTCAAGGGTACGGTAGACAGCATCGCGCCAGCAACCGGCGTGACGTTCTCGCCTATTACCCCGGATAATGCGACCGGCAACTACACCAAGGTCACGCAGCGTCTCGAAGTCAAGATTCTGCTCGATGCCAATCAGCAGGATTTGTCGCGCCTGAGAGTCGGCATGTCAGTGGTGCCAACGATTGATATTCATAGCCGATAGCTTGTAACGAAGAAAACTGATTTATCGGGAAGGGAAGAGCGGCACTGCGCGGCGGTTCAACCCTTCCGCCACGCAGTGCCTGTCATCTTGATTAACTCTGCTGCTGGTTGCCCGCAGTAACAGGTTTGTCGTCTTTATCTTCTTTCATAAACTGCCATTTGCCTGAGAACAGGAATCGCAGCAATGGAATGCGTTTGTGCACCTCATAAAGGAAGAAGGCGATACCAAACACAAACACCAGCCCCAACCAGAAGCCCAACCAGTCACTTTTGATCAGCGGAGTAATAAACGCGCCATAAATCAACGTTAAAGGGTGGTGAATCAGGTAAACAAACAGCGATGCATTAACCAGGTAAGTGACGAACGGCGACTGGAAGTTCAGCACGTAATGGCTGAACGAGAACACCACGTTGACCATCAGAATGCCCAGCAGGCTGGTAATAATTGCATCCAGCTCCATCGAATAAAGCTCTGGCGTATTTACATGCTGGTTAATCATGTAAGCGGCGAACAGCAAGATACAAACCGCACAGGCAGGAACCGAGGGTTTAAGGAACATGCTTTTTAAGCTGGCAAATTTATAGGTACAGGCACCAATAAAGAAGAACGGCAGATAAAAAAGCGTCTGCATCACAATAAAGTTAAATGCACCGTTACCTAACAATTCAGGGGCAAAAAGATACAGGCTGCGATTAAACGCCGCGTATATTAATCCGAAAAATAAAAATAATATTGAGACTTTTCCTAATGAGTCAGCCTCGCGAATTATTTTAATAATCCGATTATTCTTATTTTCTTTTAATGCCCGGAATAAATAGAAGGAGATGGCGGTTAATATAACCAGAGTTAACAGGAACCATAAATGTGCTACCAATTCCCAAACGGTGATATTAAGTTTCTGGTACAAATCCATCGTTCCCCAGTTTGCGAACTTGTCTGTAAAGAAGTACAGGAAGAACAACTGCGGGATGGTAATCAGCGGGAACGCCGCGGCCAGCGGGATGGCGACACGCTCTAGCCGCACCTTGAGCCACTTGTGGCGCTCGTAGCGCTCGTACAGCATGTAGGAGAAGTAGCCTGAAATGACAAAGAAAACCTGCATGCGAAAGGCATGAATAGTATCGTTTAATATTGTCAGACCATCAGAGGGCGTCGCGCTGTTAACAGCCCAAATATGACTGGAATAAATCAACGATATATGAAATGGAATACCGAGCAGCATTAAGTATGCTCGTATGGAGTCCAAAAAGAACTCACGTGGTTGAGTTTGTGGTTTCATAATGATCCATTTTAGCAAAATATCCGTTGACCACCGCTTGTTTTCTTATCAATTTACTCATTAATAAGAACTGTCTGCTTTTTGTAAAGCGACAACAGTAGCGGGCCGCAACCCTACTATAGACTCAGACAAGTTTCCATAGCGGGACTTTCTCCGAATTGATATCCTTGTACAACTATGTGCTTAAACGGTTCATCAACGTGATGATCCATTCACCTCTCAGTTGTCGGATTTCCGACTATTCCTTAAAATGGACTAAATGAGTTGAGCGCATTTAAAGGAGGGGACGTGCCGGGTAAAAATTTTTCCAAAGGGCCAGATATGACTAAAGTCCGTTTGCTGAGTGCCGCAGTGTTGATGACCTTGTTCACATCATCTGCCTGGGCTTTTTCTATTGACGATGTCGCCAAGCAAGCTAAAACGCTGGCTGATAAAGGCTATGAAGCGCCTAAAACCAATCTGCCATCGCAATTTCGCGACATGAAATTTGCGGACTACCAACAAATACAGTTCAATCATGACAAAGCGTATTGGAATAATCTGAACACGCCGTTCAAGCTTGAGTTTTACCATCAGGGAATGTACTTCGACACTCCGGTCAAAATTAACGAAGTGACCGCAAACAGTGTTAAAGAAATCAAGTACAGCCCGGACTATTTTAATTTCGGTAATGTTAAACACGACGCTGACTCGGTAAAAAACCTCGGTTTCGCTGGTTTCAAAGTTCTTTATCCAATCAATAAAGCAGATAAAGATGATGAAATTATGAGCGTGCTGGGCGCGAGCTATTTCCGTCTAATAGGTAAAGGTCAGGTCTACGGCCTGTCGGCTCGTGGTCTGGCAATCGATACTGCGCTTTCCTCTGGGGAAGAGTTCCCACGTTTTCGCGAGTTCTGGATTGAACGTCCTAATCCGGACGAAAAACACCTGGTAATCTATGCGCTGCTCGACTCACCTCGCGCAACCGGTGCCTATCGTCTCGACGTTTACCCTGGTAAAGAAGCCTCTGTAGACATCCAGGCCAAGATTTATCTGCGTGACAAGGTTGGAAAACTGGGTCTGGCACCATTGACCAGTATGTTCCTGTTTGGCCCGAACCAGCCTTCAACCGTGATGAACTATCGTCCGTCACTGCATGATTCTGATGGCCTGTCGATTCACGCCGGTAACGGTGAGTGGATTTGGCGTCCGCTGAACAATCCGAAGCACTTGTCGGTTAGCCAGTTCACTATGGAAAATCCGAAAGGCTTTGGCTTGCTGCAGCGCGGTCGTAACTTCCACGAGTATGAAGATCTCGACGATCGCTACGATCTGCGTCCAAGCGCCTGGGTAGAACCAAAAGGCGATTGGGGCAAAGGTAAGGTCGAGCTGGTGGAAATCCCGACTGCGGATGAAACCAATGACAATATCGTGGCCTTCTGGACACCAGATCAACTGCCAGCTGCCGGCAAACCGATTGATATCAGCTACCGCCTGCACTTCACCCGTGATGAAGACAAGCTGCATTCTCCGGACTCTTCCTGGGTATCACAGACCCTGCGTTCGGCCGGCGATGTCAAGCAGTCAAATCTGGTGCGTGAACAAGACGGCAGCATTGCCTACGTGGTCGATTTCGTGGGTCCTGCCCTGAAATCACTGAAACCGGATACCCCGGTCGCGTCTCAGGTCAGCATGGGCGACAACGCCGATCTGCTTGAGAATTCTGTCCGCTATAATTCTGTCACCAAGGGCTGGCGTTTGACGCTGCGTCTGAAAGTGAAAGATCCCAAGAAGCCGGTTGAAATGCGCGCTTCTCTGGTTAATGGCGACAAAACGTTGAGCGAAACCTGGAGCAATCAGTTACCTGCCAATGAATAAAACAACGCATTCTACTCAAGAGTACGTAGAGGCATTGCCCCTGACTGAGACTCAGAAAGGGGATATCACTCAGCAACTTCCGGCTGCTGATGATGTTGCTTTCACGTCTCTGCATCACCGCCTCGGCGGTGATTCTGCGGTGGCGATTGAAACCGCTGACGCACAGGCGCCACTTGCTTCGGTGAAAGCGCGCATTGGCGAAGGCTGGCCAGACGCCGACGAGAACGGCACGTTATCCGCCGTGGATAACGAAGGCCGTACCGTGGTGAAAGCCATGCCGCCAGTCAAGCGTTCCAGCATGTTCCCAGAAATTTGGCGTACCAACCCGGTAGGCCGCTTCTGGGATACGCTAATGGGGCGCAGCGCGATTGCCCGCCGCTACACTTCTTCTCAAATGCCGGAGTCAGAGAAAAGGTGGCGCGCAGCAGGTTCCATTCGCCGTTATATCTTGCTGGCGCTGATGCTGGTGCAAACCGCCATCGCCACCTGGTACATGAAAACCATTCTGCCGTATCAGGGCTGGGCGTTAATCGACCCGTCCGATATGCTCAATCAGGATCTGCTGCAATCCGTGCTGCAATTGTTGCCGTACGTGTTGCAGACCGGAATTCTGGTGCTGTTTGCGATACTGTTCTGCTGGGTTTCGGCCGGTTTCTGGACTGCGCTGATGGGCTTCCTGCAACTGATGATGGGGCGTGATAAATACAGTATTACGGCTTCCACAACCGGTAACGAGCCGCTGAATCCCAATAATCGCACCGCGCTGATTATGCCGATTTGTAACGAAGACGTTGAACGGGTTTTTGCCGGTCTGCGAGCGACCTATGAGTCAGTAAAAGCCACCGGCGATCTCGACCAGTTTGATATTTACGTTCTCAGCGACAGTTACGATCCGGATATCTGCGTGGCCGAGCAAAAGGCGTGGATGGAAGTCTGCCGCGACGTCGACGGCCACGGGCGCATTTTCTATCGTCGTCGTCGTCGTCGCGTGAAGCGCAAAAGCGGCAACATCGATGACTGGTGCCGTCGTTGGGGCGGAGAATATGCCTACATGGTTATTCTTGATGCCGACAGCGTAATGAGCGGTGAATGTCTCACCGGTCTGGCACGACTGATGGATGCAAACCCTAACGCCGGTATTATCCAGTCTGCGCCAAAAGCGTCAGGCATGGATACGCTGTATGCGCGCTGCCAGCAGTTTGCAACACGCGTTTATGGCCCATTGTTTACTGCCGGTCTGCACTTCTGGCAGTTAGGCGAGTCGCACTATTGGGGCCATAACGCCATCATCCGCGTGAAGCCGTTTATCGAGCACTGTGCACTGGCACCTCTGCCGGGCGAAGGTTCGTTTGCTGGTTCGATTCTGTCGCATGACTTCGTAGAAGCCGCGCTGATGCGTCGCGCAGGGTGGGGCGTGTGGATTGCCTATGACCTGCCGGGAAGCTACGAAGAGTTGCCGCCAAACCTGCTGGACGAGCTGAAACGCGACCGCCGCTGGTGTCACGGTAACCTGATGAACTTCCGTCTGTTCCTGGTTAAAGGCATGCACCCGGTTCACCGCGCCGTGTTCCTGACTGGCGTGATGTCTTACCTGTCTGCTCCGCTGTGGTTTATGTTCCTGGCACTGTCTACTGCGTTACAGGTTGTACATACGCTAATGGAACCACAGTACTTCCTGCAACCGCGCCAGCTGTTCCCGGTGTGGCCGCAGTGGCGTCCCGAGCTGGCAATCGCGCTGTTCTCGACCACCATGGTGTTGCTGTTCCTGCCTAAGCTGCTGAGTATCGTGCTGATTTGGGCCAAAGGTGCGAAACAATACGGTGGAGCGATTCGTCTGCTGCTGTCGATGCTGCTGGAGATGCTGTTCTCTGTGCTGCTTGCGCCGGTGCGTATGCTGTTCCACACCGTTTTTGTGGTCAGTGCGTTCCTGGGTTGGGAAGTGGTCTGGAACTCACCGCAGCGTGACGATGATGACACCCCTTGGGGCGAAGCATTTAAGCGTCACGGCTCACAGCTGTTGCTGGGTCTGGTTTGGGCTAGCGGTATGGCCTGGCTTGATCTGCGCTTCCTGTGGTGGTTGGCGCCAATCGTCTTCTCGCTGATCCTTTCGCCGATCGTGTCTGTGCTTTCCAGCCGGGCGACGTTGGGTATCAAGAGCAAGGCCGCCAAACTGTTCCTGATCCCAGAAGAGTACGATCCGCCGCGTGAGTTGATCGCGACAGAAGAATATCTGAAGCTTAACCGCGAACGTATGCTGAAAAATGGCTTTATGCACGCGGTGGTCAACCCGACTTTCAATGCACTGGCAACGGGTATGGCGACTTCGCGTCACCTGCTGCGTCAGACAATTGAAAACGGTCGTCGGCAAACGCTTGAAAAAGCCTTGCAGAGCGGGCCGAAAAGCCTCGGTAAGGCCGATCGTCTGGTGCTGCTGAGTGACCCGGTGATTCTGGCAAGACTGCACTCGGCTGTGTGGACCAATCCAGAATTACACGAATGGCGAGACTATTATGGCGAGCTGCCGCGTAACGTTCAGGCCTTCCCTGAAACGCAAACGCTGGAAGTGAAAACCGCCTGAGAATATTGGGTTGCCAGTTAAAGCGGTAGCCCATTCTCAACGGCATTTAACTTCATAAATCAGACGGTTGAGCTAAATAAAACGGGCAGTTTGCGTGATGCAGACTGCCCGTTTTTTTATGCGCAAAAGATTTCAGAGAAGGCTTTTTACTCCCTTAACTCACTTGGCCGGAGCCTGATCTTCTACCGCTGCCAGCTTCTCAACTGTGGTGTGGAAGGTGTCCTCATTCAGCTTGGGTAAGCCATCGAAAACCACCTTGTTGCGGTAAAGATCGCGATCTGCTTCAACAATATGCGGTTGAGTATTCAGACTGCCAGTCGCAACACAGATGTTGTTAACATCTTTCAATTTCGGATCCCAGATATTGCCCATCTTGCTACAGCTATCTACCCAGACAAACTTCTCGTTCGGGTCGAGTTTCGAAAGCTGTTGTTCTAAAGGAGCTGAAAGATAGACGTCAAACATCGGGTCGACCCTGCCATCGGTAACCCGCAGGATTAGAGGATATTTGAACGACACGCCGGAGAAGTTCAGCATTTTGCTGTCGGTGTGCAGTACATAATCGGTGATCGTTTTCGGAAAATCCCACATCTTGATAATTGCCGGTTTCCAGCGCAAAACGTGACGACGGATATCGCGATAGTTATTGGCGAGCGACTCGCTGGTCAGGCTGCTGCGCCCCAGTCCGATATAGTTGTCGCCGCCCATCACATCCAGCACGGTCGCACCGTTATCCAGCGTGGTTCTCTTCTGACTGATGACCTGATTATTGGAGCCTGTACCGCGCAGCACGAAGAACAGATCTCTACGATTTTGTTTGGTCAGAATCGAATACGCGGTGTTGTTCATTGCCAGATGGTCAGAAGACACCACAATCACTGTATTTTTGAAATACGGCGAGGCCTTGATTTTATTGATAAGTTTTGCAACCTGTTCCTGACTACAGGCAACGGCGCTTAACGACTGATTGCGCTTGTTGTCATAGGAATAGCTTTTTCTGTTGCAGGTCGCATCAATATAACCGTCGGGATGATGAGTATCGACGGTCAGCGCGAACAGTGAGAAAGGTTTACCGGCTTTAGACAACTCGATAAAACGATTGTAAACGAAGTCCAGCATCGTATCGTCATACCAGCCCCATTCATTTTTATAATTTGCATCTTTGACTAACGGCTTAAGCTCGTTATAGCCATAGAGATGGTCGATGCCGTGGGTCGACAGCAATAGTTCTTTGCCGGCAAATGCCAGGTTCGCGCCCTGATAAAAATAGTTGGTATAACCAGAAGCTTTCAGGATATCGCCAAGACAAACGCTGCGCGGATAAAAGGTCGACAACGAGCTTGACGCGTTGCTGTCAAAAGGGGCAAAAAGCGGGATGCCGCACAGGGCCGAAACCATGCCGGATACGGTGTTTTCTGCCCCGGGTATCTGAATGGTATTACTGAAGTCTAGCGACTCTTTCTTTATTGCGCCCAGTTCAGGAGTCAGGTCCGGAAATAAGTCATTATCGAAATAAGTACGCTCGAGGCTTTCACCAAAGATATACACCAGATTAGGCTTGCTGCCGTTGATAGTCTTGACCGCGTCTTTATAGTTTTCGGAAAAATCAGACTTATCATCGCCATACTGAGAAGTAGTCAGACTGACCAACTGGGCCGTAGCGGGCGAAGTACCAATCGCCAGCAGCGCAAAAAGCAGCGCTCCATAATTGTAAGTGATCCTGCGGTCGGTGTTTTTATTGCGTAAAATTAACCAGGTCAACAAGCCAAAGATCAGGAAAATAAATACGATCAGGCCTATTGCCGGGAGAACATATTTGCCAACTCCGGCGCCGGTCAGACTATTGGTAATGGTAAACAACACCTCGTCATTTACGCCCTCACCGGTGAAGTAATTACTTGCAGTCCAGATAGCGCTCAGGAGCAGAAACAGCGCCGAAAGTAACAAATTCACGGAGATCCAAAAGGAATTTCGTTTCGCCTTGAAGATACTGAGGGTAACTGAGGCGATAAAAAACAAAACGGAAATGAGTTCAAGTGCCATGCACTTTCCTTGAGTGGGAATTAACCGATGGTGTAATAACCCTTTGATAAAAAACATCTAATTAAAACGGAGATGACTCTTATTCAATAGGACCCTTACGGTTCATCTTAATATAATTTTAATAAACAATTCTTATACAGAATGATCGCGCCGCATTTTATAGCATTTTCTTATCTAAGGTGAAGCCTTATGACAGTATTGGTTTTACGTTTGCTTAACGCAGGCAGAGGCTTTGGCTGTGGTAAACTTAACACTAGAAACGGTAAGAAAAAGGGGATTCTGGTGTGAACAAGGGTGTAATCGCAAGGGCAGTTGTGCTTGGGGTTGCCGTGGCTACTTTATCCGGCTGTGGCAGCATTATAAGTCGTACAGTACCGGGGCAAGGGCATAATAATCAATACTATCCGGGCGTGCAGTGGGATTTACGCGACGGGCCGTGGCGATATGTCACCGTCATCGATGTTCCGCTTTCGATGATAGTAGATACCTTTATGCTACCTATTGATGCCCGCCACGGGCCGTACGAGTAAAATCAGGCCAACCGCGCCTGACTGGCAAAATTAATCAACGTCACGTCCTGGATAGTCGTCTTCATCGTCCCATTCTTCAGCCGCGGCGGCACCTTCTTCCGTATCCAGTGGCGGCTCTAGCTGATATTCGCCTTCGTCCCATTCATACAACGTATTCTCGTCCTGCCATTCCTCCAGCAATTCTTGCTTATCAAAATCGTCATCAAAAACTGCCTGTGCAGCTTCGCCGCTCAAGAAGCTTAAATCCTGAGTCTCTTCGCCTTCCTCGGCACCGAACTCGGCTTCCCACATGGTGTCGCCGTCTTGCATAATATATTTCTGCAAGTTGAGCTGGCTGACTGACGGTGATTCGTCGTCTGAAGTTTCGGCATTTTTCTCCAGAAACTCTTCTCGTGCTGCATCTATAGCCTCTTCCAGCGTGGCATACAGTGACATATTTCCTCCTTTTACACAGGTTGCAGTGTTTTTAGGAAAGGATAGTTGAAGATTTACGGCTCACAGACAATTAGGAATAAAAAAAATTAATTTGCGATTCGGTAGGAGATTTATTGAGCTAAAAGACCGCGTTAGTTCAACTTGAGTAATGAAGGGCGGGGCACTGTTAAATGATGAGGACTATCACTAATGGCTATGTTTAATCCCCCCCATCCAGGGGAAATTATCTCAGGCATTCTTGAAGATTTAGGTGTCGGGATCCGAGAACTAGCGCGTGCGCTTGATATAGCCCCTTCAACGGCACAGCGTTTAGTCAGTGGCCAAGCGGCCGTTTCACCAGAGATGGCAATAAAACTGGCGGCAGTATTAGGAAGCACTCCTGAAATGTGGATGCGGCTACAAGCGAGCTATAGTTTGGAAGTTGCTGCAAAAGCTGTTGATACCTCTCGACTGACCCAGCTTTATAAGCCTACTTCTTTTACGCCTCATTGGATTTAAGGGACAATGTATGCGCTACAAGATGGGGAAACGGACGAGGGCTATTTTCGGGAATTTCACTTTATAAACGGGATTGCAGGCAATGAGTAATAATCGCTTTCTGCACCGGCAATAACCACTGCTTTTGCTGATAACCGGCAAAATTTGCATAGAGCAGAGGATCAAAATCCAATTCTTGTCCGATGGTGAAAGGGGGCGTGGGCAGGAGTTTGGGCCGACCGAGCTTTTGCAGCAATGCTTCTGTGAGTGAGAGCGGTGTTGCACAATTTGGAGGCCAACCGTCAGTTATCACAACATCCGCGTTAAAATCGAGTGTTGAAGTAAATTTTACCCCTTGTGATCCATCGTGAAATTGCCGATCGCAGAAATGGGTCAGCTGTAAACCCAAGACTAAAGCCAGCTGGTGCCATGAGCGGAAGACATTAGTCGTTGGCCCCCAAAGGCAAATACGCAGCTGGTTTATCGCCCCTATCGACTTATTAATCCAGAATGCATCGGTTAACACCTCGCACGGATGTCCCTGACTGGACATAGCATTAATCACCGGTTTAGCAGAGTGCTTTGCAAACTGCGAGAGCCTCTGGTGATTTGCTTCTCGAATCACATAAAGACTGTAAAAGGGGTCAAGATAACCGGCTAGATCCTCCACGCGTTCAGCTGTTTTCAAAAGATTCGGCAGCTCGATAAAAGGGATTTCAAGCTCCTGGAATGCCTGAATAAAGGTCGTGCGCGTTCGTATGCCATTTCCTTCGAACGACCAGGCTGCTTTGCAATTTAGGGATTTCAATGGGGCTTCCGCCAACCGCCAAATCTCATAAACGTTTTCAACGCTGAGTTCACTTAACGCTATTAGATTCATCACATTATCTCGGATATTGACCCATCTTGAAGTTCAGGCTTTTTTTAACCGTTGGCCATTCGCTGTCAATAATCGAGAAAATTACCGTATCGCGATAGGCACCGTCGGGATCCTTTTGCATATTGCGCAATACGCCGTCCTGCTTGGCGCCGAGGCGCGCAATGGCGGCTCTGGAAGTGTGATTGTGCCAGTGGGTTCTGAATTCCACCGCAATGGCGGCAAGTTGTTCAAACGCATGCTGTAACAGCAGATATTTACACTCGGTATTGACTGCGGTTTTTTGCACACTTTTCGCATACCAGGTAAAGCCTATCTCAACGCGGTGATGCTGATTATCTGCGCGGCAAAAACGCGTGGTACCCACTATCTGCCGAGTTGCGTTAAGCATTACCGCAAATGGCAGAGAAGCTCCGGCCTGCTGCTCTTTTAACGCTGTTGCGATGTAACTCTCAACGCTGCTTTTAGTCGGCACAGAGGTGTACCACAATTTCCATAACTCCCCGTCGGCGCACACCTTACCGAGTTCCTCGGCGTGTTCGCTGCGCAGGGGGATTAACGTGACCGTTTTGCCAGGTAGTGTGATTTCTTGCAGCCAGTTTTCAGAAGTCATAATCCTTTATTTTTCCTTTAATTAGAGCATTCCTATACCCTATAACTCCAAAACGGTTTTGCCAATAGGTTTTAGGAAAATCGATGGTTAGTTTGCAAGCGTTTTTGTCAATGGAGATTCAGCTTTGCAAAGAGGGTGCGGCGATAGGGTAAAGGTTTAGCAAACGGGGTTTATTCATTGAAAATAGTGGCTCAAAGTAAGCCTGAATTCATTTGATAAGGCCGTTGCCATGAAAATTTCTACCCGCAGTATCTTGTTACCGCTTTGTGGTATTGCCGCGTTAATCAGCGTGGGAAGCCATGCGGCAGAGTCTACGGAAAAAGCTCCACAGAATGCGCCTGTCAGTCACCCTCAGGATGAGCCGCCGTTTCACGGTGAAGGCCCGCATTTTCCACCCATGGGGATGATGATGCCGCCTCCGCCAATGCACGGTTTCTGCCACGGCGGCGAACTGTTCTGTGCATCGGTTGCCAGTGATAATCCCACCGATACGCTGCAAAAGTTGAACGGTGTGATCCCTGCTCCAACTGCCGGTAAACACTATGAAGTGCGCGTATCTGTGATGGAAGTCCCGGACTTCCCGCACCATGAGCATGGTCCAAGAGGCCCGCAGCCGGAAGGCAACAAATAGCGTTTTGACTCATTCAGCGTCATTCGGGGCAGGGCAGAGGTCTTACTCTACCGTTGCCTGGCTCGGACGGCGCTGTAAACTCCAATAGGAGTAGCAGGCATTAAACAAGACGACACAGGCGGTGACGCAAAATACTGCTCTAAACCCATAACCTGCCGAAACTGATGCGCCTAGCAAGGGGCCGGTTACGTTTCCGACATCGCGGAAAGACTGGTTATAGCTAAATACTCGCCCGGCGACCTGATTAGTACAGTTATAAATCAGCAAAGTTTGTACTGCTGGCAGTAATGCGCCATCGCACGCCCCCAACAAGAATCTGAGAATCCCCAACTGTAGCGGATTTTGCACGAACGCCATCGGGATAAGCAGCAGCACCGACACTCCAAGCATTGCTACCAAAATTCTCTCAGGTCCAATCCTGTCGCCCAACTTGCCTAATTTCGGCGCGCTTATCAGTGCCGCCACCCCCGGTACAGAGGCGATCATTCCGCTGATAAATGCCAGACTTTGGGTATTTCCGGCCAGTTCACGGACGTAGAGGGTCAGGATTGGCGCGATCGAGCCGGTGGCAACCTGAATGATTAAGGTGGTGATAAACAGGCACAGCACTAATTTGGGATCTTTAAGCGAGGCGAAAACCTGCTTGCGGTTAAGAATATCTTTCTTGTTAACCGGAACAAATTGCTCGCGGATGAGATACAGCGTCATCAGGAAGCAAATAAACAAAACCGTCGCGGTAATAAAGAATACCGGTCGCAGGCCGTAACTATCGGCCAGAATTCCGCCAACTAATGGACCAATCAGCGCACCGCTTACCGCGCCGGTGGATAAAGTCCCTAACGCCCAGCCACTTTTATTGCGCGGTATTTGAGTGGCTATCAGGGCATTGGCATTAGGCACGAATCCGCCGAGCAAACCCAGCAGTGCACGCAGGATAAGAAACTGCCAGATATTTTGCGCCATTCCCATCAGCGCCATGACGATGGCCATTCCCAGGGCCGAGCGCAACAGCATGATTTTGCGCCCTTTGCGATCGGCCAGGCCGCCCCAGAACGGCGAGGCAACGGCAGAAAACAGGAAAGTAATGCTGAACACTAGCCCTGACCACATGTTCAGGGATTCATGACCTGTGACGCCGAGCGTTTCAATATAGAGCGGCAGGAAGGGCATGATAAGACTGAAGGCTGCACCGGTGAGAAAACAGCCGATCCAGGCAACAAAGAGATTGCGCTTCCAATTAATGGGTTCTGGTGCTTGGTCCGATGCGGGTGCCGAGGTCATAAAATACCAATGAGTGAGGTCCATTTACTCTGTGAAGAGGGCAAAACAGAGCACAACAATAGTGAGTTAGCTCGATAATTATGCGCCGAATTATTACCCACTTCAATCGTGTTACTAACTTATTACGAAAAATTAAATAAGATTATCAAGATGAGAATAGCGAGGATATCAGATAAAAATCACAACAAAATCAGGTTTAAAGCCGGGTAACCCAGACCTGGGTTACCCGTGAAATCTGCAACTTAACGCAGTGCAGGATTACTCATCACCGAGTAACGACCGCTGCCGAGCAACATAATCACTAGGCCACCAAAGAAATACAGAGCCTCGCCTTCAAGCCCCCAGGCCCCCACTTCGGTGAGGGTGAAAAATTTACCCCCGACAACCAGCAGGACAGCAACAACCAGATTGAAAGACATTACCAGAGCCGCAGGGCGAGTAAAGATACCCAGAATAATAAGGATTGGGGCAATAACCTCACCAATGTATGCGCCGTAGGCAATAAAGCCCGGCAGGCCGTGAGAGCCTAGCATCTGGACAATCCAACCCACACCATTTTCCATTTTGGCGACACCGTGGAACAGGATCAGGATGCCGAAAGTCAGGCGTAACAGTAGCTTGCCAAAGTCAGGATGATCGGTAATCCGAGTAAAACAGGTGTTCAATTTTGCCAGCATAGTGTTGTCCTTTAAAAGTGTGAAAGCAGCCAATCGACGTTTTAAGCTTTAATCATGAAAAAATCAGAGATTAATCACGTCAGGAAATTATGACTTAGTATTGGCTGCATTTCGTTCAGAGGAAATCAGATAACTTTGATGAAGTCTGTCAAAAAAACTGTTTTAGCAAACCAGAAGGGTTGAAATACAAAACCCTCTGGCAGTAGGTTTGTCATTGCCAGAGGGGCAGAATGGAAAAAAGGATTAATACAGTGAAGACTCGCCTTCAGGACGGGTTTTAAAGCGACGATGCAGCCACATATATTGTTCTGGGGCGAGCTTAATTTCGTCCTCAACCACTTTATTCATATAAGTTGCCGCCACAACTTCATCATCGAGCGGGAAGTTTTCTACCGCCGGATGGAGCAGCAGTTCATAACCTTTACCGCCAGGTAAACGGCGCGGTGTAAAAGGAATAATTGCCGGTTTGCCCATTCTTGCAAGCAGATAGGTACCGGTAGTAGTCGCGGCTTTATCAACCGCAAAGAAAGGCACGAACACGCTGGCCCGTGGGCCATAATCGTGATCCGGCGCGTACCAGATGATATCGCCCTGCTTCAGGCTGCGGATCATACCTTTAAGATCTTTGCGATCGAGCATCGCCTTATTTGACCGCATACGGCCTTTGGTTTGCATCCAGTCCATTAGCTTATTGTCATGTGGACGATAAACGCCGATGCCTGGATTGTGGATGCCGAAAATGCGTGCGCCGAGTTCAAGCGTCAGAAAGTGAACACCAATCAACAGCACTCCCTGCTGGTTATCACGAGCCTGCTGAATGTGCTCCAGACCGCTGACCTTAAACCAGCGTTCGATACGCCAATCAGGCCAGAACCACGCCATTCCCGTTTCAAACAGTCCCATGCCGACGGATTCAAAGTTTTTTACTATTAACTGATCGCGCTGATTTTGCGGCATATCCGGGAAACATAGCTCAAGATTACGCTGCGCGATGGTAGAGCGGCGCTTAAGAAAACGCATGGAAAAACGACCGATACCGCATCCCAGACGATAAATAACTGGATAGGGCAAAAGCACCAATAAATACAACAGTCCCAGACCCATCCAGGTAGGCCAGTATCTTGGATGCAATAATGAACGGTTAAAGGTAGGTACTTGAGTCATAAAATCTCTGCGTCATAGTGTTGAAGTAGGAAAATATAAGCTCCGTCCAGACTGTATTCGCGACCGGATCCCATGAGGTAACGCGCCGTGAAGCCAAACAATCTGCTAGCAGCTCGCCGAGGTAAACACCTGCTTAATGTGATATCACATTGTTACAGCCGGTAAATTTGTCTCAGCAAAGGGGTTTATTTTGACATTTTTTTTAATCAAGTTGAAAAACCAAGGCATTAAAACATAATTTACAATGGGTTAGACTCTGAATCCACGCGAAAACGAATGAAATTTATCCTTTGTTTATCATTTTTGAACCGCACGGTTTTTGCATTACCGCTGCAAGGGATTGCAGGAGCCGCCTGGGGCTTGCGACTTGAATATTGTTAAAGAACCCGATTTTGTCAATTTCTAGGGTACATTCTTTGATTATTTAAAATGAAGGTCGTCGCTGATTCGTGGCTTGGCCTGATAAGCCATAAAAAAAGGACATCTGACTACAGACGTCCTTTGGTTGCGCATAGTTAATGAATTAATGATTACTTGGCGTTAAATAAGCCTTTAACGGCATGAGGTTCACTGCGCCAATACTGTTTCGGAGCACTGACTTTGGCACCGAGTTTGGCGGCAGCGTGCCATGGCCAGCGTGGGTCATAAAGAATACCGCGCGCCAACGCAACCATATCTGCCTGGCCGGTGCCAATAATGGCTTCCGCCTGCTCCGCTTCAGTGATCAGGCCTACCGCAATGACTGGCATATCCACGGCTTGTTTAATGCTTTGTGCAAAAGGTACCTGGTAATTTGGGCCAACCGGGATCTTCTGCTGAGTTGAAAGACCTCCGCTTGAAACGTGAACATAATTACAACCCAGTTTTTCAAGAACTTTAGAAAGCTCTACGGATTGCCCGATGTCCCAGCCGCCTTCAACCCAATCACTGGCAGAAATACGCACGCCAATCGGTTTGTTGTTGGAGAAGACTTGACGAACCTCCTGATAAATTTCCAGCAGCAGGCGAATACGGTTTTCAAATGAGCCACCGTACTGGTCAGTGCGCTGGTTGGAAAGAGGTGAAAGGAACTGATGCAGCAGATAGCCGTGCGCGCCGTGAAGTTCAATCAGATCAAAGCCCAGCTTGTCAGCGCGTTTGGCGCTTTCAACAAAGGCTTTTTTGAATTCATTTATTCGTTCAATAGACATGGCCTGCGGGGCCGCATCGGTGTCGGCAAAACCAATGGCTGAAGGAGCAACAGTTTGCCAGCCGCCCAGTTTTGCACTGATCTGTGTTCCACCTTCCCATGGTGCGTAGCAAGAAGCTTTACGCCCGGCATGACCTAACTGTATACCCAGTGGAATATCACTGTTTTCTCGCAAAGAAGTGACAAGATCCGCCATTGCCTCTTCGGTTTCGTCATTCCACAGGCCTAAATCCTGGGGAGAAATACGACCTACGGCTTCAACGGCGGTGGCTTCCAGGATCAACAGTCCAGCTCCCGAGAATGAAAGTTGACCAAGGTGGGCATGATGCCAAGAGGTTGCCTTACCTTGTTGTGCTGAATACTGGCACATTGGGGCTATGATGATACGGTTCTCTAAGGTCAGTGAACCCAGTTTGATACTTTCAAATAGCTTGCTCATAGTGAACCTCGAATGAGTTTGGGTTTATGAAGTATGCACACAATTTGCGTTAACCGAAGCTTTAATCCTGGTGGCTTTTTCAGGTATGATAGCGCCGCTTAAATTTTTACTCTGCTTAGAATAGCCTCAACGAAAGACAGGAAAGTACACCATGCCAGTGTTACATAACCGAATTTCTAACGAGGAACTGAAAGCGCGCATGTTGGCCGAGACCGAGCCGCGTACTACAGTTTCTTTTTACAAATACTTCCATCTTGATGATCCTAAAGCATTTCGTGACCAACTCTACCTCGAATTGGTTAAGTTAAATGTTTTTGGCCGCATTTATGTGGCCAAAGAAGGCATCAACGCACAAATCAGCGTGCCGCAAAGCCAATTTGAGGCCTTTAAGCAGCTGTTGTTTACTTGTCATCCCGCTTTTGAAAATATTCGTTTGAATATTGCACTGGAAGATGATGGCAAGTCGTTCTGGGTTTTACGTTTCAAAACTCGTGAGCGCATCGTTGCCGACGGCATAGATGATGAGACTTTTGACCCTTCCAACGTAGGTGAATACCTCAAGGCGGAACAGGTCAATGCGATGATTGACGATCCGGACGCTCTGTTTGTCGATATGCGTAACCACTATGAGTACGAAGTGGGGCACTTTGACCAGGCGATTGAAGTTCCTTCCGACACCTTCCGCGATCAGCTGCCTATGGCCGTTGATATGCTTAAGGAAAATAAAGACAAGAAAATTGTTATGTATTGCACTGGCGGCATCCGCTGCGAGAAAGCAAGTGCTTACATGCTGCATAACGGTTTTAAAAATGTTTATCATGTCGAAGGTGGGATCATCGAATACGCACGTCGTGCCAAAGAGCAAGGCTTGCCGGTTAAATTCAAAGGTAAAAACTTTGTCTTTGACGAACGTATGGGCGAGCGTATTTCAGACGACGTCATTTCCAACTGTCATCAATGCGGCGCTGAATGTGATAATCACACTAACTGCCTGAACGACGGCTGTCATTTGCTGTTTATCCAATGTCCGGCCTGCGCTGCAAAGTTTGAAGGATGCTGTAGTGAAATTTGCCAAACCGAGCTGAAGCTGCCTCCTGAGCAGCAGCGCGCACTTCGTGCCGGCCGTGAGAATGGCAATAAAATCTTCAATAAATCCAAAGGATTATTGCAGACCACTATGCATATTCCCGCCCCTAAAGATGCCACTTCTCAAGATTGATTAGCGGTCTCTCGGGTCAAGCCTGCAGATATTTTCCCGCAGGCTTGGCCCTTTGTATCTATTTATTAGCTATTGGAAATCTGAACTTCCAGGGTCTGTGCCGTAGCCTCAATTTTTTTGAGCGCTACTTTAAACAAATGAAACTGTTCACTATCCAGTTCGGAAAATATTTTCTCTATAGCCTCGTGTTTTGGCTGTTGAACCGCCTCAAGTGCTGATATCCCCTGGTTTGTAAGCTCAAGAAGCTGCGCTCGCCTATCGGTTGGATGTCGCTTCCTTACCAACAATTCGTCTCTTTCCAGCGCATCAATAGCATCGGTGATCGTGCGGGGTGACTGTTGTAATTGCTGGGCGAGTTCACCTGGCCGACAAGTTCCTTCATTACTGATAATCGAGAGTAATTTCCCTCGGGCAAGAGACAGGCCCTGTGCTGACATCGCCGAATCAACTTGCTTGCGCATCAGACGAATGACGGACAGCATCAGCTCAACGATTTCCAGAGAATCTGTAGCATTTAATTTATTGCTCATAATTTGCAGAGGCTCATTGTTATGTGGCTGAGTGGGTCGAAATAATTGTCTTAGGATAGGCCAATATTGTGGTGTATTTACCTCTCATTTATTTCAGGGAGATGTCACTTATCATCAGTGTAAATTTTATCTTAGCCCCGGTTTTGCTGACTATGCTTTAGTGAAGCGTATCAAAATTTTGACAATTTCTTTAACCCTGAAATTATATAATTACATTATAAATCAAGTTTTTGTGATTTTTTTATTTACTGGATTGATGCAGGTTTACAGCAGCTATGGATGCCAATAAATACCGCAAACTTGATCAATATCTCTTTTTTGTATAGGTTAAAGATATGTAAATTTGTGTGTTTCAAATAAAAAACGGTCCGGATTTAAATGCCGTTTTAAACACAAAAAAAAGTGAATAATAAACGCAGCTGCATAGCCTTCGCATCATGTTTATTCGTCATGAATGAATAGACCAAATGACCAGGGAAGCGAATGCTATGGTGCTGCACTGAAAGTCATAGTGGCAACATCTGAGGTTATTTTATGCATGATTCAACAGAATCTCACACTTCACACATCAGATTTTGGCGTAAGCGTAATAAGCCAGAGCTGACTCTAGACGACATCACCATTGTAGACCGAAAAATGCTCAATCGCGCCGTTGGTGCTGCGGCATTGGGCAATGCTATGGAATGGTTCGATTTTGGTGTCTACAGCTTCCTTGCCGTCACCATCGGCCACGTATTCTTTCCCAGCGGTAGCGCCTCGGCGCAGCTGATTGCGACATTCGCGACTTTCGCTGCTGCTTTCTTGGTGCGACCATTGGGCGGCATGGTCTTCGGACCTCTTGGCGACCGTATTGGCCGTCAAAAAGTGTTGGCATTCACTATGATTATGATGGCCACCGGGACTTTTTGTATTGGTTTGATCCCAAGTTACGAGCGTATTGGTCTTGCTGCGCCGATCTTGCTGCTGGTGGCCCGTCTGGTGCAGGGCTTCTCAACTGGAGGGGAATACGGTGGAGCGGCGACATTTATCGCTGAATACTCAACCGATAAACGCCGTGGATTTATGGGCAGCTGGCTGGAGTTCGGCACCTTGGGCGGCTATCTGTTGGGCGCTGGCTTAGTCACCGGTTTGACAGCTTACATGTCCTCCGAGCAGCTGCTGGCCTGGGGTTGGCGTATTCCTTTCTTTATTGCTGCGCCGCTGGGCCTGTTCGGTTTATATATTCGTTTAAAGCTTGAGGAAACCCCTGCTTTCCAGAAACATATGGAAAAACAGGATGAGATTGAGCACAACAAACCACAGCAAACCTTGCTGGAAATGTTGCGTAAGTATTGGCGTCCAATGTTGCAGTGTATTGGGCTGGTACTGTTGTTTAACGTCTCCAATTATATGCTGACGTCATATATGCCTAGTTATTTGACTAGCGTTTTGGGCCTGAGTGAACTTAGTGGACTAATGCTTATCATGGTGGTGATGTTTATCATGATGCCGATGACACTGCTGTTAGGTTACTGGAACGATCGTCTGGGGCGGAAACCGGTCCTGCTGGCCGGAGCCGGTGGACTTATTCTGTTTTCAATCCCGGCTATGATGCTGATTGGCCACGGTGGAATGACAGGAGTATTCTGCGGCCTGATGCTGCTGGGCGTGTTGCACACTTTCTTTAGCGGAACCATGCCAGCCGCGTTACCTGCATTGTTCACTACGAATACTCGCTATAGCGCATTAGCCATTGGTTTTAATATTTCAGTATCTCTGTTTGGCGGGACTACACCGCTGGTCACTTCATGGCTGGTATCGACCACCGGCAACGTGATGGTGCCAGCTTATTATCTGATGGGGGCTGCGGTCATCGGTGCTGTTACTGTTTTCTCTCTGAAAGAGAGCGCTCGCAGGCCACTCATGGGTTCAGCTCCGGCCGTTGAAAACAAAGAAGAGGCTAAAAAGTTGTTGAAGAGAATTCATTTACGTCGTAAAAAACGTGATGAAGAAAAAGCCGATTTGGTAAATAACACTCCAGCTCGTTAATCTATGCTGCTTTAAAGAGTTTTAATAAAAAGGCTTCGAAAGGTAGCCTTTTTAAAATAATGTTTAATACTATCGAGTCAGTGAGAAAATATCGGCTTTTGTTTGACGACTCATTGGCTTTTGTGCCAGTGGGTTAATTGGCCAATAAAAATATTTGATCAAATTATAAATAAAACAAAACTCGAGTCGATTTCTGACTTTAATTTTTTGAGTAATATGTCGTTTATGCACATAAACCGTTCTATCACTAATATTGAGCTTTTTAGCAATACGATAATTTGGCACTTCAGCCATCCAGTCATTCATAACCAAAATCTCTTGATCACTGTAGATTGAGTAAGGTTGGGTGCAAATTTTTAATGGTGCCCGAGTTGAGGCTAAATCATTCAAACGGTGTAATATTGAGTTAACCATCTGTTTTTTAAGTATTAAAAAATTTTCGGCGATAGTAATTGGTTCATCACTTTCTGGATAGTTGGCATCCAGATAACAGTAAATTCTGCTGGTGGTTCTTAACTTTAAAAAATTATTAATATTACAGCTGGTTTGAGTGCTGTGGCAGTGGCTAGTCATATTTGCCAGAATAATATCAGGTTTTAAATTCGTCGCTTCAACTAACGCTTTTTCCAATGAGTCAACGTCTACTACTTCAATTTGACGATTTTTAGTTAACACCGAAAGCATACCTAGACGCATGTATCCACACGGCTCTACGATAAGTATTTTCATCATTGACGTCCTTGTTGTATTTGCCAAAAGAAAAAGACGATCACTCCTGTGATCCCGAAAATTCAGAATAGGGCGAAATAATAGGCAATGTCAAATAACTGTTTAAAAAAAATTGCGAAATATAGATGGGGGTTATTTTTGTCATAATAATTATTCGCCGAATGGATTAATCGGCGAATAATTCAATCATTGATGTAGTGTTATTTGAAACGAGAAAGCGAAAACGGCGTCATGTCAGTTTTAGGCGGGAGATCCTGCGCGAATAAGGACACAGTTTCGCCTAATGCGCTGGCGAATTTAAATCCATGGCCACTTAAACCCGAAATAACCAGCGTGTTGCTGTGACCAGGTACTCGATCGACAATGAAATCTTCATCTTCTGTCACGTCATAGGTACACGATGCACCGTGCAGGCATACGCCAACTCCCGGCAAAAATTGACGCAGGACACTGAAAACTTCTCGGCCGTCCTCCGCTACGCTACCAAACGGTGTGCGTTGCTCTGGAGAATCAATAGGTTGTCCGCCATTGTGTTTGCCAAGCTTCAGGCTGTCTTTTACCGCCGGAAAGCCATAAAACTGATCGCCCGCGGTGGTTTCAACGGTAAATGCCGGGAAGTGATTCTCTTCGCTGTAGCGGCCATCTGCCTGATGCCAGGCAAACACCTTGCGCATTGGTGTCATTGGCAAAGACGGCAGGAATTTTTTCACCCAGGTGCCTGCGGTCAAGGCTAGCTTGGGGGCGCGATACTCACCCTCTTTGGTGACGACGACTGCCGTGTCACCTTCATAGCGAATAGCATCTACCGGGCAATTAAATAGCTGTGCACAGCCTGCTTCTCTGGCGAGTCGGATATAGCCAGAAATCGCTTTTTCGCAATACAGGTAACCTGAATCCGGCTCAAATACGCCGCAGTAATCGTCAGTTACATTGAGCTGAGGCCATTTATGTCGAATTTGATCGGCATTAAGAGATTGAGTATTGAGATTGAATTCCACTGCGCTGGATTTAACGTTGGCAATAAACTCTGATCCTTGCGGACCAATATTGATGACACCGCAAGAGCGGAAGATTTCTTCGCCAGTCAGGAAACCTAGTTCGTTCCACAGTGCCTGCGCGCGTAAAACCATAGGCACGTAGCGCGCACCTTCACCGTAAGCGTGACGGATAATTCGCGTCTCACCGTGGTGACTGCCTTCCTTGTGCGGCGGCATTGCGCTGTCAATCATCAATACTTTCAGTCCGGCACGGGTGGCATAAAAGCCTGCTGCAGCACCCACAGAACCACTACCAACCACAATTAAGTCATAATCCATCAGACAAAGGTTCCTCAACAAAAAATAAAAGGGGACAGGTCATGATAGTGATTTATTGGGGCGAATGGCAAGGCAGAAGGAGGCATTAAAAAAGGCACCCGGAGAGTGCTCGCGGGTGCCTTAGGCTAAAGGTTTCTGATTAATGTTTTCTTTGATCAAGATACTCATACTCGTGTGATTCGATCTTTTCTATGCCAGCTTCAAGGATATTGATCAGTTGCCTGGCAACGTCGGTAGTTAACCATAAGGTTCTATCTACCTGAGCATCCTCTGGCGGTTGGTCTTTAGAAGACAGGTAATGAAGACGTATCATCATGGCGTCGTAAGAATCTACGGTACTGATATCCCAACCTACAAGCGGGTGTGTCTGAATAACTTCGTCATTTCTGTCCATATAGACCCCTTAATTTGTAGTGACTAGCGTGAGTGACTAACGAGGATCAATGCGGCTCATTATCTGGTGAGCAGATTAAGTATAAGCATTTCTCATAAATTTGGCATAGAAATCCCTTATTTAGTTGTAAATAAATTTTTGAGTACAATTTATAGGCGTTGTTTGGCACATTCGATAAATAAAAAAGCCGGACAGCGACGCCCGGCAAAGTTACTTTTGGCTTATTCAGCCTGGTTATTATCAATTTATAGGGTGATTAATATTCGCTTTCATTAGAAAACCAGTCATCGGCGCTTTCCCAGGTTTCCTGCAATATTTCTTCGATCAGATCTTTATCAGTTTTCAAGCCGCCCATCACTGTAAGATTATTGGCACCGGCATAGCGGACGTGCACGCTATTATCGGTGTCAGAGAATTTTTTATTGATACGCTTACTCAGCTCGCCTGACAGTGCTTCCAGTGCGCCTGCCGGCAATGGTTTGGTCCTGTCAATGCAGACTTCAATACGCATGATTGCCACTCCGTATAATTAATGCTGTGAATATATACAGTTAATTTAAGAAGAGCAAGAGGGAGAGTTAAAAAACGGGAAGGGCGCTGCCTTCCCGTGATATTACGTGCCCATTAACAGGCGGTGACTTTCCAGTTCAGTGTTTGGCCGGCCAGGAAAGGCACGATGGAATCATTACCCAAAGGAATAGTTTCAGGCTGAGTCACTGGCGTGCGGGTCAACTCAACGGTTCCTTCATTCAGCGGCAACCCGTAGAAGTTCGGGCCGTTCTCAGAGCAGAATGCTTCAAAATGCTGTAACGCATTCATCTCTTCAAACACAGTGGCATAAGCAGATAGCGCCAGAGGAGCGTTGAAACAGCCTGCGCAGCCGCAGCTGGACTCTTTCAGATGTTTAGCGTGTGGTGCAGAATCAGTGCCCAGGAAGAAACGTTTATTACCGCTGGCAATCACTTCACGCAGCGCTTGCTGGTGTACGTTACGTTTGAGGATTGGCAGGCAGAACAGGTGCGGACGCACGCCCCCGACCAGCATATGATTGCGGTTGAACATCAGGTGCTGTGGAGTAATCGTCGCGCCCAAATATTCGTTACCGCTTTGCACATACTGCGCCGCTTCCTGAGTTGTGATGTGCTCGAAAACAATTTTCAGCTGCGGGAACTGGCGACGGATAGGGTCCATCACTTCATCAATGAAACGCGCTTCACGGTCAAAAATATCAACATCGGCGTGGGTCACTTCTCCATGAATAAGCAACGGCATGCCAATTTTCTGCATGCGCTCCAACACCGGATAAATGCCTTTAATGTTTGTCACACCGTGGCTGGAATTCGTGGTCGCATTGGCCGGATACAGTTTAGCCGCGGTAAATACCCCCTGCTCGAAGCCGCGAGACAGCTCATCGGGATCCAGTGAGTCGGTCAGATAGCAAGTCAGCAGCGGGGTAAACTTGTGTCCCGCCGGAATGGCCGCTTCGATACGAGTGCGATAGGCAATCGCAGCTTCAACCGTGGTAATTGGCGGTGTCAGGTTTGGCATCACAATAGCGCGACCAAAAACTTCACTGGTAAACGGCAATACTGTATTTAACACAGCATCGTCGCGAAGGTGGATATGCCAGTCGTCTGGGCGGCGTATTTTCAAAACTTGCGGTATTGCGGTCATGTTACAAAACTCCGGCATTGAGAGACAGGACGTTAGAATCAGGTGCAGTAATGGGAGCATTATCGGCGGGGTATAAGGATAAGCGCAAAATGTAAAGGATGCATCAGTTTGTTAGGTTAACATTGAAATCAGTGTTAATCGGCGAGCATAGTTGAAGGTAATTATTAGACCTTCTTAAATTATCTAGGTGCTTAGAAGCGAAAGTTATTATACAGGAGCTGAATCTATGGAAGTCCGTATCGTTGCCCCACTGACCGTAAAACCAGAGTACATCGAAGAAGTCACCCACGCACTGTTGGACGTTGTGGCAGCAAGCCGCGAAGAATTGGGTTGCCTGCAATACGATTTACATCGTGAAATAGACAATGCCAACAGCTTTGTCTTTTACGAGCGCTGGCGTTCTGATGAAGCGGTTGCCCAGCACGAGGCAAGCGAACATTTTAAACACTTTGTTAAGCAACTGGATGGCAAGCTCGAGAAGATTGAAATCAAGAAACTCAAGCTGTTCGCCTGATATCCTGAGATACGATAATAAAAAAACCCGCCATTGGCGGGTTTAATAGTTTTGAATCTAGCGTCGATTTACTGTGGCATTTCTGGCTTGGTTGCCGGAGCTGTCGCAGTGGTTACCGCGGCATGACCGCCGGCAGAACCTTTACCATCGAAATCATAGGCTGGGCGAACCCAGTCACTGAAACGAGGCGGCTCGGCAACGTAGACGGCAGCCGGGGCTTTTGTCATCGGCGCAGTCGCATGATGCTTGAAGCGAGGCTGTGCATCGCCTGATGCCTCAGTTTTTGCAAAGGATTCAACCGCTTTTGGCTCAGCGACAGACTGCTCCACGACAACCGGTGCTGGAGACGCCGGAACTTCAATTGCCGGTGCCTGAGCTTCAGTTGCCTGAATACCTGCAACTTCCAGCTTAGCCGAGGCTTCTTCTGGCTGTGCCTGAGGCTTGGCTTCTTCAACCACTGGCTGGGCCGTTTCAGCTACTGGTTCAACCGTAGCTGGAGAAGCGATAACTTCTTCAACTTCAGGTTCAACAGCCGCCACTGGCTCCACAACAACTGGTTCCACAACAACTGGTTCCATAACAACTGGCTCAGTAGGAGTGGGTGCCGGAATTTCAGCATCAGCGACTTCCAGAGTCGCAGGCTCAACCACGTGAGGTTCAGCGGCTACTGCAGTTTCGGCTTTAATAGCTTCACCTTCCTGCTCAATAACCTGCTGCGCTTCTTCGAAGGTCAGGGCAGCTGACTTGACTGGAGTCTCAGCAATCGGTGCCGACACTGCCGGAGCAGTTTCAGTTACCGGAGCAATCACTGTCGCGGCTGGAGTATTTTCCTGCGCAATGGCAACCTGCTCAGTCAACACTGCTGCCTGAACCACTGGCTCGTCGTGGCGCTGAGTTTGTTCGTTCTGCGACTGGACGTGTTCAGACTGCACTATCGGATAAGAGATCCACACTTTACCAGACGCCATCTCTGGAGAGACAAACGCACCCGCCAACGGCATCGGCGACTGAGTCGGGTAACGTTCATCACGGTAACGACGACGGCGTTGGCCGCTGACGCGCAGGTGACGCGGAGAACGACGTGAGCGGCGTGGCATACCGTTTTCACGGTTGTTGTCCTGCGCATCGTCGGTATCTGCATCATTAGTCACTTCAAGAGGTTGCGCAGTATCAGATACTTTTACGTCTGCGGCTTTTGGCTCGACAGGACGCTCAACCGGTTTAACGCCGGTAATCAGCATCTGTGCAGCATCTTCAACGTCCTGGTCAACTTCAGCGGACTCGAAACGAATCTTCTGGTTAAGCGGACGACGTTGGCGACGGTGAGAAGGCATGCGATCTTCTTGCTCTTCTACGGCGACAACCGGTGCTGCTACAACTTCTTCAACGACAACTGCTTCAGCAACTTTCTCTTCCTGCTGATTTTTGCGTTTGTCATCATTACGGCGACGTGAACGATCGCCACGTTCGCGACGAGGCTGCTGTTCTTCGCGAACGCCAGCGTTTTCAACATCCTGAACTGCGGTTTCTGCAACAACAGGCTCTTGATTACGACGGTTGCGCCGCTGATCTTCGCGTGGCTCGCGGGTATCGGTACGAGTATCGTTGCGTTCCGTGCGGTCAGAACGTTCGTTACGACTATCGGTACGGTTTTCGCGGTTATCGCGATTGTTGTTGCGATCTCCGCGTTCACCACGTTCACCGTTGCGATCGCGACGAGTGCCCTGACGACGCTGATTGCGGCGCTCATTGTTACGGCGATTTTCAGTTTCTGCCGCGGTTTCCGGCTGGACCTTAACTTCTTCAACCGGTTTCGCTTCAGGCTGAGGCTCTGAGGCAAACAGATTTTTCAGTCCACCAAACAGTTTGCTCATAAAACCAGGTTTAGCGACGGTAGCCGAAGCCGCAGGTGCGGTGTTCACTGAGGTAGTGCGAGTTTGGACAGGCTGCGCCGCGGCCGCTGGCTGCTCGTAGGCTGCCGGAGGCGCTTCTGCTGGCAGCGCGAAGGTCGCCAGAGCCGGTTGCTCGGGACGTTTACGCTCGGCTGGCAGATCTTCAGAAGGTTGCAGCATTTCAGCTTCGTGCAGCTGAGGAAGCAGGTAGCTCAGAGTTGAAGACTCTTCACCCTTGCGCACGCGCAATACGTGATAGTGCGGAGTATGCATCTGGTCGTTTGGCACGATAACCGCGCGAACGCCGCCCTGACGCTTCTCGATAGCGTTTACCGACTCACGTTTTTCGTTAAGCAGATAAGAAGCAATCGGCACTGGCACGATAGCGTGAACTTCTTTGGTATTTTCTTTCAGTGCTTCTTCTTCGATGAGACGAAGAATAGACAGAGAAAGGGATTCGTTATCACGGATGGTACCGGTGCCGCTACAGCGTGGGCAAACGTGATGGGTAGATTCACCCAAAGATGGGCTCAGACGCTGACGTGACATTTCCAGCAGGCCAAAGCGGGAAATGCGACCAATCTGGATACGTGCACGGTCCTGACGGACGGCGTCGCGCAGACGGTTTTCAACTTCACGCTGGTGGCGAACCGGGGTCATATCGATGTAGTCGATGACGATCAGGCCGCCGAGGTCACGCAGACGCAGCTGACGAGCAATCTCTTCTGCTGCTTCAAGGTTGGTATTGAACGCTGTTTCTTCGATATCGCCACCGCGAGTTGCGCGAGCGGAGTTGATGTCGATAGCCGTCAGGGCTTCGGTAGTATCAATAACGATTGAACCACCGGAAGGCAGGCGAACTTCACGCTGGAAAGCGGATTCGATCTGCGATTCGATTTGATAGTGACTGAACAGCGGGATCTCGCCGACGTACGGCTTGATTTTGCTGCTGAAATCAGGACGGCCCAGCGCGGCAATGTGCTCTTTTGCCAGTTCGAGAACCTTTGGGTTGTCGATCAGGATTTCGCCGATATCCGGACGCAGATAGTCACGGAAGGCGCGAACGATTACGTTGCTTTCTTGATGGATCAGGAACGGAGCAGGGCGGCCTTCAGCGGCTTTCTTGATGGCATCCCAGTGTTTCATACGGAAGCTCAAGTCCCACTGCAGCGCGTCTGCGTCCTTGCCTACACCGGCGGTACGCACGATGAGACCCATGCCATCAGGGAGTTGCAGAGAAGACAGAGCTTCTTTTAATTCGGTACGGTCATCACCTTCAATCCGGCGGGAAATACCCCCGGCACGTGGATTATTAGGCATTAACACTAAATAGCTGCCGGCCAGACTGATAAAAGTAGTCAGTGCTGCGCCTTTGTTACCACGTTCTTCTTTATCAACCTGAACAATGACTTCCTGGCCTTCGCGCAGAACATCTTTGATGTTTGGACGACCATGGGAAGAATAATTGCTGGGGAAGTATTCGCGGGCGATTTCTTTGAGAGGGAGAAAACCATGTCTTTCCGCACCATAATCAACGAATGCTGCTTCAAGGCTAGGTTCTATGCGGGTGATTTTACCTTTGTAAATATTGGCTTTTTTCTGCTCATGCCCAGGACTTTCAATATCCAGATCGTAGAGCCGCTGTCCATCTACAAGAGCAACGCGCAACTCTTCTTGCTGAGTTGCGTTAATCAACATTCTTTTCATCTTTAACTTACTCGTTATTTTTGCATTATTGTCAGAACTGCGGGCAAAATAACCTCTATGACCGGATAAACCGTTGGCCCCGAGTCTTCTCGCATAGTCGTCAACCTCCCGGTTGTCGCCTGCATAGGGGCGCATTATTTCGGTAAGTCTGCTTTTGCCGGGTAAATAACCACAGCTTTGTGAAAACAGTACTTTTAGTAGGGGAATAGCCTCTGATTATAAGTAGACAGATCTCATTCCATTTGCCGGCCAAGCTGCAACCCGCAGCCCGCTAATTGCTTGATTTCACATTACGTCTTACGCCATTGCTGCGTTTTTGTGCGATCAGGCAAATCTATAATTCCAGCGTTTTCCCTAAGTTCAAGAGAATCAACGCGGAAGTGACTTCATTATTCCATTGCTGGCACTGATATAGCAAGGTGACTTTTAAGTGAAGGTAAAGTTTATTTAGCACCATTGGACGCTGTTACCGTGCCTTTATTCTCCAAAAAATCGCCGCTTTCAAGTAATCCTCTACAGTTGCTGGTAAACTTAGAGTTAAGCACAGAAAAATCTGCGGCGCGAACCCCGCCTTTAATATTTAGAACCATCTAGAATCATGGCCAATGAAAACTGAGAATCCAACTGTACAATTAATCCCCATTACCGATGAAGAAGCGGGTCAAAGAATTGACAACTTTTTGCGCACTTTCCTTAAAGGTGTGCCGAAGAGCATGATTTATCGCATTTTGCGTAAAGGGGAGGTTCGCGTTAACAAAAAGCGAATCAAGCCGGAATATAAATTATTGGCGGGTGACGAGATTCGCGTTCCTCCGGTTCGGGTCGCCGAGCGCGAAGAGGGTCAGGTTTCTGCCAAGCTCGACAAAGTCGCTGCATTGGAACACTGCATCCTGTTTGAAGACGATCATCTGCTGATCCTCAATAAACCTTCAGGAACGGCAGTTCACGGCGGTAGCGGTTTAAGTTTTGGCGTAATTGAAGGCCTGCGGGCGCTGCGTCCCGATGCGCGTTTCCTGGAGCTGGTTCACCGCCTGGACCGCGATACTTCCGGCGTTCTGCTGGTAGCCAAAAAGCGTTCCGCGCTGCGTTCTCTGCACGAGCAATTGCGCATGAAAACCATGCAAAAAGATTACCTTGCATTGGTTCGCGGCGAGTGGCAGTCGCACTGCAAGGTTGTACAGGCACCACTGCTGAAGAATATTTTGCAAAGCGGTGAACGTATTGTTCGTGTCAACAGTGAGGGTAAACCTTCCGAGACGCGCTTTAAAATTGAAGAAAAATACGCTTTCGCGACACTTATAAAGGCCAGCCCGGTTACCGGACGTACTCACCAGATTCGTGTACACACGCAGTATGCTGGTCATCCGATCGCTTTTGACGATCGCTACGGCGACCGCGAATTTGATGCACAATTGGCAGGTGCCGGTATCAATCGCCTGTTCCTGCATGCCGCTGCGCTGCGTTTTGAGCATCCGGCCAATGGCGAAACGATGCGTATCGAAGCGCCGCTGGAGCCAAAATTGCGTAATGCTTTAATCAAGCTGCGTAAAAGCGCTAAATAAATTCAGCCGGGCCATTTCCTGCCCAGCAAGATAAATCGAATACAAAAGCGCCGCAGGGCGCTTTTTTTATGCCGGTTGGTTGAGTGGATTAATGCCGTGTTCTCGCAGCAGAGCCAGAAGGGCGATCAGCGGCAGACCAATCAGCGTGTTCGGATCGCGGCCATCGAGTTTTTCGAACAGGCTGATACCCAATCCTTCGCATTTAAAGCTGCCAGCACAGTCATAAGGCTGTTCCAGTTGTAAATATCCAGCAATTTCTTGCGAACTTAAAGGACGAAAATGCACGTCAAAAGTTTCGCAAAGCGTCTGTACCTTGCCGCTATCACTGTCGAGCAGACTCAGGCCGGTATAAAATCGCACCTTTTTGCCACTTGCCTGCTCGAGTTGGGCACAGGCCCGTTCAAAAGTGTGAGGTTTGCCGAGGATCTTTGAATCGATCACACAGACTTGATCCGATCCAATAATAAGATGGCCGGGGAAATTTGCCGCCAGTGCGTGCGCCTTTTGCGCAGATAAGCGACAAACCAGATCCTCCGCTGACTCTTGCTCGTGCGGCGTTTCATCAATATCTGGCGCGGCGCAGCTGAATTTTAGCGTGGTTTTTTCAAGGATTGCGCGACGATAGGCCGAGGTAGAGGCCAGAAGGATCCTTTTTTGGGTCATTGTTTGCATAATTTTTTTCACAAAGCATGGCGTTATTGAATCACACATTTTAAACTGTCCGCCGCTGAGGAAGCGAATATTGGTGAAAGGAGCAGTAAAATGCCCTTTTTCTTTGACTCTATGTCGTTACAAAGTTAATATGCGCGCCCTATGCAAAAAGTAAAATTACCCTTGGCTGTTGATGCCGTTCGTACCGCCCAAAAGCGTTTAGATTACATTGGAATCTATGACGCTGAACAGGTGACGCGTGTTGCAGCATCAGTAGTCAGTGTGGATACTGAAGTTCAAACCTCTTTGTCGTTTGATATCGACAATCAGCGTCTGGCCGTTATTAAAGGTCAGTCGGATGTCACCGTTACTCTGGAATGTCAGAGATGTGGCAAGACGTTCGAGCATCAGGTTCACACAACATATTGTTTTAGTCCTGTTAAGAACGATGAACAGGCTGAGGCATTACCGGAAGCGTACGAGCCGATTGAAGTCGACGATTTTGGCGAAGTTGATCTGCTGGCAATGATTGAAGACGAAATTATTCTTTCACTGCCTGTCGTTCCGGTACATGAATCTGAACACTGTGAAGTGTCCGACGCGGAAATGGTATTTGGCAAACTGCCTCCCGAGGCAGAGAAACCGAATCCGTTTTCCGTATTAGCAAGTTTAAAGAAAAGTAATTGAGGAGTAAGGTCCATGGCCGTACAACAGAATAAACCAACCCGTTCTAAACGTGGCATGCGTCGTTCACACGATGCTCTGACCACCGCCACTTTGTCTGTTGACAAAACTTCTGGCGAGACTCACCTGCGTCACCATATCACTGCCGACGGTTTCTACCGCGGTCGCAAGGTTATCGGCTGATTTCTTACTTGCTAACTATTTACTTGATAACATTAAACTTGTTAAGTAATAGCAAGGCGATACCTTGAAACGTCTGACCATCGCGTTAGACGTTATGGGCGGGGACTTCGGTCCTTCCGTCACAGTGCCTGCTTCATTGCAGGCACTGACCTCTAATCCTGAACTCAATCTTCTTCTTGTCGGCAATCCCGATGAAATCACACCCCTGTTGGCTACAACCGATCCTGCCTTACTGGACCGGATAAAAGTTATTGCCTCAGAGTCAGTGATTGCGAATGATAGCCGAGTTTCTCAGGCCCTCCGCGCCAGCCGTGGCAGCTCGATGCGCATTGCGCTTGAGTTTGTTAAAAGCGGCGAGGCACAGGCCTGCGTCAGCGCCGGAAATACCGGTGCATTGATGGGATTGGCAAAATTGGTTATAAAGCCTCTTGAAGGCATTGAGCGCCCGGCGCTAATGACCGTGTTGCCGAATCAGCAGCGCGGTAAAACCGTGGTGCTTGATCTGGGGGCAAACGTCGAATGCGACAGCCGTATGCTGGTGCAGTTCGCCGTAATGGGATCGGTCATGGCCGAAGAGGTTGTCGGCACAGTTAACCCGCGTGTCGCCCTGCTGAATATCGGTGAAGAAGAGTCCAAGGGGCTTGATAACATTCGAGAAGCAGCCGCAATTTTAAAAAACATACCCGTAATCAATTATATCGGCTATCTTGAAGGCAATGACCTGTTAACCGGTAAAACTGATGTTATGGTGTGTGATGGTTTTGTCGGTAATGTCACACTGAAAACTATGGAAGGTGTGATCAGGATGTTTTTGTCGTTGCTTAAATCCTCTGGGGAGAATGGCAAGAAGTCTTGGTGGATGCGATGGTTTGGGCCAGCTTTGCAAAGAATAGTTCAAAAAAAATTAGCAAAGCATTTCAAACATTTAAACCCCGATCAGTATAATGGCGCAAGTTTGTTAGGATTACGCGGCATCGTGATAAAAAGCCATGGCGGAGCAAATCAGCGGGCGTTTGCTGTAGCTATCGAACAGGCTGTTCAGGCGGTGCAGCGGCAGGTTCCCGAGCGGATTGCCGCGCGCCTTGAGGCTTTATTACCCAAGAGTGACTGACTGTACATGTATACAAAGATTCTCGGTACGGGGAGCTACTTGCCCGTACAAGTTCGGACTAACGCCGACTTAGAAAAAATGGTTGAAACCTCGGACGAGTGGATCGTAACGCGCACAGGTATTCGTGAGCGTCGCATTGCTGCGCCGGATGAGACTGTAGCCACAATGGGCCTGACCGCTGCTGAGAGAGCGCTGGAAATGGCAGGCGTCGATAAAAACGACGTTGGATTGATCATTGTTGCCACAACCTCGTCTTCCCACGCCTTCCCGAGTTCTGCCTGCCAGATTCAACACCTGCTGGGCATCAAAGACTCGGCATCGTTTGACCTGGCTGCGGCTTGCGCAGGGTTTACCTATGCGTTAAGCGTTGCAGATCAATACGTTAAATCGGGAGCCGTCCGTTATGCGCTGGTTATCGGTTCTGACGTGTTGTCCCGCAAGCTCGATGAAGACGATCGCGGCACCGTTATTCTGTTTGGCGACGGCGCAGGCGCAGTGTTGCTGGGCGGTTCGCAAGAACCTGGCATCCTTTCTACTCACATGCACGCCGACGGTCATTACGGTAATCTGCTGAGTCTGGAATATCCAAACCAGAAAACCCCTGACCAATCTGCCTATGTCAAAATGGCCGGTAATGAAGTATTTAAGGTAGCTGTAACTGAACTGGCACATATCGTCGATGAAACTTTGCAGGCCAATAATATGGACCGCGAACAGCTCGATTGGTTAGTGCCTCATCAGGCAAACCTGCGCATTATCAGTGCCACAGCCAAGAAATTGGGCATGGGCATGGATAAAGTTGTAGTGACCCTCGATCGTCACGGTAATACTTCAGCGGCGTCTGTGCCTACTGCATTTGATGAAGCCGTTCGCGATGGACGCATCCAGCGTGGACAATTAGTGCTGCTTGAGGCCTTTGGTGGTGGTTTCACCTGGGGCTCTGCATTGGTTCGTTTCTAATTTTTGCGAACCTGATCAAATTTTTGACTCAACAGAGCGCTGCTGATTCAACAGGGCTTTGTTGTTTTCACGGATTAGCAAAATTTTACGGGATAAGTAAATGACCAAGATTGCTGTAGTTTTCCCCGGGCAAGGCTCGCAGGCGTTGGGAATGCTTTCTGACCTCGCGATCGCGCATCCGATCGTAGAAGCGACCTTTGCTGAAGCTTCTTCAGTTCTGGGCTATGATTTGTGGCAGCTTGTTCAGCAGGGCCCGGTCGAAGAATTAAACAAGACCTGGCAAACTCAGCCTGCCTTGCTGGCGGCGTCGGTAGCAATCTGGCGCGTTTGGCAGCAGGAAAAAGGCACCGAGCCAGCATTAATGGCCGGTCACAGCCTGGGTGAATATTCTGCGTTGGTTTGTGCCGGTGTTCTGGATTTCAAACAGGCAATCAGCCTGGTTGAGCTGCGCGGCAAGCTGATGCAGGAAGCGGTTCCTGAGGGTACGGGCGCAATGTACGCCATTATTGGTCTGGATAACGCTTCTATCGCCAAAGCCTGTGAAGAGTCCGCCGAGGGCCAGGTCGTAGCTCCGGTAAACTTTAACTCTCCGGGCCAGGTAGTTATTGCGGGTAACAAAGAAGCCGTTGAGCGTGCTGGCGCAGCATGTAAAGCCGCTGGCGCCAAACGCGCACTTCCATTGCCGGTTAGCGTTCCCTCGCATTGTGCATTGATGAAACCAGCGGCAGATAAAATGGCCGTTGCGTTACAAGACGTCAGTTTCAGCCAGCCACAGTATCCCGTTGTCAACAACGTAGATGTCAAGGTTGAGACTTCTGCCGAAGAAATTCGCAGCGCACTGATTCGTCAGCTTTACAATCCGGTTCGCTGGACTGAAAGCGTTGAATACATGGCACAGCAAGGCGTGGAGCAGTTAGTTGAGGTGGGTCCGGGTAAAGTATTGACTGGATTGACCAAACGTATTGTTGACACCCTGACTGCGGTTGCAGTGAACGATACTGCAAGCTTGTCAGCGGCGCTTGAACAATAAAAAGAGGATAATAATGAGCTTCGACGGAAAAATTGCTCTGGTCACTGGCGCAAGCCGGGGTATTGGCCGAGCTATTGCAGAGAAACTGGTTGCCGGTGGCGCACGTGTTATTGGCACCGCGACCAGCGAACAAGGTGCTGAAGCTATCAGCGCCTATTTAGGCGAAAACGGCAAAGGTATCGCTCTCAATGTGACTGAATCTTCGTCAATTGAACAATTATTGGCGACGATTCGTGCTGAATTTGGCGAAATTGACATTTTAGTCAATAATGCTGGCATTACCCGTGATAACCTTCTGATGCGCATGAAAGATGACGAGTGGCAGGATATCCTGGATACTAATCTGACTTCTGTGTTTAAGCTGTCAAAAGCGGTAATGCGGGCTATGATGAAAAAGCGGTTTGGCCGAATCATCACCATTGGTTCTGTTGTTGGAACCATGGGTAACGCAGGGCAGGCGAACTACGCGGCGGCTAAAGCCGGTTTGATTGGTTTTAGCAAGTCTTTGGCGCGTGAAGTTGCTTCACGCGGCATTACTGTCAACGTCGTGGCTCCTGGCTTTATTGAGACGGACATGACAAGGGCGTTGACAGATGATCAACGTGCAGGCATTTTGTCATCAGTTCCAGCCAACCGGTTGGGCGATGCAAAAGAAATTGCCAGCGCTGTTGCATTTTTAGCCTCTGATGAGGCCAGCTACATCACTGGTGAGACTTTACATGTCAATGGCGGCATGTACATGATCTGATAATCACTAGGATTCTGCTTATTTGGTTTTAAATATAGTCAAATAATGCAAAATAGTGGTTTGACCAGCCGGGATTTAGTTGCATCTTTTCCAACATTTTATACACTACGAAAACCATCGCGAAAGCGAGTTTTGATAGGAAATTTAATAGTATGAGCACTATCGAAGAACGCGTTAAGAAAATCATCGTTGAACAGCTGGGTGTTAAACAGGAAGAAGTAGTTAACTCTGCATCTTTCGTAGACGACCTTGGCGCAGATTCTCTCGACACCGTTGAGCTTGTTATGGCTCTGGAAGAAGAGTTTGATACCGAGATCCCTGACGAAGAAGCTGAAAAAATCACTACTGTTCAGGCAGCTATTGATTTCATCAACAACGCTCAGGCGTAATCGAAACTTTTCTTTTTATAAGTTTTGATAGTTAGGCGGTCAATTGACCGCCTAAGTTTTTTTTGTCCCACGGTATTTTTTTCCCTCCCTGGAGGATATACGTGTCTAAACGTCGAGTTGTTGTGACTGGACTTGGCATGCTTTCTCCTGTCGGCAATACGGTAGAGTCCACCTGGAACGCTATTCTTGCCGGTAAGAGTGGCATTGGCCCTATCGACCATTTTGATACTAGTGCATTCGCAACGCGTTTTGCTGGCTTAGTCAAAGATTTCAACTGTGATGAATACATCTCGCGCAAAGACGCTCGCAAGATTGACCCCTTCATTCAGTACGGTATTGCCGCCGGTGTTCAAGCTATGCGTGATAGCGGGTTTGAAGTCACCGAAGAAAATGCGCCGCGTATCGGTACCGCGATTGGTTCTGGCATTGGTGGCCTGGGTCTTATCGAAGAAGCCCACAGTGCATTGATCCATGGTGGACCGCGCAAAGTCAGCCCATTTTTCGTACCTTCTACCATCATAAACATGACCGCTGGTCAGCTGAGCATCATGTTTGGATTACGTGGACCGAGCATTTCCATTGCCACTGCCTGTACCTCAGGCGTCCACAACATCGGCCATGCCGCGCGCATCATCGCCTATGATGATGCTGATTTGATGCTGGCCGGTGGCGCAGAAAAAGCCTGTACGCCATTGGGTATTGGCGGATTCGGTGCAGCGCGCGCGCTGTCGAAACGCAACGACAATCCTCAGGCCGCAAGTCGCCCGTGGGATAAAGACCGCGACGGTTTCGTGCTGGGCGACGGTGCCGGGATCATGGTGCTGGAAGAATACGAACACGCTAAAAAGCGCGGTGCGAAGATTTATGCCGAAGTTGTCGGTTTTGGCATGAGCAGCGATGCATATCACATGACATCTCCACCAGATGATGGTGCCGGAGCCGCATTATCGATGGAGAATGCGCTGCGTGATGCAGGGATTTCCGCCGCCAAGGTGGGTTATATCAATGCTCACGGTACTTCAACGCCAGCGGGTGACAGGGCTGAAGCTGAAGCAGTTAAATCTGTTTTCGATGCTGATGCGCGTCGCGTAATGGTCAGCTCGACCAAATCCATGATTGGACATCTGCTGGGTGCAGCCGGTGCTGTCGAGTCGATTTTCAGCGTGCTGGCGCTGCGTGACCAGGCCGTTCCGCCAACCATTAATCTGGATAATCCAGATGAAGGCTGCGATCTTGATTTTGTCCCGCACGAAGCGCGGCAGGTTAAGGGCATGGAATACACCCTGTGTAACTCTTTCGGATTTGGTGGCACCAATGCTTCTCTGGTGTTTCGCAAACTGTAATTAAACGCTTTGCACAGTCAAAGGCCCGATTCCGGGCCTTTTTGCCGTCTGTAGCCTGGCGTGCTGTGCCGTATTGAAAGTAGGAATGATCTCGTGGTATCCATGAGTCGAATACGCCAGTCTGACTGCCGAAAAGGAGAGGAGCGATGTTTTGGATTAACGGGATTGAACAGCGGGTGATTTCAGTGGCCGATCGCGCAGTGCAGTTTGGCGATGGCTGTTTTACCACCGGCTGGATAAAAAACGGCGAGGTGCAGCGGCTTGAGGCGCATATTTCCCGTTTGCAGCAAGCCGTTTCCAGATTGATGATGCCGGAATGTGACTGGCCGGTGTTAATCGATGAAATGCGTCGCGCGGCGTCCAGTTGCCAGCAGGAAGGGGTGATTAAAGTTATTCTTTCGCGTGGCGAGGGTGGGCGTGGTTACAGCAGCCAAGGCTGCGTTGGGCCGACGCGAATTATGTCGCTCAGCCCTTATCCGCAGCATTATCACCGGTGGCGTCAGCAGGGGATAGAACTGGCACCCAGCCCTGTCGCACTGGCGCGCAATCCTCTGCTGGCCGGAATTAAGCATCTTAACCGACTTGAACAGGTGATGATCCGTCGGCATCTGGATATTACCTCGGCACACGAAGCGCTAGTGGACGATACCGATGGCATGCTGATTGAGTGCTGCGCCGCCAATATCTTCTGGCGTAAGGGCAGCAAAGTTTTCACCCCTGACCTTTCACACTCCGGCGTTGATGGTCTTATGCGACAGCACATTATTTCAATACTAAACGATTCACGCGACTTTAGCGTCGAAACAGTGCGAGAAACTCGAGGAGTGCTGGAAAATGCGGAAGAAGTTGTCGTTTGTAATGCCTTGATGCCAATTCTTCCAGTCAGAAAGATAGAAAACTGGCATTATACCGCAGCGAAACTATTCGAGTTTTTACAGCCACGTTGTTGTTGAACAAGCTAATTTGTATTTAAGTGAAAGAATCATGAAAAATAAAAAAACCAAAATTTTCGGCATCATTGTTATTGTTCTGCTGGCCTTGACGTTTGCTGGCTATCTTAAAGTCGAACGTTTTGCCGATCGCAAATTAAACATAGTCAAAGAGAAGATTTTTACCTTACCTGCCGGGACGGGAAGGGTGGTTCTGCAAGATATGCTGTATCAACAAAAGCTGATCAAATCACCGACGTTGTTTGGTTGGCTACTGCGCGTTGAACCTGAGCTGGGCGAATTCAAGGCCGGCACCTATCGTTTTCCCGAGGGTATGACGGTCCGTCAAATGCTCGAGCTGTTAAAAAGTGGCAAAGAAGCACAGTTCAATATTCGTTTCGTCGAAGGTTTCCGCTTACAGGACTGGATGCAAGAGTTGCAAAAAGCGGGTTATCTTAAGCATGATCTGACGGGTAAAACCGACGATGAAATCGCCACGGCACTGGGCATGAAAGATGCTAAAAACGCCGAGGGCTGGTTGTATCCGGATACCTACGCCTACACGGCAGGGACCAGCGATTTGTCACTGCTGAAACGCTCGCATCAGCGGATGGAGAAAACGGTCGATCAAATCTGGAAAGACCGCGATACTTCGCTGCCTTACAAAACGCCAACCGACATGCTGACCATGGCCTCGATCATTGAGAAAGAAACGGCGATCAAAGATGAACGTAAAGAAGTTGCTTCGGTGTTTATCAATCGCCTGCGTATCGGTATGCGACTGCAAACTGACCCGACGGTGATTTACGGCATGGGTGACAGCTATAAAGGCACTATCAGCAAGAAGGATCTTGAGACCGCAACGCCGTATAATACCTACGTGATTGATGGGTTGCCGCCTTCGCCGATTGCGATGCCGAGTGAGGCGTCTATCGAAGCCGCAGCTCATCCGGCGAAAACCGATTTTCTTTATTTTGTCGCTGATGGCAAGGGTGGGCATACCTTTACTACCAACCTCGACAGCCATAACAAGGCAGTGCGCGCGTATCGCGACCTGATGAAAAACAAGAATGAAAAGTAGTTTTATCGTTATTGAAGGCCTTGAAGGGGCGGGTAAAACCACTGCGCGAGACGTTGTGGTAAATACTCTGCGCGAGCAGGGCATCACCGATATTCAGTTTACCCGTGAGCCGGGCGGTACCCCGCTGGCCGAAAAGCTGCGTGATTTAATCAAAAACGGCATAGAGGGTGAGCAGCTTACAGATAAAGCCGAAGTGCTGATGCTGTATGCCGCACGGGTTCAGTTAGTTGAGAACGTAATCAAACCAGCGCTGGCCCGAGGTTCCTGGGTGGTTGGCGATCGTCATGATCTCTCTTCTCAGGCCTATCAGGGCGGAGGACGAGGTATTGATAATCAGCTAATGACCTCCCTGCGTGATACCGTACTCGGAGATTTTCGGCCGAGCCTGACGTTGTATCTTGATCTCTCACCGGTGATTGGTTTGCAGCGCGCCCGCGCCCGTGGCGAGTTGGACCGAATCGAGCAAGAGTCGCTGGCATTTTTTGAGCGTACTCGCGCGCGTTATCTGAGCCTGGCCAAAGAAGACTCGAGCATCAAGACTATCGATGCTTCACAAACAATTGAACAAGTCAGTTGCGCTATTCGCCAGACTTTAATCGACTGGATTGCGCAGCAACGCCAGCAGGAAACTCAGGAATGAACTGGTATCCCTGGTTAAACGGCCCTTACCGGCAGCTAGTGGCTCAATATCAGGATGGACGCGGTCATCACGCGCTGCTGATGCATGCTGCCAAAGGCATGGGCGAAGATGCGTTGGTCTATGGCCTGAGCCGCTGGTTGCTGTGTCAGCGTCCGGAAGGGGAAAAAAGCTGTGGCAAATGTCATAGCTGCAACCTGATGATTGCTGGTAACCATCCTGATTGGCACGTACTGACACCAGAGAAAGGCAAAAACAGTCTCGGTGTCGAACCTATTCGCCAGTTAATTGAGACGCTGTACAACTATTCTCAGCAGGGCGGGGCTAAAGTCGTTTGGTTACCCCATGCCGAGCTGCTGACCGAAGCGGCGGCCAATGCGTTGCTTAAAACGCTGGAAGAGCCGCCGGAGCGCACCTATTTTCTGTTGGGATGCCAGGAGCCGTCCAGGCTATTGCCGACCCTGCGTAGCCGCTGTTTTTATTGGCATTTAACGACACCCGATGCTGCACTTGCCAGTCAATGGATTGCCCGCCAGCTGCAAGTCGCGCCACTGGCTATTCAAACAGCACTCAGGCTGGGAGAGGGTACGCCGTTGGCCGCGCTGGAATTACTCCAGCCCGAACGCTGGAAACAGCGCGAACAGCTTTTTCAGCAACTAACCCTCAACTGGCAACAGCGTGATTTACTCTCACTGCTGCCACAGCTAAATCATGACGACGCCGCCGATCGCCTATTTTGGCTTTGTTCGCTGCTGCTGGACGTTATTAAAACTCAACAGGGTGCAGGACATTACACCATTAATCTCGACCAGCAGCCGTTGATTGCTCAGTTGGCGAGCGGCCTGGGCAATTCGGCTCTGCAAAAAGATCTGCAAGGGTGGATGCACTGCCGTCAACAGCTTCTCGGCATCGTGGGTGTTAACCGCGAGCTGCTGCTCACCGAACAGCTACTGGAATGGGAACATTCCCTGTAGAGAGTTCTCTGTAAAACTGAAATTCCTCGAAAAATTAAAGAGTTAATACTATGTTTTTAGTCGATTCACATTGTCATCTCGACAGCCTTGATTATCAGACGCTGCACAGCGGTGTAGACGACATGTTAGAGAAAGCCCGTGCCCGCGATGTGAAGTTTATGCTGGCGGTGGCCTGTACGTTGCCTGGTTATCGCGAAATGGCTGAATTGATTGGCGATCGCCCTGAGGTTGCCTTCTCTTGCGGCGTGCATCCGCTGAATATTGAGGGTGGTTACGACTTTGACGAGCTGCGCAAGCTGGCTGCCGATCCGCGCGTTGTGGCGATGGGTGAAACCGGTCTGGACTATTTTTACCAGAAAGAAGATTTCCAGCTGAAATTGCAGCAAGATTCTTTCCGTCATCATATCCGCGTCGGCCGTGAGCTTAACAAGCCGGTCATCGTGCATACTCGCGATGCACGTCAGGACACGCTAGATATTCTGCACGAAGAAAAAGCCGGGGAGTGTGGCGGCGTATTGCACTGTTTTACCGAAGATAGAGCAACTGCAGAGATCTTATTGGATCTGGGTTTCTACATCTCTTTCTCTGGGATCGTAACTTTCAGAAACGCAGAGCAGCTGCGTGAAGCCGCTCGCTACGTCCCGCTGGATCGCCTGTTAATTGAAACCGATTCACCTTATCTGGCGCCGGTTCCTCATCGTGGTAAAGAAAATCAGCCAGCTTATGTCCGAGATGTTGCAGAATATCTGGCGGTATTGAAAGGCGTGAGCCTGGAAACGCTAGCGGAAGCGACTACGGCTAACTTCTCGCGCCTGTTCCACGTAGATGCAGCAAGGCTTGCATAGATTCCCCCCCCCCCAAATATTTTTTGCCTCGTAATAAACATATTAAACGCTTCTGATATTCGGAAGCGTTAGGCTAATTCTTCTCAATCCCTGCCCAAAACACCCCGATTTATTGATATTAGGAAACTTTTCAGACAGGAATAGGCGTTTTTTTAACAAAACGTGACTGTCATCAATTATTATTGCGGCGATTTATTTTACCCTTCGTAAAAATTAAAAGGGGCAAATATATGTCCCGCCCGCCGCGGTTAAAAATGCCGCAGCAACAGGGTTGATGGCACCAGCTAAAAACCCTGAGAAGTAGATACTCCATTATTATCAGTAGCAGCGTTTGGCGTTGCACGCTGATGAATACGGGAGTATCACGCACCATTACTCAGGAGCACTCCCAATATGTTCAAGAACGCGTTTGCAAACCTTCAAAAGGTCGGTAAATCGCTAATGCTGCCCGTTTCCGTATTACCTATCGCAGGCATACTGCTGGGTGTCGGTTCCGCAAACTTTAGCTGGCTGCCAATCGTAGTTTCACATGTTATGGCCGAAGCGGGTGGGTCAGTTTTCGCCAATATGCCGCTGATATTTGCCATCGGCGTGGCGCTAGGTTTTACAAATAATGACGGCGTATCTGCGCTGGCGGCGGTTGTTGCTTACGGCATTATGGTGAAGACCATGGCCGTGGTTGCGCCGATGGTGCTGCAATTGCCGGCGGCCGAGATTACCAGTAAGCATTTGGCTGATACCGGAGTTTTGGGAGGCATTATTTCTGGCGTCATTGCCGCCTATATGTTTAATCGCTTTTATCGTATCAAGCTGCCCGAATATTTGGGATTCTTCGCCGGTAAACGTTTTGTGCCAATTATTTCAGGCCTGGCCGCGATTTTCCTCGGCGTGGTGCTGTCCTTTATCTGGCCACCGATTGGCAGCGCTATTCAGACCTTCTCTCAGTGGGCTGCCTATCAGAACCCGGTCGTGGCATTTGGCATTTACGGTATCGTAGAACGCGCGCTGGTGCCCTTTGGCCTGCATCACATCTGGAACGTGCCTTTCCAAATGCAGGTTGGTGAATACGTCAATTCAGCGGGGCAGGTATTCCACGGCGACATTCCACGCTACATGGCGGGTGACCCGACAGCGGGTAAACTGTCAGGTGGCTTCCTGTTTAAAATGTATGGACTGCCAGCGGCGGCGATTGCGATTTGGCATTCAGCTAAACCAGAAAATCGTGCCAAAGTGGGCGGCATCATGATTTCAGCCGCGTTGACCGCGTTCCTGACGGGTATTACCGAGCCGATCGAATTCGCGTTTATGTTTGTTGCGCCGATTCTGTATGTCATCCATATGATTTTGGCCGGTCTGGCATTCCCAATTTGTATTTTGCTCGGCATGCGTGATGGCACCAGCTTCTCTCATGGTTTAATCGATTTTGTGGTACTGAGTGGCAACAGCAGCCGCATCTGGCTGTTCCCGATCGTCGGCGTCATTTACGGTCTGGTTTATTACACTATTTTCCGTGTGTTAATCGTCAAGCTGAACTTGAAAACACCAGGCCGGGAAGACACGACGGCTACTCAAACAGCCCAGGGTGGTAGTGAGATGTCAGCCTCTCTGGTTAAGGCATTTGGTGGCAAAGAAAATATCACCAATCTTGATGCCTGTATTACCCGTTTGCGAGTTAGCGTGGCGGACGTGACCAAGGTTGATCAGGTGAGTCTCAAACAGCTGGGCGCGGCGGGGGTAGTTGTTGCTGGCTCAGGCGTGCAGGCGATTTTTGGTACTAAGTCTGACAATCTGAAAACTGATATGGACGATTATATTCGCAATAACTGACCTGTATGATCAGCCCTGTTAGGGCTGTCATTTCGTTTCGAAATCTTTAAGGCTTGATGAATTTCATCAGGCCTTTTTTCCTTTCTATTTCTCCGCCACCCACTTCTTATCCTGAACCTACCTTGCTTTGGCTAACATCGCGAAACACCTAAAATTAAATAATTATCAAGAAAAATGCATTCATCATATTAATTATAACTTAAAGTAGTCACTGATTATTAAATTTATTTAAATTTGATTTTTAATAATCACTTCTTTTTTAGTGATTAATGTGTTGATTATTATGCCATTAATTTCTTTAAATATCATTGGTGTTTCGATTATCGCTTATAAGGTGGTGCTTATTTTTTGCTATAAGGGTAAAATTAATTTCCGCGATATTTTCATGCTATTTTATATTTAATTTATTTTTAATGGCTGTGTTTTAAATAATATTAAAGCAAGGGTGTGCTGTCTTTTTTTCTTGCGCTTGAGTTTTTCGTAATAAATAAGTTGTTCAATAGTATTAATCCAATGCAACGGAGGCAATATGGATATGTTCAAGGGTTTGATTCATTCTAAAAAAATCAAAATTGGTAAAGCCCAAAAACTCGCAATGATTATTATGTTTTTTATAATGATCGCGTGTGTCATTTTTAATTTTGCACTGGCTTCGTCTAATTCGATCCCATCCTTGGGTTCCGAAAATAACAATCAGCAACAGGCGAAGGAGAATGATAAAAATGATGCCCTTCCTTTAACCTCGTTCATGGAGCAGTTGGGGCCTTCATTAGCTCAGGAGCCGCTATCTCAGCAGCTATCCTCAAAAGCTGCCAGCGCACTGAATAGCCAAGCCTCGAAACAAATCGAACAGTTCCTGTCTTTTTCTGATTCGAATGTAAGAGCCAGTATTAATAGCGGTCTAAATAGAAATAGCCGCTTTGAATTCGGGCTCGATCACCTTTATCCCTGGATGGAAACAGAAAAGAATACTCTCTTTTCACAACTGAGCTTTCATCGCTGGAACGAGCGTAATCAGCTGAATTTGGGGTTGGGCTATCGCTTTAGCCTCAATGATAATCTAATTTTAGGCTCCAATGTCTTTTATGATCAAGATGTTACGCGAGGGCATAAGCGTATGGGCCTTGGGTTAGAGGCGTGGACTGAGCGGGTCAGGAGTTCCTTTAACTACTATGTACCTCTCAGCGGTTGGAAACACTCCAAAGATAAACAGTTTAATCAAAATCCTATGCACTACGATTTGTACGAGCGTGCAGCCCGTGGGTGGGATGTTAATCTGGAGGCATTAATATTTAGGCCGCTTTCAGCAAAAATGACGTGGTTTCAATGGTTCGGTAAGGAAGTTGATTCGCTGGGGAGTCGAGATCGAGTCAGTGCTGACCCCTATGGTCTGACAATTGGTTTGAAATGGCAGCCAATTTCTTTGTTGGGTTTCATGCTTGAGGAGACGCTAACGGCCGGTCAACCTAACGATCACAAAATTGGAGTCAATTTTTCCTGGAAATTTAGTCAGAGCATGCAGCATCAGCTTAATCCAGAGCAAGGCCAGGCAATGAGTGCCTTGGCTTTATCACGTAAAGACTTTGTCACGCGTAATAATAATATTGTTTTAGAATATAAAAGAAAGGAAGTATTTAGCCCGCTCTATTTTATGCCTGAACATATGATATTAAAAGCCGGGGAGCCAGGAGGGAGCAATATTGCTAAAGGCGGTTATAGTGGAGTAATAAAATATACCTCCGATCAACAGGCAATAGCCAAAGTTGAATTAGATAGTGGGTATGTTACGCCATTAAAACGCGGTGAGACAGTCATTCACGCTCAGGAATTTCAACAAGGTAGATGGCAGACCCCCGTTAATAATGCTTCTTATCGGGTTACCGTTTTACCAGGGAATATTGCTCCTGCAGCATCTAATGTGAATATCGCAGGCACACCTAATGTTGGCGAGACACTCACGGCGAGTTATCTTTTCGTAAATAATGAAGGGAATGACGAAATAGCCGGCGGTTCACCGGTTAAATGGTTTAACGCAAAAGACAGTTCTACAATATTAAGCCAGACCTTAAGCTATAAAATCACCGAAAAAGATCGCGGGCAGGATATTGTATTCCAGGTAACGCCGACTAATAAAGACAAGATCTCTGGAGATTTGGTAGAAAAAACCGTTAACATTCCGGAGATTAAATTGAGTCAACTTTTAGTTGCCAATGGAAATACTTCAGTGGAAGGCGATGACGTTATCGTATTTCCTCAGGCGAGCCAAGGGCAGCTATTTTTAACCGCCATTGTCAAAGACAGTAATAATAAACCTGTTTCAAAGGCAACGGTGTTTTGGCATCAGAAAAACTCAAGTCTTGGCAGCATTAGCACACGCGTGGGCGTCACTGACACACGCGGAGAAATGATTATTCGCTATGAGGGAATTACCAAGCCTGGCAATGACACCATCACGGTAAGTCTAGAGTCTGATACTGGCGAAGGGGCATCTCTCGATTCAACCACGAAGTCACTCTCACGCCATATTAGAGTGGAGTTCTCTGCTGGAAAAATAGATCCGCTACCCGCGTTAACACTCAGCGTTGGAGAAAGTAAAACCATTACTCCAACGGGGGGGATTACTGGCGGTGAGTATTTATTGACCTCGAAATCTACAGATATTGTTGCTATCGAGCAGGGTAAGCTGGTGGCTAAGAAAGCAGGCGTGGCTGAGGTAATTGTTTCCCAAAATGCCAATCAAAATGTTAATGCACCCATCCCGATAACTTTCACTGTTAACGTAATTAAAAAACTATCAGATGCACTTCAGGCCAAATCGGTCACCGTTGATTTTGGTGCATCGACTCAAATGCTTCAGGTCTCCGGCGGCAACGGCGGGGCTTACCTCTATGAATCTACTGACAAAAGCATTGTTAAGATTTCGGCAACAGGCGAACTGACATTTGTTGAGGCGGGCAGTACTAACATCATTGTCAGTCAGGAGGCCACAGCAACAACGGCAGCCCCAAAAGACGTTATCGCAAAAGTTAACATCAAAAAATCCGCAGGCACGGCGCTTAAAGTAAGCCCGCTGGCGCTGAAAGTTGGTGAATCTAACAATACAGAAGTAAAAGGCGGCAATGGCGGCAAAATTACCTATGAGTCAGCCAATCCTGCAATCGCTAGCATAGATAATACGGGAAAAGTGACCGCTCATGCTTCCGGCTCTGCAACGGTAACGGTAACTGAGGCGGAGAGTACCAACTACATCAGTCAGAAGGCTACGCTAACTGTTACTGTCGATATGAGAGATGCCATCGCGCTGGAGGCTGATCCCGTGTCATGGGCCTTTGGTACAGTGCCGCGCCCGCTAATTATCAGGGGGGGTAATAATGGGATTTTGAGCTATGAATCTGCGGATAACAGCATTGTAGAGGTTAGCCGCACAGGCGTTATGACGTTTGTGAAAGCGGGCCGAACTCATATCACCGTAAGCCAGGCGGCAACGGAAAGCATAGCTGCTCCGCAAGCAATCGATGTTGAGGTTACAGTACGGAAAATAATTGGGCCGGTATTGTCAGCGAGTCCAATGACGTTAAAAGCGGGAGAAAAGCAAGAGTTAAGGCTGAAAGGCGGAAACGGTGAGCGAGGCGGCGTGCTGAGTTATCGCAGTGACAAAGATACTGTCGCCAGTGTAGACAGTAATGGCAAAGTCACTGCTCATACCTCAGGAAAGGCAAAGGTGACAGTGACAGAGGCTGAAAGCACCAATTACATTGGCCAGCAGGCAATGCTTACCGTCACTGTTGATCTGAAGGATGCGACTGCACTAAAAGCCGAGCCAGTGATTGTGGAGTTCGGCGCAGCGGTTCAAAAGCTGGAAGTTACCGGCGGCAATAACGGTTTACTTAGCTTTAACTCGCTGAATAAAAACGTTGTTAAGGTGAATAGTCAGGGAGAATTAACGTTTGTTGGCGCGGGCAATACCAGCATCGTCGTCAGTCAGGCTGCCACCGATACAGTGGCTGCACCTAAAGACATCACCGTTGCCGTAAATATCAATAAGACTACAGGCACGGCGCTCAAGGTAAGTCCGCTGACGCTGAAAATTGATGAGTTCAAAAATGCCAAGATAACGGGCGGCAACGGCGGCAAACTAAGTTTTCGCAGTGACAAAGAAACAGTCGCCAGCGTAGACAGTAATGGCAACGTGAAAGGGCATATGAAAGGCACGGCAACGTTAACCGTTACTGAAGAGGAGAGTGTTAATTATAAGGGGCAAAAAGCCACGCTCGCTGTCACCGTTGGGGTTAAAGATGCGCCTGCATTGCAGGCTGACCCAGTGATAGTTGACTTCGGAGCGCCAGCTCAAATGCTGAAAGTTACCGGCGGAAACGACGGTGCTTTCTTCTATAAGTCTTCGGGTAGAAACGTGGTGACTGTTTCTGATAGTGGCGAACTGACGTTTGTGGGGGCGGGTAATGCCAGCATTACAATAAGCCAGTCAGAAACCAATACTTCGGCAGCTCCTGAATCCATAAATGTTTCTGTTACCGTTAAACACGCAGCGCCGGAGATTAAAGATTTGAAGATTACCGGGCAGCCAGCTATAGGAAGTAAGCTAGAGTCGTCATATACCTACATTGGCCACGGAATGGCAGAGGGGAAAACGGGCTTCCAGTGGATGAACGATAAAGGTTGGATAACCGGTGCAACGAGTAAAGACTACGTTATAAGCCTGGCTGATGCTGGAAATGAAATATTTGTCAATGTTGTTCCACAAAATACCTTAGGAGAATATGGTAATAATATTAATTCTAATAAAATAAAGGTATTGGTAACAAAACCAGAGGCTCGCAATGTCAACCTTAGCGGAAGAGCATTTGAAGGCACTAGCTTATTGGTTAAATACGACTATGTCGGCAACGGCTCAAAAGAAGGGAACTCCGAGTTTGAATGGTTCAGAGATTCTGTCCCGATTGTTGAAGCAAGAGGAAGAACCTATCTGACGTTGTCTGATAAGGATATCGGCCACAAAATTTCTGTTAAAGTGACCCCAAAAAATGAGAGTGGCGTGTCTGGTTCTACCAGCGCTTCCCAGAATGTTGGGCCAGTGTGGGGAATACCGGAAGCAAGATTTGTGAAAATTGACGGCAAACCGATTGTTGGAAGTGTGCTCAGAGGGGAATATACATATGCCGGCCTGGGCGCAGATGAAGGTGAGACCCGTTTTCAGTGGAATAAAGGGCAGCATGGTATAAACGGAGCAACGCAGCGTAGTTATACCATTCAGGCAGCTGATTTAGGCTCTCGGCTATATTTGACAGTAACGCCAAAGAATGTCAAAGGTGATGAAGGGCAGAGGGCAGATGCATGGACGGAAACTGTCATCGCCGTTCCTGAGGTGACTAATGTTAAAATCAGCGGCACACCAAAAACAGCAGAGACACTCTCAGTCAATTACTCCTTCCAAAGCAATGGTGGAGGCGGAGATGCTTCGACGTTTCAATGGTATTTAAACAGTAAGCCGATATCTGGAGAGACTCGCAATTCCTATAGAGTGCTTAGAAACAATGTAAAAGGATTCATCACGGTAAAAGTCACGCCTAAAACTCAGCAGGGTTTTACAGGATCAATCGTGACATCAAGCAAAACTAGCGCAGTATTGCCTATAAGCGACGGGAAGCTAGATCTTTACAATTATGGATGTAACTATCAACTTAGCGGCAATAACACTTCAGGAAGGGTTTCATGGAATATTGCCAACGTGAGCGATTCCCAAATTAAGGTCATTTTCCGACGCAACTCATCAGTAGTATATCAGAGCAGTGCTTATGAGGGAGTGAAAAGGGACATTGAGGCTGGGAATCATGAATATGAAGTAAATGTTGAAGACCAGTATGGTAATTCTAGCGAAAAAGTAAGAGTTTCTTTCATGAATCAAGGTTTTCAGTGTAACGCATGGATTTCGACAGGAGGTACGATCGTTATACCTAGCTGGCCGAACTAAAGTCATAACCCATAGTGTCAATTGATTGTTTCAAAATTAATTAGCCTTAATAAACGAGGGCGGCATCTACCAACGAGTAGATGCCGCCCTGATTGTTTTGCTGATTAAACCAGCAAACACCTTAAGAAACTTGAAAATAGTGGAACGGCTGAATCATACTGCGCTCACAGCTTAAGTAGTGAAGAGCTATCAATGGAGAGAAGTCATGGCCGAAGAAACAATTTTCAGTAAAATTATCCGCCGCGAAATCCCGGCAGATGTAGTTTATCAAGACGAACTGGTTACCGCTTTTCGCGATATCGCGCCGCAGGCCCCCAGCCACATTTTGATCATTCCTAATATCCTGATCCCCACGATGAATGATGTGACGGCAGAGCATGAGGCAGCTTTAGGTCGCATGATGACCGTGGCCGCTAAAATTGCCGAGCAGGAGGGGATCGCAGAGAATGGTTACCGTTTGATTGTTAACTGCAACAAAGACGCCGGTCAGGTGGTGTATCATATACATATGCACCTGGTTGGCGGCCATAATCTAGGCCCTCTGCTGGCGCACTAAAATGCGGCTGGTTCGTTAGATACCCACACCGGTGGGTATCTTGCCGTTTAACGAGGGAAAGGTATGCGATTTTTGATGGCTTGTGCTGTGTTGTTTTTTCTGGCGGGCTGTAGCACTAAACAGGGCATTGCTCTGAATAATCAACAAACCGTGATTATGGAGTCCCCAGTGCTGACCGCCGGTATAATTCCAGGCACGCCGTCGCTGGGTAGCGATCAGGGGCGGCAGAAGGCCACCTTGTCGCTCAGTAATAATCAGTCAAAATCGATAGCAGTTCATTATATATTCTATTGGTATGACAAGCAGGGATTAGACCTGCTGCCTTTTGCCGAACCGCGAACGATTACCGTTCCGGCGGATTCAAACGTTGATATCTACTCGCTAAACGGCAATCTTGATGCGTACAGCGTGCGTGTACACATCTATCTTTAATATCCCGTACGGAGAGGGTTGATGAAAAAGTATTTACTCGTGGCATTGGCAACTTTGGCGTTGAGCGGTTGTATTTCCACACAGCAAGAACAACAGCAGCAAACACAGACCCAACCTCCGGCGACTACTGCACCTATCACAACGGTGCCGCCTATTGGTGCGCCCGAAACGTCGGGCCAGCCTCCGGTTGAAACCATTCCACAACCACCGAAACTGCAAAGTATTGACTGGAGTGCAACGGTTCAGCCTCTGGTGGCTAAAATGCTGAAGGCTGAAGGCGTTCAGTCAGGCAGCGTTCTGCTTCTGGATAACGTGAAAAACAGCACCAATGGTTCGCTGCAAACCGGTAAAATTACCGATGCAATGCACACCGCGTTGGCGTCTAACAATACCTTCACCGTCGTTCCCGCTTCGCAGCTGGCAACAGCCAAACAGGCGATGGGATTATCTGCCGATGATAACCTGGTTTCACGCAGCAAGGCTATTGCACTGGCACGTCAGGTCAATGCCCAATACGTGTTGTACAGCGATGCCAGCGGAAACGTGAAGTCACCGACGCTGGATATGCAACTGATGACCGTTCAGTCTGGCGAAATTGTCTGGTCAGGCAGTGGTGCAGTTCAAAATCAAAACTAATCCTTCCCTCGAGGCATGGGTTAAAAAATATCTTCCGGCGGATTATTCCGCCGGTTGCATTTTTACACCTGTAGAAGGTCTCAGCAGTGAGAGCTGGCGTATCGAAGCAGCAAGCGGTGTGTATCTTGCGCGATTGCAGTCGACTGAAAAACGACAGCTGGGTATCGACAGGCGCAGGGAAAATCGGTTGTTGCGTCATCTATCTTCAAAGCACATTGCCCCACAGGTTTATGCCTGGGCCTGTCCGTGGCTGGTGGTGAATTGGATCGCCGGAGAAACGCTTGATGAGAAGCACTTTTTTGCCGCTCAGTCTCAACAACAGCTGGCCGCTCTGCTGGCAAAGCTTCACCGCAGCCAGCCGTGTGGCGAAACGCTGGATATCAAAAGGCGTTTTGCCGACTATTGGCAACTGATTGACCGCCGCCGGTTAACGCCGTCCTGGCTGCATTTACATAAACGGTTACTCAAGCAACGATTGCCTAGGGCGTTAAAAATATCTCTCGCGCATATGGATATTCACCCGCAAAATTGGGTCAACAGCCCTGAAGGAATACGTTTGATCGACTGGGAGTACGCGGTGTCTGCGGATATAGGCCTTGAATTTGCCGCGCTATTTAGCGGTAATGCTTATAGCAAAACTCAGCGGTATGAATTGTTGCAAGCGTATGCCCAACAAGGCGGTTTTGGTGATGTTGCAAGGCTTGAGCAACAGGTTCGCCAGTGGCGACTTTGGCTCGAATATTTGATGCTGATGTGGTTTGAAGTGCGCTGGCAGCAAACGGCCGATATTCGTTATGCAAGCTGGGCGCAGCCACTGCGTCAGAAATTATTATCTGAATTTTAGAACAGGAGTATTGGGTCTTGGGTCCAGTCATGTTAGATGTTGCCAGCTTCGAGCTGGATGCTGAAGAGCGCGAAATTTTACAGCACCCGCTGGTGGGTGGATTGATATTGTTTACCCGTAATTATCACGACGTTGAACAGTTGCAGGAGCTGATCCGCCAAATCCGCGCGGCTTCCCGCGAGCGTCTGGTGCTGGCGGTCGATCAGGAAGGCGGTCGTGTTCAGCGTTTCCGCGAAGGTTTTACCCGTATCCCTGCGGCTCAGTCTTTTGCTGCTTTAAACGATGAGCGCGAAGCCGGTAGCTTGGCAGAAGAGGCCGGTTGGCTGATGGCGGCAGAAATGATCGCCATGGATATTGATATCAGTTTTGCCCCAGTGTTGGACATCGGCCATATTAGCGCTGCGATTGGTGAGCGTTCTTTCCATCAAGACTCGCAAAAAGCGCTGGATATCGCCGAGCGCTACATTCGCGGTATGCACGCGGCTGGCATGAAAGTGACCGGCAAGCATTTTCCCGGACATGGCGCAGTCACTGCCGATTCTCATAAGGAAACGCCACGGGATAATCGTCCGTTGGAAGTAATCCGCCAGCATGACATGGCCATTTTCCGTCAACTGATTGAACGCAAGATGCTCGATGCTGTGATGCCTGCACATGTGATTTATACCGATGCCGATCCTCTCCCAGCAAGTGGATCGCCTTACTGGTTAAAGAAAATATTACGCCAGGAACTTGGTTTTAAAGGCATTATTTTCTCCGACGATCTGTCGATGGAAGGGGCTGCGGTAATGGGCAGTTACGCCGAGCGCGCTCAGGCTTCATTGAATGCTGGCTGCGACATGATTCTGGTTTGCAATAACCGTGATGGCGCAGTTAGCGTGCTCGACAACCTGCCGCCAATGAAAGCCGACGGTGTGGCCTCGCTGTATCACGGCGGTGGCTGGCACGGCAAATCGAGTCGACAGGCATTACGCGACTCCGATCGTTGGAAAAAATCCCACCAAGAGCTTACCGAGCTAGATACTCGTTGGCAGGCACACAAACAGGCTTAATATTTTCTGCGCTAAACATCTGCTGTAACGATTCTCCTCCTCGGCTTCCCGGTGCTAACTAATTGAATAGCAAGATGCAAAATTTTTGTTATCACCGGGGATTATCAAAAACAATTGATGTAGATCAATTTTGGTATAATCAACGGACTCCCGCGTGTTATCCTCATTCTTGAAGATGATTTAACTTGAGCAACCCTATGTTATCTAAGGATAATAACGTTACCCTTAGATAACATTTGGTTTACATTTGAGGGAGTCATAGTGACTGAAGCAAAGAAAAAAATTGTGATAATCGGCGGTGGAGCGGGCGGTCTTGAGCTTGCGACCAGCCTGGGTCACAAACTTGGCCGCAGCAGCAAAGCCGAGATAGTGTTGGTCGACCGCAACCACAGCCATCTGTGGAAGCCGTTGCTGCATGAAGTTGCCACCGGAAGTCTTGACGACGGCGTCGATGCGTTAAGCTATCTGGCTCACGCGCGCAATCATGGATTTACATTCCAAATCGGCTCTTTAACCGATATCAATCGTGAAAATAAAACCATCAAGTTGGCTGAAATCCGTGACACCAACGGTGAGCTGCTGGTGGCCGAGCGCGACCTGGCTTACGATCAGCTGGTTATGGCGCTGGGCAGCACTTCAAATGATTTCGGTACGCCGGGCATTAAAGAAAACTGTATCTTCCTGGACAACCCGCATCAGGCACATCGCTTCCACAATGAAATGCTTAACCTGTTTCTGAAATATTCGGCCAATCCTGATAAAACCGGGACAGTTAATATTGCGATTGTTGGCGGTGGCGCGACGGGCGTTGAACTGTCTGCCGAGCTGCATAATGCAGTAAAAGAATTGCACAGCTATGGCTTTGAAGGCCTTCAAAATAGTGCGTTAAACGTGACACTGGTTGAAGCTGGTGAGCGAATTCTGCCTGCACTGCCTGCGCGTATCTCCGAGGCGGCGCATCAGGAATTGACCAAGATTGGCGTTCGGGTCTTAACCAAAACCATGGTAACAAGCGCGGAGAAAAAGGGTCTAAACACTAAGGATGGCGAATTTATTGCTGCCGATCTGATGGTGTGGGCTGCGGGTATTAAAGCGCCTGATTTCCTCAAAGATATTTCAGGGTTGGAAACCAACCGCATTAATCAGCTGGTGGTCGAGCCTACGCTGCAAACCACGCGCGATCCTGATATCTACGCGATTGGTGACTGTGCTTCCTGTGCCTTGCCGTCAGGTGGTTTTGTGCCTCCGCGCGCGCAGTCTGCGCATCAAATGGCTTCTCGCTGTTTTGCCAATATCATCGCACAGCGCAACGGTCGAACGCTGAAACCTTATCTCTATAAGGATCACGGTTCTTTGGTCTCGTTGTCGCGCTTTAGCACTGTTGGCAGTCTGATGGGGAATCTGACCAAGGGCTCGATGATGATTGAAGGCCGTCTGGCCCGCATGGTGTATGTTTCTTTATACCGCATGCATCAGATTGCTCTGCACGGCTATATTAAAACAGGTTTAATGATGTTTGTTGGCAGTATTAATCGGGTTTTGCGCCCGCGACTCAAGCTTCACTAAGTCGCTATTTGGCCTCCGGTTTTTTTTAACTGGAGGCTGAATCGATTCGAGTTTCTTTCTAATTAATGTTTATTAACTTCTTGGCTATTCACCATATCTTCGGGACAACTTTTAATTTGGTTTGTTAACACTGTTTTCCTGAGAATTATCTTAAAGATAGATTTACACCTCTCACTTCCCGTGTTTTATCCAAATGTCTTATTGTCCGTCGTAGGCTAATTGAGCAAACTTTACCGTGATATCACTTTCAGGAGGATGTCCTGTGAATAAGTCAATGTTAGCTGGCGTCGGGATAGGCGTCGCAGCAGCCCTGGGGGTTGCGGCAGTAGCAAGTATGAACGTTTTTTCTTCCGGTCCTCAATATGCGCAGGTCGTCAGTGCAACGCCTATCAAGGAAACCACGAAAACCCCGCGTCAGGAATGTCGTAATGTGACCGTGACGCACCGTCGTCCAGTACAGGATGAGAATCAAATCGCGGGCTCATTGCTGGGTGCGGTTGCCGGTGGGGTGATTGGTCATCAATTTGGTGGCGGTCATGGGCGCAGTTTGGCGACAGTTGCGGGAGCAATCGGCGGTGGTTATGCGGGTAATCGTGTCCAAAGCAGCATGCAGGACAATGATACTTACACCACTCAGCGTCAGCGTTGTACCACAGTGTATGACAAGTCAGAAAAAATGCTGGGCTATGATGTGACCTACAAAATCGACGGCCAGCAGGGCAAAGTACGGATGGATCACGATCCTGGTACCAAGATCCCGTTGGATAAGAGCGGGCAGTTGGAATTAAGCACCGTTCGTAGTTAAGAACTTGTCCAATAATACGCTCTGCCAAATATCGTGCATTTAAAAACAATAGTTAAAGATGTTTAAATGACGATGTAGGACACCCATGGCACAGTCGTAAAAGATAAATTGCCAATGAAAAGCCCGAGTTTTAAGCTCGGGCTTTTTTGTGCCTGTTATTTAACAATTAATTTAGCCAGGGAGCTGATTGGCGGCGAACTCTTCCAGCAGCTCATCAACAAACTTCAGACGTTTTGGTCGGTCAGTAAGATCCAGCATAAACTTCAGTTTGCTCGGACCATCGAGGCGATAAACCTGTGGCTGCTTCTGTAACAGGCCAATCAAGTAACTCGGATTGACACGATTTTTGTCGCTGAAATCAACAAAGCCGCCGCGCTCGTTGCCTTCAATGCGCTTGATGCCGAGTTGTTTGGCTTTCAGGCGCAGTATGGCGATGCTGAGCAGGTTGCGCGCGCCGTCGGGCAGGGTGCCAAAGCGGTCAATCAGTTCGACCCGCATTTCGTCGACCTCCTGTGTGGTACGCGCACTGGCGATGCGTTTATACAGCGACAGGCGAGTGTTAACATCGGGGATAAACTCTTCTGGCAGCAGCGCGGGCATGCGCATTTCGACTTCGGTCTGGCTGGTAGTCAAGTCTTCCAGAGAAGGTTCACGGCCTTCTTTTAACGCTTCGACGGCGTTCTCCAACAGCTCCATATACAGCGAGAAGCCAATGGTACTCATCTGGCCGCTCTGGCCTTCGCCGAGTAGCTCACCGGCACCGCGGATCTCGAGGTCATGAGTTGCCAGTGCAAAACCAGCACCTAAATCTTCAAGCGAGGCAATAGCTTCGAGGCGTTTATGCGCATCGACAGACATCGCCTTCGGATTTGGCGTCAGCAGGTAAGCGTAGGCCTGATGATGCGATCGGCCTACGCGGCCTCGCAGCTGGTGCAACTGTGCCAAACCGAAATGGTCGGCGCGTTCAATGATGATGGTATTGGCGCTGGGAATATCGATCCCGGTTTCGATAATGGTGGTACATACCAAAACATTAAAACGCTGGTGATGGAAATCATTCATCACCCTTTCGAGATCACGTTCGCGCATCTGGCCGTGTCCGATGGCAATTCGCGCCTCGGGCACCAATTCAGCCAGGCGTTCCGTGGCTTTATCGATATTGGCCACGTCGTTATAGAGATAGTAAACCTGCCCACCGCGCAGGATTTCGCGCAGGATTGCCTCGCGAACGACCAGGCTGTCGTACTCTCGCACGAAGGTTTTTACCGCCAGACGTCGTGCCGGTGGCGTGGCGATAATCGACAGATCACGCATGCCGCTCATCGCCATGTTCAAGGTTCGTGGAATAGGCGTGGCGGTCAGCGTCAGGATGTCGACATCGGCGCGCATTGCCTTGATTCGTTCTTTATGACGCACGCCAAAACGGTGTTCTTCATCGACGATCAGCAGGCCCAGATCTTTCCAGCGTAAATCGCTTTGCAGCAACTTATGAGTACCGATAATGATATCGACTTTGCCTTCAATGGCCTCTTCCAGCACCGTTTGCTGCTCTTTGGCGCTGCGAAAACGTGACATCATTTCAATACGGATTGGCCAGTTGGCGAATCGATCGCGGAAGTTATCGAAGTGCTGCTGTGCCAGCAGGGTGGTCGGCACCAGTACGGCAACCTGCTTATTGTTGGAGACGGCAAGAAACGCGGCACGCATCGCAACTTCGGTTTTACCAAAGCCCACATCACCGCATACCAGGCGATCCATAGCCAGTGGCTGGGTCATATCGGTCAGCACGGCGTTAATGGCCTGTGACTGATCCACGGTGGTCTCAAACGGGAAGGTTTGGCAGAACAGCTGGTATTGTTCCTTGTCGTGCTTGAAGGCGAAGCCTGTCTTGGCCTCTCGCTGAGCATAGATATCCAACAGCTCGGCGGCCACGTCACGCACTTTCTCTGCTGCTTTTTGCCGCGCTTTAGACCAGGCTTCACCGCCGAGTTTATGCAACGGCGCAGATTCGTCGGCACCGCCGGAATAGCGGCTAATTAAATGCAGCGAGGAAACCGGCACGTAAAGCTTGTCTTCCCCCGCATAGGTTAAAATCAGGTATTCGGCCTTGATGCCGCCCGCTTCTAGAGTCGTCAGGCCGAGATAGCGTCCGACGCCGTGTTCGAGATGCACTACCGGCTGACCGGGGCGCAATTCGGCAAGGTTGCGGATCAGGGTATCGGTATTAATTGCCCGGCGAGTATCCTGCCTGCGACGGGCAACGCGCTCGCCGAGCATGTCACTTTCGCACACCAGCGCGAGCTGATTTGCGGTATCCAGGAAACCCTTTTCGCAGGCACCGATCATGATGTATCGGCCCGGGGCGACGGCTTCTTCAATTCGCGTAATCAGCCGTGGATTGATCTTGATACGGCCAAGCAAATCTTGCAGCGTTTCGCGACGACCCTCACTTTCCACCGAGAATACCAGGCTGCCGCTAAAGGATTCGTTAAAACGGCGCAGGTTATCCATCGGCGCTTTGTTTTGCGGCACCACAGATAAGTCCGGCAAAGTCTGATAGCCAAGATTCGTATTGGCGGCTTTAGCGGACAACTCATCGGTTTTCAGCTGAACCCGTGGCCACTGTTTCAGTTCGGCAAACAGCCCATCGACTTTTAGCCACAGCAGTTCTGGCTCCACCAGCGGACGCATCGGGTCAACGCGGCGGCTCTCATAGCGCGTCACCACGTCAAGCCAGAAGCGCTCGGCGGCGTGTTCGAGATCGCCAGTATTGAGCAGCAACGTATTTTTCGGCAAATAGCTGAACAGGCTGCTTAGCGGCTGGCTGAAAAACAGTGGCTGCCAGTATTCAATACCCGCCGGGAAAGTGCCTTTAGTTACCTGCTGATAAACGTGCTCGGCGTCGCGGCGCACTTCAAACTTCTCGCGAAACTGGCTGCGGAACAGCTCGATAGCGTTTTTGTCGGTAGGAAATTCGTGTGCCGGAAGCAGATTAATAAAATCAACTTCACTCAACGTGCGCTGGGTGTCGACGTCAAACAGGCGCAGGCTGTCGATTTCATCGTCAAAAAAGTCAATGCGGAACGGTTCGTCGCTGCCCATGGGGTACAGGTCAAGCAGGGCACCACGGGTGGCAAACTCGCCGTGTTCCATCACCTGGTCGACACTGCGATAGCCCGCCTGCTCAAGCTGTGAACGGAGCTTGTCGCGTGACAGGCGCTGGCCTTTCTTCATCACCAGCGCATGGCCGTGCAAAAACTCGTGCGGGCAAACGCGCTGCATCAGAGTATTCACCGGCAGAATAATAATTCCCCGTTCCATTGTCGGCAGTTGGTACAGGCTCGACAGGCGGGCAGAAATAATTTCCTGATGTGGGGAGAAACTGTCATAAGGCAGCGTTTCCCAGTCAGACAAACTGATGACTTTATGCTCGGTAAACTGCTGGATCTCATCACGTAAACGCAGAGCATTCTGCATGTCAGGAGCGATAAGCATCACCGGACCTGGGTGGCGTTCACTGATTTGCGCACACTCCAGCGCACAGGCTGACCCAGTCAGTTGCCCGAGTTGGCGGGTATCGCCGGGACGTTCTGGCAGTGAGTAACGCGTTCCTTGAGGCATTTTTTGAAGCATAAGCTATTTCGCTATCTCTTTAGTCGGCGGTAAGGGCCAGATTTATAAACCGTATCTTGCGATGGTGTTTACTATCAGGTCAATCCGATTTGTACACGACTCTTCATAAATAAAAGCCGCAAAGTTACACCGTTAATGGTTCCATAAAGCGCATGTAGCCTTTATTATCCTTGATCACTTTGCAATGAGCTACTGCACTTAACGGATTTCATGTATCAACCTGTCGCGTTATTTATCGGCCTGCGTTACATGCGCGGGCGTGCTTCAGACCGCTTTGGGCGGTTTGTCTCCTGGCTATCCACCATTGGCATTACCCTTGGGGTGATGGCGCTGGTCACTGTATTGTCGGTTATGAACGGATTTGAGAAAGAACTCGAAAGTAATATTTTGGGTCTCATGCCTCAAGCGTACATCACCACGCCGCAGGGATCGCTGAATCCACAACAAATTACCCACGATGACGCCGCAAAACTGCAGGGTGTGAATCGAGCTGTGCCGTTTACTACCGGCGATGTGGTGCTGCAAAGCCCCGCCAGCGTAGCAGTTGGCGTGATGCTGGGAATTGATCCGCAGCAAAAAGACAATTTGTCCAATACGCTGGTGGGTGTGAGTCAGCAGGAGCTGCAGCCGGGTCAATTCAAGGTCATTCTTGGCGACCAGCTTGCGCAGCAGCTGAAAGTCAAGCGCGGCGACCAGCTGCGTCTGATGGTCACCAGCGTCAGCCAGTTTACGCCGATGGGCCGTATTCCCAGCCAGCGTCTGTTTACTGTAGCAGGCACTTTTGCTGCCAACAGCGAAGTTGATGGCTATGAGATGCTGGTCAATATTCAGGATGCTTCGCGCATGATGCTTTACCCGTTGGGCAACGTCACCGGCTGGCGTTTGTATCTGAATAAACCGCTTGATGTCGACTCACTGAGTACCCAGTCGTTGCCGAAGGGCACGCAGTGGAAAGACTGGCGCGAACGTCGCGGAGAGCTGTTCCAGGCGGTGCGCATGGAGAAAAATATGATGGGCCTGCTGCTTAGCCTGATTGTGGCGGTTGCGGCGTTCAACATTATTACCTCTCTTGGCCTGCTGGTGATGGAAAAGCAGGGCGAAGTCGCCATCCTGAAAACCCAAGGCCTGACTCGCCGGCAGATTATGGCGATCTTTATGGTGCAGGGTGCCAGCGCCGGTATTATCGGAGCACTGCTTGGTGCCTTGCTGGGCGTGCTGCTTGCAACCCAACTTAACACCATCATGCCTGCGATTGGCGTATTGCTCGACGGCGCTTCATTGCCGGTGGCTATCGAGCCGACGCAGGTCGTGGTTATTGCGCTGGTGGCCATGGTCATCGCGTTGTTGTCTACGTTTTACCCTTCATGGCGCGCCGCCGCCGCCCAACCCGCAGAGGCTTTACGTTATGAGTGATTCTTTGTTGTTGCAGTGCGAAAACCTCTGTAAAACTTACCAGGAAGGCAAACTGCATACTGACGTGCTGCGTAATGTTTCGTTTGCCATCAAGCCGGGTGAGATGATGGCGATTGTCGGCAGTTCTGGTTCTGGTAAAAGTACTTTGCTGCACCTGCTGGGCGGTCTGGACTCTCCCACTTCCGGCGAAGTGGTATTTAAAGGCAAGTCGCTTAACGAGATGTCTTCAGCCGCCAAGGCTGAATTGCGTAATCGTCAGTTGGGCTTTATCTACCAGTTCCACCACTTGCTGCCAGATTTCACGGCGCTGGAAAATGTGGCAATGCCGTTGCTGATTGGTAAAAACAAGGCTTCCGAAGTGCAGGATAAAGCCCGTGAAATGCTGGCTGCTGTAGGGCTTGAGCATCGCAGCAAGCATCGTCCTTCCGAGCTGTCGGGCGGTGAGCGCCAGCGTGTGGCGATTGCTCGTGCGCTGGTGAATAACCCGTCTCTGGTGCTGGCCGATGAACCGACTGGTAACCTTGACCAGAAAAATGCTGACAGCATTTTTGAACTGCTTGGTGAGCTTAACGTCCGTCAGGGCACGGCGTTTCTGGTGGTCACCCATGACTTGCAGTTGGCTAATCGTCTTAGCCGTCAGTTGGAAATGCGCGACGGCAAGTTACAGCAGGATTCTACCCTGCTGGGGGCGCGTTAATGTCAGCGATGCCTTTTTCCCTGCTTATCGGCCTGCGTTTTAGCCGTGGCCGCCGTCGTGGCGGCATGATTTCACTCATTTCGGTGATTTCCACACTGGGAATCGCGCTGGGGGTGGCAGTATTGATCGTCGGCCTGAGTGCGATGAACGGTTTTGAACGTGAACTTAAAGATCGCGTGCTTGCGGTCGTACCTCACGGGCAAATTAGTCCGGTCAATCAGCCCTTTAACGGCTGGCAGGGCGTGATAGATCGCGTTGAGAAGGTGCCGGGTATTGTTGCCGCCGCGCCTTATGTGCAGTTTAGCGGGCTGATTGAAAATGGTGCCAAGCTGCGTGCTTTACAGGTTAAAGGTGTTGATCCACAACAGGAAGGGCGCGTTAGCGCTGTGCCAAACTTCGTACAGGGCGACGCCTGGCAGAATTTTAAAGCCGGCGAGCAGCAGATAATCCTGGGTAAAGGGGTCGCTGATGCCCTAAACGTCAAGCAGGGTGACTGGGTCACGGTCATGATCCCCAACAGTGACCCCGAAATGAAGCTATTGCAGCCCAAGCGCATTCGTCTGCACGTCACCGGTATTCTGCAATTAAGTGGTCAGCTCGATCACAGCATGGCGATGGTGCCGTTGGCCGATGCTCAGCAATATCAGGAGATGGGAACCAGCGTGACCGGAATCGACATCAAAGTTAATGATGTCTTTGCTGCCAACAAACTGGTTCGTGATGCGGGAGAGGTCACAAAAGCCTACGTTTACATTAGCAGTTGGATAGGTACTTACGGTTATATGTATCGTGATATCCAGATGATCCGCGCCATTATGTATCTGGCGATGGTGCTGGTGATCGGCGTGGCCTGCTTCAATATTGTCTCTACGCTGGTGATGGCGGTCAAAGATAAAAGCAGCGATATTGCCGTGCTGAGAACCTTGGGCGCTAAAGATGGCCTGATCCGCGCGGTGTTTATCTGGTACGGTTTGATGGCCGGTTTGGTCGGCAGTGTTTGCGGCGTAGTGATCGGCGTGATTGCATCGCTGGAGTTGACCAATATTATCAACGTATTGCAAAAATTGGTCGGGCATAAGTTTTTATCCGGTGATATTTATTTCATCGATTTTTTGCCATCGGAACTGCATTGGTTAGACGTGGTCAGCGTTTTGGCTACCGCACTGGTATTGAGCCTGCTCGCCAGCTGGTATCCTGCGCGTCGCGCTAGCCGTATTGATCCCGCACGCGTGTTAAGCGGCGGTCAGTAAACAATCTTAACGATTAAACACGTTTTCCGAGTCAAGAAAAGGAGCGGTGAATATGCGCACAAGCCATCGGCTGCGTCGATTTCGCAAAAATAAGCGCATACGCCATCAGCGTTTTCGGTCAAATATCTTCCATCGCGACAGCATGGCCGCGGCGCAGTTAAAGAGACCGTTTGTTGTGGTGCTCACCGGAGCCGGAATTTCGGCCGAGTCAGGGATACGTACTTTCCGCGCCGCAGACGGCCTGTGGGAAGAGCATAAAGTCGAAGACGTGGCGACGCCTGAAGGTTATCGCCGTGATCCACAGCTGGTGCAGGCGTTTTACAATGCCCGCCGCCAACAGCTGCAGGAAGAGGAAATCAAACCTAATTCCGCGCACTACGCGCTGGCTACGTTGGAAGAGGCGTTGGGCGATAACTTTTTACTGGTCACACAAAACATTGATAACCTGCATGAGCGCGCAGGCAGTTCACGGATTTTGCATATGCATGGTGAATTGATGAAAGTGCGTTGTACCGAGTCCGGACAGGTATTTGACTGGCCCAAGGACTTATCGGTAGACGATCGCTGTCACTGTTGCCAGTTCCCGGCACCGCTGCGCCCGCATGTGGTGTGGTTTGGTGAGATGCCGGTGCGCATGGATGAAATTTACACGGCGCTTTCCAGGGCGGATTTCTTTATCGCTATCGGTACTTCTGGCCACGTTTATCCGGCTGCAGGATTTGTTCACGAAGCCCGCATACAGGGAGCTCACACCTTTGAACTTAACCTTGAGCCTAGCCAGGTCGAGAGCCAGTTTGACGAGCGTATTTACGGCCTGGCCAGCGAAGTAGTGCCGGAGTTTGTGCACGCCTTCCTAACCAATAAGAGTGAGAGTTGGGGTTAAATCTCGGGTTCCAGTAACGCAAGGTATAATGACCTGAAGCAATATCCGTGATATTCAGGCTGCGCATAATGAGGTCTTATCGCCTCTGGATACCTGAATATGGATATGTTACTGGAACGCTTCTTGCACTATCTGACTTTTGATACCCAATCAAAAGTGAACGCCAAGTCTACCCCAAGCAGTGACGGGCAAACCCGACTCGCTTACTCACTGCGGGACGAACTTATCTCTTTAGGATTCGACGCGGTAACGTTAAGCCCCAAAGGCTGCGTAATGGCAACCCTTGCCACCAACGTCAGCTGGCCGGTGCCAAGTCTGGGGTTTATCGCCCATCTGGATACTTCGCCTGATTTTTCCGGCAAAAATGTCAACCCACAGATTATCGAAAACTATCGCGGTGGTGATGTCGCACTGGGTCAGGGAGAAGAGTATCTCTCACCAGTGATGTTCCCTGTCATGCACCAGCTGCTGGGCCAAACATTAATCACCACCGACGGTAAATCCCTGCTCGGTGCCGATGACAAAGCCGGGATTGCAGAAATAATTACTGCCATGCAGCGTCTGAAAAACAGCAATCTGCCGCACGGCACGCTGCGTATGGCTTTTACGCCCGATGAAGAGATTGGCAAGGGCGCGCAGAATTTTGATGTTGAGCAGTTTGCAGCCGATTGGGCCTATACCGTTGATGGTGGCGGGTTGGGCGAGCTTGAGTTCGAAAATTTTAATGCTGCTTCAGCCACCATAAAAATCGTCGGTAACAATGTGCATCCCGGAAGTGCGAAAGGAGTGATGGTCAATGCCCTGTCATTGGCGATGCGTTTTCATCTCGCTTTACCTGATGATCAAACACCGGAAACCACCTCTGACTATCAAGGGTTTTATCATCTTACCAGCGTCAAGGGCACGGTAGAACGCGCCGAAATGCATTACATCTTGCGTGATTTTGACCACGCAGGATTTTCTTCGCGTAAACAGAAGATGGTGGAAGTGGCTGAGCGGGTAGGAAAAGGGCTGCATCCGGATTGTTATATTGAAGTGACGTTGGATGACCATTACTACAACATGCGCGATGAAATCCTCAAACATCCGCACACCATCGAATTGGCGAAGCGGGCAATGGCAGATTGCAATATCAAAGCTGTAATCAGGCCTATTCGCGGCGGCACCGATGGAGCACAGCTCTCGTTTCGCGGATTACCCTGCCCGAATATTTTCACCGGTGGCTATAACTTCCACGGCAAGCATGAGTTTATTACTTTGCAGGGAATGGAAAGTGCGGTTGAGGTGATCATGCGTTTGGCACAATTGGTGGCTGAGGATCATCGTTGATCCTGGTCTTCCCCTGCAAGCAGGGGAAGGAGCCAGCGGCATTGATATTATTCGTTAAAATACCAGTAGCCGTTGTTTACCAGTGCACAAAGCAGTGCAAGGAAGGAAGGATCTTCCATCGCATCGCCGAGCATAGCGTGGGTAACAGTCATATTACGGCTCAATGCATCGGCCGCGTGCAGATGCTCAGTCTCAATCTTTTCGCCGTTTACGTAGCAACGATCGCCAACACGCAGCACGCGCAGGCCACCGAGACGTTGCAGCGTTTCGCCTGCTTCCAGTAATTCGTAAACTTCACCAGGCTGATAAGGCGGCTCGGGTGGCGCAACGTCAAGCTCATGGCGCGATTGGGAAATAAATTCACCCATCCAATTGTTGAAGTGCTCAGGGTTGCCTATCAGATCCTGCATCATGCTGCGCATACCGTCGAGCTCGTGTTGCTGGATCTCGGCAGAGTTTTCGCGTTTCACCAAGTCTGCATCGGTATAGCGTTTGCCGCCTAATTCACGTGACAAAACGTAATCTGCAAAGCCGCTTATCATCTCGCGCGAACTTGGCGCACGGAAGCCAACGGAATAGTTGATGGCATTTTCCAGTGAGTAACCTTCGTGCGGGAAACCTGGTGGAATATAGATAATATCGCCCGGTTCCATCTCTTCATCGATGATGGCATCGAAAGGCTCAACCTGCAGCAGATCAGGATGAGGCGTGTGCTGCTTCATCGGGATCTTCTCGCCTACTCGCCAGCGACGACGGCCAGTGCCCTGAATGATAAATACATCGTATTGGTCAAGATGTGGGCCAACGCCGCCGCCGGGAACCGAGAAGGAGATCATCAGATCATCCATGCGCCAATCGGGTATCTGGCGGAAAGGGCGCATCAGGCGTGCGGAAGGCTCGTGCCAATGATCGACAGCCTGAACAAGAATCGACCAGTTGTTTTCGCCAAGGTGATCATAGCTTTCGAAAGGACCGTGTTTCACATCCCAGCGCCCTTGGTCATGGCTGACCAAACGGCTATCGACTTCATTTTCCATGGCAAGACCTGCCAGTTCGTCGGGAGAAATCGGATCGATAAAGTTTTTAAAGCCGCGTTTAAGCAGGACTGGACGTTTTTGCCAATAACGAGCAAAAAATTCGTCCCAGTCTAAATCAAGTTGATAATCCATTTAGTTTTTCCACGGATTGCTAAAGTCTGTGATGGATTATAACGGAACATCGCGGTGCTGGCTTAGGCAATCGCCAGCAAATTTGTACAATGGTGCGTCAATCACATCATGTTGGCGCGCTAAATCAGGATTGATCGCTGTCATGCTGCTGGCCAAAGCAGATGCGCATGCTGGCACCCCCCAACTCACTTTCACCGATCAGGATCTTGCCATCATACTGCTCGATAATTTCGCTGGCGAGAGACAGCCCAAGACCCTGACCAGGCCGCAGAGTATCCGCTCGCTGTCCTCGTTTGAAAATTAGCTCACGCTGATGTTCAGCAATTCCAGGGCCGTCGTCCTCAACCAAAATCACTAGCTCGTTTTCAGTGTGCACCGCGCTGATTTCTACAAATTCAAGACAGTATTTGCAGGCGTTGTCGATGACATTGCCCAGAATCTCCATGAAATCGTTTTTTTCGCCGATAAAGGTGATTTCCGGTGAAATGTCTACCGTTAGCTCAACGCCTTTTCGTTGATAAACCTTATTCAGCGCCGAACACAGGCTGTCGAGTAACGCAGGAACCGAGTGGATTTCTCGCACCAGAATCAAATGTTCGGAACGCAACGTGGCGCGATGCAGGTAATAGCCAATCTGTTGTGAAATACGGCTGATCTGCTCGAGCATGATCGGTTCGGCTTTCTCGATTGTCATCTGCTGGCTGTTACGCAGTGAGCGCAGGGTGGTCTGTAACACCGCCAGAGGTGTTTTCAGACTATGAGTCAGGTCGGCAAGTGTCGTGCGGTAACGGTCATAACGACTACGTTCGCTGCTGAGCAAAATATTCAGGTTACGCACCAGCCCGCGCAGTTCGTGCGGCGTGTGCTCGTCGAGCAGTTCACGCTCTTTGGTTTCCAGCTCGGCAACCTGTCCGATGAGCGCCTTGATAGGTCTCAGGCTCCAATAGGCCACCAGCCACAGCAGTGGCACCACCAGCAGCAGGTTGGCGAGCAGCACATAGCTAAACCATTCCCACACCAGGTCAGAGTGCTGCAATTCTTGCGGAATACTGTCGATGACCACGATATTCAGCGCCGGTAAACGAGAGGTCGCCGCATAGGTATTGACCGCCACCGAGTGCGTCATTGCCGTGGCGTTGTTGGCATCATAATTTTTGAGCTGATTCTGTGCGCGCGGATTATTGCCTACTACTTCACTGGAGGTGAGTGGGTCGGTGTCCAAATCGTAAAAGCCGGCTTTGTTCAGCCAGCTTTTTTGTATTTGCGCCTCAAGATCCGGCACACGGCGCTGCGCCCAGAGTAGCTTGCCGTTATTATCGTAGATAAATACTAACGTCGGGAAGTTGAGATCCAAATCCGGGGGCACATTGATGCTGAGTTTGTTGTCTCGCCATTGGGCAAGGCTAAAAAACAGGTTACTTTCACCGCGCAGCAGGCGGTAAGCCGTTTTATCAAAGCTCACCATGTAGCCGACCACCGCCACCAGGCCATAGGCCAGCGACAGGGCAAGCACCACCGCCGCAGTCGCCATCATATAGCGCGAACGCAGCGAGAACGGATTTTTACTCTTGGATCTCATTAGATTCAAGGCCGAATATCAAAGCGATAACCTTGACCTCGAACCGTTGTAATCACCTCGACCGGATGTTCAACCTGCAGTTTTTTACGTAAGCGACCCATCAAAACGTCAACGGTGTGGCTCTCGCGCAGTTCGGCATCGGGGTAAAGCTGCAACATCAGGCTGTCTTTGCTGACTACTTTTCCAGCGTTGCGGATCAGCGTTTCAATGATGGTGTATTCAAAAGCGGTAAGTTTAACCGGTTGATCGTTAACGGTAAGCTCACGACGAGACAGGTCAATACTGAACGGCGGCAGGGCAATGACCTGTGAGGCAAGCCCGCTGTTGCGGCGCATCAAGGCCTGCATGCGAGCAATGACTTCTTCCAGATGAAAAGGCTTGGTGACGTAATCGTCGGCACCGGCTTCCAGCACCGCAACTTTGTCCTGCCAGCTTTCACGCGCAGTCAGTACTAGAATCGGCAATTTTACCTGATGATTGCGCCAGCGCTGGATCATGCTGAGTCCGTCTTCACCGGGCAAACCCAGATCGACGATAGCGATATCCGGCGCATGTTCCTGCAGAAAATAGTCGGCCTCTTTGGCATCCTCTGCGGAATCTACCTGATTACCCATTTCCCGCAGCTGCACAGAAAGGTGATGGCGCAAAAGCGCATTATCTTCAACGACTAAAATTCGCATAACGTTCTCCGGTTTCGGCTAAGGCTCATTATGATCGTCATAAGATAAACCTGTTATCAACCATAAGGTGGAAAATATAAACGAAATATAAATGAGAAACGAAAGGCGCGTCGGGTTATTTGTTCATAACGTGACGAAATCGGGCGAGAGTTAAAAAAATAGGGCAAAAACGCGTGGTTTCTGCCCCATCGAACTTATTTTAAACTGACGGGGATTATTTCAGTTCGTCAACCATGGTGGTCGCACGGCCAATATAGTTGGCTGGGGTCATGGCTTTCAGGCGTACTTTCTCTTCTTCCGGCAGCTCCAGGCTGTCGATGAAGACTTGCATGCCCTGAGCATCAACGCGTTTACCACGAGTCAGCTCTTTCAGTTTTTCGTATGGCTTTTCAATACTATAACGGCGCATTACGGTTTGAATTGGCTCAGCCAGCACTTCCCAGTTGCGGTCCAGCTCGCCAACAAGGTTAGCTTCGTTGACTTCAAGCTTGCTGATGCCTTTCATGGTTGCCTGATAGGCAATCAGCGCATAGCCAAGACCCACGCCCAAGTTACGCAGCACAGTGGAGTCGGTCAGGTCACGCTGCCAGCGCGAAACCGGCAATTTGCTCGCCAAATGTCCCAGAACGGCATTCGCCAGACCCAGATTGCCTTCGGAGTTTTCGAAGTCAATTGGATTAACTTTATGCGGCATGGTTGAAGAACCGATTTCGCCAGCAATAGTTTTCTGTTTGAAGTGGTTCAGCGCGATGTAACCCCAAATATCACGATCGAAATCGATCAGGATGGTATTGAAGCGTGCAACGCAGTCAAACAGCTCGGCAATATAGTCGTGCGGCTCGATTTGCGTGGTGTATGGGTTCCAGGTAATGCCCAGCGAGGTCACAAACTCTTCGCTGAACTGATGCCAGTCAACCTCAGGATAAGCCACAATGTGCGCATTGTAGTTGCCAACAGCACCGTTAATTTTACCCAGGATTTCAACCTGTTGCAGCTGCTTAACCTGACGATCCATGCGGTAGGCGACGTTAGCCAGCTCTTTACCAATGGTTGACGGGGTCGCAGGCTGTCCATGGGTGCGAGATAGCAGTGGAATGTCGCGATACTGGTGTGCAAGCGCTTTAAGAGAATCAACAATTTTTAACCAGTACGGCAGAACCACGTCCTGACGGGCAGTTTGCAGCATCAGCGCGTGAGACAGGTTGTTGATATCTTCAGAGGTACAGGCAAAGTGGATGAACTCGGAAACCGCATGCAGAGCCGGGATGTCTGCTACTTTTTCTTTCAGGAAATATTCCACAGCCTTGACGTCATGGTTAGTGGTTTTTTCAATGTCTTTAATACGCTGTGCGTCTTTTTCATCGAAATTGGCCACCAACTGGTCAAGGAAAGCGTTTGCGTCGGCATCAAAAGCAGGAACTTCTTTGATTTCTGCACAGGTGGCCAATTTTTGCAGCCAACGTACTTCAACCTGCACGCGAAATTTCAGCAAACCAAATTCGCTGAAGATTGAGCGCAGCGCGCTGACTTTGTCACCGTAGCGTCCATCAACGGGGGAAACGGCTGTCAGTGAGGATAATTCCATCGGTAGCAACTCCAGGATCTTATTAACAGTAGAATTTCATACCTGCTTGCAGCAGGTATAACAAATCAGATTTTCAGCAACGGGCGAGGATGCTTTTCGCCTGTTCGAACAATCGGTTACGGGAAAACATTAGCTGCAGACGGCCACCGCCTACTTGCTGCCAAAGTACTGCTGCGCGGATACCCGCGAGAAGCAAGGCCCGGACTTTAGCCTGAATTTGCGTGTTCTGCAAAATTGCCGGTGTGCCGATCACTTGAATGCGCGGACCGGCAGGGCTGACAATATCGACATATATCGACGCCAGCGAACTCATTACCTGCTCCGATTCCAGTTCAAAATGTGCCAACTGGCGATCTAACTGATCGATGCGCTGACCCAACTGATCCATGGACGATTTTTTTGCGTGCAGTTTACGCTCAAGCACCATCAGACTCAAAGTATAGCGCGTCAATTCCGCGCCTAATCCCTGACGGTTGGCGTTGAGCACGCCGAGCAAGGTTTCGAGCCCCATTTTGAGGTTGGCTTCATTATTGCCATACACTGCCAGTGTGGAAGCCGGATTCATTTCGAGCAGGCTGCGCAGTGAAACGGTCATTTCTTCCTTGGCGCAGTTACCTTCGTGGGCCAATTGCTGAACTAAACGCGCAGATTGGCACATACCAGCCAATGCCAGCGTAATGTCATAATAGTTTTTGGCCACGATTACTCCTGTAAGCGTTGCTCAATAGCAACATTCTGCGACTTTTTCTGAGTGCCCAACTAATGGCGACAGATCATGCCATAAAACGGCGGCTAAACACAGCGCCGAAAGGCAGCGAATCCATTGCTAAAGTCGATAACATAAGTCCAAGAGCGTAAACCTGGTGGGTAATAAGCGTTTTATGGCAGAATTATCGTCCAGTTGCGCGCAGAATCACCGACTGGGTCACCTCAAAAAGGAAAATCAGATGAAGAAGTTAGCCTCATGGGTGTGCTGCATTGGTGTGTTACTTACTGCTATGGCGGCACATGCTGCAACGCCGGGTAAGGCAATCGATAAAAAAATTGAGGATTGCTCCAAAAAGGCCGTCTCGACCTTGGACTCTGAAGGCTGTTTGCAACAGGGGTACACCGACTGGGACAAGGAGTTGAACGTCCAATATCAGGCTCTGTTAAAAGGGCAATCTGCGGCGGCTAAAAAGGCTATCGTTCAGTCACAGCGCGATTGGCTGGTTTATCAGAAATCGTATTTCGCCGCGTTGGATAAATTTTATCAGCAGCAGCAGGGCACAGTCTGGGGAATTGTCGATTTGCAGGCCAAGCTCGACTTTATTCGCAACAAGGCGATTGAGTTAAATACCATGGCGGCGAGTCTGGACGTTAGCGGCGGGAATGGCTAATACCTTTCATTTTTCATTTTTCATGCTGCAGCTGTCATGCTTCCTTATTACCCCAGTCACTTATCTATGTAAGCTCATAGGGGAAATTAGGTTGCTACCTTGCTGCAGCATCAAATCTATTGGGTATGAATTATTGAATTAGCGGGATGCGTTGCTCAATAACGCCGCCGCCAAGGCAGATTTCACCCTGATAGAATACGGCTGACTGGCCCGGAGTGACTGCCGCGACAGGTGATTCAAAGCGAACTTCGATACGGTTGTCGTCGAGCGGTGTAATCACGCAGGGAATATCTTCCTGACGATAGCGTGTTTTCACTACGCATTGCACAGCAGTAGAAATTGGCTGGCGATCGACCCAATCCAATTGCTGGGCGATCAGTCCAACGGACATCAGACGCGGATGCTCGTGGCCCTGTGCGACATAAAGAATATTGTTGGCCACGTCTTTATCGACCACATACCACGGATCTTCTCCGCCGTCTTTTTGACCGCCAATGCCCAGACCCTTGCGTTGGCCAAGGGTGTGGTACATCAGACCCTGATGCTGCCCCATGTCCTGACCGTCAACGCTTTTGATAGGACCCGGTTGGGCTGGCAGATAGCGACCCAAAAAATCACGGAATTTACGCTCGCCGATAAAGCAGATACCGGTGGAATCTTTTTTCTTCGCCGTCACCAGCTCTTGCTCTTCCGCGATGCGGCGAACCTCTGGTTTCTCGAGTTCTCCGACAGGGAACAGGCTTTTGGCAATTTGGTTGCTGCCGAGCGTGTACAGGAAATAGCTTTGATCTTTATTGCCATCGAGGCCGCGCAGCAGCTGGCTTTGCCCGTTGCTGTCCTTGCGACGCACGTAGTGCCCGGTGGCAATATAGTCAGCACCTAAATCTTCAGCGGCGAACTCCAGGAAAGCTTTGAACTTGATTTCTTTATTGCAAAGAATATCCGGGTTTGGCGTGCGTCCGGCCTTGTATTCCTGCAGGAAATGTTCGAAAACGTTGTCCCAGTATTCGGCTGCAAAGTTAATGGTATGCAGCTTGATGCCCAGCTTGTCGCTTACCGCTTGCGCATCGGCAAGGTCAGTCGCGGCGGAGCAGTATTCTTCATCGTCGTCCTCTTCCCAATTCTTCATAAAGAGCCCCTCGACCTGATATCCCTGTTGTTGTAGCAGGTAAGCAGAGACTGAGGAGTCGACGCCGCCGGACATCCCGACGATCACTTTTTTCTGGCTGTTGTCTGACATAGCAGTTCCAAAACATAGAGTCATAACCCGTTTAATGCCGTTCAGGCGAGGATGAAGGCCGCGCGCCAACGACATTTTTTACGGGGGCTTAAAAATAGCGGGAAGAATTTTATCACGTTGCCGCCTTTGCTGCACCGCCGATCGGTGCGGCGGGCAAGAGAGCGTCAATTAGTGTGGAAGATTGTAATTGCCCAGAAGATCCAGCGGATAGCGCGCGCCTTGTTGATACAAACGAATACTTTCTGCCACTAGCGGGGAGCGCAGCTCGGCCGAGTTGATAATTTGTTCGGCACTTAGCCAACGACAGCCAGAGATATCGCTATCTTGCGGGAAAGTGGCCACAATCTCAGGTAAATCAATCACAAACGAGAAACGCAGGAAAGAGGTTTTATCCGGAGCCTGCCATTGGTGCAACCCAAGGAAAAATTGCGGTGGTGCATCAAGGCCCGTTTCTTCAAACAGCTCGCGTTGAACAGCGGCAATCAGCGTTTCATTGGCCTCAAGATGTCCCGCAGGCTGGTTTAGGGTCAGCTTGCCGTTGACAATTTCCTCAACCAGCAAGAATTGTCCCTGGGCATGAACCACACAGGCGACAGTTACGTTCGGTTTAAACATAAGGTATTTCCTTCCATTGTCCCGGAGCCAAATCGCCAAGGGTAAGATCACCCATGCTGTAACGGATAAGACGTAAAGTAGGATAGCCGATATGCGCCGTCATGCGTCGCACCTGCCGGTTTTTACCCTCATAAAGCGTAATTTTGAGCCAGCGGGTAGGAATATTTTTACGTTCACGGATTGGCGGCACGCGCTCCCAAAGCCATTCAGGTTCTGCAACGAGTTCAACTCCAGCAGGGAGAGTTTGACCATCTTTAAGCGGCAATCCTTGGCGGAAGGCTTTCAAAGCAGATTCTTGTGGTTCACCTTCAACCTGGGCAAAGTAAATTTTGGCGGTACGTTTACCTGGCTGAGTGAGCTTCGCCTGCAACTGCCCGTCATTAGTCAGCACTAACAGACCTTCACTATCGCGGTCTAGGCGACCGGCCGCATAGACGTCGGTAATAGAAATATAGTCTTTTAACGTTGCTCGCCCAGCTTCATCGGTAAATTGCGGTAACACATCGAAAGGCTTGTTGAAAAGCAGCACCTTACGTGGCTTTTTCGAGTCTTGACTTTCTCGATGAGACTGGGTGCTGAAACGTTTAACCTTGTGATTCTTAACAAATAATTTATTCATGATGGTTGTAGTTGAGAATAATTAGCGCATTATACTTGAAAAAGGTTTCGGTTTGGCGTCGGCAAATTATTGAAGTAATATTAACCGGCATCTTACAAATAATTAACATAAATCATTAACATAATAGTGCGCTGAAGGAGAGGTTAATGGAAAGCAAAGTTGTTGTTCCTACTGAAGGTACCAAGATTACCGTTGATGCCAAAGGTAAACTGGTCGTTCCCAATAATCCTGTCATTCCTTACATCGAGGGGGATGGTATTGGTGTCGATGTGACCCCGGCAATGCTCAAGGTTGTCGATGCGGCGGTCAAGAAAGCGTACAACGGTGAGCGCAAGATTTCCTGGATGGAAATTTATACCGGTGAGAAATCCGTTGAACTTTATGGTCAAGACGTTTGGCTGCCGCAGGAAACGCTGGATCTGATCCGCGAGTACCGCGTTGCGATCAAAGGCCCATTGACCACTCCGGTCGGTGGCGGCATTCGCTCACTGAATGTGGCTTTGCGTCAGCAGCTTGACCTGTATGTCTGTCTGCGCCCGGTTCGCTATTACACCGGTACGCCAAGCCCGGTCAAACGCCCGGAAGATATCGACATGGTAATTTTCCGTGAAAACTCAGAAGATATCTATGCTGGCATCGAATGGAAAGCAGGTTCTGCCGAAGCAGATAAAGTGATTAAGTTCCTGCAAGACGAGATGGGCGTGAACAAAATTCGCTTCCCGCAGCAATGCGGCATCGGCGTTAAACCTTGTTCGGAAGAAGGCACCAAACGCCTGGTACGTGCGGCCATTGAATACACTATCACCAACGATCGTGATTCACTGACTCTGGTTCACAAGGGCAACATCATGAAATTTACCGAAGGTGCCTTCAAGGATTGGGGCTACCAGCTGGCTCGCGAAGAGTTTGGCGGTGAACTCATTGACGGTGGACCTTGGGTCAAAATCAAGAATCCTAACAATGGCAAAGACATCATTATTAAAGACGTTATTGCCGATGCCTTCTTGCAACAGATTCTGCTGCGTCCGGCTGAATATGACGTGATCGCCTGTATGAATCTCAACGGTGACTATATTTCCGACGCATTGGCGGCGCAGGTTGGCGGCATTGGTATCGCACCGGGCGCAAACATTGGTTCTGAATGCGCACTGTTTGAAGCTACCCACGGCACGGCACCGAAATACGCCGGACAGGATAAAGTGAACCCTGGTTCAGTGATCCTGTCTGCGGAAATGATGTTGCGTCATTTGGAGTGGTTCGAAGCGGCAGACCTGATCGTTAAAGGTATGGAAGCGGCGATCGCCAAGAAAACCGTGACCTACGATTTCGAACGTCTGATGGACGGCGCCAAGCTGCTGAAATGCTCTGAGTTTGGCGATGCGATGATCGCTAATATGTAATGCGGTCATTTTCAAAATAAACATGGGGCGGACGCAGGTCCCCCTTTGTTTTTAACCCTCTAAATATTCCTCTGCAAAACCCCTGCAAAACTCTTCTGCAAAACTGTACAAAATACGCACTGATTAAATCGCCAAAACAACCCAGTCCTTTCCTCGGTCATCGTTATAGCGATCTGTCATTTGCTGGTTTTTGTGGCCTAATAACTTTTGTGTGTCGATGCCCTGGGCACGGTAAAGCCGTTCTGATAGTGAGCGCTGTTCGTGGAATGTTGGCGGGGTACCTTCCGTCCACTTTAAGCCGCTGCGATCTCGAACCTGGGAGAACGATGACGTTATAGAAGCGGCTGAAACTTTACCCCCACGCTTTGCTATTCCTGTGGTGTGATGGATGTGCAAAATATAGGGGCTAACAATCATATCCCGGCAACGATTTATAATATCCCTCAGAGAAATGTCCAACGCATCGCAACGCAGTGAAAGCGGGATCGCCAGCTTCATTCCCGTTTTCTCCTGTTCAACATGCAGATGGTCATCCCATATATCGGAAAACTTCATTCGCGATATATCACCCAGGCGCTGGCCAGTAGCGACGGCAAGGAGCATAGAATTTTGTACGTACTTTTGAGCACTCTCAGCCGCTTTAAAAATCACTTGCCACTCTTCAAGATCAAAACGTTCTCGCTGAACTTTATTCACTGGCTTTCTGGTGGCCATCGCTGGGTTGTAGCCTGGACTAACCTCGCCGGCATGCTGCGCTTCTTTATAGACATCAACTAACACCATGCGCACAACCTGGGCCATTCTGCGCTGTCCCTTGTCTTTATACTGCTCGATGATGGCAGCGATGTCCTTTGCTCCAACCGACTGCAGTTCCATAGACCCACATTCACGCCTGAAGGTTTCAATGGGGGCTGTTTTTTGCTTAAAGGTGTTCAACTTTATTTCGGCAGCCTTCAACCTTTCCTTCTGGATCATGAGATACTTATCCAGCCAACTCGTAACAGTAATCGACATCCCAATTTTGGTACTAATCCTCTCCTTTATCGTAAACATCTGCTTCATTTTTTGCTCGGCAAGCCGGGAGTTCGCCTCAATCGCTATTGCTTTTGCTTCCTCTTCGTTATCACCTAAACCATGAAACTTCCCAGTGAACGGGTGTTTATAACGCCAGTAAACTTTTTTGGTTCTGGCGTCGGTATAACAGGACAACCCAGGGATGTTCACGTTGTATTTACGTGGACGTGCCATCTTCGAGAATCCTCATTAAACGTGGATTATCATCCTTCAAGATAACGGGTTTATCAGCCATGCCAATGAATCGCGCTGACGCTTCAACACGCCAGCAACGCCCAGCCTTAAAGGGTGGGGGAGATATCATGCCGCTTTTTGCATACCTCAGCAGTGTTGGTTTGCTGGGTATCGGCGCGGAAAACTCATCCCGAGCCCATGCATCTAACGTTAATGTTCTCGCCATAAATTACTCCATATATTAACCTGCTGCACACAGGGTGATATTTAAGTGCTTGCTGGTGGAAACTCTGCCACGGGATCAGCAGATAAAACGCTAATGCCAGCGGCTTCAACAGCTTTACGGTCCATAACTCCACGAACGTTATATCCATCCATAAAATCCGAAGAAATATTGGTCTTAACGGCATCAGACATCTGCATGTCTTTAGGGAACTTCACCGGCTTAACCTCGGCGGCGCGGCGGGCGAGGAGCTCTTTTGCTATGTTCTCTGCCTCACCCCACCGTAATGAAGGGGATCGTCTTTCCATAATTTCTATAAGACGTTCATCACTGATTTTATCGCTCATGCTTCACTCCAAAAATCCTCAATTGCCGCGCCCATTCGCTGCAACCATTCTGCGTATTTCAGCGCGGCTTCTCGCTCCGACCCGTAATCTTTTGGAAAACCTGCCATAACCATATTGGCGGTATAATGACGGTAGTCCAGCCTGCCAGATATAATCAATTCTTGGTCAATAATGGACCTGCTGTTCTTACCAATTACCGGAACCGTTCTTGAGGCTTGCTGGACATAATAAATTGTTTCAGTAGTTCTGTTTTCACGGTCAAGCTTGTAGGAAATTAACTGCGAAAATGTCGGCATCACGCCTCCTCGCCATCGACAGTTTTAACGGTGATGCCAGCAGTCTTGTACTGGTTGATTGCCCAGTCGGTTGCAGAACACCAACCTTCGGCATACTGCCTATCAAACCCGCTTCTATGCATAACCTCACCAACAGTTAGTTTTTCCAACACCACGACAGGTGGCGCAGGGTGGGTAAACAGTGGCTGGTATTCGTACCAGATAACGGTTGGTTTTGGTGCTCCTTCTACAAGCACTCTAGTGTCAATAGTCCAGTGGTCTGAAATTCCATACAATTCACGTCGTTCGGCTGTCGCTCGGCAAGCCCATGCCACAGGCACCGCCGCCCCGCGCAGCGCGGCAATCTCGGCCTCTGCCGCTTCGAGTCTGGTAAATACTGACCTAATTTCATCTTTGCAACGCGAACAGCTGCCGCAGCCACTACCGAATTGAAGGGAGCCTTTGCAAATAACTCCCTCTACGAGCAAGGTTTTATTGGTCATGAGGTTGCTCCTTCATCACTAGGCGGCCATCCATCAGTGCCTCTTTAATAGCGTTAAATTCCCAGCAGTAGATATTGGCATCTACGTAGACCCGCAGTCCTTCACGATAATCGTGCTTCTTGCGCTTAATGAATGCCTCCGCGCCTTCTCTGGTGAAATGGCTATTAACGTATTCCCACTCCTCGCTATATCCGATGACGGTGTGATTTTCTAACTCCCCTACCGCACCAGTTAAAAAACTCCTGGACGGTATTTGCAGACATTGCGCCCCAATATGCCGTCCAAGAACTGCCATAGCAGCTGATGGTGATTTTGCCTTTGTGCTCGGCAATGTTGTCCACGATCACTTCAACTGGGTCTAGATTCTTGAGCTCGGTTAAACGGAGCCTGGTAATCTGTGAGTTTTCAATTTTCACGATTTAACTCCTTCACCAAGTTTCGCTAATTCGGTGTTAAACACCGCTTCATCAACCCAGATAACAAGCCCAACCTTATTAGTGCCGGCCAGTTCTCCAACTGCTGTGACTGCATCAGTTTTAAAAGAGATAGTGGAGTGGGCTTTAGCGGTGCGGATGCTGGTGATAGCGTGGTTTAGGATTTGGTAGTTAATGCGATCGTCACCGATCACTTTGATGAGTTGGGACACTCCAACTTTCATAGGCACCTCACAAGCGCATAGGCATGACGATGACGGAGGCTTTACCGAATGCTCCAGTGATATCAATTTGAGCAGACCCTTCTGGCCCGTTTGGCTTGATCGCAATCCCTGACCATTTGCGGTTATAGAGTTTTACCAATTTTTCAATATCGCTGAGATAACCGGCATTAAATCCAATCTCATGAACTGCAACGTTTTGTTTGGGTAAAACGCGTTTATAATCGGGATATTTTCCATCGATCATTTCACCGAGCGCCAAGCCAACTTTTTTATCAACACTGTCTAGGTAGGTTACGACCCCAGATTCGGTATCAATCGTCAGGTGATCAAACGCAATGAAACGAGGGCCGGTGATTCTGACGATGACATTTTCCGTTAACCCTTCAGTTTCATGCTCACCGATAAACATTCGATGACCGTCAGTGCTAATTAATTTCTTATCCGGAGTGAAGCAGATCCCGCAAAGGTAATAGCGTGGATCTTTCTTTGCCATAAAAATCATGGCGCCGAGGATTGCTTGTTTGGATGCGGTAAGGATCATGCTGTCACCTTTTTAAATTCAGAAGAGGGAACAGTGTTACCGTCGTTCATCATGTATGCGGTCGCCATCTGTTCAGCGTCGCCCATAGCATCGTGGAGGGCATTGTGTTTGATCATTGGGAAGCAGGGCTGGTGGTCTTTGATGTAGCCTTTGCCGCCGCGCACCATTGCATCGATGTACGTTCGAATGTCCCGCTTGCCGTTATATTTCCACGGGCAGGTGATTCCTGCAGCGCGATAAGCGTTTTCTAAAATAGAGCCGTCAAAGTCGGTACCGCGAAAGAAGATCCGTGCATCCGGATGTGTTGCTATCCACCTCTTCAAGTCTGAGAGGGATTCACCCAGGCTAAGACGTTGACCGGTCAGGGCTTCATGAGCCTCTTCGCCTTGCTCATGCCACCATTTCTGGGTTGAAGGGCTGACAGTGCGGCCTGACATCAACTGGTCGAAAGAATCAACACAGCGATAAAATGCGAACTTGGAGTTGTCCTGCAGCTCAATGTCATTTGATACATCCATGATTGCCTGCTGCGTTGTGTTCAAGTCAGTTACATCGAAAGCAAAAGCGCCAATCGAGAGGATTAGCGCTGTTGTGGTTACATCCATCGTTTCGGTATCGATGGTGATTGCGTTTACTGTCATGGTTATCTCCACAATGCCTGTCTGCAAACAGGGTTAGTACGGCTGGACTTCTTCCCAGCGCTTGAGGAACTGGGCGCGGGCCTGCGCTGGGTTAAGCGGGCAAATCGGTTGAGCGCATGGCTCTATGCCTACCAGAACAGGCCATTCGGTACCGTCATAAAGTTCAAAGTCGCGTCGCTCGGTGGCCAGCATGATCAAGTCAGCTTTTTTAACCTCAGGACTCATTACCAGTGGTATGCAGTATTTGAGGCGTATAACTTTATCCAACCGGGCTTCTACTCGTTTGTAGTCGGGTAGCAGCAGCTTTAGCGGCGCGGGAATGTCTTTGCAAAATGCCTCGGTGGCATCATGGAGTAGGGCTTCCCATGCGAGGTGCGGAGGCACCAGGTAACTGGTTAAGACGGAATGCTGGGCCACGCTGTAGAACTGCGGGATTTGCCCGTTAAAACGGCATTCATGGGACAAGCCCTGAGCGATACTATCTTTATCGAAAACGTGAGGGTCTGGCGCGGTGTAGTCGAGGTACTTACCAGAAAAGGTGGCAATACGGGTCATAGAAATCTCCACAATGAAAAAGACGCCTGCAAGCGCCGGTAACACTTCACGAAGCCACCCGGTTACGGGTGACTTGATGAATTGCTAACGCTGAATTTCACCGCCGAGTGATTGGAAGAGGTTGTTATACAGAGCTGATAATTCGCCAGTGAAAAGCACAAAGTCGGCATCGAAGCGCTGTGCGGCATCTTCACGATCAATATCATCATTCTGCTCAAGTAAAGCGTCAGAAAACTTAATGCGTTTGATGGTCAGGCTATCATTGAGAGAGAACCCAATTCGCTCCTGCCAATTCAGGTCCAGAGTGGTAACAAGTTTGCCGCTTTCTATATGAGCGCTAATCTCATCACTAACTAAAGCCTGCCTTTTACAGCGGACAATCCCTCCCTGTTCCAGAATGGCTTTTAATTCAGCCGAATCTCCCAGAGCAAAACCAGCTGGCACATTGCCGTTGCGCACCCACTCAGTAAGAGTCAGCTCGATAGGTGTTTCCATGGTCACCGGCACGACAGGCAAGGATCCCAAACTCTTTCGCAAAAGTGCCAAAGCATCTTCAGCGCGGCGTGAGCTCGGCGTGGCGACTGTGATCAGACTGGTTGAAGTGTCAATCCAGATAAATACCTGAGATTGCTTAGTAAAAGCGCGTGGCATGAGAGTATGTAGAACCTCATCCCTTATCGAGTCGCGCTCTGTTTTCTTCAATTTGCGGTGCTGTTCCAGCTCAATTTGTTCTGTTTTGTTAATCAATTCAGCCTTGATTACGCCCGAAGGGAGGATCTTTTCTTCTTTCTGTACACAAAGCAGAATCTGGCCGTTTACTGAATGCGTTAGTGAATCACTGAGCTTTCCCATCGGCGAAACCCAGCCAGTTTTCGCCATGTCCTGGCTACCACATGGCGAAAATACGAAATGCGAAAGCTGAGTGTTCAACTCATCAATGTTCAAAGATACCTCACGGTTGAGGCGGTAAATCACGATGTTTTTAAAGAGAGGATTAGTCACGGGGCAATCTCCAAGGTAAAAAAAGCACCAGGCTTCTGCAAAAGACTGGTGCTAGACGGTTACTCCACATAGAGAAGGGGTCAACGGGGCTTATACTGTACAAAGGTTTAAGGGGTAACCGTTGGCCCCTTCTCTATTTGTTAGTAAAAGCGAACAAAATTTAGCCAAAGTGATATTGTCTATGGTGTGGGAGAATTCTTAGTCACCTTGGTTAAGGTTCTATTCCCCCTGGGAGTGAAGTCATGCCGGACATCATCGTTTCATGTAAGAAATGTCAATCAACTCAATTTGATATCCTAGCCGCTACGACAAGAAGTAAAGTTATTAATTCCATGGTTTGTAGGGTATGTGGGCATAAAGTTGTAATAGAAGAAATAATGGATTTTATTGTCTATCCGTATCGACCTTAGTCTGTTAAAAAAACTAAAATCCATGGTCTTTTTAATTAAAGTAATTTTATTAATTTTGCTAAATTTAAATATTAAAAAAGCGGCTGGCCAAGTCGAGACACTACACTTACCTACTTCTTAAAAGTGGATTAAGTTGACTAGCTGCTAAATTTAAAAAAATTTTGTTATGACCTTTTAAATACTTCTGGAATTTAGTCTAGAACTGGCAGTTTTCCTAAATATTTATAATGCGTCCTGTACGATGGTTTCATAATAAACTTTGAGTTAACCTATTGAGTTACCAGTACACAATTTGAAAAAGGAATTGATTTGTCTGAAAAACAAGATGTTTCTGTGTTTCCTGTTACCGGTTGGCGTGTCGGTCCGCTATTAGGACATGATGTTATTCTTATGCAATTTCATTTCATCACATCAACTCTGCATCCCTTGGATGAATCTCAAGACGGTATTCTTTACGGTATTACACCCGACATGGCCCGCGCTCTCATAATTCAGCTTGAGGGGAGTATTGAGTCCTTTAGAACCTCCCAGATTTATTCACCGGACGAAACTAATCACTAAAATAGTCATGCTCAAAAATGAGTTCGTATTTTCTCACTTACTCAGGGAGCGATATTTATTAGACTTTGATGCTGCTTGACCCGCTTATCAAGGGGGTTGGGAGTAAAATTACATTATCCCACTAATCTTCGGAGAGTTTTAAGTGACCAACGAATTTGGAAGTCAAATTACGGAAAAAGGTAAGGATGTTTTTGAGCTAGTTGTAGAATATCTCTTAGCCAGAAGGCAATCCCTCGTTGTGCCCGATTTAGCAGCCCTTATGGAAATTTATGAGCAAACAATCAACTCTTCCAAAGAAGCAGCTAAAGACTAGTTAGTATTGTTGTATGCCGTCTCTTCCGGCTGTCAAACCTGATCGCCACAGCGGTTACCAGACCCTTCCCACTTCAGGATCCGGATTGACGACACTCACAGTCTCGCATTGTGGGTTATGCCTCATTACGCGGTGAGTTCGCGCCCCAGCGTTAGCCAACTCATCTGGGGAAAGCAGTGTTAACGACAGTACGCTGTCAGCCTGGCTGCTAAAGCAGAAACTTTATTCATGCGCCTGATACAGTAGGCGCAGGGTAAAGTCACTTTTTCTTCTTGTTTGGAGAAAAAACCTTGTAACCTGAAAGCCTCAAAACGTTCATTAATGCCCATAGCTGTTCCTCAGAAAAATCAGCGGCAAGAATTTCTTCTGGCGTCATCTCCTTAATAGGTGCGGCTATGTAAAGCTCACCATGCTCCTGCTTGTCTTGCCATTTAGGGTCATTCCTCCATGGGGCATAATTTCGCATCTTCATTACTCCTCTTATCTAACGTTGGGGTAGGGGTTAATGCTGGGATTTTTAGCCACGCCCAGCCGTGATTTCCCTGCTTTCCACAGTCAAAGGAAACTGATAATTTGTTCATTCCACGGTCAATTAAGGGATGTAAAATGCCAGACACAATAAACCCCATCCATAACAAATACATGGCATCACAGCAAATCATTATTGAGTTGATAAGGGCTGGAAAAATCTCAGTTGGTAGTGCAGATTCAGCTGCAAAAGAAATCAATTCTTTATACCAGCAACTAGTTGATGGTTATCAAAAAACACACGGACGCTAATTTTTATAAAGCTCAATTAAGGCCGATTTAACAATTTGAGCCAGCTTAACTGCTGGCTCATTATCAATTGGCTGTGAAATAAGCATCAATTCTTTAAGCAATTCTTCTGCATGATTCCTTGTTGATTCAGGTAATTCAAAAAATTTCATCTTCTCTACTACGCTAAGTGGTATTGCCAAAACCCTCGCAAGCAAGGGCAGTGGTAAGGACACTTATTGATTCAGATGATCTGGACTCCCAGAATCCCCGCGGGTGCGGTGTAAGCATACCTGTTTTAGTTCCACGCACTTTTTGAGAGTTCCGGTTTTTCAGCTATCAGCCGGTATTCTTCCGGCGTCAGGTTATTCAGGGATTCATGAGGCCGCTCGCTGTTGTATTCCGTCAGCCAGCGCTCTGTGATTTCCCGTGCTTCATTCAGCGTTCTGAACAGATAAAAATCCAGTATTTCGGTCCGGTACGTTCGGTTAAACCTTTCTATAAACGCGTTCTGTGTTGGCTTACCCGGCTTGATAAATTCCAGCATCACGCCATGCTCTTCGGCCCATTGCGCCAGAGCCAGTGATATCAGTTCCGGTCCGTTATCCATTCGCATCTTCAGCGGATATCCACGATTTGCCGCTATCCTGTCCAGCACCCGCACGACACGCTGTGCCGGGATATTCAGGTCAATTTCGATAGCCAGAGCTTCACGGTTAAAATCATCGACGACATTGAAAGTCCGAAAACGTCGGCCACATGTCAGCGCGTCGTGCATAAAATCGATGGACCAGCTTTGATTGAGCGCTTCCGGCGTTGCCAGCGGAGCCGGATTGCGCACCGGCAGGCGTTGTTTACCCTTGCGACGAAAATTCAGTTTTAACAGACAGTAAATCCGGTGTACCCGCTTGTGATTCCAGACGTGCCCCTGCCTGCGAAGCACCTGAAAAAGCTTCTTAAATCCGTAGCGAGGGTAGCGTTCAGCCGCCTCAGTCAGGCTCTGGATCACTGCTTCATCACGTCGTGTATCCGGTTGATAACGAAACACCGTCCTGCTCAGCGATAACGTCCTGCATGCCTGGCGTAAGCTCATCGAAAACTGCGCGGTCAGATAGTTGACGAGCTCACGCTTTACCGCTGGTTTTAAAGCTTTTTTTCGATGACGTCTTTCAGCGCCCGGCATTCCAGACTCAGATCGGCAAACATCTGCTTCAGACGACGATTCTCGTCTTCAAGATCTTTGATCTTTTTGATATCAGCGGCTTCCATCCCGCCATATTTCGCCTTCCAGTTGTAATAGCTGGCTTCTGAAATAGCGGCCTCGCGGCAGACATCTTTGACGGTTCGTCCGGCTTCGACAGACTTAAGAACGGCGATGATCTGGTGTTCGGTGAATCGAATCTTACGCATGGCGATCTCCTCAGGGGACATAATCAGTATGCCGGAAGATCTCTAAAAGTGAATGGTTCGGTTAAGAGGGATGCTTACAGCGGGAGTTGAATCAGCCTGATTGTTAAAGAGCGGTGCAAACACGGTGCTGCATGTTTGCTCAATGGATATCAATGTAGGATAACTTACATATTGACGTCAAGATTATTTGTAGGAAAACTTACATTTTTATTTAAAAGTTCATTGAGAAGGGCAGAATAGGTACATGAGTTAAGGGATTGCAGGCGAAAAAAAGCCCGCTATGACACGGGCAAGTATTCTCGGAACAAAGGAACATCAGTCACCGCTAGAGCGGTGCCTAAGTAAGTTAGTCTTATTGATGGTATTAAATGAGGTCGAACGAACACTTTATGTCGAATCTGACTTTTGCGCACAATGGGCACAATAAACAGAACAATTGACTTTTTATCCGGTGGATATGAGAACGTAAGGCAAAAAAAACCACCGCAGAGGGTGGTTATCTTTGAACTATCTGGTGGGATATTGATCAATCAAAACCAATGAAAACCTTTGGCCATCATGCCAGCAAGCCCTAAAGCAACAGCTATGAGTGCTCCAAAAATCAATCTGAAATCAGTGCGAGCATCTTTCTTTATCTCACGCACATCGTCTTTTATCTCTTTTATAGAGTTTTTAATATGCTCAACATCAGATTCGAGTCTGGCTATTCTTATCTCCATATCACCTCCACCGCCACCGCTTTTACTATTTACAAAACCTTCTTCAGTATGCTCCTGAGAAAAAGTATTGTCTAACTTGGTTTTGCTATCGAAATTAAAAACCTGACCCATTTTTTACCTCATCTTATGCCAGGCAGTTGAAGCGATAAAATAACTATCCATTTCATCTTGAACGGCTTCATCTTTCAGCAAAGTAGCGTTTACCCTGTAAGTGCCTTCGCTAACTAAGATATGCTCTTTAGGTTGAAAAACGATATGGAGGACTGTTTCATTTTCCGTACTATTGTACTCTGTTAGATTAAATGGAGTAAGCGACTGGATCTCATCATGTATGGGTTTGCCTTTATCATCAAAAACATCAAATCGAAGATTAAAGTAGGGATCTGATTTTGGAACTAAAATATAAGCACCCACAAGGAAATTTATTGGGGCAGGGAACTGCTCAAAATTAAAAACAGCTTGATTGATAACACTGGAATTCCCATCACCAAATTTAAAAATTTCAGCTGTATACAGTGATAAAACTCTAAAAACTCTCATAATCATAACCCTTAATCATAATTAATTAATGATGTTCAAGGTAGGTTTGCAATCTTTGCATCAACCACAACACCAATAATCGTACAGTTCCCATTGATAGGGATCATGCTGTACTGAGGGTTAAGTGGTTTGAGGTACTTGTTCCCGGCATCTGTGACAAACTTTTTAAAGGTAGCTTCGTTGTCATTTTCGATTTTCGCTACTACCAACTTTCCATTGATTGGCTCTACTTCTGGATCAACTAGGATAACCATACCTTCTGGGATACTCAGCCCAGCTGGTGCAGTCATTGAGTCACCTTTAACATCTAACCAGAATGAGTGATCGGAGCATTCGACAGTGGTTTCATACCAGCGGTCGATAGATTTGCGATGATATGATTCTACTGCCTCGGCCCAGTGTCCCGCGCTAACCCAACTCAGAACCGGGAAAGAACCTTTGGGCTCATATGGACCTACGTAAGAAACATTTTCTTCTGCTTTTTTTGTTCCATCTACAAGCCACTGAGGGTGACATTTTAGGGCAGCAGCAAGCATCTGGAGGTTTTCACCACCAGGTTTATAGTCACCAGATTCCCAACCGGTAACTGTAACGCGATTGACCTTGATCAGCTTAGCCAAGTCAGCTTGCGTTAATTTCAATTCTTTTCGCCTAGAGCGAATACGTTCATTCATTTCCATGTAGGCAATCCTAACATTAAGCAATGTAGGATTCCTTGACTCCTTAATGTAAGTTATCCTACAATCGTTTTGTCGCAAATCTAATAATTGAAGGGAAAAATGATAAAAAACGAAGTTATCACTTACTTCGGAGGTGTGGGAAAAACGGCTAAAGCGCTAGGCCTCTCTCATGCATCCGTATCTGGATGGTCCGAACTCATTCCAAAGGGAAGAGCTTTCGAAATTCAGGTGCTTACAAAAGGCGCTCTAAAGGTGGATGTAAGCCTTTATGACAAACCTACAGCAACAGCCATTTAAAGATAACTACTAAAGCGAGATCAACATGGTAGACATCAAAGAGACAGTGAAAGCGATGTGCAAGGCGTTACCAGGTGGCCGGTCTGCTATGGCTGGTGGTTTGGGAATGACCTTGGCTCATTTCAATAACAACCTTTACGAAAAGAACGGGTGCCGCTTCTTCGAACACCACGAACTGGAAGCAATGGAAGACCTATCAGGGACAAGTTTGTTGGCCGAATATTTTTCTCAGCGGCGCGGGGGTATGCATGTGGATATTCCTGCCTATGAGGAGTTGGACCAAGTTTGTTTATTTGAAAAGGGCGTCCGCACTGCCGCTAATCGTGGTCATGTTGATCAGATTATAGAAAAGTCTTTGGAAGATGGTGTGATTACTCAGGACGAAGCAGACGAAATTATGACATATCACAATCGCCATATTTCTGCCCGTGAAGATGAAGTGAGATCAATCGTTCGACTTTATTCGAAGTCACTTAAGGCAGGTAAGAAATGATTAATCAAAAAGAGGTTGGTGTGCAGGTTGCAGCCCGCACACCGGTTTGCGCCAGCTCTTCATTGTGGAATAACCATCGCTTGGACAGTCTATCTGATCCGCTATCTAAACCGCAAATCCGCTGTTTACCACTTTGTGGCAAGGGAGATTCATACCGGTATGTTGGAAATGTACAGGGCGTTGATGAAGTCATCAACTACCCAGACTTGCCTGCAATTGTAGAAGCTAAGCGAGTGCAACTCATCCGGGAGTATGGGGCTTCTTTATGAGCATGACTTTGATGGCTAAAGCCATGAGTATAAAAGTGGGCAATCACCTGCGTAAGTTGGTTCTCATCAAGCTTGCCGATAATGCCAATGATAAGGGTGAATGCTGGCCGTCTTATCAACATGTAGCGGACCAATGCGAATGCAGCAAAAGCGCGGTTAAAGGGCATATTAACTCTCTGATTGATATGGGTCTTGTCTTGAAAGAGAACCGTCTTGGCGTGAACAACGGCAAAGGTAATACGTCGAATCTTTACTATTTGATGCTAGATAACCCTGTGTCATCAGAAAGCATAGGGGGTAGGGCACCAAAAAACACACCCCCTATGGCACCAGAAAACCCACCTGTAGTATCTGATGCCACACCCCCTGGGGCAGCAGATGGCACCAGAATCAGTCACCCTTTAGAACCAGTCAATGAACCTTTAAAACCCTCTTGTCAGCTTCCTGCGGAAACCGACCCTGAGGTTCAAGTCACTGACGATGCCAAAGCGGTTTTGCAGCACCTGAATCAGCTTACTAACCGCCGCTGGCAGGTCTGTAAATCCTCATTGAGCGGCATTCGTGGCCGCTTGAGAGAAGGTTTTACAGCTGAACAGTTGCTGCTCACCGTTGATTACATGGTTGAGAAGTGGCGCAACGACGAAGAAATGTCGGACTACCTGCGGCCGACAACGCTTTTCCAGCCAACAAAGTTTCCTGGCTATCAGGGTTCAAGCGAGGCGTGGGAAAAGAAAGGTCGCCCAGCCCGAGTGAATGGCAAATGGGTGCGCAGTTCTCAGCTGACCAAGGCAACCGGCGACATCCCTGAAGGCTTTAACCAAAACCTACCTGCAGCACCAACCCAAGGAGGCACTGATGATGACTTCATCTAAATCGGCCAACGTGATGGCGCGGTTCCTTGCTTTGAAACCGGCACACGTTGAAGCGCATTGCAAAACTGGTTCTGAACTCATGGCCTGGCAGCAGGAGGAGGGGCTTAAGGCATCAAGGTTGGTTGCAGACCAGAACCGTCAGGCGCGCATTGAAAAAATTCTCGGTCGTTCGGGGATCCAGCCACTTCACCGCGACTGTGGTTTTAAAAACTACCTCGCAGAAACGGAAGACCAACAGCAAGCGCTTGCGCTGGCTAAGTCCTATCTGCGCGACTTCGGTAACACCCACGGAGGATTCGTTTTTTCTGGCAACGTAGGTACTGGTAAAAATCATCTGGCCACTGCGATTGTGCGCTCACTGATTACCAAGAACAAAGCCGCAGCAATCATCACCGTAGCTGAGTTGTGCCAGAAATTCCGCTCTACCTTCGACAAGAGCAGCCCACTGAAAGAAGCCGATCTGATGCGCGATATCTGCCGTCTGGATTTACTGGTGCTGGATGAAGTCGGTGTACAGAAGACGGCAAACAATGATTTTGAAATCAATTTGCTGAGCCAGATTATCGACCGCCGCCAGTTGCAGCTTAAGCCTACTGGCATGCTGACCAACCTAAACCACTCCGAAATGTTTGCACTGCTGGGTGATCGAATTATGGACCGTCAGACCAACGGTGGTATGTGGGTGCCGTTCACCTGGAATAGTTTCCGCAGTCGCAAAGGGGGCAGGGCATGAGAAAGATTCGTTTAGAAGTAGATGAGTTCGAGCGTGCAGCGATTAATGCAGGTGTGCGTGACGTCATTAGGGCAACGAACCTGAAAGATGCGCCTAACTCCCAGCTTTACCGAGTGATTCAGGCAGCAATGGGACCGGACTGGCACACCCTACGCGATTTGGAGCTGTTGGTTTTGAACATGTTCGGACAAGCCGACACACAGCCAGCCATCAGCGCCCGGCTGCGAGAAGTTGACCCGATGGTGCATGGACTACGTAAAGATAAACGCGTGGTTAGGGATTTGGATACAGGTAAACAGGTTTGGTTTTATCGCTTAGTAGCCACGAACTACGAGGACAAAGCAGCATGAATATTTTGACTGAGCAGCAGGGAAAAGTATTGGAATTCATCGCTGGTTTTATCGAGAAGAATCACTTTCCTCCAACGCGCACAGAAATTGCGGATCATCTTGGTTTTAGGTCCGCGAATGCTGCCGATGAGCATGTTAAGGGATTAGTCCGTAAAGGTTAACGCCCAGAATCTTGATCATCTTTCAGCTGATCAAGTCAATGAAAACTGGAATGACCGCCTTGGTAAGGCACGTAAAACATGGTTCGGCATGGAGCAAGATCATGCTCGGCAGTTGATCAGTCAGGAAAACAGATTTCAGGATTTTTTATTGGATTCTGGGTATGAGTTTCTCGGGCAGTATGAAAATGGACCGTTAACCTTTACAGCCAGGAATCAATTTATACGGTTTGATAATCAATATTATCGAATAAATGCGACAACTGATGTTGGATTTACAACCACTGGAATTAATGGTGCATCGTTTATTAATGATGTAACGCATCTGGTTTTAATGGATGGCGACACGCTTAGGCAAAATCTTGCTGGATCAGATGGAGCTAGTTTAATAGGGTTTAGAGAATCAAATGTTAGTAATGCTCTATCTCAAATTATGCGACTTGAGGATATTGGTGTTGCACCTCCTTTTTTAGGATATGACGAGATTAATGATCTTGTACTTATGAAGATACAAGAGGCCTTGGGTGATACTAATTTATTACACACAGGTTCTTTATCTATTTCGCACACACCTACAGGTTTAACCCGAGGCGCTACTGGGCTTTCTATAAGAAGCGGGCAACCCAGCACTAATGCAGGAAATCATGGTGGGTTGGTTCCTCAGGTGACCGGTGTTAAATCTGCAATGGAGCTTTACGATTTAGGCACACTTGATGTGGTGGCGCTTTATTCTGATTGCACATTGACACCAAGAGAAGCGTGGAAGAATGTTTCTTCTTGTACTTATTCTTCAAATACGGCAACTTTTTCCAGCGCTGATACTATTGCTGCTAGTTTAATTAAAGTTAACTCAGTATTAGTGACGAAGCATGCTATACCTTGCAAAGGGATTGTAAAATCAATTTCAGGAAAAACCGTTACTGTAGATATGTGGGCGAACAGCAACAGTACAACAACTACGCCAAGTGATAATGTTGGCCTGGTTATTAACCCATTTAACAAGGGCTGGGCAGGTAATCTTAATATAATAATACCTGAAGACACGGATTATATTACGGCAACAGGGTTAGAAATAGGGATCCTTAATAAAGGGATACAAAATCCGAACTCATTAAATGGCATTGACATGGTAGTCCTTGATGGAGAATACGGTGCTACTGCTGGGTTTTATGCACACGGAGCTACACTACACTCTTGGGCTTATGGGTTCCTTTCTGCTGGCAATAGTAATAACTTCGTTTCGCAAAGCGGAGTAACTCAGCCATACAATGGTTTTGTGGAAAGATCTAATGCGACGGTTGGATTCCGATTTTCTAATCTTAACGCTTTCGCTACAGAAGTTTGGGCAAAAACTGAAAATGAAACTGAGGTCTCTCCGTCAAAATTAACTAGAATAATAGACCCAAATGGCTGTGATGTTAAAAAACCCGAGTTAATACTTCAGATCGGTTCATCAATTAAAATGCCAACTAACTACCCATTGGGTTATATTAATGTGCCTGGTATTACAATAACTTTACCTGCTATTGCAGACCTTCCGCAAGCAGGGTATAAATATACGTTTAGATTGTTTGAAATAGGGAGTTATAGTTTTTTAACATATAATAATGAATCGCAAATCAATGGTTATTCTACTTTCGAATTTACAACAACTAAAATTTATCAAACCGTAGACATACAGTTTGATGGCACATACTATCAACTTTTCGGACCTTACTAATATGAAAAATATAATCATCGACGATGTTACTGGAATTGTTTTAGTCATAGTTCAAAATGACAAAGGTGTCAGTTTTCCAGCACAGGTAAAATTAGCAGATCACCCTGATGAAAACTCTGCAATTTTAGCTGCTACAACTGAAGCGCAAGATGCTTTAAATAACGCTGTTAAATCTTAACGAGAGGATATTATGAAAACAAGAAAAGAGATTGAACTAGAGTTAGCTTTGTATAGTTCGCAAATGCAAGTTTTACAAAAAGAAAGTGAGCTAATTAGGCTAGGGGCAATAGGTTTAGAAAGTAAAATAAAAAATGCTAAGGATGAGCTTATTGAGTTTGATAATAAAAAATAAGAATGATAAGCCTAAATCTAACTAAATCTTTTGGGTTTGATGGTGAATGCAGTTAAGAAAAGGAATTGATTGGCGTGGGGGGGGGGCGGACATCATCAATGATGTGCGCACTGGGGAGTTTGATGACTGCCCGGTGATGTAGACGAAAAAAAACCTCTGGGTTAACAGAGGTTCTCTTTCTTCCAAGGATCCGCGTATCTTTTACGTATCCTTTTTAGTATCGATGGTGTCAGTGCTTCGTCCTTGCCATTCTCATAACTTACTGGTTTGTATGAGTTTGTCCGGTCACTGTCCTATCTAATTTGGTGGAGCTGGGGGGATTTGAACCCCCGACGCTGGTGCCAACCCCGCGATGCAAGAAATGGTAAAACCTGTAAAATTCCTTCTGCAAAACTAAATTTATTCTTCGTAAATTCATGTAGTTACAAACACCGTTTTTTGCAGATAAAGACATGTCGTAAGGGAAGTATTTTCTTTTCTAATCAATGTATTAAATTATTTACTTCGCTCTGTTGCTGCGTCATTTGGAGTGGTTCGAAGCGGCAGACCTGATCGTTAAAGGTATGGAAGCGGCAATCGCCAAGAAAACCGTGACTTACGATTTCGAACGTCTGATGGACGGCGCCAAGCTGCTGAAATGCTCAGAGTTTGGCGATGCGATGATCGCGAATATGTAATCTCGGAAAACGAGGTTGCAAACGACGGGAGCCGAGAGGGTCCCGTTTTTTATTACGGCGAGCCTTTGTGGGATCCACTATCAGTACGCCGTTGCTATCCAAGGTGCAGTAACTTCCTCGGCAACAAGGTTATTGTCGGTAACTAGAATCAGCCGATTGGCGTGATCGCTGTATTGAGTAATTATATTAATCCCAAACTCGGACAATCTGGCAGCAATATTTCCCAGCTCATCAGGCTGTTGCTGATCCAGCTTTCTGATTAGAGGTTTGTGAATGCCCTGCACTGCAAAGCCTTCGGTCTCAAGCGCAGACTTGGCCTTTTCGCCATCCTTCACCAGAAAATGTGCATGGCATTGCCCATTGACAGTAAACACACCGCCACCTTCCTGACTGATCCCATAGAGACCTAGGATCTTGCCGAGCCACGCCAGCTCTCCGGGTTCATTTTTTAAAATCACATGAATATCGTACATCCGTTTACCATTGCAAATTTCTTAAGAGGAGATGATATGACTGAAGATGCAATGCTTCCACACCCAGCTCGAAACCCATTATTCAAAAACAAAAAATTCGTTAACCTGCTAAATTTTCTGGTTTTTCCCAATAATATCTTAACGCGTTGAGAGTCGTTCCGCCGGGGACTGTCTCACTTTTGATTTCAACAATCTTGCCGCCGCAGCGTTCATAAAACTGGCGTGATGGAAGGTTTTGTTCGTAGCACCAAAGATAGAGGCCATCGCCTGGATGGTTGTTAAACACCCAGCGCGCCGCCGCTTTTAGCAGGGCAATACCAAATCCTTTACCTTTGGTCGCAGGGAGCACGTGCAGGTTGTCAACTAATGATCCCCAGTGGGGATCTTTCGCGCCAAAAACGCTTACAAAGCCAACCGGAAGTGAATCATCTTCAGCCACGATCACCGTGTGGTCGGCTTGCTGAGTGTCAAACTTTTCCAGCCAATAATTTAACCGTTCCTGCTCAATGGCTCCGGCCAAATACTCGGCAGAAAAAATCCCCTGATAGGCGCTACGCCAGCTGGTGGTATGTAGCCGTGCAATAAGAGGAGCATCATGTGAAACAGCGTCCCTGAGCTTCATGTTGTGTCCTTAAAATCATGATAAAAACCTGATTTTACAGATTAACTCTGGTCTGCCAACCGAAAATTACCCACAGAAATTTAACAAAAAAACCAGCCATTAATGGCTGGTTTTATATATCAAAAAAAACGGGTTTCCTGCAATTTATCCAGTGAAACTCCCGTAATGGCAGGAGTTAGTGCTGTGGTTGTTGCAGTTGCTGTTTTTTCGCTTCTGCTTCTTTCTGCTCTCTGGCTTTAGTCGCCATATGGTGACCCACTACGCAACCCCCCACGGCACCCAACACAGCGTGATGATGGGCTACGTGGCCTGCAACAGCGCCTACAGCTGCTCCTTTAATACATCCTTCCGCATGGGCCATTGAAGTTGCTGACATCAGCACGGCGAAAGCAGCGGCATAGCAAGAAAACTTGTTCATAAAATAATTTCCAAAGAAAAAAAGACTCATGATGAAGATCTCACAACTTGCCGTTGTCGTCATGGAGGCTTCTGTAAGCAATTAATGCTATTTTGCTGCTAATTTTACAGATGAGTAAAAAGGGGGTGGTAGCTCTCAGCAGTGCTGCAAGAGGTATTTACAAATCACAGCGCTGTCGTGCAATGATTTATGAAGGTTTAAGATTGGTTAATCGCGGATTTTGCTTTAAAGTGAAATGTCTGTATGAAATATGCTCAATCAGTGTTTTTAGTTGTCAGTTTTTTCTGCAACACAAATGAGGATGCCGCTATGTCCAACCAAGAGCAGTTACAGGCGCTGATAGCACGTATCGATGCGCTGGAACAACGCGAAAAGCAACTCACCTATGCCTCTAATGCCTATCAGGCAATATTAACAACCCTGTTGGGCAATCTCGATAAAACGACTCGCGATAAAGTGATCACGATGGTTGATCAGGCTCACGATATTGCCTATGCCAGAGCCAACGTGGAGCAGAAAAGCAATATTTTGGGAGCTGATGACATTACCCAGCGCATTTTTCTGTTTGCTCAGGGGCGCGCATCTCAGTCCAGATAATGGCTTAACGATAATTATCAGGAACGCCTGTCAGCTTTGAGCAGGTTGATGGCCGCGCCAATCAAAATGCGCTGCTGCACGCCAGCCGTGTTTAGCTCGTCTTCCAAATAATGAATCAACGAATCTGCCGTAAGGGGTTCTCCGCGATGCCGCAGCTGAATCACAGCTTCACCAATAATACGAGCAACTTCGTCCCAAAGGGGTTGGATCTCGCTTTCCGAGAATTGCATAGGGCCTCCCATCTGTACGATTGATGTTCAATTTATCATCTGAGAAACCTGAGGCAAGGGCATTAACCTAACAATTCTGCCTACGTGGGGGAGTAGAAAGGGGATATTTGAGTAATCAACCCCGCCTTTCAAGTACTTGGCGGGGTGATTCTGGCCTGAGTAAATTCTGAAATCAGTGTTTAATCACATAAAGATCTTTAGCAAAAACTCGGCCTTGTGGGTCATGCTCATCAAAACCGCCGATAAAAGGCTTCACTAGTCGGGCGCTGACGTAGTGATAAAGTGGCACCACCGGAGCCTGCTTACTCAGAATATCTTCAGCTTCCTGATAGTCTTTTTGCACCTGATCTTTGCTGGTAGCTGCCAGTGCATCATCCATCACTTTGTCATACTCGGCATTTTTGAAGTGCGGAGTATTTTCACTGTTGCCACTGCGGAAGGTATTCAGAAACGTTGATGGCTCGTTGTAGTCTGCAATCCAGGCATAGCGCACCACCTCATAGTTACCTTGATGCATGGTGTCCAGCATGGTTTTCCATTCCTGATTCTGCAACACGGCGGTCACGCCCAGATTTTTCTTCCACATCGACGAGGCCGCTATAGCAATGCGCTGGTGAGATTCATTGGTGTTATAAAGCAGATTGAATTTCAAAGGATGATCGGGGCCAAAACCCGCTTCGGTCAGCAGTTTTCGCGCTTCGACATTGCGCTGCTCCTGCGTCCAGCTGGCGTAGGCCGCAGGTTTGAAGGTGTATCCGCCGGTATTTTGCGGCGTGATGGTATAAGCAGGAGTTTGCCCCTGTCCCAACACTTTATTGGCAATAATGTCGCGATCCAACCCCAATGCCAAGGCTTCTCGAACTCTGACGTCGTTAAACGGCGGCTTCTGATTGTTGAACGCATAATAGTAGACACCGAGATAAGGATTGGCGTGGACTTGAGAACCCAACTCCTTCTTCAACGAGGCAAACTGGATTTCCGGAACACTTCCGGTGATATCAATCTCACCGGCCTTATAGCGGTTAATATCGGCTGCGCCCGAGCCCACCGGCAAGTAGGTCATTTGCGACAGTACAGTGTGGTCGTTGTCCCAGTATTGGGTATTGCGCACAGCAACGACACGCTCGTTCACTGTCCAGGTTTTTAGTTTAAAAGGCCCGCTGCTAACCATATTGCCAGGTTGGGTCCATTTTTCTCCATACTTTTCAACATTAGCCTGACTTACCGGAAACAGAGAATAGTGGGCAACCATTTGCAGGAAATAAGACATCGGACGGGTTAATTCAATCTGTACTGTTTGTGGATCTAATGCCTTTATACCTAGCTGGTCAGGAGGCAATTTACCGGCAATAATTTTGTCGGCGTTAACGACGTTAACCGTGCCGAGATAGCTCTCATAGGGCGAGGCGGTTTTCGGGTCGATCAGGCGACGCCAGGTGAAAACCACATCCTGCGCGGTAATGGGGGTGCCATCAGACCAGCGGATGCCGGGGCGCAAATGAAAGGTCCAGGTTTTATTATCTTTAGTCTCCCAGCTGGTTGCGAGCTCGGGATGGGCATTACCGTTATCATCGATGCTGACCAGTCCGACAAACAAATCGCTGAGAATATTACTTTCGACGTCGCTTTCGGCCTTTTGTACATCAAGAGTTGCAGGCTCTGAGGCATTGTTACGCACCACTTCCTGTTTTTGGGCCAGCACGACGCCCTGTGGTACGACGGCGGCCTGAGCGGCGAGAGGGGATAATCCAAGACCTGAAACCAGTGCGGCAAGAGGAAGTAATTTAAGGACGATGTTGCTTCTTTGCATCAGTATTTTCCCATTCAATTAATAGTCAAAATATCAATGAATAACAGGTAATTGATAACGCTAACCGTAAGATTAAGCAACAATTAATGAATGGTTTATTATTAGTGGTTTCAGAGTTTTAAATTTGAAAATCGATGATGAAGAACTCGCCTTCTAAGCTTTTTACTCGATTCAGCCCAGAAGCTTTGATGAAATTCAGCGATGACGTGTTATCCTTTGCGCCGAATTTTTTATGCCTATTTTTAGTACCGAGGAGTCACCGGGATGTCAGAGAGCTTATCCAAAGATCAGGAACTTGAGTCAGACTTGGTCGCGTGCCAACTGGTTATCAAACAGATTCTGGATGTCATCGACATTATTGCGCCGACCGAAGTGCGCGATAAAATGTCTCATCAGCTTAAAAGTATTGATTTCAGCACGCATCCTGCGGGTGCGGATCCCGTTACCCGTCGGGCAATCGAGAAAGCAATTTCGCTGATCGAACTGAAGTTTACCAAACACGACAGCTAATTATTGATGTCGGATTAACCCGCAAGCCTATGCTGCGGGTTAATCCTTTATTCAAACAGCGTTGCTGATTAGGATTTATCGACAACCTTATCAACCTGTTTGAGTATCGGGCATTTGGCAACACCGATTACGCCACTGTCCGTGTGCAGATACTGTGAGTCAACGATACCGCGAGCCGTCAGGTATTGGCACTTGAGGCCAAGGCCAGCTGCATTTTCACTGCTACCGACCGTAACGCCGTAGCCTGAAAACAGAAAAACAGCATAAATGACCGCCAGTACAACAATTGTTTTAATCAAACCCATTTTATACACTCCCTTTATGGCTTAAGCCGCGAAGCAGTATAACCTTAGTGTGGTGAGATCTGCTTCTCTAATTCTCTGAAAAAAATCATGAAAAGACTTAAGCGTTTGAATGATTTGTGCGCGGCCAACCACCTATTGGGCTTACTCTGTTTGAAGTTTGTTTAACTTAGGCAGAGTAGGATAGGCTGATGTTTTATTCGTGTCGGACGCAGTGTTTTGGGCATCTACAAACGTGTGATAAATCCTAAGAGAACTGCTATCAAACTGAAGAAACCGCTATTTTCTATCAGGAAAATTATTGCCTTTATCATTTTTGGGCTACTTTGTGTCGGGCTTTATTTGCTGGCCCTTAACAGCTATTGCGATCAGGGGGGGAATTTCGACCTCGGAATTTGCTCGGTCACCTCATTTATTCCCTGGTAACATCTGCCGCCTGTCGGAAGCTTCTGTATTTTTGCTAATACCTTCCCTGTATCTCTGACGATGATAAGATAGTTATCTGGTTAACTACATTGTGGGATCGTCAATGTTCGATCAATTTTTGGGCCAAACTAGTCTGGCCACGATAGTGCTGGGATTACTGTCAGCCTTGATATTTTTGCTGGTGTGGTTTGTCGTTAACCGGGCCAGTGTCAAAGCTAATCGCCAAGTTCAACTGCTGACTGAAATCGCCGAGCAGCAACGCCGTCAAACCGAACTGCTGGAAGTTTTGGCCAAAGCGCAGGGAAAGGGCGTAGTCGATGAATACGATGATGATTCTGTTTCTGGCCTGCGCGGTTTCATTCCTAAAAGATAGTGACACGTCTCTTAAGCCACTGCTGCGCTGATAGTTCCTCGTTTATTTTTCCATTCATAAAAATGTATTAATTCTGCTGTAGCGTGTTGCATAACAACTCAGCAGGATAATTTCCAGATGATTAAATGGTCTGAAGAACACGACAACGAATTGAATCACAACATCGCTTTACTCACCGGGGAAGATCCCGACAAGTGGTATCCCTACGGTGGAATGAAGGGGAAAGACTACTGCAACAATCCTTCCGATGCCTGGCCAATCATTTGCGCCAACAAAATAAATCTCAATTTCAATGAATTACCAGACAGCAAATCTTGGTGCGCGCACATTTCCAGTGAAGAAGGCAAGTGGCAGGCAAGCAGCGCCAAGCCATTGCGTGCGGCTATGATTTGTTTTTTATTAAGTAAAACTTGCGCATAGCGAAAAGCAGACAGATACTCATTCTGTTACAAGATCCAAGCAAAGCAGTGATTCGAATAAGCGTCGCGTAAAGCGATGAGTATCAAGTGAGTAATGTTTCCTCAGTTTGACAGTATTGTCTAAGACGGAGTCCATTATGAAGCGCATCATTAAAGGTGATAAAACTCTCTCTCATCTGGTCGTGGCTCATGCAGCCATCGACAGCCACGAAAAAGCCTATGGCAAAAGACGCCAGGGCTGGCCTTCTACGTACATGATCAAATACAAAGACAAACGCGTTGCCGTGGAAGTTGTCACGCGCAGGCAGTCTTATGTTGCGACTTTAATGATTGGAGCCCGAAACCTGACCAAGCTTTGTGGGATGGCAGCCTGAGCCTTGGGCTGACAGTGAAAACAGTTAACCGACCTGATTTGTAACAGTCGTCTTAGTGTAAAGAGTTTAAAGCTGTAAAAACAAAAAGCCCTGCCGGTGCTTTAATCATCCGGCGGGGCTTTTTATTTTTCCTGCCAGGGGCCGTGCTTAAACACACCTGACCGTGATTGACATCTCTTTGCAAATACCCCTTTGCACTTTTTGTAGTGAAAAGCATCAAACCTTTATGATACTAAAGAGATAGAGGTTGGTTTTGTATCCACACTGCCTGCCAAAAAATTTATCGATAAGGGAAACTATGGCTGAAAAAAATCCCTACTATGATCCTGCGAAACCGCATCATACCCCGCAAGGTTTCACTAATCCCGAACCGGACACGCGCAACGAAGGCGATCTCAAACGCTGGCGCAAAGAGCGAAAAGCACAGGGACATCCTCGCCCACCGGGCAATGGCTACGATCATTTTATTAATCAATGGTGTCAGACCCCTGATTTTGGCGGGACTGAAGATCGTCTGTGGTTTTTGGGACACGCCTGCCTGCTGCTGCGCATTGCAGGGCGTTATATTTTGACCGATCCTGCACTTTCCGAGCGTGCGTCGCCGCTAAGTTTTTATGGCCCTAAACGCAGGACGCCGGCGGCAGTTACTGTGGCCAGCCTTCCGGTGATCGATTACGTCATGATCTCGCACAACCATTATGACCATCTAGATAAATCGACAGTTCGTAAACTCGTCAAACGTTTCCCTCAGGCTATTTTCCTGGTGCCGCTGGGCATGAAGCCTTGGTTGGAAAGGCAGGGCGCTCATTACATTGAAGAAATGGATTGGTGGGATGCGCTGATTTTAGAGGGGGTTAGTTTTCACGCCGTGCCTGCCCGTCACTGGAGTATGCGCACGCCATGGGACAGAAATCGTTCTTTGTGGTGTGGATGGGTGGTCAAGCATCGTGATCTGAGTTTTTATTTCTCGGGCGATAGCGCCTATAGCGAACAATTTATTCAGATTGGTGAGCGACTGGGACCATTTGATATTGCAGCGATTCCTATCGGTGCCTATGCACCAAGATGGTTCATGCATTCTCATCATATGGACCCGCAGCAGGCAGTTCAGGTGTTTAAGGAAACACGGTGTCAACGAGCAGTTCCCATTCACTGGGGGGTGTTTGAATTAGCCGATGAGTCCTTAGATGAACCACCAAAAGAATTAGTGATGGCGATTGAAGAGGATGGGTTAAGCGTAGAGAATTTTGCACCGCTGAAAATAGGCGAGCATATTTCGCTATGAATTGACGGGCGCTTTATTTTCGTCACGAATAATTAGCGCCCGAATACTCACAGATGAGAGCTTTTATCATTTAAAATCTGCTTTTAAACCCGGGTAATTATCTTAACTCAGGCTCATTTTCATCAAAATCTCATCGTTGAATTTTATAAAACTCAAAGTCATCTTGTTCCATTATTCAGAACAAAAAGCTGTCAGGGTTCAATATTAGCCTAGTATCTTGAGATAAATTGATTTTTAGCCCGCAGATGGCCTTTCTGGTCTTAATGAGCGGCCTGCATTTTTGCTCCTGCCTGCAAGCTGCGCCCTGACTGGGTTTGTATATTAAATGTTAACGGAATGATGCCACTCTGAAAATGATGGGGTCGTGCTGTGTGCGTAAACTGGGATAATAATTAATAAAAATTCCAATAAAATCACAGTTATTATTAATTCAAATTTTGAATATGTATTGTCGATTTTTGTATATATTTTTTAAGATCAACTTAGGCCTTTTAATATAAAGTTCATCTCATTGTAAACTTTCTTGTTTATAGCGGTGGCTTTGTGATTCACTAATTATGGGTGGCGCGAAAAGTAGACAATTTTCTATGATCTCAACTGCGATAAACTTTATTTTGGTTATCATAATTGCGCACGCTTAAGGTGCAGTCTAATAATAATCAACAGTGTTTTGCACCAGATTAGTACCATTATGCCTGATTTGAATAGTGCATAAACAATCAATCGCTGCTTTGTTCTGGCGCAATGTTTGTGCAGATTTTTTCATTGCCCAGGTTTAAGGTTGTGGGTGGCATTATGCCGCCTGTAAAACTCAAAGAAGCCTGCTATGACTGATAGCAGGGGATGGCGAGGTGCTTAAAATTTGACTGGAAAAAATGCGTAAAAACTTGCGAAAAACTCATTTGTGTTATATCAAATACGATAATAATGCATTAAAAATTGAATTTAACTCTTACTGTCCGCTGATTATTGATCAATAATCAGATGTGAGTCGTTATTGATTTGATTGTTAGGCCCTGCTGAGTTTCGAGCAGAAAGTACTAGTCCTATCAACCTATTTTGGCCTCACTTGACAGTAAGTGCCTTTAAGCGGCTCAAATATGTGCGACAAGTCCATCGCTGATTAAAAATGGCTTGCCATTAAATTCAGAGTATGTGATAACGCATCTGGGTAAAACGAGGTACAGTTCTGTATATGTGTGGCATTTTCAGTAAAGAAGTTTTGAGTAAAGACGTTATCGTTGAATACCGCTTCCTTGCCGATTTTTATCTTAGTGCCTCAAGCAGTAACGACTCAAGTTTGTCTGTGTAACGCCGAAGGGCGGTTTAAACAATCCAAAGGAAATACTCAAAATGGCAAAGATCAAAGGTCAAGTTAAGTGGTTCAACGAGTCTAAAGGTTTCGGTTTCATCACTCCAGCTGACGGCAGCAAAGACGTGTTCGTACACTTCTCTGCAATCCAGGGTAATGGCTTCAAAACCCTGGCTGAAGGCCAGAACGTTGAGTTCGAAATTCAAGATGGCCAGAAAGGCCCATCTGCAGTTAACGTAACTGCAATCTAAGCAGCGTTAGCTGTCAAAAAAAACCCGCCTGGTTGCGGGTTTTTTTGTTTTTGTCTTAAGGCGGCAACGCGACATTTAATCCGGCAAAATGATAATCCCCGATTGCTGATTGCGGCCACTGATACCTGGAATGGAAGGGTCCTGCGCGCGCTTGAGGCTGTTGCGCCGAAAGCTGGTGTATTTGTGGCGGTAAACCTTTCTCGTTTCATCCCGTTGCGCCAAGTCGATTCCTGCCACTGTTGAGGCCTCGGTACAAATCGTGCAGCTGCCGGCATAATCAACGGATGCGAATCCTGCCTGAGTCAACTTGGCATAGGCAATCGCTGGCAGGTCGAGATGCCGATAAGAGGGGGAAATCAGTGCCGGTGGCAAATTCAGGCCGTGCCGAAACTCATCTACCAGTTCCTGACTGACCTCATAGCAGCAGGCGCCTGCCGCAGGCCCAATAGAAACTACCCAATCCCGAGTTGAACCCGACTGATTAATACGCCGCGCCATTTGTTCAAGAATACCGTTGCGCAAGCCGCGCCACCCGGCGTGTACTAATGCTACCCCGTGCCCCTGCTTGTGGCTAAATATCACCGGCAGGCAGTCGGCGGTAAACACGCTCAGCAAAATTCCCGGTTGTTCAGTATAAAAACCGTCGGCCTCGCCGCAGGCCTGTTGAGGGAATAAGACATCAACAATCCTGACTCCGTGAACCTGTTTCTTTTCCGGCAAACTGGCACTAAAGGGCTGCAGCGATTCGGGCAACAGCGCTTGTTTACAGCCAAATCCGTGCCTGATAGACGGGATTTGGCTGAGCAGGACAGAAATATCACTCATGGCATCACTTATGGTTAATCAGCGCAGGTTAATGATAAGAAATTAATAGAATAGATTTAGTCGCACGAGTCAAATCCAGTGTAGCCTGTTTTTTAGCTCGCCGACCATGCTATTTGTCTTGTTCTCCAGCCTGTCTCGGAACAATCAGGGCAAAAGTTGCAACCTGCAATCGGCTTCTTTAGACTTAGCGCAGCCATCCGCAAGACGCCCGAATAAAATCGGCAGCATCACCTTTCTGGAAACATGCATGACCTATCAATGTCCTCTTTGCCATCAACCCCTGCAACGCCTCGATAAACTGTGGCGCTGTGAAAACAATCATCAGTTTGATAATGCCAAAGAGGGATACGTAAACCTGCTGCCGGTGCAACACAAACGCTCCAAAGAGCCGGGCGACAGCGCTGAGATGATGATTTCGCGGTGCACTTTCCTTGAGGGCGGGCACTATCAGCCGCTGCGCGACCGTTTGGTCACTCTTTTGGACCAGCATTTACCGGCAGGAGCTGAATCACTGCTGGATATCGGCTGCGGCGAAGGCTATTACACTTCTGCGATGGAGCAGGGGCTAAATACCCGCCGTGAAATGCAGATTTACGGGCTTGACGTCGCCAAGGTGGCAATCCGTTATGCAGCAAAGCGTTATGGCAAGGTTGAATTTTGTGTGGCCTCAAGTCATCGCCTGCCGTTTGCCGATAACTCACTGGATGCCATTGTGCGCATCTACGCGCCGTGTAAAGCCCCTGAGTTACATCGGGTGTTGAAATCTTCAGGATGGGTGTTGACGGTGGCTCCCGGCCCAAGGCATCTCTATCAGCTTAAAGGGCTGATTTATAATGAGGTACAGCTGCACAGTGATGTGGAAGAAAGCCTTGCGGGATTTCAACGGGTGAGCACTGAGTCGTTGAGCTATAAAATGACCTTAAACGGCAAGCAGGCCTCGGATCTTTTACAGATGACGCCTTTCGCCTGGCGCGCCACTGAAGCAGTGATGCTGAGTTTGTCGCAGCGTGAGCACTTTAGCTGCGAAACAGATTTTACTATCAGCCTGTTTCGTCGTATTGATTAGGTAAATACTACAGGCGGTCTGACCGCCTGTAATTAAGCCCGGGGTGAGTTACTGATAGTTAACCATAAACTTATAAATACTCTCGAGATCGTCCATTTCTTTAACCCGCACCAGCAATCTCTTCTGTTCCAGTTGGATCACCAAAATTCCGTCCTCCGAAAGGTTCATCGCCTTGATGCGATCGTAGGTAATAAAAATATTGGCGTAATAGAAGCCGATAGGTTTAAACAGCATTTTTGGCAATCGGATGAACGAGATATAAAAGGCAATAATTGCCAGACTTACCAGTAAGTAGGTGGTGACAGGGCTGCCCTGAGCGTAGATATTGTTGTAGAGCAGGATTGCCAGCAGGCCGATAAAGATCACCGCATCCAGCTTGTTTCTTCTTTGCAGGTTAACCTTGAGCAACGTTTTGCCGCGAGTTTTTCCCATAATAAATTCATCGAAAACGGCATAGGCCAACAGCAGAAAAATAAAGATAATCAGGGCAATATCCGTAACCGTCATTCCGCGTTTCCCTCCAATAAAAAACCGGAGGCGATAATGCCCCCGGTTACACTTTACTGCTTAGCGACCCAGCAGGCCAATCCAGTAACCAAAAATACCCAGCACAAAGAAGCCCATGATGATCCACAGCGCATTGACTTTTTTGCGCAGTAGCCACATACAGCCGAAGGTTAACAGTAAAGGCACCAGACCCGGCATCAGCTGGTCAAGGATCCCCTGTACCGTTGTTACCGTGGTATGACCGGTATTATCGGTAATTTTGGAGACCACCAGCGGGATGTTGACGTGGGTCCATTTGTTAACCAATGCTCCCATGACAAAGAGGCCGAGAATTGACGCCCCCTCAGTCAGTTTTTGCAGGAAACCGCCGCCCATATCGCTAACGATATCAACGCCTTTCTTGTAGCCATAGGCTACGCCGTAATAACGGTTCAGCAAACGTACAAGGTTGAACAGCACGAAGAACAGCAAAGGACCGAGCAGGCTACCGCTCATCGCGATACCGGCACCCAGCGCTGCAAACACCGGACGTACGGTACCCCAGAAGATCGGGTCACCCACGCCGGCCAGCGGACCCATCAAACCGACTTTCAGGCCGTTGATCGCCGCGTCGTCGATAGGTGCGCCATTGGCACGCTGTTCTTCCATCGCCAAGGTTACGCCCAGCACTGGCGCTGCGACGTAAGGATGGGTATTAAAGAACTCCAGGTGGCGTTTAATCGCCTGTTTACGGTCATCGTTGTTTTCAGGATACAGACGACGAATAACCGGCACCATGCAGAAGCAGAATCCCAATGCCTGCATACGTTCAAAGTTCCATGAACCCTGAAACAGGTTTGAGCGTAAGAACACACCGCGAATATCGCCGGGTGTGAGTTTTTTTACTTGAGTTTGATCAACCATTTCTCTCACCCTTAGTCCAATTCGTTGTCGAGGTCGTTAACGCCATGAGCCGGTCCGGCAGCCTGTGCAGACTTGTTGTATTTTGGACTCAGCTGGATATACAGCACTGCCATCACCACACCAATCACGCCCAGTGCAACCAGGTTAAAGTTGGTGAAGGCGGCAGTCACGAAGCCTAGATAGAAGAACGGCATCAGGTAGCCAGCACGCATCATGTTGATAACCATCGCGTAACCGACCACTACGATCATGCCACCTGCGATGTTAAGACCGCTGGTTACGACTTCTGGAATCGAGCTGAGCATGCTCTGCACGACGCTGGTCCCTACGGACACGGCAACAATTGCAGCCGGAATAGCGATACGCATTGCCTGTAGGATCAGGGCCGAGACGTGTATCCATGAGATGGCACTCAAGTTGCCTTTTTCGGCCGCCTTATCAGCTGCGTGCTGGAAGGCGACGGTTATGGTACGAACGATAATGGTCAATACCTGACCCGCAGCGGCCAATGGAATAGCCAGCGCAATACCAGCACCAATCGACTGCCCGCCGGCAATGACCAGAATGGTCGAGATTATCGAGGCGAGGGCGGCATCAGGTGCGACAGCGGCACCGATGTTCATCCAGCCCAGGGCGATCATTTCCAGCGTCCCCCCGATGATAATCCCGGTTTTCATATCGCCAAGCACGATACCAATCAACGTACAGGCTACTAACGGACGGTGAAACTGAAACTCATCCAGGATGGATTCCATCCCGGCAATACATGCGACAATAAATATCAGCACAATTTGTAGTGTGGTGATCTCCATTGACCTTCTCCTATACCAAGGAAGCTGAGTAAAATAATGCCGACTTGAACAGTCCATTGCCTTGTTATCAGCCGGACTTTCTGCGCTGGCTTTATTAATTCATCTTGTTAATCAAATCCATCATCTTCAGACGGCTGTCGGAAGACACTTTGCGCACTTCAAGTTCGATACCCTGGCTATTTAATTTCTTAAACGCGTCGATATCTTTCTGATCAACGGAGACCGCGTTGGTGACCTGAGTTTTACCTTGTTTAAACGCCATACCGCCAATATTGACCGAAGGAATTTTAACGCCGCCGTCAACCACCCGAACCACATCGGTAGGATTGGTGAAAAGCAGCATTACGCGGTCACCGGCGTATTTAGGGTTGTCATAGACACGAATGGCTTTGGCAACGTCGACCACGTGAGCGGTGACTCCCGGAGGCGCAACCTGCGTCAGCAACGTTTTGCGTACCGTATCGGCCGCCACTTCATCACTGATAACAATGATGCGGTTAACGTTGGTTTCCTTGGTCCAGCGGGTAGCGACCTGGCCATGAATCAGACGGTCGTCGATGCGTGCAAGACCGATCTTCATGTGATCGTTAGGACCCAGTACTCTGGCTGGAGCGGCTGGAGCGGCTGGAGCGGCAACTGGCGGGGCAGTAACGGGCTTATCACTCTCCGGTTCGGCAAACTTTAAGGCCCTGACTCCCAATCTACCGGTTTCGAGCGCAATGCCGGTCAGCTCGGCAAGAGTCGGGTTGTCGTCACGGCCCATAAAGGTCTCGACCAGCATAGGAATGTTAACTCCGGTGACGACCTCATAATTTTCTTTGTCGAGAACAATACGGCTGGCGGCATTAAAAGGGCTGCCGCCCCAGGTATCGACTAAAAACAGCACGCCGCTGCTCTTGTCGAGGTTTTCAAGCTTTATGTTGTATTTTTCAACCAGTGTATCGGCGTTTTCCCCAGGGACGAAATCGATAAAGGCGACGTTGTCTTGATCGCCAATTAACATTTCCGTCGTTTTCAGCAGCTGTTCGGCCGCTGAACCATGAGTGCCGATGATAATAGCAATACTCACTCGCTACCTCCTCTTGTGACCCGTCGAGCGGGTTCTGCACTTAAGTGATAAAGCTTTTATAATTCGTCAGCAGGATCCCTTGACGAATGCTGTGTTCCCTACATTATTTTCGAGTTGAAAAAACTCTGTCTTCCTTTTGTTTCTGAAAAATCAATAACCAAACAGTGTAAAAACCGGTCGAATGTGTCGACTGGATTTATTTTAGTGTGTGAAAAAATAAATTTTGTGACGACTGTCTGCTATTCAGATTCGAATGTTAATCAGCGCGTGCTGTTTTGAACGTTTCAATGATTTACGGCAAAAAACAACTTAGAGCTTAGGCTGAATTGAGGATAAGCGCCCCAAAAGGGACTTTGCGAAAACAAATTGAGCTGTTACATTGTATTTCCAATTATTACACAGGAGTGCCGGGCCTCAGCCCACCCTATGGACTGTCACCGACGACGCTTAACTTCGCTTCATTCCGCTACATTATTATTCCCCTTGAAAGCCGTATCCCTTAATGCAAGGCCATCGCGCCGCTGTTTGCGGAGTCTGATATGGAATTTTTAATGGACCCCTCGATTTGGGTCGGGTTGCTGACGCTTATCGTTCTTGAAATCGTGCTGGGCATCGATAACCTGGTGTTTATCGCTATTCTTGCGGACAAACTGCCGCCAAAGCAGCGCGATAAAGCAAGAATCATTGGTTTATCGCTGGCATTAGTGATGCGCCTTGGGCTGCTTTCGCTGATCTCGTGGATGGTTAAACTCACCTCGCCGCTGTTTAGCATTGCGCAATTTACCTTCTCCGGACGCGATTTGATCTTGCTGATGGGTGGCCTGTTCCTTCTGTTTAAGGCTACCAGCGAGCTGCATGAACGGCTCGAAGGGCACAACGGCTTGGGCGGCAATAATCGGGGTTACTCCAGTTTTTGGTCTGTAGTGGCGCAAATTGTGGTGCTGGATGCCGTGTTTTCACTTGATGCGGTGATCACCGCCGTGGGTATGGTCAATAACCTGGCTGTCATGATGACAGCAGTCGTTATCGCAATGGGCGTCATGCTGTTGGCTTCTAAGGCATTGACACGATTCGTCAATGCGCATCCAACGGTGGTGGTGCTGTGCCTCAGCTTCTTGCTGATGATCGGTCTGAGCCTGATTGCTGAAGGTTTTGGTTTCCATATTCCAAAAGGTTATCTCTACGCGGCGATTGGCTTCTCGGTGATTATCGAGCTTTTCAACCAGATTGCTCGCCGTAATTTCTTGAAAAGTCAGTCACACCTTCCAATGCGTGAACGCACCGCCGAAGCTATCCATCGTTTGATGGGTGGCAAACGCGACAGCGATCGTCACGAGGAAGAACAGCATGGCGATGCGCTCAAGGAAGAAACCTTCGCCGAGGAAGAGCGTTTTATGATAAGCGGCGTTTTGACTCTGGCTTCCCGCACTTTGCGCAGCATTATGACCCCACGTAACGATATCTCATGGGTTGACTGCGAGCGTTCGGCTGATGACATCCGCATGCAGTTGCTGGACACGCCGCACAGTTTGTTCCCGATTTGTCGTCAGTCGCTGGATGACGTTATCGGCGTGGTGCGAGCCAAAGACTTGCTGGTGGCATTGGAAAATGGCGAGGATATCGTGGCATTTGCTGCTCAAACGCCGCCGATCGTGGTGCCAGAAACCATGGACGTGATCAAGCTGTTGGCGGTATTGCGCCGCGCCAGAGGCCGCTTGGTCGTAGTCAGCAACGAGTTTGGCGTAATTCAGGGGCTGGTGACACCGCTTGACGTTTTGGAGGCCATCGCTGGCGAATTCCCTGATGAAGACGAAACGCCGGACGTTATTGTTGATGGTGACGGTTGGATGGCAAAAGGCGGCACCGATCTGCATTCGCTGGAGCAGTTGCTGAACACTTCTGATCTGGTGAGTACCAACGCCGATTACGCCACGCTGGCCGGTTTGCTATTGTCTGAATCCGGGCAAATGCCAGTGCAAGGCGAGGTGATTGAGATGGCGGCGCTGCGTTTTGAGGTGATCGAGGTTTCGGAATATCGCATCGAGCGCGTGCGCATTACCAAGATTCCACTTCACAATGAGTGGAGCGAAATAGAGTAATTCAAAGGGGCAGACATCTTAAGATGCTGCCCCTTGGTTTAATCTGCCTAATTAGTTATCCCTGAACGTCATCTTTTTAGAAACAATTCTGCCAGACAACATTAGGCTGCCAACTCAGGCTGCTAACTGAACTTGCTAACTATCATTAGTCACACTGCACTTTTTAGTCACACTGCACTTTAATTGCCAAACCACCGCGAGAGGTTTCGCGATATTTAGCATTCATATCTTTACCGGTTTCGTACATCGTCTCGATGACTTTATCCAGGGATACGCGCGGTTCACTGGTGCGGCGCAAAGCCATGCGTGCGGAGTTAATCGCTTTTACCGAGGCAATGGCATTTCGCTCGATGCACGGAACCTGGACTTGCCCGGCAACGGGGTCACAGGTCAGACCGAGATTATGCTCCATGCCAATTTCTGCCGCGACGCAAACTTGTTCCGGGCTGCCGCCAAGCAGTTCGGTCAGACCCGCCGCTGCCATTGAACAGGCCACGCCAACTTCACCCTGACAACCGACTTCCGCTCCGGAAATTGAGGCGTTCATCTTGTAAAGGATGCCAATAGCGCCGGAAGAGAGGAAATAGCGCTGATAAATATCTGGGCTGACCGAGCCGATAAACTTGTCGTAGTAGGCTAAAACTGCAGGCACGATCCCGCAGGCACCATTGGTAGGCGCAGTGACCACGCGGCCGCCGGCGGCGTTCTCTTCGTTAACCGCCAATGCGAACATGTTCACCCAGTCGATCACTACCATCGGGTCATTGGACAGTTTGTCATTGGACACCAACATGCGGCGCAGAGCCGAGGCGCGACGCGGCACACGCAGCGGGCCAGGCAGCACGCCTTCAGTATTCAGGCCACGATCGATGCACGCTTGCATGGTGTGCCAGATATTCTCGAAGTACTGATCGATCTCGGCTTTGCTGTGCTGTGCCAGCTCGTTTTTCATCATTAAACCAGACAGCGAAAGCCCGGTCTCACGGCATTTTTGCAGCATTTCGCTGGCCGAGTTGAATGCGTAGGGCACTTCAACCTCATCAAGCACCGGCTGGCCAAAATGCTCATCATCGACGATAAAACCGCCGCCAACGGAATAATAGGTTTTGCTGTAAACCCTCTGCTCGCCGACGTAGGCGTGAATTTGCATGCCATTCTCATGACGTGGCAGATTTTCGCCACGAAACACCATCCCAGTATCGCGAGGGAAATCCACCTCGTGCTGCGTGCCGCCGATAGGCAGGCGCTGGCGCTGTTCAACGTCTTTGATAAAGTGAGGAATGCCGTCGATATCCACGGTATCGGGCTTATTACCTGCCAGACCAAGGATGATCGCAACATCGGTGTGGTGACCTTTACCGGTCAGAGACAATGAGCCGTAGACGTCTACCGCAATGCGAGTCACGTCAGACAACAGGTTTTTTTCCAACAGATCATCGGCAAACTGTTTGCCCGCTTTCATTGGGCCCAGCGTATGAGAGCTGGACGGGCCAATACCCACTTTGAACATGTCGAAAACACTGATCACTTTAACACTCCTGGATAGGGACAACTGGCGCAGGTGAATCACGGGAGACCGCATTGCCCAAATATTGCTTATTTATTGTTCGGTTGTTAGAGGTATAGTGTAAAAGGGTGTGACGGAGAACGCAGCGTTTTTCGCATGAAAAAAAGTAATTCATCAAATAAGTGTGAAGCTGATGGGGACCTGGGTCACAGAGGGCCGTCAATTGGCGATTTGTTGAGCCAATTGCAAGATAATTCCGGCGGTCATTCCCCATACAAACTGTTCTTCATACCAAGAAAAATACACCCGACGGCTGATGCCTTTGCGGTGAATTTCCAGCGGGTGATAGCGTGAAAAATTCAGCGCCTCCTGCAAGGGGATTTCAAATAATTCGGCGACCTCATCTTCATTGGGATGCAGCGGAGTATCCACCGGAATCAACCCAACTACCGGCGTTACCCGGAATCCGCTGCTGCTGTCGACTGGATTTAGCTGGCCTAAAACGCGCACCATTGCAGGCGGAATTGCCACCTCCTCGTGCGCCTCGCGCAGAGCCGTGAACACTGCGGAAGGGTCAGAAGCATCGGTTGCGCCGCCGGGGAAGGCAACTTGTCCAGCGTGTTTGCGCAGCCTGTCTGAGCGGCGAGTCAGCAAAATTGTCGGCTGTTCGCGGCAAACAATCGGGATAAGCACCGCCGCCTGGCGCTGTCCTATTGCCTTGCGAACAGGCGTTGTCGGCAAATGCAGCTGAAAACGGCGCACAAAGTCTTCAACCTCGGCGGGTAGGGGGGCGAGCTGAACAAGGCTCATGGCGCGATGCTCTCGCCGAGCAATGGCAGGATCCGGGCGACTTTATCAAAGGTTTCCTGATATTCCGCCTGCTCCTGGCTGTCGGCAACAATGCCGCCACCGGCCCAACAGTAGATTTTCCCGTTCTCGGTCAATAGGGTACGAATGGTGATGCTACTGTCCATGGTGCCGCAGAAACTGAGATAAGCGATGCTGCCGCAGTAGCCATTGCGTCGCTGAGGTTCCAGCTGTTCGATAATCTGCATGGCGCGGATTTTCGGCGCGCCGGTGATTGATCCTCCGGGAAAGCAGCCGCGTAATAGGCTGGCCGCATGACAGCTTTCCGGCAGGGTGGCAGTTATGGTGCTGACCAAGTGATGAACGGCCGGGAAAGGCTCGACCACAAACAGTTCGGGAACCTTGACGCTGCCGGGAATCGCCACGCGGCCAATGTCATTGCGCAACAGATCGACGATCATCAGGTTTTCTGAGCGATCCTTCGGTGAATTAGCCAGCCTGTCAGCCTGTAAGCGATCGGTTTTTGGATCGTCACTGCGCGGCAGCGTACCTTTGATCGGGCGGGTCTGGATCCTGTTTTCCTCGAGCCAGATAAAACGCTCGGGCGACAGGCTTAGCACAGCATTTTCGGGCAGTCGCAAGAAAGCCGAAAACGGCGCCCGATTGGCCTGATTGAGACGTAAAAAGGCTTTCCATTCGTCGCCACGGTAATTGGCCTCGAAACGCTGTGTCAGATTGATTTGGTAGCAGTCGCCGCTGTGCAAATATTCCTGCACCTGCTGGAATTTATCGCCGTATTCTTCGCGGGTCATGTTGGCGCGCCAGGCGGAATCCAGTTTGAATTCATGAGCCGTGGGGGCCTGCTGATATTGCGCCAGCCAGGCAAGTCGCGCCTCGATATCCTCGTAGCTAACCAGCGTCAGGCGTTGTAAATGGTGGTCGGCAATCAGTGCCCAGCTGTAAATTCCCATCGCCATATCAGGCAGGTTGATATCACGCTGTGCCTGAGTGGGTAAATGCTCGATGGTTCTGCCAAGGTCATAGCCCAACAGCCCAAGCGCACCGCCAAGAAATGGCAGGTCGTTGTTGACCTCAGGCTTGATGCGGCAATGTTCCAGTTCGTTTTGCAATAGGGTAAAAGGGTCAATTTCACTGACTTCAGGCTGACTCAGTTCCTTACGGCGGATTTCCGTGTGCTGACCGCGAGTGGTCAAAGTCACAATGGGGTCAGCCACCAGAATATCAAAGCGGTTGTGTGCATGATCGGCCGAACCGGAGTGCAGCAGCATTGCCCAAGGCTGGCAAGACAGCGGCGCAAAGCGGCTAAGCAGCGCATCGGGTTGATAAGCAAGGGTTTTAAAATCAATGGACTGGGCGGCTGGCATTTTATTTGAAAGTTCCTGACACGATGAAAACGCGGTTCCTGACTTGCCGATCCTAGCATAGATTTGATGCCGGTAGGTCATCGGCAAATTAAGGCGTATAATGCCCGGCTAAGCCCGAAACAATGACAGGAACACTCTTATGCTCACCGGTATGCCCTCACTTTCACATAAAGAGCAGCAAGAAGCCGCAGATCGCATCCATGAATTAATGCAGACTGGCATGAGCAGCGGTGAAGCTATCGCTACAGTTGCCGCTGAAATTCGTGAGACCCACAAAGGTGATCGCGTGACGGTTATCTTTGATGATGAAGACGACTAATAACTCGTTTTGAGGATTTTGGCCGTTGCGCGCAGGAGTGACTATGCGCAACGGCTAGCAGGATTTCGCTTCTAACTAACTGATAAAATTAACCTTTCACGACCACTGCAGCGGCCGCTTTAATCGCTGTTTCAACGGCCTGTTCAATGGTTTCACCAATCGATAGCGCCACGCCTAAACGACGTTTGCCGCTGATTTCCGGCTTACCAAATAAACGCACCTGATTAGACCCGATCAGCGCATGTTCAAGGCCGCTGAAGCTAACGTTGTTGCTGGTCAGTTCTGGCAGGATCACGGCAGAAGCGGATGGACCGAACTGGCGGATAGTGCCGATAGGCAGGCCCAGGAAAGCGCGGACGTGCAGTGCGAACTCGGAAAGATCCTGAGAAATCAGTGTCACCATGCCGGTATCGTGTGGACGTGGTGAAACTTCGCTAAACACCACTTCATCGCCACAAACAAACAGTTCAACGCCAAACAGGCCGTGACCACCCAGCGCCTTAACCACGCTTTCGGCAATATCTTTCGCACGTTGCAGCGCCAGATCCGTCATCTGCTGTGGCTGCCACGATTCTCGGTAGTCGCCGTCTTCCTGACGATGGCCGATCGGCGCACAGAAATGAATGCCGTCAACCGCGCTGATAGTTAGCAGGGTTATCTCAAAATCAAATTTAACTAAACCTTCCACGATCACTCGGCCACCGCCAGCACGGCCGCCCAGCTGGGCATAGTCCCATGCTGCCTGCAGCGTTTCTTCACTGCGGATCAGGCTCTGGCCTTTACCTGAAGAGCTCATTACCGGCTTGATAATGCACGGATAACCGATTTCCTGCACAGCCTGCTTGAAGCTGGCTTCATCGTCGGCAAAACGGTAGGTAGAGGTTGGCAGTTTCAGCGTTTCGGCTGCCAGACGACGGATACCTTCACGGTTCATGGTCAGGCGAGTCGCTTCTGCACAAGGCACTACGTTATGGCCCTGTTTTTCCAGCTCGACCAACATGCTGGTGGCGATCGCTTCGATTTCTGGCACGATATAGTCAGGACGCTCGCTTTCGATCAGCCGCTTCAGCGCTTCACCATCCAGCATGTTGATAACGAAGCTGCGGTGGGCAACCTGCATCGCAGGCGCGTCAGCATAGCGATCGACCGCGATCACTTCCAGGCCAAGACGTTGGCATTCGATCGCCACTTCTTTGCCCAACTCGCCAGAGCCCAATAACATGACGCGGGTGGCGTCGGTGCGCAGTGCAGTTCCGATGGTTAACATAGCGGGATACCTAACTCTTTGTCAGTGATATTAAAATTAATAATTCTGTTATTAATCAAAGATTTTATTGATTAATAGTGCTTGGCTTTAAAACCTTTTTCCGACGGGTCCGGAATTGTTTCGGCGCATTATATAGCAAAATATCCTGCTACGAAAACGATTGCGCGCACTGGCGTCGATTTGCGTGATCGCCATGAATATGCGTTAATAGTCAGGCATTCGCGATCGAGGCGGGTGCTTTTTCAAAAGTAAAGGATAGTAAAATGAGCAAGTTAACTGGTCAGGTAAAATGGTTTAACGAGAGCAAAGGCTTCGGTTTCATCACTCCTGCGGATGGTTCAAAAGACGTTTTCGTACATTTTTCTGCAATCAACAGCGATGGTTTCAAAACTCTGGCTGAAGGTCAGAACGTAGAATTCACCATTCAAGACAGCCCGCGCGGCCCGTCTGCTGCCAACGTCATCGCTCTGTAATCAGTTTGCTGGCTTGTTTAAGCCAGACCGCCAGTTTTTTACCGGCTACTGAAGATGCAAGATCACGTTTCTCTAAAACCCGCCTCTGCTGCGGGTTTTTTTGTGCCGGCCTGATTTGCCGCAAAAAGTGTGCTGCATAAAGTAGAGCGCTAAGGCGCGATTATCCCTTCTCTGTTATTATCTAACCCATTACATGGTGCCGATTATCCTGCGCCGCTTCGTTTTATTCGCCTTACATAAAGAGTTATCGCCTTGAGCACGCATTCTTTCTCCACACTGACTTTGCCATCCGAACAGCTTTCCAACCTCGAAGAGTTGGGTTACGCCCAAATGACGCCAATCCAGGAAGCCTCGCTCCCTGCCATTCTGCTCGGGCAGGATGTGCGCGCCAAGGCGAAAACGGGCAGTGGTAAAACCGCCGCCTTTGGCATTGGCCTGCTGGATAAAATCACCGTTAGCGATTTTTTCTGCCAGTCTCTGGTGCTGTGCCCAACGCGTGAACTGGCGGATCAGGTCAGCAAAGAGCTGCGTCGTCTGGCTCGTTTTACCCAGAACATTAAAATTCTGACTCTGTGTGGTGGTCAGCCGATCGCGCCACAGCTTGATTCGCTGGTTCATCAGCCGCATATCGTTGTGGGTACTCCAGGCCGTATTCAGGAACACTTGCGCAAAGGCACGCTGAAGCTGGATCAGCTGAAAGTGCTGGTGCTTGATGAAGCCGATCGCATGCTGGATATGGGATTTAGCGAAGATATTGAAGACGTGGTGAGCTATACGCCGCCATCGCGCCAAACACTGCTATTTTCCGCAACTTATCCGGCGGGCATCGAGCGCATCAGCGACAAGTTTCAGCGTCAGCCTCTCAATGTTGAAATTGAAGGCGACGAAGACGTTGCCGATATCGAGCAGGTATTCATCGAAGCCGATCGCCACAGCCGTTTGTCGCTGCTGGCCGCAGTGCTGTATCAGCATCAGCCAACGTCATGCGTGGTGTTCTGCAATACCAAGCGCGATTGTCAGGAAGTGGCCGACACACTGGCCAGCAAAGGCATCAGCGTATTGGCGCTGAACGGTGATCTGGAACAGCGCGATCGCGACCGCGTTCTGGTGCGTTTCTCCAACGGCAGCTGCCGCGTGCTGGTTGCAACCGACGTCGCCGCCCGCGGTTTGGACATCAAACAGCTAGGTCTGGTCATTAACTACGAGCTGTCTTTTGATCCAGAAGTGCACGTGCATCGCGTGGGCCGAACCGGGCGTGCCGGAACCAGCGGTCTTGCTATAAGCCTGGTTGCGCCGCAGGAAATGGGGCGAGTCAACGCGCTCGAAGACTACACTCATAAGCGTTTTAAATGGCAGCCAGCCGCTCAGGCTCTTGCAGCGCCAGCGACCACTCTGGAACCTGAAATGCTGACCCTGTGCATTGACGGTGGCCGTAAAGCCAAGATCCGTCCTGGCGATATTCTCGGTGCATTAACCGGTGATGCTGGCCTGACCGCCGCTGAAGTTGGCAAAATTGATATGTTCCCGATCCACGCCTACGTCGCGATTCGCAAAAACAGCGCCAAGAAAGCCCTGCAGCGTTTGCAGGAAGGCAAGATCAAAGGCAAAAACTGCAAAGCCGTTTTGCTTCGCTAACCTGTAAAGTATTCGATCGCGAACTGAAATAATCGAGAGGAGCAACACCCAACAATGATGACACCTCCAAAGGCTGAAAAACGTCCGTTTCCGATGACTGTGCACGGCGACACTCGCGTAGATGATTATTATTGGCTGCGCGATGACGAGCGCAGCAATGAAGACGTATTAAATTATCTTCAAGCTGAAAACGCGTGGACCGAGCAGGCGATGCAACCGCATCAGGCGTTGCGTGAAAAACTGTATCAGGAAATGGTTGACCGTATTGCGCAGCAGGACCACTCCGTTCCTTATGTGAAACACGGTTATCGGTATCAGACTCGTTATGAGCCGGGCAACGAATATGCAATTTACTTCCGCCAGCCGGAAGGCGAAACCGAGCATTGGCAAACGCTGATTGATGGCAACGAACGTGCCGCCGATCGTGAGTTTTATACCCTCGGCGGCCTCGATGTCAGCCCTGACAATGCTCAATTGCTGGTAGCGGAAGATTTTCTGTCACGACGCCAGTATGATATTCGCGTTAAAAACCTGAAAGATGACAGCTGGTCTGAGGAAGTTCTGAGTAATACCTCAGGAAGTGCCGAATGGGCCAACGATTCTAAAACCATCTTCTATGTGCGCAAGCATAAAACCACGCTGTTGCCTTATCAGGTTTATCGCCATGAAGTCGGCACTGATCCGGCCAATGACGTGCTGATCTACGAAGAAAAAGACGACACATTTTATGTCGGGCTGGATAAAACTACTTCCGAGCGTTATATCCTGATCCATCTCGACAGCACCACGACGTCTGAAGTGCTGCTGCTGGACGCCGATAATCCGCTGGCAGAGCCGGTGATGTTTGTGCCGCGTCGCAAAGATCATGAATACGCCTTCGATCACTATCTGGGTCATTTTTATATCCGTTCAAATAAAGACGGTAAAAACTTTGGCCTTTATAAGAGCGAAACTGCCGATGAAGCTAGCTGGCAGACACTGATCGCTGCGCGCGACGAGGTGATGCTCGAAGGTTTCAGCCTGTTCCGCGACTGGCTGGTTATCGAAGAACGTCAGGATGGCCTGACCCACCTGCGTCAAATCCACTGGCAGAGCGGTGAAGAAAAATCGCTGAAGTTTGACGATCCGACCTATGTGACCTGGCTGTCATTCAATCCTGATCCCGACACTTCCAAGTTGCGTTATGGTTACTCTTCCATGACCACTGCCAGCTCATTGTTTGAGTTGGATCTCGATACTGATGAACGCAAGCTGCTGAAACAGCAGGAAGTTAAAGATTTTGATTCTGCCAACTATCGCAGCGAACGCGTGTGGGTAAGCGCTCGCGACGGCGTGAAGGTGCCAGTATCACTGGTCTATCGACAGGATACCTTTAAGCCTGGGCACAACCCGCTAATGATCTATGCTTACGGATCATATGGCAGCAGCATGGATCCAGGGTTCAGCGGCAGCCGTTTGAGCCTGCTGGATCGCGGTTTCGTATTTGCGCTGGCACATATTCGCGGTGGTGCCGATCTCGGTCAGCAGTGGTATGACGACGGCAAACTGCTTAACAAGCTTAACACCTTCCATGACTTTATCGACGTCACCCGTGAGCTGGTTTCTCGGCAATATGGCGACAGCGAACAAGTTTATGCGATGGGCGGCAGCGCGGGCGGCCTGTTGATGGGCGCGGTGATTAACCTGGCACCCGAGCTTTATCACGGTATTGTTGCGCAGGTACCATTCGTTGATGTGGTCACCACTATGCTTGACGAGTCAATCCCGCTGACTACCGGCGAGTATGACGAGTGGGGCAATCCGAATGATAAAGCCTATTACGACTATATTCTGCAATATAGCCCTTACGATCAGGTAAAAGCGCAGGCATATCCACACATGCTGGTCACTACCGGTCTGCACGATTCTCAGGTGCAATATTGGGAACCGGCCAAGTGGGTCGCCAAGTTACGTGACTTGAAGACCGATGATAATCAGCTGCTGATGTACACCGACATGGATTCGGGACACGGCGGTAAATCGGGGCGCTTCAAGGCTTACGAAGATATCGCGATGGAATACGCTTTCGTGATTGCGCTAAGCCAGCCAAAATAAGACCTGCTAAGGTAAACTCAGGGTTTACTCACTAGTCACGAGGCAATAAAAAAGAGGCGGTTGTCCCAGCCTCTTTTTACTTTCAACTTCTGCTTATTCAACTTCTGCTTAGTTCCGCAGCCCGTTAGTTCTGTAAAAAATACTTCAGGCTGTAGCGCATGTCGGCACTCAGGTTGTCGATCGACTTCAGCATCCATCGTAGATAGCCCGGATCTTGCGCCGCTATCTCGGCAATTTTCTGCCCACGATATTTGCCAAATTTCAGCGTGCGTAACAAAGTAGGGCGGTCAACAAGTGCGACCATCTCTTCCGCGCTCCAACTTGTCTCTTTTAAAATCAGCTGCAGCAGCGAGGCCGTGACATAGCAATCATACAATGCGCGGTGTGGATGCAGATGTGCCGGTGGCGTGGTGTCGAGTTGCAAGCTGTTTCGCAAATTTTGCAGGCTATAGCTTGGCAGATTGGGGAACACTTCACGCGCCAGTTTTACCGTACAAATCCACTGACCGTTCATCTCAGGCAGCATTGCGCGATCAAAGGCTGCATTGTGAGCCACATAGAAGGGATGATTTTGATACCTTCTAACCGCAACGGCAATGCGCGGTTTGTCTTCCACCATTTCTTCAGTAATGTGATGGATAGCCATTGCCTGCGGGCTGATTTCCCGGTCAGGACAGACCAGATCGCTCATGGGCTGAGTAATGATACCGTCGACCACATCGACAGAGGCGATTTCCACCACGCCGCCGTTAAAGCCACAGGTTTCTGTATCTATCACCCTAAAAGTCATGCTTTGCTCCTGATGGTTTATGTCCCCTGATAGCTTAACAGCTCGACCTGTCCTTGCCAGCCGTTTTGAGTTTGCCTGGCGATGGTAATGGCGTCCTGATTAGCCGGAGCCACGGCAATCACATGCCCCTGCTCGGACCAAATCGCGCTTTTACCGGCCGGAACCCATCCCCCAGTTGGAGCGCAATGATTTGCCATCACGACAGTCATGCGGTGTTTTTCGGCATAGTTGCGCATCATCTCGCTTTCGCGCAGATAGCTAGGCTCTGAGACAAGCACTCCGGCAGCGTAAATTTCAGCCCCGTGCTCGGCCGCAAACTGTGGATGAGAAGCGAAACCGATATCTGCACAGATTGCCAGACCCAAAACTTTGCCACAGACGTTAAGCTGTGGACCGCCCTGACCGGCAGTGAAAAAGTGTTCTTCACTTTCGTGCAGATGCTGCTTGGTATAAGAATAAAGAGTGCCGTCGGGGGCAAACACGACAGCGCCAATATAGAGAGCATCACCATCGTTGCAGCATAAAGGAGCGCCAACTACAATCGTCATTTCATGATTTTTTGCCAGATTTCGCAAGGTTTCGAGACGGGAGTCCTGCAAAGTCAGACCTAACTTGCGGGCTAAATCAGGTTCATAGCCTGTTAATGACAGTTCGGGAAAAATCAGCAGGTTTACACGATGCGAGGCGGCGAGCGCGATGGCTTGTACATGGCGATTGATATTTACTTCGATATTACCAGCCAGGCAGGTGATTTGCGCTGCAGCAATAATAAAGTCACTCATTGGTTACTCTCAGATGTTTTTTAGCTCGGGCCTTTTAACAAAAAACCCGCGTTAGGCGGGTTTATCTTGATACGAAGTCATGTGTTAAGCAGAAGCCTTCTTGGCCTTTTTGTCTGCTTTTTTCTCAGCTGGGGTTTTCAATGGCTTTTTCTTCGCATTTTTTTTGCTATCCATTCCTTTACTCATACAGGCCTCTCTATAGCGGGTTGGATTGGGTTGCTATGCTATTTACTGCCTATTTGAGTAAAGTTGCAATAGAAGAGCGGCTTTTTTTCAACAATCTGTTGTTATGACAGCGGTTGTTTTTATTTGGCAACACCAAGCGCTTATTATCTGCACAGTGGCGCTGATTTAATGTGCTGTTAATCGAAAATATCCCGCTTTTTTTGTATTGAGAGTGCAAGGAGATTGACCCCTCTCGCTGGATACGCTGTTATTAAGACGAGCAAGCAAATCAATACACTGGAATGAAAAAACAACAGGAAATGTCATGCCTAAATTGAAAGGGTTGTATTTACCTCGGGAAGCATATGCCAGTGGATTGCTGGATACCGGTGATGGCCATCAGATTTATTGGGAGCGCAGCGGCAACCCAAAAGGTAAACCGGCGGTATTTCTTCACGGCGGTCCAGGCGGCGGCTGTTCGGCGGTTCATCGCCAGCTTTTTGATCCCAACGATTACGACGTGATGCTATTTGATCAACGCGGCTGCGGACGTTCGCTGCCCCATGCCAGTCTTGAAAATAACACCACCTGGCATTTGGTAGAAGATATTGAACGACTGCGTGAGATGGCCGGTGTCGAAAAATGGCTGGTGTTTGGTGGTTCATGGGGATCGACGTTGGCGTTGGCCTACGCGCAAAAGCATCCCGACCGCGTCAGTGAATTAGTTATGCGCGGCATTTTTACCATTAGAAAGCAGGAACTGCTGTGGTATTACCAGGACGGAGCCTCACGTTTCTTCCCCGAAAAATGGCAGAACGTTTTGTCGATTCTTTCTGAAGAAGAGCGCAAAGATGTGATCGCCTCATATCGTGCGCGCCTGACCAGCGGCGATCGCGCCGTTCAACTTGAGGCAGCAAAAGTCTGGAGCTTGTGGGAAGGGGAGACCGTGACCCTATTGCCGACAGAAGACTCGGCTTCCTTTGGCGAAGATGATTTTGCACTGGCTTTTGCCCGCATCGAGAACCACTATTTTACCCATCTGGGCTTTATGGATTCCGATGACCAGCTGCTGCGTGATGTTGAAAAGATTCGCCACATTCCTGCAGTGATTGTGCACGGGCGCTACGATATGGCCTGCCAACTGCAAAATGCGTGGGATCTTTCACAGGCTTGGCCAGAAGCCGAATTGCACATCATCGAAGGGGCAGGGCATTCGTTTAATGAACCCGGCATTCTTGATCAACTGATCCGCGCCAACCAGAAATTCGCCCGCACATGATGCTCTATTCTCGCCTGCGCGATGAAGCCGATTATTTTTGTTTCGGCTCATAAGGCAGGCGGGAATATTTATGTGATTCCGCACGATAAAACGCCACTCGTTCCCGAAAATAGTCGCGCAAATGGGCTACTTGCTCACGTTCGGCTATCTCTGCTACCACCGGCATGTTGTAGCGCTCTTTAAATGCCACGGCGGAGGCTGCCAAATCGACGTTAATTTTATCCATCTCTTCTTTACTGGTTTCCGCCAGATTACGATTCATTATCTCTTCCTGCTCATTGGGTGTTAACAGCCATTCATGCATGTATTGTACAAGAGCCAGAGGCTGAGGTGAATGCCTCTAGAGTGCCATATCGAGAACAATTAAATCTAAATGAGATTATCAATCATTTATATTCACTTTTGAGAACGAATGTTAATGGGTGATATTTAGATAAATAAATAATAAATCGAAATAAGAATGATTCTTTTTAATAGTAATTTATTGTTGTAAATAATTATCAATAACAACTTAATTATTATTTATGAAAAATAAAATCAATATAAATCATGGGTTTAAAATTATTCTTTGATTTTAATTATATTAGTTTAATCAAGGCTTTTTATTTTAATTCGAGTTGTGCATAATGCTCACAAATAATGCAATATAACGAATAAGAAATTTAATTTTATTAAATTCTGGAGATTCATCGTGCTTAAAGAAGATATGATCAAACAGCTTAATGACCAACTGAATCTTGAATTCTATTCAGCTAATTTATATTTGCAGATGAGTGCCTGGTGTAGTGATAAAGGTTATGAAGGTGCTGCTGCCTTTATGATGGAACACTCCCGTGAAGAAATGACCCACATGCAGCGCCTGTTCAAATACGTGAGTGACACTGGTGCTCTGCCGTTACTGGGCACAATTCAGGCACCGCGCTCAGATTTCGAATCACTGGCCGACGTGTTCAATCTGGCTTATCAACACGAGCAATTGATCACTGAAGAGATCAACAAACTTGCTGATCTGGCAATGACCACTAAAGATTATTCGACCTTCAACTTCCTGCAATGGTATGTTGCCGAGCAGCATGAAGAAGAGACCCTGTTCAAGTCTGTTCTGGACAAACTTGGCCTGGTTAGCGATACCGGAAACGGCCTGTTCCTCGTCGATAAAGATTTGAAGGAAATTGTCGCTCAATCACCGGTGGTGTGATTTAAACACAATAATCGATTTTCGTAATTAAGACCAAGCGCAGAGCAACCTAAAAGGGCTCTGCGTTTTTTGTCCTTATTATTCATAAGATTATTAGTATCTCAGCCTTGGCTTTTTGTGCGAAAATAGCTTATTCCTGCTTCTCATCTTTGTTTACATACCAATTTTCACAGATCCCGGCGACAGTTTGCGCTAAAGTTGCGCGTGAATTTTTCATATTCATTAGTCAAGGATAAATTGTGTCTATTAAAAAACTGAAGTCTTTGCGTATTCTCAGTTCTGCCTGCGTATTAGCCGCAGGTTTGATTTCACAACAGGCTTTTGCTCACGCGCATCTAAAAACCGAGACCCCAGCCGCAGATAGCCAAATTAGCGTGGCACCCACTGAACTTACGCTCGGTTTTAGCGAAGGCGTTGAGCCAAATTTTAGTAAAGTCGAACTAAGAGGTCCTGACAATAAGTCAGTAAAAACCGGTGATTTCAAACTGGCTGCCAAAGATAACACTCAAGTTTTGATTGCGCTGCCAACACCCCTGACCAGCGGAAAGTATTTGGTTTCTTGGCACGTTGTTTCTGTAGACAGCCATAAGACCCAAGGTGAATACAGCTTTACGGTGAAATAATCCTATGAGCCTGGCGTCACTTTTTGTCATTTGCCGTTTTGTGCATTTCGTTTCGGTGATGCAACTTTTTGGCGCCTGCGTTTTTACCCGCCTGCTGTCGCCAGAAGTTTTCACTTCAATACTGGCGCGTAAAAACCAGACGCTAATTACCACTTCAGCCGTTGTTTCAGCATTCAGTGCGTTTGTGATGCTGGCGATCCAGGCCGGGGTAATGGGGAATGGCTGGCCCGATACCATCAACCTTAACGTCTGGATGCTGGTGCTCACGACCACTTTTGGCGACGTTTGGCGCTGGCATATGCTGATGGCCGTTTTCGCATTGTTGCTGGTGCTGATTGATGGCTTGCCTGGGCGTTATCTGCTATTGATTTTGCTCAGTATCGGGTTACTGATAGGCCAGGCGCTAATTGGGCACGCGGCCATGCTTGAGGGCTCATTAGGCGTATTGCAACGAACTAACCACGCCATACATTTACTGAGTGCTGGCTACTGGTTTGGAAGTCTGATCCCCTTGATGACCTGTATGACATTTACCCATCAACCTGCGACACGTCCGGCGGCTATCCTGACTCTGCTGAGATTTTCTACTTATGGGCACATCGCTGTCGCGCTAGTGATATTGACCGGGGTAATAAATAGCGCCTTTATACTGCAGAGATGGCCTGCCAACATGCATTCGACGTATGAATTGCTGCTGGTCTGTAAAGTCTTGCTGGTGGCGCTAATGGTACTAATAGCAGTCTATAACCGTTATCGATTGGTCCCAAAGCTGGCGATGCACACACAGTTGGCCCAAAAGCGCATGATGGTTATTTGCTGGGCTGAGTTCGGATTGGCCCTTTTGGTGATTGCGTTGGTCAGCCTTTTTGCTACCCTATCGCCCAATTAAATCGACTTAGTGTCTTTCGCTGTAAGAATGAATTAGAAAGTTAAACGAGGAAGAGTCATGAAGAAAATACTACTTGGGTGCCTGCTGTTTACCCTGTCGGCCAGCTGCTTTGCGGCACCGCAAGTTGTCACCGTTAGCCGCCTGGAGTATGGCAAAACATGGGCATTTACCCGTGAAGAAGTGATGCTTCAGTGCCGACCGGGCAAAGCTTTGTACGTAATTAACGACAGCACCCTGGCTCAGTATCCGCTAAATGACATCGCTATTCAGCAGGTAAAACAAGGCTTGACCACTGCACTACCGTTGAACACTATCCAACTTGATGACCCTAATAACCCAGGCCATAAAATGAGCCTCGCACCGTTTATCGAACGAGCAGAAACCCTCTGTTAAATGCTGAATTATGTCCAGAGGCTGACTGCGTTGGCCTCTGATTGGCAATGCGCAAAATCTCTTCTCAATAACGATTTTTGATGCCAATTTCGAATCTTAAATGATTGGTTTTGAGGTTGCGGTCACAAATCTAAACTCATTTCCTAAAGTTATTATCACTTAACGTCAAAGTGGCTGGAAAAGCATCACACCTCAACTACTCTTTAACATGTAAGGCTTAACCGCCTGCATCAATGCCAACTTTTAGCGCACGGCTCTCTCCCAAGAGCCATTTCCCTAGACCGAATATAGGAATCGTATTCGGTCTTTTTTTTGCCCCACTTTAATATCAATCATTTACAATTAAATCAATGAGTTAGGCACACCATTTCCTGCCATTCTACCCTGTAGGATCCTCTGCCGCCATTTTGCCGCCACTTTTACCCGCTGTTTTCACCCCCAAAATCGATAACGGATTATTGGTTAAGGCATGATTTTTTAGGGCAGTTGTATGCTGTGAGCTTTAGTGCAAGATTGGCCTAGTTTTGCCAGTTAATCAGTTCGTCCAAATCATTGAGCAAAGCCGGGAAATAACTTTCATCAATACCGATCAAGTCAGTTAACGTAATGCTTTCAACATTGTTTTCAGGTTTTAATACCATCTCTAAGGCAACAGAGCCCGTTGATTCATCAGGATAAAAGGTCAACATTACTTGTTCAAAAACACTGCTGAAAACAATTTTATCACTCTTCTTTTGGTTCTTAAGAGATTGGTATAACCCAATCAATTCTTCTTTGATAGTCTCAAGATCGCCAGCCATAAACTCTGCCGAGAATTGGGTTTTCAGTTGTGGAATTGAAAATTCAACCCACACCATAATGCGGTCATAATCAGCACACTCGGGTTCAGGGATCCTCTCGTAGGGTGCTAATTTTAAAAGCTTTGTTCCACTTTGAATATTAATCATTCAATTACCTTATGGTATGTACTGAAAATGCATGATAGTCCAGTCTTTCTCTCTGACTACAACCTCAAGACGATATAACTTATAGATATACTTGCCTTTGTTTTGTTTGTCTTCCACAAGTCTATACATTCGACTTTCATAACGGAATAAGCCGGGTTTTTTTAATGAATCTGCTGTTCTGACACCATAGCGAATGACTTTTTCTTGTATCAGGAGAGGGACATATCTACCGGGTTAAAGCATATGTCTGGCAGCTGATTCTGTCATTTTAAGACTGCGCGCGGAAAGACCCACTTTGAGCCGCCCACGAAGCAAATTAATTGTTGCCTGACTGAGTTCAACTCTAGCCGCTGCTTTGACTCCACTTTCAAGCAACGCTTTTCCAAGTCTAATAAGGCGAAAAGCGCCAAATGCGAGCAGTGCTATATCGGTAGGATCGATCAGAGGTGTTTCAAGCGGGGCTTCTTCCAAACGAATAAAAATGCCACTGCTGTCATAAATACGCCATAACCCAGGAGCCTGCATTACAGATTAGCCAATACACATTCCAGACTCATCATCGAGAATAGGCTTCGAATCAAGAGGCACATTACGCGGAGGAAGTTCAAAATAGTTGCCTGGCTGCAACGGTGACTTAAAAGCATAAAGCCTTCCCGGCTCTTCCGTCGTTATAGATCCTTGCATAACTAGTGTGGCCTCCTGATGATGGTTGATGACCAAAGCATAAATTACATTGAAGTGTTCATCTACAGCGGATTTAATTACGCAGGAATTAATTACTTTCAGAAGATATTTATACCTTCGACATGCTCAATTTATTACCATTTTTGACAGGCATTTTTGCACCTAAAATCGATAATGGGTTATTGGTTAATGCGTCTTCTAAGTGGTCCGGTGCAAAGTGCGCATAATGCATGGTTACCCTGATATCTGAGTGTCCGAGGATGCGCTGAAGCACGATGATATTGCCACCGGCCATCATGAAGTGGCTGGCGAACGTGTGGCGCAGAGCGTGGGTCATCTAATCACCTAGGAATAGCAAAGAGTAATATTGCAGGTTGGCTCCAGCGCGTGCAGATCCTATGCAATGCAATTGTACAATGTGCCTTGGATACAAGGGCAGATGCTAACTTGTTATTTACTGAAGAACTTGCAAAAGCAAGTTTTAAAGGGATGGGCAAGCTCAATAAGGATAAACCTCTTTTAGACGAGATTTTGGCATTAGGTATAAAGTTCGTGCTAACTCGTATGTTTGACGCCTACGGCTTCAGCATACAAAAAGAGTTGTAGGATTTGCCATCCCCAAAATGCTTTTAAATGGCGGTAAACTTGAACATGCAGGTTATTGGGAAGCCGATTTAAGTTTCGTTTCAAATAATTTTTCAGACCCTAATTTTTTGTATAATAACTCAGGATCTTGGTTAGTAGATTTAGGCGTAAAAGATTTACGTAATGGAAGTTGGATTTTGCGAGTTGATGACAAATACGACATTTATGATGTTATTTTGTTGCCCGGTATAAAAATAAGCATTATCAATAATGGCTCAAGTTTCAGTTGTGGTATCGATGAAGTTGCCGCAACAGATAAAGTCATAATTGCATTAGAGTATAAATTTTAAAGGGAATAAGCATGGAAGCTATATTTATTTCATTCGCTTTTGCGATTCGGACGATTAGTCTTATATGTCAAAAGAAACAAGGTGTTTTTAGAAAAATAGTAGAATCGTTGTTCTCATTTATCTATTTTGTTATAGCCGGAGCAGTGAGCGATATTCTTGAGTTCCTGCCCATAAGTATCATTTTATTTTTGATTGGCTGGAGTATCATCCATTAAGCAAATCGATTATACAACAAACGAATGGCATCTAATGAAGATCTATTTCGTGAACATAAAGGGGTTTTAAGAGTCTACGAAATAGATAATATATTATGTTGCGAAATAGAATAGGATTAAGAATATTCTGTTCCAAATATATAGCTTAAAACAAGAAAAACTTCTCTAATAATTTTTTTTCCACAGCATTATTTTAAATAATGAGCCAAATAGCTTTCTTAAATATCAATGCAAAAGATGAGTATGAATTTAGAAATTCAGACGTTTTTAAATATGATGAATACCCTTCAAAAGGATGTTGCCACTTAGCGCGAAAAATGAGAACGTTCATCTAGATAGGATTGAAGTCGATATCATTTTAAAGAAACAGGTGAGGATGTCGATCCTTATAAATGGGCAGAAATGTTAGAAATTTCATAATTAATGCATATAAAATTCAAAGGAAATATAATCATGGAAGAAATTTTATCACCACTGGTTAAGTATATAATTCCATTTATTACTACATTAATCGCTGTTGTTGCATTATTCAAAGGTTGGGTTTTTCCAAGCGACCGTCTTTTTGATAAACAAAAAAAATTAAGTAAGTTTTCATATGAGCTTTATAAAATATCAGGGGAAGAGCATCTTAAAGAACTTTCAGTTGAATATGGTTATGCTGCAATAACTAAAGAGTTGTTTCTTACGAAAGAACAACGCATAGCACTAATTAAAAGTAAAGATCCTACTCGCGATATAGATTTATTTAGAAAGTGTAGTAGCTTACTGACTATAAGACCTTCCCCCCTTTCATTTGAGTGGAAGGCACCAAGGCATAAATTTAAATTATATCGAGGATTAGTTGAGTTAGTGAGGGTGACTTTATATTTTGGCGGAGCTTATTTAGCTACTCTCCCACTAACATTCAATGTCTTACTACCAGAAAGAGCTTATGCGAAATTCTTAACATTGAGTTTACTTAATAAATGGCTATTGGTCTTGTATATAGTCTCTGTAGGTGCTGGAGTAGCTTTGACTAGTTTGCACGGGTTATCTAAACTAACATTTGCCAGAGAGCTAAGAAAGCGACATCTAACATATTGATTACTATAGTTCTATTGCCAATGATGAGTAACCTTGTCTTGTAATGCATCGATTATAAAGGCCGAGATTCAGCTTCGATATTTTCTAATTATTTATTTATAACGAATAATTGCAGAATTATCCTGAGGTTTCCACTAATTTTCATATTCGGTCTTTTTAAAGCATGACGTACTCTTTCCCCTTTGTATCAAGCTATTTGTTAGTCATTTTTGAACCATTGAGGTAATTGATTAGCCGCGAGCTTAATAGTTCTGTATTGCTCCAATTCAAGCCGTTCGCGTCTAACTGTGATTTTGATGGCACGGATAAGCGCGAGATGCTTGATTACATTGAATGCACCGGCAATGGCCGCTGGTTCGAGCCACCAATCGATTAAGGTTAAATGTTCAGATGAAAACGCTGGAAAATATTGATTGGAGAATGCAGGTAAATAATCCGAAGGGGCAGTATTCATCACAAGGTATACGACTAATCACACCTTGTGATGTGTGTCATCATATCAAATCATCTGGAGTGCGATAGACCACGTGTTCAAGTGCGTTGCGGAAGATATCTGACTGTACAACATCTTTTTCTGTCTCTAAACGCTCAAGAAGTTTGATCATAATGGCCTTGTTGTTTACCAACCGTCCGCTCGATGCTAATTCTATTTTTATGTCCTGGATAACATCCGATTCGCTTATGTAGACTGTGGAATTGAAACGGGATCCACCTAACTCGACGCTGTTTATTTGAGACATGTTTGTAACCCTTTAAGTATCAAAAAAAATACCACTGAAGATGGAAATCAAATAGCACCTTCAGTGGCAATGCAAAGCATCTTCGTTACTTGCCCCAGAGGAGCACTTGGTAAAGTTATACAAAAAATCTTAGTTGTACAACTTTAGGTGGGGCATTTTGTGCTAATTAACTTTTCTTAAACGAAATCCCAAGTTTGTTAAGTTAACTGAAATTAAAGGGGTTTTCGTCCATCGAAAATATGCGAGATGTGGCCAGTTTTTCTTGACTACCACAATGTCCACGCAGATTGCTGTCAGTTAATACTTCGGCGAGTTACTTGATGAGGTTTGAATTGACAATCATTCTCATTAAAATTGGTTTTAGCCCTTGAATGTTGGAAAACCAAATCTGTACCGCAAATAAAAAATACAAAATGTTCTACGCTAACAATGTTGTAAGTTAATACCGACGTAACAAGCTGCAATAGACAGTTTTTCATCGTGCGATTTTCTCATCCAAAAGGAACTGAAAAATGAGCGAAGCAATGTTTGAACAGGCTCCATTACAACTGCTGACGCAGTTTGGGTTGGGTGATAAAGTCACATTAGTCAGTTTTCCCGTGGGTATTCCGCCAGTTAGTTATCGGCTGGAGGCATTGATTACCGAGGCTTACGACGGTAATTTCGAGGGTGAAATAACAAAAGTGATCCCATTGGGGCGCGAAGAGTTTCAGCTGCATCACTTCCAGCCCGGCGGCCATGTGGAGTTTCGGAGCGGGAATATTCTGGGAAACGCACCATAAGAGAATTTTAAATTTTCAACTTCCGTTACATTACACTTCTTCTTTATTCGCTGTGCTGACGGTAGCCTTATCTGTGTTGGCACAGCTGAAATCAGATACCGCTGATTTATGCGCAACCACTACTCTGCCACGGTTTAGCTCTGTAACTTTGTATCGCTACATTGGCGATGGATTCATCTTGGTTAATTCGTGGAGGCTTAAAAGTGCGAAAGTTTATACTTGTTTGTGCTGCATTGGTGTTGGCGGGCTGTTCTGCTGGTCCTTATGAACCCACGCAGCAGGTGTTGCAAGCCTATGCTAGTCAAAAACCCGGTACCACTAAAATTCGCGTTCATCGCCAACCGCAGATTGCGGGGTCCATCCTCGACGAAAGCTGTCCTTTGATCGTATATATGGACAATAAAGAAGTTGCCGGGCTGCAGAAAAATCAGTACGCGGATCTCTATGTGCCTAACGGTACTCATAGTCTGAAAGTGAAGTTTTCATGTGCTATCACACCGCTAGATAAAGCTATGACCATACAACTGGACGGTACGCCGCAAACTTATGAAACAGGGTTGAATAGCGCACAACGTTACAGTTTGACAAGAGTGAATTAAAGTTATGTCCCTGATGATTGAAAATAATGTGCTAGAAGAACGCCTGATTCTGGTTGACGAACATGATAATAATGTCGGAGTCGGTACCAAGCTGCAGGTTCACCGCCAGGGTGCGCTGCATCGTGCTTTCTCGGTGTTTATTTTTGATAGTCAGGGACGATTAATGCTGCAGCAGCGGGCCAGTGGCAAGTATCACTCTGGCGGATTGTGGACAAACTCCTGCTGCGGGCATCCTCGTCCCGGTGAAAGTAACCATGCAGCCTCTACGCGCCGGCTGTTTGAGGAGATGGGTTTTACCTGCGAACTTAACGAGGTTGATCAAATTCTTTATCGCGTAGACGTGTCTAACGGTCTGGTGGAAAATGAATATAATCATACTTTTATTGGCTCATTCGACCAGATGCCAAATCTGAACCCGGAAGAAGCTGAAGGATGGAAATGGATGCCGGTGGTTGACGTTTTCACCGCCATCAAGCAAAACCCTGCGCACTTCACTGCCTGGTTTAAAGTCATTCTGGCACATTTTGGTGATGAAACTATTCAACAGTGGGCCGATCGTTATCGTTCAGCATAATCAGCGACTTGCCGTTTTTAGCTGAGTCGGTGGTGATGATGCCATGCAATTTACCATCGCGGAAATGCAAGGCCACGCCATCATCAGCGGCATAGGCCGGAAAGATACTCTGCTCTTTTTGCAGATTGGTAAATGACTCTTCTCGTCCTTCTTCCGATCCAAAATGCGGGCACATTACGCCAGTGATAAGCCCCATTCCAGGTATCAGCGAATAGCCTCCACCAGAATCGGAATGCCCCAAATCAAACCAGCAAATCGCGCCCGCGCTGACGCCACACAATACTGTGCCGTGACGCATGGCGGATTTGAGTTGCTGGTCGATGGAAAATTCGCGCCACACTGCCAGCATGGCGCGAGTATTGCCACCCGCTACAAAGATGACGTCGGCCTGCGAGATGAGTTCATCTATTTGTTTAACTGTATGGTAGGGCGCGCGAAATAGTGAAAGGATTTGAACCTTGTGCCCAGCAGAAACAAATTTTTTCTCAAACTGCTCGATTCTTTCCGGCACGTCTCCACTGGCAGTAGAGATGTAAAGTATCTGCGGATCTTCTTTATTCGTTAAGGATAGAATATAGGCGTCGATAGGCGTGATTTGCTGTAAATCTGCCTCAGTTTCACCGCCGATGGCCACAATGTTTGCCTGAATGGCTACAGCATTTTCAGAGTTTGCTTCCATCTTGACCTCTTTTAAAGTAAATCGCATATCCTTCACTATAATAGAAAATTCGGAATTCTATTGTCGCCAGAGGAGCAAAGAGTATGCGCTATATCCTCTTCGCGTTAATTATATTGACTGCAGGAGTCGTGTTTTTCCCCAGACTCTCGCAACAATTGCCTCCGCAATACAATCCTTTCACGCCGTTATCCGTTACTGATCCCCCCGGGCTGATTACTCAGTATAAACTCAGACGATTAAGTAAAAATCCTGACGCCTGTCTAGCCGTTCTCAACCGGGCGCAGTCTGATGGATTCCTGAGTTTTCAAACTGTCGGTGATACTTCTGGGCAGTGTCCGCTGACGGGCGCAGTGCGCATTCGCAATTTTGGTAAAGTCTCACTTAGTTCAAGCTTTCTGGCCAGTTGTCCATTAGCAGTTAGCACCACCATGTTTGTTGCCCAGGCGGCAGCGCCGCTTGCCGATAGCCTGCTGGGGCAAAAACTGGTACGTCTCGATCATCTTGGAAGTTTTGCCTGTCGCAATGTTTACCATCGAGCACAGGGCCGGTTGAGTGAGCATGCCACCGCTGATGCATTAGACCTCGCGGGATTTAAAATGTCTGCAGGAGAAACTATTGGCGTTGCCAGAGGCTGGAAAAAAGAGGGAAAAGAGTCGAGTTATTTGCATCAGGTATTCAGCGAGGGCTGCCCGTTTTTTGGCAACATCATCGGGCCTGACTATAACGCAGCGCATGCCAATCATTTTCATCTCGGCATGCACTGGTTTGGTTTTTGTCGCTGAGTTAATGAAACTTACTTGGCCAGATAGCGTTCGACTAAACGGGTCCAGTAAGCCACGCCAAACGGCAAGCTTTCATCATTAAAGTTGTAGGCCGGGTTGTGCAGTACCGCACTGTTACCGTTACCCAGGCGCAAGAAACAGCCCGGTTTCTGTTGCAGGAAATAGGCAAAGTCTTCGCTGCCAGAAATCGGTGGCAGGTCGGCGACGACATTCTCTTCACCCAGTAATTCCTGAGCAACCAGCGTAGCGAATTCAGTTTCCTGCTGGTGGTTGACCAATACAGGGTAACCAGGAACATAGTCAATCTCTGCGCGAGCGCCGTAACCTTCAGCGTGACTGGTTACCAGCGACTTGATGCGGTCTTCCAGAATCTTGCGCACGCCGGGTTCAAACGAGCGCACGCTCATTTCCAGACGAGCCGAATCAGGAATAACATTGGCCGCGAACCCTGAATGCAGGGAACCAATGGTGATGACCGCAGTCTCATTAGGGTCAATATTGCGCGAGATTATGCTTTGCAGCGCCACGACCAGGCTGCTGGCGACCAAAATGGGGTCAACCGTCATGTGTGGACGAGCCGCATGGCCGCCTTTGCCGTGGATTGTGATGTTAACGGTGTCGCAGGCCGCCATAAACGGACCGGGGCGGAACATCATCTTACCCACCGGATAACCCGGATGGTTGTGAAGGCCATACACCGCGTCGCATGGGAAGCGGTCAAACAGGCCTTCAGCCAACATGCGTTCAGCGCCGCTGTTGAAACCGATTTCTTCAGCCGGTTGGAAAATCAGATGCACGGTACCGGAAAAGTTACGGCTGCGTGCCAGCTGTTCAGCCGCGCCCAACAACATCGTGGTGTGGCCATCATGGCCGCAGGCGTGCATTTTCCCGCTGTTCTGGCTGGCGTAGGCCAAACCGGTTTGCTCGTCGATAGGTAACGCATCCATATCGGCACGAATGCCGATGCTGCGGGTGCCGCTGCCTACTTTTAGTGAGCCGACCACGCCGTAGCCGCCGAGGCCAGTCGTGACTTCGAAGCCCAGCTGGTGAAGCTTTTTAGCCACCAGTTCGGCAGTTTTGGCCTCTTCGTTAGACAGTTCTGGATTTTGGTGCAGGTGTTGGCGAATTTCACGCAGGCCTGGTTCTAAATCGGCTACGTCAGCAAGGGTGCAAAGGTTTTTAGTCGTCATGTCTGGTGTCTTTCTCTTTATAAGAGGATTAGCCCGGTACTGCCGGGTAGGGGCGTGATGCATAACACAGAATGCAATGTCTCTGCGCCGTTGGCAATGCCTGTGGGTGCTGGAATCGCAGGACGGATAATCACCCTGCGTCTGCTATAAATTTAAGAAGAGAATATTGTGAAATGGCGCTGCAGGCGCAGCCTGTGGGGTGGTCGCCAAAACTTGGAAAACAGATCATACGTTATTGAACATTTAAAAGCTTAAAATGTCGGTTTTTTACACGATTATAACGTTATAAAGTGTATTGATTGGTTACCAGCTAATAAATTAGCTGCTTTTTCTTTCGCAAGCTGACACCCTATAAGAAACAGCGGACAACAATCCATTGAAGTTGATTATTATCGTATTTTCGCTGCCTGCTGTGCCTTGTGAATCTACTTGGGTTCCAGCGTCAAACTTTTCATCATTTTTCAGTCAAAAGGGAATCGGATGATTTATTCCGAAACACTAAAACACGTCATGAATTTCAGTGCATTGGCACTGGTTCTGGGTTCTGCATTTTCTGTGCCGGCCCACGCCGATGAGGCCTGGTTAAAAGCCTGCGCCAATGCAAAAACTGCCGACAGCTGTCAGCAACCCTTTCAGCAGGGGCTGGCACCGGTCTTGATGGGCACAGGCCGCGAGCAACAAGGGCTATGGGGGTACATTGATACCTCTGGCAAGATGGCAATCGAGCCTGCTTATCGTCAGGCCCGTGGTTTTGTCAACGGACTGGCCGCCGTCAAGAAAGATGATCTGTTTGGCTATATAGATGCAAAAGGTAACCTGGCTATACCCGCGCGTTTTACCCGCGCGACTGACTTTAATGCCAAAGGTACGGCGCTGGTGGTAACTGACGATCGTTTGGCGCTGATTGACAGCAAAGGGGCGGTAATAAAAACGCTGCCGTTTGCGGCGTCGCTCGACTCGGAAGGCTTTAAACAGGGCCAACCACTGGCAAGCGTGCAAATGCAAGTTTCTCCGGCACTTTGGAACGCGGCAACAGGCCGCTCGGTTTCACTTCCCGATGACGTGATGAACCTCGATGAGCCGCAGTCTGGCCTGATCCCGGCCCAGCAGCGCGATGCGGCGCAAAGTGGCTATTGGGGTTATCTGGACGATAACGGCGAGTGGGCGATTGATCCGATGAAGCTAAAAACTCGCAATGAGCCGTTGCTCAACGGTGATGTTGTCGCGGTTAAAGGTAAAACCACCTGGAGCTTCCTCGATCGTTCGGGTGTGAGTCTGAGCAAGGAACAATATAAGTCGGTCAAGCCGCTGGCTTCTGGCAGTTGGCTGGTAGTGGATGCCAACAATACTCAGCAATTACTCAACAATAAATTAGAAAAAACTCAGGAAATTCCCGCAGAGCAGGCGGAGGATTATCAAACTTGGGGCAGTTGGCTGATTGGCAAAGGCAGTAAAGGCGTAGTGATGATCGGTCCTGACAATCGGGTAATCGACGTAAAAGCCAATAAGCCGCAATGGCTAAAACAGAACGGTAAATTGCTGATTCTGCAGGCCGATAGCCGCAGCGGCGAAACCAAAACTCCACAGCTGGTACAGATTTTTGACAGTAATGGCGTAGGTCTGCTGACTCAGGCCACGCTGACTGCTTTAAACGAATTCAAACTTCAGCCACTCAATACTCGCAGCATTGATGATAATTCAGCCGCACCATCCAGTGATCTGCCTGCCGCGTTACTGACACCGGTTGATAAAAAGAAAACTCCAGCGATTTTGACTGCTCAAGGTGAAATTTTCACCGATCCGCAGTGGTCTGGGCTGATTGCCCCGGGCCGCGGTGCGCCGCTGGTGGTGAAAACCGAAAATGGTCAAATGGGTGCGGTAAACGGCAATGGTCAGTGGGTGATCCAACCCAAATTTAAACAAATTGATGCGTTTAATGGCAACTATACCTGGGCAACCGTAGTTGATGACAAGAACGCCGAAAGTCGCAAAATTATTGATGCGCAAGGTAATGTTATTGATGTGCCAACTCGTGTGCTGCAAAGCGCGCAGGGTATTTCTGGCGAGAGTCTGCTGTACACCGAAGGGGCCGATAACGCTCGCCGCTGGGGCATTTGGGATCTTGCCAGCAACAGCGCCAAAATTCCGGCTCGCTTTACCCAGCTTGAATCTTTCCAGGATGGCTATGCGCTGGCGAAGGTTGATGCTGGTTGGGGCGTAATCAACGAGAAAGGACAGTGGGCGATAGCCCCCGATGCTTCTCGTAGCGGCAAGCCGCAGCCGGTCGGAGATAACATTTTCGAGGTGGCCGATGGCGATCAGCCCGGTGAACACAGTAACACCCGTTACAGCCTTTATAGCGCGGTTACTGGTTTGTTATTGGCCGGTGATCTGCAGAGCAACCCGCAAAAAATTGGCGACGATCACTGGCTGATTCAGCCTGCCAGCGGCGGCGTGGCGCTAATGGATGACGACGGCCGCTCGGTTGTCAGTAAAGAGATTATCCCCCAGACGATTCGCATTGACGCAGACTGGGCGTTACTGAGCTTTAGCCCGCACTTTGGTGCCATCGATAGCCAGGGTGACTGGCAGATTGCTCCTATTTACTCCGCGCCGCTAAACTTTGTCACGCCACAGAACTGGGCCAGCGCGTTGAGCGACAAACGTATCTCGCTTATCGATGCCAACGGCGTGGAGCCAATGGCAGACAAAGACAGCGCATTGCCATTGGCCTCAATGGATCGCGCGGTGATGAACGATGATTCCACCGGCGAGACGGTGCTGTTTGATACACAGGGCAACGAAATCCAGCGTTATCCGGGCCTCAATAGCATTGACGCCAGCGCCTCCAGCGAGGGCATGGTGCCGGTTCGCGCTGCCAACGGTCTATATGGTTTTATCGATGACAGCGGCAAGCAGCTGATTGGCTCTTACTTTACTCAGGTCGGCCCGATGAAAGACACCCGAGCCAGAGCCGTCAAGCAGGACACCTACGGGGCACAAATTGGCTATATCAACGGCGCGGGCAGTTTTACCATCTTGCCGAAATTCGAGTGGGCCACTGACTTCAGCGAGCAGCGCGCGTGGGTGGCGGCCAAAGGTCTGGTGCAACTGATTAATACCGACGGTGCCGTGCAGGCACAGTTGCCATTACGCTGTAATCAGCGGGTAATCCTTGATGCCAAAGGCAAGCAAATCTGGCCTGCCAAAGCGGTAAATTGCGCCAATCCAGCTCAAACCGGAGGCGCACAATGAAGCCGATGAAATCATGCAAAAGCAAAATGAAGCCGTTATCGCGCGCGGTTTTCCAGGTTTTGGCCGTTGGCGGCACGCTGAGTATGCTGGCAGTCTCTCTGCCAACCGCAGCCGCCGATGCTGATTATTCCTGCTATGGACCCTCGATTATTACTGATGATGCTCAGCGTGCGGAACTGGCGCAGCCAGCCACGCAAAACCTGTGTATTCGCCCAGTGCGTGAAAGCCGGGCGGCGGTTTTTCTGCCTAACGCCGAGCAGGCGATTGATGACGTCGCGTTAGCCAAAGATATGAGCGGACACCGTTGGGGATTCCTCGATAACCGCGGGCAGCTGGTCATCAAGCCAGTATTCGAGCAGGTAGGCGACTTCCATTATGGTCTCGCCGCCGCGAAGCTTAAAGGCAAATGGGGTTATATCGATATCGCCGGGAAATGGGCGATACAGCCGACCTTCGATAAGGCCGCTGACTTTACTCAGGTAGAGCTTGCGGTCGTGAGCAACGCCGGTAAGAACGAAATAATTAATCGCAAAGGGCAAACAGTCGGCAAGCCTCTGGACGCGCTGGTGGATGATGTACAGCTTAGCGATGGTAATCCGGCGCGGTTGTCACTGAGCTATAAAACGGTTCTTTTGTCGCCGGACGAACAGCGTCACGTTGCCAACGACAAGATGGAAGTCGTGCAGCCTTTCGGCCAAAGTGATCTGTTTATCGCCCGTGATGCTGATAAAGGCTTTGGTATTGCCAGTCAAAATCTAGACTGGCGCATTAATCCACAATTTAGTGCGATCACCGTCAGTGACAACAACAGTGCGCTGGCGCAGGCAAAAGTGCAGGCCGGCGTTCAGCTGATCCGCTCGGACGGTACCCTGGTCGAACCGATTTATCAGACAGTCAAGGCACTCAACGATCAGTTCTGGCTGGCTAAAAGCGCCGATGCTACCCACTTGCTCGACAACAACGGTAACTCGCTGGCTACTTTAAGTGACGACGCGGTGAGCGCCCTGACGGTTCAGGCCGAATTCTTGCTCGACAACAGCGCGAAAGAGAGCGTTTTAGTTTACGTTCCCGGTAAGAAACAGCCTATCGCCCTGCCAAAAGGCAGTGTACCGCTAGACCAGCCAACCGGACGTTTCCTGCTAACTACGCGTGGCGAACAGAACAAAGTTAATGCGATTATCTCACCTGATGGCACCTTGATTGGGGGCAACCAGCCGGTAAGCTGGTTAGCGCAGGTTAATAATGCAGAGGTAATCAATGGCCGTCTGTGGCTGCATGACGATCAGGGGCAACTGCTCAATATTATCGACAGCAATGGCAAAACGCTGCTGGGCACGAAAAACGCCGCACTGCTTAACGATTACCGCATTCAGCCACTAAATCAGCCGTCGGGTGAGGGTAACTCTCCGCTGGCGCTGGTCAGGCCGGATCCTGACGACAGCAAGCCAGGGGCTGGATTTATCCGTGCCGACGGGAGTGTTCAGCTTGAGAACAAATGGCAGGATATTCAACCGGCTGACAGCAGCGAATCGGCGCAGGGCGGCATGGCGCAGCAGTTTATCGTCAAAACAGCGCAGGGCACCGGCGTAATTGATGCGCAAGGCAAAACGCTTATTCCGCTTACCGAAGACAATATCGCGCCATTCGTCAACGGCTACGCCTTCGACTATCAGGATGGCAAACTCACCACAATTGATGCCAGCGGTAAACATTTTGCACTGCCTGACGCCTTCGAGTTGCAGTCAGTGGGCAATGGTTGGTTCCGTTTCCGCCAAACCGCTGCTGAAGGCGCGCAGTGGGGCATTTATGACGTCATTAATCACAGGCAGATAGCCGCTCCGGGCTACCAGTCAGTGGGAACCTATGCCAACGGATTGGCAGACGTTCAGTTGCCTAACGGTCAATGGGGGATTATCGACAGCAGCGGCAAGCAGCTGGTTCCCGCAGAGTATGCCAGCGTTCGTCGCATCAACGATGCATTGTGGCAGTTAACTCCGCCGCCAGAGTCTTCGGATGAGCCGGTTTCTTCACAACAGTCGAAAATTATTGCCAATAATGGTCAGGTTCGTATTGACCTGACCAACGAGCTCACCGTCAATCAGTTCAACGATGGTCGTATTCTGGCAACCTCGGCGGAAGGCCAGTCATGGTTGTTCAACGCCCGGGGTGACATTGAGCTGCACGAACAACAGACCAAAATTTCGGCGGTAGGCGACTGGGTTAAACTCTCTCGCCAGCCGCAGGTGGGTTATCTCAACGCGCAGGGCATTTGGCAGATTCAGCCACAGATTGTGCCAAGCTCCGCCTTTGTCAATTCCCGCGCGCTACGAGTGCAGCCACAGGGTACTGAACTTATTGATGAAAAAGGTGTGCGAGTTGCCGCGATGCCTGAGGGGGACTGGGCCTTGCCGCCAAACAGTGATATGTCAGTGTCTTACGATGCTGATGAAGGCAACGCAACCACGCGCTATGTTGATGCTACCGGCAAGCTTGCGATCACTGCTTCCGGCATAGGCAGTCTGATGCAGGGCAGTCAGGCAGTACTGACTAAACCTGACGGCATGAAAACCTGGATTGACGCACAGGGGCATCCTGCCGCCGAAGTAAATTTCACTGATTTAGGCTTGATTTCCGAAGGGCTGGCTTTTGCCCGCGTTGGTCAAGATTATGGCTACGTTAACGCGCAGGGCAACTTTGTTATCCCTCCTGTGTTTGCAGCAGTTTCGGCGTTTAACAGTGGTGTGGGAATTGTCTCGACGGCCAAAATGTCGATGATGCTGGATTCCACCGGTAAACCACTGGCCCGCGTGACTCACCAGTGCGGCGTACAGGTGCTTTTTAACAGCGGCAGTACGCGTCAATGGCCGCAGACTATGCCAGTGAAGTGTTCGCAATAAAGGGTAGATTTTCGTGCTAATGTTTACAGGGTAGGCCCGTAGACTGACTCAATAAAAAGGATAAATTATGCTCCCTCAAATTCCGCAAAAGTACAAGGCCGCAGAGCGTTGGTCTTTTGGTGACAACGAGGCGCTGGCTGATGAATTGGCAAAAAAGGTTATCGATGGAGTGAAAACCGCGACCTGTGCCAATCTTGACGACGAAGGCACGCCGGAAGTTGGCGAAGTATTCGTAGTGGTCGACGGGCGTAACAACCCGGTTTGTGCCGTGAAACTCACTGAAGTGAAGCAGGTGCCTTTCGACCTGGTACCAGAAGAACACGCGTTTGCCGAAGGCGAGGGCGATCGTACTCTGGCCTCCTGGCGCGCCGATCAGCAGCGTTTTTTTGAGGCTTACGACATGTTTGCCCCGGATATGCCACTGTTGCTGATGAAATTCACGCTGGTTGAAACGTTCTGATAGACCTTACCGGCTGGCCTGCAAGGGTTGGCCGGTTTTTCCAGGAGAATAAGCCTGATGTTGACCGCTGCCAATACTCTTTTACCCGATATTTACTCTCTCGAAATAACCACTCCACTCGTTATACCTTATTTCAGCCAATGGGAATCCCCGAGTTCTGCGCCGGAAATTCTTAGCGGTAAAAAGACCTTGCAGGAGATTGAAAACTGGCCCCAGTCGGGTGCTCAAACTCAGGAAGAGTATATTGAATGGGCGAATCACGTATGTGGAATGTGCTGCCTGAAAATGGCATTGGCTGCCACCACGGGTGAAATAGTGCCGATCCTTGAATTGACGCGACGCAGCTTGCCTTACGGCGCTTATGTACAGGAAGGGGATAACATTCGCGGGCTTATCTACGCGCCTTTTGTCGAGTTTCTTAAGCAGGAATTAAATATTGGCGGACAAGTCAGAGTGGAAATGACCGCAGAGGATATTGCGGCTGAGCTGGATAAAAATCATTTCTTTATTGCCTCGGTACACCCCGGCATTCGTCATCCTGAAATTGCGCCGCCTCGAACCGGTGGACATCTGGTGCTGGTCACCGCCGTCGAGCAGGAAACCCTCACCTTTCATAATCCATCGGGCCACAACGAGGCCACGCAGTCTTACGTAAAAATGCCCGTAAGCCAATTTGCCCAATTTTTCGCCGGGCGAGGTGTGGCAATGATACCGCGCATTATTCAAGACGCATAATCCACTCGTCTTCCTGACTGTCGTATTTTTCTTTGTACAACACAGACTGTCGGCCATCAACTACGGCAGGAACGCTGACGGTTTCATCCCAGGCATCAAGCTGCATGCATAAATCAGGGTCGGATTTACAAGGAATGCGTACCTTGTCTCCACCCTGACCATCCGGTGATGTACGCTGTGCGTCATCTATCTCAAAACTGCCGATTCGTATGCTGGATTTCCCCATCGTATTCTCCTCGTCCTGTCTTTTGCCTGGAAATAAACCTTTGCATCTCATTAAATGCACAGAGGTAAGACCAGTAAGGTCAACTTTTAGAATAGATGATTGTGCAAAAAGTGCCATCGGAAAACTCTAACTGGCGCGGACTATATCTGTTGTCCAACAGGTTTTCGGAGGTAGGTAGTTGATGTACAAAGAAGAGATGAAAGCAGGCGGGCAGGCCCCAAACTGGAGACCTGCCCGCTTTTTAACTGCCATCAAGTTGTTAGTTTTTTGGAATTGCAGTTCCCCATTGCTGCCAGTCTTTAGGCTCTTCGGTCATCAACAGGAAATGACGTCCGGTAGAAGCTTTTGGCGCAATCGGCACGGTTGGCGGCGTAGCAAAGGCGATACCTCCACGAATAAACTGCTGGAAGGTCCCGCTTTTGAAGCTACCGCCAGTAAGGCCGAACTGCAGGTTATAGCCTGATGCTAACCAGAAGGTGGTGTTATCACGCACCAAGTATTGATATTTTTTACTGATCCGCAGTGAAACGTTAACCCTGTCGGCCATCACGCCGAGGTTAAATCCGGTTACTGTACCCACCTCGATACCTCTGAACAGCACTGGGGTACCAATCTGTAGGGAACCCACTTCGGCTGCATCAACCTCAATAGCCAGACCATCGGTATAGCGTGAATCGGTAATGGTCGAGGATTGCAGATCGAAGGTGCGATTAAGCGGCCCTTTCCCTGCTTCAACGTTGATATAAGGCTGCAGCAGGGTATCCAGATTCTGCACACCGGCTGCTGAAATTTCAGGCGAAACGATGGAAAAACGCGTACCCAGACGAGCGAAAGTATCGACATACTCAGGATAAAGCACCGCCTGAGCGGACACCTGATTAAGCTGTGGATTCAGTTTCAGGGATTCAACCTGACCGATGGTAATGCCCAAATATCGGATCGGCATTCCAGGGGAAATCTTGCTGGCATCATAAGTGTTCAGCGTGATCTGGCTACCTACCGCACGCGCTGCGGTTTCGTTTTCATAAAGTACGCGTTTACTGCCTTTGTTTAGCGTCACGCCTTCCAGATTATCAAAACTGATGGCGCCTTTTAACGCGCGATCCAGCGGCGAAGCCTGCACCGTCAGGCCGCTGCCGTTAAGCTGCACCTTAGCTCCGCCCTCGGCCCAGAAGATAGTTTTCGAGCTTAGCAGATTGCGATATTCGGGGCTGATGTAAACATCGACCTCAAAATCATTGGTTTTAGGACGCACATTGACGATTTCCCCGACCGGGAATTTGCGGTACAGCACAACCGAACCGGTCTGAATGTCCGGCAGGCTTTTGGCGGTCAAGGTCAGCGTAGTGGCAGGCTTATCACCTATGATCCCATCTGTGGCTTTTTCAGAATTGCTATACAGTGGATACTGGCCGGAAGGCGTACCTTTGGTGCCTGGCATCACGCGGATACCGCCGTCAATCCACTCCTGGGCGCTGGCACCGAGCACTTCCATGCCGTCGACACCCAGTTTCACATCCAGGCGGCTGTTGACCACAAACTTGCTGTCTTTATGCAACAGCTGCTTGTACTGCGATCGTACCGCGATATTAAACACAATACCGTCATCGGTGAGCGTGCGGTCTAATACCTGGCCAACCACCATGCCATTCAACAGCAGCGGTTGCCCGGCATCAATGCCGTAACTTTGTGGTGCAATAAGCTGTAATTTCATCACGCCGGGGTCTTGCAACATGCGCTGGCTGCTGTCGAGTACGGTAAAGTGATTCTGCGGCTGACCTTCGCCGGGGATCAACTCTAAAGTATTGCCGGTCAGCAGTTGGCTAAGTTTGGCATTGTTAAGACTGATTTTTGGGCTGTTCATCTCGATGCGCGAGCCGGTACGCATCAAGTCGATGACTGAAGGATCGACTGTCAGCTGGCCGGTAACTTTGCTATCCGGCTGCAGGTTTATCTGCGTCAATGTGCCGACTTGCAGACCCTGATACATCAGCGGCGTGTGCCCTTCACTCAAACCATCACCGCTTGGCAAATCCAGAGTGATATCCACGCCGCGGTGACTTTGTGCCAGATCGGGATAAAGCTCGTAAGACTGATCGGTTTTGGCCTGATTTCCGTCGGCGGGGGAGTCGAGCGCGATCGCGCCGTTGACCAATGCGGCCAGGCTTTCCATTTCAATCTTGGCGCCGCTAAGACTAAAATCGCCCTTGAAGCCAGAAACGTTCCAGAAACGGCTGTTATCTTTCACCAAATGCGCAAAACGTTTGTCGATCAGCACATCGATGGTCACGCCGTTATTGCCTGACTCAATATCGTAATCGTAGACCTTGCCGACTGGAATTTTGCGGTAGTAGACCAGTGAACCGGTGTTGAGTGAGCCGAGATCGCGTGAGTGCAGATGAATCATCAGTTCACCGGTGTTCAGGCGGTATTTCGGCTGGGTATCGAGGGCGGTGAAGTGACTCTGCTCCTTGCCCGTTCCCGGCATCATGCCGATATAGTTACCGCCGACCAGCGCATCGAGACCAGAAATACCCGCCAGCGAGGCTTTTGGCGTCACCAGCCAGAACTGAGTGCCTTCACGCAGGGAATCGGCCAGCTCGCTGCGAATGCTGACTTTAACCATAATAGTGCGCAAGTCCTTGCTCAGACTCAGCGATTGCACAGTGCCGACTTCAACCCCTTGATATCGAACAGGAGTTCGTCCCGCCACGATGCCTGCCGCGGATTGGAAGTCGATCGTTACCGTGGTGCCCTGTTCCTGATAATTGCTGTACACCAGCCAGCCAGCAATCAGCAAGGCGATGAACGGCAGCAGCCAGAAAGGTGAAATTCGGCGTCTGTTTTTGACCCGAGCTTCAATCGGTGTATTCGGTGTGTCTTGTTGTTGCATGTGCGTCCCAAATCAGGCGGCTGTCCAGCCATTCAACGGCAAGAATAGTCAGTATCACGGCAGAACCAAAGTAAAAGGCGGCCGGACCCATGGTAAAGGCGAGTAATTGGTCGCGGTTGACCAATGACATCATTAACGAAATAACGAACAAATCTAGCATTGACCAACGGCTAATCCAGGTGATCAGCCGCAAAAGTCGAATTCGGGTCTTTAGTCCCTGATGAGCCCTGAAATGGATGCTGAGCAACAGGGTCAGCAGAACAATCACTTTGGTAAAAGGCACCAGCACGCTGGCAATAAAAACGACTGCAGCTATGGGCGCATTGCCGGAAGTATATAGCGAAACGACGCCAGAAAAGATGGTGTCTTTCATTTGTTGGCCGTTGGTGTAAATCACTGAAATTGGCATCAGATTGGCCGGGAAAAGCAGCACCATTGCCGAAATCAGCGCGGCCCAGGTTTTTTGCAGACTATGCTTGTAACGCTTTGGCATCTGTAAATGGCAGCGTGGGCAGCGGCCTTTTAAATCCGGGTGACCCGTGAATTTGCAGGAAATACACAGTATCAGTGATTCAGGTACGCCTTTGGGGCGGGGCTGAGGATAAAATTCCTCCCAAAGTTGCCCGACATTGAGATTGATTTGGGTTAGAGTCACCAGAACTGTCATCGTAATATACGCAGCCAGAGCCGGGCCAATGTTGATATCGGCAAAGTCTTTAACTTTGATGCAGGCGACGCCCATGCCGATCAGGTAGATATCCAGCATGACCCAATCTTTCAACCGTTCCAGCATCAGCAGCACAGGTTTGAGGTTCATGCCCAGCTTGCTGCCAAAATGCAGATACAGAATCGAGCAGGCTAGAGTTAGCGGCGCGCCGACGGTGCAAAAAGCGACCATTGTGGCAGTGAGTGGCGAGCCTTGAATCGTCATTTGCCAAATCCCTTCAAAAAGGCTGGCATCGATGCGCGTTCCCAACAGGCGGATGCTGATGAGTGGCTCGGTATAAGCGAACGGCATCAGTAAAAGAATACAGACTGCGATGATCAACAGGCGAGGCAATGAGCACACTTTACCTTTTTCAACCTTGCTATTGCAGCGTGGGCAGTGAGCAGTTTGAGTTCTGCGCAACGCCGGCAGGGCGAAAAGATAGTCGCATTCGCTACAGCGCTGGTAGCGCGATGGCGGCAACGGGGCGGACATTGTTAATATTTTCATAGGACCTGTAAGCAAAATGACCTGTAGAAATCGTGACTGATTGTATCAAATACCGGACATTTTAATTATCTGGGCTCTTAAAGGCCAAGAAGGTCAGGATTTTTAGACAAAATAACGTATCATGCAAACGTCAGAACAACCATTTGTCTCTGGCGAAACATATATTGTAGGCCAGTCTTTTTGAAGTCACACAGGATTAACCTTGTCGAGATACGCATTTAATGCTTATTTTATAGAGGCTAAGCATGCAAAATAGCGGTCTACCCTTAGGTTCTAATGGTTACTAAATGACTAAAGAAGCATTCTACACGGAATTAAAACGTGACCTGAACGCGTTAATCGCCGGGGAAAACAATTTTATTGCCACACTGTCCAACGTCAGTGCCTTGCTTTATGAGCGTCTTGAGGGCGTCAACTGGGCAGGATTTTATCTGATGGATAGTTCCACGCTGGTACTGGGTCCGTTTCAGGGCAAAATCGCCTGTGTGCGCATTCCGGTTGGCAAAGGCGTATGCGGAACGGCGGTTGCCGAGAACGCGGTGCAGCGGGTGGGTGATGTGCATGCCTTCCCGGGACACATTGCCTGTGACGCAGCCAGCAACGCAGAAATTGTCTTGCCCATTACCGTTGCAGGTCAGGTAATAGGTGTTTTAGATATCGATAGCACTATTTATCAACGCTTCGACGAAGTGGATGAACAGGGGCTAACAGAATTGGTAGCCGGGCTTTGTAAGTACCTGGAAAACAGTGACGCTGCAAAATATGTCAATTTGATCGCAAGTTGATCGACGGATAACGTAGCATTTACGGACGGGGTCATTATAATGTCGCCTGTTCATGCCTGCGCCGGTTGGCAAACCCGTTGTAATCAGGAAATTTCATGGAAAATCAACCTAAGTTGAACAGTAGTAAAGAAGTCATCGCCTTTTTGGCAGAGCGTTTCCCGCTTTGCTTCAGCGCCGAAGGTGAAGCGCGCCCATTAAAGATCGGTATCTTTCAGGATCTGGTAGAGCGCGTTCAGGGTGAAGAGAATTTGAGCAAGACACAATTGCGCTCTGCTCTGCGTCTGTATACCTCAAGTTGGCGTTATCTGTATGGCGTTAAAGTTGGCGCTCAACGCGTTGACCTTGACGGCAATGCTTGTGGTGTTCTCGAAGAACAGCACGTCGAGCACGCCCGTAAACAATTGGAAGAAGCAAAAGCCCGCGTTCAGGCACAACGTGCCGAGCAACAGGCCAAGCGTCGCGAAGCCAACGGTGAAAATGCCGAGCCGCGTCGCCCACGTCCGGCAGCAAAAAAACCTGCTCCGCGTCGTGAAAATGCGCCTGCCGCTGTTTCTGGTCAAGAAAATCGCAAACCGCGCACTCCACGTCCAGTACGTGAAGTGAGCCAACCGCGTCAGGTGCCAGTTACAGATATCACAAAACTGCAAATTGGTCAGGAAATCAAAGTCAGAGCAGGTAAGAGTGCTATGGACGCTACCGTTTTGGAAATTGCAAAAGACGGCGTTCGTGTGCAGCTCTCTTCGGGTCTGGCGATGATCGTACGCGCAGAACACTTGCAGTTCTGATACGGAGGCCAACTCAGGCATGAACAAATTTGTCAGATTAAGCGTAATTGCGGGTCTGCTACTTACGGGAACAGGTCTGGTTAACACCAGCTTTGCGAATGACAGTGCACCGGTCACTATCAGTCAGCTCCCGCAATTAGCACAAGAGCCTCAAGACGCAACGGTTAGTGAGCGTGTAACTGCACGCTTCACCCGTTCGCACTATCGTCAATTCGATCTTAATGCGGACTTCTCAGGTAAAATTTTCGATCGTTACCTGAACATGCTCGACAACGGTCATAACGTGCTTATGGCTTCCGATGTCGCCCAGTTTGCCGATAAACGCGGCACCTTGGGTGAAGAGTTGAAATCCGGTCAATTGGTCACGCCTTACGCTTTGTATAATCTGGCGCAGAAACGTCGTTTCGAACGCTACGAATATGCTTTGTCCGTGCTTGAGCGGCCAATGAATTTCACCGGTAATGATTCAATTACCCTCGATCGCACCAAGGCTCCGTGGCCGAAAGACTCCACCGAGCTTGATGAGCTTTGGGACCAGAAAGTCAAATATGACGAACTGAACCTGAAGCTGACCGGTAAAAACGATCAGGAAATTCGCGATATTCTCGGTAAACGCTATCGTTTCGCAATGAAGCGTCTGACGCAAAGCAACAGCGAAGACGTCTTCCAGCTGATCATGAACGCGTTTGCGCACGAAATCGATCCCCATACCAACTATTTGTCTCCGCGCAGCACCGATCAGTTCAACACCGAAATGAGCCTTTCTCTGGAAGGTATTGGTGCGGTTCTGCAGGGCGACGATGACTATACCGTAATCAACTCGATGGTAGCAGGCGGCCCGGCGGCCAAGAGCAAAACTATTGCTGTCGGTGACCGTATTGTCGGCGTTGGCCAGACAGGTAAACCGATTGTCGATGTGATCGGTTGGCGTCTTGATGACGTCGTTGCTTTAATCAAAGGTCCAAAAGGCAGCAAGGTTCGTCTGGAAGTGTTGCCGGCGGGCAAGGGTACCAAGACTCGGACTATCACCTTAACGCGTGAGAAAATCCGTCTTGAAGACCGTGCCGTTAAAATGACCATCAAGAAAGTCGGCAATGAAAAAGTTGCCGTGATGGACATTCCAGGCTTCTACGTCGGTCTGACCGATGACGTGAAAGTCCAGCTGCAAAAAATGGCCAAGCAGAACGTCAACAGCCTGGTTATCGACCTGCGTACAAACGGCGGCGGCGCTCTGACCGAGGCAGTTTCACTTTCTGGCCTGTTCATTCCAAGCGGCCCGGTAGTGCAGGTTCGTGATAACAACGGTCGTATTCGTCAAGACAGCGATAACGACGGCGTTGAGTACTATAAAGGTCCGCTGGTAGTGCTGGTCGACCGTTACAGCGCTTCTGCTTCTGAAATCTTTGCTGCTGCGATGCAGGATTACGGCCGCGCTCTGATTGTCGGTGAACCGACCTTCGGTAAAGGTACCGTTCAGCAATATCGTTCTCTGAATCGTATTTACGATCAGATGCTGCGTCCTGAATGGCCAGCGCTGGGCTCTGTGCAATACACTATCCAGAAATTCTATCGAATCAATGGTGGTAGCACGCAGCGTAAAGGTGTCACGCCAGATATCGTTATGCCAACCGGTATGATCGACAATGACGTGGGCGAACGATTTGAAGATAACGCCATGCCTTGGGACAGCATCAAAGCTGCGACCTATACCAAGACGGGTGATCTTGCGCCGTTGGTCCCTGAACTGCTGAAAGAGCACGATGCACGCATCGCGCAGGATCCAGAGTTCCAGTACATCGAGCAGGATATTGCCAAGTTTAAAGCCAATAAAGACAAGCAGAACGTGGTTTCTTTGAATTACGCTCAGCGTGACAAAGAAGACAAAGAAGATGATGCTACGCGTCTGACTCGTCTGAACGAGCGTTTTAAACGTGAAGGCAAGAAGCCAATCAAGTCTCTCGACGATTTGCCGAAAGATTATGTAGCTCCAGATCCTTATCTGGATGAGGCTGATAATATTGCTGTCGACCTGTCGAAGCTTGAAAAAACACAGGACAGCCAGTCTAAATAAGTCTGCTGTTACCGTGTAATAAGAATAAAGGGCTGCCTCTTGGAGGTGGCCCTTTTTTTATGGCTGTGATGGGTCCTAAATAACGATGCCTATTTCTGGTTCAAAATAACCCAATCCCAAACCCTAATTTTTGATCGTTACCTCATTCCCGCGTTTTGCTGATTTTTATGATGATTAATGATTTCTTCTATTTTGGTGATGCTGCTAATACATCTGGCAACTCAATGGCATCAATTATCAGGAAGGAACCATGAATAATTCAACTCTAGGATTTAACGGCGAACGGCGTGACCTCATCAGCGAGGCAGCGCATCTTGGCAATGGTTATCGGGCTTATAATCCGATATTAATGCGTTTTAACTCTCCTGATAGCTGGAGTCCATTTGGTGAGGGAGGATTAACCCCTACGCTTATTGTGACGGCGACCCGATTAATCGCAGCGATCCTTCGGGGCACATGGGCTGGCAATCGATAGTAGGTATTGTTACCAGTACATTGGCGATAACACTCATTCCATTTACGATGGGGTCCTCTATGGCAGCCAGCACCTGCGTGATCGCCGGTTTGGCACTGGCTGCTGATGTGGCGAGTATTGCCAGTGCGTCACTGGAGGATCAACATCCGCAAGCCTCGGCGATTCTTGGATGGACCTCGATGGCTTTGGGCGTAGTTTCATTAGGCATGAGTACGGCGGCGGCGGTGCAGGGATTTCGTTCCGCGCTAAAGACAAGGGCGCTGGCGAGCAGCGTCGCCGATGTCGGGGCGAGTCGCCAGGCGGGAGTTGGCGTAGCGCATGCCGAACCCCGTTTAGCATTCTCGGTGCCGGGGCAGCAGCCGCAGTCTTTGCGTTCGTTAGCCATGGCTGCTGCTACAGACGATTCTCGTATTCGCGCTAAAATTAGTTTAGGTACAGGTGAATTGCCGACTTCTCTGGCGAAAGAAGCCGTATTCAGGCGGCTGGGAAATCTAGTTAACTATCACCTTAGCGGTGGCAATCATATTGACGACATACAAGACTGCTTTATACAGTTGTTAAAAAGTTTCACGAACAAAGCCAATGGCTATCAAAGGAAAATGGTGGTAGAGAATTTTGAACGCATTTATCAGGCTAAATTTCCAGAACCTCGATTAAACACTTTTTTATTACATTTTTTTCAGAATAATACGGTATAGGCTTTGGATGGGATCCTTCTCATCCTCTTTATGAAGCTTCAGATATAGTTAACCAGGCGATGCCGTTAAACTCCATTGGCAGAGATTTGTATAATCAGTTCATTTTTAAATTCTGGCCCTAGAAGCAGCTTGCAATAGTCTGGTGTTATCTACAAAAAGCTTCAAAATGTAAAGTATTGTGAATTACGACCTCTACCATGTCCTGACACTTGAATCCTGTGGGAAAGCCCATAGGATCAAGGTATCCCGCTGTTTGAATCTCGGGATAATCTGTTCGACAACGAAAACAACAATGAGGAAGTATTAATTTTATGATGCGTATAGCGTTGTTCCTGATGACTAACCTGGCAGTCATGGTGGTTTTCGGGCTGGTACTCAGCCTGACAGGCATTCGTTCTAGCAGCGTAATGGGGCTGATGATCATGGCTGGTCTTTTCGGCTTTGGTGGTGCGTTTGTTTCTTTGCTGATGTCAAAATGGATGGCGTTGCGCTCGGTAGGTGGGGAAGTGATTGAGCAGCCGCGTAACGAAACCGAACGCTGGTTGATGAATGTAGTAAGCCGCCAGTCCCAGCAGGCAGGGATCAAGATGCCGCAGGTTGCGATTTATCATGCTCCCGACATTAACGCCTTTGCCACCGGCGCGCGCCGCGATGCGTCACTGGTTGCGGTCAGCACCGGCCTTTTGCAAAGCATGAGTCAGGACGAGGCAGAAGCCGTTATCGCCCACGAAATCAGCCACATTTCCAACGGGGATATGGTGACCATGACCCTGATTCAGGGTATTGTGAACACCTTTGTGATCTTTATTTCACGTATTCTCGCGCAGATCGCCGCCGGTTTTATGTCTGGCGATCGTGAAGGCGAAAACAACAGCAACGGTAATCCGCTGGTTTATTTTGCAGTTTCAATGGTGCTTGAACTGGTGTTCGGTATTGTTGCCAGTATCATCACTATGTGGTTCTCTCGTCATCGCGAGTTTTACGCTGATGCCGGTTCTGCCAAGTTGGTCGGACGCGAGAAGATGATCGCCGCGTTGCAACGACTGAAAACCAGTCATGAACCGCAGGAAGCGGGCAGTATGATGGCCCTGTGCATTAACGGTAAATCTAAAACCTTTAGCGAACTGTTTATGTCACACCCGCCGCTTGATAAACGCATTGAAGCACTGCGTAGTGGGGAATACATTAAATAATCGCTGTTTAAAATTACAAAGGCCCGGCATTGATTGCCGGGCCTTTTTGCTGCTGACTATCAAACGAAAATTAAGCTTTTTGCTGTTCGACCAGTTTTTGTGTCATCCGCAGCATGCTGACAACCGCACCGGCCAACGCCAACGTACCGGCCAGGATTAGCGAGGCGTGTGTCCCGCTGGCGCTAAACAGGTTAAACATCAGCGCAACCATGGCTGCACCGGTAGTTTGTCCCAACAGTCTGGCAGTACCAAGCATCCCGCTGGCACCGCCGCTGCGGCTGCGCGGGGCAGAAGAAACAATGGTGTGGTTATTAGGCGACTGAAACAGGCCAAAGCCCGCTCCGCACACTATCATCCGCCAGATAATATTCAGATGAGAAGGGTGTTCAGGCAGCAAGGCCAGAGAATACAGGCCGATTGAGAAAACGACCAGTCCTACGCCGCCCAGAATTCCCGGATGGAAACGCTCAACTAAACGCCCGGAAATAGGTGCCATCACCATGGTCGCCAGCGGCCATGGCGTCAGCAAGAGACCCGTGGAAACCGCGTCTAGCCCCAGAGTGTTTTGCAAAAAGAATGGCAGCGAAACGAATGCCAGCATTTGCGCTGCAAAAGAACACATTGAGGTGCAGATAGACATAGTGAAAATCGGAATACGCAGCAAGTCGACCGGCAGCAGCGGCGAGCTTTTGGTTAGCTGACGACGAATAAAGAACCAGCCGATAACTACCAAGGCAACCACCTCGCCAAGGATCAGCCGGTGATCAAGGCCTTGTGCATAGCCACTTATTGCGCTGATTAACAGCCCGAAAGTCAGGGCATTCATCATGCTGCTGATAAAATCGAATTTGCGGCCAATGGCTTTCGAACTATTGCCCGGCAAAAACTTCAGGCCCATACAAAAGGCAATCAGGCCGATTGGCAGGTTGATTGCGAACAGCCATGGCCAGTTGGCGAAAGAAAGGATAGCCGCGGCGACAGTAGGGCCGGCAGCAGAAGACACGGCCACAATCAGCGCGTTGATGCCCATTCCGCGTCCGAGAAAGCGTTGTGGATAAATGATTCTCACCAGCGCTACATTGACGCTCATGATACAAGCCGCACCAAACCCCTGTAATACCCTCGCCACCGTTAGCGTCATCAGTGAGTCAGACATCGCGCAGGCCAAAGAGGTAAAACTAAATAGCACCAGCCCAATCATATAGATACGGCGATAACCGAATATCTCGCCCAGTGATGAAAGCGAAAGCAGCGAAATGGTAATCGCCAATTGGTAGGCGTTGACTATCCAAATCGAGGAAGCAGGGCTAGCGTGAAGATCTTGTGCAATCGTGGGAAGCGCCACATTTGCAATGGCCCCGTCGAGCACCGAAACAGTGATCCCCAATGCAATAGTAAGGATTGCCCCATAGCGTTGAGGTATAGGAAGTCCGTCAATAACCGTGGTTGTCATGTTTGATTGTCAGCATTGTGCTTATAAGAGTGGGTAATATTATCACGCTAACTAGTCTGCGTCTGAAGCGCGGCGGCGTGTAACAACTTAATTAATTGTAACAGGAGTTAACATTTTTATCACAAACCCCTTTTGCATGGTTCATTCTCATAGAAATGCTGTTCCATTTTTTATGAAACAAAAAAAGTATCTGCCCATTATTTATGAAATAATGCATAAAACAATCTCATGACAGGTAAAACTATGGCTATCGCAGACCTTGATAAGCAGCCCGATTCTGTCTCATCGGTGTTGAAAGTGTTTGGTATTTTGCAGGCTTTGGGCGACGAGCGCGAGATAGGCATCACCGAGCTTTCGCAGCGCGTAATGATGTCGAAAAGCACTGTTTATCGTTTCCTGCAGACGATGAAGTCATTAGGTTATGTCGATCAGGAAGGGGAGTCAGAGAAGTATACCCTGACGCTGAAACTGTTTGAGCTGGGTGCCAAGGCGTTGCAAAACGTCGATCTGATCCGCAGCGCCGATATTCAGATGCGTGAGATTTCGCGTTTAACGCGCGAGACCATTCACCTTGGCGCGTTGGACGAAGACGGCATTGTTTACATCCATAAAATTGACTCGATGTATAACCTGCGCATGCATTCGCGCATTGGTCGCCGTAATCCATTGCACAGCACTGCAATTGGCAAGGTCCTGCTGGCATGGGGTGAACATAATGATGTTGAGGCACTGTTAGCCGGGATTCAGTTCACACGCAGCACCGATAATACTATTGCCGATGCGCCGAGCCTGGTCAAAGTGTTGGAGAAAGTCCGCGAGCAAGGTTATGGCGAGGATATTGAAGAGCAAGAGCAAGGATTGCGCTGTATCGCCGTTCCGGTTTTTGACCGTTTTGGCGTAGTGATTGCCGGGCTGAGTATTTCTTTCCCTACTATTCGTTTTTCTGAAGAAAGTAAGAAAGATTATGTAGCGATGCTGCACACTGCCGCGCGTAATATTTCCGAACAGATGGGCTTTCATCAGTACCCGTTCTGACTTTCAGCTTGATATATAAAGAAAGGCGAAGCCCATCAGCTTCGCCTTTTTTGCATTTCCGGGGATGATATTAGCGGTGTGCCAGTTCGGCGTGCTCTTCTTCATCCATCACTTTTTTATCGGTGAGTTTAAGCAGTTGACTGGTAATAGTGCCAGCGGTCATTGAACCGCTAACGTTTAGCGCGGTGCGCCCCATGTCGATCAAGGGTTCGATGGAAATCAGCAACGCGACCAGCGTAACCGGTAGACCCATGGCGGGCAGAACAATCAGCGCAGCAAAGGTTGCACCGCCGCCTACGCCTGCCACGCCAGCAGAGCTAAGAGTGACAATGCCAACCAGCGTTGCAATCCACATTGGCTCAAACGGATTGATGCCCACGGTAGGAGCAACCATTACCGCCAGCATGGTCGGATAAAGACCGGCACAGCCGTTTTGGCCGATGGTGGCGCCAAACGAAGCCGCGAAACTTGCGATTGATTCAGGAATACCTAAACGACGAGTTTGCGCTTCTACGCTTAGCGGGATAGTGGCCGCGCTGGAACGGCTGGTGAAGGCAAAAGACAACACCGGCCAAACCTTGCGGAAGAACTTGGCAGGATTCACACCGGTAAACGACAGCAGCAGGGCGTGAACCGCAAACATAATCGCCAGTCCGAGGTATGACGCCACAACGAAACTGCCCAGCTTGATGATGTCGTGGATATTCGAACCAGCAACCACTTTGGTCATCAGCGCCATCACGCCGTAAGGGGTTAACTTCATGACCAGGCGTACCAGCTTCATCACCCAAGATTGCATAATCTCGATAAAGGCCAGAACTTTAGGTCCTTTTTCGGCGTCATCCTTCACCAGCTGCAGCGCCGCTACGCCCACAAAAGCAGAGAAAATCACCACGCTAATGATCGACGTCGGGCTTGCGCCGGTCAAATCTGCAAACGGATTTTTCGGAATAAATGACAGCACCATTTGCGGTACGGTCAAATCGGCAACTTTGCCCACGTAGTTGGTTTGCAGAGCCGCCAGACGCGCGGTTTCCTGGGTGCCTTGTACCAGTCCTTCAGCCGTCAGGCCGAACAGTTTGGTCACGAATACACCCACTAAAGCGGCAATCAGCGTGGTAAACAGCAGTGTACCAATCGTCAGGAAACTGATTTTACCCAATGAAGACGCATTATGCAGACGAGCAACGGCGCTAAGAATTGACACAAACACCAGCGGCATCACAATCATTTGCAATAGCTGGACATAGCCGTTACCAACAATATTGAACCACGGGATAGAGTTCTTCAAAACAGCGCTGTCGGGACCATAGATTAGCTGTAATGCCAGACCGAAGACTACGCCGACCAACAGGCCTACGAGAACCTTCTTTGCCAAACTCCATTGCGAACGGCTTGATTTAGCCAACAGCAAAAGGAGGGCAACAAAAACCACCACGTTTAATACCAGCGGAAGATTCATACCCAAAGCTCCAGAGAAAACTTATGAAAAATGTTTTGATGATGCCGCGCAAAGAGCAACATTTCAGGATGTAACGATGGGCGTAGAATAGCAGACTGCAAAGGTGCAACATTATAACCAAAAAGAATTCATTATTTCTTTTGGTTATATGCAACCAATTGATTGGTAGGCACAATGTATTGGAGAAGTTTTATTGGACAGGCTCTACTGCGGAAATTCAGGCTATGCATGAATCCCGGCTGCGAAAACAGCTGTTCTTGTCGATTACCGCGACTATCACTGATGGAGGTTGCATGCTTTTTAATTTAGTCCAAACGGGATTAATAAGCGTGTCCATAAACTTGGCCGGAATTTTTGGCGGACTTAATTTAAATTCTTCAATTTAAGTTAAATACTTCAAAATAAAACTTAGGCCATGCGGGTTGATTGCATCAATGATGGGCGACCAGTTAGGCCAAAACAGCGTCAGTCCAACCATAATCAGACAAAACATTCGTTCCAGCTGGTTGCCTTTTTGGCTGCTAATCAATGGTAGACGAAAGCGCCATCGGCAGGGCCACAGCAGCGGAACGCCGGCCGGTGTGAGCATGTCAGCCAAAATATGGCTTAAATAGCCGATCACCATCCCGTGCAGTGCATCAATCGGAATTACCCAGTCGTGGGGAAGACGCGTTTTAAGCAGAAACACTCCGGCGGCAACTGCCAAAAGACTGTGAGTAAATCCACGATGACCAAACATGCGTGCTATGGGTTGTGAAATCCATCGCAGCCGTTGCCCTAACAGAGATTTAGGATGATCGATATCCGGAAGTAGTGAGGTCAGCAGCGAAGCCGGGATAATATGCCACCAGTCACCATGAGCAAGCTCTGGCGATAGCTGGGCCTTTTTGGCGAACACTGCGCAAGCAATGGAAAAAATGAGATGACCTTCCGCAGTCATAATGCATCCGAACTGAATAACTGTTATTTTATCCAGTATAGATGAAAGCGATTTTCTGCGGAAGGTGTTACCCTGTAACTATTTGTCAATTAATTGATAACTAAGGTAAAAATAGTTGCGTTGTGACAGTGTAATGTGACGTTTTGTCACTATCTGGCCAGCCAGCCGCCATCAACGGCTAGAGTGTAGCCATTGACATAGTCGGAGGCTGCCGAGGCCAGAAACACCACAGGCCCCATGATATCCTGCTGTTCGCCCCAGCGCCCGGCCGGAATACGGTCCAGAATAGCCTGGCTACGATCCTCATCGGCGCGCAGTTGCTCGGTGTTGTTGGTGACCATATAACCGGGCGCAATCGCATTCACATTGATTTTATGCTTGGCCCATTCATTGGCCAGCAGGCGGGTAATACCCATCACCGCGCTTTTCGAAGCAGTATAAGAGGGTACGCGGATCCCGCCCTGGAAAGACAGCATTGAGGCGATGTTAATGATTTTTCCACCACTGCCTTGCTTGATAAACTGTCGAGCAACGGCCTGAGCCATAAAAAACAGCGTCTTGCTGTTGACGTTCATCACGTCATCCCAGTCTTGCTCCGAAAAATTCAACGCATCTTCGCGGCGAATAATTCCAGCGTTATTGACCAGAATATTTATTTGCCCCATCTCACCGATCGCGGTCTCAAGCAGGCGCGGTATGGCTTCTATACTGGTCAGATCGGCTCGTAAATCAAGAAATCTACGGCCCAGAGCATGTATTTTATCCATAGTTTCAATGGGTTGTGAGCGATTCACTCCGACTATGTCACAACCGGCCTGCGCTAGACCGATTGCCATGGCTTGTCCTAGCCCAGTATTGCAGCCGGTGACGATCGCCACCTTTCCCTGAAGATCAAAGCTGTTCAGCACCATAGCGGTATCCTGTCTGACGTTGCTTAATAAAAGGTTTATCTGAGCGCGTTAACGGCAACGTGGTCCATATCATCAAACACCTGATTTTCGCCAACCATGCCCCAGATAAAGGTGTAACGCTTGGTGCCTACGCCCGAGTGAATCGACCAGCTTGGAGAAATCACCGCCTGTTCGTTGTGGACCAGCAAATGACGCGTTTCCTGTGGCTGCCCCATCATGTGGAACACGGCGGTATCGTCATCCATATCAAAATAGAAATATACTTCCATGCGGCGATCGTGGGTGTGGCAAGGCATAGTGTTCCACAGGCTGCCTTCCTCGAGCTTGGTTAGCCCCATGGTTAACTGGCAAGTTTCGAGTACATCGGGAACGATAAATTTATTGATAGTGCGGCGATTGCTGGTACTGGCGTCGCCCAGAGTTTGAGGCGAAGCTTCTGCCAGCGTTATTTTCTTGTCCGGGAAACGAGTGTGTGCAGGCGCACTGTTGTAATAGAACTTGGCCGGGCGTGCCGCATCAATGCTGCTGAACTCAACCTGTCGGGCACCTTTGCCTACATACAGCGCCTCTTGGTTGCCAATTTCATAGGTTTTTCCGTCGACCTTTATAAGTCCGGGTCCGCCAATATTGATCACTCCCAGTTCACGACGTTCAAGGAAGTAGCTAACGCCGAGTTGTTTACCGACTTCATCTCCGACCGTCACGGCCTTTTGAACCGGCATTACACCGCCGATGATAATGCGGTCAATATGACTGTAAGTCAGGGTGTAAGCATCTTTCTCAAAGATTTTCTCGATCAAAAACTCGCGGCGTAATCCTGCGGTATCGAGCTGTTTGGCGTGATCGCTGTGAATACTTTGGCGGACTTGCATAGCGGAACCTCTTCATCGTAACCAATGGGGAATTAATCGCAGCAGTAACCACTGCTTGATTTCGTCGATGAGAGAAGCATAGAAGTATTGGTATGTGAATTCAATAAAAATGAAATGATGTTTTATTTTTATTGGTTGCGATTCTTAAGTTTGTGATGCAGGTCAAAAAAATAGCGGACTCAAGAGGCCGCCATGATAGAAATACGGTTTTCAAAACCTACAAGCCCAAATGCGCTGACGTCAGTTGTTCTAATGATGAAAGCTTTGCATCGGCCAGCGCCCAGCGCGGGTCCGCGGCATGTTGCTTGTCAGGAACGACAATCGAGCGCATTCGTGCCGCTTTGGTCGCGATCATGCCGTTAAAGGAATCTTCCAGAGTGACGCAATCCAGTGGATCAATACCTAATTCAGCAGCGGCCAGCAAATAAACTTCTGGATGTGGCTTGCTGTAAGCCAGATATTCTGCCGATTGTCGCGTCTCGAAATACGATTGAAGATTAAACATATCCAGCACCTGATTAATCATGTGCAGCGGCGATGCCGAGGCGATACCAATTTTCAAACCCTGGGACTGACAGAGTTTCAAAGCGTGTTCTACACCGGGCAGCAGAGGGCGGGTCGCTGCAACCTTTTCAACGGTAGTGGCGATAATTCGTGCCGTTACCTCGGCTTCGCTGGGGCCTTGCCACGGCAGAACGCGTGCCCACATGCGAACCGTCTGGTCGATTCGTAACCCTAATGTACTGGGAACAAGATGTTTTTTGGAAATATCGACACCGATACTGGCGAAAACCTCCAACTCGGACTCCATCCAGAAAGGCTCTGAATCAATCAGAAGTCCATCCATGTCAAAAATTGCGGCCTGAACGGGTTTTACATGACTCATTTTTAAAACTCCCAGTTACACTGAATTAGCTTGATGATAAAAAGAGCATAACACACCCAAACTCTGTGCTCAGCGCCGAAATAATGAGCCATTCAAAGATGTTAACTAAAATTTTGGGCGTGTTTCGATAACTATGGTTAAACTGACGCTTCTAAGAGACGTCCTAACAAGGGGAATTCATGACGTATCAACAAGCAGGCCGTGTAGCCGTCTTAAAACGGATCCTGGGATGGGTCATTTTCATCCCAGCTTTGCTATCGACGGTTATTTCGATGCTTAATTTCTTTTATGCGCAAGCCAAAGGCGAGAAGGGCATTAATGCGGTGATGGTTGATTTCGTCCACGTCATGGTGGATATGGCCAAGTTTAACACCCCGTTTCTGAATGCATTCTGGTATAACGCGCCGCAGCCGGTATTAGGGCAGGGCATCACCAGCGCCAATCTGATGTTTATCGTAATTTACTGGCTGATTTTTGTTGGATTGGCTCTGCAGGCCAGCGGCGCGCGGATGTCCCGTCAGGTGCGTCACATCCGTGAGGGCGTGCAGGATCAGCTGATTCTGGAACAGACTCGTGCAAGCGAAGCCAGAACACAGCAGCAAATTGAAGAGAAGATTGTTATTCCTCGACACACCATCTTCCTGCAGATTTTCCCGCTATATATTCTGCCGCTAATTATTGCAGTTATTGCCTATTTCGTTTTGAAATTATTAGGTTTACTGGGGCAATAAACACCACGCGTTAATCTCGGTAAGTTAAGCATTCTAAATAGAATAAAGCCTGAGCATAAGGATATGTTCAGGCTTTATTTTTCCTCTGGAAATTGCCCATTATTGCCATTATTTATCGTGTAATAATCTCTCAATGGCGCGTTGCGCGACCACTTCATGCTGTCCGCCAAACAGGTTACTGCGATTCAATAGATAATAAAGCTGATACACCGTTTGACGATCAATATAGCCAGCTGGAAGCGGGGTAATACTTTGATAACCATCAATAACCTGATTAGGAATATTCGGATATAGCGGCAACATAGATAAATCACATTCCCGGTCTCCCCAATAGCATGCCGGGTCGAATAATATCGGGCCGTGTTCAGACTGGCCGCAGTTATGTGGCCATAAGTCGCCATGTAACAGCGAAGGTTGTGGCTGATGGTTTTGTAGCTTTGAACGTACTCGCTCGATAATCAGCTCGGTATCGCCGAAATTCATGCCTTTTTCAGCCGCAAGTTGCAACTGCCAACCGATGCGCTGTTGAGAGAAAAAGGTCGACCACTTGCGTTGCCAGGCATTAGGTTGCGGCACGGTGGCGAGCTCGTTATCAAAATCCAGGCCAAATTCCAGCTGTTCGCTCCACTGATGCAGTGCGGCTAGCTGCTGCCCCAAAAGGTAGGCGTTATCGACATCAAGCGAGATAAGTGGCAGATATTCCAGTAACAGAAAACTGTAATCACGGTCACTGCCGACGCCATAAACCTCTGGTACGCGTACCGTTTTACTTTTGGCAAGCATGTCCAACTGGTCTGCTTCGGCAGCGAACAACGGCAACAGTTCTCGTGAGTTACATTTTACGAACACTTCTTTATCCCCGTAGCTCAAGCGCCAGGCAGCATGGATTTCTCCTCCCGGTAGCTCGACACGTTCACGGATTTCTGCACTTCTAAGATGTTCACTCAACAGACGATTAACGGCTTGCCACATGGTATCACCCCTTCGGACTGGCCAGATAATTCATTAAGTTAGCGGTTTTGTTGCCGGAAAACCCCGATCGAGCGCACAGCGCGACTGGCTGATGTCGATTATTTAACGCCCACGAATTAGGACTTTCATTAATCTTGAACAGGTCAACGATATTATTAAATGCTTTATGAGTATAAACAGACATTAATACAGGAATTATCCGATCGACTAATTCCTTAGATTCTTGTTTCATCTACCATTCTCAATAATAGCCGAAAAAAATATTCTCGTGTTCAAAAAATGTGTATATGCTGGCTTTCGTCCAAGTCGCGAGAGATCTCAAGTGAAACTCAAATTTCTATATTTGATGACTGCGCTATTTTTGGCGGGGTGCGCAAAACAAACCCCAATACAAACAAGTAAATTGATTACCCAACCCAGTGTTCAGGAAGAGCCATCGTTAATGCATCAAGGCCCTTACGGCACGGTGATTAAACAGGCTGCGAGTACTTACGGTGTTGACGAAACACTGGTTAAAGCGATTATTCAGGTCGAATCAGGATTTAACCCAGGGGCAGTCAGCAGATCCAACGCAGTGGGTTTGATGCAGCTTAAAGCTTCCACCGCCGGGCGCGATGCCTACCGGTTGAAAGGGCGAGATGGGCAACCGACCACGCACGAACTTAAAGATCCACGAGTTAACATAGATTTGGGTACTGCTTACCTAAGCATGTTGCAGCAGCAATTGGCCGGGATTAACAATCCAGAGACCCTGCGCTATGCCACTACGGTTGCTTATGTAAACGGAGCTGGAGCACTGTTGAGAACCTTCTCGAAAGACCGGGTTTATGCGGTGGCACAAATCAATCAGCTAACACCTGAACAGTTCTACAAACATATACAAAAAAACCATCCAGCTGCTCAGGCACCACGTTATCTGTGGAAAGTTAACAACGCCTATCTGGCGATGCGTTAAGCCAAATATAACAAGTATCTATTCTGAACGCTCCGCAGTGTATCTCTCGCTGCGGAGCGTTTGATCTTTCTGTGCTGACTGTAATCTCACGATTTACCGCCATGACTGGCTTTGCGGCATACCGCGGGTCATTTCATGAAAAAAGCCACGTAAGTTGCTGGAAAAATGCGCTTTACGGGTGATACACTCTGCCTCAGTTCTTTGCGTCACACCCTGTGTTCTACCGTTTTTAGAATCCAAGCGTGTATATATTTGGCAAGGTAAAGTCGAATAGCGCAATCAACCAAATGAATTCAAATACAAATATTTTTCTATATGTGCTCTGTCGTGTGGGGCACCACTGTAGATGAGGAAAGATCATGCCTGTTATTACTCTCCCTGATGGTAGTCAGCGTCAGTTTGACCATCCTGTTTCTCCTTATGATGTTGCACTGGATATCGGCCCAGGTCTGGCGAAAGCCTGTATCGCTGGTCGTGTAAACGGTGAGCTGGTCGATGCCGGCGATCTTATCGAGAACGATGCTCAATTAGCCATTATCACCGCAAAAGATGATGCCGGTTTAGAAATTCTCCGTCACTCCTGTGCGCACCTGCTGGGTCACGCTATCAAGCAGCTTTGGCCTAACACCAAGATGGCTATCGGTCCTACAATCGACAACGGTTTTTACTACGATGTAGACTTGGACCACACGCTGACTCAGGAAGATATCGATCTGCTTGAAAAGCGCATGCACGAACTGGCTGAAAAGAATTACGACGTTATTAAAAAGAAAGTCAGCTGGCAGGAAGCGCGCGATACCTTTGAAGGTCGCGGCGAGCAGTACAAGATTGCCATTCTTGATGAAAATATCAGCCACGACGATCGTCCAGGCCTGTATCATCATGAAGAATACGTTGATATGTGTCGTGGTCCACACGTGCCAAACATGCGTTTCTGCCACCATTTCAAGCTGCAGAAAACGTCTGGTGCTTACTGGCGTGGTGACAGCGACAATAAAATGTTGCAGCGTATTTACGGCACTGCCTGGGCTGATAAAAAGCAGTTGAATTCCTACCTGCAGCGTCTTGAAGAAGCGGGCAAGCGTGACCACCGTAAAATCGGTAAAGCCCTTGACCTCTATCATATGCAGGAAGAAGCGCCTGGTATGGTGTTCTGGCACAATGACGGCTGGACTATCTTCCGCGAGCTGGAAGCCTTCGTGCGTATGAAGCTGAAGTCTTATCAGTATCAGGAAGTCAAAGGCCCGTTCATGATGGACCGTGTGCTGTGGGAAAAAACCGGCCATTGGGACAACTATAAAGATGCGATGTTCACTACCTCTTCCGAGAACCGTGAATACTGTATCAAGCCAATGAACTGCCCGGGTCACGTACAGATTTTCAACCAAGGGTTGAAGTCTTATCGCGATCTGCCACTGCGTATGGCCGAATTTGGTAGCTGCCACCGTAACGAGCCGTCAGGTGCCTTGCACGGTTTGATGCGCGTTCGTGGTTTCACTCAGGACGATGCCCATATCTTCTGTACTGAAGAACAGGTTCGTGATGAAGTGAATAGCTGCATCAAAATGGTCTACGATGTGTACAGCACTTTCGGTTTTGAAAAGGTTGTGGTCAAGCTGTCGACCCGTCCTGCCAAGCGTATCGGCACAGACGAAACCTGGGATCGCGCAGAAGCCGACCTCGCCGCTGCATTAGTCGAAAATAACATCGCTTTCGAATATCAGCCGGGTGAAGGGGCGTTCTATGGTCCTAAAATTGAATTTACCTTGCATGATTGTTTGGATCGTGCGTGGCAGTGTGGTACCGTGCAGCTCGACTTTTCATTACCTGAGCGTTTAGACGCAACTTACATCGGCGAAAGCAACGATCGTAAAACCCCGGTAATGATTCACCGAGCAATTTTGGGTTCAATGGAACGCTTCATTGGTATTCTGACCGAAGAATACGCGGGCTTTTTCCCAACCTGGATTGCACCGGTACAGGCAGTTGTGATGAATATTACTGATTCACAAGCGCCTTACGTCGAAGAATTGACAAAAAAACTGCAAGATGCAGGTATTCGCGTTAAAGCCGACTTGAGAAATGAGAAGATTGGCTTTAAAATCCGCGAGCACACGCTGCGTCGTGTTCCCTACATGTTAGTTTGTGGCGATAAAGAGGTCGAATCAGGCAAAGTTGCCGTTCGTACTCGCCGTGGCAAAGACTTGGGAAGCATCGACGTTAGCGAAGTCGTAGACAAACTGTTGGCGGAGATCCGCAGCAGAAGTCTTCATCAACTGGAGGAATAAAGTATTAAAGGCGGAAAACGAGTTCAACCGGCGCGTCCAAATCGCATTAACAGAGAAATTCGCGCGCAAGAAGTTCGCCTCACAGGTATCGATGGCGAACCCCTTGGGATTGTGAGTCTGAATGAAGCTCTTGAAAAAGCTGAGGAAGCTGGTGTTGATTTAGTAGAAATCAGTCCGAATGCCGAGCCGCCGGTTTGCCGAATCATGGATTACGGCAAGTTCCTCTACGAGAAGAGCAAATCGACCAAAGAACAGAAAAAGAAACAAAAAGTTATTCAGGTTAAGGAAATTAAATTCCGACCTGGTACCGATGATGGCGACTATCAGGTCAAACTACGCAACCTGATTCGCTTTCTGGAAGATGGCGATAAAGCCAAAATCACACTGCGTTTCCGCGGTCGTGAAATGGCGCACCAGCAGATCGGTATGGAAGTGCTTAACCGCGTCCGTAAAGACCTGTGTGAAGATATTGATCTGGCAGTGGTCGAATCCTTCCCTACGAAGATCGAAGGCCGTCAGATGATTATGGTGCTCGCACCCAAGAAGAAACAATAAGGCTCTACAAGTAGCCTGACCCACAGTGTGCTTGCACGCTGTGGGTCATGTTCGCCTTACTGATTCATGTTATTAACAATGCGAAGTGGAATTATTAATAATGCCAAAGATCAAAACAGTACGCGGCGCCGCTAAACGCTTCAAAAAGACTGCCAATGGCGGTTTTAAGCGTAAGCACGCTAACCTGCGTCACATTCTGACCAAAAAATCGACTAAGCGTAAACGTCACCTGCGTCCAAAAGGCATGGTATCCAAGAACGATTTGGGTCTCGTTGCTGCATGTTTGCCGTACGCTTAAAAATATATCTTTAAAGATATATCACTTTTTTTAATCAAGAATAAAACTCAGGAGAGCATATGGCTCGCGTAAAACGTGGTGTGATTGCACGTGCACGTCACAAGAAAATTTTAAAGCAGGCGAAAGGTTACTACGGTGCCCGTTCGCGCGTATATCGTGTTGCATTCCAGGCTGTTATCAAAGCTGGTCAATACGCTTACCGTGACCGTCGTCAAAAGAAACGTCAGTTCCGTCAGCTGTGGATCGCGCGTATCAACGCAGCAGCTCGTCAGAACGACATGTCTTACAGCAAATTCATCAATGGCTTGAAAAAAGCTTCTATTGAAATTGACCGTAAGATTTTGGCTGATATCGCAGTATTCGATAAAGTGGCATTCTCTGCACTGGTCGAAAAAGCGAGAGCAGCTCTGGCGTAAGTCAGGTGAAAGAGGGAGCTTGCTCCCTCTTTTATATTGCGTTGATAACATTATTACGTCGATAACATCGTAAATATTTAAGGTAATGCAAGCATGAATGCTGCTATTTTCCGCTTCTTTTTTTACTTTAGCGCCTGACTCAGGAAGGCTTTCGCGCGTAAGAGAAGAAACGGAAACTAGCGCTAAAGCCTCCCCTGTGGAGGCTTTTTTTTTGCTATTACCTTTCGAAAATCAGTTACTCATACTTTTATTTCACATCGGGTCACATCGGCCAGAAGAAGAGGAAAGCAATGTCACATCTCGCAGAACTGGTTGCCAACGCCAAGGCCGCCGTAGAGAGTGCCCAGGACGTCGCCGCGCTGGATTTAGTGCGCGTCGAGTATTTAGGTAAAAAAGGGCATTTGACCCTTCAGATGACTTCACTGCGCGAACTGCCAGCGGAAGAACGTCCAGCAGCCGGTGCAGTAATCAACCAGGCCAAGCAGGAAGTTCAGGATGCGCTGAATGCCCGCAAACACGACCTGGAGTCTTCCGCGCTGAATGCTCGACTGGCTGAAGAGACTATCGATGTCTCACTGCCTGGCCGCCGTATCGAAAATGGTGGTTTACATCCGGTGACTCGCACCATCGACCGCATTGAGACTTTCTTCGGCGAATTAGGTTTCTCTGTTGAGACCGGTCCGGAAATTGAAGATGACTATCACAACTTTGATGCGCTGAATATTCCTGGCCATCATCCGGCGCGTGCCGATCACGATACCTTCTGGTTTGATGCCACCCGTTTGCTGCGCACCCAAACTTCTGGCGTGCAGATTCGTACCATGAAAGAGCAGCAGCCGCCTATTCGCATCATTGCACCGGGCCGCGTTTATCGTAACGATTACGACCAGACTCACACCCCGATGTTCCATCAGATGGAAGGCCTGATCGTTGATAAAAATATCAGCTTCAGCAATCTGAAAGGTACGCTGCACGATTTCCTGAATAACTTCTTTGAAGCTGATTTGCAGATTCGTTTCCGCCCTTCATATTTCCCGTTCACCGAACCTTCTGCAGAAGTCGATGTAATGGGCAAGAACGGCAAATGGCTCGAGGTACTGGGCTGTGGCATGGTGCACCCAAACGTGTTGCGTAATGTGGGTATCGATCCTGAGATCTACTCCGGTTTTGCGTTCGGCATGGGCATGGAGCGTCTGACCATGCTGCGTTACGGCGTGACCGATTTGCGTGCGTTCTTCGAAAACGATCTGCGTTTCCTCAAACAGTTTAAGTAAGGCGGGAATATCACATGAAATTCAGTGAACTCTGGTTGCGTGAGTGGGTAAACCCAGCCATCAACAGCGAAGCATTATCCGAACAAATTACTATGGCCGGTCTGGAAGTTGACGGCGTTGAAGCAGTGGCCGGTGCCTTCCACGGCGTGGTGGTGGGTGAAGTGGTCGAATGCGGCCAGCACCCAAATGCCGATAAGCTGCGCGTAACTAAAATAAACGTGGGTGGCGATCGCCTGCTAGACATCGTTTGCGGCGCACCAAACTGCCGTCAAGGCTTAAAAGTGGCCGTGGCGACCGTGGGTGCTGTTCTGCCGGGCGATTTTAAAATCAAGGCAGCCAAACTTCGCGGCGAACCTTCAGAAGGCATGCTGTGCTCGTTCTCAGAATTGGGTATCGATGTCGAAAGTGAAGGCATTATCGAACTGCCGCTGGATGCGCCAATTGGCACTGATATCCGCGAATTCTTGCAGCTTGATGACAACACTATTGAAATCAGCGTCACGCCTAACCGCGCTGATTGTCTTGGTATCATCGGTATTGCCCGTGATGTTGCTGTTGTAAGCCAGCTGCCACTGACCGAGCCAGACATGTCACCGGTTGCTGCGACCATTACCGATACGCTGCCAATCGATGTTCAGGCGAGTGACGCCTGTCCGCGCTATTTGGGCCGTGTGGTTAAAGGGATTAACGTTGCTGCCGCGACTCCGCTGTGGATGACCGAAAAACTGCGCCGCTGCGGGATTCGTTCTATCGATCCGGTTGTCGATGTCACCAACTATGTGCTGCTCGAACTGGGCCAACCCATGCACGCTTTCGATCTGAATCGCATTGAAGGCGGCATCGTAGTGCGTCTGGCGCAGAAAGACGAAACTCTGACTCTGCTCGATGGTACCACTGCCAAGCTGAACGACGACGTGCTGGTCATTGCCGACCATAAGAAAGCGCTGGCAATGGGCGGTATTTTCGGCGGCGAGCATTCCGGCGTCAATGAACAGACTCAAGACGTGTTGCTGGAGTGTGCTTTCTTCAATCCGCTGTCAATCACCGGTCGCGCTCGCCGTCAGGGCCTGCACACGGATGCTTCACATCGCTACGAACGCGGTGTTGACTCACAGCTGCAATATAAAGCCATGGAACGTGCTACCGCGTTGTTACTGGAAATTTGCGGCGGCCAGGCTGGTCCGGTAATTGATGCAAGCAATGAAGCGACACTGCCGAAAGCGGCCAAAATCACTCTGCGCCGTGAAAAGCTGGATCGTGTGATTGGTCACCACGTTGAAGATGCTCAGGTCACTGATATCTTGCAACGTCTGGGCTGTGAAGTCGACGTTAAGGCTGATACCTGGATAGCTGTTGCGCCAAGCTGGCGTTTCGATATGCAAATCGAAGAAGATTTGATTGAAGAAGTCGCACGCGTATACGGCTACAACAATATTCCAGATGTGCCGGTCAAAGCGAATCTGGAAATGACTCAGCATCGTGAGGCCGATCTTTCGCTGAAACGTGTGAAAAATCTTTTAGTTGATCGCGGTTTCCAGGAAGCGATCACCTACAGCTTTGTCGATCCTAAGGTTCAGCAATTGCTGCATCCGGGTGAAGAAGTGCTAATGCTGCCAAGTCCAATCTCGGTAGAAATGTCAGCGATGCGCCTGTCACTGTGGACTGGCTTGCTCTCATCAGTGGTTTACAACCAGAATCGCCAGCAAAGTCGTGTGCGCCTGTTCGAAAGCGGCCTGCGTTTTGTACCTGATTCCGCAGCATATTTGGGTATCCGTCAGGATGTCATGCTGTCTGGTGTGATCTCGGGTCATCGCAGCGAGGAACACTGGGATCTGGCGCGCAATGCGGTTGACTACTACGATTTGAAGGGTGATCTTGAAGCGATTCTAGAACTTACCGGCAAATTGGATCATATCCAATTCAAGGCCGAAGCTAACCCGGCGTTGCATCCAGGACAAAGTGCTGCAATTTATTTACACGGCGAACGCATTGGTTTCATTGGGGTAGTGCATCCGGAACTCGAACGTAAGCTTGACCTCAATGGCCGAACTGTAGTGTTCGAAATGTTGTGGAACAAGCTCGCAGACCGCGTCCTGCCTGACGCGCGCGAGATTTCACGCTTCCCGGCGAACCGTCGCGACATCGCTGTTGTGGTCCCTGAAAACGTCGCTGCAGAAGATATTTTGGTAGAGTGTAAGAAAGTTGGCGCAAATCAGGTAGTTGGCGTAAACTTATTTGACGTGTACCGTGGCAGGGGCGTAGCGGAAGGTTTTAAAAGCCTGGCTATTAGTCTGGTATTGCAGGATACCGCTCGTACACTGGAAGAAGAGGAGATCGCCGCTACTGTTGCAAGATGTGTAGAGGCTCTAAAACAGCGATTCCAAGCATCCTTGAGGGATTGAACCTATGGCGCTTACTAAAGCTGAAATGTCAGAACACCTGTTTGAAAAGCTCGGGCTGAGCAAACGGGATGCCAAAGACCTGGTTGAGCTATTTTTTGAAGAGGTACGTCGTGCTTTGGAAAATGGTGAACAAGTTAAATTGTCTGGCTTTGGCAATTTTGATCTGCGTGACAAAAACCAACGTCCGGGGCGTAACCCGAAAACTGGCGAGGACATTCCTATTACGGCGCGCCGTGTGGTGACCTTCCGTCCAGGACAGAAGTTGAAAAGCAGAGTGGAAAATGCCACTCCGAAAGAGTAAATCAGTGTGATAAAAAGGCCGCGAATGCGGCCTTTTTTTTTTGCTTTAAATTTGGCCGGTAACCTGGGATAAAAGCGAGGTGAAATATGACAGAAATATGTCTAATGAAAAGGATTTACTAGAAGTGAAAAGATAACGTTAAAGCAGTGGGATCTTCAAGATTAGTCTGATAGATTAAATTTCTCAGCGAAAGAAAGAGTTTTATTATTTGGGTGGTAATTTAATATTTACTCTTTATAATTCGCTAGCATTATTAACAACTACAGGTGACAGTTTCTGTCTGTAAGAAGTTTTTAGTGGTAATAAAAAAGGGACCGAAGTCCCTTAGTATAAAGTTAGATAGCGTTTTAACTTAAGCCAAATAATATCTCGTCGAATAAGTAATATTTGAAAAGTTAAATCAGATCGCTATTAACGAGGGCCACCACCGTGCCAGCCACCGCCGCCACCGCCATGATAACCACCACCACCGCCGCCACCTGGGCCCCAGAACGGTGGGAATAAGCAGCCGCTTAGGCTACAGGCGACCAGAGCTACGGTAACAAATGCCAATATACGACGCATAATTATTCCTTGGTTTGATTAAACGTTCCAATTATAAATAAAACAAAAATTAACTGTTGTCAGACTAACGTTAAGAGTTGTTAGCGTAGTTATGAAAACTGAATGTTATTTACGCACAATTCTGCTGAGTTATTTCAGGTGGGATACATTTGTATGTTTATTGTAATCATGCTGCAATTTCAGCGAAAGCCAGCATTATTCTTATAGTCTGCTATCATTTTATTGAGGTCATATATTATTTATCGGATAGTAAACTTTTAGAAATTAATACTAAGGTGGACGTTGTGAAGAAAACTCATTTAATGCTGTGCGTTGCATTGGTTCTGCCTGCTATCGCACAAGTAAACTTTGTGCAGGCTGCTTCTATAAATGTGAATGCTCCAGGTGTCTCTGTGCACATTGGTGACAAGGACCGTCATGGTAACTACTGGGATGGTTATGACTGGCGTTCACCGCAGTGGTGGCGTGAACATCACAATCAACGTATTGGCGAGCGTAACAATCGCGGGCAATACTGGCACGGCGATCGCTGGGATGCAGCACCACCTCCTAAGCACAATAATGGCGGCCGTCCACAGCCGCACGGTCAGGGCGATCGTCCCGACCAGGGGAATGGCACCCACGGTATCAATGGTAGTGCGCCGATCCCACCAACCAGCGGTCCACACAGCTAACATTGCCGTTTTAAATTCAGTTTTCAAAAAACCGTCGCACTCAACTGTGGCGGTTTTTTTTATCTCTTTTTATCATCGTATGGCATTAAACATTCAAATGTGGCGTTAACTGTTTAATATAGGGAACATAATCACCGAGAAGTCTCAGGAGCCTGTCCCCAAAACATGTCATCTTCTCCTAACTTGACCGAGCTTGTGCGCCAGCAAAAGCGCCGTGACTGGCAGCGGCTTTGGCTATTGGCACTGCTACTGGCTGTGGTGCTGGTTCTCAGCCTGTGTGCTGGCGATCGCTGGTTTTGGCCAGATCAATGGTTAACTTCTTCCGCTAAACTCTTTGTCTGGCAAATTCGATTGCCTCGAGCGCTAGCCGTGATTTTGGTTGGGGCAGGGCTGGCCGTTTCCGGTGCAGTAATGCAATCGCTGTTCGAGAATTCATTGGCTGAGCCAGGTTTGCTTGGCGTCGCAAGTGGCGCAGGCGTGGCTTTGGTAATTTCTGTGATGCTGGGGCACGGTCTGTTACCGTCATGGGCTATAAGCTTAAGCGCTATTTCAGGCGCGCTGGCGGTGACCTTTCTCCTAATGCATTTCGCCCGCCGCCGACTTTTTGCGCATTCCCGCCTGCTGCTGGTTGGCGTGGCCATCGGCATTATCTGTAGCGCAGCCATGACCTGGGCCGTGTATTTTAGTTCGAGCCTGGATGTGCGCCAGCTAATGTACTGGATGATGGGCGGTTTTGGCGGTATCGACTGGCGTCAGTCCTGGCTGGGCCTGCTGCTTTTGCCGGTAGTGTTGTGGCTTTGTTTTCAGGGCCGCCCCCTTAATTTGTTGGCGCTGGGCATTAGTCAGGCGCAACAGCTCGGTTTACCCGTGGTGGTCTGGCGCAATGTGCTGGTTCTGGCGATAGGCTGGACAGTGGGTATCAGCGTCGCGCTTGCCGGGGTGATTGGCTTTGTTGGCTTGATAATCCCACACTTACTGCGGCTGATAGGGATAACCGACCAGCGTCGTTTGCTCCCGGCCTGCGCACTGGCGGGCGGAGGTATATTGCTGCTGGCTGATGTCACCGCACGTGTTGCCCTTTATTCGGCTGAGCTGCCGGTTGGCGTCGTCACTGCCGTACTGGGTGCGCCGCTGTTTATCTGGCTTTTATCCCGGGCAGAAAAGCATGATTAACTGAAGCAGCAGCTGTTTCGGCTTTAATAAACATCCCTCACAGTTGTTACATTCCACAAAAAAGGAAATGACTTATGAGTAACGCAATTTATGATACCTCGCTTACCACTATTGATGGCAAAGCGACAAAGCTGGGTGCTTTTGAAGGCGAAGTTTTGCTAATAGTAAATGTTGCCTCGCAGTGCGGTCTGACAAAGCAGTACGAGGGGCTTGAAAGCCTTTATCAGACCTGGCATGACAAGGGTTTTGAAGTGCTGGGATTCCCTTGCAATGAGTTTGGTGCTCAGGAGCCTGGCACTGAAGAAGAGATTCAGACCTTTTGCAGCACGCAGTTTGGCGTCAAGTTTCCGATGTTCAGTAAAATTGAAGTCAACGGCGAGGGGCGTCATCCCTTATATAAGTCACTGATTACGGCCCAGCCAAAGGCTATATTGCCAGAAGGGAGCGAATTTTATCAGCTTCTGGCGAGCAAAGGGCGCGAACCTGTGAAACCAGAAAATATTTTGTGGAACTTCGAGAAGTTTTTGGTAGGTCGTGATGGTAAGGTTATCCAACGCTTTGCACCTGATTTGACGCCGGAAGACCCGCTGTTGGTCGATGCTGTCAAAAAAGCTCTGGAAAAATAATTCTGAGTAATGAAATGGGCGGGTTCCTGCCGCCCGGTAATTCCGAGACTGCTCAATTTCTGTCAGATCTGATTATGATGGTTAAAACATGCTGGAAATAAATCATCTTGCCGTAATTTCACGCTTATTACCCTTTAGCGCAAAGGTCAAACGTGGAGACCGCGTGCATATTATTGGCCCAAATGGCGCAGGAAAGAGCAGCCTGTTAGCCGCGATTGCCGGAATGCTAAAAGCGGAAGGTGAGGTTGTTATTGCCGGAAACAGGATTACTGAATTATCAGGCAGGGAGCTTTCTCGTTACCGTAGTTATTTATGCCAGCAATATTTACCGCTGTCGGCCATGCCAGTATATCAATATTTATCTTTGCACCAAATAGCAGGCAGCAGCGCGGAAGCAGTGGATAAAACATTAACCCAACTCTGTAATCTGCTGCATCTCAATGACAAACTCGCACACAAAATAACCCAGCTTTCCGGTGGTGAATGGCAGCGAGTGAGGCTTGTTGCAACACTGTTACAGGTCTGGCCATCGGTGAATCCTCAGGGCTGCCTGCTACTGCTGGATGAGCCTGCCAACAGTCTGGATATTGCACATCAGCAGGCATTGGATTTGATTATTAACGAGTTTTGTAGTGAAGGGGGGATAGCTATTATTAGCGATCATGATCTTAATCACACCCTGCAGCATGCCTGTCGAGTGTGGATGCTTTCACGGGGAGAAGTGATAGCCAATGGCCTGACAGCCGAGGTTATGCAGCCTGAACCGTTATCTCTTAATTATGGCGTTTTTTTTAAATTGCATCATTTTGAAGGCCGGTCGTGGATTATGACCGTTTAATTTAAGCCTTATTAAGAACAAATAAATTTTTACTCTGTGAGCAAATCATTGCTCATTGATATTAATACAAGATTTATATTCCTTTATGAATTTTTTTAGATACTGTTCTAGACTCTCCAAAAGGAAGGGAGTCAGAGATGTTTTTCACCTCATTTTTCGATGTAAAATCGCAATCTTTTAATTGCCAACAAACACTTGTTTTTACTTGTCAAATACTTGAATTTCCTTAATGTTAAATTAAGATTAAACAAGGATAATTGAGACAACTTTTCTTCTATACGTTTACTCGTTGTTAAACAACTAACATATACAGTTTGGCTCAACTAATGCCCTTTTGCGGTCCTTAAATTACAGGATATGCTCCATGGAAAATTTTTTGCCGTTTTCCCGCCCATCAATGGGTGATGAAGAAATCAACGCCGTTGAACAAGTTCTAAGATCAGGCTGGATTACCACCGGTCCGCAAACCCATCAGCTCGAACAGGATTTTTCTGCGGCATTTGGCTGTAAACACGCAATAGCGGTAAGTTCGGCAACCGGTGGAATGCATGTCACGCTGCTGGCGCTAGGCATTGGACCCGGCGACGAAGTCATTACCCCTTCGCAAACCTGGGTCTCCACGCTGAACATGATTGTCCTGCTCGGCGCCGAGCCAGTAATGATCGACGTCGACCCAAATACTCTCATGGTCAGTGCCGAAGCCATCGAAGCAGCGATTACACCAAAAACCAAAGCCATTATTCCGGTGCATTATGCTGGTGCTTCGTTAGATCTCGACCCAATCTACGCCGTGGCAAATCGCCACAATATTACGGTTATTGAAGACGCTGCCCATGCGGCAGGCACTCAATACCGCGATCGCTGGATTGGCGCACAGGGCACCGCCATTTTTTCATTCCACGCCATTAAAAACATGACCTGTGCCGAAGGTGGATTAATCGCAACCGATGACGACGCGCTGGCTGCCAAGGTTCGCGCGCTGAAATTCCACGGTCTGGCGGTTGATGCTTTCGACAGGCAAGTGCAGGGCCGTCGTCCGCAGGCGGAAGTGATTGAACCAGGCTTCAAATATAACCTCTCAGATATTCACGCCTCGATTGCCGTGGTGCAGCTGAAACGTCTGGCGGCAATGAATGCCCGCCGTGCAGCTCTGGCTCGGCTTTATCTTGAAAAACTGGAAGGCACGCCGTTCCTGCCTATGCATGTGCCGGCTTATCCGCATTTGCATACTTGGCATCTGTTTATGATCCGCGTAGATGAAGAGCGCTGTGGGCTTAACCGCGACACGCTGATGGAACGTTTGAAAGAGCTGGGGATCGGCACCGGCCTGCATTTCCGTGCTGCCCATACGCAAAAATACTATCGCGAGCGTTATCCAGACCTCTCATTACCCCACAGTGAGTGGAATACCGCACGCCTGTGCAGTTTACCTATGTTCCCTGATATGCAGGACAGCGATGTTGACCGTGTAGTCGATGCGCTTAAATCCCTGGTGGAGAAGCAGTAGTGGCTCAGTTTGAAGAAATAAATAAAGTTTCAGTGGTTATTCCCGTATTCAATGAAGAAGAGAGCCTGCCTGTTCTGCTGTCACGCACGATTGCCGCCTGCCGCCAACTGACCATGCCTTTCGAAATCGTGCTGATTGATGACGGCAGTACCGACAACTCGGCAGAGCTGCTTACACAGGCCGCCGAGCAGCCAGAAAACTGCGTCGTTGCCGTATTGCTAAACCGAAACTACGGCCAACATTCGGCGATCATGGCTGGCTTCAATCAGGTCAGTGGCGATCTGGTGATTACTCTGGATGCTGATTTACAAAACCCGCCGGAAGAGATCCCGCGCCTGGTTGCCAAGGCTCAGGAAGGTTATGACGTCGTGGGTACTGTACGCTCGAATCGTCAGGATTCCTGGTTCCGTAAAAATGCTTCGAAAATCATCAATATGATGATTCAGCGCGCTACCGGCAAGTCGATGGGGGACTACGGCTGCATGCTGCGTGCCTACCGCCGACACATTGTTCAGGCGATGCTCAACTGTCACGAGCGCAGCACCTTTATTCCTATCCTCGCCAATACGTTTGCGCGCAAGACTGCTGAAATTCCAGTTTTGCACGCAGAACGCGAGTTTGGTGACTCAAAATACAGTCTGATGAAACTCATCAACCTGATGTTTGATCTGATCACCTGTTTGACCACCACTCCGCTGCGTATGCTCAGCGTGGTGGGCAGTTTTATTGCTCTATTCGGCTTTTTACTGGCGCTGGTATTGATTCTTATGCGCTTGATACTTGGCCCTGAATGGGCTGCGGAAGGCGTGTTTACGCTGTTCGCTCTGCTGTTTATGTTTATCGGAGCGCAATTTGTCGGCATGGGGCTGCTGGGTGAATACATCGGCCGCATCTATACCGACGTGCGTGCACGCCCACGTTATTTCGTTCAAAAAGTCATTGGCGCCATAGCCGTAGATAACGATAAAGATCAGGAAATTAAATAATGAAAGCGATTGTTTTTGCTTACCATGACATTGGTTGTGTTGGCCTGAAGGCTCTGGTTGAGGCGGGTTATGATGTGCAGGCCGTATTTACCCATACCGACTCTCCTGAAGAAAATAATTTCTTTGCCTCGGTCGCCCGTACTGGTGCCGAATTGAATTTGCCGGTGTATGCCCCGGAAGATGTTAACCACCCGCTGTGGGTAAGCCGTATCCGCGAACTGCAGCCAGACGTTATTTTCTCGTTCTACTATCGCAACATGCTGAGTGAAGAGATCCTTTCACTGGCACCAAACGGCGGATTTAACCTGCACGGCTCGCTTTTGCCACGCTATCGTGGCCGTGCGCCGGTTAATTGGGCGCTGCTTAACGGAGAAACCGAAACCGGCGTGACGTTGCACAAGATGGTGAAACGCCCAGATGCCGGCGATATTGTGGATCAGCAGGTGGTCAGCATCACCCCACAAGACACCGCGCTAACGCTGCATGGCAAAGTACGCGATGCCGCTCAGGCACTGTTGCAACATTATCTGCCTGTTATGAAGAAGGGTGAAATCACTCTGACGCCGCAGGATGAGTCGCAGGCCAGCTACTTTGGCCGTCGCACCGCCGCTGACGGCGAGATCCACTGGCATAAATCTGCCACCGAGATTAATAACCTGATCCGTGCCGTGACTGAGCCTTATCCTGGGGCATTCACCTATCTCGGCCAGCGAAAAATGACCGTCTGGCGTGCAAACATTCTTGATAAACAGCACGATAAACAGCCTGGTACAGTTATCTCAGCAGAGCCGCTAGTGATCGCCTGCGGTGAAGGCGCGCTGGAAATTGTTGCCGGTCAGAACGAATCTGGTCTGTATGTTCACGGCACGCGTCTGGCGCTGGAAATGGGGATTATGCCTGATGTCCGCCTGACTGGTCGACCAAATGCGGCTTTAAAACGCCGGACACGCGTGCTGATCCTCGGGGTTAACGGCTTTATCGGTAATCATCTCAGCGAGCGACTGCTTCGCGACGGTAAATACGAAATCTACGGTCTGGATATCAGTTCTGACGCGATCAGCCGTTTTATGGATAACCCGAACTTCCACTTTGTTGAAGGCGATATCAGTATTCACTCCGAGTGGATCGAGTATCACATCAAGAAATGTGATGTTGTGTTGCCGCTGGTGGCTATCGCCACGCCTATCGAATACACCCGCAATCCGCTGCGCGTGTTCGAGCTGGATTTTGAAGAGAATCTTAAAATCGTTCGCGATTGCGTGAAATACAAAAAACGCATTATTTTCCCTTCAACCTCTGAAGTTTACGGCATGTGTGATGACAAAGAGTTTGATGAAGATACTTCAAATCTGATCGTCGGCCCTATCAACAAACAGCGTTGGATCTATTCTGTTTCCAAGCAGCTGCTTGACCGCGTTATTTGGGCCTATGGTGCCAAAGAAGGGCTGCGTTTCACGTTATTCCGTCCGTTTAACTGGATGGGCCCGCGTCTGGACAACCTTGATGCTGCGCGTGTCGGCAGTTCTCGTGCCATTACCCAGCTGATCCTCAACCTGGTTGAAGGTTCGCCGATCAAGCTGATTGACGGCGGAGAGCAGAAACGCTGCTTTACCGATATCAACGATGGGATCGAAGCGCTGTTCCGCATCATTGAAAACCGTGACAATCTTTGCGATGGCGAGATTATCAATATCGGTAATCCAACCAACGAGGCAAGCATCCGCGAGCTGGCAGAAATGCTGCTCAAGAGCTTTGATGCACATCCGCTACGCGACCAGTTCCCACCGTTTGCCGGTATGAAGCTCATCGAAAGCAGCAGCTATTACGGTAAAGGCTATCAAGACGTTGCTCACCGTACGCCGAGCATCAAAAATGCCCGCAAGCTGCTGAACTGGACACCGGAAGTAAAAATGGACAAGACCATTGATGCGACTCTGGACTTCTTCCTGCGCTCGGTAGAATTGCCTGCTAACAAAGGATAATGCCTTGAGCGGAATGAAAAAAGTAGGCTTGAGAATTGATGTCGATACCTGGAGTGGCACCCGCAAGGGTGTCCCCGAGTTGTTAAGACTTTTGGATAAACACCAAATCAAGGGCAGTTTCTTTTTCAGCGTTGGGCCGGACAACATGGGGCGCCATTTATGGCGCCTTTTGCGTCCCAAATTTCTATGGAAAATGCTGCGATCCAACGCTGCTTCACTGTATGGGCTGGATATTCTGGTGGCCGGCACGGCGTGGCCAGGCAAGATAATCGCTAAAGATTTCGGCCCGTTGATGAGAAAAACCGCCGATGCCGGACACGAAATCGGTTTGCATGCCTGGGATCATCAGGGCTGGCAGGCGAAAGTTGAAAAATGGACCCCTGAACAGCTCGAACAGCAGGTGCGCAAAGGGTTAGTGGCGCTGGAAAACAGTATTGGTCGCCCGATTGATTGTTCTGCTGTTGCAGGCTGGCGCGGCGATCAGCGCGTCATCGATGTTAAAGAGAAATTTAATTTCCGCTACAACAGCGACTGCCGCGGGGTGGCAATCTTTCGTCCTCTGCTCAGCAGCGGGCAGCTTGGCACAGTGCAAATACCGGTGACTTTGCCGACCTACGACGAGGTTATTGGCACCGAGGTTAAGGTAGAAGGTTTTAACGATTTTATTCTTGATGCAATAGCCCGGGATAACGATCTGTCGGTTTACACCATACATGCCGAAGTGGAAGGTATGTCACTGTCCGCCATGTTTGATGAATTACTGACGCGCGCGGCAAAAGCGGGCATTGAGTTTTGCCCGCTGGGAAGCTTACTGCCCGCCGATCAGCAAACGCTGCCCGTGGGGCGAGTTGTCCGTGCGCCGTTCCCCGGTAGGGAAGGATGGTTGGGTTGTCAGGAAATGGGATTGAATTAAATGCAAAACACCATTAAACGCGCCTGCGGCTTTATGCTGCTGGTGTTTTTTGCACTGGTTTATCTAATACCGTTAAATTTACGTGCGTTATGGATGCCCGATGAGACTCGCTATGCAGAAATTAGTCGTGAAATGCTGCAACGCGGAGACTGGATAGTTCCACATTTTTTAGGTTTAAGATATTTCGAAAAACCGGATGCAGGTTATTGGATCAACAATATTAGCCAGATGATATTTGGACATTCAAACTTCGCAGTGCGATTTGGATCCGTATTTTCTACCGCTATGAGCGCACTACTGGTGCTGTGGCTGGCTAACCTGATGTGGCGTAACCGCCAAAAGTCCTATACGGCCGTGCTGATTTACCTTTCATGCACCTTAGTATTCAGTATCGGCACCTACAGCGTTCTCGATCCGATGATTACGCTGTGGGTGAATGCTGCAATGCTGTGCTCTTATTTCTGTTTGCGAGTCAGTGGAAATCGTCAGAAAGCCTTGAGCTGGATTGCGCTGGGCCTTGCCTGCGGCATGGGTTTCATGACCAAAGGTTTTCTCGCGCTCGCCGTACCCGTGATTGCCGTATTGCCGATAGTCTGGCAAGAGAAGCGTTTCAAGACCCTGCTAGGCTGGGGGCCATTGGCAATTGTCAGCGCATTGTTGCTGAGCCTGCCATGGGTGATTGCCATCGGCGAGCGGGAACCTGACTTTTGGCGCTACTTCTTCTGGGTTGAGCATATTCAGCGCTTTGCTGAAAAAAATGCGCAACACAGCGCACCTTTTTGGTTTTACATACCGGTATTGTGTCTGGGCGTGTTGCCGTGGCTGGGATTATTGCCAGGTTCATTGGTAGCCGGATGGAAGAAAAGGGCACTGCGACCAGAGCTGTTCTTCCTGCTAAGCTGGGCCATTATGCCGCTGATTTTCTTTAGTATTGCCAAGGGAAAACTGCCAACTTATATTTTGCCATGCTTCGCACCATTGGCATTGCTGATGGCTGATTATTTCGAGCAGGTGCGTCAGTCAGCCAACCCGCGCGCGCTTAAAATAAATGGCATAATCAATATCATTTTTGGATCGCTGGTGGTGATCGCATTGGTGGTGATTTCCGGTATTTTGCCTACTCATCTCAAACCGGTTTTTGCCCAGAATGAATTGTATAAGGTCCTGATTGCTATTGTCTGTTTCGCCGCCTGGGCACTGGCGGGGGCATTAAGCCTGACTTTGCCGCGTCGCTGGTATTGGTCCGCTGCGTGTCCGCTGGTCTTGGCACTTTTGGTCGGACAGGCGATTCCGCAAAAAATCATCGATTCAAAACAACCGCAGGAATTTATTCAGCAAAACTTTTCGCTGTTGAAACAAAGTCGATTTGTGCTCAGCGATGATGTTGGTATTGCCGCCGGATTGGGCTGGGAACTAAAACGCAGCGATATTATGATGTTTGATGAAAAAGGCGAGCTCGAATACGGGCTTGACTATCCCGATGCCGAGGGGCGTTTTATCAATACCCAAGGGTTCGCCAAATGGTTGAGCAACGCCCGTCAGCAAGGCGATGTCTCAATGGTATTGAAAGTCAGAAACGATGCACAAAGCTTTGCCGATCTCCCAGCGCCGGACAACCAGGTCAGGGGAAAACGCCTGATATTACTGTTCTATAAAAAACTGCCATGATGGGTTACTTATTGGTGCTGATAGTCAGCATTCTGACCTGCGCGGGGCAACTTTGCCAAAAAAAAGCCGCGCAGGCAGGCGCACACCAGGTTGCTAGTAATCTGGGGTCGATTTTACGCTGGATGATAGCAGCCGTGTTTTTTATGGGCTGTGGGCTGCTGCTCTGGCTGCGCGTATTGCAAATTTTACCTCTGAGTATTGCCTATCCCATGCTCAGCATGAATTTTGTGTTAATCACCTTTAGCGCGCGCTGGTTTTTTGATGAGTTTATCGATCGCCGCCATTGGCTGGGCGTAGGGTTTATCATGTTAGGAATACTATTAATGGGAATTAGCCGTTGAAGGGCTATGCCTGGGGGGTTGCTAGCCTAATGCTGGTTAGCGCGGCGCAGCTGCTGATGAAATGGGGCATGAGTCAAATGCCGACGCTTTCACTGGATGCCCTGCTTTACTCTTTAATAATGAACCATTTAGTAGCGGTATTCATCGTCTGTTGTGGCATTGCCGGTTATGCACTGTCGATGGTGTGCTGGTTTTTCGCCTTACGTGAACTGCCGTTGAATCGTGCCTATAGTCTGCTAAGCCTGAGCTATGCAGTGGTTTATCTCGCCGCTGTGTGGTTACCGTGGTTCCACGAAAACATGCATCCATTGAAGTCGTTAGGTGCTTTGTCGATCCTTTTGGGCGTGTGGCTTATCAACAGCAAGTCGGGAAAGGCGGCGATAAAATAGCCGCTGCGCTTGCCGTTTTTATTATTAACTTTCAATTTTCTTTCGTAAACCAAGTCGATTTTTGTTGGATGGCAGATAAAATAGCGCTAGATTCTTTTAATCCTTAGATAACGGCAAGTTATCCTATCCGGCGAGTTTTGCGCACGCGGGAACATTTCAGGATGTCAGCCAGGGAACGAAAGTAATGCAAAAATACTCCAGATTTTTTTATTCTCTGTTGGTATTAACAACATTGATCCTCAGCGGTTGTAGTAGCCATGCACCGATGCCAAGCGGAAACTTGTCAGATTCCCGTGTTGTTAAGGCACAGCTAAACTATCAGCTTAGTGAATGGCACGGCACGCCTTATCGCTACGGTGGCTTGGCACGCAGCGGTATCGACTGCTCTGGCTTTGTCTTCCGCACCTTCCGCGACAGATTTGGCGTTATTCTTCCTCGCTCAACCGCTGAACAGACTGAAATTGGTACCCGAGTTTCCCGCAAGGAGTTATTACCTGGAGATTTAGTGTTCTTCAAAACGGGGGCCGGTGAAAATGGCCTGCATGTCGGTATCTACGACAGTGGGGATGAGTTTATCCATGCTTCGACTTCTCGCGGTGTGATCCGCTCTTCTCTGGATAACGCTTATTGGCGTAAAACTTATTGGCAAGCACGACGAATCTAATTTCATTGTGATAACTAAATAAAAATCAATGAGTTAAATTATTTTCAATAACGAATCATCAATGTTAAGTGATAATTATGTTAATAATAACTAAATGGAGTTTATTTATTTAGTTATTATTAACATTGTGCTTTGGCTCGATAAATAGCAGCCAAGTTATAGTAATTAATTGATAATAAATATATTTCAATAGTATCCCCTCGGATGGATCTCACTGTTCCCCAAAGCTATTTAAATAATTATTCTATTAATTTCAATATCCTAACTCGTATTCCTCGCCAAACGCGCCGAGTTTATCTTATTATCATACATTCCTATTTTTCTGATTTTACATTAAATTTTCAGTCCCAATTTTAACTATTAACTATAATTTGATAATTATGAGCCTATTTATCTGGCCCGTTATTGGGAGGCGGCGTAAATCACCCTATTTATCTAAAGCTGTATCCACGAACAACAAAAAACAAAGTGCAGCATTGGAAAGCCGTACTTATACAGGCCGGGGGAGTAAGGCTAAAAATAAATAAACTTTAAGAGACTTTTTATGACTTTAATTTCAATGATTTACGCTACATCACAAGACAATGTTCTCGGCCTGAAAAATAGTATTCCCTGGCATGTAAAAGGTGAGCAGGAGCGTTTCAAGGCCGTCACCAATAACAAACTCGTTGTCGTGGGCCGCCAGACCTATGAAATCCTACCTTGCTCTCTCCCTCTAAAAGACATTATCGTTTTAAGTTCTAATCCACTAAAAGATACTAATGTTCGCAGAGTCTCATCGTTGGAAGAAGCGATACAAATAGCTCAGCATGAGGGGCGATTAGAGCTGGTTATAGCTGGAGGGGCGAAACTTTTTGAGCAAGCAATAGATATTTGCCACGTGATATATAAATCGACGGTGTTGGTTAATGCAATCGGCGATGTTTTCGGTCCCAAAATACCCACGTCTCGATATAAGCTGGTTTGGGTCAAAAATATTAAAGAATCACCTTCTTATTCTTACCAAACCTTTGTGGTGAAAGAACTTGAAAATAAAAAAATCACCCCTGATTTTGGCTTACTCATCCTCTAGGCAGGGGAGTTTGTGAATCTTGATATGTTGACGATTAAGAGAGTTATCAGGACTCTTCGGAACAGGCAGGAGAGGGTTGCGGATTGTTGGAAACAGCCCAGAAAAGTGCAGCAATCCAACCAATGACTGTCCAGCCAAGAACCAGATTCAGCCCGAAAATGGCCGGTAAGTTTTTATGTTTTTTATGATCGGCAATCAAGAAAGGCAGGAAATATCCCGCACACGCCAAAATTACGGCAACCGGGATTAGCATTTGGCCAGTAGTCATGAGTAATTCACTGAAAATAATGTGGTAATGCGGCTACTTTAAAATTCTTATTGATGGATTTCAATGGCTAACGCATTTGCTGACAAAATTGTTTATTTTCATCATGCTCACTGAATTAGCGGAAAATTTTGTACAATCAGGGTAAAACTAGTGTTTTACCCTGTTGCCTATTTCAGTGTCTCAAGACTGCCAGCCGAGACCCAAACTTTTCTGTAATGCGACATAATCCAGCGCCAGATCGGTCTGTGACTGGATCCTGTTTTGACTGGCAGTCAGCTCGGTGCGCTGCGTATCCAGCACATCAATCAGGCTGGCAACCCCTGCGCTATAGCGCTGTTGCATCAACTTCTGGTCCCTGCCTGCCGTTTGTTCAACGTTAAGATAGTTAGCCAAGGTTTGCCGCTGTTCGCCGTAGCGTGACAGTGAGCTATTTGCATCGCGCAACGCATCCAGCACGGTTTTATGCCACTGAGCTTCCGCTTCATCGCGCTGCGCCTTGGCGACGTTGATTTGTGAACGAATGCGCCCAAAATCGAGAATATTCCACTGTAACATCGGGATCAGCAACCACGACTGATTGGCGTGATCGAATACCTGACTGCTGCTGTCACTGCTGAATCCAAGGATCCCGCGCAGGGTGACTTTAGGATAAAGGTCGGCTACGTGTTCTCCCACCGTTGCGGTACTGGCTGCCAGTTTCCGCTCCGCGTTGCGGACATCTGGGCGACGGCGCAGTAAATCCAGCGGATCGCCTACATCGACCTTTTCAGGTTGTGCAGGCAGCTGAACGGCTCCTGACAATAGCTTATCCAGACTGCCCGGCGTTAAGCCGGATAAAAATGCCAGCTGGTCTTTATAGCCATTGATTTCAGCCCGTTGATTAGGAATTTCCGCCTGACTGTTTTCGAATTGAGTTTCGAGTCGATTCACATCGCTATCGTTTGACGCACCACGAGCTTGACGCTGGCGTGTCAAGGTTAGCATCTGCTGCTGAAGCTCGAGGTTTTGTTGCAGATTGGCTAGCTTTTCCTGAGCACCGCAGAGCTGCAAATAATTATTTGCAACCTCTGCTGCTATGGCCACCTGAGTGTCTGCCAGGCTGGCCTCGCTCGCCTGTTGCTGTGCCTGTCCCGCCTCAGTGGTGCGTCGCTGCTGGCCAAATAAATCCAGCTCCCAGCTGGCGTCCAGGCCGCTACTGTAAAGATTTATTGGGTTATCCGTCGATAATCCGGCGCTGTCCGGCAATTTGGCGCGGACCAGAGCGCCGCTGGCATCCAGTTTTGGCAGCTGCTGCGCACGGTCACCGGCCAGAGAGGCCCGGGATTCCAGTAAACGAGCACGAGCGATATCCAAGTCGGGGTTGTGCTCCATCGCTTTCGTAATCAACTGATTAAGGCGATCGTCATTGAAAGCTAGCCACCAGTGCGATTGAACCTGCCCGGTGCTGACGCCAGTATTTGGCAGACGGGCAAATTTGGCGCTTACCGGAAGGGGCGGGGCACCGTGATAGTCGGGGCCAACGCTACAGCCCGCCAGCAGCAACGCCAGGCAGCTTAAAGGCGCGTAATGCATTAATTTGTTGTTCATTATCTGTCACTTATTAGTTAAACGTGGCGCGCGCAGCAGCAGCGCCAGTGGAATACAACACACCAGCGCAAGTCCCAGGACATAAAAAGCTTCTGAATAGGTCATCACCAGTGCCTGCTGGGAGATTTCATTTGCCAATTGCCCCATGGCCTGCATTTTTGCATGTACCAGGTCGCCACTTTGACTGAAAAACTGCCCGGTACTGGCCGATATTCGGCTTTCTGCCAGTGGAGAATTTGCGGTCACTGATTCTCTGATCACGTCGTCATGCATTTTTCGCTGTCGATCGATAAAGATCCCCAACACGGCCAGCCCAACCGAGCCACCGAGGTTACGCATCATGTTATAAATGCCCGCTGCATCGGCGACCTCATCGTCGTTGACCGCGGCCATCGACGCCTGATTCAGTGGCATCATCGCCATGATTTGGCCCGCGCCGCGCAGCAGCTGTGACCAGAAGAAATCGTCACCAGTGCTTTGCGCCGTCAGTGAGATATCGAGGAAACAGCTGACGGCAAAAAGGACTACCCCGGCGATGACCAGAAAACGGGTGTCAACGCTGCGCAACATTCGCGGCAGGATCGGCATCATTAACAGGCTGGGGATGCCGGAAACCAGCAACACCATACCCGACTGCTGCGCGTTGTAACCGGCGACTCCGCTCAGGAACTGCGGCAGCAGATACAACACACAGTAAAGCCCCATGCCGACTACAAAGACGATCACCAATACGCTGACATATCGCGGGTTGCGCAGCAGTGAGAGTCTGATGACCGGTTTTTTTACGGTAATTTGCGCGATGCCAAGCAAGATAAATCCCATTACCATGGCGATGGTAAGCCAGATAATCAGTGTCGAATCAAACCAGTTGTCGCGCTGGCCTTCTTCCAGCACCACAGTCAGGCAGCTCAGACCCACGCTGAGCCCGATAATGCCCAGCCAGTCGGCTTCGCGGAAGCCTTCCCAATGAGGTTTCTCTTTCGGTAATCCAGTTAGCAGCAAAGCTATCAGGCCGATGCCGACCGGTAAATTGAGGAAGAAACACCAGTTCCAGCTGACGTTTTCGGCGAGCCACCCGCCCAGAACCGGGCCCATAACCGGCCCGAGGATCACGATAACGCCAAATATCGACATCCCGAGGGGGAGTTGTCGTCGCGGCAGACGAGTACGAATAATCATCTGAGCTGTAGGAATCATCGCGCCTCCGGCAAAACCTTGGCCGACGCGGCCAATAATCATCTGGGTCAGGCTGTCTGAAATACCGCAGATCACCGAAAATACGATAAACATCAAGGCGCACCACAGCAGGAAATTTCGCAGTCCCAGCAAGCGGCTAAGCCATGCTGCCAGCGGGATCATCACAATTTCCGACAGCAGATAGCCGGTTGAAATCCAGGTGCCTTCCGTACCCGTCGCGCCAATTTCCCCTTGAATTTGCGGCAGCGCCGAGTTGGTAATGGAAATATCCAGCGTTGCCATCAGCGCTCCCAGCGCGCCGGCAAATACCGCAATCCAGTCCGTTACCGAGGCACTGGCCTGAGTTTCGGGTACAGTTGTGGTGCTCATGGCTGTGCCTGAGTCTGATCAGGATGAGTGTTTACGTCTACCGTGACCGACATTCCTGCCAGCAGGCGTTTTACCTGATTGCTGTGATCGGTAATGCGGATTCGCACCGGGACGCGCTGCACGATTTTGGTAAAGTTGCCAGTGGCGTTATCAGGTGGCAGCAGGGCGAACAGTGAACCGGTGCCCGGCGCGAAGCTGTCTACCACGCCGCTGAAATCGTGGCCCGGGAATGCATCAACGTGCAGCGTCGCGCTCTGGCCGGGAAGCATGTGGGTCAGCTGTGTTTCTTTGAAATTGGCAACGAGATACAAGTCGTTCTCAGGGACTACGGTCAGCAATCGAGTGCCGGGCTGAACGTATTGACCCACGCGAACCGCGCGGTCGCCAACTCTGCCCTCCAGCGTGCTGTAAATCACGGTGCCGCGATAGTCGATAGCCGACTGCGCGCGATTGGCCTGTGCAGAAGCGAGCTGGGCTTTAGCCTGCTCAATTTGCGCATGCATTGAAAGGATTTGTGCCGAAGCTGATTTTACCGCAGCGACATTGGCGTCGAAATCGGCCTGAGCCTGATCGCGGCTGCGGCGCAGTTCGGCCAGTTTTTCCTGATTTTCTGCACCGCTGGCTGCCAGCGGCAGATAGCGTTGATATTCATGATTTGAATAATTGAGCTGCACCTGAGCCGATCGCTGCTGCGCCTGCGCCTGTTCAATCTGCGCATTCTGGCGGTTAATCTCGGCATTTGCCTGATCGATGGCTGCCTGGTCAGCCAAAATATTGGCCGTTGCCTGATTGACCCGAGCCTGATACTGGTCGTCTTCAAGCTGCACCACCGGCTCGCCGGCTTTTACCCACTGGTTGTCTTTAACCAGTACTTTTGTCACATAGCCCGAAACTTTTGGAGCCAGCGTCACACTATCGGCCTGAATGTAGGCATCATCTGTGGATTCGTTAAAGCGGGCGATAAAAAACCAATATAAAAAAGCCAGCAGTAATACCACAGCAACGCCGATGGCCAGTCGCACCAAAATGCGACGTTTTTTACTGGACTGAGGTTGAACATTTACTGCGGGCGCGGCCTCGGAGGACGCCGTCATGGAGGCTAGTAGCACTGAGTGAACCTTGTGAGTGAAATTATTCCGATTGATATATTTATTCCGAATGAGACATTTATGTCAAGTGATATACTTTTATTATGCAATTTGACTGTTATAATTCGCATGTTTTGCTATTGGAAGAGAGCCATGACTGATAACGCCCTAACTAAACAGCTGCGCCATCCTGATTCCGGGGGCTATGCCCGTGGTGATGAAACGCGGCAACGTATTATCGACAGTGCGATTGTCCTGTTTGGCGAGTTGGGTTTTGAAGGCGCTTCAACCCGCGCTATTGCCAAACATGCAGGGGTCAACACTCCGGCATTGCAGTATTATTTTGAAAATAAAGAAGGGTTGTATGTCACTTGTGCAGAGTTTCTGGCGGATGAGAGCTATGAATGGTTTGAGCCGCTGCTGGAGCGGATGGCGCAAGTTAAAAATCCTGAACCAGAAGCCTGTATCGAGATGTTTTGCCTAATGCTGGATACCGTTCTTGAACGGGTATTGAACAATAATACTGCGCACCAGCGTCGCCTGTTTCACGTGCGAATCAAGATGGGGCAGGGGCCGGAAAAAGCAGCCAGCCGTTTCAACGAAAAATTAATCTGCCACATCCATGATGCGGGTGCCAGACTGGTCGCTCGCATCTCGGACACCTCGGTCGATGATGAGCGCACGCAAATCAGATCGCTTTCTCTGTTTGGCCTGGCGACCACGTTTTATACAATGAAACATCCGGTCTACAGCCCAGCCGAAGATGCGAGCCAGTTTCCTGCCGCAAGAATGGCATTGATTAAAAGTACCGTCCGCGAACAGTGTCAGGTTTTGATGCGCAGTTGGATGGTCTAAAGAGGGCGCTATGCCGCAATTCGAACACCAGTATTTCGACCAGTTACCCGGTTTTTATACCGAACTTCAACCAACGCCGTTGCAGGGCGCACGTTTGCTGTATCACAGCGCGCCGCTGGCCGAAGAATTGGGACTTGAATCTTCTCTGTTTACCGTCGAAAACTCGGCTTACTGGAGCGGGGAAAAACTTTTCCCGGGTATGAGGCCGCTAGCGCAGGTCTACAGCGGCCATCAGTTTGGTCAATGGGCCGGGCAACTCGGTGACGGTCGCGGTTTATTATTGGGTGAGCAAAAACTGGCTGACGGCAGTTCTCTTGACTGGCATCTCAAGGGCGCCGGACTGACACCGTATTCGCGCATGGGCGATGGCCGAGCCGTATTACGTTCTGTAGTTCGTGAATTTCTGGCCTCTGAAGCCCTGCATTATCTCGGTGTGCCAACCACTCGTGCGCTGAGCATTGTGACCAGCAATGAGCCGGTTTATCGCGAGCAGGCTGAGCGCGGTGCCATGCTTGTTCGCGTCGCGCCGAGCCATATCCGTTTTGGTCATTTTGAGCATTTTTACTATCGCAAGCAGCCCGAACAGGTGGCGATGCTGGCTGACTATTGTATTGAACATTTTTGGCCGCAGCTGCGCGATGGCGCTGACCGCTATCTGCAATGGTTTACCGATGTCGTGGAACGCACTGCAAGGCTAATGGCTCAATGGCAAAGCGTGGGCTTTGCTCACGGGGTCATGAATACCGACAATATGTCGATTCTTGGCCTGACCATCGATTACGGCCCTTACGGTTTTCTCGATGACTATAAGCCGGATTTTATCTGTAATCATACCGACAGTCAGGGGCGCTACAGCTTTGATAATCAGCCTTCAGTGGCCTATTGGAATTTGCATCGGTTGGCACAATCGCTTTCCGGGCTGCTGTCTACAGAAGAATTACAACAGGCTCTGGCTGCCTATGAACCGGCGCTAATGATCGAATACGGTAAAATGATGCGTGCCAAGCTGGGCTTCTTTACCGAGAACAAGCAAGACAATAGCGTGCTGACCGGGCTTTTGAGCCTGATGGCCAACGAAGGTCGTGATTACACCCGCACCTTCCGCCTGTTAAGCGAAATTAGGCGTGATGAAGAACGCAGTGCAATGCGCGATGAATTTATCGACCGCGAGGCGTTTGACCTTTGGTATCAAAGTTATCGCCAGCGGTTGCTGTTGGAACAGCAGGATGATGCGACTCGCCAACAGGCGATGAAAAAGAGTAATCCGCGTATTATCCTGCGAAATTATTTGGCTCAGCAGGCAATTGAAGGGGCCGAGGCTGACGATATCAACCGTTTGCAGGCGTTGCATCAGGCGTTGCAAGATCCATACAGCGACGACAGCCGTTTTGATGAGTTTGCAGCGCTGCCGCCGGATTGGGGTAAACATCTCGAGGTTTCCTGTTCCAGCTAAGCTAGTTAGAATCAGCCCAGTTGTTCTAATTCAGGGCAAAAGGGCTGATTGAAACCTGATTATTATCTGATTTTTTCCTGAACTTCTGCGTCTTAATGGCGTAAAAAAACCTGTGGGACGGGGCTTTCAGGATGGGTATTTACGCCAAGGTCGGCACGATACCAGCGCTGTAAAATATCCGCCCGCAGTACTTCTTTGGGCGTTCCCGCCGCAACCAGCTCACCTTGGTGCAACAGTAAGATCCGGTCGGCATAAAGCGCGGCAAGATTAAGGTCGTGCAACACACAGCAAACTGCCAGCGGCGACTGGCGTGTCAACTGATGTAGCAGGCGTAGACTGTGTTGCTGGTGGTAAAGGTCTAAAGCCGAAGTGGGTTCATCGAGAAACAGCCAGCGTGGTACAGGTTGAGTGCTCCACAGTTGAATCAACACGCGTGCAAGCTGCACCCGTTGTTGTTCACCGCCGGAGAGTTGGCGATAATCGCGGTCGGCCAACGTCAGGCAGTCAGTCTGTTCAAGTACCTGCTGCAACGCGTGTTGTAGCTGGGCATTGTTGTGCGCGGAACGACCCAGGCTGATAACTTCTTTGACGCTGTAACCAAAGGCCAGTTCACTGTTTTGCCTCATCACCGCCCTGGTGCGGGCCAGCTCAAGCGGTTCCCAGCTCTGCAATGGTCGCCCCTGCAGATGGCAGCCGCCTGACTCCGTGGTTAAATACCCGGTAAGTAGCCTGAGCAACGTTGATTTGCCTGCTCCGTTAGGGCCGATTAGCGCCACCAATTCACCGCTTTTAAGTTGTAGCGAAATATCATTAATCAGCTTTTTATTGCCCACCGAGTAACTGAGATTATTGGCCTGAAGCAAATTTTTTGTTTGTACTTCGGTGAAATCTGATGCGCTGTCAGTCACGGCGTTGCCCTCCAGCGCATAAAATCAACCACAGGAAGTAAGGTCCACCGAGTAAAGCAGTCAACAATCCCACAGGCATTTCCGCTGGCGCAACCAGCGTTCTCGCTAACGTATCGGCCAGCAGCAAAAGGCACGCACCGCCGAGAGCTGAACCGGGCAACAGCCAGCGGTGGTCGGCACCAATCTGCATCCGCAACAGGTGGGGGATAACCAGCCCAATGAAACCAATAATCCCGCAAACTGCCACACAAGCACCAACCAGCAGGGCACTCAGCAATAAAAGTATGCGCTGAGTCTGGCGAACGTTGACGCCAAGATAATGGGCATCTTCATCGCCAAGCTGCAACAGGTTAAGTTTACGGGCTAAAAACTGAGTCGCAATGCTGGCGGGAACGATAACCGATGCGGCTACCGTTACAGTCGGCCATTGTGCCTGACCCAATGTGCCCATGCTCCAGAGGGAAAACTGGCGCAGCTGGCTGTCGTTGCTGAGATAGGTCAGCACACCGACGGCGGCTCCGCAGATGGCGTTAATGGCAATACCGGCCAGCAATAGCCTCGAAAGTCCGTTATGCCCCATGCGACTAAGCAGGAAAACAATGAAAGAGATTGCCAGACTGCCACAGAACGCGCCAAGCATCTGGCTATACAGCATTAGAAAATTGGGAAGAGAAAACGGAAAGACAATCATCAGCGCGACGAACAATGCTGCGCCGCTGCTAATTCCCAGCAGGCCGGGATCGGCCAGTGGATTGCGAAAAACTCCCTGCATTACCGTGCCAGAGCAGGCCAGCCCACAGCCTACGATGACAGCCAGTAAAACTCGCGGCAAGCGAATGGTGAGCCAAATTTGCCATAATTGCCGATCAAAGGGCTGGTGTAGCAACGTTGTGATAGACAAGGAGACAGCGCCGCTATTGGCGGCCATCAGACTCAATATTACAAGCAGCGCCGTCAGAGCAAGCAAAGTCCAGACTTGAACCGGAATACGCTGATAAGCGGGCGTGCTTAGGCTACTCATTTTACTTGTTCCGCTGCCTGACGAAGTTTTGCCAAAGCCATAGGCGTTTCCAGACCGAATCCCAGAAGCGCCATATCATCGACCACCAACACACGTTTGCTACGCCCGGCAGGAGTCATGGCAAGACCCGGAAGTTTCCAGACATTATCAATGCCGCCAAGCGTTTTAACTCCATCGGTTGTTAATAGCAAAAGATCCGGAGCCGCTGCCACGATGCCTTCCTGCGACAGTGGCCGATAGCGGCTAAATCCCTGCATCGCATTTTGCGTTCCGGCAGAGGTCATAATTGCGTCGGCGGCGGTGTTTTGCCCCGCGGCCATCGAGCTCATACCGCCGTGACTCATGATAAACAGCACTTTGACATGCAGCAGCGGACCTTTTACTGCGCCAAGCTGGCTAAGATAATCGGCAATTAACTTTTCGCCCTGTGCCTGACGATTTAATGCTGTAGCGATGACTTCAATCTTTTGCACCACGGTATCAAGAGTAGGATTACCCGGCACGCGCACGACTTTGACATTCGTCTGCGCGACCTGTTGCAGCGCCAGAGAGGGCTGCGCTAAATCAGAACTCAGGACCAGCGTCGGTTTGGTAGATAAGATTCCCTCGGCATTCAGCATGCGCATATAGCCAACATCGGGTAATTTCATCGCCTGGACAGGATGAGTGCTGGTGCTATCGCGCGCCACTAACTCATCTCCTGCGCCGAGAGCGTAGACAATTTCGGTCACGTCACCGCCGATGCTGACCACTCGCTCGGCCGCCTGTGCCGAGAAAAATGTGGCCAGACAAAGAGCCGCAATCAGGGGCTTTAGAGCGGTTTTCATGCAGCCACGCCTTGTGCAATCAAAGCAGAGATCTGTTCACGCCAGGTGCTTTGCTCAGGCTGACCTTCAGTTCGTTGGCCAAATAATTGTGCAATTTGGCTGCCGTCAGCGGCAAAAAGCTCGAGGCTAGTGACAAAGCCGTCTTTAGTCGGTTTGCGAGTTACCCAACTTTCAGCAATGGCCGGTTCGACCACATGCAGCGTGAAGCGTGAATTAAATACATTGATCCATTCGTCGTGCGGCAGCACCTTTTCAATTTGACCGGTAAAAATTTGTACACAGCCTTTGTTGCTGACAAAAATCATGATTTCATTTTTGTCTTCGCTGGCGGTATTTAAAATTTTGGCCAGCGCACCATTATCAACCCGATAGGCCAGATCATCATCCACCGCGCGAAACGCTTGCTGACGCGTCAGGTTGCGACGGCGCAAAATTTGAAAGAACTGATGAACGTCGGTCATTTTTCGCCATTCAGCGTCTAATCCCTCGGTATCGGCAACTGTCTGAGTGACAGCGTCAGCCGGTGTTATTTGCAGCGCGATTGGCGTTTTTGCCGAATATTGTTCGACCAGCGCCACCCATTTTTCGAGAATAGTTTCTTCAGTTGCGTAGATTTTATGCACCGCATAACCCTGCGCGTCAAAGAATTGCAGGCTGTGGCGAGGGCCTTTCGGTGACTGTTCTGTCAGGGCATAAACTGTTTGCCACTGACTAAGGAACAGGCGCAGATCGAGAGCTCGCGGATTGAGAACCAGTCCGGCATGGCCATTGAGATGCTGATTTTTGTACTCCCCCTGCTGCTCGTGAACCGCGTATTCATTGCGGGTAATCGATTTAGTACCACCCAGGTGTTCAAGCTGAGCGAGCAGGGTGCGCGCGTCAACATCGAGGCGAATCGCATCATGGGACAGGCGCGCTTCGGTCAATTCGGCTTCACTGACACCCAGAATACCGGCTAAATCCCGGGCATATTTTCCTGGGTTTTGTTGTTTAGCTTGCAGATAAGTTTCATAGCTGACTTGGGTCATGAGGGCTCTCGCGAAGAAATAATAGGCACAAAGCCTTTGATGTTAATGGTAATTAATATCACTTTGATAATCATTATCAAATGAATGTCGAGTTACGGCAAGCGATTTTTAATAACATTACGCACTGACAAGTCGCGGCAATAAACGCCCGTGACTCACAGTGACTAAATTATCAGAATATAAAAATACAAAAAGGGGCCACGAGGCCCCTTATATCCGAACACTCTACGATGACCATAGAGGCTGCATTTATGCATCAGAAACGACTGCGCGTTGCCTCGTCCAGCATCGCCAGAAGAGTTTCAGTATCTTTCCAGCTCAGGCAAGGGTCAGTGATAGATTTACCGTAAACCAGAGGTTCTCCGCTGACAATCTTCTGCGTACCTTCTTCAATAAAGCTTTCCGCCATAATCCCGGCGATACCTGTGCCACCGTGGCGAATTTGCTGGCAAATATCTTCCGCGACCAGTAACTGGCGACGATGCTGCTTCTGACAGTTGCCGTGACTGAAATCCACCACCAGGCGCTGCGGCAAGTCAAACTCGGCAAGGTTTTCGCAAGCCTGAGCGATATCGGCAGCATGATAGTTAGGCGTTTTTCCGCCGCGCATAATTACGTGGCCATAAGGGTTACCCGAGGTGCGGTAAACCGTCATCTGACCGTCTTTGTCTGGTGACAGGAACATGTGGCTGACCCGCGAGGCTCGAATGGCATCGATAGCGATTTGGGTGTTGCCGTCGGTACCGTTTTTAAATCCGACTGGGCAGGAGAGTGCAGAAGCCATCTCACGGTGGATTTGGCTTTCTGTTGTCCGTGCACCAATCGCTCCCCAGCTAATCAAGTCGGCAAAATACTGGCCGATGACCATATCGAGGAACTCGGTTGCGGTTGGCAATCCGATTTCGTTGATAGCCAGCAGTACTTTACGAGCAAGCTCAATCCCGTGATTAACTCGATAGCTGCCGTTGAGATCCGGATCGGAGATTAGGCCTTTCCAGCCAACGACGGTGCGTGGCTTCTCAAAATAGGTGCGCATGACAATCTCTAGACTGTCTTTATACTTCTCGCGCAAAACGTTGAGCTTACCTGCATAATCGATAGCGGCTTCAATATCGTGAATCGAACATGGCCCGACGACAACCAGCAGGCGTTTATCTTCGCCGCTGATAATTTTCTCAATGCGTTGACGTGATTCGGTGACATTAGCTGCAACGGCTGCGGAAACCGGCAATTTTTCAGCCAGCGCCTTTGGTGTTATCAGACTGCTAACACGGGTGGTGCGCAGTTCATCTGTTTGTGACATGTGAATCTCTAAAATTTTGTTCTTCGCAACGGCAGGAGTACCGGGAAGTGATGAATGTCACAATAACGCAAAATCTGATCAATTCAACCGTCGTTGCGAGTTAATCTGGCTTATCTCAATAAATTCCCGCATAAATTGATAATGGTTAATATATTCATCGCCTAAATAACCCTAGAACATGCGGCGACTCATGCCGAAACTGTCGAGGATTTTTGCTGAAATTTCTTCGACAGAGTAGTTAGTACTGTTCAGATAGCGAATTTGGTTTTTACGAAACAGTGCTTCAACCTCTGACACCTCTACCCGGCACTGCCTTAATGATGCATAGCGGCTATTTTCAACCCGTTCCTGACGAATTGCCGCCAGTCGTTCAGGGTCAATAGTCAGGCCAAAAAGCTTTTGCATGTGAGGCTTAAGTGCTGCAGGTAGCTGAATGTTGTCCATGTCGTCGGCAGTAAAAGGGTAGTTAGCCGCGCGAATGCCAAACTGTAACGCCAGATATAGGCTCGTCGGTGTTTTACCGCAGCGAGACACGCCGAGTAGTATCACCTGTGCCTGTTCAAGGTTTCGCAATGAAATACCATCATCGTGGGCCAGAGTATAGTCGATAGCCGCAATTCGCGCGTCGTATTTACTGATGTTGCTGGCGGTCAGGCCGTGAGTGCGATTGGCAATCGGCGAGGGTTCGACCCCTAATTCGTTTTGCAGCGGGGCGACCAGTGCCTGAACAATGTCCTGACAAAATCCCTGACTGCTGGCGATGATGTCGCGCACCTCAATGGAGATAATCGAATAAAAGACCAATGGCCGGACACCGGTCTTTTCAAAAATATCATTAATTTGCTGGCACACTGCTTTTGCACGACCTTCATTTTCCACGAAAGGCAGTGAAAAGGTGGTGGCATTGACCGGAAACTGAGACAGCACGGCGTGGCCTAGCACCTCTGCGGTAATGGCGGTGCCGTCTGAAATATAAAATACGCATCTGTCCATGAATCCCCCGAATGCTTGGTCTTTCACTATACTTTTATTCACCATCCTGGCCCTTAGCTCTATTTAAAAAATGGAGTGGGCTAAATTTGCCGAATGTGAAATCTTGCGAATACTCTTTATCAGGATTTTATTATTAACGTGTTTACGCTTAATAAAAAAGCAATGTCAGACATTATTATTGTATTTTCGAGACCTGCCACAAATCCCGTGCAAGAAGTGAAATGATATTTCAAATTTTACGAGAATCCTCGAAGCGTTGGAGCTTGCTTCAGCAGGCTTTCAGCAAACAGTGTAGGGTTAATATGTTCGAGGCTTTAACGTCACTGACAGGCTGATTTTCAACAAATTTTCATATTTTTGTGATCTGTATTGAAAATGGGTGGGTGATTATTCCTAAAGCCAAAAATATTGATTGGCTGGATCGATTCACCCCTCTTATGGATATGGATCATTATGCTAGTCTGAATTGCTTGGGTATATTTTGCCCTAAATTTAATGCATTTGTCTTATGACACTTACTCTCTAATTTACGCCCTAAAAAGAAAGGATTGTTTCATGGCCAATCTCGATTCTGATTTGCGCAATGTTATCTGGTATAACCAGTTGGGGATGCACGACGTTGATAAAGTTGGAGGTAAAAATGCCTCTCTGGGTGAAATGATTACCAACTTAACTGACTTGGGTGTTTCTGTGCCCAATGGTTTTGCTACTTCCTCCCAGGCATTCAACGATTTCCTTGATCAAAGTGGCGTTAACAAGCGCATCTATGACTTGCTGGATCAAACCGACGTCGATGACATTACTCAGCTGGCCAAGGCCGGTTCACAGATTAGACAATGGATTGTCGAAACACCTTTCCTGCCTGAAATGGAAAAAGATCTTCGTGCCGCCTATCAGCAGCTTTCTGAAGGTGAGCCCGATGCCTCTTTTGCCGTTCGCTCTTCCGCAACAGCAGAAGATATGCCAGATGCTTCCTTTGCCGGACAGCAAGAAACCTTCCTGAATGTGCACGGGTTTGAGGCGGTATTGACTGCGGTTAAACACGTTTACGCCTCCCTGTTTAACGATCGAGCTATTTCTTATCGTGTTCATCAGGGCTATGACCATCGCGGCGTGGCGCTATCGGCTGGTGTACAACGCATGGTTCGCTCTGACCTGGCCGCAGCGGGAGTAATGTTCACCATTGATACTGAATCTGGATTTGACCAGGTTGTATTTATAACCTCGGCTTATGGTCTAGGGGAAATGGTGGTGCAGGGCGCGGTGAATCCTGACGAGTTCTATGTGCATAAACCGACGCTGGCGAAAAATAAGCCATCAATCGTGCGACGCACCATGGGATCGAAAAAAATCCGCATGGTCTATGCCGACAGCCAGGAGCATGGCGAACAGGTGCAAATAGAAGACGTGCCTGAAGAGTTGAGCCAGAAATTCTCACTTACAGATCAGGAAATCCAGGATTTGGCCCGCCAGGCGCTGTTGATTGAACAACACTATCAGCGGCCAATGGATATCGAATGGGCGAAAGACGGCCATAATGGCAAGCTATACATTGTCCAGGCGCGTCCTGAAACTGTTCGTTCCAACGGTCAGGTTATGGAACGCTACCAACTTAATGGCAAAAGCAAAGTGCTGGTGGAAGGTCGTGCAATTGGGCATCGCATCGGTGCCGGGCCGGTTAAAATTATCCACAACGTCAGCGAAATGCATCATGTTAAAGCAGGCGATGTTTTAGTAACCGACATGACGGATCCTGATTGGGAGCCCATCATGAAAAAAGCGTCGGCCATTGTTACCAATCGCGGTGGGCGTACTTGCCATGCGGCAATTATTGCCCGTGAGCTGGGCATTCCTGCGGTAGTGGGCTGCGGTGATGCCACCGAGCGTCTGGCTGAAAATCAGAAAGTCACGGTCTCTTGTTCAGAGGGGGATACTGGCTACGTTTATCAAGACCAGCTCGATTTCAGCATCCAGAGCTCTGAAGTCAATGAGCTTCCTGAGTTGCGGTTAAAAATAATGATGAACATCGGTAACCCGGACCGGGCTTTCGATTTCGCCTGTCTGCCTAATGAAGGCGTGGGACTGGCACGTTTGGAATTTATTATCAATCGCATGATTGGTGTGCACCCGAAAGCTTTGCTGGAGTTCGACAAGCAGGAACCGGCGCTACAGCAAGAAATTAATAAACTTATTCAGGGCTATGACAGCCCGGTAGAATACTATGTTGCTCGTTTGACTGAAGGGATCGCGACACTCGGAGCTGCATTCTGGCCGAAACGCGTGATTGTTCGTTTGTCAGACTTCAAGTCCAATGAATACGCCAATTTGGTCGGTGGAGAAAAATACGAGCCGCATGAGGAAAACCCGATGTTGGGCTTCCGTGGGGCTGGCCGCTATGTTTCCGAAAGCTTCCGGGACTGTTTTGCGCTCGAATGCGAAGCGGTGAAGCGTGTGCGTAATGATATGGATCTGACCAACGTAGAAATTATGATTCCATTTGTGCGCACCGTTGCACAGGCTGAGGCTGTGGTGACCGAATTAGCGAACCAGGGTTTAAAACGTGGAGAAAATGGTCTTAAAGTCATTATGATGTGTGAAATTCCTTCAAACGCATTGTTGGCTGACCAGTTCCTTGAGCATTTCGACGGATTCTCCATTGGTTCTAATGATATGACTCAGCTCGCTCTCGGACTTGATCGCGATTCTGGCGTGGTTTCTGAACTGTTTGATGAGCGCAATGAGGCCGTTAAAATGCTGCTTTCCATGGCGATAAAAGCAGCAAAACGCCAAGGTAAGTATGTGGGTATCTGTGGTCAGGGTCCATCTGATCATCAGGACTTTGCCCAATGGTTGATGGAGGAAGGCATTGATAGCCTGTCGCTTAATCCAGATACTGTAGTTCAAACCTGGTTAGCACTGGGCGAGAAATCTTAATCTCTTAATTATGCAATTTTAAAATTGTAAAGTAGAAATATTGGCCGCAATCATAAATACGATTGCGGCTTTTTTATTCTCTTTTAAATGGGAATGTTTAAATAAATTTATCAATAATATTTCTTCAAAATTCAGAAATTACTACTTAAAAGAGGGAGTTAATTAAAGTGTAGCGATATTTATTTTAAATTTTGAAATAATATTGTTATTTCGCACTGTTAATGTGCAAACAACTAATTGTATAGAGAGGGGAAAGGCAGAGGTTAGAAAAAAAAGGCCCGTCTTAAAAGACAGGCAAAGACTACACACAGCAATTCTTTGGGATGTATGCTTTATAAAAAAAGCCTACATATAAATCATGAGGTTGAAATTACAACTGTCATCAATACTAAGATCCCATACCAACTTAGTCTCTAAGAATTATCTTAATAGGATGGTTCAAGTCACTCTGTCAGGAAGGTTTTTTAATTATTATGGCTGTATGTTGTTATATATAACGGATTAATTTATAGCTATAAAATTTAATTTGATAAAAATATTTCAAGCTATGAGTTTTCGGATTTTTATTATTACTGCCCGCTTTGGCGATTTAATTACCAGCGGGCAGGCTAAAAGAGAAAAAATTACTCCCCAAGCAGCTTATTTACTTCCTCTAAATCCTCTTCAGGTTCAGGTGCTTCATTAACCCACAGAGAAATCAGACGATATGACACGGCTAACACGACAGGTCCAATAAATAACCCAATCATGCCAAACGCCACTAACCCGCCGATAACGCCAGAAAGTATCAATAATATTGGCAGGTCCGCTCCCATGTGGATGAGCATTGGACGTAATACGCTATCAAGCGAGGCAACTACGCAGCTCCAAACCAGCAAAACGGTAGCCCAAGTGTTATCACCGGTCCAATAGAGCCAAATGATGGCCGGTATCAGCACCAATAGAGGACCAATCTGCGCCACGCAGCAGACAAACATCACCACGGTTAATAAAGTGGCATATTGAACACCCACCACGGCCAAGCCAATTCCCCCAAGCACCGATTGTACAATGGCGGTGACAACTACCCCCAGAGCCACGGCGCGAATAGCCTGACCGGCTAAAATTACGGCCGCATCGCCTCGCCCACCTGCTAGGCGAATGGCAAAATGACGAATGCCCATGCCGACGTGTTCACCACGGCTATAAAGCAGGGCGCTGAACAGCAACATTAAAGAACAGTGTAAGAAGAAGCGGCCAATATTTGCAGCCTGTGAAACGAACCAACTGGCAGTCTGGCCGACATAAGGTTGTACTTTTGCTGCCAGCGCACTGCCGCCGCTGTTAATCAGTGTGTGCCATCCGTTATAGGTACTTTTGCCGACAAACGGTATTTCACGCAGCCAGGCAAAGTCGGGCAAGTGAAGTTGAGAAGGATTGCTTGCCAGTCTGGCCAAGGGGGCACTGTTTTCAACTGCGCTGGAAATCAGTAAGGCAATCGGCAAGACAAACAGCAGGATCAATAGGAGCGTCATCACAATGACTGCCAGAATGCGTTTTCCCCATAATAAATTCTGCAGGCGAATCATTACCGGCCAAGTGGCAATGACTATCATCCCGGCCCAGGCAAAACCAAGTATAAAAGGCTTTACCACCCATATACTGGCAATAGTCATCAAGGCTATAAAAAGCACGCCAAACATGATTTGCGGCAAATCATAATTTTTGTTCGGGAGATTCATCAATCATTCATTCTCGTATAAGAAAGCAAAGCAACATGGCCTGATTCAGGCATCAAAAGTTCCTTCTAAGCATGAGGTATTAGCCGAAAATTTCCTATAGGAGCAATGGAATTTTAATTGCACTACGTGCCAAAGTTTATGTTTTATGACAAGCAGACGGAGCGCAGGAAAACGAAGTATGTTAGTTTTTAGGTTGCTTTAGACAGGGTGGATGCGTTTTACGGATCCAGCGGCCGCCTACAGGCCTGCAAACAACAACAAAGACAGAGTCGTAATCAATGATCCCACAAATTTCTCAGGCACCCGGAGTCATTCAGCTGGTGCTCGACTTTTTGGAAGCGTTAAAGAAAGACGGTTTCACGGGCGACATGGCAACAAGCTACGCCGATCGTCTAACTATGGCGACTGACAACAGCGTTTACCAGCTTTTACCTGATGCCGTATTATTCCCGCGAGCCACCTCTGATGTTGCATTACTGGCAAGATTGGCCGGTCAGGAAAGATTCAAATCTCTGGTCTTTACTCCGCGCGGTGGTGGCACAGGAACGAATGGCCAGTCGCTTAATCGCGGGATAGTCGTTGATATGTCGCGACATATGAACCGCATTCTCGATATCGATACTGATGCTGGCTGGGTCAAAGTCGAAGCCGGCGTTATTAAAGACCAGCTTAACGACTTCCTGCGGCCGCTGGGGTATTTCTTCTCGCCAGAATTATCGACCAGTAACCGCGCAACCCTTGGCGGTATGATTAACACTGACGCCTCTGGGCAAGGCTCTCTGGTTTATGGCAAAACCTCCGATCACGTGTTGGGTATCCGCGCAGTGGTGTTGGGCGGCGAGCTGCTGGACACCAAGGCGATCCCGACAGGGCTTGCAGAACAGCTGGGGGAAGAGAACTCCATTATCGGACAAATTTATCGCACCGTGCTGCAAAGCTGTCGCGATAATCGCCAATTAGTGATTGATAAGTTCCCTAAACTCAACCGTTTCCTCACCGGTTATGACCTGCGCCACGTGCTTAGCGACGATCTCAATACTTTCGATTTAACCCGCATCCTGACCGGTTCCGAAGGGACATTAGCCTTTATAACCGAAGCGCGTCTGAATATTACACCAATCCCTAAAGTCAGACGTTTGGTCAATATAAAGTACGATTCGTTTAACTCGGCATTACGCAATGCGCCTTTGATGGTCGAAGCGAAAGCGCTGTCGGTAGAAACTGTCGATTCCAAGGTGCTAAACCTGGCGCGTGAAGACATCGTTTGGCACACCGTCAGTGAATACATTAACGACGTGCCAGGCAAAGACATGCAAGGGCTGAATATTGTCGAGTTTGCCGGTGATGATCAGGCTTTGATCGAAAAGCAGGTCGAATCTTTGTGCGAGCGCCTTGATGGCTTGATACACGAAGAGCAGGGCGGGGTAATTGGCTATCAGATTTGTGCTGACCTCGGCGGCATTGAACGTATCTATAATATGCGCAAGAAATCCGTTGGCCTGTTGGGTAATACCAAAGGCGCGGCAAAACCGTTGCCGTTTGCCGAAGATACCTGCGTGCCACCAGAGCATCTCGCCGACTATATTGTTGAGTTTCGCGCACTGCTTGATAGCCATAATCTCAGCTATGGCATGTTCGGCCACGTTGATGCTGGCGTTTTACATGTGCGCCCCGCGCTGGACATGTGTGACCCGCAACAGGAGATGCTGCTAAAGAAAATTTCCGATGAAGTTGTTGCTTTGACAGCGAAATACGGCGGATTGCTTTGGGGCGAGCATGGTAAAGGTTTCCGCGCCGAATACAGCCCGGCTTTCTTTGGTGAGACCTTGTTCCACGAGCTGCGTCGCATTAAAACCGCTTTTGATCCGGCAAACCGCCTTAATCCCGGTAAGATTTGTTCCGCACTCGACAGCGACGAGCCGATGATGAAGGTGGATGCTGCCAAGCGCGGCACCCTCGATCGTCGAATTCCGGTTGAAGTTCGCACCGCGTTTCGTGGCGCAATGGAGTGTAACGGTAACGGGCTATGCTTTAACTTTGATGTCAAAAGCCCGATGTGCCCGTCTTTTAAAATTACTGGCAGTCGCATTCATTCACCAAAAGGCCGTGCCGGAATGGTACGCGAATGGCTGAGATTACTTTCAGAGCAGGGCGTCGAACCTTTGGCGCTGGAGCAGGCGTTGCCGCAACAGGCGATGAGCTTCAGAACCCTGATTGAGAAAACGCGGAACAGCTGGTATGCCAGCAAAGGCGAGTACGATTTCTCACATGAAGTGAAAGACGCGATGTCGGGCTGTCTGGCCTGTAAGGCCTGTTCCACACAGTGTCCGATAAAAATTGATGTTCCCGGCTTCCGTTCGCGTTTCTTGCAGCTTTATCACACCCGCTATCTGCGCCCTGCCAGCGATTATGTTGTTGCCAGTGTCGAAAGCTATGCCCCGCTGATGTCGCGCGCGCCAAAAGTGTTTAATTTCTTCTTTAAACAGCCTTGGGTGCGCGAGCTGAGCCGCAAAAGCGTTGGCATGGTGGATTTGCCGTTGCTGTCTTCTCCGTCTTTGCGTGAGCAACTTTCAGGGCACAGTGCCGCAACTATGACGCTGGAACAGCTTGAGAGCATTGCTCCGGCGGATCGCAGTCAGTACGTGTTAATCGTACAAGATCCGTTTACCAGCTATTACGATGCAAAAGTAGTGGCTGATTTCGTGCGCTTGGTCGAGAAGCTCAACCTCAAACCGGTGTTGCTGCCGTTTTCGCCAAACGGTAAAGCTCAGCATGTCAAAGGCTTCCTGCAACGTTTTGCTAAGACCGCGAAAAAGACCTCTCTGTTTCTGAATCGGGTTTCACAGCTCGGCATGCCAATGGTCGGCGTTGATCCTGCGCTGGTTCTTTGCTATCGCGATGAATATAAAGAAATTCTTGGCGAGTCGCGCGGTTCTTTCCAGGTGCAGCTAGTTCATGAATGGTTGATAACTTTGCTGGCCGACAAACCGGAGATGCAGCAGAGCGGCGAATCCTGGTATCTGTTTGGACACTGTACGGAAAGCACCGCGCTGCCGACCAGCGGCAAACAGTGGGGCGACATCTTTGCTCGCTTTGGCGCAAAACTGGAGAGCATCAGCGTCGGTTGCTGTGGGATGGCAGGAACTTATGGTCATGAAGCGAAAAATATTCAGAACTCATTGGGCATTTATGAGCTTTCCTGGCATCAGTCTTTGCAACGCCTTCCACGCCAACGCTGTCTGGCAACCGGTTATTCCTGCCGCAGTCAGGTCAAACGAATCGAAGGTAATGGATTGCGTCACCCGCTGCAGGCGTTGGTTGAACTGATATAATTTTACCAGAACAGGGGAGATTACCGTGGCACTCTGGAAACGCAAAACCACACTCGATGAACTCAATAAATCCAGCCAGGGATGCATGGTCGGACATATTGGCATCAAGTTTACCTTGCTGGCCGATGACCGGCTGGAGGCGACTATGCCAGTCGACTCACGTACCACACAGCCTTTCAAGCTATTGCACGGTGGCGCATCGGTGGTGTTGGCTGAATCTCTTGGCTCAATGGCGGGATATTTATGCACTCACGGTGACCAGCAAATCGTCGGTATCGAGGTAAATGCCAATCATCTTAAAGCCGCACACAGTGGTTATGTGACCGGAGTTTGCCGCCCCTTACACGTTGGACGACGTAATCAGGTATGGGAAATCAAAATATTCGATGAAAATGAGCAGCTTTGCTGTATTTCCCGGTTGACCACAGCGGTTATCGAACTTTAGAAGTGTTTTAGTGCTAAAATAATAACCAGGGGTGAAGGAAGTAACAGCCTTCACCCTTATTGTTTATAAGGTTAATTGTTTATTTGTAATATCCACAAATAACCGCTGAGGTTATTTCAATTAGATTCATATAAATAATAACCTGATAAACAATAAGCTTATTCCTATGGGGAGGCTTATATGTCTCTCATAGTTGAAAGGGAACGCGCTTAACAAAGTCAGTTTGAAAGGCTGTGGCTTTTTCCCAGATGCCTAACATGGCATAATACTGGCAAATCAGCTTTAAGGTGTGACGGGCGAATTGATAGCTTTGTACGTGAAACAAATCATTGCGTTCTGGGTTATTAATTTCCAAAATCAATCGGTTATGTAGTTTACTCAGCGCGTGAAGATAGCTGTGATCGTCGCCATTTTGCAGGCAGAGATTTGCCATGTCCAGGCACAGGCTGTTGTAGCTTTTTAGCTGACTAATATCGGCTTCAGGCCTGTTTAATGCCGCGTCAGCTAAATAAAAGTCAACGGTAGCATCGCGCACACTGAATTTATATTCGTCGATTTTAGACTGAAGCCATGCATTTACCGAGTGAGCCATGAGCACATTCCGATTTGAATGATAACTATTATCATAATTAAATTAATAATATTGGCAAAATTGCCACGAATCAATGTTTTCTGAGAGATTTTTTATCCCTGTTATTTGTAGGGCTATGAGGCAAAAAGAGCCTTATTTGGCGATAGGGCAGGGGAAATACATAAATAGGTATTTCCGATGAATGTTTTGTCGTAGTAAAACATATTGGTAAAAATGCCTGCAAGAAGACGAAAGTTAGCGCTTTTTAACAAAAAATTGACAACTTATTCAATTAGTTGATGAGGTGCCTTTTAAAAGGCCTAAAATGGCGGCATCTCAGTTATGGACGTGTAGACAGCAGTTTGTCGTCCAATATCGCTATACCCTCTTAAAACAAGAGGTTGAAGTGATAGATGTAATCACTAAAATAGAGACCATAGGGTTGTCTATTAATAACCAGTTATTTACGAGGTAGACATATGCAAACTGAAAATGTCGGCACGTTCTCACTTGATGACAACGTATGGCAAGGTGTGACGCTGACTGATTCCGCTGCCAGGCAGGTCAAGACATTAGTGACTCAGGACCCGGAAGTGAAAGGGTTGCAGCTTTCAGTTAAGCAGTCCGGCTGCGCCGGTTTTGCCTATGTGCTTGATTTAACAAAGAAACCAGCCAGCGATGACTTGGTCTTTGAGCGCGATGGCGCACAGATTTTCATTCCGCTGAAAGCCATGCCTTTCATCGATGGAACTGAAGTTGATTTTGTTCGTGAAGGACTGAACCAGATCTTCAAGTTCAACAATCCAAAAGCTCAGCATGCCTGCGGGTGTGGCGAAAGTTTTGGCCTGTAATTTTCATGTAATCAAAGCGATGTAACTATTATGTCAAGAAGCAACGTAGAAGTTCCAGACAACGTGCAGTCTTGGGCTGGCGAAAAAAATAACTACAAAGAAGGTTTTTTCACCGCGCTTGAAACCGATGAACTCGCATCCGGCATCAACGAAGATGTCGTCCGTGCCATTTCCGCTAAGCGTGATGAGCCAGAGTGGATGCTTGAGTTCCGTCTGAAGGCTTTCCGTGCTTGGCTCAAAATGGATGAACCACACTGGCTTAAAGGCAAGTACACGCCTCTGGATTACCAGGATTACAGCTACTATTCTGCGCCTTCCTGTGGCAGCTGTGATGATGCCTGCGGATCTCAACCAGGTGCTACTCAGCAGTCTACTGCCGATGCACTGGCAATGCCTGCGCTCGATAAAAACTACCTGACCAGCGAAGTTGAAAAAGCTTTCGACCAGCTAGGTATCCCGGTACGTGAAGGCAAAGAAGTGGCGGTTGATGCCATTTTTGACTCCGTTTCGGTTTCTACAACCTATCGTGACAAGCTGGCGGAATCGGGTGTTATTTTCTGTTCGTTTGGTGAAGCGATTCACGACTATCCAGAGCTGGTTCAACAGTACCTTGGTACCGTAGTTCCGCCAGAAGATAACTTCTTTGCAGCGTTGAACGCGGCGGTTGCCTCTGACGGCACCTTTGTATACATCCCGAAAGGCGTTCGCTGTCCGATGGAGCTGTCCACTTATTTCCGTATCAACGCGGCAAAAACCGGTCAGTTCGAACGTACCATTCTGATTGCCGATGAAGGCAGCTACGTTAGCTACATCGAAGGCTGTTCCGCTCCAGTGCGTGACACTTATCAGCTGCACGCCGCGGTGGTTGAAGTCATTATCCTCAAAGATGCAGAAGTGAAATATTCTACCGTGCAAAACTGGTTCTCAGGCAGTGAAGAGAGCAGCGGCGGTATTCTGAACTTCGTGACCAAACGCGCTATTTGCGAAGGGTCCGGCTCCAAAATGTCCTGGACCCAGTCTGAAACCGGCTCAGCGATTACCTGGAAGTATCCGAGCGTTATCCTTAAAGGTGATAACTCTGTGGGTGAATTCTTCTCTGTAGCGTTGACCAGCGGTAAACAGCAGGCGGATACCGGCACCAAAATGATTCACATTGGTAAAAATACCAAGTCGACCATCATTGCCAAAGGTATCTCGGCTGGGCGCAGTCAAAACAGTTATCGCGGCCTGGTGAAAATTCTGCCATCTGCCGAGAATGCCCGTAACTTCACCCAATGTGACTCCATGCTGATTGGTGCAGAATGCGGTGCGCACACTTTCCCGTACATCGAAGTGCGCAATAACACTGCCCAGCTGGAACACGAAGCGACGACCTCGAAAATCGGTGAAGATCAGCTTTTCTACTGCCTGCAACGCGGGATCAGCGAAGACGATGCTATCTCAATGATCGTCAACGGTTTCTGTAAAGATGTCTTCTCAGAGTTGCCACTGGAATTCGCAGTTGAAGCGCAGAAGCTGCTGGCCATCAGTCTGGAACACAGTGTGGGTTAAAAACCTTTTCGTAGTTAAGGTTATATAAATCCTGTACTTGAAGAACAACAGAATTAGTAGAAACACGAGCGCACAGACGCACAATCAAGGATACACATGTTAAGCATTAAGAATTTGAAGGTCCGTGTTGAAGAAAAGGAAATTCTTAAAGGGCTCGATCTCGAGATCAAGCCTGGGGAAGTGCACGCGATTATGGGACCAAACGGTTCGGGTAAAAGTACACTTTCCGCTACACTTGCTGGCCGCGAAGATTATGAAGTGACTGACGGTACTGTCGAGTTCAACGGTAAAGATCTTCTGGAGCTGGATCCTGAAGACCGCGCTGGCGAAGGCGTATTTATGGCGTTTCAATACCCGGTTGAAATCCCTGGCGTCACCAACAACTTTTTCCTGCAAACTGCGGTAAACGCAGTGCGTAAATATCGTGAACAGCCTCCGATGGACCGTTTTGATTTCGCCGATTTCATGGACGAAAAAATCGAGTTGCTGAAAATGCCTGCCGACTTGCTTACTCGTTCTGTGAACGTTGGCTTCTCCGGTGGTGAGAAAAAGCGTAACGATATTCTGCAGATGGCGGCTCTGGAGCCAAGCCTGTGTATTCTCGATGAAACAGACTCCGGTCTGGACATCGATGCTTTGAAAACCGTTGCCAACGGCGTTAACGCTCTGCGCGATGGCAAACGTGCATTTATCATTGTGACCCACTACCAGCGTATTCTCGACTATATCAAACCTGATTTCGTCCATGTGCTGTCTCAGGGCCGCATCGTAAAATCTGGCGATTTCAGTTTGGTTAAACAGTTAGAGGAGCAGGGCTATGGCTGGCTTACCGACGAAGAGTAATGCACCCGCAGCCGGTAGCTCGCATGCTATGCAGCAGTTTTACCGTCTGTTTGAAAGCCTGGGTGGCGAGCAGTCTTCCCATGCCCACAACCACTGGCAGCAAGTTTTGCGCCTCGGTTTTCCGCATGCAAAAATGGAAGACTGGAAATACACACCGGTTGCTCCGTTATTAGGCAATCAGTTCTTCTTACCGGAAGAGCAGGACCTGTCCGCCGAGGCTCTGAAAGAGCTGGCATTGCCGATTGATGCCTATCGACTGGTGTTTATTGACGGACGTTTCAGCCCGCAGCTGAGTGACTCTGCAACTGGCGATTTCGAGGTTGAAAAGCTGACACCGGCTATTCAGCAAACGCTTCCAGAAGCTATCGAATCAGAAGTCTTCCTGCATCTGACCGAAAGTCTGGCCCAGCACGGTCTTAAGATCCGCCTGCCGAAGGGCAAGCAGGCCGAGAAGGCGCTATATTTGCTGCACATCAGCAGCGGTCGCGACAAGTCTCGTGAAATCAATACCGTACATCACCGCTATCATCTCGAAATTGAGAGCGGTGCCAACGCTGAAGTTATTGAGCATTACGTTAGCCTGAACGAGCTGGGGCATTTTACCGGTGCACGTTTGACGGCGAACATTGGCGATAACGCCACACTAAGCCACTATAAGCTGTCATTCGAAAGTCAGGCAAGTTATCACTTTGCCCACAATGACCTGACTATCGGTCGTGATGCCAATGTGACCAGCAACAGCTTCCTGTTGGGCGCCGGGCTAACTCGTCATCACACCAGTGCTCGTCACAATGGTGAAGGCAGTAACCTGAACATGAACAGCCTGCTGCTGCCAATGGATTCAGAACTGGCTGACACCCGTACTTATCTCGAGCACAACAAAGGCTATTGCAACAGTCATCAGTTGCACAAGGTTATCGTTAACGACAAAGCCAAAGCGGTGTTCAACGGTATGATTTACGTCGCGAAAGACGCAATCAAGACCGATGGCAAGATGACTAACAACAATTTGCTGCTCAGTGACAAGGCAGAAGTTGACACCAAGCCGCAGCTGGTTATCTGGGCTGACGATGTCAAATGCGGTCACGGTGCGACTATCGGTCGTATGGATGAAGAGCAACTGTTCTATCTGCGCGCCCGTGGGATTAACGCTTTTGACGCACGTAACATGATCATTTTTGCTTTTGCTGCAGAACTTACAGAAGCGATTGCAAATGAAACATTGCGCAAAATCGTCATTGCACGCATTGCAGGCCGATTGAATCGAGGTGAGTAATGAGTTTTCCACTGGAACGAGTGCGTAAAGATTTCCCTCTGCTGAGCCGTGAAGTTAACGGCCAGCCTCTGGCTTACCTGGACAGCGCCGCTAGCGCGCAAAAACCACGTCAAGTCATTGAGCGCGAGAGCGAATTCTATCAGCACGACTATGCCGCCGTGCACCGTGGAATTCATACTCTCAGCGTTGAAGCCACCGAGCAGATGGAAAACGTTCGCAAGCAGGCAGCCGCATTTATTAATGCGGCATCTGCCGAAGAAATCGTGTTTGTGAAAGGCACGACGGAAGCGATCAATCTGGTTGCCAACACTTTTGGCCGCACCAAGCTTTTTGCGGGCGATCGCATCATTATTACCGAGATGGAGCATCACGCCAACATCGTGCCATGGCAGATGATTGCCCAGGAGCGCGGGCTGCATATCGATATCTGGCACCTGACGCCGGAAGGCGAGCTGGATATGGCTCAGTTCGCGTCACTGTTGACTCCACAAACCAAGCTATTGGCGTTGGCGCACGTTTCCAATGTTTTAGGCACGCGCAACCCTATTGAAACAATTATTCCTCAGGCGAAAGCCGCAGGTTTATATGTGCTGGTAGATGGCGCGCAGGCGGTAATGCATCACAAGGTTGATGTGCAGGCGCTGGATTGCGACTTTTATGTCTTCTCGGGCCATAAGCTTTATGGACCAACCGGAATCGGCATTCTCTACGGCAAAGCTGCACTGCTTGATGAAATGCCACCGTGGGAAGGCGGCGGTTCGATGATCAAACATGTTAGCCTGACCGAAGGCACCACCTATGTGAAAGCGCCTTGGCGTTTTGAAGCGGGTTCACCGAACACGGGTGGCATGATTGGTCTGGGCGCGGCGTTTGACTATGTCAATGAGCTGGGTCTGGATGCCATTCATGAGTACGAGTCGGCGCTAATGAGTTACGCGCTTGAGGCGATGGCCGATATCCCGGATATCCATATCTATGGTCCGGCCATTCGTTCTGGCGTAATTGCGTTTAATCTCGGCAAGCATCACGCTTATGATGTAGGCAGCTTTCTCGACCAGTATGGCATTGCTATCCGCACCGGACACCACTGCGCTATGCCACTGATGTCATTCTTTGGCGTACCGGCAATGTGCCGTGCTTCTCTTGCTATGTATAACACTCGCGAAGAAGTTGACCGCTTGGTTGCAGGGCTAAAACGTATTAGTCTGCTGCTGGGTTAACGATACGCAAAAAGCAGGATGGTTTTTTATGGCAAATTTGCCAGACAAGCAAAAGTTAGTGAAAAATTTTTCCCGGTGCCCGAACTGGGAAGAGAAATATCTATACGTGATCGAGCTTGGCGCGCTGTTAGCGCCGTTAAGCGATGAAAATCGACAGGCGCAGAATCTGATCTCTGGCTGTCAAAGCCAGGTATGGATTGTGATGCACGCCGCTGAAAATGGCCAGGTGGAGTTTGCCGGTGACAGCGATGCTGCAATCGTCAAAGGCTTGCTGGCAATAGTGTTTAGCCTGTATCACGGCTTGACGGCTGAAGAAATTGTTGCGCTCGACGTTCGTCCATTCTTTGGCGAGCTTGAGCTTAGCCAGCATCTGACTCCATCCCGTTCGCAGGGACTGGAAGCGATGATCCGCGCTATCCGTGCCAAAGCAACGGTCATGGGCTAAGCCTGTCTGACCTCTGTGATAGCTCGGTTCATTAGGAATGTTCTGCTAATGAGTCGGGCTAGTTCTTGATGCTTTCCTATTCTCGCAAAATAAACGACCCTTGAGACGATAACTTTGGGTTAATAATCGAGAAGAACAGGAACTAGCATGAAACTAACTTTGTCCCTGATGGGAATACTTTTCGCTACTACGCTTACTGCCGGAATCAGCGCCGCTCACGCCGCCGAATACCCTCTCCCGCCTGACAATAGCCGCCTGATTGGCGAAAATACCACATATGTTGTGCCTAATGATGGCAAGCCGCTCGAAGCCGTCGCCGCCAAATATCAAATTGGACTGATTGCGATGCTTGAGGCAAATCCGGGTGTCGATCCGCTGTTACCAAAGCCTGGTACCGTATTAACTATCCCCAGTCAGATGCTTTTGCCCGCGACAAAACGCGAAGGTATTGTGATCAATCTTGCTGAACTACGCCTTTACTATTACCCGAAGGGTGAAAATAAGGTGGTGGTTTACCCTATTGGTATTGGCCAGTTGGGGCGTAATACGCCGGAAATGGTAACCTCCGTCAGCCAGAAAATTCCAAATCCAACGTGGACACCGACGCCGAATATACGCAAAATCTACCTTAAAGAGCAGGGCATTACCTTACCTGGCGTTGTCCCTGCCGGGCCGGAAAATCCAATGGGTCTTTTCGCGATGCGTCTCGCTGCGGGTCAGGGGCATTACTTGATCCATGGCACCAATGCCAATTTCGGGATTGGCATGCGCGTTAGCTCTGGCTGCATTCGCCTGCGTCCGGATGATATCGAAGCGCTGTTTGAAAGCGTACCGAAAGGCACCCGTGTTCAGGTGATCAATCAGCCGATTAAGTTTGATGTTGAGCCCGACGGCAAACGCTATGTCGAGGTACATCAGCCGTTATCTCACACCGAGAAAGACGATCCGCAGACCATGCCGATTGCGTTGAACGCGGCATTAAAAAAATTTAAAGCCGATCACGCAACCAATAAAGATGTGCTGACTGACGCGATTACGCGCCGTTCTGGAATGCCGGTGATTGTGAACCAGGGTTCAGCGGATGTGAACAAGCCGCCTGAAGCAGAGTCGATCTCATCTCTTTAAGGCTTTTAGCGTGTTTTTATAAACCAGTAAGACGCTGATAAGCGATTTATAAGACATTAATGTCCTCTAAACGCCACCAAAACGATTTGGTGGCGTTTTTATTTGAAAGTGCAAGCGACAGTGACTGGGGGATTTAAGTGGTTTAAGAAGCGATATAGAGACGTTAAGGCGTTTTAATGAAAACGGGAAGGCAGAATAAATCGGGGAATGTACAAGTAAAAAAATGGCGCACAATGTGCGCCATTTCACTATGAGAAGTAATATTACTTCTTGTAAGCGTGAGCTTGGTTGTCAAGACGTTGGTTAGCGCGTGCTGCGTCGTCTTTAGCTGCTTGGGTGTCAGCTTTAACTGCTGCAACGTCGTTGCTCAACTGATCAACTTTAGAGTTCAAAGTTGAAACGTCAGAAGACAGTTGGTCGATTTTTGCATTGCTTGAACAACCAGCCAGCAAAGTAGAACCCAGGATTACTGCGCCCAGTACCAGTTTAGTGCGATTCATTATAAAACCCTCTAGATTAAGTTAATCTCCATGTAGCGATACAAGTATTACACAAACCTTTTTCTAATGAGAATAAATTTTTACCCCCAAATGCTTTATTTTGTTCATTCGCTCAAAGAAGCATCTTTTTTTACATAAAAGTTGAAAAACGTTATCTAAAACAGGCTGATTCCATGAGACTTGTCCCATTTTCAGAACATCGTATTTGACAAGGTTTTCTTAAAATTTCTGAAAAAAGATAAAAAAAAACGCCACATCAGGTGGCGTTTTTTAATTACTTAACGATATATCTGTTACAGCGTATGCACAGAAGAGGTGTTTGTAGTGCCGCTTGGAACCAAAGCACCAGAAACCATAACCACTTTGTCGCCTTTTTGCGCCAGGCCACTTTCGAGTGCAGCTTCTTTACCAATGCGGTAGAAATCGTCAGTTGACGCGATTTCTTTAACCAGTTGGGTGATTACACCCTTGGTCAGGATCAACTGACGAGCAGTCACTTCATTGGTGGTCAGTGCGAGGATCAGCGCGTTAGGGAAGTACTTACGCACGGCAATGGCTGATTTACCGCCATTGGTCGCTACGACGATCAGTGGAGCGTCCAGCTTTTCGGCCATTTCTACTGCACCGCGGCAAACAGCTTCGGTGATGCGCAGTTTACGGCTGTCGTTCTGACCATCGATACGGCTCGGCATTACGCGATCGGTACGTTCGCAAATGGTTGCCATGATAGTAACGGCTTCCAGCGGATACTTACCTTTGGCGCTTTCACCTGACAGCATCACGGCGTCAGTGCCGTCGATGATGGCGTTAGCCACGTCACCAGCTTCTGCACGGGTAGGGCGCGGGTTTTTGATCATAGAATCGAGCATTTGCGTCGCGGTAATAACCACTTTGCGCGCACGGTTACATTTCTCGATCATCATTTTCTGCGCGAAAATAACTTCTTCAACCGGGATTTCAACGCCCAGGTCGCCACGAGCAACCATGATGCCGTCTGAAGCTTCGAGAATTTCATCGAAGTTGTTCAGACCTTCCTGGTTTTCGATTTTAGAGATAATCTGAATGTGCTCGCCACCGTGCGTTTTCAGATGCTCACGAATTTCGATAACGTCAGAACGTTTGCGAATGAAAGAAGCAGCAACGAAATCGACGCCCTGTTCACAACCGAAAATCAGGTCGCGTTTGTCTTTCTCGGCCAGTGCAGGCAGAGCGATAGAAACGCCCGGCAGGTTAACGCCTTTGTTTTCGCCCAGGTCGCCGTTGTTCAGGACTTTACAGGTTACTTCATTATCAGTGACGTGGGTGACTTCCATACCGATCAGACCATCGTCTACCAGTACGGTATTGCCAACTTTCAGGTCGGCTGCAAAACCACTGTAGGTAACGGCAACGCGTTCGTTATTACCGATTACGCTCTGGTCAGTGGTGAAAACGAAAGTCTGACCGGCAACCAGAGAGGCGTCTTTGCCGCCTTCAAGCTTGATGGTGCGGATTTCCGGGCCTTTGGTATCCAGCAGGATGCCTGCTTTCTTGCCGGTTTTTTCCATGACGTTGCGGATATTCTTGATGCGCTGACCGTGCTCTTCATAATCACCGTGAGAAAAGTTTAAACGCATGACGTTCATACCTGCATCAAGCAGTTTAGTCAGCATCTCTTCGGATTCAGTTTTTGGTCCGATAGTACAAACAATTTTAGTCTTTTTCATGACGATTTTTTCTACAAGTTGTGATGGATAGGATAAGAGTGCGCATGGCGGCAAGACGGTCACCGTCCGCGCTGAATGGATTTACGACCTGGTTTTGGAAACGCTTCAGTTTGAATAAAACATTACTAAGAATAGGCGAGTACGGCAGAAATGTTGTGTAAAGTTCGACGGGCACAAAGATATCTGGACGAGTTTTAATCGTTTCAGTAGTTAAAACACCTGTTTTATGACGATATCGATAGATCAAGGGGCTGAATCCATTCAATCTAAGAAACTGTGCCAGTTTTTGTTACTGCTAGTATAGAGGGTAGGAGGGGGGTAAACCAAACAAAAATTCGCAGGATGCGCAATAAAGCGAGTTTGACTGCGCCTTTGTTGCGCAATTAATCAGAAATAATAGGCGTTCGCTTATAAGCTGTTTTCAGGCATTAACAAATGGAAATTGGCGGTAACATTGGGCGCGAATTTAAACCAGGTAAGGATGTGAAAATTATTGAACGAAAGGCTGAAAGTTTCGGTTGGGGTGATAGGAGAGACGAGTGACTTGGAAAAGTGATGAAGAACTGCCTGGAAGTTTGCTTTGGTGCGTCCGAGTGAACTCGAATCACCGACCCCCACCATGTCAAGGTGGTGCTCTAACCAACTGAGCTACGGACGCACATCAAAATGCAAATTACAACGTAGATTCAAGACTGCGATAGCCTGGATTCTGCAGATTTGGTGCGTCCGAGTGAACTCGAATCACCGACCCCCACCATGTCAAGGTGGTGCTCTAACCAACTGAGCTACGGACGCATCGTTATCTCTGCCTGCCAGTGTGGCAGCGGGGACGAATATTAACGACCTACCGGATTACTGGCAAGGGAAAAAATGCATTTTATTGACATAATGCGTTTGATTGGTGAGCTAACGCTCATTGCGTTGATTTTTTGCACATTAACGGCGGCGCGCTGCCTAAAAACAGCGCACCGTGTTGAATTGAAAACTAGCGCCCTGCGCGTTGTAATATCGAAAACGATGACTGTTTTTGTATCCAACGCATCCGTAATGACATCATGGTGGCAGCAAAAGTCAGGCCGATAATAAATCCGCACCAAAATCCGCTTGGCCCCATGGCGGGAACCAGATAATCCGTTAATGCCAACAGGTAGCCAATCGGCAAGCCCAGAATCCAGTAGGCGGTGAAAGTAATATAGAAAATAGATCGCGTGTCTTTATAGCCGCGCAACACGCCGCTGCTTATCACCTGTACTGCATCTGAAATCTGGAAAATGGCTGCAAACAGCATCAGGTGAGAGGCTAAGCTGATCACTTCGGGGTTATCGTTGTACAGCCGCGCGATGTGGACGCGAAACACTACGGCGGCGCTGGCAATGAAACACGCCATCACAATACCCGTGGCGATGCTGGTGTAAGCCGAAACTTTTGCCGCTGCAGGATTGGACTCTCCAAGCCGTGATCCGACGCGAATAGTTGCTGACACTCCCAACGATAGCGGCACGACAAACATCAGCGAGCCGACATTAAGCGCAATTTGATGGCTTGCCACCGCTACAATGCCCAGTGGGGAAACCAGCAGGGCAACTACGGCAAATAGCGTCACCTCGAAAAATAGCGCCAACGCTACCGGTAAACCCAGCTGTGCCAGACGTTTTAACACCGTCCAGTCAGGTTTGGCGAAAGATTTTGTGGCGACGATATCTTTCATCCAATAGGCACGTTTGGTATAGATGCGCATCATGATGAACATCACCCAATACACCGTCCCCGTTGCCACACCACAGCCTACTCCGCCGAGCGCTGGGGCACCAAACTTGCCGTAAATAAAAATATAGTTAACAGGAATATTAACCAGCAGTCCGATAAACCCGAACACCATGCCCGGTTTGGTTTTTGACAGACCTTCGCACTGATCGCGCAACACCTGGAAGAACAGGTAGCCTGGCGCGCCCCACATAATGGCGCGCAGATAGCCGATGGCTTTTTCTTTCAGCAGCGGATCGATATTGTGCATCAGGCCAATAATGTGGTCACAGTGATAAATGACTACCATGACCAGCAGTGAAACGGCGGCGGCCAGCCAAAAGCCCTGCTGCACCTGATCGCCAATCTTTTCACGACGGCCCGCGCCGTTCAGATGTGCCACGGTTGGGGTTAAAGATAATAAAAGTCCGTGACCAAACAATATGGCAGGAAGCCATATTGATGTGCCGACGGCAACTGCAGCCATATCGGTTGCGCTGACCGAGCCTGCCATGATGGTGTCGACAACACCCATCGCGGTTTGTGCAATTTGAGCCAGGATAACGGGGATCGCGAGAGCCAATAAACTACGCGCTTCTGTAAGGTACTTCTGCACGCATTACACCTTTTTATAATGTTGAATAAACCAAAAACGCCACCCGAGGGTGACGATAATATAGTGAGAAATTGCTGAAAGATTGTACCTTGTCAGGTTTTTTTAGCAAATTGCATGGTTAAATTTTGAGAACTATCAATCAGCTGAGATAAGTCTCTATTGATTTTTTATGAACGCCGCGGCAGTGCCGAAGGTGTGCAGATGTGCTGTGAAGCCTGATTAGAGTTTGGTTTTCCTAAGGATCTACGGCAAACTTATCAATATTATGAATTGCGATAAATTTTAAATTTGCGAGGCGCGCCTAATGTTTACCGGAATAGTGCAGGGCAGAGGCACAGTGGTGTCAATTGATGAAAAACCTAATTTCAGAACTCACGTGGTGCAAATGCCCGTGGAAATGCTGCCTAACCTGGCGTTGGGGGCTTCAGTAGCTCATAACGGCTGCTGCCTGACGGTAACAAAAGTAGAGGGCTCCCTGGTAAGTTTTGATCTGATTAAAGAAACCCTGCGCTTGACCAATCTCGGCGATCTGAAAGAGGGGGACGAGGTCAATCTGGAGCGCGCTGCAAGCTTTAATGATGAAATTGGCGGCCATTTGATGTCCGGCCATATTGTTTGTACTGCAGAAGTGCAAAAGATCCTGTTGTCGGAAAATAATCGCCAAATCTGGTTCCGCATGCCTCACCCGGAATACATGAAATATATTCTGCACAAAGGTTATATCGGCATCGACGGCATCAGCCTGACGGTGGGCGAGGTGACACCTACTCGCTTCTGCGTGCACCTGATCCCCGAGACGCTGGAGCGCACTACGCTGGGCACCAAACGCTTGGGCGATAAAATCAATATTGAGATTGACCCGCAAACCCAGGCGATCGTCGACACCGTTGAGCGCGTACTTGCCAGCCGTGAAGCTGCACAGGCAGCCGCTGCGGCATTAGCTGAACAGCGGCCGAAAGAAGATTTTCTGTGAGATAAGCTATCTGAACAGCAGTGAAATATAGCTATTAAAAAAGCCGGAAACAGTTCACCTGTTTTCGGCTTTTTAGCATATAAACTTTGTCGTCACAGCGCTTATCGCGGCACGCGAATACCGCCGTCAACGCCATTCGGGCTAAGAACCACTTGCCACAGCTGAATATCACGCGCGCGGAATGCACCGGCGCAGGCATTCAGATAATAGCTGAACATACGGTGGAAACGGCCGGTATAGTTATCGGCAATAGTCGGCCAAGCCTGCAGGAAACGTTCATACCACGCCATCAGAGTGCGATCATAGTCCGCCCCGATATTGTGCCAGTCTTCCATTACGAACAGCCCTTCAGTGTGTTGGGCAATATGTTTTACCGATGGCAGGCAGCCATTCGGGAAAATATATTTATCAATCCACGGATCGACGTTCAGATCAGTTTTATTGGCACCGATGGTGTGCAGCAGGAAGAGACCTTCCGGTTTGAGATTGCGTTTTACCACGTTGAAATAGGTCTGGTAGTTTTTAGGCCCAACGTGTTCGAACATCCCGACCGAGACAATGCGGTCAAATTGGTCATTGAGATCACGATAGTCTTGCAGCAAAATAGTCACGTCAAGGCCTTCGCAACGCTGCTGAGCCATCTTTTGCTGTTCTGCCGAGATAGTGACGCCAAATACACTAACGCCATAATGCCGGGCAGCATATTCCGCCAGACCACCCCATCCACAGCCAATATCAAGCAGGCGTTGCCCCGGCTGAAGCTGAAGTTTATCGCAGATCATTTTCAATTTGGCTTCTTGAGCCTGTTCAAGCGTCGTGGCGTCTTTCCAGTATCCGCAAGAATATTGCATATACGGGTCAAGCATTTTGCTGAACAGGTCGTTGCCGAGGTCATAATGTTCTTTACCGACGATCCAGGCGCGTTTTCTGGATTGCAGGTTAGTCAGTCTTGCCGCAGCAATGCGCAGCGTGTCCTTCAAATGATGCGGAAGCTTGCTTTCCAGCCCGGCGGCGACAACACGCTGGAAGAAAATGTCGAGTCGTTCACATTCCCACCAACCGTCCATGTAACTTTCGCCGAGACCGAGAGAACCTTCCTGCAGGACGCGCTTAAAGAAATCGGGATTTTTAACGGTAATGTCAAAAGGGCGGGTTCCATTAACCTCAATGCCAGCCATAGTTAACATTTCGCTCGCGATTCGGTACCACTGATTATCTTGAATACTCAGGTCTTCTACACACGATGAACTCATAGCTTCTCCATCACTTTCTCTTCTGACTTATTAACCTGCTTAAAAAGCGTCGGCTATCGGCAGGTCTAATGAGAACAGACGGGTAACCCGCCTTATCTGATATATGACTATGAACAGAGGAAAATACAGAGGACACCTGACGAATATTCGCCGCGGTGAAACATCCTTGCACTATTAAATGTGACGCGTTACCCGCGCCCAAAAGTTACTTGTGATAAAAGTTTTGTAAAAGTGTTATTTTGTTATGTTGAATTGAGTATAAGCTCGACAGCGCCCATTCTCAATATTAAATCGTAACAGGCGCATATATTGTTCAAGTTATTGTAACGCAGGGTATTATTTCAATCAGTTAGCATGCTTTGCTTCTGGATGTCCAGACTTCTGTTCTTTGGCTGAACGCGCCACCAACCAATAACCTATTCCAACCAAAATTACCGTTGTCAGCATTACCGTGACTGTGGAAACCAATGGCTGTTCGATAAAAGTCGAAACCAGCATGCTCGATAAAAAACACAATCCCAACTGCATGGTATTCTGCAACGCAGCTGCCTTTCCTGTATTGGCATGAAATGTCATTAATGCATTGGCAACGACAATTGGGTAACTGGCGCCATTAACCAAAGCCATAAAGCAGAATGGAATAAGTAATCCCGTTAGCGTCGCCTGCGTTAATGTTGCAATTAAATATAGTGAAATAACGCTAAAAGCATAGCCGAATAAAAGCCAGGGTAGTAGTCGAGAGCCATCAATTTTGGCGATCAACATACGGCAGCCGTAACCACCGAATAAAAATGCAATGGTTTGAGGCACATAGCTGAGCCCTATTGCCGATGGGCCATACCCCATATTGCTTAAAATAAACGGCGAACCGGTGAGCCAGGCAAAAAATCCAGCCGAACTTGCTGCATAAATCAGTACGTTACCGCTATACACTGGCGATGTGAGCATTGCCGCAAGCCCGCTTTGTGGCTGAGATTGCTGTGCAGCCGTTTTGCGCGATTCTTTTAATGTCAAAGTAAAGAACAGCAGCAGCGCGCCGATCACCAGCAGCAAGGCAAATATAACCCGCCAATTGAAATGATTAAGCACATAGGCGCCGACTAGCGGGGCCAAAGCTGGAGAGAGCGCCACCAGCGGCATGATGCTGGCAAAGGTGCGCTTGGCTACCTCAGAAGAGTAGCGATCTACGACGAGAGCCTGCCAGCTTACCGCCGCTGCACAAACGCCGACTGCCTGTAAAAAACGCAGCACCAGTAACAGTTCGCTACTCTGTACCCAAATCATCCCCAGACAGCTCATTGAGAACAGGCCCAGCCCGCTCAGCAAGATCGGGCGGCGGCCAAAACGATCCGACAACGGGCCCCAAAACAGCTGAGCGACGGCAAAACCGCCAAGGAAAATGCTCAGGCTTGAGCTTATGGCGCTGGCTGAGGTCGCCAGGTTTTCCTGCATGCTGCCAAATGCGGGCAAATACATATCGGTGGCTAAAAAGCCAAGCATGCTCAAGCCGGCAAGATAAAGTAAAAATCCAAATGAGGGTTTCATGATGTTCTCTTATTAATCTAAAAAGCAGTCAAAAGTATCGTAGGGTACTTGAAGCACGGGAGTGTATCTGCTTGGCTTAGTGGTTGTGAAACGTTAATATTTGCACTATGCGATTAAAAAATTTGAAAGCAGAAGGGTGAAGTGATGTGCAAGCAGAAAGGAGGGCGGCATGTGGTCTGAATATTCACTGGAAGTGGTGGACGCCGTTGCCAGAAATGGCAGCTTTACTGCCGCCGCGCAGGAGCTTAACCGAGTTCCATCGGCTATTAGTTATCAAGTGCGGCAGTTGGAGGAATGGCTGGCCGTGCCTCTGTTTCACAGACGCCATCGTGATGTAGAGTTGACACCTGCGGGTCGGCTTTTTGTTGATGAAGCTCGCATACTTATCAAAAAAATGCTATCCACCAGGCGTCAATGCCAGCAGGTGGCCAATGGCTGGAGCGGGCAGCTGCGGGTTGCCGTTGACCGTATCGTCAAGCCGCGCCGAGTCAGGCAGCTGGTGGTCGATTTCTATCGCGCTTTTCCCGATACAGAACTGCAGATTCAGGGCGAAGTATTTAACGGGGTTTGGGACGCGCTGGCAGACGATCGTGCGGACGTCGCTATTGGAGCCACTAGCGCAGTGCCGGTTGGCGGCCGTTTCAGTTTCCGCGACATGGGGACACTGCCGTGGCACTGTGTGGTCAGCGCAAAACATCCTTTGGCCGAGCAGCAGCAGGCTCTGGACGACGAAGCATTAAGACCTTACCCTGCGCTATGTATTGAAGATACCTCAAGAAACTTGCCTAAACGCGATACCTGGACACTGGACAATCAGCGGCGGCTAGTGGTGCCTGACTGGACCTGTGCGATTGACTGCTTATGCGAGGGGCTGTGTGTCGGCATGCTGCCAGTGCACATGGTAGAAAGGGAAATCACCGAGAACAAGCTGGCGGTGTTGAAATTGGCTAACAGTTTCCCCGAGAGCCCTTGCTGCCTGACTTGGGACCAGAAAAATCACTCGCCTGCGCTGGACTGGCTGCTCAATTATTTAGGTGACAGTGAAACGTTGAATCAGGAGTGGTTGAGGTAAAAACACGCCTGTAAGAGCAGACGTGTTTTAATTGCAGGGCAGAAATTAACGGCGATAGTCGCGGAATGGACCATCGGCAACCGAGCGCCTTTCAACCAGTTTCGGTTTGACTTCGATAGTCTGCTGAACTTCGCGTTTGCTGATAATGCGGTCGAGCAGCATAGTAAAGGCCATTTCGCCCAGACGCTCTTTCGGCTGATGAACCGTAGTCAGTGCCGGAGAGAAATAACGCGCGTTTCGCAGGTTATCGTAACCCATCACCGAGATATCTTGCGGAACGCGCAGGCCCATTTCATCGGCAGCGCAGATTGCGCCCATCGCCATTACGTCACCGCCGCAGAATACGGCAGTAGGTCGCTGTTTCTGATTGAGAATCTGTTGCATTGCCTGATAGCCAGATTCTGGTTCAAAATCACCCTGCACGACCCATTCATCGCGAACTGGAATATTCGCTTCGCTCAATGCTTTCAAGAAACCACGATAACGACCGCCGCCGGTGTTGCGGTTCAGTTGTCCCGGGATCGCGCCAATGTCACGATGACCGCGTTCGATAAGATAGCGGCCAGCAAGATACCCCCCCGCAAAGGCGTTATCGATAATTGAGTCAGTGAAGTCATTCTGTGCTTCGCCCCAGTCCATAACGACCATCGGGATCGAGCGGTACTCTTCTAACATTGCCAGCAGTTCATCCGGGTATTCAGCACACATTACCAGCAGGCCATCGACGCGCTTTTGCGCCAGCATCTGTAGATAGGCTTTCTGTTTTTCCAGATCATTGTGCGAATTACATAAGATAAGCGTATAGCCTTTGGCGAAGCAGCTGTTCTCTACAGCCTCAATAACTTCTGCAAAGTAGGGCGCTTCGCTTGAGGTCGCCAGCAGTCCAATGGTTTTTGTATTATTAACCTTCAGACTGCGCGCTACGGCACTCGGGGAATAGTGCAAATCTTTAATGGCTGCGCGGACTGCAGCTTTGGTTTCTTCGGCGACGAAACGGGTTTTATTGATGACGTGCGACACGGTTGTAGTCGAAACACCTGCGCGCTTAGCGACATCTTTGATCGTGGCCATGTAAAAATCACTCCTGAACTAACCCTTTCCAGCACGTTAGTTTTTTGTTAATCGTTTGCCTGCGTGCATTCAACTGCGTAAATCATTTTATGCAGTCAAATCGTTGGATGGTTCCAGGAGGGCCTGAAAGAAGCGTCGGTCAACTACGGCCGGGCACACAGCGTGGTAACCGCTAATTTTCTCTTATATCTTAAAAAAGGGGAAGCCAAATTTGTGTTTTCGCCTTAACTCAGCGCATTGAATGGCTTAAATGAGGGAATGAGGAAACAAAAAGGGCGATTTCTTATCGCAGAAATCGCCCTTGACTATTTTATCTATTCCGCCGACGGCGTTAAATTTAAACCATTCGTTAAATGCTATTCACAGGTGTTAAGCGAGAAATCATTATTTAACGAATCGTTTTTGGCGTCATTACGCGGCGTGCACCTACATAGTGATCTTGCCAGTAGTTATCTGCCAGATAACTGATTTTGATGTCTTCTCCGGTACGCGGTGACTGAATAAACTTACCGTTTCCGAGATAAACACCTACGTGATCTGCTGCGCCGCGTTTGGTAATTCTGAAGAACACCAGATCGCCTGACTCAAGCTCACCACGTTGTATCGGGGCCGCGTCGCGCAAATGGTACATTTCATTGGCGGTGCGAGGCATTTTAATGCGCATCAAATCTTTGTAGGCATAATAAACCAGGCCACTACAGTCGAAACCGGTACTCGGTGAGGTTCCACCCCAGCGATAAGGTTTGCCAACTTGGTGCATCAGCTTGTTCATCGCGGTTTCTTTGGCATGTAGATACTTTTTCTTGTGTGCCGCGCTTAGTGTAAGGGGGGCGCAAGTATCGGCTTTTGCCTGGTGCTTACGATGTCGCCCGTAAGCTTTTTTTCCGTCTTTCGCACAAACCACATTAGATGTGGTGGCAAGAGAACGGGTAATTGATGTTATTTCTTTTTTCGGCTTTTCAGTTTTGTGACTTGCAAGTCGGGCTGCTACCGGTTTTTCGTTCTTTCGTCGCACCAACTTAGTGCTGGTAGGGTGCTTGTGCTCAACCGCGGCTTTGGCATGAACAGGTTCTTTGGTCTTGCTATGTTCTTTGGCTTTTGATTGTTCTTTGACCGGAACAATTTTTGACTTTTTATTGCTTCTGGCTACAACTTTTCGCTTTCGTCGCTCATCAGGTTTTGCCTGACTAACGTGCTTTTCTGCCTGTTGAGCAGAAACACGATTCGTTGGCGAAGCATGCGCCAAATTCAAAAAAAGCTGGGTAAACAGCAGCACAAAAAGCGTAAACATTAAACGCATGGCGTCGCTACCAATATTAGGCCGAAGTTAAACATCTAAAGATGTCCCAGTATTCCCCAAAAGCGGGAGACAAAACAGCACGAATTGCTTCGATTCTAATTCATATTGTGAGTAAAAGTTAATAACTTTTTTTCAGCGCGTTTTTTAAGCTATGGCGCTGTAAAATTAACCAATATTCATAGGGTTAAACTCACATCATTCAAAAGATCCTTAAATGATCGAGTGGGTTAAAGTCACAGAACAAAAATGTTATTCTATATGCATCTTTATTTTTGCACTGTTTTAACAATCAGGGATACTATCACTGACATTAGAGCGATGCATCCGTTTAAGACATAAAAACCCTATAAAAATTGGTGTTTTTATTAAATAAGTAATGACCGTGACAGCCAATTACTGGCTTGAGGAAGCAATAAAATGACCACTACTATTGAAAAGATCCAACAGCAAGTTTCCGAGAACCCAATTCTTCTTTATATGAAGGGCTCTCCAAAACTGCCAAGCTGCGGTTTCTCTGCTCAGGCCGTGCAGGCACTTTCTGCCTGTGGTGAGCGTTTCGCATATGTTGATATTCTGCTAAATCCGGATATCCGTGCCGAGATGCCAAAATTTGCCAACTGGCCTACTTTCCCACAGCTGTGGGTTGACGGTGAGCTGGTCGGCGGTTGTGATATCGTGATTGAAATGTATCAGCGTGGCGAATTGCAGCAGCTGATCAAAGAAACGGCTGAAAAATATAAGTCTCAGGAAGAACAGCCTGAGTAATGGCTTGATTATACGTCGAGGCTAGTTCTACCCTGCGTAGATTCTCTCCGGGCTAAAGTAGTTTACATCGGCGTGTAGTTTACATCGGCGTGTAGTTTAGTTTTAATCGGCGTATAAAGATAAATAGAAAGAGCGGCTCAGTTAGCCGCTCTTTTTTTATGTCAGTTGCCTCCTAAAACGGCAGTAATGCTTATTTTGACTCTTCGTTCTCATCTTCGGCAATAGGCAAAGGCCAGCCGCCCAGACGTTTCCAACGATTCACCAATTCACAAAACAGATGTGCCGTTTGCTCGGTATCATACAGTGCCGAGTGCGCCTGTGAGCTGTCAAAGGTCATCCCGGCGCTGATACACGCTTTCGCCAACACCGTTTGACCAAGCACCAGCCCGCTCAGCGCGGCAGTATCGAACGTGGCGAACGGATGGAACGGGTTACGCTTGAGGCCTGCACGCTCTGCCGCCGCCATCATAAAACTGTGATCGAAATTAGCATTGTGCGCAACGATAATGGCTCGGTTGCAATCCTGTTCTTTCATCCCCTTGCGAATCGCCTTAAAAATGGCATGTAGCGCGTCATATTCGCTGACAGCGCCGCGCAGGGGGTTGGTCGGATCAATACCGTTGAACGCCAGCGCTTCCGGATGAAGTATCGATCCCTCAAACGGTTCGACGTGAAAATGCAGCGTTTCATCGTTTTGCAGCCAACCATCTTCATCCATTTTCAATGTCACGGCTGCGATTTCAAGCAGGGCGTCGGTCTGGGCATTAAATCCGGCGGTTTCTACATCTATTACCACGGGGTAAAACCCACGGAAACGACCTTTCAGGGCGTTAATGTCACTTTTGTCAGCCATTGGTATCTTATCTTTAAACGAATTCAGCGCGCATTATGGCAAATTTTCAGGCCAGATGCAGGAAAGGAGTATGAAATGAAAAAAGGGCGCAACCTTCGCGCCCTTGATAGCTGTCTCCGGCGGGATTAATTACCCAGGCCCTGACCAGCGTGTTTTGATTCGATTAACTCGATTTTATAACCATCTGGATCTTCAACGAAGGCAATAATAGTCGTGCCGCCTTTAACCGGGCCAGCTTCGCGCACTACGCTACCACCGGCTTTGCGGATGTCTTCGCAAGTTTGTGCCACGTTATCGACGCCCAGCGCCAGATGACCAAAAGCGGTGCCGTGGTCATAACTGTCAACGCCGTAGTTATAGGTCAGTTCAATGACAGCGCCTTTGCTTTCATCTTCATAGCCAACGAAAGCCAGATCGTATTTGTACTCAGTATTTTGGCTGGTACGCAGCACTCGCATGCCCAGTACTTCAGTATAAAATTTAATGGAGCGCTGCATATCGCCAACGCGGATCATGGTATGGAGTAAACGCATAATTCCCTCTGATTGCCAGTTAAATACTATTGCCAGTTAAATACTATCGAACAAGTAGACTAACGTAATACAGCCGTTTTGTCTGTAATAGACGCCACGACTGTACACTCGTTAAACACTGTCTAATCTAAAGTCTGGATTAACGATAATTTACAGTGTTGGGTAATCGGTATAGCCCTTGGCACCGCCGCCGTAGAAGGTTTCTGGCTGTGGGGCGTTTAGTGGCGCGTGGCTTTTCAGGCGCTCGACCAGATCCGGGTTGGCAATGTAGCTACGACCAAAGGCGACGGCATCAATGTAGCCTTTGGCAATCAATTCTTCGCCTTTCTCGGCACTGTAAGCGCCTGCGCCAACTATCACGCCCTGATAATGCTGGCGAATAATTTTACGGAATTTTTCGCTGTAAGGCTGGCCGCCGGCCCAGTCTGGCTCGGAGATGTGCAGGTATGCCAGATTGCGTTTGTTCAATTCATCGAGTAGATAAACCGCTGCAGCTTCCTGATCTTCACCGTTGTCCAGACCATTGAACGGACCAAGCGGAGAGATGCGAATACCCACACGATCGGCACCGATTTCTGCCACCGTCGCATCTACCACCTCAAGTGTCAGGCGAGTGCGATTTTCAACAGTGCCGCCGTACTGGTCGTCACGCACGTTTGATGCCGGAGACATGAACTGGTGTAGCAAGTATCCGTGCGCGGCATGCAACTCAATGTAGTCAAAGTCTGCTTCGCGGGAATGGGCTGCCGCCAGGCGGAAATCGTTAACGATGCCCGAAATTTCATGAGTTTCCAGCGCGCGAGGCGTTGAAGTTTCTTCACGAATGGCATTGCCGTTTTCGTCACGCAGGCTAGTACGAGTGCCTGCAGCAATGGCTGAAGGAGCCACTGGCGCCAGATTGTCAGGCTGCAAACTGGAGTGTGAGATACGGCCAGTGTGCCACAGCTGAACGGCGATATAACCTTCTTTGGCGTGAACACCGGCAACGATTTTTTTCCAGGCTGCGGTTTGCTCTGGCGTATGCAGTCCCGGCGCACCGGCGTAGCCTTTTGCCTGGAAGGAAATTTGCGTCGCCTCAGTGATAATCAGACCTGAACTGTGGCGCTGTGCATAATATTCGCCCATCAGCGGAGTAGGAATATCGCCAGGTTCAATGCTGCGCAGGCGAGTTAACGGAGCCATAAAAACGCGGTTTGGTAAAGTTTTTTTACCTACGACGATGGGTGTAAAAAGTTTTGACATGTTCGGCGATCCCTAATGATTAATGGACTAATTGTTCGTCAATTTCTGTCACTACGGTAATAGACCGATCAGTCTAGGTCAACCGGCCCAAGATACTGAAAGCTCATTCTGCTTAGTTAAAAGGCGGGATTATTGAATTTTTAGTCTAAAATATCACCAGATTTGGCCGGTGCAGGCAGATAACCTGATTTATGTGGAGTGGATGTGGCAGAGCAACTCGAGTTTTTTGATATTCCCAGCCCTTGCCGAGGGGTTTGTGAATCAGGCCCTAACGGCTTTTGTCGTGGTTGCTTTCGCAGCCGCGAGGAACGCTTCGGCTGGATAAACATGAGCGACGTTGAAAAACGCCACGTTCTGCGTTTGTGCCATCAACGCTTCCTGCGGCTAAAACGAGCGGGCCCCTCCATTGACGATCCCGCTCCGGAACAACCTTCGCTGTTTTAACTTCAGGCCGGTTTACCTTCCGTTGGCGTTGCTGCAACATCTTCAATATTAATAGAAGACTGCAACTGAGATAGCGAACAGTACAGTCGCCAAATAACCCCGGCCAGCTCTCGGGCCGATTCGTCAGGGTGGTGCGAAAGCGCTTCACTGATGCGCTGCAACTCGGTCAGGCTAGCTTCCAGTCTAGGATGACTGACTCCGCGTTCGGTCATAATCCCTTTCAGGCAGTGGATGCATACATCACGCACCTTCGACAGCGGATTTGACCGCGATTCCCATTGGCGCAGCTGCCAGACAATATGACTACAGTTCAGCAATACCACGCCCCAGCGCAGTAGCCAGTTGCGCGAAGTTTGATCTTTACTCTGGTTTAGCTGATTGACGCGATAGTAAATCAGCGATTCAAACTGCAAATGTGAAAGCTGTGGTTTACGGCTCAGCTGGTCGATAAACTCGCGGCGCAGCGCGCGAATCTGGCGTCGGCTTTTACGGCTGTCGGAGCTGGGGCGCAGTACCTGGAAGAACAGGCCTGCCAGCATCACGCCAGCAATCTTGCCGAGTCCATCATTGAAAAAAGATTGATAGTCATAGCTCGGTGGGTTGGTTACCGCTAAAAAAGATCCACTAAAGACGATCAGTTGCCCCCAAAGCGCGGCATAGCGTTTGTACTGCAGTTTAGACAGTTGCATGGTACAAAGCAGCGGCAGCAGGAATGAGCAAAATAGCCAGAAGTCATTAATCTGCACCATCACGCCAAACTTGATGATAAAGCAGCCAAAAAACAGCCAAATCAGCGACTTTGTCAGCAGTGTGACGCTGTTGATAGGGGAGGGCGTCGATGAGTAAAGTACGCAACCAATCGCGGCTAATGTTACCCCGGCAGCGCCGGAATCCCACTGTGTGTTGATCCAGTAAGCACAGGCAATCACGATGCATAAAAAAGTACGCACTCCGCTGTAAACTGCCTCGGTGTTATCGGCATGGCGAGTCAATCGGCTAACGCGCGGTGCCTCGATCCGGTCGACCGCCACTAGATTGGCGTTTTCGACCTTTTGCAAAAGCCGTTCATTACGCAGGTACAACCAGCAAAAATCGCGCATTCGTAGCCAAAATGCCTGCTGCCGATAATCGCTGGTATCAGCCGGTTTAAGCATCAACAACGTTTTTGCCAACCGGTATTTATTCATTTCCGGGTCACGTAATTGTTCTAGCAGAGTGGCAAGTTGCTGATTGAGATTTTCAGGCTGATTAGGCCAGTTGAGCATCATTCTTCGCAGGCTGGAGATGTAACTGGTCAACTGTAATTGCTGATGCAACAGATAGTTAAGCAAATTATTTTGCTGACGCAGGCGGTAATGGCTCCAGAAGGCCTGAATGCGCAGCAGGTTCAATGTCAGGATCTGGTTGATCACCCCTTCATGCGAGACGCGGATCTGGTTGGTGACTTCGCTGCGCCACAGCAATTGCGCATGCTCCAACAACTGAGTGTGCATTTTTCGCAGCGAAGTAAGCAGCGCATCGCCGTCAGAAGTGCTGGGCAACACCATCATCATAAACGCACCACACAAAATTCCGGTGATCACCTCGCAAACCCTGGCTTGCGCGATATCAAAGATACTCGTGGTATCGGTAATGTTAACGGTCGAAAAAACAATAATTGCCGCAGTGTAGCCTGCCAGCGCAAAGGCGTAAGAAACGTTGTTTTGATAAAGGTTGGAAGCGTAAGTACACAATCCCAGCCAGGCGGCGATAGACAATGTGAACAACCACGGGTCGTTCAGCGTATGCCCGGCAATGAGTACTGCGGCGGTGGCGCCGAGCAGGCTGCCAAATACGCGACCAATACTTTTGCTGATGACTCCACCAACGGTCGGAAAACTGACCACCGCCGCCGAAGTCAGCGCCCAATAAGGCTCGTCAAGCTCCAGTACAAAGGCAATCCACAGTGCCAGACACATCGCGATGGAGTTACGCAGCGCATAACGCCACTGGGCCGCGCTAGACTTCCCCCAAAGGGTGTTTTTCCATTCCAGCCATGAGAAATTCACACGCTGTCCTTAATAATGAATGGAGATCGTGCAGGTTGTGCCAGCGACCAGCACCAGCTGGTCAGGCACGTTTTCAATTTTGATCCTCACCGGCACGCGCTGCGCCAGCCTTACCCAAGGTACATTGGGTTTCACGTCGAGCAGCAGACCATTGGAACTTTCCACGCTTTGGTCATAAATGGCCCTGCCAATGCTTTCTACCTGGCCTTTCAGTGGCACATTGCCGTCATACAGCACGATATCAGCCTGGTTTCCGACGTTGATATGCTTCAGCTTGGTTTCTTCAAAATATCCCAGCACGTAGAAGGAGTGCGCGTCAACCAGCGCCACCAATGGTGTTCCGCTGGTGGCATAGTTGCCTTTTCGCGCCGAGAGGTTGGTGATGTAACCGTCGGTTGGGGCGAAGACTTTTGTCTTGCTTAAATTCCAGCGTGCCTGCTCCAGGTTAGCCTGATTGGCTTCGAGCGTGGCTTTCATGGATTTTGCCTCGAGGTTGGCCTGATCCAGTGATTCGGTGGAAATTACATCACGCCCCAGTTTTTGCCTGCGCTCGGCTTCGTGATTGGCCTTTTCAAGGTCTGCCTCAGCTTTGTCGACCGAGGCTTTGGCATTATCAACCGCAATCTGGAACGGCACCGGATCCAAAGTAAACAAAACCTCTCCCGCATGGACATACTGGTTGTCATGAACCGTAATATCGGTGATTCTGCCTGACACCTCCGGCGTAATATCGACTAATTCTGCGCGGACTTTGCCATCGCGGGTCCATGGGGACTGCATATAATAGTTCCACATCCACCAACCTGCACATAATGCGACCGCTAATACTGCCAGGGTTGAAAAATATTTAAGTGTTTTAAATTTCATCTTTTTTACTCATTCACAATCAGCAGCAGTGCAGCGCATATGGATATGACAAATATAGATAAATCCATCAAAGTTGGATGCCAGATTTCACCAGAGTAAATCCAGTCACGCACCAGGCGATGAATAATCAGCCAAATTAGGAGTCCAAGTAAAAATGCTTTAAAAATAGGAGGGAAATAAAGGGAAGCCCCCAGCACAAGATCTGGGAGAAAAGGACCAGAATGGAACATTTGGGCAATCACAATATTAATCTCTGCATCCGGTTGTGTTATAAATAATCGGGCTTCTGGGTGCGTTTTGCATTTGGGGCAACAGACTCAGATTAATTGTATTAGAGCTTACGCGTTTAGATTTATAATTTTAAGATTAAATTCACGAGAACTAAGCTAAACTCTGGGGAGTTATCTTAGCATGCTAATTATAAGGAGAGTGCATTGGAATCGAACCTAGGGTCAGATCTCGCACGATTAGTTCGCGTCTGGCGTGCGTTAATCGACGATCGTCTCAAGCCGCTGGAGCTGACGCAAACGCATTGGGTGACATTGCACAACATCAATATTTTGCCGCCTGAGCAGTCGCAAATCCAGCTGGCAAAAGCAATCGGTATTGAGCAACCTTCTCTGGTCAGGACGCTGGATCAGCTGGAAGAGAAAAAGTTGATCACCCGCCAGACTTGCGCCAGCGATCGTCGCGCCAAACGCATCAAACTGACCGAAGAAGCGGCCCCGATCATTAATCAGATGGAAACAGTGATTGATGATACCCGCAAAGAAATTTTATCGGGGATGTCTTCTACCGACATCAATTTGCTGCTGGAAATGCTGGCCAGATTAGAAAAGAACATCGCTTCGTTACAAAACAAACCATAACGACAACGCGCTTTACCTATTATTTTTTGTTGCCAGGAAAAAAAATCGGAACCGCTGCTAACAGGGATTCCGATTTTTTTATGCCAGCAGTTTAGGGCCGGCAGTTTTTATAGCAGTAATCGTAATTTGGCTGGGCGAGATTAGACGCCCGGAGAAACGGTGATATTGCTGCCGCTGCTCGCCAGGCTTACGCGTTGGCCCACATAGAATCTGGTTTTGCTGTCAACTTTCTGCACTACCTGAATCGTGTTGCCATCGTCTTTACGGATTTGCAGTTCGACACCGTTCGCCTTGTTCAAGCCGTTGGTTACTGCATTACCCGCAAGTCCACCCGCCACAGCGCCACCCGCAGTTGCCAGGCTACGACCCGCGCCGCCACCGATAGTATTACCCAGGAAACCACCCAGCACAGCACCACCGATTGCGCCAATGACGTTATTACCGTCATCACCCTGAATTTGCACCGGGCGGACTGAGACCAAAGTACCGTAAGTCACATTCTGGACCTGTTTGGCCTGCGAGGAAGAGTAAACATCGCCTGACAGTGAATCGTTTACACAGCCTGCAAGGGTAGAACCCATCATTGCGACGAGGAGAATACGCTTAATCATAAAAAGCTCCTGTTAATTACACATCGACGCCAAAGCGATTCGACGCTTGAAATCGGGACACAGTTCAACATCATTGTGGATAGTGTCAGCTACTATCATAACTCAAACTAGTGATTATCTTATAGACACGGTCATCAACTAATAATAAACGTTGGTTTATTTTTTAAAGATTAGCAAAAAAAATCCTAATCTGAATGACTGCTTTAGCCCAAATTTACTGCGAGTTGGGCTTATAAACAGGTTGCTTGGCCTTTGGGCTGATAAAAGAGAATGTAAAACATAGCGTTGGCTGGATAATTCTGTTTTATTTAGCTTTTCCTTTTTGTATTTACGAGGGAGTTCAAAAGATGCGTTCAATCAAGTCAGGCCGCTATATCGGCGTAATGTCGGGTACTAGCCTTGATGGGGTGGATGTCGTTCTTGCTGCCATAGACGACAGGATGGTGGCGCAACAGGCCAGCTATCTGCATCCTATGCCTGCGGAAATAAGGCAGGCGGTACTAGGAATGTGTCAGGGGCAAGCCGTAACTCTGGCGCAGGTTGGTGAATTGGACGCACAGCTGGGTAATCTTTTTGCCGAGGCGGTACTCGGCCTGCTTGAGAAAGCGGGTATTGAGGCTGAAGAGGTCACTGCTATTGGTTGCCACGGCCAGACGGTTTGGCATCAACCCAAAGGCGATACTCCTTTTTCGATGCAGCTCGGTGATAACAATCGCATTGCTGCCATGACCGGTATCACGACCATTGGCGATTTCCGCCGTCGTGATATGGCATGGGGAGGACAGGGCGCACCGCTGGTTCCTGCTTTTCACCAGGCGTTGCTGGCACATCCTACCGAACAGCGGATGATCCTCAATATTGGCGGCATCGCCAACCTCTCTCTGTTGCTGCCCGGTCAGCCCATTCGCGGCTATGATACTGGCCCGGGTAACATGCTGATGGACGCCTGGATAAGTCAGCATCAAGGGCTTGCCTATGACAAAGACGCTGCTTTTGCCAGTCAGGGGCGGGTAGACCTGACGCTATTACAGCACATGTTGTCCGATGCTTATTTTTCCGAACCAGCGCCAAAAAGCACTGGGCGCGAATATTTTAATCTGGCATGGCTGGAGCAGCAGTTGGCAAGCGTGCAGCCGCTGTTGGCCGAAGACGTGCAGGCAACGCTGGCGGAGCTCACGGCCACCACTATCGCGGATCAGGTTCAGTTGGCGGGCGGATGTGACCGCTTGCTGGTGTGCGGCGGCGGTGCGCGTAACCCGCTAGTCATGGCACGTCTGTCAGCCATGCTCGCCGGCACTGAAGTCAGCACCACTGATGCCTTTGGTGTTAGCGGTGACGACATGGAGGCTCTAGCATTTGCCTGGCTGGCATTTCGTACTTTATCAGGCCAGCCCGGCAATTTACCTTCAGTCACTGGTGCCAGTCGCGAAACGGTGCTCGGTGCCATTTATCCTGTTTTTTCGACCAATGACCGTCTTTAAGCCAAGATATTGAGTATTAAAAGAATGAGGATGATAACAATGAAAAAAGCGATCATGATTCTGGCAGGCATCGCGCTGTCAGGCTGTAGCATGACTACTCCCCCATTGACCAAAACTGCCAATACTCAGCTCCACTATGAATGCGGTACGACGCCACTGACAGTGACCCTCGATAAACCGGCGCATCAGGTAGATTTGATCCTCGATGGTATTCAACTGCATCTGCCGCAGGTTGAAGCCGCCTCTGGCACCAAATACAGCGATGGTCACTACACTTTCTGGTCGAAGGGTAATGCTGCTCTGGTGCAGCGCGGCGATGATGTCATCATTGACGATTGCCAACTTTCTCCTTCGTACCAGACACAATAGCTGCGTTGCCTTCTTTCGCTCACCTCATTATCTCACGAAACACTTTGCTTTAGCCCGAGAGACTTTGGAGATAGGGAGTTGTGAATTGACTGAGTCTGGCGCAAAATAACTTCATCTTTCAAATAAACTATGTTGGTCCTATATGGCTGAAAATAATGAGTTTGATGTTGCAGACTTGCGACGCGAATATATTCGTGGCGGTCTGCGTCGCAAGGATTTAAGCGCAGAGCCGCTACCGTTGTTCGAGCAATGGCTCAAGCAGGCGTGCGAGGCTAAATTACCGGACCCAACGGCCATGTGTGTCGCGACAGTGGATGAAAACGGTCAACCGTTCCAGCGCATTGTATTGCTCAAACACTTTGATGATAAAGGCATGGTGTTCTTTACCAACCTTGGCAGCCGCAAAGCGCAGCAGCTGGCGGTAAATCCGCGTATTAGCCTGTTGTTCCCTTGGCACATGCTTGATCGTCAGGTGATTTTCCTTGGTCAGGCCGAGCGTCTGCCGACGTTGGACGTGATGAAATACTTTACCAGCCGCCCAAAAGACAGTCAGATTGGAGCCTGGGTTTCCCAGCAATCCTCGCGTATTTCGGCGCGTGGCATACTTGAGAGCAAATTCCTCGAGCTAAAACAAAAATTCAGCCAGGGTGAAGTGCCGCTACCTAGTTTCTGGGGCGGTTTTCGCGTCAAATTTGATTCGGTCGAATTTTGGCAGGGCGGCGAGCATCGCCTGCACGACCGCTTTATCTACCAGCGTGAGACCTCTTCTGAAGACAATTCCACAACAACTGGTTGGAAAATCGACCGTCTGGCGCCGTAAGCCGCTAAAAGTTGTCTGAAAACCTAGCGCTTGCCTCGCGAGCGCTTTATTCTATGCAATCACCGATTTCGCAAGCGCGTTGACGAGGGTGTCGATGCGTTTTTTGCATGAACGATCCCGATAAACAATTTTCCAGAATTGATGGAGTTTTTGATGGCCAGCAGCAACTTGATTCAACAATTGCAGGAGCGGGGGCTAATTGCCCAGGTTACGGACGAAAAAGCGTTAGCAGAGCGACTGGCGCAAGGGCCAATTGCACTGTATTGCGGTTTCGATCCAACCGCCGATAGCCTGCACTTGGGCCATCTGGTGCCTTTGCTTTGCCTGAAACGCTTTCAATTGCACGGCCACAAGCCGGTTGCACTGGTGGGCGGCGCGACCGGTCTTATCGGCGATCCTAGCTTCAAGGCCGCAGAGCGCAAGCTGAACACCAGCGAAACTGTAAACGAGTGGGTCGAGAAAATCCGCACTCAGGTGTCTCCGTTCCTGGATTTCAACTGTGGCGAAAACAGCGCGATTACCGCCAACAACTACGACTGGTTTGGTGGCATGAATGTGCTGACTTTCCTGCGTGATATCGGCAAACACTTCTCTGTTAACCAGATGATTAACAAGGAAGCCGTCAAGCAGCGTCTGAATCGCGACGACAGCGGGATCTCTTTCACCGAGTTCTCTTATAATCTGCTGCAAGGTTACGATTTCTCTTCGCTGTACGACTTGCACAAGGTTGAACTGCAAATTGGTGGTTCTGACCAGTGGGGCAATATTACCTCGGGTATTGACCTTACCCGTCGTCTGCATCAGAAACAGGTGTTCGGTCTGACCGTGCCTCTGATCACCAAGGCAGACGGTACCAAGTTTGGAAAAACCGAAGGCGGCGCAGTGTGGCTGGATCCGAAAAAGACCAGTCCGTACAAGTTTTACCAGTTCTGGATCAACACCGCCGATGCTGACGTTTATCGCTTCCTGAAATTCTTCACCTTTATGAGCCTTGAAGATATCAACGCGCTGGAAGAAGAAGATAAAAACAGCGGTAAAGCTCCGCGCGCCCAATACGTTCTGGCCGAGCAAGTCACCGGCATGGTGCATGGCGAAGAAGGTTTGGCTGCTGCGCGTCGCATTACCGCCAGTCTGTTCTCGGGCGCCCTCAGCGACATGACTGAAGCTGACTTCGCTCAACTTGCGCAAGACGGCATGCCAACCATCGAGTTAGAAGGCGAGGTTGACCTGCAACAGGCGCTGGTCAATGCTGAGTTAGAGCCTTCTCGCGGACGTGCGCGCACGGCTATCTCTTCCAACGCCGTGGTGGTAAACGGTGAAAAGCAGGCCGATCCTGAATACAAATTCAGCGATAGCGATCGCCTGTTTGGCCGCTACACGTTGCTGCGCCGTGGCAAGAAGAACTATTGCCTGGCAGTCTGGAAATAATCTACCTTTGCCGGCCAGCGCTGTTTAATGCAGCGCTGGCCGGTTTGATAACTTACCCGTTGCGCCATTTTGTTGATGACGTCGGCATCGGACCTCGCATGAAAAATATTCTCTCGATTCAATCCCACACCGTTTTTGGTCACGCAGGCAACAGCGCGGCGGAATTTCCGATGCGTCGGATGGGCGCAAACGTTTGGCCGCTGAATACTGTGCAGTTTTCCAACCACACGCAATACGGGCGCTGGACGGGCTGTGTAATGCCCGCCAGCCACTTGACTGATATTGCGCGCGGCATTGCTGAAATCGATCGCCTCAAGGATTGTGACGCGGTGCTAAGCGGCTATATTGGTTCGGCGGAGCAGGGCGAACATATTCTGCAAATCGTCAGTCAGGTGAAAGCTGCCAATCCCGATGCCTGGTATTTTTGCGATCCGGTAATGGGTCACCCTGAAAAAGGCTGTATCGTTGCACCGGGCGTGGCGGAGTTTCACTGCAAGCAGGCTTTGGTGAACTGCGATATTATTGCCCCTAACCTGCTGGAGCTTGAAATGCTGTCAGGCCGCACGGTGAGTAATGTTGAAGAGTCGGTAGCAGCGGCGCGCGAGCTCATCGCCAAAGGTCCAAAAGTGGTGCTGATTAAGCACTTGAGCCGCGCCGGTTATCAAAGCGATCGTTTTGAAATGCTGCTGGTGACTGCCCAGGATGCGTGGCATATACATCGTCCGCTGGTGGATTTTGGCGTGCGTCAGCCAGTGGGCGTCGGGGATTTGACCAGCGGATTGCTGCTGGTGGATTTGTTAAAAGGCGAACAGCTGGATAAGGCGCTGGAGCACGTTACTGCGGCGGTTTACGAGGTGATGCTGGCGACTCATTCAATGGGTGAATATGAATTGCAGGTCGTGGCGGCACAGGATCAGATTGTTAAGCCTAATCATCATTTTCCGGCAGTTAAGCTGTAAATCAGGCCTGATTTAACTGACTCTCCCGCAGCTCGGGGGAGTCAGTAATGTAGAACATCGTTTGGCAGTGTGTTCTTTGTCCCGGCGACCAGAAACTATTTCAAACCTTCCGCAGTCAACGCCGCATCCACGGCCGGGCGCGCCGCAACTCGCTCAAAGTAACCGCTTAGCTCTTTGTACTGACTCAAATCAAACTTCAGCACTTTTGCCCAGGTCAACATGGTAAATAGGTAAGCATCGGCGACACTGAATCGTTGACCGAGTAAAAATTGCTTATTTTTCAGAGAATCATCCAGATAAGAGAATTTTTTGCTCATCGCTTCACGTTGCAGGGCTTTGTATTCATCAGGGATTTTGGCGTTGAAAAGCGGACTCAATCCACGTTGCATCTCGGTTGCAATATAGTTCAACCACTCCAGCGCCTCATAGCGCGCCAGCGAGCCCGGTTCAGGAAGCAGCTGGCGGTCAGGCTTTTGATCAGCGATGTACTGCACAATCACTGGGCCTTCTGTTAGCACTGTCCCATCGTCAAGCACCAGTGTCGGCACCTGTCCCTTGGGATTGAGCTGGTACAAACTCTCACCTTGTTCAGTTCTCTTGGTCACTAAATCGACTTTTGAGATGGTGAAATCCAGACCCGCTTCGCGCAAAACGATATGCGGGGAGAGTGAACAGGCTCCTGCTTTATAATAAAGTTTCATACAAACTCCAGCTAATACGTTGGCCCTTTCAGGCAATGGGCAGTGGGTTTTTAATGAAATTAACGTTAAAAAAAAGGCGACTGTTCACATTATAATCTATCTGCTGAATGTGTTGAGATAATCCTTAACAGCTTCTTCCACTTCAAGCGGTGCAGGCAGCAAGGGGGCGCGGACTTCATTTTTCATCATGCCATCGAGTGAAAGTGCATATTTAATCGCCGCCGGATTAGGTGCAGCAAACATCAGGCGAATGAGTGGCATCAACTGATAGAAATTTTTGCGCGCTGCGGCTAAATCCCCTTCTTCAACCTGTTTTACCAGCTCAACAAAACGATTAGGGAACAGATGGGCCGAGGCGGTGATTGCGCCGGTTCCACCCAGACATAGGGTAGTAAGAATTTGCCCGTCTTCGCCAGACATGACGTCAAGCTCTCCGTCGGCAATCAGCGCCAGAGTCAGGTCGTTGCTGCCGCCGCAGTCTTTGACCGCGACAATACGCGGATGCTTGGCCAAACGGCGCAGGGTTTCCAATTCAAGATGAATTCCACTGCGGTAAGGCACGTTGTAAACCACGATTGGGACATTGGAATTATCAGCCAGCTCGGTAAACCAGACTTCAAGAGCGGCCTGAGAAGGGCGAATGTAGTAGGGTGCGGGCAGTAAAATACCGGCAATCGGCCGTTTGGTGATGGCATTTTGCATCGCCAGCACGCTCGGCATATGGGTACCTGAAAGGCCCATCATCACTTTGTCGCCGGGAACCACTTCGAGCACGGCATCGAGCACCAGCAACTGTTCTTCTTTGCTCAGCATCGGTGCTTCGCCCGTAGTGCCGCAAACAACGACGCCGCTAACGCCCTGTTTCATCACGTAATGACAGAGTTTAGAGAGGGCGGGGAAGTCAATTTCGCCCTGATTGAAAGGCGTGACAAGGGGAACCCAAATACCAGAAAATGTAGACATAATTAACACGCATGACCCAGTGGTCATCCAAAAAAAGTGTAGGGAGGCGTTAAAACCTGCTCATTATTAGCGTTGTTTCAGCTTGTAATCAGTCTGCTGTAAAAATCAGGCGGCGGCTAATGGAATGATTTAATAAGGCCGCGAGCATTATTGATGTGGCTAATGATGATGCTTTTAACGTCGTTTTTGGCGGCTTATTCTGGGTGTTGGCGGTTAGGGTGCAGATAAATGTTGCGCGTATTGCGTGTTGCGCAGCCAGGCTTAAGACTCAGGCGGAGTAGGTGGTGTTGGCGGCGGTGAGGGTTTATCGTGCTTCTCGCGATATTCACGGCGATAACCTCGCGATTTTCTCCGGCCATCAAGCCATAAATAGGTGCAAACGAGGCAAACGGCGCCGGAAAAAACCACGTTGCGCATGTCGCGGTCATAAAAATAAACCAGCACACAGTCTAGCGCCGCAACAATGGCAAACCATTTATGCACGTGTGAAATTTTGCGCGTTTCCGCATTGAGGCGTTTTAACTGACGTCCTTCATCCAGGACTTTACGTTTTTCCATGCTGGCCTTCCTGGTGAACGAGAGTAATCAATTGAATATAACAAAACTGGCAAGCAAATACCGGGCCGCATTGAAAAACTTCCGCATTTTTTGTCAAAACCCCTTACAGAGAAGTTTCAAACAATTTCCGCTGGTCGATTAATCCGCTATGTTATTGATGAGCCTTGCATTGTGCCAGTTGCTGACAGGGGTAAAATACCGATAGCCGTGAGCAAAAGAAAGGCGGTAAAAACGGTGGGGGTTAATTGCAGTAAAGAATGAAAGGTAATAAAAAGGAGGAACATTGCGGTTCCCCCTTTTAAACATCAAACTTTTAGGCTAATTCAAACGATTAGACTAATTCGATCACGTCAAAGTTAGCTTCGGCGCTGACGTCGGCATCGTAATCAACGCCTTTCAGACCAAAACCAAACAGGCGCAGGAATTCGTCTTTGTAGCCCTGATAATCGGTCAGCTGATAGATGTTGTCATCAGTCAGCTGAGCCCAGATCACGCCGCAATTTTTCTGAACTTCGTCACGCAGTTCCCAGTCATCCAGGCGCAGACGGTTTTTGTCGTCAGTTTCTGGCACTGAGTCATTGTACAGTTTGGTAGCGAACAGACGTTGGATTTGCTCGATAGTGCCTTCGTGAATCCCTTGCTCTTTCATGATCTTGAAAGAGATAGCGATATACAGCGGCATTACCGGAATAGCTGCAGAAGCCTGAGTCACCACAGATTTCAGTACAGCAACGTTGGCAGAGCCGCCCTTGGCTTTCAGTTTCGCGTCGATAGCCTGAGCTGCACGATCCAGGTCTTCTTTAGCTTTGCCCAGCGTGCCGTGCCAGTAGATTGGCCAGGTCAGCTCGGTACCAATGTAAGAGTAGGCAACAGACTTGGCGTTGTCGGCCAGCACGCCAGCGTCGGCGAGGGCGTTCATCCACAGTTCCCAGTCCTGACCGCCCATGACTTGAATGGTATCGGCAATTTCTTGCTCATTGGCCGGCTCGACAACTGCGGTTACCAGCTTGTCTTTGTTGGTGTCCAATGCGGTTGATTCGTATGGGGCACCGATAGGTTTCAGCGCTGAACGCACCAGCTCACCTGATTCAGGCATTTTACGTACCGGCGAAGCCAGTGAATAAACTACCAGGTCGATTTGACCCAAGTCTTCTTTGATAAGTTTGATAACGGTATCGCGGCATTCGTTGGAGAATGCATCACCGTTAATGCTTTTTGAATACAAGCCTTCTTCTTTTGCGGCTTTATCGAAAGCGGCAGAGTTGTACCAGCCGGCTGAACCTGTTTTGCTTTCGCTGCCCGGTTTTTCGAAGAATACCCCAATGGTGGCAGCATCTGCACCAAAAGCGGCATTAATTCTTGAGGCAAGCCCATAACCAGTGGAGGCACCAATGACCAGGACACGTTTTGGTCCGTCTTTCAGTTTGCCCTGCGCTTTCACGTATGCAATTTGCTCACGCACGTTGGCTTCGCAGCCGATTGGGTGAGTGGTCGTACAGATAAATCCACGAATTTTAGGTTTGATAATCATGACAAGGCTTATCTTGTTGGTTATTAATGGACGGTAATATTACCTTATTTTCTCGACAAGCTTAAGACTCTGGTTTTGTATCAGAGCAAAATGTCAGAATTTAATTGTAGCGGGGAGTGTGCGATGGGTAAGAACAGACTGAAAATTAAGCATTTACTAATAATAGTGCGGCCCTATGAGACCGCGCTATTCTGCCTTCCCGATAGCGTTTTTAGCGCAGCGGGAAGGCAGGCATTCGTCAATTACGACTGAGAAGACAGCACGCGTTCCGCAGGCTTTTTCTCATCGGTTGGGCGTTCCAGAGTCATGCGATTCAGTTTAGAGGCGGTCAGCAGCATCAGAATGGCAATTACCCCGGTCGCGGCACCAATCTGCAAGAACACATGGCTATAGATAGCCAGAGAAGCGTGCGCATCGGTGATGTCGCCAGGCACGGCGGTCAGCACAGCCACTTTACCGGCAATGATCGCCGCCGCTGCCGTGGTCAGATACCATGAACCCATGATAAAGCCCATCAGGCGCTGTGGAACCAACTGTGCCACCATCGCCAGACCTAAGCCAGAAATCATCAGCTCACCGATACTTTGCAGCGCATAGCTCAGCACCAGCCAGTTAACAGAAACGATACCCGCGTCGTTGGCGAAGCTTGCGCCCCACGGCAGAACCAGGAAAGCCAGTGAACACAGCACCATGCCAATCGCAAACTTGTGCGGCATCGGCATGCTTTTGCCCAACTTGGCATAGATAGCGGCCAGAATCGGGCTTGCCAGCATAATCCAGAACGGGTTCAGCGCCTGATACTGCTCAGGCTGGAAGTCAATTCCCAGCAAGTGATTGTTAACGTTGTGAATGGCAAAGAAGTTCAGCGAGGTTGGCATCTGGCTGTACAGCACGAAAAAGACGATAGCTTCAAGCATCAGAATAAACGCGACGATCATTTTACGACGCGCCAGAGCCTGCAACGAGAAAGTCTCTTTCGCGAAGATGCAGATAATACCGACAGAAACCACGGCCAGTGCCCAGCGAGCGATCGACTGGTTATGCAGCAGGAAGCTGGAAATCGCCACCAGCGCGGCAACGCCGACCAGAACCATCAGCAGCTTGCCATAGTTCAACGGTTTGAAGTCTGGCTTGGAACCGTGATTTTTAACCCAGCGGCGGCAGAAGATAAAGTTCACCAGAGTGATCAGCATGCCGACCACGCTCAGAGAGAACGCAACGCCCCAGCCGTATTTGGCGGCCAGATAAGGCGTAGCCAGCATTGAGAAGAACGAACCGATGTTTACAGACATGTAGTACATGGTAAACGCGCCATCGAGACGCGGGTCGTCTTTTTCATAGCAAGTTGAAAGCAAAGAGGATGGATTTGCCTTAAACAAGCCACTGCCGACGGCGATAGTCGCCATGCCCATGTAAACCCAGAAAATATCATGACCGGAATAGGCAACCTGAGCATAACCCAGCGCCAGTACGATAGCCCCAAGCACGATCACGCGTTTGGAACCCAGCACTTTATCGCCCAGCCAGCCGCCGATGGCGACAAAGCCATAGACCAGAGCACTAAAGGAAGAGAACAGGGTGATGGAGTCGGCTTCGCTCAGGCCAAGCATCTTGACCAGATAAACCGCCATGATCCCTTGCAGGCCGTAGTAACCAAATCGCTCCCATAATTCGATGGAGAAAATAAGGTAGAACGCGCGAGGCTGTTTGAAGGCGTTCATGCTGACGCTTTCATTGGTTGGTGTTGAGTTTGTTTTTGACACTAAGACCTCTGTTTAATTCTGCTTATCCAAGGACAAGTAGCACATAAGTCGCGCAATCGCGCTCTTTGCATAGTTATTAGGATGTATGACGGCAAGTAATGTTCACTATCTTTGAGTATCAGGCAAGCTTTTTGTCATATCCTGTTACAGTTATCCTTCGGTGCCTGATTAAACCTTAATCGAATTGTTATGCAGGATTAAAATTTATGTTTAATTAGATTGTTGAATTTATATCCTGATTAAATATCAATCGTTTATCGGTTGGTGATTCACCCTGTTATCCGCTTCATTATCGGAGTTATGAGGATTAATTATAGGAATCGGCTGAGGGTAAATACTGCTGAATGGGTTTTTTGCAGGATTTTATAAATGAGTAATCTAGATGATTTTGCAAGTGTTTTTTAGACGACGATTGTAATGTGATATTCGTCACTATTTAACACTAAATTTTAGATAGGAATTAACAATAGAACCAGAACAAGCGGTAAGAGTCAGCAGGGACGGTTGAAAAAGCGTCATCGCCAGCTGATTAGACCTGCGATGAGCTTTTTGATGGTGTCTTATGCCAGGCGAGAGTCACCAAGAGTTTGAATCAGGCGATTCAACCAGTTATACAGCGCAGTGCTCAATAAAATATCGACAATTTGCGGATGTTGGTAGTCGGCATCCAGTAAAAGCTGCAGCGCAGCAGCATCGAATTTTTCTGGCGATTGGGTCAGCGTCTGTACCACTTTGACTAATGGGTCTACCGTTTTGTCCGAAGACTTGTTGGCTTGGATATCGTCAAACAGTTGGTCGATATGACTCGACTCTCCACCGGTTTCGAGATAATAGCGACCGTGAATGCCAGCGCAGAATAAACAACCATTAATGCGCGAGGTCGCGGCGGCGGCCCACTCTTTGGGAGAAGATTTCTGGTCGCCGGGCTGTTGCATAATGTGTGTAGTAATGGCTGACAGGGCTTCCAGCGTTGCCACGTCGTGCGCCAGCAACTTATAGAAAGAAGATTCGTGTGCGTCCGGGGCACAGAAGTCCAGCACGTCTAACTGCTGCTGGCTGGCCTTTTTCAAATCTACCTCGGGCAAATACGCGTGCCAACGGCGCAGCTCCAGCGAAAATCCTCGTTGGCTGTTCTCCTCCGCGCGGGGAAACCCTGGTAAAACGGTGGCCGGACGTCCTGCCAATGCATTAATCACAGCCAGCAAACGAGCCTGAAAACTGACAAAGCCAATCAGCTGAGTGAACAGCACGATGTCTTGAGTGCTCAACCCCACGTCGCTTAGCTGAGTCAGCATCGACGGGTTAATCAGCGTGGGTTGGGTGGCCAATAAACGGGCATATTGCGCGAGATGAGTTTGCCGAATATTGCTTTCTCGGGAGGCGTCAGGGCAATTTAGCGGGGCAAGGCGGGCAGCATAATGGCTGCAAAGCGGCTGAATACCCGTAACCTGTGCCACAGTCAGCGCGCTGCTCAGGCGATCATACAACGATAACGTCTGATGTCGCGAAACTGAAATTTCTTGAGGAAACAGCTTGTTATAGCAAGTCTGTGCCGCGAACAGCAAGCCGTTGCGCTGGGTAAGCAAGCGGCGTAGTGAAGGCTCTATCTTTTGTTCAAGTCCAAGCAGAAAACTGTCTGTGTCGTGGGTTTGACAGGGATCCAATGGGGTATGCCGCTGCTGGCTGGTCTGGGTTTCGTGATACCAGCCATCAATCGCGGCCCGGCGCTGATGTTCCATGATCGAGTCCTTTGCGTAAGGCTATTTCAGACTCTATCCTTGCCGATTGCTTACGCCAGATAAAATACTGTTAAGTGATAATTAATAGCTAAAAGGAATAGTAAAATTTGAAAAAGGACTATAAAAGGATAAGGGAAACGGTGAGAGAGACGCAGCGGATCAGCCGTAAGCGCTAATCCGCCAAACAACGTTGTCAGATTGTAGTATCGCGATGCCAGTCATCGGCGGTCAAGGCTTCGCCAAAGTGGCTGGAAATCAGTCTTTTGGTCAGCTCATGTTGCGGGGTCGCCAGCACCTCGGCCGTTGTGCCGCGCTCGACCACCTCGCCGTTATGCATGACCAACACCTGATCGCTAATGTGCTTCATCAGGCCGAGATGCTGGGTGACATAAATATATGAAATTTCATGTTTATCTTGTAGTTCCAGCATCATGTTGATGATCTGCGAACGCATCGACATATCCAGCGATGCCAGTGCCTCGTCGGCCACAATAACCTTGGGTTGCAGGATTAATGCCCGCGCAAGCGCCACGCGTTGCACCTGACCGGAAGCCAGCATGTGCGGATAATAATTGGCGTGATTGGGCAGTAAACCGACCTGACGCAGGGTCTGATTAATACGAGTCTCGCGTTCTGGCGCTTCCATGGTGCTGGTCAAACGAAGAGGAGCCTCGAGGATTTGTCCGATGCGCTGTCGCGGGTTCAACGAGGTTGTCGGATCCTGAAAAATCATACGGATCATCTGGCTGCGGTGGCGATAATCGCCAAACTTCAGACTTTCTTCATCAATAAGAATTTCACCGCTGGTGGGCTCGATCATCCCGGCGAGCATTTTTGCCAGCGTCGATTTACCCGAGCCGTTTTCACCAATAATCGCCAGCGTCTGCTGCGATTTCAGGGTGAAGTTAACCGGCTTTACCGCCTGCAAATTCATCTTGCGAAACAGTCCAGTACGGTAGCGGAACGTTTTGCACAGGTCTCTGACTTCAAGCAACGTCTCGGCCATTATTGCTCCTCCATGTTCAGCGGGAAGTGGCAGGCATAGGCGTGAGTCTTGGCCAGACGCAGGCGCGGTGTTTCAATACATTTTTTCTGCGCATAAGGACAGCGAGGCCCTAATCGGCAGCCAATCGGCAAATGTTCCAGCGACGGAATCGCACCTGGCAGAGTGTTCAGCCGGCTCTTGTGTGGCAGTGAGCGCCCGAAATCAGGCATTGCACGGATCAGCGCCTGAGTATAAGGGTGATGCGGCGCGGCCAGCAGGTCTTCCACCACCGCGCTTTCCACCGTTTGGCCGCAGTACAGCACATTTACCCGATTGGCCCATTTGCTCATCATCTGCAAATCATGGCTGATCAATAAAATTGTGGTGCCATTATTTTGATTGAGGCGAGCCAGCAGGCGGAAAATCTGCGCCTGCGTAGTAGGTTCCATGGCATTGGTCGGCTCGTCGGCGATCAGCAGGCGCGGCTGATTGGCCAGCGCGATAGCGATCATGACTTTCTGGCATTCCCCTTCGGTCAGTTCATAGGGGAAACTCGCCATGATATCTTTGTGATCTTTGATGCCGACGCGATGCAGCAGCTCGATAGCACGGCGTTTACGCCATCTAAACCGCTGATACCACAATCCTTTGTAGGTCCAGCCGGGGATCGCCTGGATAAGCTGTTTACCAATGCTTTCCGAGGGATCCAGACAGGATTGTGGTTCCTGAAAAATCATCGAAATATTGTGGCCTATCAGCTTGCGGCGCTCGCGAGGGCTGAGTTGCAGCAGGTCGATATCATCAAAGCGCATGCGGTCGGCGGTGATGCGCCAGTTGTCTTTAGTCACGCCGCAAATTGCCTTGGCAATCAGGCTTTTGCCCGACCCTGATTCGCCTACCAGTCCGCGAACCTCTCCGGCGGTCAGCGTCATACTGACCCGATCGACAGCCTTGACCGGTCCATCGGAGGTCATAAATTCAATGGTTAGATTGCGAATATCCAGTAAAGGCATTATTTCACCCCTGCAATAATCGCGCGACGCACACCATCGCCGAGAAGATTGATCAGCAAGACGCTAATCAGAATGGCAGCACCGGGTAACATTACGGTCCACGGCGCGGCGTAAACCAGCTCCAGCGAATCGCCGAGCATCGCTCCCCATTCTGGCGACGGCAGCTGTGCGCCTAAATCAAGGAAACCAAGCGCGGCAATATCCATAATTGCCATCGACAAACCGCGAGTAAATTCGGTGACCAGTACAACAATAATGTTCGGGAATACTGCGTAACGCAGGATTTGCAGCGTAGTCGCGCCGTCAAGTCTTACCGCAACCACATACTCTTTTTCCATTTCATCGTGCACGGCCACGTAAAGCGTGCGCGCCATGCGAGGGATAAGTGCCATCCACACCGCCAAATAAGCGTGCTCAAGTTTTGGACCGACAAATGCCACCACCACGATAGCCAGCAGCAGTGACGGAATCGACAGCAGCGTATCGAGAATATGGTTAAGCGCTGCTGAACGAAGGCCTCGTGTACAGCCAGCCAATACGCCGATGATTAATGCACAAAAGGCCGCGGCAATGGTGACCACAATCGCGCCACCAATGGTTGGAGCCGCACCGCTAAGAATGCGACTTAATAGATCGCGACCCAAATCATCGGTGCCAAGAAAGAATGACACATCGCCATAGCGTGACCATGAAGGTGGCAACAGTTGAAAACCCAAAAATTGTTGATCAAGCTGATAGGGCGCCAGCAGGCCGCCAAACAGGCAAAGGAAAGCCAGCCCAATCACGCCGTAGAAGCCAATCATCGACAGGCTGTCACGGTAGAAAATACGCCAGGTGTAACGCAGCGGACTGGGCACCTGTTTTTCGCGATAGATGTTATCGAAGGGCATACCATTCCTTATGTTTCAATGGATTCAACAATGCGCCCAAAATATCTGATAGCACGTTCACCAGAATAACCAGCGAACCGACTACCATCACTCCCGCTGAAATGGCGGCGTAATCCTGCTGGCGAACGGCGTTAACCATCCAGCGTCCCAGACCCGGCCAGTTAAATACTACCTCGGTTATCATCGCCAGCGTCAGCATGGTTGAAAACTGTAAACCGAGCTGCGGGATGATTGGCGGCAACGCATTATGCAATACGTGGCGGCGAATAATCGAGAAACGCGACAGCCCACGAGTCGCGGCGGCCTTGACATAATTTTTCGATAACACGTCGTCGGTGCTGATCCGCATCAGGCGGATAACCTCGGTAGTCGGTGCGACCGCCAGTGCAGCAATAGGCAGAATCATATGTTTGACTGCACTGACGATCATTTCGTGTCGATAGGGCGAATGAGACAGCCAGGCATCGATCAGCGTAAATCCGGTCACTGGCTTGAGCTGATAAAGTAAGTCTATACGCCCCGATACCGGCAGCCAGCCTAATTGCAGAGAGAAAAATAGCATCATAAGCAGCGCCAGCCAGAAGACCGGAATAGAGAAGCCCAGTAGCGCCAGCGTGCTGATGGCCAGGTCCGGCCATTTGCCGCGCATCGCACCCGCAGTGAGCCCCAGAGGAATCCCGACCAGCAAGGCAAGGAAGAATGCGAAAATACACAGTTCCATCGTAGCTGGAAAAACGCTGACAAGCTGAGCGCTGATCGGCTCACCGTTGATACTGGATACGCCAAAATCCAGCTGACACAGGCCGCTAAAGAAGAAACGATAGGCGTCCCACAGCGAAGCACCCTGCAATGGAGCATGGGGGGTGAAATAACTCAGGCTGAACGCCACCAGACTCAGTAGAAACAGGGTGATGATAAACAGCAGCAGGCGGCGCAAAATAAAGATAATCACGGCGTTTTGTCTCCTGCCTGAACGGGAATGTTGGCATCGTTATCTCTGCCGGTAGAGGTGTCGCGGAACACCCCTGCAAACGATGAGTTACCGAATGGACTAAGAACTAACCCTTTGATATCGTAGCGATAAGCCTGCAAGCGTAGCGATGAGGCAAGCGGCAATACCGGTAGCTGTTTTTCAAGAATGGCCTGGGCCTGCTGGTAGTAATCAATTCGCTGCGACAATTGCTGTGAAAGCAGAGCCTGATGCAGCAGCCCGTCAAACTCCGGACTACACCAGTGAGCATAGTTGGTCTGCGAATGAATTGCCGCGCAGCTCAGCACCGGGCGGAAGAAGCTGTCAGGATCGTTACTGTCGGTGGACCAACCTGATAGCGTCAGGTCATGGTTCATCTCCATCAAACGCGCTTCCTGGAAACGACCTTCTACCGGCACGATAATCACTTTGATGCCGATCTGCCCCAAATCGGCCTGAATCAGCTCGGCAGTTTTTAGTGGGCTAGGATTATAAGATTGCGAGACAATCGGCACCCAAAGATGCAGCGTCATATTCTTTTTGCCAAGGCTTTCAAGGATCTGCCGCGCTTTTTCAGGATTGTATTCTGTGACTTTGGCATTGCTGTCATAGGCCCACGACGCGCGTGGTAATACCGACGCCGCCGTTTCTGCCGTGCCGTAATAAATAGACTGCATCAAACGCTGATTGTTAATTGCCAGCGCAACCGCTTCACGCACGCGGACATCATCCAACGGCGGTTTACTGGTATTAAATGCCAGATACGCCACGTTCATTCCCGGGCGCAGTGTCAGTCGCAAACGCGGATCATCACGCAAAATTGACAGCTGGCTGGCTGCAGGATAGGCCAACACGTCGCATTCTCCGGTAAGCAGCTTTGAAAGACGACCGGTGCCGCCAACGCCCATGTCGATCACTACCTGCTGCATGCGCGGCACGCCTTTCCAGTACTGGCCGTTACGCGCTAGCCTCACGTATTGCCCGGCGCGAAAATCGGCGAGCTGGAACGGGCCAGTGCCCACCGGCTGGCGATCGATCTGCTCTTCATTACCGCTTTTTTGCAGCTTGTCGGCATATTCGGCGGAGAGTATCGGGGCGTAATGAGTTGCCAGATGCCAAAGGAAGGAGGCATCGGGATTATTTAATTTAAATTCAACAGTATAGTCGTCAATCTTTTTAACGCTTTTTACAGTTTTTGAAAATTGTAAACTGTCGAAATAAGGATAATCGCTGCCGTTAACACTGTGATAATGATTATTTTCGTCGATCACGCGTTCGGTGCTAAACACTACGTCGTCGGCATTCATCATCCGGGTAGGAGTAAACCACGGCGTAGTTTGAAAGGGGACGTCTTTACGCAGATGAAAACGGTAGGTTGCGCCGTTATCAAGCACTTCCCAGCTTTGCGCCAGTTCGGGGATCAGGCGATAGGTATACGGGTCTACGTCGAGCAGGCGATCGTAAAGTTGTGCGGCGAGGGTATCGACAACCAGCCCGCTGCTGGCTTTTTGCGGATTAAAGGTATTAACCATACCGTTGACACAATAAACAAAGCCGCTGCGGCGGATATCACTCTTTGGTGCAGGATTGGTAACTGGAGGCGTTTTTTCGCTGGCTGAGTGTGCAACAGGCAGGACTTCAGCCAGCGTTGTGGCAGCAAAACAGGACGACACGAGGCCGGCGAAAATTAGCATCCAATGGGTTAAACGACGCATAAGGGCTTCAAATGTAAGTAAGCAATCTGCTAAGTGTACCGCACTCTGTCAGCCACCCAAACCATTGCTTAAAACTATCCCGAAGAGTAGCCGTAAACTTGGTGTGGTAATGAGAAAAATTCTCAACAAAGTGCTTTACAAATGGTACTGATAACTATTATCATCTTTTAATCGGCTGCGGAGCGACTCGCCCTGGGACGTAAAACAGTCGATACGACATTGCTCACATTGCTTCCAGATTTACTTGGCCAGCTCGGGTGCTGGCTTTTTTTTGCCTGCGATTTACGTCTTTTCTTCACTATTTTCCTGCGCATTGACCTGCATTCCAAGCTTCTTCAGTATTCCTCTAAGTTGATGATAAGTAAGACCCAAAAGGTCTGCAGCGCGACGCTGATTAAATTTTGCCTGAGTTAATGCGTGCTCTATCAATGTTTTTTCAACCGTGCCTAGCCAGCTTTTACTGTCTACCGGCAGGGTGGGCAAGATCACAGGATGTTCATCGGACGTCAATGTCGGCTGGAAAACGGGCTTTTGCCGGCTAAAAGGATTGAGCACAATATTATCCAACGGCGCATCGCTGGTTCCGTGGCGATACATAGAGCGCTCGACCACGTTTTTTAACTCCCTGACATTGCCCGGCCAGCCGTAATCCAGCAAGGTCTGCCGCGCAGTGGGGGTAAACCCGGGAAACAGCGGCAGTGAAAGTTCACGGCACATCTGAATGGCAAAATGCTCGGCCAGTAACATGATGTCCTGCTGGCGTTCGCGCAGTGGCGGAAGCTGGATGACGTCAAACGCCAGGCGGTCTAGCAGATCAGCGCGAAACTTTCCGGCGGCAGCGAGCGCGGGGAGGTCGTCATTGGTGGCACACACCAGACGCACGTCAACCTGTAAGGGCTGGCTGCCGCCGACCCGCTCAAGATGCCCGTATTCAATGACTCGCAGCAGCTTTTCTTGTACCAGCATCGGGGCAGTAGCCAGCTCGTCAAGAAATAGCGTGCCGCCATCCGCGCGCTCGAAGCGTCCGAGATGGCGCTTTTGCGCACCGGTAAATGCCCCTGCTTCATGGCCGAACAGCTCGGAGTCAAGCAGGCTTTCATTCAACGCCGCACAGTTAAGCGAGATAAACGGCCCCTGCCAACGCTCGGATAGATAATGCAGCCGGTGGGCTATGAGTTCTTTCCCCGTTCCGCGCTCGCCAGTCACCAGCACCGGTTTGTTCAAGCGGGCAAGTTGCGAGACCTGTTCCAAAACTTCAATAAATGAATTGGCTTCGCCGAGCAGATTGTCGATAGTGGCTGTCATGGTGAAATTTACCAACCGTTAGTTAAATTAATCACGATAGAAATAAGCCTAGCAGAAGCTCAAAGAAAAAAATTGTTTTTATTCAGGTGGATAAAAAAGATTCCAAGTTGGCACGACTCTTGTAATAGCCCTAGCAGGAATGATGACGCCAACACTGAGTCATCTGCATTTTTTACCATCGACCCTATTGGGTCAAAAATAAGTCAAAGAGGAATGTTAACTATGGGTATTTTTTCTCGTTTTGCCGATATCGTAAACGCCAACATCAACAACCTGCTGGATAAAGCTGAAGATCCTCAGAAGCTGGTGCGTTTAATGATTCAGGAGATGGAAGACACGCTGGTTGAAGTTCGTTCGACTTCAGCGCGTGCGCTGGCCGAGAAGAAACAGCTTAATCGCCGCATTGAACAGGGTGAAGCACAACAAGCCGAATGGCAGGAAAAAGCCGAGCTGGCTCTGCGTAAAGACAAAGACGATCTGGCACGCGCCGCTTTGATTGAAAAACAAAAACTGGCCGAGCTGGTGGCGACGCTGAAAAATGAAGTGATCACCGTTCAGGAAACGCTGGACCGCATGAAGTCTGAAATCGGCGAGCTTGAAAGCAAACTCACTGAAACGCGCGCCCGCCAGCAGGCTTTAACGTTGCGCCATCAGGCTGCTTCATCTTCACGTGATGTTCGTCGTCAGCTCGACAGTGGTAAAATTGACGAAGCGATGGCGCGTTTCGAGCATTTTGAGCGCCGCATCGACAGCATGGAGGCCGAGGCTGAATCTATGAGCATCGGTAAAAAGAAAACCCTGGACCAACAGTTTGCCGAATTAAAAGCTGATGATGAAATCAGCGCGCAGATTGAAGCACTGAGAGCGAAAATGCAGGCCAACAAGGACGCCTGATTGCCTGTATATCGCTTTTCGCAATTAAGTGGTTCGCCACAATACTGTTCGCCACAATACTAAAGGAGTAGACATGAGCGTTCTTTTTTTAGCCATTCCATTGACAATATTTGTGTTGTTTGTCGCGCCGATTTGGCTATGGCTACATTACAGCAGCCGTTCACAAAGCGGCGGCCAGCTAAGCCAAAATGAATTTCAGAACTTGCAGCAGTTAACCGGTGAAGCCCAACGCATGCGCGAGAGGATCCAGGCGCTGGAAGAAATCCTTGATGCCGAGCATCCGAACTGGAGGCAATCATAATGAACACAACGCTGTCAGAACGAAAACTGTATCGTGTGCCGGAAGAGGGGGTGTTCAAAGGCGTGTGTGCCGGGCTCTCGCATTATCTGGGCGTACCGGTCAAATTGCTGCGAGTGATTGTTGTCTTATCGATGTTTTTTGGCCTGTTCATGTTTACCGTCGTGGCTTATTTCTTGCTGGCCTGGTTGCTTGAGCCAGCCCCGTCCAAGAGTTTTGACGGTGAGCAGGCGTTGTCGTCACATGAACTTCTGGCGCAGGCCGACCGCGAATTGCATGCTAGTGAACAGAGGCTGAGGCAGCTTGAGCGCTACGTGACCTCGGAAACCTTTGGCGTTCGCAGCCGATTTCGGGAGCTTTAAGCTCGACTTAAGAAGTTAATGGCACAGTAATTTATACAATATTTTTAATAGTTTCCTACAAGCGCCTTCGGGCGCTTATTCAATTTCCAGTCAACTCGCTCGTAATCGAAAGCATAGTTTTGATGGAATATTCAGGAGGGCAGTTTTATGCGCTATGCGGCAGCCGTAACATCATCGGCAAAAAGTGGCCTGTTGAAGAAGGCCTTCAAATTTATCATTATGCTAGTACTGACTTTTGCACCGGCAGGAGTTGCCGCCAAAGTTCTTGGCATACTGGGCAGAGGCCCGCTGCGCTATGTGCTGGCGTTGGTGCTGGAGCCTTTGGTTAGAAGGGTATTAACTGCGCTGTTTGGGCGCTATGCCAGGGAGAGCAATGAAAAGATTCCAAAATGAATTCAACTCAATGGTCAACCGTGGATTAGACCGTCATTTACGTCTTGCCGTTACCGGACTTAGTCGCAGCGGCAAAACGGCTTTTATTACCTCGTTGGTCAATCAATTATTGCACGTTCACAGCGGTGCTCGCCTGCCGCTGTTTTCAGCAGCCCGTGAAGAGAGGCTATTGGGGATTAAACGCGTTCCCCAGCGCGATCTCGGGGTTTCTCGGTTCACCTATGACGAGGGTGTTGCCCAGCTCTTTGGTACGCCACCGGCCTGGCCGACGCCGACCCGTGGCGTAAGCGAGATCCGGCTGGCGCTGCGATTTCGCTCTAATGATTCTCTTTTGCGGCATTTTAAAGACACCTCCACCCTATATCTGGAAATTGTCGATTATCCGGGAGAATGGCTGCTGGATTTACCCATGTTGGAGCAGGATTACCTAAGCTGGTCACGGCAGATGGCCGGTCTATTGCAAGGGCAGCGTTTGGATTGGGCGCAGCCGTGGTTAACTCTTTGCCGGCAGTGTGATCCACTGGCACCGGCCGATGAAAACCAGCTGGCGGCTATCGCGCAGGCTTACACCGACTATCTGGTGCGTTGCAAAGATGAGGGGCTGCACTTTATTCAACCCGGGCGCTTTGTGTTGCCGGGCGATCTGGCCGGCGCACCGGCGCTGCAATTTTTCCCCTGGCCGGAACTGCATCAGTACAGTGATGCTCAACTGGCACAGGCCGACAAGCACAGTAACTTAGGCATGCTTCGCCAGCGTTTTGACTACTATTGCAACAGTATTGTTAAAGGCTTCTATAAAGAGCATTTTGTTCGCTTCGACAGGCAAATTGTTTTGGTTGACTGCCTTCAGCCGCTAAACAGCGGGCCACAGGCCTTCAATGACATGCGCCTGGCGCTGACCCAGCTAATGCAAAGTTTTCACTACGGTAAACGCACGCTATTGCGCCGTCTCTTTGCTCCCTGCATCGACAAACTGATGTTTGCCGCAACTAAAGCCGACCATATTACCGGCGATCAGCACGCGAACATGGTGTCTCTGCTCCAGCAGCTGGTGCAGGAGGCCTGGCAAAACGCCGCCTTTGAAGGTATCAGTATGGATTGCGCCGGGCTTGCCTCGGTCCAGGCGACCGAAAGCGGCGTTGTTGATTATCAGGGGCAGCCAGTTCCGGCTGTGAAAGGTCATCGACTTGACGACGGTCAGCCGTCGACGGTATTTCCCGGCGAAGTGCCTTCCCGCCTGCCGGGGAATGCCTTCTGGGAGCAGCAGGGATTCCATTTTGACGCCTTTCGTCCGCGCCAAATGAACATCGACGTGCCGATGCCGCATATTCGCATGGACGCCGTGATGGAATTTTTATTGGGAGATAAAATGCGATGAGTGAGCCATTAAAACCGCGCATCAATTTTGATCAACAGGTCATTGAGCAAGAAGAGCCGGTTCTTCGTGCGGCGCAAAACTTTGAAGGCGCTCAGGCTGAAAAATTTCTAGCCGTTGCCGAAGCCGATCCTTTGTTACCCCCCGAGGGCCAGGCAGAGGCGGTGATCAGCCGCGCACTGAAACCACGTCGCAGTCTGTGGAGTAAAATGCTCCGACTGGGCGCAGTAGTATTTGCCGCAAGCGTGGTGGGCCAGGGCGTGCAATGGGTTCATCAGGCTTGGGTCCAGCAGGATTGGGTCGAGCTAGGCGCCTGCACTGCTGGCGGCTTAATCGTGGTGGCCGGCATAGGATCGATTTTGACCGAGTGGCGACGTTTGTACCGCCTGCGCCAGCGGGCCGATGAGCGTGAAACCGCTACCGATTTGCTGCACAGCCACGCGTTGGGTCAGGGGCGCGCTTTTTGTGAGAAGCTGGCGCGACAGGCAGGGCTTGACCAAAGTCATCCGGCATTGCAACGCTGGCAGGCGTTGTTACATGAAACCCACAGCGATCGTGAATTGGTCGAACTTTATGCCCGTTTGGTGCAGCCAGTGCTTGACGGTCAGGCTCGACGCGAGATAAGCCAGTCTGCTGCCGAATCTGCGCTGATGATTGCCGTCAGTCCGCTGGCGCTGGTGGATATGGCATTTATCGCCTGGCGTAACCTGCGTCTGGTTAATCGTATTGCTAATTTGTACGGCATTGAGCTTGGCTATTACAGCCGAATTCGTCTGTTCCGCCTGGTATTGCTGAATATTGCCTTTGCAGGCGCAACTGAACTGGTGCGAGAGATAGGTATGGACTGGATTTCTCAGGATCTTGCTGCCCGGCTTTCTGCCCGCGCTGCGCAGGGGATTGGCGCCGGATTACTGACCGCTCGTTTAGGAATTAAGACTATGGAGCTCTGTCGCCCGTTGCCGTGGTTAGAGGGGGATAAACCGCGTCTGGGGGATTTCCGCAGTGAACTGATCGGCAAACTTAAGGCTACGATGAATAAAGGTGCAAAACAGAATTAATCTATTACCGCCCGGTGTGAATATTCATGTCGGGTAATTTTTTTTTGAAATAGTTACGAAAACGACCGGAAGATTTAATGGCTGAGGTTGGCTGTATAGGTGAAAATTAGTCTAATGCTTTGGATTGGCTTGAGATTATTGAGAAGATTAATTTCAGGAATAACTATTCACAGAATGTAGCGCGATGGTGGTGGGGGAAGGATTCGAACCTTCGAAGTCGATGACGGCAGATTTACAGTCTGCTCCCTTTGGCCGCTCGGGAACCCCACCACGAAATTCGTGGATTTACTATTTTTACTACTTATTTATTGCTGCAAACTTTTTTAATTCTCTCGCCGCGTGGCTTGTCGCGGTAAGCGGGGCGCATCATATCAAATGAATCGCTGCTGTAAAGTCTTGAAAGAAAGAAAATAGTTTGAGTGCCGTTTTTTTGCACGTGCGGGCGTTTTCGTGAACAAAAACGCCCGCTAATGCTTACAAAATAACCGTGCGATTACCGTAAACAAATACGCGCTGTTGCAGCACTTTATAAATCGCGCGACTGAGAACATTTTTCTCAACGTCGCGACCGGCGCGCATCATATCATCGGCAGTATAAGTATGGTCGACGTTGATAACGTCCTGCATGATGATCGGACCTTCGTCCAGGTTATCATTAACATAATGCGCTGTTGCGCCGATAATCTTCACGCCGCGTTCGTAGGCCTGATGATAAGGACGGGCACCAATAAACGCAGGCAAGAACGAGTGGTGAATGTTGATCACCTGATTTGGGTAATGCTGAACGAAGCCTGGCGTAAGAACACGCATATATTTAGCCAGCACCACGTAATCAGGCTGGTATTGGTCAATCTGTTCCATCATTGCGCTGTCGTGCTGCTCGCGGGTCAGGCCTTCATGGCTGACCAGATGGAATGGAATATCAAAGCGCTCAACCAAAGTTTGCAGGGTTTCATGGTTGCCAATGACCGCGGCAATTTCTACGTCCAATCCGCCATACACCGACTTCATCAGCAGATCACCCAGACAGTGGGCCTCTTTGGTCACCAGGATCACAATGCGGCGGCGATCGGTGCTTTGCAGTTCACGAATAGAGCCTTTTGGCAGCGCGCTGTCTAGATCGGCTAATAATGTTGAATCGTTGAAAATACCTTCCAGCTCAGTGCGCATAAAGAAGCGCCCGGTGCGGTGATCGACGTATTCATTGTTCTGCACGATATTTAATTCATGCTTGTAACAAATATTGGTGATTTTCGCGATTAGCCCTTTTGCATCGGGGCAAATAGTACGCAGAACTTTGGTTTGAACATTGTGATGTGACATCTTGATCCTGTCTCCCCGTCCTGTCTCTATAGCAGATATGTTGACTTGCTATCTGCTATAGAGAATTTTTCAGGGTGAATATATAAGTGTTTGTTAAATTTATTAGGCGCATTATGCCGCGTTATTGTCCGCAGCACTTCTTGTATTTTTTGCCGGAACCACAAAAGCAAAGATCGTTTCTGCCAAGCTGAGGTTTGATTCCATCGATATAATACCAGCGTTCGTTTAAACGAAGAAAGCGCGAACGTTCATGAATGATGACCGTCTGCGGACTGTCACCGTCCTGATAACGGGCTGAGAACTCGACAAACCCCTCATTGGCATTTTTTCCTGGCTGAGTGGCGATAACCTGCAGCCCCAACCATTGAGTAGAGGCGAAACCTTCTTTAAGTGCATCGCGAAACATGCTCGCTCCGCAGTCGGGATGCCAGCTGGCAATCAAATAATCGGCATTTTGAGTTACGTAAGCGCTGTAGCGAGAACGCATCAGCGCTTCAGGGGTAGCCGCAGGTTGCTCGCCGGAAATCGCCGGATGGCAACATTTTTCAAACTCTGACTCGCTGCCGCAGGGGCATAAAATGGTCACATTAACTCCGAAAGCTGGCAACGCGCAGAGTGCGCGCTTGAATGCATAGGGGCGTTATGTTACCTAACAAAGTCACTGGCTGACAACGCGCAAACGACAGCAAACATTCCGTCATCAGGTATAGATAGGAAAAATAATGGCACGACAGTTGAAGATTGGTCTGGCTTTGGGGTCAGGAGCCGCAAAAGGTTGGGCCCATATTGGTGTTATCAATGCATTGCATGAAATGGGAATTGAAGTTGATATTGTGGCCGGTTGCTCAGTGGGATCACTGGTTGGCGCGGCTTATGTGAGCGGTCGTCTTCCTGCGATGGAAGGATGGGTGAGGTCTTTCAGCTATTGGGACGTCCTGAGACTGATGGATTTCTCCTGGCGTCGCGGCGGCCTGTTGCGCGGAGAGCGGGTGTTTAACGCAGTATCTCAGCTATTACGCATTGACGACTTTGAGCAATGTAACCGCAAATTTGGTGCCGTTGCCACCAATCTCAGCACCGGCAGAGAGTTATGGTTAACCAAGGGAGATTTGCACCAGGCAGTTCGTGCCTCTTGCAGTATGCCAGGCCTGTTGGCTCCGGTATGGTTTAACGGATATTGGCTAGTGGACGGTGCAGTGGTCAATCCGGTGCCGGTTTCGCTAACGCGTGCAATGGGCGCGGATATTGTTATTGCCGTTGACTTGCAGCACGACGCGCATTTAATGCAGCAAGATTTGCTGTCAGTTCAGGCCAATCCAGAAAGTATCAGCGACGAGCAGGAACTTAACTGGCGAGACAAAATACGTCAAAAATTGGCGCGCCCGGTATTTCGCCAAAACAATCAGACGCCGACTGCGATGGAAATTATGTCCACCTCGATTCAGGTACTTGAGAATCGTTTAAAACGATATCGCATGGCAGGCGATCCTCCCGACGTTATTATTCAGCCTTACTGCCCGCAAATATCGACTCTGGATTTCCATCGTGCAGAAGAGGCTATAGAAGCAGGAAGGTTGGCGGTTGAAAAACAGACTGATCTGCTGCTGCCATTGATTAAAAACAATCATTTCTGAACGGCTTAGCAACATTTAGGCGTTATCTGATAATTCCGACGCGCAAAAGTGCGCGTTATAGGCCACTATTAGGAGTAAGAAATTCTGGGAGACCCTGATGGACAAGCCACTTACAAGCAAGCACATTCTGATCGTCGAAGACGAAGCCGTTTTCAGATCGGTACTCGCCAGCTATGTGAGTTCGCTCGGGGCGACGTTCAGTGAAGCCGTTAACGGGCTGGAAGCTTTATCTCTGGTTGAAGAGATCCCTCCTGATTTAATCCTTTGCGATTTAGCAATGCCTGAAATGGGCGGTATCGAATTTGTCGAAAATTTACGGTTACAGGGGAATAAAATCCCCGTGCTGGTAATTTCCGCCACCGATAAAATGACCGATGTGGCGACAATGCTGCGATTGGGCGTTGAAGACGTGCTGTTGAAACCGGTAAACGATCTTAATCGGCTTAAAGATGCGCTATTAACTACCCTTTATCCGAAACTGTTTTCCTCGCAGGCGATGGAAAAAAGCGATTTGATTCAGGACTGGGAAGCGCTTTGCCGCAATCCGCACGAGGCCGCCAGGCTGTTGCAAGAGTTGCAGCCTCCGGTTCAACAAACACTGGCCCACTGCCGCATCAATTATCGTCAACTGACAATGGCGCAACAGTCTGGTCTAGTGCTTGATATTGCCGCGCTGTCATCGAAAGATCTGGGTTTCTACTGTCTCGACGTCACTCGCGCCAATGAAAATGGCGTGCTGGCTGCCTTACTGTTGCGAGCTATCTTCAACGGTTTGCTGCGCGAGCATCTGAGTAATCAGAACCAACGATTGCCGCAAATGTCAGCTCTTCTCAAAGAAGTGAATCATTTATTTAAACAGGCACATCTGCAAGGGCAGTTCCCACTGTTGATGGGGTATTACAACGCCGAGCAGAAAAATCTTATTTTGGTATCGGCTGGCCTTCACGCCAATATCAATACCGGAACAAATCAAATCCAGTTGAGCAATGGGGTGCCGCTCGGTACGCTTGGCTCTTCATATTCGAATCAGGTCAGTCAGCGTTGCGAAGCCTGGCAATGTCAGGTTTGGGGAGCCGGTGGCCGCCTCAGACTGATGCTTTCCGCTGAATAAATGTGCAATTACTCTTGAATTTTACATCTCTCCTGCCTTAGTTAATCGATGTTAACCCCCAGTTTATACAGAATATTCTATAAGAGTATTATTAGAACTCACTCTAGCTGGAGTGCATGTTCTACGTCGCGTAGGCTTCTTAAGCTGTTATACTGCCGCGCAATAATATTCACGTCTCTTGTCCTCTAACCGGGAAATAGTGACGCTGGCGTATACTTAATTGTCTTACCCGTTTTCAATTTTGGGGAGTTGCTTATGAAAGTAACCGTTTTTGGCATTGGCTATGTTGGCCTGGTTCAAGCGGCAGTATTGGCAGAAGTTGGGCATGAAGTTTTGTGCATTGATGTCGATGCCAACAAGGTTGAAAACTTGAAGAAAGGCCAAATACCCATTTTTGAACCTGGCTTGACCCCCCTTGTTCAGCAGAATTTTGAGTCAGGGCGTCTGCAGTTTAGCACTGACGCAGAGCAGGGCGTTGCTCATGCCGAAGTTCAGTTTATTGCTGTAGGTACTCCTCCAGATGAAGACGGCTCGGCTGATTTAAAATATGTCACCGCTGTGGCGCGCACTATTGCTCAATATATGACTGCGCCCAAAATCGTTATCGATAAATCTACCGTTCCGGTTGGGACTGCCGATAAAGTTCGCCAGGTAATGAGTGAAGCTTTAGCACAACGCGGGCTGGAAATTGCGTTTAATGTGATTTCCAATCCGGAGTTCCTGAAAGAAGGTGCTGCCGTTGCAGACTGTATGCGCCCTGAACGTATTGTCATTGGTACCGACAATCCGCTGGCCATTGAGCCGGTGCGCGAGCTTTATGAACCTTTTAATCGTAATCACGATCGCATGATTGTCATGGACATTCGCAGTGCCGAGCTGACTAAATATGCCGCTAACTGTATGCTGGCAACGAAAATTAGCTTTATGAATGAAATGTCTAATTTGGCGGAAATGCTGGGAGCTGATATCGAGAAAGTTCGACAAGGTATTGGTTCCGATTCACGCATCGGTTATCACTTTATTTATCCAGGCTGTGGATATGGCGGTTCCTGTTTCCCGAAAGACGTGCAGGCGTTGATTCGCACTTCCGAGCAAATTGGTTATCAGCCAAAAATCCTCCAGGCGGTGGAGCAAGTTAATGCCCAGCAGAAATATAAACTGCCCGCGTTTGTCACCCGCCATTTTGGTCAAAATCTGAGTGGTAAAACTTTTTCACTTTGGGGTTTGTCATTTAAACCCAATACCGATGATATGCGTGAAGCCTCCAGCCGAGTGTTAATGGAACAGCTCTGGGCAGCCGGGGCAAAAATTAAAGCTTACGATCCTGAAGCAATGAATGAAGCACAGCGTATTTATGGTTATCGCGACGATTTAGAACTCATGGGTACTAAAGAGGCGGCTTTACAGGGGGCCGATGCGCTGATTATCTGTACTGAGTGGCAAAATTTCCGTGCTCCAGATTTTGATTTGATGAAAAGCTCTCTTAAGAGCCCTGTTATTTTCGATGGACGTAATTTGTATGATCCGGAGCGGCTCGAAAAACGCGGCTTTACCTATTATGGTATTGGCCGTGGCGCTTCAGTGGTTCCGGTATTGTAAGGAGAGGGCATGAATTATTTAGTAACAGGTGCTGCGGGTTTCATTGGTTATTTCGTTTGTCAGCGTTTACTCGCTGAGGGACATCAGGTAACGGGTCTTGATAACCTAAATGATTACTATGACGTCAATTTGAAATTAGCGCGCCTGAAACAGATGGAGGATAAACCTGGATTCACGTTTATAAAACTGGATCTTGCCGATCGTTCAGGAATGGCTGCGCTTTTTGCAGAAAATAAATTTGATCGCGTAATACATTTAGCGGCACAGGCAGGGGTGCGCTATTCAATAGATAACCCATTAGCTTATGTTGACGCAAATTTAGTCGGTTTCGTTAACGTGCTGGAAGGCTGCCGCCATAATAAGATTCAGCACCTGCTTTATGCTTCTTCAAGTTCGGTCTATGGAATGAACCGCAAGCAGCCTTTCGATACGCAGGATAATGTGGATCATCCAATTTCGCTTTATGCGGCCACCAAAAAGGCCAATGAATTGATGGCTCACACTTATTCACATCTTTATGGATTACCGACTACCGGAATGCGTTTCTTTACGGTTTATGGACCTTGGGGTCGCCCGGATATGGCTCTGTTTAAATTCACCAAGGCTATTCTCGCCGATCAAAGTATCGACGTTTATAACCATGGCGAAATGCGCCGCGATTTTACTTATATTGATGACGTGACTGAATCAATCATTCGCCTGCAGGGTATTATCCCAAAACCTCAGCCTCACTGGACCGTGGAGAGTGGTAACGGTTCGCAAAGCTCTGCGCCTTATGTGCTTTATAATATTGGAAATAATAACCCAATTAAGCTGATGACATACATAGAGGCTCTTGAGAGCGCCCTGGGCGTAGTGGCGAAGAAGAATATGATGCCGATGCAGCCTGGCGATGTTCACGAGACCAGTTCTGACAGTATGCCTTTATATGAGGCCACTGGTTTTAAGCCTAAAACGCAGGTGTTGGAAGGCGTGAAGAATTTTGTAGATTGGTATAAAGATTATTATCATTGTTAACTTGTTACGCTAGGCCATGAGCCGGACGCAAATTAACAATTGAGGCTGCTGATGCAGCCTTTTTTATGCCTGAGGCAGGTCGATATTACGGCATTGTTTAATGGCGGTTTATTATTGTTCGTCAAAACGTTTAGGCAATAAAAAAACCACCGCATTAACGGTGGTTTTTAGAATCATTATCTTGAGACTGGGTCTACAGCCGAAAAAAACTTACAGCAGGAAATCGTCCAGCTGTTTGCCTTCATCTTCGATAGCTTTCTTGATTACCGCAGGAGTACGACCCTGGCCAGTCCAAGTTTTGCTTTCGCCATTCTCATCAATGTATTTATATTTAGCAGGACGAGCAGCACGCTTGGTTTTACCCGTTGCTTTGGTAGCAGCCATAGTCTGCAGCAATTCATTTGGATCAATACCGTCAGCAATCAGCATTTCACGGTATTGTTGCAGTTTACGAGTGCGCTCTTCAATTTCAGCAGCAGCCTGAGTATCTTCTTCACGGCGCTCATTAACAACAACTTCTAATTTCTCTAGCATTTCTTCAAGAGTTTCCAGAGTACATTCACGAGCCTGTGCGCGCAGAGTACGGATGTTGTTCAGAATTTTTAATGCTTCGCTCATTATACTAGTCTCAATTTAAATTGGTGGGGGGCGTTTCGGTAATAATAGAATGCTCTTCTGTATTCTGCAATAGCCAATTTGTTATATTGACGGGAATTTACCATTTATAAGCAATAATATTTGCAGCACTTGTAAATATAAGGATGATTCCCGGTCTATTAAACTTAGAGCAGTAAGGCAAATTGATTAGCGGTTTGTGCGGTGTATCGCCCTTTTTTAATCAACCCGCTTTTTATAACCTTGCTAAAGTCATAACAAATATCCCCAGCCTTAACGTATAACTTACCTCACGTTTTCACGGATATGTTTGCACTGTTTTAGCTATATGTGCCCGGCTTGTTCAAGATTATCATCCGTACTACGGGGGAAGGTGTTTATAAGATACCGTTATTACCTGATTGTTTAATAATTGATTTATAGAGGCTGATTAACTGCTACTTATGCTGAGTTTAACGGTTGCGTAAACTAATTAGGACGAACAGTAATCACAATAGCTGATTGTAAGTTTCTGTAATTTTCGCATTTGTTTAATGTTGTGATACTTGGCACAGGAGACAGACCGCAGATGCCATTAGATGTCCACCGTGTGTTACAATTGAAAGTAAGAGGTGTTACCGGGTTTCTTTATACTTTTGGAGTTACGGGCACATGGCTCAGCTTTATTTTTATTATTCTGCGATGAATGCAGGAAAATCTACATCTTTGTTACAATCTTCATATAACTATCAAGAACGCGGGATGCGCACACTAGTGCTGACTGCCGCAATTGATAATCGTTTTGGCGTTGGTATCGTCAGCTCGCGGATAGGATTATCTTCATCAGCCGAACTTTATAATCAAGATACCAACTTACTTAAGCTCATTGCCGATGAACACAACAGTCAAACTTTGCATTGTGTGTTAATCGATGAGAGCCAATTTTTAACTCGCCAGCAGGTTGAACAATTAACCGATGTCGTTGACAGGCTAGATATACCCGTTTTGTGCTATGGCCTGCGCACAGACTTTCAGGGCGAGTTATTTAGCGGGAGTCAGTATCTTCTGGCGTGGGCCGATAAATTGGTTGAGCTTAAAACTATCTGCCACTGCGGCCGCAAGGCCAATCAGACCCTCAGGCTGGACGAGCACGGTAAAGCGCTCCACGACGGCGCGCAGGTGGTTATAGGCGGTAATGAGCGGTATGTATCGGTGTGTCGTAAACATTATAAAGAGGCGATGGGTGAGTAAAGAGCGGTAATTGCTGCAGAAAACATTTTTCTTTACTTAATACTTACATCGTCTTTTATTTATTTAGAGTGATAATAAAGAAGAATCATTAATAGTATTAATGATTAAACTATAAAAAAACCACCAAAAGGTTAATACCGTTCACTTAAAATGTTTTGAGTGAACGGTGTACTGGTTTTTAAGATTCGAGCATCCTTTTTTTGCGCCGTTTTTTTCTCTGGCTATCTGGCTCATTTCAAAACTCATCAGGTTATAAGCGGTCGGCAGGCCCTAAACTATCCTGGATAGCTGCTTCGTATCACTGACTTCCCCCGTATTGGCAGGGCCGAACCTGACACGTAGATTAACCGGCTGTGCAGTGACCTCTACGCGCATAATCGGACTGTTGGGTATTTGCCTGTCCGGGCGATGCTTTATATATTCAAAATGCTCTGCCAGCTCTGCCAGCTCTGCCAGCTCTGCCAGCTCTGGTGTCTCGGGCGTGCGAAAAAGTGTGCCGTCCAGCCAAGGTTTGTGTTTCGTCAAGCCAGGTCATGAGCATAAAAAAAGCCCCATCAAAAAATGATGAGGCTTATTGTGATGCACCTGCCGGATCGTTCAACTGATTATTTAGCTTAACCGATCAGTGTTACACCTATGACGGGCTTTGTTTTTTCACATCAGTAGCCGTATACGAATAGTCTTATCTACTATTTTTTAGACTTTTTGATGGCCGAAGCTGGAGCTGCTGCTGCAACGCGGGTGACAGGTTCCTCTCTTTCAGAGATGGCAGTCAGCGGCAATTCTTCACTAAATTTATTACCATAATAGGTATCCATCAATATCTGTTTTAACTCAGAAATTAACGGATAACGAGGGTTGGCACCCGTACACTGGTCATCAAATGCGTCTTCAGAAAGTTTATCAACTTTCGCCAGGAAATCGGCTTCCTGCACACCCGCTTCACGAATCGAAGCAGGAATACCCAGTTCTGCTTTGATTTCATCTAACCAACTAAGTAGATTTTCAATTTTCTGCGCTGTGCGATCTCCAGGAGCACTAAGACCCAGATGGTCGGCAATTTCTGCGTAGCGACGACGAGCCTGCGGGCGATCGTACTGGCTGAAAGCAGTTTGCTTGGTTGGGTTATCGTTCGCATTATAGCGAATGACGTTCGAAATCAGCATGGCGTTGGCAAGCCCGTGCGGAATATGAAACTCAGAACCTAACTTATGCGCCATTGAGTGACAAACCCCGAGGAAGGCGTTGGCAAATGCGATACCTGCGATAGTGGCCGCATTATGCACTCGTTCGCGCGCTACCGGGTTTTTTGCACCTTCTTTATAGCTTGCTGGCAGGAACTCTTTCAGCAGTTTCAATGCTTGTAATGCCTGACCGTCGGAGAACTCATTTGCCAGCACGGAGACATAGGCTTCAAGTGCATGAGTCACGGCATCAAGGCCGCCAAAGGCGCACAAAGATTTTGGCATGTTCATGACCAGGTTGGCATCTACGATTGCCATGTCTGGAGTCAGTGCATAGTCTGCCAAAGGATATTTCTGGCCAGTAGCGTCGTCGGTAACCACCGCGAATGGCGTGACTTCCGAACCCGTACCCGAGGTAGTAGTGATGGCGATCATTTTCGCTTTCACACCCATTTTCGGGAACTTGTAGATACGTTTACGGATATCCATAAAGCGCAGCGCCAGATCTTCGAAGTGAGTTTCAGGATGCTCATATAGAACCCACATGATTTTCGCAGCATCCATCGGTGAACCACCACCCAACGCGATAATCACGTCTGGTTTAAAGGAGTTCATCTGTTCTGCCCCTTTGCGTACGATACTTAACGTTGGGTCGGCTTCAACTTCGAAGAACACTTCCGTTTCGATACCGTGGCTTTTCAGCACTCGAGTTACCTGGTCGGCATAGCCATTATTAAACAGGTAGCGGTCAGTGACGATAAAGGCGCGTTTCGCTCCGTCAGTGGCCACTTCCTCAAGGGCAATCGGCAATGAGCCACGGCGGAAGTAGATAGATTTTGGAAGTTTATGCCACAACATGTTTTCAGCTCTCTTCGCCACCGTTTTCTTGTTGATTAGATGTTTTGGCCCAACGTTTTCTGAAATGGAGTTACCACCCCATGAGCCGCAACCCAGCGTCAATGAAGGGGCCAGTTTGAAGTTGTACAGGTCACCGATCCCCCCTTGTGAAGCGGGAGTGTTGATCAGGATACGGGCTGTTTTCATCTTGTCGCCAAAATAGCGAACGCGTTCTGGCTGGTTATCCTGGTCGGTATACAAACAAGAGGTATGGCCGATACCGCCCATGGTGACCAGTTTTTCGGCCTTATCTACAGCATCTTCAAAGTCTTTGGCGCGATACATGGCCAGCGTCGGTGAAAGTTTTTCGTGAGCAAAAGGCTCGGATTCATCGACTTTTGTCACTTCACCGATTAATACTTTAGTGTTGGCAGGCACGATGATACCCGCCATGGACGCTATTTTAGTTGCAGATTGACCGACGATATCAGCGTTTAAACCGCCATTTTTAAGAATGATTTCCTGTACGGCTTTCAGTTCTTTACCAGCAAGAATGTAGCCGCCGTGGGTTTTAAAGCGATCTCTAACCGTTTCATAGGCAGAATCAACCACAATTACTGATTGTTCAGAAGCGCAGATAACACCGTTATCGAAAGTTTTTGACATCAATATCGAAGCAACAACGCGTTTGATATCTGCTGTTTCATCAACAACAACCGGGGTATTACCGGCACCAACACCGATAGCCGGTTTGCCAGAGCTATATGCAGCTTTGACCATACCTGGCCCGCCGGTTGCAAGGATCAGGTTCAGGTCCGGGTGATGCATCAGTTCGTTGGACAGTGGCACGCTGGGTGCATCAATCCAGCCAATAATATCTTTCGGCGCGCCTGCTTTAACAGCAGCCTGCAAAACAATGTTTGCAGCGGCGATAGTCGCCTTGGCTGCACGGGGGTGTGGCGAAAAGATAATGGCGTTACGCGTTTTCAAACTGATAAGTGCTTTGAAAATCGCGGTAGAGGTTGGGTTGGTAGTGGGGACGATCCCGCAAATGATGCCGATAGGTTCGGCAATGGTAAGAGTGCCGTAAGTTTCGTCTTCTGCAACGACACCGCAGGTTTTCTCATCTTTATAGGCATTGTAAATGTATTCAGACGCAAAATGGTTTTTGATCACTTTGTCTTCAATGATCCCCATGCCTGACTCTTCTACGGCCAGCTTGGCAAGGGGAATACGTGCGTCTGCGGCGGCGAGAGCGGCGGCCCGGAAGATTTTATCGACTTGTTCTTGTGTGAACTCTGCATATTCACGTTGTGCTTTTTTTACCCGAGCAACAAGCTCGTTCAGTTCAGCGACGTTTGTGACAGCCATGGTGTTCTCCTGAGAATGTTAAATTTTTTTAGAAAATAGCCAAGTCAGGTTCAAAGTATAGTCACGGTCAATAATGCTGCAGATTACATTCAAAGTGGCTATTTATTAATTACTTATGTGTCCTGTTTCTCTATTTTCTCAAAAAATTCAGAAGACTTTCCTTTTATGCAGGATATAAGTTGTTAAATCCGAAGATGATCCAACGTTTGTCCTGTTGTTTTTTGTCTCTTAATTCGTGGGAATAGAGATAGCTTACTCACTATTGAAACGTTGAAATATGATCCAGATCAACGAAATTACACTAGCTGACACCTTTCAGCTAACTCATTGTTAATGCAAAGTCTTAAAAAATGCGGTTTTGTGACGATTATGTGGGAGGTTTTTATTTGGAAAATTGTGGTGGCAATTTAATCGTTAAATTGACTATTTTTTCCGTTGAATCTAGTCAAATATTCTGATTTTCTTCATGGCGTGAAAGCGGCAATTCCAGTACATTAGCGCCCATAAATAACTTCTTTCTTTATCCTGATGCGGGGCGATGCGTGGGCCAGACAATTTTGGATTTTTCAGGTTATATCAAGTTCTTTGTGGGTCTGTTTGCGTTGGTCAATCCGATAGGGATCTTGCCGGTGTTTATCAGTATGACCAGCTATCAGGCAGCTGCCGGGCGCAACAAAACCAACACAACGGCCAACTTTTCGGTAGCTATTATTCTGTGCGTTTCATTATTCCTGGGTGACGGTATTTTGCACCTGTTCGGCATCTCGATTGATTCTTTCCGTATCGCTGGTGGCATTCTGGTTGTGACGATAGCGATGTCGATGATTAGCGGCAAGTTAGGGGAAGATAAACAGAACAAGCAGGAAAAATCAGAAACTGCAATCCGTGAAAATGTTGGGGTTGTCCCCTTGGCTTTGCCCTTAATGGCCGGGCCGGGGGCGATCAGTTCTACCATTGTCTGGAGTTCCCGTTACCATAGTTGGGAAAACCTTTTTGGCTTCACCGTGGCAATTGCCTTGTTCTGTTTCTGTTGCTGGCTGCTGTTTCGGGCTGCGCCAATAGTAATGAAATTACTTGGCCAGACAGGGATTAACGTGATTACCCGTATTATGGGCTTGCTACTAATGGCGCTGGGAATCGAGTTTATTGTTAACGGGGTGAAAACAATTTTCCCCGGCCTGGTGTAAATTTTTATCTGGAGCGGCATAAAATTTAATTAAGCAGGAGAGATCACACTTCTGCTTATTATTACTAATACTAATATTCCCTCGCCTTATAATAGTGCATCTAATGTACCTAAAATGTGCTATTGCACCCAAATGTGGCATAAAATTGCATTCTAAAGCCTATTGCCAATCAACTCCCTATTTATACTACTTTTCTTTGTCGTTTCAGGACTTTTTTTCGACTTTTATTGCCCGTTTCGCCGTTTAATTAATCACATCATTCTGTAGCTCTTGTACATGCCGTTTCGAGATGTTATTAGTGTTTACCGCGCAGATAACAGGGGTTTATTCTTAAAAGTAACGTTATGTTAACGGAATCTGTTTGAACCGTTTTTAAGCAACTAAAACACTTAATTTTTGATTTGAATTTATAAAAATAACCATAAAAACAATAAGTTGTGTTTTTTTCATGTTGATAATCTCACTGGTCCGTCTACTTGTTACCGGTGATAAAAGAGAATCAGTTAACATTTCCGTAAAATTTATTCGCGCAGATTTTCTGCATCTGATAATTTTCGGCAACTTTTTAAATAGAAAATATTTCGGCGTTGTGCCGAATTGAGAACGGATCTTGCAAAGCTTTCTCAGCTAAGTTCTAAAGAATGGCCTATTTATTTTTTTTCAGGAGAAAAACGGTTGAAAACAACAAATACCTCTTCCATAACCGAGCTCTTCTCCTGGCGCTGTTCCTTTCAGCTTTGCTGCATATTATCGGCAATCCTATGTGAATTTAATTATTCTGATACTGATCTCCCCGGGATATGAGTACTCGTGTTTCCTGAATAAATTCCGGTGACTTATCAGAAATAATATGCACCTCAAGCTCAAAAAACTTTTCTGGCAATAAAAGAAATTTCGCAACGGATTTGCCGGCAGGTTTTTAGCAAAAATTCATTGAGCGGCAACAGATTCAGTAACAGGCAGTAAAAGTGACATCAGAGGTAATGCAATAAGGGGAGTCTATCCAACAGGAAAGACTGACAACTTGACGTTTCGAGGTGAGCAATTCGTTCCTGTTCATCAAGAGATTTAACCCGGTAGGGGTTGGCCTTAACAGGCAAATAATAACAATCGGAGTTGATAGTAATGACCAACATCACAAAAAAACACCTTCTCGCCGCCGGTATTCTGGCCGCAGTCGGTGCCGTTTCATCCTTCAGCACTTTTGCTGCAGTTGTAACAGCTGGCGTTCAGCTTGCTGATAAACAAGAGCTGGTACGTAACAACGGCGCTGAAGTTCAGTCACTTGACCCACACAAAGTTGAAGGTGTCCCGGAATCCAACGTGATCCGCGACCTGCTGGAAGGATTGACCGATACCTCGCCGAAAGACGGTAGTGTCATTCCTGGCGTTGCCGAAAGCTGGGAAAATAAAGACTTTACGGTTTGGACCTTCCACCTGCGTAAAGATGCAAAATGGTCAAACGGCCAGCCGGTTACCGCCGCTGATTTCGTTTACAGCTGGGAGCGCCTGGCAGACCCGAAAACTGCCTCTCCATATGAAAGCTACCTGCAATACGGCCACGTGGTGAATATCGACGATATTATCGCCGGTAAAAAAAGCCCGGACACGCTGGGGGTTAAAGCCCTTGATGACCACACTCTGCAGGTAACGCTGAGCGAGCCGGTGCCTTATTTCGTTAAAATGCTGTCGCACACCGCGTTGAAGCCGGTTTACAAGCCAGCGGTAGAGAAGTTTGGCGACAAATGGACCCAGCCTGAAAACTACGTCAGCAATGGCGCATTCAAGCTGAAAACCTGGACTGTTAACGAACGTATCGTTCTGGTACGTAACCCAGATTACTGGGACAATGCTAAAACCGTTCTGAATCAAGTCACATTCCTGCCAATCTCTTCTGAAGTTTCTGACGTTAACCGCTATCGCAGTGGCGAAATCGACATGACTTACAACAACATGCCGATCGAACTGTTCTCAAAACTTAAAAAAGATATTCCTAAAGAACTGCACGCCGACCCGTACCTGTGTACTTATTATTATGAAATCAATAATCAGAAAGCGCCGTTCACCGATAACCGCGTGCGTACCGCGCTGAAACTGGGTCTGGATCGCGACATCATCGTGAATAAGGTCAAGGCACAGGGCGACCTGCCAGCCTACGGCATTACGCCGCCTTACACCGATGGAACTTATGGCAAGCTGACTCCTCCGGCCTGGTTCAAAGAAACTCAGGAACAGCGTAACGCCGAAGGCAGAAAACTGCTGGCCGAAGCCGGTTATACCGCCGACAAGCCGCTGACCTTTAACCTGCTTTATAACTCTTCTGACCTGCACAAGAAGCTGGCTATCGCCGCCGCGGCTATCTGGAAGAAAAACCTGGGTGTAAATGTCAAGCTTGAAAACCAGGAGTGGAAGACCTTCCTTGAAAGCCGTCATGACGGCAACTACGACGTGGCGCGTGCGGGCTGGTGCTCTGATTACAATGAACCAACCTCATTCCTGAACATCATGCTTTCTGACAGCAGCAATAACTCTGCTCACTATAAGAGCCCGGCGTTTGACAGCATTATTGCTCAGGCTCTGAAGGCTAAAACCGATGAAGAGCGTGCTGATTACTATGAGAAAGCAGCGCAGCAGTTGGACAAAGACTCGGTGATCGTGCCTCTTTATTACTATGTAAATGCCCGTCTGGTTAAACAATACGTCGGCGGTTACAGCGGTAAAGACCCGCAGGATAACGTTTACGATAAAGATCTCTACATCATCAAACACTAGTAAGTGAAGGAACAGGGCGGTTACCCGAGCCGTCCTGTTCTGTTTGAGCAGGTAGTAACACGCTGAGCAAAGCAGGTACGAGCAATGTTAAAGTTTATTTTCCGTCGTTGTCTGGAAGCGATCCCAACGCTGTTTATTCTGATTACGATTTCATTTTTTATGATGCGTCTCGCGCCGGGAAGTCCGTTTACCGGAGAGCGCAATCTTCCGCCGGAAGTCATGGCCAACATTGAGGCGAAATATCACCTCAATGACCCAATGTACAAGCAATATTTCCATTATCTGGACCAGCTGGCGCACGGTGATTTTGGCCCGTCGTTCAAATATAAAGACTATAGCGTCAATGATTTGGTGGCGACCTCCTTCCCGGTATCGGCGAAGCTGGGTTTGGCTGCCTTTATATTGGCTATAGTGCTTGGTGTTTCTGCCGGGGTAATCGCCGCCCTTAACCAGAACACCAAATGGGACTACACAGTGATGGGCTTTGCCATGACCGGGGTGGTTATTCCGAGCTTCGTGGTTGCTCCCTTACTGGTACTGATTTTCTCTATCCTGTTGAAATGGCTGCCCGGAGGCGGCTGGCACAACGGTGGCTTCAAATATATGGTTCTGCCAATGGTGGCGCTGTCACTGGCTTATATCGCCAGCATCGCGCGTATCACTCGCGGCTCGATGATTGAAGTGTTGCATTCCAACTTTATCCGTACCGCGCGAGCCAAAGGCCTGCCGCTGAGTCGGATTATTTTCCGTCACGCGCTGAAACCGGCAATGTTACCGGTGATTTCCTATATGGGTCCGGCCTTTGTCGGCATTATCACCGGTTCTATGGTGGTCGAAAGCATTTACGGATTACCGGGTATCGGCCAGCTTTTTGTCAACGGTGCCTTAAACCGTGACTACTCGCTGGTATTAAGCCTGACCATTCTGGTTGGTGCGTTAACGATTCTGTTTAACGCGATCGTTGACGTGCTATACGCCGTTATCGATCCGAAAATCCGTTATTAAGGCTGGAGCACGCTCATGATGTTAACCAAAAAGAAAAGCAGCGAAGCTCTGGAGAATTTCACAGAGAAGCTCGAGGTAGAAGGGCGCAGCCTATGGCAGGACGCCCGTCGCCGTTTTATTCATAACCGCGCGGCAATTGTCAGCCTGATAGTGTTATTTTTTATCGCGCTGTTTGTGACTTTCGTTCCGATGATTTCGCATTTTCGCTATGACGATACCGACTGGAATATGATGTCGGCCGCGCCTGATTTCGCTTCAGGACACTATTTCGGTACTGACTCCTCGGGTCGTGACCTGTTGGTGCGCGTTGCGATTGGTGGGCGTATCTCGCTGATGGTCGGGGTTTCTGCTGCGCTGGTGGCCGTCGTTCTCGGCACACTTTACGGTTCGATTTCCGGGTATCTCGGCGGCAAAACCGACTCGGCAATGATGCGCCTGCTGGAAATCCTCAACTCCTTCCCATTCATGTTCTTTGTTATCCTGCTGGTCACTTTCTTCGGGCAGAACATTTTCCTGATTTTTGTCGCCATCGGCATGGTGTCCTGGCTTGATATGGCGCGTATCGTTCGCGGTCAGACTCTTAGCCTGAAACGTAAAGAGTTTATCGAAGCAGCGCTGGTCAGCGGGGTTTCAACGCGCAATATTGTGCTGCGCCACATTGTTCCCAACGTGCTGGGCGTCGTTGTCGTTTACGCCTCGCTGTTGGTGCCAAGCATGATCCTGTTTGAATCTTTCCTGAGCTTCCTCGGATTAGGCACCCAGGAGCCGCTGAGCAGCTGGGGCGCATTGCTGAGTGACGGCGCCAACTCAATGGAAGTTTCTCCATGGTTGCTGTTCTTCCCGGCTGGTTTTCTGGTGATAACGCTGTTTTGTTTCAACTTTATCGGCGACGGGCTGCGTGATGCGCTCGATCCGAAAGATCGTTAAGGAGTGTGAAGATGAGCACCATTGAATTTAGCAGTAGCACTCCGCAGGCGGTTGATGCAGCAAAAACGCCGATTCTGCTGGATGTAAAAGATTTGCGTGTCACTTTTGGCACACCGGACGGGGATGTTACCGCCGTCAACGATTTGAATTTTGACCTGCGTGCTGGTGAAACGCTGGGCATTGTCGGCGAATCCGGGTCTGGTAAATCGCAAACCGCATTTGCACTGATGGGGCTGCTTGCCAGCAACGGGCGCATCGACGGTTCTGCGAAATTTAACGGCAAAGAGATCCTTAACCTGCCGCCAAAACAGCTTAACAAGCTGCGTGCAGAACAGATTTCGATGATTTTCCAAGACCCGATGACCTCGTTGAACCCGTATATGAAAGTCGGCGAACAGCTGATGGAAGTGCTGATGCTGCATAAGAACATGAGCCGTGCAGAGGCGTTCGAAGGTTCGATTCGCATGCTCGATGCAGTAAAAATGCCGGAAGCGCGCAAGCGAATGAAAATGTATCCGCACGAATTCTCCGGCGGGATGCGTCAGCGCGTAATGATTGCCATGGCGCTGTTGTGCAGTCCTAAACTGCTGATTGCCGATGAACCGACTACCGCGCTGGATGTGACCGTTCAGGCACAGATTATGACGCTGCTAAACGATCTAAAACGTGAATTTAACACGGCAATTATCATGATCACTCACGATCTCGGGGTAGTTGCGGGTATTTGCGACAAAGTGCTGGTGATGTACGCCGGGCGGACCATGGAATATGGTCAGGCACGCGACGTGTTTTACCAGCCAAGTCATCCGTACTCTATCGGCCTGCTCAATGCGGTACCGCGTCTGGATGCCGAAGGCGAGTCGCTGTTGACTATCCCCGGTAATCCGCCGAACCTGTTGCGTTTACCGAAAGGGTGTCCATTCCAGCCACGCTGTCCTTACGCGATGGAAGTTTGTGCCAGCGCGCCGCCGCTGGAACGTTTTGGTGATGGCCGCTTGCGCGCCTGCTTCAAGCCTGTGGGGGAGTTAGTATGAGTGAAGTAACCGGTATTTATCCTCCAAAAGCTCAGCCAGAAAGTGACAGAAAAGTGTTGCTGGAAGTCGCCGATCTCAAGGTTCATTTTGCCATTAAAGACGGCAAGCAGTGGTTCTGGCAGCCTTCGAAAACCCTGAAAGCAGTAGACGGCGTAACCCTGCGTCTGTACGAAGGCGAAACGCTGGGCGTAGTGGGTGAGTCGGGCTGTGGTAAATCGACTTTTGCCCGTGCGCTGATAGGTTTGGTCAAAGCTACCGACGGGCACGTTGCCTGGCTGGGTAAAGATCTGCTGAATATGTCTGATGCCGAATGGCGCAACACCCGCAGCGATATCCAGATGATCTTCCAGGATCCACTCGCCTCGCTGAACCCGCGTATGAACATCGGCGAGATCATTGCCGAACCGCTGCGTACCTATAATCCTAAAATGCCTAAACAGCAGGTCAGGGAGAAGGTCAAGGCGATGATGCTGAAGGTTGGCCTGCTGCCTAACCTGGTTAACCGCTATCCGCATGAGTTCTCGGGTGGCCAGTGTCAGCGTATCGGCATTGCGCGTGCGCTGATACTCGAACCCAAGCTGGTGATTTGTGACGAGCCGGTTTCGGCGCTGGACGTATCAATTCAGGCACAGGTCGTTAACCTGTTGCAGCAGTTGCAGCGTGAGATGGGCCTGTCGCTAATCTTTATCGCCCACGACCTGGCGGTGGTGAAGCATATTTCCGATCGTGTGCTGGTGATGTATCTGGGACACGCAGTGGAGCTTGGGACTTATGACGAGGTTTATCATAATCCGCAGCATCCATACACTCGGGCGCTGATGTCTGCGGTGCCGGTGCCGGACCCTGACAAAGAGCGTAACAAGAAGATCCAGCTGTTGGAAGGGGAGTTACCTTCGCCGATCAATCCGCCATCAGGCTGTGTGTTCCGCACCCGCTGCCCGATTGCCGGACCAGAATGCGCCAAAACGCGACCACTGCTGGAAGGCAGCTTCCGCCATGCGGTGTCGTGCCTGAAGGTCGATCCGCTTTAATCACGTTTCGGCTTATTACAGATAATAAAAAACCCCGCGATTGTTAAGCTGAAAACATGGCGGGGTTTTTTTATGCGTGAAAGAGAATTACTCTTTCCACAGAATATGGCAAAGCTTGTGGTCTTTTTCACGGCACAGCAGCACGCGGGCAAAGACATCGTTGATCGGGTCGCCGTCGGCATCAGCCAGGCCAATGACTACTTCGGCAAAGAAGTCAGGATTGAGGTCATAATCGACGTGCTCGACCCAGTCTTCGGCCGGATCGTATAACTCAGCGCCGCCGCGTTCTTCAAATTGCAGGTTAAATATCAGGATGTCCGCAGGATCCAGGTTATCTCCAGCCAGTTCGAGAAAGATATCATAGGCTTGCTCAAGGGTTTCATCTTCGGTCAGGCGATTGTTCAGATCCATATTCTTCTCTTTCAATAGTTTGTGGTGCGAGTAGCGGCAGACCGCCCGTCACAGGGTCTATTAGAACATTGCCGCCGCCGCTATTACAATAACGGACTGAAAAAGTAGAACAGCCGTTCGACGATTCGGTGCCAGAAAGGCCTTTTTAGCCACTCTTTCGGGTCGAGCAAGCGCGAACGCGCGAGATAATCTTCCTGTACTACGGCCAGATCGGCACCAAAACCGGCATCGTCGATTACCAGTGTAATCTCGAAATTCAACCACAAACTGCGCATGTCGAGATTTACCGTGCCGACCAGGCTTAGCTGTCCGTCGACCAAAATGCTCTTGGTGTGCAGCAATCCGCCCTCGAACTGATAGACCTTCACGCCAGCTTCCAGTAATTCATTAAAGAATGCCCGACTGGCCCAATCGACCATCATTGAATCATTTTTCTTTGGCACAATAATACTGACATCAACACCGCGCTGTGCGGCAGTGCAAATTGCGTGCAATAAATCATCGCTCGGTACGAAATACGGCGTAGTCATCACCAGCTGTTCACGCGCCGAATAGGAAGCAGTCAGCAGCGCCTGATGGATCATGTCTTCCGGGAAGCCTGGCCCGGAGGCGATCACCTGAATTGTGTGGCCGCTCTCCTGTTCGAACGGCATCTGATTAACTTCTGGCTCTGGCGGCAGAATGCGTTTTCCGGTTTCGATTTCCCAGTCGCAGGAGTAAACAATACCCATGGTCGTGGCCACCGGGCCTTCCATACGCGCCATTAAATCGACCCACTGACCGACACCCGCATCCTGCTTGAACAGCAGCGGATCAACCATATTCATGCTGCCCGTATAGGCAACGTAATTGTCAATCAGTACCACTTTGCGATGCTGGCGCAGGTCCATGCGGCGCAAAAATACGCGGAAGAGGTTAACTTTCAAAGCTTCTACTACTTCGATACCGGCATTGCGCATCATCGCCGGATACGGGCTGCGGAAAAATTGCAGGCTACCTGCCGAGTCGAGCATCAGGCGGCAGTGAACGCCGCGCCGGGAAGCGGCCATCAAAGATTCTGCGACCTGATCGACTAATCCGCCCGGCTGCCAGATATAAAACACCATTTCGATGTTATGGCGTGCCAGCTCGATATCACGCATGATCGCTTTCAATGTGTCATCGCTGGTGGTTAGCAGCTGCAACTGGTTGCCTTTAACCCCGGCGATACCCTGGCGACGTTCACACAGTTGGAACAGTGATTTAGCCACGTCACTGTTTTCACTTGCGAAAATACGATGGCAACCCTTGAGGTCGTTTAGCCAGCGGGCGGTTGAAGGCCACATCGCTTTGGCTCGTTCTGCGCGACGTTTCCCCAAATGCAGTTCGCCAAACGACAGATAGGCAATAATCCCCACCAGTGGAATGATAAATATAATCAGCAGCCATGCCATGGCCGAGGGCACCGCGCGGCGCTTCATTAAAATGCGTAACGTGACGCCGGCAATCAATAACCAGTAACCGAAGACCATAAGCCAACTGATTACTGCATAAAATGTTGTCATAAGGGCGAAAAATCCTGTTCGCGAGCAATTTGGTGAGTTTACGCAGAGTGAATCAAAGGTTAAACCTTTTATATAATTTTATCTGCCGCTTCAATCAGCTAGCTCTGATTGAGTTGTAAAAAGGTGAGTAAATTTACGTAGCCTGTAATTAAGCGTAGCTAAAACTATCAATGGCATGAGCGGGATGATCTATAATGTCCGCATTATTTGAAAAGCGGCCCTTATTAAAGGAATAATTGTTGAATGAAACGCAGTAGGAACGAAGTGGCACGATGGCGCATGCTGCGTCAGACTCAAAGAAGGAAGAGCCGTTGGTTGGAGGGGCAGTCGCGACGTTACCGACATATTTATCGAATCCGCGCGATACATTCACTGCAACAACAACGTCTCAGTTTATACACTGTAATACATGAGTGGTAATCTGCAATCGGCGCAATCAGCGCCTTTTATTAGCACGTTTGGTGATTGAGTTTCGTGCCAAAAATCTCTCAGCCATTATCTTTCATACGAAACAAGGCGCCACATTTTGGGCAAACCAGCGTGGCGTTTTTACGCACTTTCTCGCTAATCTGTTCCGTGGATGCGTGACATTCAGGGCAATTGACCTTAGTTGTTTTACTGGTCAGAAACTTCAATCCGTCGAAGAATGACATAATTGGCTAGCCTCACAGGTAGGGGTACTTAGTCTACCACGTAAGCAGGAGGTTAGCTTGGCAGTTGAGAGTAAAGAAGCAGGACTGTCCCGCTTCTTCGAGTCATGCTCTTGAGTAGGGCTAATTAACTAAAAATTAGATAGTTTTCTTGAACGGCTTAACGGTGACTTTCTGGTATACACCCGCCAGCATATAGGGGTCAACTTCGGCCCAGCTTTGTGCTGCTTCAAGACTTTCAAACTCGGCAATGACCAGCGAACCGGTCATACCTGCATCACCAGGTTCTTCGCTATCAATTGCGGGGAGTGGGCCGCCAACCAATACGCGGCCCATATCTTTAAGCTTTTGCAGGCGTTCGATATGCGCCGGACGCGCAATACGCCTTTTTTCCAGAGAGTCGTGGACATCTTCAGAATAAATCATGTAAAGCATAGGGTCACCTTGTTGTCTTGTTTTAAAAAACCTGGCGCAGTACGCCAGTGAAGGTGTTTACAATATCGAAACCCCGCGCTGCTGAAAAGGGCGCCGAGTGAATCAAAATCGCAGTATTTGAGAATAGTTTTCATCTCCTTATTGAATATGATTGCTATTTGCATTTAAACTTGCGGATTCACGGGGAAACTGAATTACTATGCAGCCAAGAGCGATGTCTTTAATCAATGCTATGCCATTAAAAAAACAGTCAATCATTCGCAGAGTCACTTTGCCGGCCCTGTTGTCAATCGGGATACATGGTGCAGTCATCGCGGCTTTGCTTTATGTCACCATCAAAGATTCCGTCAAGATGCCGAAACAGGAAGAGCACGTCATGAGCGTGACGATGGTTAATCCGGCAACTTTTGCTCCGCCACCGCCTCCACAGCCCGTGGTTCAACCACAGCCAGAGCCGGAACCGGAACCTGAGGTAAGGCCCGATCCCGTGGTAACGCAACCGGTAGCAATCCCATTACCGGAGCCAAAACCTGAGCCGAAGCCCAAACCTAAACCAAAGCCGGTTAAAAAAGTCATCGAGAAGCCAAGGCCTCATCCACAGCCCAAGCCGGTCGAGAAGACCCATGAGACTGCAAAAACCGAAACCTCGCCGTTGATTTCGCAAAAGGCACCGGTAGCACCTGCGCCTAAACCAGCAGCAGCAACTCAGGGCAGCAGCAGTGGTCCACGTCCGCTCGACAGGACCAAGCCACAGTACCCGGCGCGCGCTTTTGCGCTGCGAATCGAGGGGCGCGTAAAAGTACAGTTCGACGTAGAAAGCGACGGTAGGGTAGACAACATTCGCATTCTCTCTGCCGAGCCGCGCAATATGTTTGAGCGTGAGGTCAAGATGGCGGTAAGTAAATGGCGCTACGAACCTAAAGAGGCTAAAAATCTGACCGTCACGTTGGTGTTTAAAATGAACGGTGGCGGTGGCGTAGAGGATTAAAACTCACTGCCCGTCAGGTCTGAATAAAAAGAGATAAAGCCGCGGTTTTATCTCTTTTTTTATTTGAATTATTCGACGAATTTCCAAACAGATTTCCGCTTTATTGTCTATCCTCTTAATTACCGATGGCTATTTATTCTTTTGATATCACTTAAATAAGAATAAGCGATCTGTAATACCCTTGTTTTTTATATGAATGATTATTGGCAGCCGCGTTTTTTGTCTGGCCCGGACGGGCAGTCAAGCTGGCTGTAGTGCCACGATCGTTTCATGTCATTAATTTATAGAGGAAATAATTATGACGCATAATGATCCGACTGTTTATCCGACGCATGATGAGCTAACAACCAGCGCCTACCGTATTAATATCAGACGTATTTCATGGGGCGCTGTGCTCGCAGGTGTCATTTTGTCGATTGTGACTTATATGCTGCTTTCGATGCTCGGCACGGCTATCGGTGCATCAACTATAGACCCTCTGCATGAATCAAATCCGGTTAATGGATTAGGAACCGGGGCATTAATCTGGATGCTTGCCAACGTGCTGATTTCCTATGCCGTCGGTGGCTATGTGGCCGGGCATCTGGCAAGAAGAGAAGGGGGATTGCACGGAGTATTGTCCTGGGGCGTAGTTACTCTGATTTCGGCCTATATTGTTGCCACGATCGTGAGTAGCGCGGTGGGCGGAGCCATGAATGTTGCCGGTGAAGGGCTGAAAGCGGTGGGCAGCGGTATTGCCAGCGCAGTGCCACAGGCAGGGAGTATGGTTAAGGACAGGTTGCAGGAGGCCAATATCAATCTTGACGACCTGCAAAATGAATTAACAACCACGCTACGTCAGACCGGTAAGCCGGAGTTGCAGCCTGAGAATCTGCAACGTCAGGCTCAAGCCGCAGGCAATAAGGCGATGCAGCAAACTAATAGCTCTCAGGCTCCCGATCAGGATTTAAAACAGTGGCTTAGCGGCGTCATGCAACGTGGAGACAGCACGCTGCAAGCGGCCGATCGTGATGCGTTGAAAAACATTATCAAGGCTAGAACCGGTAAATCCGACCAGGAAGCCGATCAAATAGTCGATAAAGCCCAGCAGGCCTACACTCAGGCTTATCAGAAATACCAGCAACTGAAGGCCGACGCGGAGCAAAAAGCGCGTGAAGTTGCCGACAAAGCTGCGGCTCAATTGTCAAAAGCCAGCTGGTTTGCTTTCGTGCTGCTTGTGATTGGTGGTGTGATCGCCGGATTCACAGGGCAATTAGGCTATCGTAAACAACCTGATCATCTGGTGTATGGTGAAACTAACACCACGACGCATCTCAAACGTTAATCAGCACCTTAAAAATGGTCAGCATCTACAGGACATGAATTAAAAAGCAACCGTGGGTATGAGGGTTTTGATGACAACCGTGATTCGCGGCCAGGCGATTGGCCGCGAATCACGCATTTAGAGGCAAATATTCACTTAATGTTCTAAGGTGTCACCCGAATCTACGCTGAAGTGACTGCGTCCGTCAGGCAAAGTACGGGATTTGCCCTCATCGTCTACTGCAACATAAGTAAAGACCGCTTCGGTGGCAATATATCGCTGACCGATCGGCTCTGAGGACACTTTTTTGACCCACACTTCAACATTGATAGTAATTGAACTATTACCGGTTTTAATGCAGCGCGCATAAACGCAAACCACATCACCAACGGCTACAGGTTTAAGAAAGGTCATGCCGTCAACGCGAACGGTAACAACGCGACCTTTGGCAATTTCTTTCGCCTGGATAGCACCGCCCATGTCCATCTGCGCCATTAACCAACCGCCAAAAATATCGCCGTTTGCATTGGTGTCTGCAGGCATCGCCAATGTGCGTAACACCATCTCGCCATTGGGTAATTTATGTTTATCGTTCATATAGGCTTCACATTGAAAGAATTGAGAATGCATCCCCAATCTTTCAACCTGCAGAAGCGTTGGCTTGTAGCATAATGCCGCCTCCCTGCAAGTTGAAAGCAAGTGGGGACCTTCAACTAGCTGACGTCGTAATGACGACTATTTTTTTTCTTCTTTTTCTTCTTCAGGCATATGTCTGAAGATGTAAATGCCACTTAACAGCGTGAATAGCAAGGTCAGAACGGTGAGTCCAAATACCTTGAAGTTAACCCAAACGTTTTCAGGCAACCAAAACGCCACATAAATGTTTGCCAGGCCACAAATCAGGAAGAAAATTGCCCAGGCGATGTTCAGTTTGCCCCAAACCGCATCCGGTAAGGTCAGCTCTTTACCTAGCATCCGTTGAATCAACGGTTTTTTTAAAATCAACTGACTCACCAACAGTGCGCCCGAGAACAGCACGTAGATCACTGTGACTTTCCATTTGATAAACAAATCGTCATGGAAGACCAGGGTCAAGGTGCCAAATACGGCGACCATAATGAAAGTAATCAGCGTCATTTTTTCCACTTTACGGTATTTGATCCAGGTAAAGATCAAAGCTAGCGCAGTGGCGGCGATTAACGCGCCGGATGCAACGTAAATGTCGTAGAGCTTATAAAAAACAAAAAAAACAATCAGGGGAAGAAAATCAAGGAGCTGCTTCATACTTCATTCCATATTATAGGTAAGCCCTGACTATACCTGATCCTTTTGTGCCTTCAAAATAGACACCGTTTTTCAGCCAGTACAGTACAGCATTACCGAATCTGACAACTTTGCCAGCGTTATTAGTCAATTGAGGCGCTTGTTTGCAGTTGGTTACATTATCCCCGTCAACGACGTAAATTAATGACCTCAGCGCAAAACAAAGGGGCGTCACAGCGCCCCTGATTCAAAAGCAAAACGCATTTAATCGCGCAGTTTGCTGTACAGCCGGAACAAGTAGATTAGCAAAAAGGCTGAAATCAAATTGCTCACCGCACTAAATACAACGGCAACGACCTGCGGCTCGAGGAATTTAAGATGACTCACGGCCAACAGCACCAGCATTTTAGCCGCTAACCACAGCATGATGGCTGGAACAATCAGGCGAGTGTTGGCAAAAGCCAGTTTGGCGCTGAGTTTGATGGATTTGAAGATGCCGATTTTTTCAGTGGAAACGATCACCGGAGCAAAAGATACAGCAACGGCGATGATCAGGCCCGGCACAATAAACAACGTCAAGCCAAGCTGAACGATCAGGGTACACAAGAACATCAGCAGCAAAATACGCGGTAAAGTTGGAGCGGATGCGCCAATCGAGCGCAGTGCGCTGGTGCGCGTTCCGGCAGAAACCTGCTGGATAAGCGTCATCATGCCACCCACCAGCAGCACATTTCCGACCAGAGCAGAAAACGTGGCCGCTGCCGAAACCTTAAGCAGCACCATTTGCTGCTCGGGGCTCATTGACTGAATAATCTCCTGGATACTCATGCCTGCGGTATCGGAAAGTGAACCACTGCCGCTGGTAAGCATGCTGAGCTGATCGCTATCCGGGGTGAAAGCGTGATTTAAAATGACGGTAATAAATGCGGTCAACAGCGCCAGCAGCAAAATACTGCCAAGTTGATTACGCAAAAAATTGAAACTGTCACGGTACAACGTACTGGCCGTGATAGGCATGAAGGCTCCTAAGGGTATCTGTAATATTTTCCGAACCCGGATTGTACCCTGTAATTGCTGCTCTGGCATCCTGACAATCCGAGTAATCCTGCTTCTTACGCAGTCTTACCTTTGGCGTTTTTTTGAGCAGCACCTATGGCGTGAAATTTAGCGTTAATAACAGGATTTTAAAGCAATAAATAAGCCGACAATCAAATTTTAAAATAATTCATGCATCGGATAAATAAATGAAAATTCGCACCTTTTGCGTAAAGAGGCTTGCTTGTTTCTTTTTGTAAATTTAGGATGCAGGGAGTTTATTCACCATAGCTGCGAATATGAAAATTCTATTAATAAGACGCGATAATATCGGGGATCTCATCCTCACGACCCCTCTTATTGCCACACTTGCAGGGCAGGAAAACACCAAACTTGATTTGTTGGTGAATACCTATAATAAAGATGTTCTGGAAGGTAATCCGCATATTGGCAAAGTGCATCTTTATTGCAAATCACATCACCGCAAGCCGGGACAGACCCTGTTAGGTGTTTACTGGCAGCGCCTTAAAACAATTTTCGAAATCCGCATGGCGGGTTATGACGTTGCAATTGTGGGCAGCAGCGACAAACGTCCTTTACAGTGGGCGAAAATGTCCGGTGCAAAACGTATTATTGCCGTTGGCGGCGAGGGTCAAGGGCCTGATTGTGTCACTGACAAGATAGCCAAAGTACAAGGCCAGCATATTGTTGAAGAGCTAAATTCGCTGGCGACTCCACTGGGGATCAACCAGCCGCCAGGCCCGCTTGAACTTTACGTATCATCGATTGAAGTCGCTAAAATGGCGGAAAAGTTCTCGATAAATCGTGACAAGCCGATTTATGGCGTGCAAATCAGTTCACGCAAGCCACAGCAGCGCTGGCAGATAGAAAAATTCATTGAGTTGATTCAACGGCTGAGCACGAAAGAAGATTGCCAGATTATTCTTTTCTGGTCTCCGGGTGCCGATGATAACCCAGAGCATCCTGGCGACGACCAAAAAGCGCAGCAAATAGTTGATGCCTGTAAAAACACGCAGTTGATCCCCTTACCAACCAGCAGTATTCGCGAACTGATGGCCGCGATGTCGCTGTGTGATCAGATTATTACCAGCGATGGCGGAGCGTTACACATTGCTGCGGGTGTTCAAAAGCCGGTTGTCGCACTGTTCGGCAACAGCGATGCTGAATATTGGGCACCGTGGAAGGTTCCTTGCGCAATAATCAAAGGGCCGGATGAAAACGTCGGCAAATTGAGTGTTGACCAAGTCTTTGAGCAGTTTATTGCCTTGCGAGTCAAAGTATTGGCGGCAAAGCTTGTTAATCACGGCTGATGTCCAATCCATAAGTCTTGCATCGCTAAAACTATTCTCTCTAGATAAACGCCGGAGCTTTCCGGCGTTTTACTTTGTGTGCAATCCCAATCAACTATTCATTTACTTCACATCACGATATCCAGCAGCGGTATTGCCGCGACCAGCGGTGGTAAACCGTAGCGTGCACGGGCCCGATCGCAGGCTTCATTAGTTACTCCGTTTAATCCCGATTGATCAAACTCCCGACAGGGCGTGGGGCGATTCAAATAGATAGAGCAGGAAACTGCCTCACCGATTTCCCCCTCCAGCGCGACGCAGCGGGGCGAACGAGCATTGGTGCCCTGCATACAGCTTAGAAAAGGAGTGACTTGTTCTGTCAATGCTTGCGGAACAACGCCGCCAGCTTCTTCAGATTCAGCCCAATAAAATGAAACGCGGAAATAGGCGCAACATGCGCCACAGGTAATACATGGGTTATCAATATCGCTCATCTTGGAAGCTACCGTAAACGGAAACATAAAACCAAAACCAACAGTGAGCGTAAAAATTACTCACTCCACATTTTTTCCGCAACTGATATTTGATTACCAGTCGTAAGGAGTAAAAAGACCTTTTATTGATCTAGATCAATTCCTTTGTTTTTAATGATTTAGAATCAATTTAACGAAGTGCATTTACATCAGTTTTCATATAAAAATCTGAACTTGATACGGTAAATGATTTGCGGAGTGTGGCTAAATACCCGCGGACACAGATAACCATAACGAGGGAAAGGATAATGAAAGCAGCATATTGGGCACTGCTCGCAGCAGCCGCTTTGCCAACGGTAGCCAGTGCCAATCAGGCAGGTGATGTCATCGTTCGCGTCGGTACCGCAACGGTAGTGCCTTCGGCAAATTCGCCGAGCGTATTGGGATCGCTGGGGTCATTTCACGCCAGTAACAATACCCAAATGGGCCTGACGCTAGGGTATATGTGGACAGACAACATAGGTATGGAACTGCTGGCCGCCACGCCGTTCAAGCATAAAATCGGCCTGCGCAGCACGGGTACTATAGCCTCGGTGCGCCAGTTGCCACCCACGCTGATGGCGCAATATTATTTCGGCAGCAAAGAAGACAAGCTGCGACCTTATCTCGGCGCGGGTGTTAACTACACCAACTTCTACGGTGCACATTTCAACCAAACGGGGAAAGACGCCGGGCTAAGCGACCTCAGCATGTCTAACTCCTGGGGTTTCGCAGGGCAGGCGGGTGTTGACTACAACATTGATAAAAATTGGTTGGTCAATGCTTCAGTGTGGTGGATGGACATTAATTCCAAAGCCAAATTCAAAGCTGGCGAAGACCAACAATCGGTACACACGCAGCTTAACCCATGGGTATTTATGTTCGCGGTAGGTTACAGGTTCTAATTATTGGCATGGCGTAAGGAACGAAAAAGGCGTCATCGCGACGCCTTTGAGCTAATGCTTGAATACTACTCTACACTAATCGGTTATTTGATTTGTGTATCATTTTCTACTGAACGAACACCGGCTACGCCACGGGTAACAGCGACGGCTTTTTGTGCTTCAGCGGCTGAAGATACAAAGCCACTCAGTTGAACGCGGCCTTTGAAGGTTTCGACACTGATTTCACGTGACTTGATATTGTCGTCCGCGAGCAGGGCAGATTTAACTTTGGTGGTCACCACGGTGTCATCAAGATAACCACCGGTTCCTTCCTGCTTAGGTGTTGGGGCACAGGCAGCAAGGGTTGTAACCACTACCGCTGCCATACAAATAGCCGAAAGACTTTTTAATAGCTTCATTTTTAACTCTCCATGCGATGTGTTATCACAAACTATCCAATTCACCCAATAAACTTATTCGGCACTTTATCTCTTAAAAGACCCTTTACAAGTATGGCAATACTTTAGGAGACAAGTACATGATTAAGAATAATAAACTATCTGCCCAGTAAGTGTGGTTCAAAAGTGCGGGAAGTACAGTGTCAGGCGGTAAAAAAGTTAAACAGGTTGAAAAAAATAAAGCCCCGCTCACAGTAATGGCGGGGCTTTGCAGACTGTCTGGCTAAAAAACTTAGCGGCGAGTGGCGGCTTTCATTTCAGTAACAAAACGCGACAGCTGAGCCAGCATCTCTGCCGGATCATGCTGATTATTCTCGATGATTCGTACAATTGCCGAACCTGAAATGGCTCCGGCAGCGCCTGCCGCCAGCGATTCTTTGACCTGAGAAGGTTCGGAGATACCAAAGCCCTGCAGCGGCGGCGCGGCGTTATACTCGCGCAGCTTGTCAATCAGATGGTTCAGTGGGGTAACCGCACGCTTTTCTGTGCCGGTAACGCCCGCACGAGACAGCAGATAGGTGTATCCGCGGCCATGAGAGGCGATTTCACGCAGCAGGTCGTCGCTGGCATTCGGCGGACAAATAAAGATAGGAGCGATGCCGTGACGCAAAGCCGCAGCGCGATAAGGTGCCGACTCTTCCAACGGTACATCAGCGACCAATACCGAATCGACGCCGACCTGAGCGCAGCGCTCGTAGAAGGTATCGATACCTTTGTGGAACACCAGATTGGCATACATCAGCAGGCCGATCGGAATATCCGGATGCTTTTCACGAATTTTTTCCAGCAGCACAAAACACTGAGTTGGCGTTACGCCAGCAGCGAAGGCGCGCAGGTTGGCATTCTGAATCGTCGGGCCGTCCGCCAGCGGATCAGAGAACGGAATGCCCAACTCCAACGCATCGGCACCCGCCTCAATCAACGTATCGATGATTGCGAGTGAAAGCTCTGGATTTGGGTCACCGAGGGTGACGAAAGGAACGAAAGCGCCTTCTTTTTGACTTTCAAGACGCTTGAATAGTTGTTGATAGCGCTCCATCAGATCTCTCCCCGGGCAGTCAAAATATCGTGTACGGTAAATATGTCTTTGTCGCCGCGCCCAGAAAGGTTGACTACCAAAATCTGTTCTTTCTGCGGATCCTGTTTGATCAGTTTCAGGGCATAGGCCAGCGCATGCGATGACTCAAGCGCGGGGATGATCCCTTCATTGCGTGACAGTGATTTAAACGCTTCCAGCGCTTCGTCATCGGTAATCGACACGTATTCCGCGCGGCCAATACTGTTCAGATGCGCATGTTGCGGGCCCACTGACGGGAAGTCGAGACCGGCAGAGATGGAGTAAGACTCTTCAATCTGGCCTTCTGAGGTCTGCATCATTGGCGCTTTCATGCCGAAATAAATACCCACCGGAGCGTGTTTCAACGGTGCGCCGTGTTGCCCGGTTTCAATCCCCAGGCCAGCAGGCTCAACGCCAATCAGCCTGACGCTGGTGTCGTCGATAAAGTCGGCAAACATGCCGATTGCATTGGAACCGCCGCCTACGCAGGCAATTACCGCGTCTGGCAGGCAGCCTTCACGCTCTTGCATCTGCGCCTTGGTTTCTTCACCGATCATGCGCTGGAATTCACGCACGATTGTAGGGTAAGGATGCGGACCCGCTGCGGTTCCCAGCATGTAGTGTGCCGTCTCGTAGCTGCCAGACCAGTCGCGCAGTGCCTCGTTACAGGCATCTTTCAGCGTGGCGGAACCGCTGTGGACCGGAATGACTTCGGCCCCCATCAAGCGCATACGAAATACGTTAGGTGATTGACGTTCAACGTCTTTTGCGCCCATATAAATACGACATTTCAGGCCGAGCAGAGCACAGGCCAGCGCCGACGCCACGCCGTGCTGTCCGGCACCGGTCTCGGCGATGATTTCGGTTTTACCCATGCGTTTGGCCAGCAATGCCTGACCCAGCACCTGGTTTGTCTTGTGCGCGCCGCCGTGCAGCAAGTCTTCGCGTTTAAGATAAAGCTTGGTGTGAGTCCCGGCAGTCAGGTTTTTACACAGCGTCAGCGCAGTAGGGCGGCCAGCGTAGTTTTTCAGCAGGTCGATAAACTCGGCCTGGAACTCCGGATCGCGCTGGGCGTTAACGAAAGCTTCTTCCAGCTGGATAAGCGCGGGCATTAGAATTTGCGGCACATACATGCCACCAAATTCACCGAAGTACGGATTAAGTAAAGTCATTTTCTGTTCCTTTAACACTCAATTAGTAAGCGCGCAGCGTCTGGAATACGGCGGTAATCTTGTCCGCATCTTTAATTCCAGGTTCGCGTTCGACACCTGAGTTGAAATCCAGTCCAGCGCAGCCAAGCTGTGCGGCCTGCACGCAGTTATCTGCACCCAGTCCACCGGCCAGCAGCACGTTATCAAGCTTTTCGCCAGCCAGTTTGCTCCAGTCAAAACGCTGACCCGTGCCGCCTTTGCCGTTATCCAGCACATAGCGCTCAACATGTTGCAGGTCGCGGGCCGGGACCGAATCTTTCACGCTCAGCGCTTTCCAGACCTGGCATCCCTGCGGCAAGATTTCGCGCAGATGATTGATATAAATCTGGTCTTCATCACCGTGCAGCTGTACCGCAAACAGGTTCAACGCCTTGGCTTTTTCTGCAACTTCGGCGATATCGGCATCGCGGAACACGCCAACATACTTCAGTGGCGCACCGCTTTGAACCTGGCGCGCCTGAGTGCTATCGATAAAACGTGGCGAACCTGCAACGAAAATCAATCCGCCATAGATAGCACCCGCCTGATAGGCCACGTTGGCATCCTGTGGTCGAGTGAGTCCGCAAACCTTGTTTTCGCCAAGCAGTACGCGGCGAACCGCGCTGGTCAAATCTTTTTCCGACATCAGAGCACTGCCGATCAAAAAGCCGTTGGCAAAGCGGCACAGTTCGCGAATATGTGCATAATCGTTGATGCCTGACTCGCTAATGACTGTTACGCCGTGCGCCACGCGCGGAGCCAGTTCGCGGGTGCGGTTGAGATCGATCGACAAATCGCGCAGGTCGCGGTTATTAATGCCGACCACTTTGGCGTTAAGTTCATTCGCTCGCTCAAGCTCTTCAGCATTGCTGGCTTCGGTCAACACGCCCATGTTCAGGCTGTGTGCAACGGCGGCAAGCTGGACATATTGCTCATCATTCAAGACTGAAAGCATCAGCAGGATGGCATCGGCCTGATAAAAACGCGCCAGGTGAATCTGATAAGGGTCAATAATAAAATCTTTGCACAGCACTGGCTGAGTGACCGCTGCGCTGACCAGCGGCAGAAAATCGAAGCTGCCCTGGAAGTATTTTTCATCAGTCAGAACCGAAATAGCTGAGGCGAAGTCTTTATAAACGCCTGCGATTTCAACCGGGTCAAAGTTTTCGCGAATAGTGCCTTTTGACGGCGAGGCCTTCTTGCATTCGAGAATGAAAGCGGTTCTGGCCCCTTTCAGCGCATGATAAAAGTTGCGTTCGCTGGGTTTGATATCGTTCTGAAAACTGGCCAGCGGTTGCTGTTCTTTGCGTGCCGCGACCCAAACTTCTTTATCGCGGACAATCTTGTGGAGCACGGTTTCCTGCTGCATCACTTATCCTCTTGCTGCCAATGCGGTAACACGCTGGAAAGGTTCTCCGCTGCGCATTACTGCCAAAGCTTTTTGTGCGTTTTGTTTTAAATCTTCCTGGCCAAACAGGCGCAGTAACATGGCGACATTTACAGCTACTGCGGCCTCGTGCGCCGGTTCGCCATTACCTTGTAACAAGCGTGCCAGAATGTCACGGTTTTCTTCAGGTTCGCCGCCGAGCAGGGCAGAGATAGGATAATTATCCAATCCAAAGTCCTGTGGCGTCAGTTCATAAGTCTCAATTTCGCCATTTTTCAGTTCGGCAACCTGGGTAGACGCGTGGATAGCGACTTCATCCATGCCGCCACCGTGAACTACCGCGGCGCGCTCATAGCCAAGCGTGCGCAGGGTTTCGGCGATCGGGCGAACCAGCTCGGGGCTGTAAACGCCAATCAGCGCCAGCGGCGGTCGTGCCGGGTTAATCAGCGGACCCAAAACGTTAAACAGCGTGCGCGTTTTCAGCGCTTTACGTACCGGCATTGCATGGCGAAAACCGGTGTGATATTGCGGTGCAAACAGAAAGCAGACACCCAAGTCATCCAGCGCGGAGCGCGACTGTTCTGCCGGCATGTTCAGATTGATGCCAAAGGCGGCCAGCAAATCCGAAGAACCTGAACGACTCGACACACTGCGGTTACCGTGTTTGGCAATTCTTATGCCACAGCAGGCAGCGACAAAAGCACTGGCAGTCGAGATATTAATGCTGTTGGTGCCGTCACCGCCGGTCCCGACGATATCGGCGAACGGGTAATCAGGACGCGGGAAAGGCAGGGCATCAGCCAGCAAGGCCTGCGCGGCTCCGGCAATCTCTGCCGGCTGTTCGCCGCGCACTTTCATACTGATTAGTGCGGCCGCCAACTGTGCTGGCTCAAGCTCGCCGTTAACAATTGCAGTGAACAGCGCATGGCTCTCTTCCTGCGTCATCGTTTTTGCCTGGTAAAGGTTTTCCAAAATACCTGGGATAGTTTGCGTTTCCATGACAAATCTCCTTACGCCAAAGCCCAGGCCAATGTCTGTTCTAACAGACGGGCACCCTGAGAAGTTAAAATAGATTCCGGGTGGAACTGGAAACCGCAGACTCGGTCTTTATCATGACGAACCGCCATCACCATATCTCCAAAGCGGGCATTGACTGTCAGCCCCTCGGGAATATTGCTGCCGACCAGTGAGTGATAACGTGCGACCGGCAGCGGATTATTCATGCAGGCGAACATACCCTGATTGTCGTGAGTAATAGATGAGGCTTTACCGTGCAGGATTTCCCCTGCCTGCCCGACGTGGCCACCATAGGTCTCAACAATCGCCTGATGGCCAAGACAGATGCCGATAATCGGTAGATTACCGCGCAGACGGCGCAGCAACTCAGGCATGCATCCGGCCTCGGAAGGCGTTCCCGGACCTGGCGACAGCAGCAACACCGGTTTTTCCATCTGACTCAGTTTGTCGATAATCACGTCGGCAGGGATCTGATTACGATAAATCACCACGTTGTGTCCGCTGGAACGCAGCTGATCTACCAGGTTGTAGGTAAATGAGTCTACATTGTCGATCAGTAAAATGTCGGCCATCTTAAAACACCTCTTTAACATGATGGGCAGTGGCGATGGCGCGCAGCACGGCACGGGCTTTATTACGGGTTTCGTCGGCTTCGGCTTGTGGAACGGAGTCGAGCACCACACCGCCACCGGCCTGCACTGTTGCAATGCCGTCTTCTACATAAGCGGAGCGGATAACGATGCAGGTATCAAGGTCGCCGTGGGCTGTAAAGTAACCCACCGCGCCGCCGTAGCTGCCGCGGCGCGATTGTTCTGATTCGGCAATAAGCTGCATGGCGCGCACTTTCGGCGCTCCGGTCAGCGTGCCCATATTCATGACAGCCTGATAGGCGTGCAGCACGTCTAGATCGGCGCGCAACGTGCCGACGACGCGAGAGACAAGATGCATTACCACAGAATAGCGGTCAACTTTGGTCAGGTCGGCGACATAGCGGCTGCCCGGCTCGCAGATGCGCGCCAAATCGTTACGCGCCAGGTCAACCAACATCAGGTGCTCTGCCAGTTCTTTGTGATCGGTACGCATTTCCAGCTCGATGCGGCTGTCGAGATCGGCATCCAGTGAACCGTCGGCGCGACGACCGCGAGGGCGAGTTCCGGCAATTGGATAGATCTCTATCTGGCGGTTGGTGGCATCATATTTCAGCGCACTTTCCGGTGAAGCGCCAAACAGCGTAAAATCGTTGTCCTGCATAAAGAACATGTAAGGGCTTGGATTGCTGTTTTTTAGCGTTTCATAGGCTGCCAACGGCGCCGGGCAAGGCAGGGAGAAGCGGCGAGAAGGCACCACCTGGAAAATCTCTCCGATGCGAATCGCCTCTTTCATTTGTTCAACCACGCCGCCAAACTCTTCGTCGCTTTGATTGCAACTTAGCTTCATATCGTGAACGGTTTGATGAGGAATGGCGTGTGGAGGCTGTTGCAGCTGGTGTTGCAGCTGTTCCAGGCGTTGGACCAAACGTTGTTTCTCTTCTAGATTCGGCGTGAACAGGCTGGCCTGGAGACGGCTGGTGCGTTTCTGATGATCCAGAACCAGCAGCGTTTCTGCCAGATAAAAACAGAAGTCAGGGCAGCGCTGATCGGCGCGCAGCTGAGGCAAATCTTCGAATCCAGCGACTAAATCATAGGCAAACAGGCCGCCGAGGAACATCGCTTCACGTTCTTCCTCTGGTGACTCGACGAGGTTCAGCACGTTTCGCAGCGCATCGAAAACAGATTTTGAACGCAGACGCGCGTCTTCGTCCTGCATGGTATCAATCACCGGGAAAGTCAGTTCACGACCGTTCGGGCGTACCACATTTTGCACATCGGCAGGCAAAGACTCATCAAGCAGCGGCAGCAAAGAAGCCCCGTTAATGGTCAGCGCCTGAACGTTTACCACGCGACCCATCGCAGTGATACGCAGCGCGCTGTCAACGATCAGCAGGCTTTTCAGGCTCTCTTTGGTATTAATTTCAGCACTTTCCAATAGCAGTGTTGCAGGGCGTGCGCCACACAGCTGATGGAAGATAGCCGTCGGATCACCACGGTGACTTCCTTGTGATGTCAACAATTCTAATTTATGTCGTTGATTGCTCATGATTATTCCTAAATTTTATCCACAAAAAAGCCCGCTTTAAGCGGGCTTCGGGTATCTGCAGCGTCTGATGACAGCTATGCGCAATTACACCGCCCGCGAAGGGGAGGCGCGCCACCAGCTGTTAGAAGAAGTCATGTTGTTTTTCATCATCAGTCACTCTTGTAAGTTGTGCTTGCCTGAATTCGGTTGTCACGATCTGTTGTGAACTTGCGTACTAGTTAACTAGTTCGACGGTGTAAAGTCAACCTTCTTTTTTACACTCTTTAAGCAATTTGGGCGTATGGCACAAAGCATGTGTCGAATCGTTTAAAAAGCCATCGATTTAAAAACTCTTAGCGAGATAGCGGTAACCCTGAAGAGGCTTACACGTTATGATAGGTGCAGTTTTTTATAATAGGTCTTTCTGTAATCATTATGACATCCAGTTTATCCGACAATCCTGCATTCACTCTTTACGACCTGCACAGCCACACCACTGCCTCTGACGGTTATCTCACCCCGGAAGCGCTGGTCGCCCGTGCAGTTGAAATGCGTGTCGGGGTTTTAGCTATTACCGATCATGACAACACTGACGGGCTGGCGCGCGCGGCAGCGGCAATCGAGCAGCATAATCTGCCGCTGCAACTGATTAACGGCGTTGAAATCTCAACGTTGTGGGAAAATCACGAAATCCACATTGTTGGACTGCGTATCGATCCGCAGCACCCGGCAATGGTCGCGCTGCTGGCGAAACAGGCGCAGCTGCGAGTCGAGCGTGCTCAGGAAATTGGCCGTCGTTTGGCCAAGGCTCGCATAGAAGGTGCCTGGGAAGGTGCATTACGCCATGCCGATGGGGGAGCCGTTACCCGTGCGCACTTTGCGCGCTATCTGGTTGAGATAGGCGCGGCAGAAAACATCGCCAAGGTGTTCAAAAAGTATCTGGCAAAAGGCAATACCGGCTACGTTCCGCCTCAGTGGTGTACAATAGAAGAAGCTATTGAAGTTATTCACCAATCTGGTGGACAGGCTGTTGTTGCTCATCCGGGGCGCTATGACTTGTCTACCAAGTGGCTAAAGCGGCTGCTCGCCTACTTTGCTGCACAAGGCGGCGATGCGATGGAAGTTGCACAGTGCCAGCAAGCGCCGCATGAGCGCACGCAGCACGCCGCATTTGCCCGTGATTATAATTTACTGGCGTCACAAGGGTCAGATTTCCATCAACCCTGCTCGTGGATAGAACTAGGTCGTAAGCTCTGGTTGCCGGCGAATGTCACCGCCGTGTGGCATGACTGGCCCGTTCTTCGTCCTTGAAGCTGCAACAGCGTTGGCTTCTTTTTCAAACGAGTAAATGTGTCGCCCAGAAGTGAAGAGGATTTGTTATGAGTCAGTATTTTTATGTCCATCCCGAGAACCCGCAACCGCGTCTGGTCAAACAGGCTGTAGATATGCTGCGCAAAGGGTCGGTAATTGTTTACCCGACAGACTCGGGTTATGCGCTGGGCTGTCGTTTGGAAGATAAAGGCTCGATGGAGCGTATTTGTCGCATTCGCCAACTTGACGGTAATCACAATTTCACCCTGGTCTGCCGCGATCTGTCGGAGCTGTCGACCTATGCTTATGTCGATAATACCGCTTTTCGCCTGATCAAAAACAATACTCCGGGCAGCTACACCTTTATTCTCAAGGCGACCAAAGAAGTGCCTCGACGTTTGATGAATGACAAACGCAAAACCATTGGTTTGCGCGTGCCATCCAATCCCATTGCTTTGGCGTTGTTGGATGAGCTTGGAGAGCCGTTGATGTCGACGACTCTGATGCTGCCGGGCAACGACTTTGCGCAAGCCGACCCGGAAGAGATCAAAGATAGCATCGGTAAGCTGTTGGATTTGATCCTCGACGGCGGTTCAATTGGCCAGCAACCGACCACGGTTATTGATTTGACCGACTCGATCCCTGAAGTTATCCGCGAAGGGGCGGGCGATCCGGCACCGTTTCGTTAATCATTGAGTCTTTTAAAGCCTTTTGATAGTCATAAGACACAATAAAGCGGTCATACTGCCGGTAAAACAATCGATTAACGTCTCTTCTAGCGGATAGAAAAACCTCGTCAGCGGTAATCTGAGACCAAATAGTAGTGGGAACTGCATTTGGTCTTCCTTCCCTTGCGTCAGTAAAATCTGCATATTTTGAAAGTACAAATATAGCGGGCAATCTATGAGTTAAATCCTGCTGGTGAACCCTGCAGGCATTGAACATCTCGGCGCGCTGTTGGGGGGAATAATCACGATATTCTGGACCTGTGCTTTTTTTTAGAAATGGTAGATAAACACATTCTGCATTAGTGAAGTCGAATGCTTTTTTTAGATCCGCTACTAGCGTCATAACAAAAGGGCGTAACTTTTCAGCAGTAATACTTGCTAAAAATAGCCTCTGTTCAATAAGAGTATCGGTCAATAAATTAACTGAAAATTCTTTATCCCAATCCTGATAATTTATGAATGTTAATTGACTGAATGCTTCACTGATATAACGAGCACTCACACGGTCGTCCTCCATATCAGGCAAGGAACATGTCCATTGTATGTTTTGCACTAACTCATGAAAATACAACTGCAAATGAAGGGTATTGGGGTTGTCAAATAATTGAGTGAGTTGATTACTCAGTGAAGTGTCATGTTTCCCTTCGATTCGATTAAGCAAAAAATCCCATAACTCTGGTGCAGCGACAGTAATCCGTTTATTTGTAATCATTTGCAATAATGCGTCGAAATCGTGCTGCCAAAGACGAACGTAATAGTTATGTAAATATTGAATTTGTTGCATTACGCTTGGTTTAACCGAGAAGAAGCTGACCAAACGGGTCTCATTTATCTTATTAATTTCCATCGTTACGCTGATGTTTTTTAAAGATTGTTGCCAAAGTTGTGTATTATTATTGCTAAATAGGGCTATAAGAAGCTTTGTATAGATTTTACGCTTAATCGCCAATTGCTCAACTGTCGTATCATTTTCATTCCATATCGGTATCAACTGGTCCAGGGTCGTCAGATCGCAATGGAAACGCAGTTCGTTAAAAGTACATTTATTTTCTAAGAAGGTAATAGCATAAGGCAGGTAGGAATCAGGGTTGGAAAATTCACTAATAATATTTTGATGTTGCTGTTCACCCGATTCAGCCGAAGAACTCTGAAGTTTTTTTCTAACGCTGCGAAATACTTTAGGTGCAATCTTTTGACCAATAAAGCCCACAGCGGGCGCTGCGTTAGCTTTGACTCCCTGGGCAACAGTCTTAAGGAGCAGCCCTTTATTCATATTGCTAAATGCATCAACAAACCCGTGCATATTCCATTTAAAAAAATTGGGCAGGGGAATTGGCGAGCCTCTGGAAATAAAGTTATAAACGCCATCGATAAAAACGTGGCTAACTTTTTGCTGTGGCAGATTGAACATTTCCTGACTATAAATGTTTTTATAAAGTCTTTTAAACTCGTCAAGCGTTTCAGGGGAAATTCCTGAGATTCTCTTTGAGAAAAAACTTTCGACAGACTGAAAAAATGTATTTCTAAATGCTTTTTCAGTTGGATAGACTAATTTTCTTACCCCTTTAATCGCGATCCTGAATGGGAAAGAGACGATTTTTCCGGCTGGGATGAAATTTAGCCCGCAGGTTAAACCGTCAATTGCTGTTATCCAAAGGCTATCTTTATCGTTGGCCAAGCCTGAAGAAAAGTCATAGCATTCTATAAAGGGTAGCCAGGGTCGAAAAGCTAACCAGCGTGGATCTGTTGACAATTCTATTTCTTCAGACGTTTCACCATAAGCATTAACTTTTCTATCTACTCGGGGTTGTAGTTGATGTTGTTGCAAACGACGAAAGACTTTATCTTTGCTATCAAATTCTTCAATGTCTAATTCATAGGTGTAGTAGAGAATAGAAGCTTGATGGATAATGCATTTTATTTCAGTATTGGTTTCAATGTAACTAGCTTTATTTTCCGTCATATATTGGCGTAAGAAATCATGAATGTACAAAACGCCAGTATCATCGCTGCACTGGGTTAACCTTTCAATTAATACGTTTTCATGCGTTTTTAAATGGAATCGACGATTGAAAGAATAAACTCTGCGGCTATTGTTACTTTCAGCAATGACCATGGAAGCCAAATTCCATGTTTCGAATTTTTCTTTTTGTCTCCCTTCTAATTGAGCAAACAGGTTCAACAAGGTGTGGGCATATTTTGTTAAGTTGATAATTTGGAATTTGGTTGAATTACTAATAAAATCTTGATCGTTTTGCGATAAAAGCTTCAAAGAAAGTAAAATTGATTGGTAAATAAGCTTGGATTCTTGAGTGAGGTTATCATCATATTTAACGTTGAAAATCTTCTTGATACTGCGATGGCTGATTATTTTTTTGAGATATTGATCAATATCTTGTAAAGGATATTTTTTAGCTAAAATGTCAAAAACATTGGGATCAATTTTCAGCATTACCTCTAAGTGTCCGTTCAATGCAACGTATTGTTCCAGCCAGGTGCGGTATTTTTCAACGGCAATCATATGGCTCCTCGGAATCATTGCCCCAGTTCGTCCGCTGTTGCTTTCTCTTTTTTCAAAATCATTATGAATGACTTTAAAAGCATTTTCTTTGGATAAATTCCCTGGGTAGGGAATAATTTTCTTTGCCGTCCAAGGGACCTTTTCATTAAAGCCAAGCTCTGATACCGCTAATGCAATCATTGACATTCGATCTATATAAGTCAAAGCACCAATACGCTGTTCGATCTCGGCGATTTCATACTCAGTATTAAAAACCATCCGGTGAATTTGGGCAATAAAACCTTGTTGTTTAAATGCTGCTGCATAGGTCTCACTGTGCGTTATTAGGTTGATTATTTTTAAATCTTCATTTCTAACCTCATTTAAGGTCTGCAAAAAATTGTCATAGCTTAATTCATCACCTTTAGTTTTAAGATATAGGTCGCCATGAATAGCATAGGAGTTTTGCTTACTGATAGCCGGTGAGTTTTTGCCATCGAATTGAATACCAATACATACATTGGGCATTTCCAGATAAATCAAGAAAAAAATCAGTCTCCGGGTATCTACATTTTGTGGATTAAAAGGAGCTAATAAAGAACCCATTATATCCTGTAGGTGATCATAAAATTGCTGCATGGTTTGATTTTTATAGTTGCTTTCAACAGTATCATTTTTCGGCGAATGCCGGTTATGAATATACCACTGATAATAAAGGCCTACAGCGGAAGTTTTTATCCGAGAGAGGGCGTCAAGAATTGAGTATCGGGTTTCAGTAGACCTTAGTATCAGGTGCATTATCAACGCCAAGGCGTCCCGCAGCTCAGGGCGAGTAAATTTTTTGCTTTTAATATCGCAAGTAAGATCGATACTTTGATTATGCGGCCATATCATTAAACGCAACTTGCCTTGGCTGCTCTTTTTCGAGCGCAAAAGCCCAATAGTTTTGTTGCCACCCAGATCTTTGATTTGCGTAAATAATTCATTGATTTTACGAAAATTGAAATCTCCACGAGCGTTAATGATTTCATCTGCCAATCTGGCAATAATTTCGACGCCGTTTGACCGAGTGTTATTAATAGGTATTGGCAATATGTTGATAGCCGCGGCGAGAATCAACTCATCGATCTGCTCCCTCGGCGTAAAATTAGAGATGTGCAAGCTACGCGTTCTCGCTAAGCGATTTAAAGCTTCACGCCGTTGATGACTGCTAATTTTGACTGGCAAGTTGGTTTTATTTTCGGAATTTGCTTCATGCACCAGATACGTATACAGGGCTGAAACAGCTTGATATCCGACATAACTGATCGCCCCTGTGGTACTGATTAAGGCGAAAGCAATGATTGCTGGACTCGGGTTAACAGATTTCCTTTGAGCAAAATGTGCAGCTTGACTACTTAGGATCACAGGAAGGAGTGGACTATTTACTTGACCTTGAACAGTGGAGCCGCTGGTTATAACCGGCCTATTTACAACGTAATAGGGTATTAACTCAGTACTAGCAGCACTAGCAGTACTAGGATTATCACTATGCCGAGAGCCGTAATATCTTCGTGGTTGAAATTGGATTGAGCTGGCGTGTTTTTCAAATTGAGAGGAAATCCGAAGCGGAATATCAGTAGCCTTCCCGAGCCTTGGCGAGGAGTGTGTAATGTAGCGGCTGATCTCGAGCAATTTTATTGCGATATATCCCATCTCATTAGTCCCGGCGGGTAGAGAATATGGCGAGGGTTTTCGGGATATTGTCCACATTATATAAGCAGCAAGCATTGAGACAGTCGCTAAAGGTGAATAGCTATTAAAAAATGGCAACGAGCCGCCCCCATCAATTGTACCAATCACCCATTCTGTATAACGATAAATAACCTCTGGCAACGGAATATCGCGATAATGCTGCAAGGCGGCCCACGCTTGTGGTAATTCTAAAATAAATGCCAGCCCTGAAGCAGTTCTGCTGATAAGACTCGCCTGTATGATATTGACCACCGCACTTGCTGACTGGCAAAGCCAGGTTTTAGTCTCTTCCTCCATTGACGCCAGCCGCACAGGATGAGTAATAAACATTCTCAATAACTCGGCCTGAAAAATAGTATCTAGCAGGTTTATCAGAGGCGCTAAATTAGGGCGGAAATAGCTTTTATCCATTATCGAATTCAGCAGAGCAGTACTGGATAACGCGCCCAGTGCTGTACCGAGTGAGAGGCTGGTGGGGGATAAAGATAATGAAGACAGCAGCGGGTTCATAGCGCGGGAATAAGAATGCACCAAAAGGTCTGCAGCTTTGACCGTAGCCAAATGATGACTCGAAGCCAAAATAATTTCATAGCCATTGCTTCGCGACGAGGTCGAATCTAGGTACGACCGTTGCGGACCATTACTGGTTAGACTCGCGACAGTATTTTTTATCAGCGATAACAGATAAATCAACGGGTTAGGAGATAGATGTGACGGCCTGATCGGCCGTAAATCTGAGCCTGTAGTCACGCGCATAGTGATACACTCACTAATAGGTTGGGCAGCATTTTTTTGCTGGCTAAACGCTAAATCCTATCCACCATTTTTTTAAAATACTTTAAAATTTCACCCATTCATCTACAGAGAGTTGAGTATTTTTGAAACGGCCCATATTAAATAGCCGCCCTCAGATTTATTTACTTGGCGCTTACAGAAACCCTCATGCCATTAGAGGCATCTTTTAGCATAAAAATCGTGTAATATGTCCGACCACATAGCATAAAGTTGACGCCAGTACTTTGAGCCGAATTGAATGACTTTATTGAAAAATGTGATAAGAATTATAGGGTTAGGGCTATTCAGCCGTAACTTTCTGCAAGTAGAATAGATAATGACGCCTGTGAAGGCGACAAATGAGGCTGCTCAATGAGCGAGAAGTTTAATTCCAGTAAGCAAAAAAACGATAAATTTTCGTCTGACAAGCCGCGTTCACAGCGCAGCGATTCGGATAAGCCACGCGGTAAAAAACCTGGCACTGAAAAATCACGTATCGAAACCGTTCGTGGTGGCAAGCCTGCCGCGGATAAATCAGGTGCAGACAAAGCACGAACCGGCGGTCGTAATGACAAGCCGCGCACCGACAAGCCTCGCAGCGATAAGCCGCGTTTAGGCAAACCAGCAGGCGACAAGCCACGCAGCACCAAGCCGCGCGCCGAATCTCTGATGGTAAAAAAAGTCAACGATGAAGAAGTAGAAGACGCACCGAAATACGAAAAGCCGAAGAATGCGCTTGACGACGGTGATGGCCTGCAAAGCGAAAAACTGCAAAAAGTCTTGGCTCGCGCGGGCCACGGTTCTCGTCGTGAAGTTGAAGCAATGATTCAGGCAGGGCGCATCAGTGTTGACGGTAAGATTTCTACCCTCGGCGACCGTGTAGAACTGGTTGCTGGCACCAAGATCCGTCTCGACGGTCACGTGCTGTCAATCCTTGAAGCCGAGGATACGGTTTGTCGCGTCCTGGCTTACTACAAGCCGGAAGGCGAGCTATGTACCCGCAGCGATCCCGAAGGTCGTCCTACCGTGTTCGACCGCCTGCCGAAAATGCGCGGTTCGCGTTGGGTTGCTGTTGGCCGTCTCGACGTTAACACCTCAGGTTTGTTGCTTTTCACTACCGACGGTGAGCTGGCTAACCGCCTGATGCACCCAAGCCGTGAAGTAGAGCGTGAATACGCGGTGCGCGTATTTGGTCAGATTGATGACGAAAAAATCAAACAGCTGAGCCGTGGCGTTCAACTGGAAGATGGCCCGGCTGCCTTCCGTACTATCAAGTACCAGGGCGGTGAAGGTCTGAACCAGTGGTACAACGTGACTCTGACCGAAGGCCGTAACCGCGAAGTGCGTCGTCTTTGGGAAGCTGTAGGCGTTCAGGTGAGCCGATTGATCCGTGTTCGATACGGTGACTTGAATCTGCCAAAAGGTCTGCCTCGTGGCGGTTATAAAGAGTTGGATCTTCCAGATATCAACTATCTTCGTCAACTGGTTGATATGACTGAAGAAACCGTGAGCAAGCTGCCGGTTGAGCGCGATCGTCGTCGCGTCAAGGCTAATCAGATTCGCCGTGCGGTTAAGCGCCATACTCAGGTTGCGCCAGCACGTCGCAGCAGCGGTCCTGGAAAACGTTAATCGTTAACCAAACTGTGAGTTGAATAGAGAACCGCAGCCTGAGTGCTGCGGTTTTTTTTGCCCGGAAAACCGCAGTGGCTACCAGTCAATACCCTGTTGCGCCATGATTCCAGCGTCGAAGGCGTGCTTTACCGGGCGCAATTCGCTAACCGTATCGGCCAATTCCAGCAAATCACGATGGCAGCCGCGGCCGGTAATAATCACCGTCTGATGCGCCGGGCGATTATTCAGCGCATCAATGACCTCTTGCAGATCCAGATAGCCAAAGCTCAGCATGTAAGTTAGCTCGTCAAGCACGACCAAATTAAGCGATGCATCAGCCAGCATACGTTTACCGTGCTGCCAGACCGCCTGACACGCCACGGTATCGGTTTCTTTATTCTGCGTTTCCCAGGTAAAACCCGTGGCCATCACCTGAAACTCAACCCCGTGCGGTTCGAGCAGATTTCGTTCACCGTTTGGCCATTCGCCCTTGATAAACTGGATCACCCCCGCACGCTGCCCGTGTCCGACGGCGCGAGTCACAGTGCCAAAGGCACCGGTAGTTTTGCCTTTACCGTTACCGGTTAGAACAATCAGAATACCGCGAGCTTCTTTGGCAGCGTCGATACGCGCATCGACCTGTTCTTTCAATTTTTGCTGGCGCTGCTGGTGCCTGTCTGCCGTCATCTTTTTTGCTCTATTTATTCAGCTGGGCCAGCTTTGCGGCCGGGTTGCGCATCAAAACTGGTGCCGGTTTTGCGACGACTATCATCGCCCATCAGATACAAATATAGAGGCATGATATCAGCAGGGGTTTTCAGCTTCTGGCTGTTTTCGTCAGGGAAGGCCGAGGCGCGCATACTGGTGCGCGTTCCGCCTGGATTGATGCAGTTAACCCGCAAATTGGTGTTTTTATACTCGTCGGCCAATACCTGCATCAGCCCTTCGGTAGCAAACTTGGACACCGCATAGGCTCCCCATCCGCTGCGGCCCTCACGACCCGCGCTGGAGCTGGTAAATACCAGAGACGAGCTGGCTGATTTCAACAACAGTGGCAGCAGACTTTGGGTCAGCATAAAGGTTGCGTTGACGTTAACTTGCATCACGTCATGCCAGTCTTGCAGTTTTATCTCGCTGACCGGCACAATTTCACTGAGCAATCCGGCATTGTGCAACACACCGTCGAGGCGCGGCACCCATTGGGCAATGCGCTCGGCTACCTGATTACAGTCATGCTGTGTGGCGTGGAGTAAATCGGCGGTAATAAACTCGGCTGGCAGCCAGCCTGCGCGCGCAATCTCTTGCTGTACGGCCACCAGTTTACTCTCTGTGCGACCAAGCAGGATAACGCGTGCGCCAAAGCGAGAATAGGTCAGAGCGGCCTCACGGCCAATGCCGTCACCAGCGCCGGTAACGAGAATAATGCGCTGGCTGAGTAAGTCGGATTTTGGATGATAATGCACGGGAAATGTCCTCTGTTAGGTGTCAGATGCGGTGGCAAAGGCCAACAACGCACCAGCACAACGCGTTTGCCGGGAGCTGAAACCTCAACCGAGACCAAACGAATTGCCGGAATATGTTTTATCAATAGTTTGATAATTGCTGTTATATGCCTGAAATGGACATGACTTTCAATAATTAACCCACTATTGAGTAGATCATTTGTAACAAAAATGAATCTCAGGCGCATCATCTTTAGCAAAATTAACGCGATAATGGTGCAAGTCCAGCGTTTATGTGCTGTCAGTCTTTGCAGAAGCGAGACTCATGAGCAACGATTGTCTAGAATGGACCTCGTCACTTATCAGAATGTTATAAGGCGGTATTTGTGGATTTACTTTCTCTGTACGGGCTGTTTTTGGCCAAGATTGTCACCGTAGTGGTCGCGATTGGTGCGCTGGTCGTTCTTTTTGTTGGGTTGCGCCAGCGTAAATCAGCAGGTAAGGGCGAATTACGTCTGACTGACCTAGGTGAAGAATATCGTGAAATGCAGCGTGAAATGCGCACCGCCCGCCTGAATCCGGCAGAACAGAAGTTAAGCCTCAAGGCGTTTAAAAAAGAAGATAAGGCTGATGCCAAAGCCAAAAAGCAGCAGGCTAAAACTGGAACGGTTAAAAGCAAGCCATGCCTGTATGTACTGGATTTCAAAGGCAGCATGGACGCCCATGAGGTGACTTCGCTGCGTGAGGAGATTTCGGCAGTTCTGGCCGTGGCGACTCCGCAGGATGAAGTGCTGCTGCGTCTTGAAAGCCCTGGCGGCGTGGTGCACGGTTATGGGTTGGCCTCCTCACAGCTGGCTCGCCTGACTCAGGCGGGAGTGCGCTTGACAGTAGCGGTTGATAAAGTGGCCGCCAGCGGGGGGTATATGATGGCCTGCGTTGCCGATCGCATTGTAGCTGCTCCCTTTGCCATCATTGGTTCCATTGGCGTGGTTGCGCAGATCCCTAACTTCAGCCGCCTGCTGAAAAAGAATAATATTGATGTTGAGTTGCATACCGCTGGTCAGTTTAAACGTACCTTAACGCTGTTTGGTGAAAACACGGATGAAGGTCGTGAAAAATTCCAGGAAGATCTTAACGAAACTCACGTGTTGTTCAAAGAGTTTGTTCATCAACATCGCCCATCTTTGGACATCGATGCGGTTGCTACCGGCGAGCACTGGTTCGGCTCTCAGGCGCGTGAAAAAGGGCTGATTGACGCCATTGGCACCAGTGATGATTTACTGATCGCAGAAATGAAAAACCACGAGGTGATTTCAGTACGTTATAGCCGTCGTAAACGCATGATGGATCGCTTTACCGGTAGCGCAGCAGAGAGCGCCGATCGACTGTTTTTACGCTGGTTACAACGCGGTGAAAAACCACTTTTGTAAGATATTTAGAAGGGACTTCGGTCCCTTTTTTAATCACTAAAATTACCTGGTATAAAAAGATGAAAATTTAATTAAAGACCTAATCTTTTCGACCAAAAAATAAACTAAATTTCCAGGTGGTATTTATCTGAAAAAAGAGTGGCGAGAAGTTTAAACATATTAAAAACGGCGGTGGTTTTTCCGGTCGGTAATCCTTGTTCATCCAGAAAGAATTCCCCACGAAAAACCAGCACATTTCCCTTTTGTTCAACTTCTGTTGCTTTCATTCCCGATAGATAATGTTCATGCTGGCGAATTACTTTATTTGCTTCTATAAGTAGTGCTCCAGGATTTATAGCTGCGGTGTGTAAGTGCATAACAATACTCCTCGCGTTAATCTCTTGGGCAATTGTAGAACTCTGGCCTGCAAGGCCGCAACCCTGCTGGGACAGGGCTGGAAGAATTTTGAACATATAATGTTCTGATTGGCAGAAAGCGCATTTACGTGCTAATTAAGTTGCGTGGCGATTTTTATCAGGTAGAGTGTGGGATTTTCTGGCGTAGGGTGGAATGATTTGTTTACGCCCTGAGATTATTTCAGGCTATGATCCTTGCACTTTTAACACTGTTCGGGCTGCAAACGCATAAAAACTCATTGGGTTGCCCCTCTGGAGGACAGTGATAAAAGGTCATGAAAAAAAATGGTTGATCTCCTGACTGAGTGCCGCAATATAAAAAAAGACATTAAATGTGCCGCGGCATAAACAAGACAAAATCTTCTTTTCGAGAAGAATAATTTAGGTAAAAGGTAATTATGGGCAAAGCTCTCGTAATAGTTGAGTCCCCGGCAAAAGCCAAAACGATTAATAAATATTTAGGAAATGACTACGTGGTTAAGTCCAGCGTCGGTCATATCCGCGATTTGCCTACCAGCGGATCCGCGAGTAAAAAAAGCGCTAGCTCAGCCGAAGATAAAACAAAGAAAAAAGTTAAAAAGGATGAGAAAACCGCGCTGGTAAATCGCATGGGCGTTGACCCATTCCATGGTTGGGAAGCGCAATACGAAATATTGCCAGGTAAAGAAAAGGTTGTAGCCGAGTTAAAATCTCTCGCAGAAAAAGCTGACCATATCTATCTCGCAACCGACCTTGACCGCGAAGGAGAGGCGATTGCCTGGCATTTGCGGGAAGTGATTGGTGGTGATGATAAACGCTTCAGCCGTGTTGTTTTTAACGAAATTACCAAGAATGCCATTCAACAGGCATTTGAGCAGCCGGGCGAGCTAAATATTGATCGTGTGAATGCCCAGCAGGCGCGCCGTTTTATGGACCGCGTTGTGGGTTACATGGTTTCTCCGTTGCTGTGGAAGAAAATTGCTCGTGGGCTTTCAGCGGGGCGCGTTCAATCCGTCGCGGTGCGCCTTGTCGTTGAGCGAGAAAAAGAGATTAAGGCCTTCGTTCCCGAAGAATATTGGGAACTGCACGCCGATTTGCAGTCTAAAGAGAACATTGACCTGCAAATGGAGGTGACTCATCACCTCGAAAAACCTTTCAAACCGGTTAACCGCGAGCAGACTCACGCCGCCGTTGCGCTGCTTGAAAAAGCCCGTTACGACGTGGTGGATCGTGAAGACAAACCGACCAGCAGCAAGCCAGGAGCCCCTTTTATTACCTCCACCTTGCAGCAGGCGGCAAGCACGCGTCTGAGCTTCGGCGTCAAGAAAACCATGATGATGGCCCAGCGGCTGTATGAAGCCGGTCACATTACTTACATGCGTACCGACTCAACCAATCTGAGCAAAGACGCGGTAGAAATGGTGCGTGGCTATATTGGTGACAATTTTGGCGAGAAGTACTTGCCAAAGGCGCCTAATCAATACAGCAACAAAGAAAATTCACAGGAAGCGCACGAAGCGATTCGTCCATCTGACGTGAGTGTGGTGTCTGAGCAGTTGAAAGACATGGAAGCCGATGCGCAAAGATTGTATCAGCTGATCTGGCGTCAGTTTGTCGCCTGTCAGATGGTGCCAGCGCAGTACGATTCCACGACGCTGACTGTCAAGGCCGGTGATTACTCGCTGCGTGCCAAGGGCCGCACATTGCGTTTCGATGGTTGGACTCACGTCATGCCAGCGCTGCGCAAGGGCGATGAAGACCGCACGCTGCCACCGATCGAAGTCGGCAGTACATTGAATTTGCAACAGCTGCTGCCGACTCAGCACTTTACCAAGCCGCCTGCACGATTTAGCGAAGCGTCTCTGGTGAAAGAGCTTGAAAAACGCGGTATTGGCCGTCCGTCTACCTATGCATCGATCATTTCTACCATTCAGGATCGCGGTTACGTTCACGTTGAAAATCGCCGCTTCTATGCCGAGAAAATGGGCGAGATCGTTACCGATCGTTTGGAAGATAACTTCCGCGAGTTGATGAACTACGATTTCACCGCCCGAATGGAAGACGGCCTCGACCAGGTTGCGAATAATAAAGCCGAGTGGAAAGGCGTGCTGGACGATTTCTTTGCCCAGTTCAGTCAACAGCTTGAAACCGCCGAGAAAGATCCGGAAGAGGGCGGTATGCGCCCGAACCAGATGGTGATGACCAGCATTGAATGCCCAACCTGTGGGCGTCCAATGGGGATCCGTACCGCAACTACCGGCGTGTTCCTGGGCTGTTCTGGCTACGCGTTGCCGCCGAAAGAGCGCTGCAAAACCACTATTAATCTGGTGCCGGAATCAGAAGTCCTGAACATTCTCGAAGGGGATGATGCCGAAACCAATGCCCTGCGTGCTCGTCGTCGCTGTATCAAGTGCGGCACAGCGATGGACAGTTACCTGATCGATACCGGCCGCAAACTGCATGTCTGTGGTAACAACCCGGCCTGCGACGGTTATGAAATCGAAGAGGGTGAGTTCCGCATCAAGGGTTACGATGGTCCAGTGGTTGAGTGCGATAAGTGTGGTTCCGAGATGCACCTGAAAATGGGGCGTTTTGGTAAATACATGGGCTGCACCAACGAGACCTGTAAAAATACCCGCAAGATTTTGCGTAACGGCGACGTGGCTCCACCGAAGGAAGATCCGGTTCCATTACCTGAACTGCCGTGTGAAAAATCGGATGCTTACTTCGTGCTGCGTGATGGTGCTGCAGGCGTGTTCCTGGCGGCCAATACTTTCCCTAAATCGCGCGAAACCCGCGCACCGTTAGTGGAAGAGCTGCTGCGATTCAAAGATCGCCTGCCGGAAAAATTGAGCTATTTGGCCGATGCGCCAGTGGCCGATCCAGAAGGGAACAAGTCGATGGTGCGTTTCAGCCGTAAGACTAAACAGCAGTATGTTTCTTCTGAGAAAGACGGCAAGGCGACAGGCTGGACGGCATTTTATGTCGACGGCAAATGGGAAGAAGGCAAAAAATAACTTTCTGCCTCGCGCCTATGAAGTTAATCTTAAAAACCAGCCTTGATGGCTGGTTTTTTTATTGTAATCAGGTCAATCGTCGTTAGATTTTGCTGCGGGTCGGTCAGTGTCTTCGTTAAAGTTAAGGAATCTTGAATTTTTTATAACCAGACACGAGACAAAATTGTTTGATAAATGATACTGTTGATATATAAAATATTGTTTTTATGCATTATTAGAATTAATCGGCACAAACAATTGAGAATACCCCCTTCCTTTCTGTCAGCAAAGAGAAGGAGAGTGGTGGGCAGGGTTTAACACTAGGATGGTATAAGATATGAAATTGCAGCAACTGCGTTACATCGTAGAAGTTGTTAATCACAATCTGAACGTCTCTTCGACGGCAGAAGGCCTCTACACCTCACAACCGGGCATCAGCAAGCAAGTGCGTATGCTTGAAGATGAACTAGGGATTCAGATATTTGCCCGCAGCGGTAAACATCTCACCCAGGTCACCCCCGCGGGTCAGGAGATTATCCGCATTGCCCGCGAAGTGCTGTCAAAAGTTGATGCGATTAAAGCCGTAGCCGGAGAACATACCTATCCTGATAAAGGGTCGCTGTATGTGGCCACCACCCATACTCAGGCGCGATACGCGTTGCCTAATGTGATTAAGGGATTCATCGAGCGTTATCCGCGTGTTTCACTGCACATGCACCAGGGGTCGCCGACGCAAATTGCCGAAGCAGTGTCCAAAGGCAACGCAGATTTTGCCATCGCCACCGAAGCGCTGCATCTTTATGATGATCTGATTATGCTGCCTTGCTATCACTGGAATCGTGCCGTAGTCGTGCAGCCAGATCATCCGCTGGCAGGCAAAGAAAAGGTCACTATTGAAGAGCTGGCCTCCTATCCGATTGTTACCTATACCTTTGGTTTTACCGGCCGTTCGGAACTGGATACCGCGTTTAATCGCGCCGGTTTGACACCGCGCATCGTCTTTACCGCCACTGATGCAGACGTGATCAAAACCTACGTTCGCCTCGGATTGGGCGTTGGGGTCATTGCCAGCATGGCGGTGGATCCGCTGCAAGATCCCGATCTGGTCACTGTGGATGCCAGCGATATCTTTACTCATAGCACCACTAAAATTGGTTTCCGCCGCAGTACTTTCCTGCGCAGTTACATGTACGATTTCATCCAGCGATTTGCGCCGCACCTGACTCGCGACGTGGTCGACAGTGCTATCGCATTGCGCTCCAATGAAGACATTGAAGCTTTGTTTAAAGATATTAAACTCCCGCACAAGTAATGCGATATCAGGCCGCGTCTCAGGCGGCCTGATGCCTTTTTCAAAGCCAGCACCTGCGTTTAACCTACTCCCAATCATCTGCAAATCCGCTCAGAATTCTGTCTTATCCAATTTCACCAAGCCAATTTCCAGCCTCAATCCTGCATGATCCTATTTGCGCCTTTGCCGGAAGCTTAGGTTGCCAATATGTAATTAGCACTTCGTGTTGTTATTAAAATGTTAATTATATTTTGTGTTATCTTTATAAGAACACGCACCGTCTGGCGGGTCTTTCCTGTCATTTGGTCTAAAATGTTAAGCCACACACAAAAAAGAGCGTCAAAAGGAGAAGCTATGTCGTCCGATCTTCGCAAGAATAGTCAGGATAAGCTGGCAGATCTTGATAAGGAATATCACTTTTACAGCTTACCCAAAGCTGCCGCCACCCTCGGTAATATCGATAAACTCCCGAAATCCATGAAGGTGCTGCTGGAAAACCTGTTGCGTAACATTGACGGAGATACCGTCACGGAACAAGACTTGCAGGCCATTGTTGACTGGCAAAAAACCGGGCACGCAGATAGAGAAATTGCCTACCGTCCAGCGCGCGTGCTGATGCAGGATTTTACCGGTGTTCCTGCCGTGGTGGACCTTGCTGCCATGCGACAGGCGGTCGAACGCCTCGGCGGTAACGTCAATCAGGTCAATCCTTTATCTCCCGTTGATTTAGTGATTGACCATTCGGTGACTGTCGATGAGTTCGGCGATCGCGCCGCTTTTGGTGAAAACGTCAAGCTCGAGATGGAGCGTAACCACGAGCGTTATATTTTCCTGCGTTGGGGCCAGAAAGCCTTTAACCGTTTCCGCGTCGTGCCGCCGGGCACGGGGATTTGTCACCAGGTAAACCTTGAATATCTCGGCCAAACCGTGTGGCACGAGCAGCAGAACGGCGTTGAAGTTGCTTACCCTGACACGCTGGTCGGCACCGACTCACATACCACGATGATTAACGGCCTGGGCGTACTGGGCTGGGGCTGTGGTGGTATCGAAGCCGAAGCGGCTATGCTGGGTCAGCCAGTCTCGATGCTGATCCCTGACGTTGTAGGCTTTAAGCTTTCGGGCAAGCTTGGTGAAGGTATTACCGCAACTGACCTGGTGTTAACCGTTACCCAAATGCTGCGTAAGCACGGAGTAGTGGGTAAATTTGTAGAGTTTTATGGTGATGGTCTGGCTGATTTGCCACTGGCCGACCGTGCGACGATTGCCAATATGTCCCCTGAATTTGGCGCTACCTGCGGCTTTTTCCCGGTCGACGAAGTAACCTTGAGCTACATGAAACTCAGCGGCCGCAGCGACGAGCAGATTGCGCTGGTTCAGGCCTACAGCAAAGAGCAGGGACTGTGGCGTAATGAAGGTGACGAGCCCATTTTCACCAGTACTCTTGAGCTGGACATGGGAACCGTTGAGTCGAGTCTGGCGGGCCCTAAACGTCCACAGGATCGTGTGGCATTGCCCAACGTGCCGCAGGCATTTAAGTTGGCTACCGAGCTTGAACTGAGTAACTCAACCTCACACAGCGACAGTGTCGATTTTAATTATAAAGATCAGGCGCTGCAGCTCACTACCGGCGCAGTGGTTATCGCCGCAATTACTTCCTGCACCAATACCTCCAACCCCAGCGTTTTAATGGCCGCCGGTCTGCTGGCTAAAAACGCCGCTGCGCGCGGGCTGAAAAGCAAGCCATGGGTCAAGACCTCGTTGGCACCTGGCTCAAAAGTGGTGACCGAATATCTTAATGCCGCTGGCCTGATGCCAGAGTTGGAAAAACTCGGCTTTAACCTGGTGGGTTACGGCTGTACCACTTGTATTGGTAACTCAGGCCCGCTGCCGGAACCGATAGAAACCGCTATCAAGCAGGGCGATTTGACCGTCGGTGCCGTACTTTCCGGTAACCGTAACTTTGAAGGTCGTATTCACCCGTTGATCAAAACCAACTGGCTGGCCTCGCCGCCGCTGGTGGTTGCTTACGCTTTGGCAGGGAATATTTCGGTCAATTTGACTCACGATCCGCTCGGCATCGGCAGTGACGGCAAACCAGTCTATTTGCGTGATATCTGGCCTTCGGCCAATGAGATCGCCAAAGCGGTCGAGCAGGTGAAAACTGAGATGTTCCACAAAGAGTACGCCGAAGTGTTTAACGGTGATGAAAACTGGCAGAGTATCAAGGTTGAAGGCACGCCTACTTACGCCTGGCAGGAGGACTCGACGTATATTCGCCACCCGCCATTCTTTAGCGACATGAAAGTTAAACCGGATCCCGTGCAGGACATCAAAGATGCGCGCATTCTGGCTATTTTGGCCGATTCGGTAACCACTGACCATATTTCCCCGGCGGGTAATATCAAAGCCGAAAGTCCGGCGGGGCGTTATCTCAGCGAGCACGGTGTAAAAACCGGTGATTTCAATTCCTATGGTTCACGACGTGGTAATCATGAGGTGATGATGCGCGGGACCTTTGCCAACATCCGTATTCGTAACGAAATGGTTCCCGGTGTAGAAGGTGGGGTAACCCGCCATATTCCTTCCGGCGATCGCCTGGCTATTTATGATGCGGCAATGCGCTATCAGGCAGAGGGCGTGCCGACCGCGGTGATTGCCGGTAAAGAGTATGGCTCCGGCTCCAGCCGTGACTGGGCAGCCAAAGGTCCTAGATTACTCGGGGTTCGCGTAGTGATCGCCGAATCTTTTGAGCGTATCCACCGTTCAAACCTGATTGGCATGGGGATCTTGCCTCTGGAGTTTCCACAGGGAGTCAGCCGTAAGACACTGAATCTCAAAGGGGACGAGACCATTAGCGTCAGTGGTATGCAGTCATTGAAACCGGGGCAGGACGTGCCGGTGCACATTACTTACGCCGACGGCAGGAAAGAGGTCATTAATGCGCGCAGTCGTATCGATACCGGCAATGAGCTGACCTATTTTGAAAACGGCGGGATCCTGCACTATGTGATCCGAAAAATGCTGTAGCTTATTGAAATATTAGAAATAAAAAAGCACCGATTATCGGTGCTTTTTTGTGTTCATTGGCTGGAAAGATTATTTATCCAGCAAATGACCCATTTTAGCAGCCTTGGTCGCCAGATAATTTTCATTTTTCGGGTTACGACCGACAATCAGCGGTACGCGTTCGATAATGTTAATCCCGGCTTCTGAAAGAATTTCGACCTTTTTCGGATTATTAGTCAGCAGTCGAACGGCATCAACGCCTAGCAGTTTGAACATATCGGCGCACAGGGTGAAGTCACGCTCATCGGCGGCAAAACCTAACTGATGGTTGGCTTCAACAGTATCGTAGCCCTTGTCCTGCAACGCGTAGGCACGAATTTTGTTCAGCAGACCGATGTTACGTCCTTCCTGGCGGTGATACATCAGGATCCCGCGTCCCTCTTCGGCGATGTGATTCAGCGCCGCTTCGAGTTGAAAACCGCAATCACAGCGCAGGCTGAAAAGCGCATCGCCGGTCAGACATTCTGAATGCACACGTGCGAGCACCGGCGTTTCGCCGCTGATATCGCCGAATACTAGTGCCAGGTGATCGTGTCCGGTTGCCAATTCTTCAAAACCCACCATCAGGAAATCGCCCCATGGTGTTGGCAGTTTGGCTTCTGCCACCCGTTTCAGCTGCATGTTACTCTCCAAAACCTACAATATATTGGTCAATTCTTGTGGCGCATCCTACGTAGAGATGCACGGCTTGACCAGAAAAAACAGTGTGACTCGGCGCAAAGTATGAGTCACAAGTATAACATTCACGGCTGGACTGCGTTGCAGGCCGCTGCGTAGAATGCGCATTATACATTTCATTTTTATGAATCTTTAGATATTAAGGCCATACAATGCTTCAAATCGCTATAAGGACGTCGTGTGCAGCTTTACTCCTCCTCATTATGCCTGCCTTGGTCTGGGCAAGCGGCTGGCTATGGTCGCCGGGGATGAGTGGCCTTATCTTACGCCCATTCTACTGGATGACCGAGACGGTTAGTGCTCCGTGGGGCACATTGACGAATATCGTACTATGCGCCTGGTTTCTTTGGTGCCTGCGTTATCGAATCAAACCGGCGATCGTGCTGATTGTGTTGCTTAGCGCGGCGGTACTGATTGGCCAGGGGGTGAAAAGTTACGTCAAGAAAGAGGTGCAAGAGCCGCGGCCTTATGTGCAATGGCTGGGTAAGTCTCAGGAAATGGACGTTACAGCTTTCTATCTGCAAAAAAGCAAGGCGCGCAGTGCTCAAGTTAAAGAAGAGTTGGGCAATGTAAAAGACAATGCGCTTATCCCACAATGGCTGGGCAAAAGCTGGCAAGCCGATACGGGTTTTGCGTTCCCTTCCGGCCATACAATGTTTGCCGCCAGTTGGGCGCTGTTGGCCGTGGGATTACTGTGGCCGCGTCGCCATTACAAGACAATCGCGATTTTGCTGGTTTGGGCGAGCCTGGTCATGGGCAGTCGTCTGTTGCTGGGCATGCACTGGCCTAGAGATTTGATGGCATCAGTGGGGATCAGTTGGGTATTGATCACCTTCGCCAGCTGGCTGGCACAAAAACTCTGCGGGCCCTTCACTCCGCCAGTTCAGGAGCAGCAAGAGATTGAGCAGAGAGAGCCTGAATGACCTCTTATGCCTTTAAATATGAACAATTGACCCCATATAATCACAGAGCTATTGCTTAGTACGTCTGATAAACGCAATGCTAAGATTCCGTAAAGGAGTATTTATGGAACGAGTCTTTAGAGGTTGTATGAACTTTCCGCAATCTCGGGATATTCAGGCCTCAATATTTCCCTGCGGCGGTGGGAAATGCTAACTTATTAGGTTAGGACGTCAGTTTTTGGCATAATTTATCCGGACTCTCCGGCATTACAGGAATGAATGTGAAATATTTGCTGATTTTTTTGTTCGTGCTGGTCATCGTCGTGATTTCTATCACATTGGGTGCCCATAACGATCAGGTTGTAACCTTTAACTATTTACTGGCGCAGGGTGATTATCGCGTTTCCACGCTGTTAGCCGTGCTGTTCGCGACCGGCTTTGTGCTGGGCTGGATTATCTGCGGCCTGTTTTATTTGCGAGTGCGCCTGTCATTGGGCCGCGCACAGCGTAAAATCAAACGTTTAGAGCAGCAAGTTGCACCGACCACGACCGAACCCGCTGTTGCACAGTCGCCGGTCATCAAGGAATAACCTTATATGTTAGAACTGCTGTTTCTGTTATTACCCGTTGCTGCCGCCTATGGCTGGTATATGGGGCGCAGAAGCTCACAACAGGATAAACAGCAGAATGCCAACCGTTTATCTCGGGAATATGTGGCGGGAGTGAACTTTTTACTTTCGAATCAGCAAGATAAAGCGGTTGACCTGTTTCTTGATATGTTGAAGGAAGACAGCAATACTGTTGAGGCGCATTTAACTCTAGGTAACCTTTTTCGCTCACGTGGCGAGGTTGACCGGGCGATTCGTATTCACCAGTCGTTGATGGAAAGCGCCTCATTAACTTTCGAGCAGCGACTGCTCGCAATTCAACAGCTTGGCCGAGACTACATGGCGGCAGGCTTTTACGATCGCGCCGAAGACATGTTTAACCAGTTGGTCAAAGAGGAAGACTTTAAGCTGCTTGCCTTGCAGCAGTTGCTGGTTATCCATCAGGCCACCAGCGACTGGCAGAGCGCGATAGACGTTGCCGAAAAACTGGTGAAACTCGGTAAAAATGATAAACATCAAGAAATCGCCCACTTCTATTGTGAACTGGCGTTGCAGGCGATGTCTTCCGATGATCTTGATAAAGCTACGGCAATTTTGAAAAAAGCCGCTGCGTCAGACAAACTTTGTGCTCGCGTTTCGCTGATGCAGGGTCGCATCCTGTTAGCTCAGGGCGAATACAGCAAAGCCGCCGATGCACTGAAACGTGTGCTTGAACAAGATAAAGAAGTGGTCAGTGAAACGTTGCCCATGCTGCAAGAGTGCTATCAGCATCTTGGTAATCACACGGAGTGGGCGGAGTTTCTTAAACGCTGCGTGGACGAAAATACCGGGGCAACTGCTGAACTGATGTTGGCCGAGATCCTGCAACAGGAAGAAGGTCGCGAGGCTGCTCAACTGTATATCAATCGCCAATTACAGCGCCATCCGACGATGCGTGTGTTCCATCATTTGATGGACTACCACCTTGCAGACGCAGAGGAAGGGCGTGCGAAAGAGAGTTTGATGCTGCTTAGGGATATGGTCGGCGAACAAATCCGCACCAAGCCGCGCTACCGCTGCCATAAGTGTGGATTTACCGCGCATTCGCTGTATTGGCATTGTCCGTCATGTCGCGGTTGGGCAACGGTGAAACCGATCCGAGGTCTCGACGGACAATAAAGAAGCAAGAATTACTTCTTTTTGCTGGTAGTTTTAGCTGTGGATTTATTAAGAAGTTGACGTAATTTTTTCAGCTCTTTCTGGGTGAGCGCAGGCTCGGTATGTTCGCCCAGATGCTGATTATCGATTTCGATGGCAGGTTCTTCGTGCTTTTCAACTTTTTTGCTTTTCTTGTCTTCAGTAATGGCAAAGCTTTGTTCAAGACGGGCGCAAACTTCAACACTGAGAGAATGTTCGCCTTGCAACGCTGCTTCTCTGATTTGTTCTTTGAGCGCCAGCGGTATCTTAATGGTTAATGTAGATATCTCACTCATATTTAAGAATTCCTAGATTAAAACAACAAACTAAGCCAGCGATGCTTTGCTGTCTACCCGTTCACAAAAAATTCATAAAAATGTAACAAAAATATCAACGATCTGTCGTGAAACGAACGGCTGGGCTTTAGGTCCTACGCCATGTAGAATGCGGGCGTCAGAATTTTGTCCTACTCTCTTTTTCGTTTAAAACTCACAAAAGGTTGAAGAAATGAAGTCAGAAAATAACCCTCACAACAACGACTTGAAATCATCTCCTATTGTGGTCGCGCTTGATTACGCTAATAAGTCAGCCGCGCTTGATTTTGTTGACCGGATTGATCCTCGCGATTGCCGCCTTAAGATCGGTAAAGAGATGTTCACTCTGTTTGGTCCACAGTTGGTCAAAGACCTACAATCTCGCGATTTTGATGTGTTCCTCGATCTTAAATTCCACGATATTCCCAATACCGTGGCGCACGCTATTGCCGCCGCGGCCGATTTGGGTGTGTGGATGGTAAACGTACACGCAAGCGGCGGCGCGCGCATGATGACAGCAGCCAAAAATGCCTTGCTGCCGTTTGGCAAGGATGCGCCGTTGCTGATTGCCGTCACTGTACTGACCAGCATGGAGGCCAGTGATTTGGCAGATCTCGGTATCTCACTCAGCCCTGCAGATTACGCTTTACGCCTTGCAACGTTGACGCGCGATTGCGGCCTGAATGGTGTGGTCTGTTCTGCGCAGGAAGCTGCAGCATTTAAAACTCAGCTGGGCCAGGAATTCAAATTAGTCACACCGGGCATTCGCCCTGCGGGCAGCGCGGCCGATGACCAGCGTCGTGTGATGACCCCTCGTGATGCCCAGCTTGCTGGCGTAGATTACATGGTGATTGGTCGTCCGATTACGCAATCCGGTGATCCGGCGCAAACGCTGCGTGAAATCCGCGCTTCGCTGGTGTAAGGAGTTGATTGATGAGAAACGATGATAATAGCCGTTTAGTTTATTCTACTGAAGGCGGCAGGATTGATGAGCCGAAAGCCAAGGTTGAAAGGCCCAGGGGAGACGGCGTGGTTCGCATTCAGCGCCAGACCAGTGGCAGAAAAGGCAAAGGCGTGTGTCTCATCACGGGCGTTGATTTGGATGACGCGGCATTGGATAAACTGGCCGCCGAATTAAAGAAAAAATGTGGCTGTGGCGGTTCACTTAAAGATGGCGTGATTGAGATTCAGGGCGATAAGCGTGACTTGCTCAAGCAGCTGCTGGAAGCCAAAGGGATGAAAGTGAAGCTTGCGGGCGGATGAAGTTAAAAGTGTCTTTAAGTCTAATTACAATCTGCTGCGTTTTTTATTTCGCAGCAGATTGTGAATAACAATTCATATTATCTTTTCGCTCCTGCAAATTTTATTATGCAGGAGCGATTACCGCAGAGGAAAAATAGTAATATTTTCTCTTTATACCAACGACGTCAAAATTATTTACTTTTTTTATCTGACCAGGTTTTTTCTTATCGGTTGATCTGATGACCCACAACGCCACCGACAGCTGCGCCACCAAGAGTACCTAATGCGCTACCATTGGTTAGCACTGCGCCACCCAATGCACCTGCACCAGCACCAATTGCCGTATTACGGCCGCGATTAGACATGTTTCCACATGCACTTACTGACATCACAACTACAAGCACTAAACCAATACTGGCAATACGTTTATTTAAGAGCATTGTCATTCTCCTCAAAAAGGATCTCACTTTTGAACATCAATAAGTATAGTTAATAAATGGCATCTCCGCGGGATTAACATAAATTACTGGTAAAGGATTTTTGCTAATAGGTAAATAGTCTTAATTCCCGCGGGGTCATAACCAAGACAGCACAATTGGCTACCTCACAGACAGTTTTTTAATTGCAGCAGGACAGTACGTACTCTTCAGCTATTTTCACCATACCCCCCGATGCACTGTGCTCCGAGAATAGAGGAAAGGGCTGATAGAGGATGAGCCAATGCTCAAACAATTGAAAGAACAAGTACTTGAAGCCAATCTCGCGCTTCCTCGTCATAATCTGGTGACTTTTACCTGGGGCAATGTCAGCGCAGTTGATCGCCAGCTTGGATTAATGGTTATTAAACCCTCTGGAATCGAGTATCAGCATATGACCCTGGAAGATATGGTGGTGGTTGAGATTAAGAGCGGCAGAGTGGTGGAGGGCAATAAAAAGCCGTCCTCCGACACTGATACTCATCGTGTTTTATACCTCAACTTTGCCGATATTGGTGGTATTGTGCATACCCATTCCCGTCACGCTACTATTTGGGCGCAGGCCGGCCTGGATATTCCGGCTTGGGGAACGACTCATGCCGATTACTTCTATGGCGCCATCCCCTGTACTCGCCAGATGACCAAGGCCGAAATTGCCGAAAGCTATGAATGGCAAACCGGTGAGGTTATCGTTGAAACCTTTGCCGAGCGTCGGCTTTCCGCCCAGGAAATCCCAGCGGTGCTGGTCCATTCGCATGGCCCGTTTGCCTGGGGAAAAGATGCTGACAATGCAGTGCACAACGCGGTAGTGCTTGAAGAAATTGCCTACATGGGGATCTTTTCGCAACAGCTGTCTCCGCAGTTAGAGACTATGCAGCAGTCGCTGCTTGATAAGCATTATTTGCGTAAACACGGCAAGCATGCCTATTACGGCCAATAGCTGTAAAAATTTCGCCTCAAAGTTAAACGAAATAAAGCCGCATCTTAAGAGTTGCGGTTTTTTTTTGCCTGCATCACAAAATCAAAACTATAGACCTTTTAAAAAGAAACATCGTTTCATTAATATGTTGTCGATCACTTTTATTTCGTCAAGAAGCCGTTAATTTAGCGCTCAGCAGCAGAAATTTTTAAGTTTTAATCCGAATAAGGCTCATTCATCGTACTTCACGATCTATTGACCAGGTGGGTATTACATGCAAATTAAACGTGCAATCGAAAAAATCCCCGGTGGGATGATGCTGGTACCACTTTTTATTGGCGCGGTATGCCATACGTTGGCACCCGACTCCGGTAAGTATCTGGGTTCTTTCTCCAACGGACTCATTACTGGCACGGTTCCAATTCTGGCTGTGTGGTTTTTTTGTATGGGCGCCTCCATCAAACTCAGCGCCACGGGGACTGTATTACGTAAATCAGGCACGCTGGTGGTAACTAAAATCGCCGTAGCGTGGGTGGTTGCCGCATTGGCCTCGAAGTTTATCCCTGAGCACGGAGTCGAGATTGGCTTCTTTGCCGGACTCTCTACGCTGGCTCTGGTTGCCTCGATGGACATGACCAACGGCGGTCTTTATGCCTCGGTGATGCAGCAGTACGGCACCAAAGAGGAAGCCGGTGCTTTCGTTTTGATGTCGCTGGAATCTGGGCCATTAATGACGATGATCATCCTTGGCACGGCGGGGATTGCCTCCTTTGAGCCACACGTTTTTGTCGGAGCGGTGCTGCCATTCCTGGTAGGCTTTGCCTTAGGTAATATCGACCCGGAATTGCGCGAATTCTTCGCAAAAGCGGTGCAGACTTTGATTCCTTTCTTTGCCTTTGCCTTAGGCAATACTATTAACCTCAGCGTGATAGCTCAAACTGGCCTGCTTGGCATCATGCTTGGGTTGTCGGTCATCGTCATCACTGGCATCCCGTTGATGCTGGCTGACAAGTTCATCGGAGGGGGAGATGGCACGGCGGGTTTAGCCGCGTCCAGTTCTGCAGGTGCCGCGGTGGCAACGCCAGTGTTGATTGCCGAGATGGTACCGCAATTCAAAGCCGCAGCACCAGCCGCCACCGCGCTGGTTGCCACTTCGGTAATTGTAACCTCAATATTGGTACCGATCCTGACTGCTATGTGGTCACGTCGCATCAAGAATCGTGCGATAAAAGGTAAGGTGATTGAAGATCAAATGGCGCGGATTAAATAAATCCTCGTCATCTTTTAAACGGCAGCTGCGTTGGCTGCCCTTACTTACCCCGGTCACTTACTAATGTAAGCTCCCGGGGACGCGCGCGGTTGCCGCCTTGCTGTCGCTTAAAATATTTAGAGGATTCCAGCGAGTGGCTATCTTTTAAACGGCAGCTGCGTTGGCTGCCCTTACTTACCCCGGTCACTTACTGATGTAAGCTCCCGGGGACGCGCGCGGTTGCCGCCTTGCTGTCGCTTAAAATATTTAGAGGATTACAACGAGTGGCTATTTTTTAAACGGCAGCTGCGTTTGTAAGTATCCCAGCTTTAGTTCCACGCACTTTTTGAGATTTCCGGTTTCTCAGCCATCAGCCGATATTCCTCCGGCGTCAGGTTTTTCAGGGATTCATGAGGCCGCTCACTGTTGTACTCATTCAGCCAGCGTTCTGTTATTTCTCGTACTTCATTCAGTGTTCTGAACAGGTAAAAATCCAGTATTTCTGTCCGGTATGTTCGGTTAAACCGTTCTATAAACGCGTTCTGTGTTGGCTTACCCGGCTTGATAAATTCCAGCATCACGCCATGCTCTTCAGCCCATTGTGCCAGCGCCAGTGATATCAGTTCCGGCCCATTATCCATTCGCATCTTCAGCGGATATCCACGGTTTGCCACTATCATTTCCAGCACCCGGACGACACGCTGCGCTGGGATATTTAGGTCAATTTTCATCGCCAGAGCTTCACGGTTAAAATCATCGACAACATTGAAAGTCCGAAAACGTCGGCCACATGTCAGCGCGTCGTGCATAAAATCAATCGACCAACTTTGGTTGAGTGCTTCCGGCGTTGCCAGCGGAGCTGGATTACGCACCGGCAGGCGTTGTTTACCCTTACGACGAAAATTCAGTTTGAGAAGACAGTAAATCCGGTGGACACGTTTGTGGTTCCAGCCGTGCCCCTGCCTGCGAAGTACCTGAAAAAGCTTCTTAAAACCGTAGCGGGGATAGCGCTCAGCGACCTCTGTCAGCCTCTGGATCACCGCTTCATCACGTCGCGTATACGGTTGATAACGAAACACCGTCCTGCTCAGCGATAACGTCCTGCATGCCTGGCGTATGCTCATCGTAAATTGCGTGGTCAGATAGTTGACGAGCTCACGCTTTATCGCTGGTTTTAAAGCTTTTTTTCGATGACGTCTTTCAGCGCACGGCATTCAAGACTCAGATCGGCAAACATCTGCTTCAGGCGACGATTCTCGTCTTCAAGATCTTTGATCTTTTTGATATCAGCGGCTTCCATCCCGCCATATTTCGCCTTCCAGTTGTAATAGCTGGCTTCAGAAATAGCAGCCTCACGACACACATCTTTGACGGTTCGACCAGCTTCTACAGATTTCAGGACGGCAACGATCTGATGCTCGGTGAATCGGATCTTACGCATAGCGATCTCCTCAGGTGGACATAATCAGTATGTCGGAAGATCTCTAAAAGTGAATGGTCCGTTTTAGTGGGATATTACACGTTGGCTGCCCTTACTTACCCCGTCACTTACTGGTGTAAGCTCTCGGGGATGCGCGCGGTTGCCGCCTTGCTGTCGCTTAAAATATTTAGAGGATTCCAGCGAGTTGCTGTTTTTTAAACGGCAACTGCGTTGGCTGCCCTTACTTACCCCGGTCACTTACTGATGTAAGCTCCCGGGGATACGCGCGGTTGCCGCCTTGCTGTCGCTTAAAATATTTAGAGGATTACAACGAGTGGCTATTTTTTAAACGGCAGCTGGGTTGGCTGCCCTTACTTACCCCGGTCACTTACTAATGTAAGCTCTCGGGGACGCGCGCGGTTGCCGCCTTGCTGTCGCTTAAAATATTTAGAGGATTCCAGCGAGTTGCTGTTTTTTAAACGGCAGCTGGGTTGGCTGCCCTTACTTTCCTCAGTCACTTACTAGTTTAAGCTCTCGGGGATACGCGCGGTTGCCGCCTTGCTGTTGCTTAAAATATCTAGAGGATTCCAGCGAGTGGCTGTTTTTTAAATGGCAGCTGGGTTGGCTGCCCTTACTTTCCTCAGTCACTTACTAGTTTAAGCTCTCGGGGATACGTGCGGTTGCCGCCTTGCTGTCGCTTAAAATATTTAGAGGATTACAACGAGTGGCTATTTTTTAAATGCCAGCTGGGTTGGCTGCCCTTACTTTCCTCAGTCACTTACTAATGTAAGCTCTCGGGGATACGCGCGGTTGCCGCCTTGCTGTTGCTTAAAATATTTAGAGGATTCCAGCGAGTGGCTATCTTTTAAACGCCAGCTGAGTTGGCTGCCCTTACTTAATGGCGACCTAGGATTTTATGAGATAGTTCATCTTCTTGTGCCTCACTCCATCCAAGATGATTTCCTCTACTACCTCGAATCCATAACTGCGATACATTTTCTCCAGATAGGGTTTCGCGTCGTCAGCCAGTAGTGAAAGTTTGCTGAGCTGATACTTTTTAGCCTGCACCTTAACCGCATCAATTAAATAGCGTGAAATTTTTTGCCCACGAAATTCAGGATAGACGGCCAGAGAGTCAATATATAGCTCATCGTCTTCCGCTTCTCGAACATCAGGTAAAGAAGAACCAGCCTCTGAAATAAAGTCAGGCTCAAGAAAACCGGGGAAAGCCAGAATACAGCCAGCTAAACGTCCATTGACAAAACAAACCAGCGTGAACCTGTAGCTGTAATAAACATCTTCACGACTAAAGCCCTGCCGATACACCTCTTTTGCCTCATCAAGACTGTTCTTGCCAGTGAGGTAAAGCAGGGCATTCTCGTCTGCTGAGCTGATTAAATCGATAACTTGCAGTGCATCTTCCCAGACAGCTGGGCGAAGAAAAGGAGTGGTCATTTCCATGGTTATGACAATATTCAGTGGCGGGACATAAGGAGTGATACTACGCCTGTCGGGAAGAACAGGCGCAGCGTGGATCATGAAATCACAAAAAAATCAGATCTGATGTTGCTTATTTCTTTAACAAGGACACTTACCTAACTTTCCAGCTTCACTAGGGAAGCGGGCATTGAGGCAGTAACGATGAAACTCCTTCTCGCTCATCGGTTGCTGTAGCGGGTGATGTATCCGCATATGCTGCACATAATTAGGGTAATCCTGTACTCCAACCATCAGGCGAAAACTTTGTGCAATTCCCTTACCAATAAATCTCACCCATTGGCGAAAGTTTTCAGGACGAGGCGGGCGTGATACCCACGGATAGCAGCGAATAATGATCAACGGCTGCCGGGGTGGCATGCGATAAGGCAATCCATAGTCAGACATGACGCGCCTCCCGACTAGCTAATGGGCTAGTTTCATGCACTGTGGGTTTTGGTGATTTCAATGCTCGACGGATAACAAAGAAAGCAGAGATGAGCATCGTCACTGCAACCAGCATGAAGAAACCGCACAAAGCCGCGTTAATTTGATTATTGAGGACAATGGTGTGCATATCTGCCAGCGTTTTTGCCGGTTTAATAATGGTGTTGCTCTCGATTCCAGCCGAGAATTTGTTTGCCTGTGCCAGGAAACCTATTGACGGATTCTGATGGAAAATTTTCTGCCATCCGGCTGTCATTGAGGTTATAAACAGCCAGACAGTCGGCAATATGGTGACCCAGGCATAGCGCTGTTTCTTCATTTTGAATAAAACTACGGTGCCAAGAATCAGTGCCATCGAGGCCAACATCTGGTTACCAATGCCAAACAGGGGCCACAGGGTGTTGATCCCGCCTAACGGGTCGACAACACCCTGATAAACAAAGAATCCCCAACCCGCGACTGATACGCTGGTCCCGGCAATAGTACCAATCCAAGAACGATTATTCGCTAGAGAAGGCACCGCCACGCCGACCAGGTCTTGCACCATAAATCGACAGGCGCGAGTACCGGCATCTACGGCAGTCAGGATAAACAAGGCTTCGAAAAGAATGGCGAAGTGATACCAGAAAGCCATCAGCGCGGTGCTGTTAAAGACGTCGCTGATGATATGCGCCATGCCTACGGCAAAGGTTGGAGCCCCACCTGCGCGGGAAAGGATCGAATGTTCCCCTACGTCACGAGCGATAACCGTTAACATATCTGGCGTGACAACAAATCCCCAGCTGTTAATCACCTGTGAAGCAGTCTCAACTGTGGTTCCAATCAGCGCGGCGGGTGAGTTCATGGCAAAATAAACCCCTGGGTCAATCACCGATGCACAGATAAGTGCCATGATCGCCACGAAGAATAATAGCTACTCATTACATAAGTTCCTTTCCATTTATCACACTTCCCAAATCTGCAGCACAAGTCCAGTTTTCCGCATTATCTCCACCATCCATCATTGATGAACACTTCCAATACTTTCTTACTATTGATACAAAGTATGTACACTTTAAAGTACATAAATCATAGGAGATTGAGTTTTGGCCTAAGCCATGTACTCAATTACAGTAAAAATGCCAATATCAGACAGCTATCTTCGTTCAGTTCACGGAAAAGAAAGTGAGAAGGTCACCGAGAAAACAGATCGCGATGGCCTTTCAGTTCGTATTAGCAAAAAGGGAAAAGTGGTATTTCAGTTGCGGTTTTATTTTGCCGGGAAACAGAAGCGTCTGGATATAGGCACATACCCAGGCATGACCCTTAAAGAGGCTCGTGATGAAGGTGTTAGATTGCGTCGCTATGCTGAGGACGGTTTCGATCCGGCATTAATGCTGAATGAGAGGCGGTTAGCGAATTCTGAACTTTATACTGTCGAGAGGTTGATAACTGAATGGATAGACGTTTATGCGTCTAAAAACGTTAAGGGTTATAGACAGATATTGCGTACTTACCAAATCCACATTTTCCCTAAGATCGGCAAATTATTACACGATAGAGTTGGCACCCATACCTGGCTTGACCTGATTGAGTTTATCGCTAAAGAAAGGGCTTCAATAGCGCGTCGAATACTCACTACTGCCAACCAGTGCCATGCATGGGGTCATCGCAGAAAGTTAATTGAGATAAAACCGCTTTTAGACATAAAACCTCGCGATATTGGACTGAGGATAAGATCGACAGACAGAGTTCTAAGTGACGAAGAAATAATTATGTTGTTTGACGCTACAGATACGATGGCCATGACGCGTAAAAATGTTCTTTTCCTTCGACTAGTTCTGCTTTTTGGTTGCCGCACTGGAGAATTGGCCGCATCTGAAGTGAGCCATTTCAATTTTGATGACGCAGTATGGACAGTGCCACCAGAGAACCATAAGACAGGAAAGCGTGGCAAGCCACTTTTGAGGCCAATCATCCCGGCAGCAGCGGAAATGATAAAGGAAGCAATGCAGCTAAATGGTAGTTCAAAGTTTCTTTTTGTAAGGAAGGCAGGCTATGAGGATAGAAATGAAACACCAATGACGAGCAACTCATTCCTTTCTGTACCAATTCGCATTAGGGCATTCTCGCTGAATAAACGCGGTAAGATAATGCCACACTGGTCAATGCATGATTTGAGAAGGACAGCGAGGACGCGGTGGTCGGTTCTGGCACCACCGCATGTATGCGAAATAATGCTGGGGCATACTTTGCCTGGGATATGGTCCGTATACGACCACAATGATTATCTTGATGAGCAGCGAAAAGCTTACTCCGCGTGGTGGGCTGAGGTGATGCGGATAATACATGGCGACAGCGTGACAGGGATAACTATCAGAGCGTGATGCCAAAGAAATCCTCAATCTCTTGCGTTTTATAAAAACCTTTATGACATTGATCTGGAAAGCCGGGCTTGTACTTTTCACCGGTCTTTTTATTGCGACAAGTCCATTTATTTATCGTGGTTGGCGCCACCTGCGCCACCTCTGCTACTTTTCTGGTCGGAATGAATGGTGACTTCATAATTACCTCTCTTTAAACTGCCCATTCATCACGCCAATCGTCCACAAAAAATCAACCAGTCGAAAGAGTGGTTTAATCGCGGAGTAGTGGCGTTGGATGATAGGGCCGGATAGGGTGTCGAAATTAACTTTGGGATTGTCGGCTATCGCCTGGTGAAGTTCGTCGTTGCATCTTCGCGCAGCGGAGCGCAGGGCGTTGCGGGATTCTTCGGGGGTCATGGATTACTCCGCTTTAACCTCGACTGGCTGCGCTGTTTGTTGAAAGTTAGCCGGTGAAATTTGAATGCTGCTGACGGGTGATTCATCCCCCCACGTGTCCCAACCAGGTACTTCCTGTCTGGCAAAAAACTCAATGCGTGACACATCACCGTAAAGCAGCTCAAGCCGGTGCCTCGCCTCCCAAGGCTTCTCGCTGTGCTCTCCGAGAGGGGAGTAGATCACTTGCTTCTGGCTGGCGTTTTGCCTTTCTAGGCCCGCACCGCGCACCGCGATCAGCAGGTCCTCGCTATTTGCCCGGGTGTAGTTCCCGCCATTCATGCGCGTCTGCTCATTCAGCAGATCGAGGAAATCATAAAAATCCTCAACCTGACCGGCTTCCAGTGCTTTGTTTATATGCTGCTCAGCGAGCTGGTTCAGCTTCACCCAGGTGAAGCCCTTCATCGTTTTAACTTTAAAGCCCCACGCCTCAGCAAGCTTGACGGCCTCGGCATTGTGAGTGCCGGTGTACCACATCGCCAGCACTGCATTATCTGCTGCAATAGACCATACCGGTAGCCGAATAAGGTCAGTGAGCGACATCGTGCTGTAGTGATTGCCAGCGGCACCATTGCTAATCACGTTGTCATAGCGCCACGGTGGGTCAGCGTAAATTAACTGGTAGCTCATGCCGCCTTCCTCTGCTGTTTGGCCCGTGCTACTTTCTCGGCATCTTCCCTGCATTCACTGCAGCAATAACTGGTACCAGGCAATGACTGCTCACCGCAATCGCCGTTCCTGCAAACAGGCGAGGGCGGTACCGGCTTTGCTCGATTGGCAATTGCTGCGTTGAGGTGTTGTTCGAATTCTACTGCTGCGTCGTCTGCTACATCAGCCATTATGCGGCCCTCGCTGTGTCAAATAGTGTTGCGGGTGTCATGCTCAACAGCACGTAACCCTCTGCAAAATCACCCACGTCAGCAACATGCGTAACACGCCGCCATACGTAGCTGCCGGTGTAATCCCCATTGGAAAACTCACGCAGTTTCAGCAGGTCCCCAGCTTTATATCCACGGTCATTGATTCGAAGCTCTGCGGTTTTTACCCCGGTAAAAACAGGGTCGAAGTGCTCAGGTTTTATTTTCAGTTCGTGAGTTTGCATTAGGGATTACCTCGAATTTCAGGCACAAAAAAACCGCTCTAGGCGGCTTCGTTCGGTTTCGGCTTAGCTTGCCGGATAGCGTCGTCATAACCACGCTGGTATGCGTCACTGAATATTTTCTCAATCAGCGGCTTCAGCGGTATAGCAAAAGTATGCCGCCTCTTTATGGTCATGCCGGATGCGTCCTCTGCGAATTCCTCCATGTACTCATCGAATTTAGTCATGGGAACCTCGATGTTTGGGCAATAAAAAACCCCGATTTTCGAGGTTCGCTAGATACAGGCATTAATTATGGATTTGGTGGCGGAGGGTCCATTTTCCCAAGGCTATCTTTCATGCTGCGGTAATACGAGAGTCGTTCCATGAAGTACTCCCGCAAGTGTTCCGGCTGCTCCTTGGCGCTGATTTCGGCGACAACCGGCATGTTGTAGCGCTCTTTGAACGCGACAGCACCCGCTGCTTTATCAACGTTGATTTTGTCCATTTCTTCTTTTGGTAAATTGGCGAGATTCTTTGACATGATTCCTCCTGATTAGGAGGAGTATAGCAGGGTGTTAATTTTGCTCTTCTTCTATTGTACCGCCAGCGGCTTTGATGGCTTCTAATAATTCAGCGACTGTTACAACAGGCACACCACCGTAACCCCCCATTTCCATCTGAATTATTTCAGGCAACTTCACCGGCTTAACCTCGGCGGCGCGACGGGCGAGGAGTTCACGCGCCATTAAAACAGCGGCTGAATGTTTGGGAACGAAACGCCCAGTAGCTATTTCCTGAATTAATTCGTCACTGATTTTATCGCTCATGGTTTCACCTAAGAAAAATATAATTTACATCCACATTTTGGACAGCAGCGCTCTTTTACTCTCAACCGCCTTGTGACGACTAGCGGAGCCGATGACTGCTCGTAAACATATAAACACCGAAAGCAGATTACCAATCACTCCTCCTCACCATTGGTGGAGGATATACTATGAAAGACCGCAGCCCCTGACACCAAGGCATTTCGGAAATCATTAAGCATCAAGTCAAAAAACTTATCGCTGGGGGCAGCTTTTTTATTTACTTTTTCTAAAAGCGAGATGGCCGCTCCTAATGCAACCAAACAGGTAAGTATTTCATCAGGCAACGCCACGACAGGCGGCGCAGGGTGGGTGAATAGTTCAGAAATCGCGCTGTTGTCACCAATCGCTAGAACTGCTGAATTTCTATCTGTCCAAACAGAAAGCTTGCATCGTGTGTCTAACCATCGGGTAGGAGCCCAAGCCACAGGCACCGCACCCCCACGAATCGCGGCAAGCTCGGCCTCTGCTTTCTCGGTGCGATACTTCAAGACATCACGAATCCCGCGAAGCGATACTACATGACGCTCTAACTCAGCAATGCGGGCCTCTGCTTTCTCTGCTCTCGGTTTCCACCCATCATGAGATTCTTTCAGTTGCTTAACCTGAACACCAAGGTGCTGGACGGGTACAGATTCTGCTTGTCCCAAATGACTACGGACAAGGTTAACGAACCATTCATAATTAGGTTTGGCATTTAACTCTTTTCTAAGCAGAGCGTTCTCTTGTTCCGCTTTCGTAGCACGGCGGCGGTACTCACTGCTTTCCAGTTCAACAATGTGGGCCTCTGCTGCTTCGAGCTGGTCTAGAATTTCCTCCAACAATACAGGATGTATTTTTATTTCCGGCGTCCAGTTATCGCGTGCTTTTGCAATGGACAATCGCAGCTCTGCTATCTGGGTTTTATTGGTCATGAGGTTGCTCCTTATTAAGGCTACGGTAACTAGTCGCAACGTAATATTCCCCAAACGCCAAAATTAAAACCTCAGCTGGAGTTTGTTTCACATCAATCACGTCGCCTGATATCAGTCTTATTCGAGTAAGTCCAGCAAAGAAAATGGATTCAATCGCATGCGGTGAAATCCAGATTGACTCGAACTCCTGCCTACGGCCCCAGCCATCTTCATCATGCCTTTCAATAATTACTGATTGTTGCAATTCGATCATCACTTCACCCCCGCACGCCGGTTGGCAGAAAACTGCTCTATAGCGGCAAAGGCGAGACCCAGCCCGCTATTCTTTGCCCATATACGGAATTCGCTTAGCTGCTGCGCCTTTAACTCAGCGATAGCGGAGTCGGTGACTGGGGTTTTAACTGGGAAGTAGACATCATCACCATTTTCAAACAATGATGCGTCATTGACTAAATCGCTGTGTTTATCAGAATCGTAAATTTCCGATTTCACCAAACCAAGTTCAATCGATAAATCTTGAATGCTCGCGCCGTCAAAATCACATGCTTCGATAGCGAAAGACCATGCGTGTTCGAAGAATTTTTTATAAGGAGCACACTCAGCCGCCAGCTTGTCATAGTCAGCCTTCATAATCTTAATTAGCTCAGCAAGAATCTCAGCGGTTCCGGCTATTTTAGCTACGGCGTCATAGTCCGACTTTAGAACCAGCTCTTGGTTCTGTACGCCTTTGAATGTTTGAATGGTCATGATTCATTCCTTTCTTCACAGGTGGCGACCACGCGCTCACACATTTCAATGTTGAACATCCCGATATGGCAATCCTTAGCCAAAATGCCTAACTCCGTGGCCAGCCAGCCATAGGCATTTTTCCTGCTCATGGTGCGACCCTTCCAAATTGGATCGAAAGCAGCATGGGCTTTGCTTTTAGCTGCCCGCAGCTCAGCGTTAGCCAAGCGACCAAGAGGAACGCCGTTGCTGTCCTTATGGCATCCGACATGAGCCTTGCATGGCTCGCACTGATAAAACTGGAGTGAGAAAAGGTCAGGGCGGTGAGGGTAAATTTTTCTACCAGTTACGAATGCAGCATCATTGCCGCAGTAATCGCATATAACCTTGCGGGTCATGATTAATTCCTTACGAGGGTTAGGCGGCAAGCTTTTAGTTGATTAACTGGCGGCATTCTTCATGCCATTGATCGAGTTGCTGCTGAGTTTTGAACTGAGCGGGGTGGTCATGTGCGAAGTATTCAGGCTTTAACCGGTAGATTGTTCCCTCAGCCTTGAGGTGCGGAATACTCCATTTTTCTTCCGTAAGCAGGTGCTGAATTTGCTGCACATAGACTATCTGAATAAATATCGATGCCTCTTCCATGAGGCGACCCCAGCCTGCGTAATTAGGGTTTGTGTAATTTATTGTGCACCCCACGGTTGCGCCGCCTGACAAGCGCCCACCAACCTTCCCAACGCTTGATGCATTGCGCTGAAAAAATGTGATATTTGCGTCAGGATGCTGGCGGAGGAGTGCCAGTATTCCGACTGGCGTCATGGTGATTACCCTAAAATTTAGATGTTATCGTATTGATTGAAGAACTGATCATCACCCGGATATCCACCTGAATGCTGAGGTTGGTGATTATTCCCCCGCTTACGCTCGTCTTTGTCTTTTAGGGTAGATGCTATTTTCGCAATGGTTTCTGCAGGCTTACCGTCAATTTTTTCTTGCAGAGTCTGATTGGTCTGGGCAATAAACGGAATGCGGATGTCGAAATTATAAGTATCAGAGCCATCCTGTTTACTCTTGAGCGTTTTTTGCAGAACAAAACCAACCCTCTTACCTATAAGCTCTGGAACCAAATGGGTATTAATATCTTTCATTACCATGGTCAGTGAATTTACTGATGTGCAGCCCATGATGGCGTTTATCATGTTGATGCCGAACTGGTTTGGTGTCTTATCTTTTTTCTCCGTATAGACATTCAGGTAGTTCGCCTTACGCCCGTCATCAGCTTCAACAGAGAGTTCAATAGATTTCGCACCGCCAGAACTGGTCATGCACTTAGCTTCGGTGATGGTGAAGATGTAAGCGCCAGACTCGTTTATAAAACCACTTTGCCCTGCAGAAAGCGCCTGCTCTTGGTTGTATGTAAAAATTACATTGCTCATGCTTTGTCCTCTATTTTATTGATACCGTAGTAGTCGCTAATAACTCCATCAACAAGAGATAAGTCATTATTTACCAAAAGGTCTGTGAACATTCCCATCGGGCTTTTACAGCAGTCCTGACCGTTTGTTTGGGTGGAAAACTGATAGCTACCATTCTGTACCTGGGTACGCAGAACTATAGTGAAATAGCCCTCAGGGACTATGGTTTGATCAACCATTTTTCCTACTGTTTTCATCCGTGTGCTGCCGAAATCGTCAGTTTGAGTGTGCGCCATAATGTAGACTCGCTTATTCTCAGCGAGCGATCCGGCTGCATTGAATACGTTCCATGCATTTTTTCCAATGTCAGTAAACTTGTCATACCCACGCTCACCAGAACGCTCCATCAACTCGTTAACCATGACCGCCTGATAATCATCAATAACGATGATATCTCTTTTGGTTTTTTTGATGATTTGCAGAATTTCTGCTGATTTATCGGTTCGGAAAACGTTACCTTTTGGGTTTTCTGTGGTGAAAGTTTTCCAGTCAGGTGACCGAAAGGGTAGTGATTTACTTATGCACTGTATTAGCAAGGTATTTTCTGGATTTAGGTTGCGCAGGCTGGTTGATTTACCTGTTCCTGACTCACCAAGTATTAATGTTGCGATGCTCATATAACACCTCAGAATGGTTGTTCGCCCAAGAAATACTGCTGATTCATCTTTTCAATCTTTGCTCGCATTAATGCCGTCTGCTTTGCTTTAGTCAGTTCATTTCTGCGAAAGTACAGCGCGTCTTGTAGATGCCCCTTGCGCTTTTCCTCGCTTTCTTTGATTGATAACGCAAGTGTCATTTTAAATTCTCCCGTTGGTTAAATAGGCAGCGCGCAACGCTGAATAAGTCGTTGTCATGCTTCTCGATAGCCAAAGCTGCTAAAAGCTGAATTGCGCGCTTAATATTCATGGCTCGCCCTTCTGTTGGAGTGTCTGCCAAATGCGCTTTGCTGCGTCTTTAGCGTTACGAAAGATGATATCGAGCAGTGATTCAGAGCAGCCCACGCAAGGCCACCCTGCAAGTTGCGTTTGCATGGGATACTCCGGTTTCAGTATTGAATTGAGGTGTGGGGGATTTTTCTTTCCATAAGTGCTTTCAGGGTTTCGATAGCCTGATCGCGGGTGAGTCCAGCGTGCTCGGTTAATGCGTTAACGACTGCGGTTCCGATAACTTTGCGGTGAGCAACGTCTGCAGCGCGTCTGTCAGCTTCATCCTTGATACGCTTTTCCTCTGCCAGGCGGCGCTGTTCAGCTTCCTGCTGCTTGCGTTGCTCAGCTTCGATAGCTTCCTGCTTTTCACGCTCGGCCTGCTGAGCTGCTGCTAACCGGTCGGCCTCAGCTTTGGCTGCTGCGTCTTTGCGGTCTTGCTCGGCTTTCTGTTCCGCTGCAATGCGGTCGATTTTAGCTTTCTCCAGTGCGGCAATGCGGTCGCGCTCTGCCTGTTCAGCCTGCGCCTTGAGAGCTGCTTCACGTTGTGCGGCTGCTTCAATCTCCTGCTTTGCCTTAAGCTCTGCATCAATGCGGGCCTGCTTTGCTATCTGCTCGTCACGTTCTCGCTGCTGGCGTTCTGCTTCTGCTGCTTTGTCGGCAGCGTCACGGTCGTGCTGAATATTCAAGAGCAGGGCCAACTCATGATCGGCCTCTTTCTGCTTCCTCTGCACTTCTGCCGCCGCTAATTGCTCGGCCTCAATGCGCTTACGCTCTTCTTCTGCTGCTTTAGCCGCGGCGATGCGTTCCTGTTCAGCTTCCCATTCGGTCAGCGGGCGGCGCGTTTCATCACGCAGCAAATCACATGCATCAACAAAGCGCTTAATTTCCTGCTCAGCAGGCCGGACAGCTTCTTTAAGGCGCTTCAGGTACTCACGACCTGGCTTTTCCACTGCGGTCTTACTGCGGCCTACCTGAGCTGCCAGCGATGCGACACGATCGCGGCCTTTCTTTGTACTCAGATCTGGCGCTTCACTGACGCTGGCCTTGATGTGCTCAAAGTAGCTTTCCAGACCGTTGGGGATGTACAGCGCCGGAGCCTGTTCCGGCTTAATCTCAATTACTGATAATTCCGTTGTCTCGCTCACGGCGATCTCCTTGGTTGATGTGCATATTCGAAAGAGGGTGCTTTGGGATATGTACAGGCGACAAAAAAAGCCCCAAGGATTAGTTGGGGCAAGCAGGACATTAACGAGGGGGTTTCACGCTGAGCACTCAGTGAATGCGCAGCAGGAAGGGGCTCACATCAGAAAAATAAATGCCAGAAAGCCCAGCACTGAAGCAGAAATCATAAGGCTGCCAGGCACCAAACAAAGCCAAAACTTTTGAGCTTGAGTCATATAGGCTCCGATACTGAGTTGGGTCGTAAGCCGGGAAATTAAGCATTCACCAAGTCAGAAAATGTTTGACGCCAGATATGACCGGCACTTAATCCAAGCTGCCTAGCAAGGTTTGCCATTGCCGAAAGTGCTGTATCACCAAAGCCAGCTGGAGAGCATTGCAGATCGATAAAATCTTTCTTATGTGCACACCAAGAGTTGCCATCGATTGCCAAATTAACTCCAACAACCTCAGCAAACTTTTCTGCATCGATGTCGCTACATTTCCATTTAGTAGCTAATTCAGAAATTCTTTCCTCCTTAGCGCCAAGTGCTAAAGCTTCCACAAGCAATTCCCATGCGTTTTTTCTGTCTGATGGGTCGATAGGCCACGAACAGCTGGCGAAATCTGAATCACGGATATCAGCGATTGAGTCAGGGTCGGGCTTATAGATAAGGTCGCCATTTACGTGCAGGTAGTACCATCCGGCTATACTCATTTTTCAATCTCCAATAGGTATAAAAAAAGCCGCCTATTGGCAGCTCGCTGTTGATGCTCTTTGGTGGTGTGGTGGCCTGACCTATTTCAATTCAGGCACGTTGATGCGCTTCTCAGTCCGGCAGCCCTACCTGTCCTTAGCTCCACGCATTCACCACACCTCCCGTTTTCGCTCGCCAGCGTTACGATTCACATTATCTCCCCCTTGGTTACTTGCCCGTGGCTCTGTTCGCCGTGGAGTGTCGGCTCGTCACAACCCGTCATCGCCGAAGCTGATAAGTTGGTGCCAGTTAAAGAGACTTTATTCAAGCGCCTGATAGAGTAGGCGCAGGGTAAAGTCACTGGATGGTGCCTGCTTTTAGCCACGTCAGGCGAGGTGGTTCGCGCTATACCCCTACAGCGAGAAGCGGTGTAATATTTCATCACCCTTACAGTGATGAGAATACGAAATGGATAAGTTTGATAGGACTATTCAAAATAGAATTTTGCAATGTCTATATGAGGCACACCCAGAGGCTCCTGAAAGCAGCGATTTCAAAAAGTTTGAAGAATTATTAGGTGGATTTGAAATTCTTGTATCGAATATGCTTTATCTTTCAGGTCACGGGCTTATTTCAACGGAAGTAAATTCATATCTTGGTGGCAAGAAAGCGCTTAACTTACAAAAAACAATTATCTCTAGTAAAGGCATAGATTTCTTGAGAAACGATGGTGGGCTTGGCGCGATACTTAACGTGATCAACGTCAGGCTTCACAGCGATACAATAAATAAACTAGAGTCTATCATTGGCGCATCAAATGTTCCTGAAGAGGAGAAGGCGTCAATGATTTCAACACTTCGCAAGCTTCCTGAAGATGCCATAAAACATTTGAACCTGAAATTACTAGATCTGGGGCTTTCTCGCTTGCCGGACGCAGTTCACGTAATTCAAACAGCCTTGCACAACCTGTTTTAAGTGATGGGTCACCGTCACCAATATTGACAAATTTACCCCACCCAAGGCTTTTACTCAGAAGAATCCAGAAATAATCTGATTGTTCTGCATGTATAAAAAAGCCATTTGGGTGGAAATAAGCGGTTAGTATTTTCATTTCCTACCTCGCTGTTATGTTTTCACTCTTACGATGGCCGGCTGCGAAGCTAAACACCCCAAACAGCAAACCACCATTTAAAGAAAATTATAAACGCCGGCATAGCGAGAAGGGCGCACAGTCCAATCACCACCCCCATAATTAGACCGCCTATAGCACCGCTATCTGGATTCCAAAATTTCCAACCCTTCATAATTACCTCGCTGTTATTGTTTCTGCTGATTTACGATGGCCAGCTGCGAACCTTGCAACATCCGGTATGCATATCGCTCCGTAATCAGGTTCAGGCTTACTGCGTGGCTTCGCTTTGTACTCAATCAGCGTTATTGCTTTGTAAACCCTCGCAGAACAGCCTGAGAGGCTCACAGCGACGTTCTTTTCTAACTTGATATCCTTGCCAGCCTTAGATGCTTTCGCTGCGTTGTGAGCTGTCATGCGACGTGCGTTATACCTTTGCTTTGAGTTCATCATGTGTTCCTCGGTAAGTACTTTGGTGGTAGATGGTCGGCACCACATCCTTAAGCCCGACAGGTTCAGGGAATCATCTACCCCGAAGCACTTTCCTTCGGTCTCCTGAGTTCAGGAGAAATCATATTGTTAAAGAAGCAGCCTGACATCCTGTCTGGCGTGGCTGATAGTTCCGTCTGCCACATCGATGTTTCGTTTCGATGGGATAACTTTATCGAAATGATAAATTATTGGCAATAGCAAAATGATAAATTTATTGGGGTGTTAGATTATCATTTTGATTAAATTGATAATTTATTTTCTTACTTCTTCATTCATTGCTCATCACCACTAGCCAAAAGAAGATTTTCGGGGCTAGGATTGTATGAAAGTTAATCAATTGCGAGGTGTTTGATGGAAAATTCATGGGAAGAAGAGCGTGCAGGCTTCATTGCTAGCGAGATTGGCGGAGCTGTGTTTGAGTTGATCATTGAAGGGGTAGTCATTAGTCGAGATTCGATTGTTGACAGTCTGGAGGCTAAGCGAAGGGTAGTTGGCAATACGATACACAAAGGGATACTACGAGAGGCGGCAGAGCATGTGAGGAAGGGGAGGTGACTTTGGGTAAAAAAAACCGGCACAATGGCCGGAAGTATCGGATTATCAGGTATCAGAAAATAAGAAACCAATTGGAGGGATAATGCTTGACCACATCACTGGTCTCACATTAACAGATTAACAATAATTTTGCTTATGGTCAAAGTTTGGGCAAAAAAAAGCCGGTGAACCCGGCGTCAAAAGGAATGCTACACACAGTTTTATTATAAGTATTTAATGGTAGGCTTCAATTGGAGGCCTTTGATAACAGCATAATATTACATTTTACAAAAAATACACACTGTGTATTTATCAGGGTAATGGATGGCTCTAGGTAATTGCTGTGCATGCACGACTTCTGGTAAGGCGCGTCCACAAAAAAGCCGGGATAGGTCCCGGCGAACAGCATAGTACGGACTGGTGTTGTTAGTGGTATTCGGGTAAGCAGTCACAAGAATTCGGATTGGTGGTTAGGTTTAATCAATCTTCCTTGGCCGGTTTAGATTCTTTCGCAACTTTTGCGTCCGAAGGGAACAGATTACGTATTACCACAACAAAAACAGCAACAATGTTAACTGTAACACCAGATATCAGTGCTATCAGAATCTTGGGATCTAAGTCGAAAGCTGGAATGTTAATATCCCAATGCCAGAACTTAACAATCGGAGTTTTCAAACCTTCCAGAAGCAGGATAGCTATAAGGGCTATCGACCATAACCAAACAAATCTATACGCTTTTGAGGCATATTTAGAACGCATTTTTATATGCTGTTCTTTTAATTGATTTTCTAATTCCTTAGCACGCGTATCAACACTTTCAACGGCGGTCGTAAGTTCCTCGACCGCCGATTTTAACTCATCAATCAAGCGCTCATCCGTGCCTTGATCGCCTTCAAGAACTGCTTTTTCATTTCGAGACTTATCCGTTGGCGAATCCACGCCGCACAAGGCATTTGTTTGCTTTTTTGCTCGATTTGCAAGCTCTGTTAAATTTGCCTTTTTAGACTGAAAACTTTGTTTACTTTCAGTCATTCAATGCCAAGTTCCTTTTTCGTTGTTTCTCCGATAATTGCATCGGGAATGACAAAACCCTTATTTTCACCGTCTTGGTGATGCTCACGCGTAACTGCCCAAGCTGAACCCTTTTCGTGCGTGAGGTTTGATAAGTAGTAAGCGCTTTTATCACCATAAACTTCCAGAATAGTATCGATAATTGCGTTAGCCATTTTATCGGTTTTCGGTACGGTAGGTGCGACAAAGCGTGATCTGATAAGCCGTTCACCGTCGTCTTCATAGAAGAATTCAGTTCCAAGCTTAGTAATATTGTTTGAACCATATGATTTGAACTCTTGGTAAATAGAGTCTATCACTGGGCCGAACTTCCAAGCTTTAACCTGGTCATTGATTAACGGTTCATTTCCGGCAGCAAGACTCCATGCATGTGCAAAGTAAACGAGTTTTTGCAATTTCATTGGTGTCAAATCAGAAATTCGTCTTTCTTTTGCCTTCTCTATGAAGGCATTAGCTACTGCGATTGCAGAATAAGCCATTTTATACCTCCTTAAGGTAGTCGTTCCCATCCAAAATGATATCATCTTGGATCTTGCTGTATATCCATACAGTAAATTTATTACCAACTATCATATCAGATGGTAAAAGTTAGTACATTATTTAAATGTATATACTGAATAGACGATCTCAGTTCTGCCCATTGAGTTCCAAGCTTCATCTCTGCGACCTCACCCAAAGAAGAACCCGCTCTCATCATCCCGCATGATATCGATGGCTTCTTTTAACGTATTCACCTGAGTCAGCATCTCCCACTTTAAGTTGGAGCGCATCCAGTAGAGTTGCCAGGATTTCTGCTCACGGATGAAGGTAATCTTTACGACTGCCAATTTAAACATCTCGCCGGACTCGCCATACAAAACTGGCCGGCACTCTTCAATCTCAATCGACTGACCCCATATGCTGTAGGATATATCCAGTTCGCTACGGATGGATGCTGGGGGCCGGATGCTTTCAACAAAAGCCCCAATTTCTTTCTTAGCCCTTTGACGTTCAATATCATTAAAAGCCATCCATCCCTCTCAATCGAGCATCCTTTGATACATCCATTTTAGTTTAGGTAAGGCTTGTTTACCCAAACGTCTCTTCAGCCTCACCCAAAGAAGCAGCCGTGAATATCATCACGCACTTGGTTAAGCGCTACGGCGAGGGTTCTTTCTGCCGAGTACAGTTCCCACTTCAGCGTTCCCCGCATCCAATATAGGTTCCAGATTTTTTCTGAGCGCACGTAGGTAATCTTGGCTGATGTGAGCACGGACATCTCACCCGGCTCACCTCGCCATACTGGACGTTTCTCGCCTATCTCGATAGTTTGGTCGTTGATTGTGAAGACAATATCGATCTCTTTTCTAATATGCGGAGCAGGGCGGATACTCTCTAAAAATGCGGCAACTTCTTTTTGGACTGCGTGATATTCAAGGTCATTGAATGCCATACCTTCTCCGTGATTTAAACAAGTGTCTCTCACTCCCACATCCCTGTGACACAGCTCCTATCAACCAGAGCCTCTCCACTCTTGATTGCTGCTGTTTATTTTAATGCTTAGGACCTAGCACCCTCGATAAGGGCAACAATTAAAGCCACTGAAATAAACGACATATAGCCAATTATCAAAGCTCTTTTCATAGTCAAATAACCTTATCTAGGATTAGTTTTCACCCTCCGTGAGCAGCAGCACCACTTGCAAAGAACCAGATCATGAAGCCAGCCGCACCAAGAAGCACGATGACTGGGGGTAGGAATCTAATTTTCATGTGATACAACTCCTTCTGTTAGAGGAACGTCTCTTCAGGCCACTGAGCCTTAAGGTATGTGCTCCCACTTGATATCAACAACAACCCCTATAATTTTGCAGTTGCCGTTTATTATTGTCAGCGGGTGCTGTGGGTTTAGCGCCTTCAAATACTTCCTGCCTGCATCAATCATGTACTGCTTGAATGTGGCCTCGTTGTCACTCTCGAGTTTTGCAACGACCAATTTTCCACTAATCGGCTCGCGTTCTGGGTCAACCAGGATAATCATCCCCTCTGGCACTGTAAAACCAGCAGGCGCTGTCATCGAGTCACCCTTAACGCGCAACCAGAACGAATTTTCGCTAGCATCTACGGTCGTTTCCGGCCAAACATCTATCTCGTCTTTCCTGTAAGGCTCCACCGCCTCCAGCCAGCATCCAGCGCTGACCCAGCTAACAAGGGGGTACTGACCTTTACTTTCTTTTACTCCAACGTAAGAAACATTCGACGTATTTTCTGAGGTTCCGTTTTGAAGTGTATCAAGCCATCCGTTAGGAAGTTTAAGTGAAGCTTCAATCTTTCTCGCTAGATTCCCGCCAATATTTCTAAACGATTTCTCCCCAGTCAACTGGCTTAACTGCGCCGGAACCAAACCGCATAAAACAGCAAACTCAGCCCTAGTGGATTCTGGGTGCTTGCCGAGGTGATCTTTTAATAAGGCTGCAAGATTCGCTCGCCTGATGTCTTTAGTTTCCATTTGCCAATTTTTACACTATATAGCAATGCGATAAATATGCAAATTGATAAATATCGGTTGCAGTAAATTTATCATAACGATAAACTTGCCTTTGAAATAACCAAGAGGACAAGACCATGAACAACGATTTGCTCCGATGGAGAAAGGAAGCTAGCTCTGATGAATGGTCAAAGCTCGCCATCCTCGCAAATACCTCAGTTGGTTACCTCGATCAAATCGCATATGGATTTCGTCGTGCTTCACCAGGTAAGGCAAAGCAGATTGAAGCGGCTACTAAAGAATTTTCCGCTATCGATCCGGTAACCAAAGAAAACCTAGTTTTCGCGCAGGTACGCGCAACAGCAGCCTAATCACCACCGCTCTTTAAACAATCTGGCCGCTCTCTGAACTCAGGAGCAATAACAACAGTGATAACCCCCACGGGCTGATCACGCAAACACACAACTAACCAACAACGGAATTATCTCTCATGGATGTAGCAAAACCACGCAAAACAGGAAGCGTTGCTTTCATTGGGCGGCACCTACTTGCCGCTGCCCACCACGCTTTAACCAGTACACGCCAGTCGGTAGTCGCCAGACTTCTTGACGTTGCTGATTCAACCGTCCTACGCCGTACCGAAAAATACCCTGAAATTATGGAAACTCTCGCCGCCAGCGGTGTAGAGGATTTTGTCATGCGCGGGGAAAGGAAGATGCCATTGGAGCACTACCGGCATCTGATTTGGATACAGCTGGAGTATTCAAGGCTGCAACTTGAAATGACGGGTGAGGAAAAAGACTTTGCCGCCTAAGAGGAGTTCCCATGAACGCAATGGAATTTATCGAAAAGAACGTCAAGCAGGTGCTTGTTAGCGAAGGATTTACCGTTCCGCTGGCACAGGGGGGGCGAGGCAGGCTGTCGAGTATTACAAGCAGGCTTCACAGGCCAGCAAGAAGGGAGCGATGTTTGATGACTGCTTATATCGAGCAAGAGTGTGGGCAGAAACAAACGCCACCAAAGACGAGAAGCCAGCGAAGAAAACCCGAGCCAGAAAAACAGTCGGCACACTTTCGCTCTTCTAAATGAAAACGCCCCAACAGTTACAGGCCTGTCGGGGCGGGCGTAATCAAGTATGCAAGTCAATTACGGAGTTAATTATGAACTATTTATCAAACGTAGTAAACCCGACCATGAGCAGCTTAGATATTGCTGATCTTGTTGAATCTCGCCATGACAAGGTTAAGCAGTCTATCGAAAGACTGGCAGCGAGGGGGACGATTCAACTCCCCCCAATGGGGGAAGTTAAAAATCATCTGGGTCAGTCTGTTTCTGTATTTCTGGTTGGCAAGAGAGATAGCTATATCGTAGTTGCTCAGCTGTCCCCAGAGTTTACCGCTCGACTTGTAGACCGCTGGCAAGAGTTGGAGGCCGGATCCCAATTACCGACTGACTATCTCTCAGCACTAAAGGCCTTAACCGCTGAGGTAGAGCAAAGACAGGTTCTTGAAAACCAGCTTGCGATTGCGGCACCAAAGGTTCAGTTCGTTGACAGCTACGTCAATGCGACCGGATCACTCGGTTTTCGTGAGACCTGCAAACTACTTCACATCAAAGAACCCGCCTTCCGCAAGTTTCTGCTCGACAGCGAGATCATGTATCTACTGGCGGGCAAGTTAACGCCTTACGCTCAGCACATCGACGTAGGCCGCTTCACTGTCAAAACTGGCGAGAACCAGACTAACGGTCACGCCTTCACACAGAATAAATTCACGCCGAAAGGGATTCAGTGGATTGCTGGCCTTTGGGCTGCAAATCAGGTTCAGGAGAGGGCCGCATGAATACAGCAGAAATTATTGATATTGGCGCAGCACGCCAACTCAGGAGCAACCGGATGGAGAACCAGAAATTGGGTTTCGTCCAGTTGTACCGCAGCATCACGAAGAAGTCTTGGGCGAAGGACGTATTTCTTCGCACCTTATGGGACAACCTGCTGCTAGCGGCTTCCCACGCGCAACGCACAGTTAATTTCAAAGGTAACACGTGGATTCTTCAACCCGGTCAACTGGTCTCAACAGCGGCTGATTTAGGACTATCTCTTTGTGATAGAAAAGGGGTACCGACCAGCCGCGATACAGTGGAAAGGATGCTGGCATTTTTCACCAAGGAAGGAATGATTTCTATCGATGGTGAGAAGCGAAAAGGCAGGGTGATAACCATTCTGAATTACGCCGAATATGCCGAAAAAATAGACAATTTACCCGCACATAACAGCGCACATATCTCCGCACATAACAAACCCAGCAATGGCGCGGCTTCGGAGGGTGGTGCCGCACATAAAGCCGCACATAAGCCCGCACATCATGAACAAGAATGTATTAACAAGAATATAAATACTAACCCCCTTAATCCCCCAACAGGGGGCAAGAAAGTTTTCAACCCTCTCGACATTCCGATCCCTGAATGGCTGAACAGCACAGCCTGGCGGGAATGGGTCCAATATCGAGGTCAGACCAAGAAACCAATCAAGACAGCCATCACCGTGACAAAAGCATTCGGTCTGCTGAAAGAATGTTTTGACGAAGGGCATGATCCTGTTGAGGTGATTAACGCAAGTATCGCAAACGGCTACCAAGGCCTGTTTAAACCGAAGTTCCCAATCAGACGACAAGCCGCAGAAAGTGAGCCAGAGCCTCACTGGAACAGCGAGGAGTCTTGGAAGGAGTTCTTATGAGCAATCGCCTGCTAAAAGTTATTGAACAGCGTGACAGTACGCTGCTTGCGAAAATGGCCCCGCCCGATAACACACCGGCCAAGGTAGTTAATCTTGAGGCTGAGCGAATGGTGGATTCTCTATTTCGCCAACTGATGAAAGTTTTCCCAGCTGCCGCGCAAACGACGCTTAAAACTGATGCTGACCTCAGCGCTGCCAAGAAACAATGGATCGCCGCTTTCGCCGAGAATGACATCCGCACCCGAGAGCAACTGTCAGCTGGTATGCAGCATGCTCGTGCCAGCGAATCACCGTTCTGGCCATCACCTGGTCAATTCATCGCATGGTGCAAAGAGGGTGCTCTAAAGGCTGCTGGTTTGCCTGACGAGAATGAGCTGTATGTTTTGACAATGACCTATGCCAGAAAGCGCGGTGGCTACGTCAGTCCAGAGGCTTACCCGTGGCCGAGTCCGGCGGTTTATTGGATGGTGACCACACTGTGCGATCACATGCGTCATGAGAGCTGGTCCGAGGCACAGTTGCGCAAAGGTTGTGGCACAGAATTGAAGCTGATGGCAAAGCGCATTGATGCTGGCGAAACCATTCCTCAACCCCGCGCCCGCATTGCTCAGATGAGTGTTAAAAGCGCCTTGAGCAAAAGTGATAATCTCAAAAAGCTTCACGAAATCTGCGCCAAGCATGGACTGAGGACTAAGCCATGAAAATAACCAATAAAACACTAAGTCATTGCGATATGTTTTTTACAATTATCGCAGCAATAAGCCTATGGATATCGTTTTACAGAGAAACTGTTGGATGGGTAATTGCTGGTTTATTGTTTTTTGCTTTGTCTTTTGTCTTCGAGGTTTGGGAGATGCAGAGATTGTGGAGGAGAGCGCCATGAACCTACTCGATAGCTTTACTGTAGAGCGCCTTGAGGATTTGGTAGCCTATTCGATTGATAATGAAGTTGCAATCCTCGCCAAGATAGCGTTGGCAGTTAAGCTGGTTGAGAATCAGCATGTTCGTCTTGAGGTAAACTCCGGCGTTAACAATTGGGTTCAGTGTTCTGAACAGGCCTATAAGCGATGCAAATTAGAGGGCAAGGTGGTGCGGAAATTATATGAGCTCCCACAAATCCCGCAGCCACCTGATGGCTGGGTGATGGTACCGAAAGAGCCGACAATAGAAATGAGAGAGGCGTTCCACAAATCTTATGAGGATTTTGAGAACTGTATCGGGGAATGCCCTGATAGCCAATGGTCTGCCATGCTCGCCGCCGCACCTAAGCCTGACCATATTGTTGCTGCTAACGAAAAGGTTAGCGATGTCTCCCTCATCAATGAAGGTAACAATGGCTGGATTAAGTGCAGCGATCGGATGCCTGAACCATGTGAACCGGTGAATTTTTACGTTCCGGGTTCAGTTGAAGATGATATCCCAGGAAGTTCATACAATGGCCATTGGGATGACAGTTCCTGGCTGCAGGATGCCACCTTAACTGGATTGGAAGATTCTCTTCCTTTACGAAAAGGAGCAATCGTAACCCACTGGATGCCACTACCTGCCGCACCTAAACCGGAGTAACCAATGGATAAACAGGTTTATTACCTACGAAACACCCAGATACGCCAAAGCCTACTAGACCAAATAAGACAACTTCCGTTAGACCCCTCCAAGCCATTTGAAATTGAAGTATCCCCACCAAAACGCACCCTTTCACAAAACCGGAAAATGTGGCCACTTCTGCATGACCTGTCTTTGCAAGTCGTTTGGTATGGGGAGAAGTACGACGAGGATGACTGGAAAGACATGATTACCGCATTGGTAGCAAAAACCAAAAAGCAGGAGCAGAGAACAGCACCTGGTATTGGCGGCGGGGTAGTCATGTTTGGAGAGCGTACAAGCAAGATGCGGGTAAGTCAGATGGTCGATGTCATTGAGGCAATCTACTGGTTTGGCACTGAGCAGGGCGTGAAGTTTAGCGAAGAATCCCGCCTGCGCATCGAATGGGCGCAAAGGTGGGGAGAGCAGAACAAGAGGGCAGCAGCATGACAGCATCCGTAACAGGTAAAAAGCTTGATGAACGCAAAGGCCAAATATTGAAATTTCTGGCAATAAATCCAGGCTCTAAGAAAATTGATATCGCAGAGCACCTAGGCCTGACATATAGGACAACCACCAAACTTATAGGCGTTATGAAAGCTGCTGGCGAGGTCTTCTATACCGGTTCAAATCACGGCATCCAGTACTGGGTTGAGCCACAGGAATCGGGTAACTATGTCTGCTCCAAAAGAGATTACGTGGTGACTGGGGATAGCCTAGATGGCGGATTGATATTTCTTAATCGTTGTCGGCCATCTGGTAAAAACGTCGTTTTTGACCAATGCAAAGAAAACTACACCTTATTGCCGGTACTCCGTGTTATGGCAGGGAGGCCGTATGGCTAATTCTCCATGGCAAAGAATCGAAGACAACGCAATATTCATTAAACCCCGCCGCAAAACTCGCAAGTCCCCAGAACCCAGTCAGATAAAGACATTCGATTATGTCCACGGTCTTTTGCAGGCCAAGTGGAATCGCATGAGGTTAACCCGATGAATGACGACCCTTTATGCCAAGGCTGCGGTATTCCGCTAAGTGAAGATGAGGTTTATGCGTGCAGTGACTGTGCTGATTGGTGGGCCATGTGTGGATATGACGTAGAGAGGAATCGAGACGATGAGTGATGAAAGTGAAATCGATAATAGCGATAACGTGCTGGCATTCACTAAGCGATTTGATGCTAATTCTGACATAAAAGAGAAGTTGAATTTCGTTAAAACCGATAAGTCACCTCATGCGCCTTACCGCTGTAGCCATACAAGTATTCTGGTCGATGACCATCTTCGGCAGCTTACCTGTCGCAGCTGTGGCGCTGTCGTTGAAGCTTTCGACTGGATCAATGCGCGCGCCGAGGGAGAGCAGAAAATCGAGTGGGAACTCAAATCATTACGCAAAGAAATTAAAGAGCATCGAGACGGACTGGAAAATCTGAAACGTGAAGAGGTTAACTGCAGGGCTAGAATCAGAACAGCCCAATTCAAGCTCAATGAGCTAAATATGGGCATCTATAAAGCGGAGAAAGAGAATGGCTAAAGGCACAAAGCCGACGAAGCCCCGCAAGCCAAAATCCTGCTCCATCTGTGAAACAGAATTCCTTCCCTGGTCTACCACTCAAAAAGTTTGCAGCCCTCAGTGCTCGATTGTTTACGGCAAGAAAGTTGAAGCTGATAAACAAGCAATAGCACAAAGCAAAGAGTGGAAAAAACGAAAAGCCGATTCGAAGCCATTAAGCCACTGGATTGATATGACCCAGAGAGCTTTTAACGACTTTATTCGTGCCCGCGACGGGGAGGTTTGCATCAGTTGCGGCAGCACAACGGCAGCGACTTATCACGCAGGGCATTACAGGACGACAAAAGCGGCCACACAACTCAGGTTCAACGAAGATAACTGCCATAGCCAATGTGCAGCGTGCAACATACATCACTCTGGCGCGATAGGCCCATACCGTATCAGTCTCATAGAAAAAATCGGCCTTCATCACGTCGAGGCGCTTGAAAATAACAATACCCCTCATCGATACACCCGCGAAGAACTTGAAACGCTTAGGGCGTTTTACAGGCAGAAAACCAGAGACCTCATCAAACAACTCGGAGAAGCAGCATGACATTCGACATTGTGATGACAGCAACCCTCTACTCGGTAGTTCTATTTATTTGGTTACCTCGGAAAATCTTATCCCATAAGTATCAAGTGAAGGTCACCAAAATAAGAATTAGGGCTCATCTGTTTGCAAAAAAATACAGAACAGTGAAATCACTAAGCGAGAAACCCAAGCCATTCGGAGAAGCAGCATGATCTTACTCTCGGCAATACTCCGGCTGTTCAAACCAATTAATCCGGAAATTCAGCCAACAAGCATTCAATCGTGGGATGCCCAGCCTAAGCGGAGAAAGAAATGAGCCTTGAGTCGAGCGTTAAATACCACTTCCCGAAAACTCAGAACTTTACCAGCATGCCTCCTGCAACAGCATCAGACGCTTTATCTGGCACGGATATGATGGGAGCTATGGGATTGACTCAGAGTTTAGCGCCGCTGGGATATAGCGCTTTCATGGGAAAGGTTGGGATAAGCAAAAACGACGCAACTCGCGCCGTTTCACTACTTCAAGAAATTGCACTGCAGACCTGCGATAAGGTGGCCGCCTTACGTAAGCTCGAAATTGATATTAAACCAATCGTTATGCAAATCCTTGCAACTTATGCGTATCTGGATCACTGCCAAAGTGCAGCCAGTAAAAAGCCATGCCCAAGCTGCCAGGCATCGGGATTTATTGATGCTGAAGTTTTCACCATGAAATCGCCGTTCTCCGGTGGAACAAGGCGCAATGTGCGTGAGGTGGTTAGGGTTAAATGCCATCAGTGCGATGGGAAAGGGCTTGTGTCTTCATCATGCAATGACTGCAAGGGGCGCGGGCGGGCGGTAAGCCGGAAGCTAAGTGAGGAACAGGGTGTTCCAGTGCTATGCAACTGTAAGCGCTGTAGCGGTCGAGGTTATGAGCGCATCCCATCAACTGATGCTTTTAACGCAGTGTGCCAGATAACCGACGCGCTCACGCTGGATACCTGGAAAAAGACAATAAAGCCTTTTTACGACGAACTCATTACCAAGCTGGAAATTGAAGAAGGGTATGCGAATAGCGTTTTAGCGAAGGTTGCTAGATAGCGAATGAAAAAATAGCTCACAAAATTATTGCGGGCTATTTACTTTTCCCGAATCTGTGTGTATTGTTCTCTAACGCTGGGATTCCGTTGATTCGTTGCGGGACCTAAAAAACATAGAAAAGCCCTGATCTTAACCGGTCGGGGCTTTTTGATTTCTACGCAACAGGTAAGTAAGTGCCACCTATCCGCCTGCAATCTCCATTGAATGAGATTGTAGGGGCGCTTACTTATCGTTGTGGTGAAGGTCTTACGTACCAAAACAATAGGAAGTGGTTGGATGGAAGGGCCAACCTAAGTCGGGACAGGCCATCCGACGTGCAGTGATTTTCTGCCATCACAACCTTCTTTTTAGAGGCTGCCAACTTGGCGGCCTTTTTTTATGCCCAAATTTAGCGCCGAGTGCTCACCCTCATATGACTCCATGTCTACCTGCATTCCGGCGCTAATCCTTTCGACTACTGACACAGCCCATCTAAACAATGGGAGTGGAACCATGAAAATGAATCAACAGAATGACGGCTTCTGGACACATTTCTGGGCCACGCTGACGGCTATTGCCAGTGCTGCGGGCCTATCAACCGAGCAGTGGATATACGTCTTGTGCGCACTGTTCGGCGCAATGCTTTCATTCAGCACCTATTTGAACAATCGCAACGCGCTCAAGGTAAAGCAGAAGCTTGATGAGAAGCGGACAGACGCTATGGTCTCATTTTTGGCTGGGCGAAAAGACAATTCTGAAGTTGACCCTGCTCACGTGGCGGAAGAAGTTAAAAACGCAATGGAACAGGTGGAATAGCCATGCCGATGTCACCGGAACTGCGGAGCAAGATAGTTAAGTTGGGCGGAGCAACCGCGTTAACAATAGCGATTGCTCTGCTCGGTGGCCCGGAAGGTGTTGAAGGGCAGAAGAGCACACCTTATCGAGATGTGGGCGGAGTCTGGACGGTATGCAGCGGTATTACTGGCCCAGACGTTGTGCCAGGCAAATATTACTCAGACAAAGAGTGCGATGCGTTACTGGTTAAGCATCTGGTGCCGGTGAAAAAGGCAGTAGACTCGGCGGTAAAAGTCCCCATCGATAATTACACCCGCGCCGCTCTTATGTCATTTGCTTACAACGTCGGTGTCACTTCATTCAAGCGATCATCTCTTCTAAGACATATCAATTCGGGCCAAACAAAAGAGGCCTGTGATGACCTGCGTCAGTGGGTTTACGTCAACAAAAAACGTAATCGCGGTCTGATTAACCGGCGCGAGATAGACAGGCAGGTTTGCCTGATGGGGCAAAAATGATTAACAAAATCGCCGTTGTCCTGACCGCAATCATCCTGCTGATTATTGCCCTGCTGCTGTGGGCGGCATTCCACTACTACGGCAAATCAGTAGCGACCGCTGACAAACTCACTACTGCGGTACAGCAAAAGAACGAAGCCCAATTCATTACCAACTCCCAGGCACTGGCAGTATCCACCTTCAACACGATTGCCGGAGCCACGCTCAATGACCAGAAATCAGATAAGACGGCAAGTCAGGATAGGCAGACGATCATTAAAACAGTGCTTCAAACAGCACCGTGCAATCTGGAGCTTGTTCCTGCTTCCGCTACTGACAGCCTGCGCGACCACTACAACGCAGTACGTCAAGGTGCCAGTCACTCCAATACCGGCCAGCCTGTTAAGTCAGTGTCAGCCGTCACCCATGCCAAATGACCCATTAACTTACGGCGCCAGCGTGCTGTGGAATGAGCTATTGCTGACTGACCTGCAGAACTGCAATAGCCAAATTGACGGCATCAAACAAATCGAAGAGGCCAGACAGAAATGATTAAGCAATTTTTGGAATGGCTGAAAGCTATCTATTACACCCCAGTCACATCGACTGAAACCCCATCATCAGGAGTTACCATGACCGACGTAGCAGTAGACACCGCAGCACAGACAGCAGCTGCCACCGTTGCAGCAGTAGCAGAGACCGCAGTGGCTGACACAGCAACAACCGCTGATACCGCATCCACCTCCGCCCTGGCTGAAGTTAAAGCCAAGTTTGAGGCGTTCGTGGAATTCGTTGAGCACGGCATCAAAGTTCTGGGCGCTGACGCTGAAGCCGAGCTGGTCGCGCTGAAAGACAAGTACCTGTAAGCCATTACAGAGCATTCTTTCCAGAGTGCTCGATAATGATTTGCCCACCAAATATTAAGATGTCGCCAATTGGCGGATTTTTTTTATGCAGTAAATCCCCGCGCACTCACCCGCGCTACCAGTCCTGAGACCATTCACAAAAGCGACCTCTGAGAACGCCATCGCAGCATGGTGCGCTCAGGCATGGCGTTCTGGTGAGCAGAGGTCTCTTTTTTGAAAGGTAATAACCATGCAATTAGTTGAAATTAAAAAACTCGACCTTGTAACCAATACTGTGGCTATCGCTGATGGGGTTGGTCGCGACCATGACACCATCATCAAGTTAGTGGATCGTAACAAATCGGACCTTGAAGAATTTGGTGGGGTCGGATTTGAAATCCGCACCTTTGATACAAACGGCGGCAAGCAAAAGCAGAGAGTTGCTTTGATTAACGAGCTGCAAACAACGTTACTGATAACTTATATGCGGAACAATGATGTGGTGCGTGCATTCAAAAAACGCCTCGTATCCGAATTCTTCAGAATGCGTGGAGCGCTTGCCAGCAAAAAGCTTGACCGCAACACCTCACGGCTCGAATACAAGCCAATGACTGATGCCATAAAGCATGAGCGTGAGGCAGCGGGTAAGTCCATTGCTCCGCATCATTTCAGTAATGAGGCTGATCTGATTAATCGACTGGCTATAGGCATGACGTCAGCAAAATTCCGTGTCCATCATGAGATAGACAAGAAGGAGTCTATTCGTGATTACCTGACCCCGATGCAGATCCACTGTGTTACCGAGTTGCAACGCGCCAATACGGTATTTATCAGTATGGGGTGGGACTTTGACCAGCGTAAAGAGGTGCTGAAAGGAATGTTTGATCGCAACCACCGTCAGCCATTGATTGAAGAGCAGCACCGACTGGCGGCATAACTAACATGCGCGTAAGCCATTACATAGCTCATTTTAGAGTGAGCTAGATAATGACAGAAAGAGAATGAGCAATTGTTCACCAAAAAGGCCCTGTATTCGGGCCCGAGATATATCAGATGTTACACAGTCTGATCGCGAATATCAGCTGAAGGGCCATTCTTCTGAACAGACGAAATCCCTTTCTTAGCGGCATCCTTTGAAGAATACATTTCGCTGGTTGCGATAGTCTCATGGTTATCGGCTTTAAGCAGGAAGTAAAACGGTTGAGATACAGCTTTTTCAGATTTCTTAATGACAAAATAACCCATATTAATCTCCTTCCATGCCCCATGCATGGTTCCTCTATTTAACCGACATGCACAGTTAAAACAAGAGGATATTTCCCAACATTTCTTCATGACAAAGTGTCTGCCTGTCGGACGTTTGATAATGATAATCAGCCTGAGATGTCTCTAGGTATTAAGCCGGATCAATATGAACATGATTTTCTATCAGCGACAGAAGAATAAGTTTCAAATTTCTTGTCCATTTGGAGCAATCAGCAGACTATATCTGCATGTAAAGTCACCATGGTAATCACTATGCTCACTAGTACTGAGGATGCTCGCAGTAATCGTGCCGATAGACGCTTGGCAAGCACGCTTGCTGCAGTTGCTGGAGCTCTAAATACTGCGGCATTTGAGTCTGTAGGTTTTTTTTCTGCAAATATGACCGGGAACGTCTCATCATTGTCAGCAAATCTTGCGACGTTAAACCTTGTACCAGGCATTTTTTTTCTGTGGATTGTAGCTACTTTTATCTCCGGCGCGGTGTTCTCAACAATTATTATAAATGCAGGTCGAAGAAAGAATATTCGTTCCGTATATGCTTTAAATATCTTGATTGAGGGGGGGGCTCTGATGTTACTGGGTATTGTTGAATGCTGGTTAACACCGTCTTCTCCTGGCGTAGTATTGATCTTGAGTCTGAGTTTTTTAATGGGATTACAGAATGCAGTAGTGACCCGGATATCCAATGCACGCGTGAGAACGACTCATGTGTCAGGGACATCTACGGATATTGGTATTGAATTAGCTATGCTTTTTGACGTAGTACGTAGAAAAGAATCACCAAAAGAAGCTCCACTTTATCTCGAACGTCTTAGGCTTCATTCTTTTACACTCATTTCATTTCTATTAGGGGGGGTGGGAGGAGTATGGATTTTTAACGCACTGGGATATCGTTTTTTAATTTTAATTGGTTTCGGACTAATCTATCTGGCAATGCACGCTACACTCAGAAAGCATTCCGATGAGAATATTAATATATAGCCGCCTCCAGTCGGTTTTTTATTGCCTTTAAATTAGGAGTTAAAAATCACCGTAGACGTAACCACCGACGAACTGAAATCCGCGATTGCCGACTCTGAAGTGACCGCGCTGATCGTAAGTAAAATCACCGAGGCCAAAACCGTTGGCCTGGCTGATGCAGTAACAGCTTCAATTGCTGCGTTGTTCCCTGACGCCACTGTAGCGACTGCTGATGCATCTGCTTCCAGCACTGATGTTGCTGTTGTGGGCGAAGATGCTGACGATAGCTCCGTAGCAGTGGTAGTTTAAAGGTTTACTGGACAACTTTAAGCCATTACAAGAGTCACTAACTTTTCCAAGTGGCTCTGATAATGATTTATGCGCTGCCAAGTAATTTACATACTGCCTGTTTGACATCCTCTAACATAGTAACATCGAGGTTTTCAGGGTTTTCCCTTATCATCTCCCCAAAGGAGGATTCGAAAAGCCCTGAAATAGAAAAATCTTTGCCAGCAAGCGTATCAGTAACAATGCTTAATTGTCGCAGTGCAATCTCAAGCGTGATCATGCGAAAGCCATAGTCTTCATTTTTTTGTTCCAGCTCAGCAATTCTTTCTTCAAGTTCTTTCATTTTATTCTCCAGAGGAAGCCATGGCACTCACCGACAAGCAAGAAATGTTCTGCAGTGAATGGCTCATTGGTTTAACTCAAAAAATGGTCATTTTGAAAGTTCACGTGTCAAGATAGTTTGTTCTTTGTCGCTCATCTCGACGCCCCATCTAGCTAAATAGATACTGATATCTTCAGAAGGGTTTGAGTTAAGCGTGTACTCACGATCACCAACAGTTTCACTGGCGGTGTGCCAACAAAATATATTATTAATAACGACTGACAGTGACCATCTTGCTGTTTGCATAGTGAACATGATTACTCCTTAGTTATTGGCAGATTAACTATCGTTTTTGGTTGCAAATTAATCAATTGAATTATGTAGTTTGAAAGAAAATTTCTTTAAAAAAGTATTAAAACGGTTCGTATAAATTATAAAAACAATGAATATCAAGTATTTGAGGGTTAATTATGGAAACTTAACAGGGAATTCAAATGGCCGATCCAAGAAGCTTGACGAGCAGACCACTCCCTCCCATAGAGTTATTGGAGGTATTTAAGCCATATAACCGTCTGATACCTGCTGAGGAAGTGCTTGAGTGGGTAAACAGCCAAATCCTTGATGAAGATGGTTCGCTCTATAACGAAGATCATGCTCACCTGATTGAGGCCGACTTAAAAATAATGTGGGCAGCTTCAGCTTTTGAGAAGCAAGGCAGAACAGTTCTTGGTCAATCGGAGCAGGTCATGATGCGTGCCGGTGGCTGGCAGAAGGCAAGAATGGAACAGCAGATGCATGAATGGTTCGGTGATGTGCCGAAATTCATCATTACGCTGGCAGCTGATTACTGCTCTCAATGCACTGACCTCGAATTCTGCGCATTGGTCGAGCATGAGCTTTATCACATTGGCCAGGCCAAAGACGAATTCGGTGCGCCTAAGTTCAACAAAGAAGGTCAGCCGGTATTAACGATGCGTGGCCACGACGTTGAAGAGTTTGTTGGCGTTGTTCGAAGATACGGTGCGAGCGTTGAAGTCCAGGAGATGTTAGACGCCGCGAAAAATAGACCAGAGGTAGCGGGAATCGACATTGCGAGAGCATGTGGGACCTGCCTGCTAAAACTTGCATAAACAGTTTGACTGAGTAGGACGGGAAGGAAACCTATGGCAGCACTTTCAGTAGAGGTGAAAGCCTTTATCGTCCAATCTCTTGCCTGTTATGACACTCCATCGCGAGTGGCGGAGTTAGTCCAACAGGAATTTAGCCTAAAGGTTTCTCGTCAGCAGGTTGAGTCTTACGATCCCTCAAAAGTTACAGGTAAGAATCTTGGCGATAAATGGGTCGAACTATTCAAGTTAACCCGCAAACGATTTCAGGATGAGATATCAGACATTCCTATTGCCAACAAAGCATACCGTCTTCGAGTTTTGGATCGCATGGCAACAAAAGCGGAAAGCATGAAAAACATCGCAATGACCGCTCAGCTAATGGAACAGGCGGCCAAAGAGGTTGGAGAGGCTTACACCAATCGTCAAAAGGTTGAGCATACCAGCCCAGATGGAAGCATGAGCCCGAGGCCTACAACAGTCAGATTAGTAGGGGTCGAGCCAACAAATGGAAAGCCAAGCTGATCTGCAAATACCCGCCAAACTCGTTCCTGTTTTCTCAACTGAAGGTGTCCGTTACCGTGGTGCTTACGGTGGCCGTGGTTCTGCTAAAACTCGCACCTTTGCGCTGATGACTGCCGTAAAGGCCTATCAGTGGGCTGAGGCCGAGATAAGTGGCGTAATACTCTGTGCTCGTGAATACATGAACTCTCTTGAAGAGTCGAGCATGGAGGAGATTAAGCAGGCCATACGTTCGGTTCCTTGGCTTGACGACTATTTCGACATTGGCGAGAAATACATTCGCACCAAGAACAGGCGCGTTTCATATGTCTTTTGCGGCCTTAGGCATAACCTCGACAGTATCAAATCTAAAGCTCGAATTCTGGTCGCTTGGGTAGATGAAGCTGAATCAGTTTCCGACCTGGCTTGGAAAAAACTTCGCCCGACCGTCCGTGAGGCTGGGTCTGAAATCTGGGTAACATGGAACCCCGAAAAAGACGGCAGTGCAACTGATAAGCGATTTAGAAAATCTCCACCTAAAAACTCCATGATTGTCGAGATGAATTTTAGTGACAATCCTTGGTTCCCTGATGTACTCGAGGAGGAACGGCAAGATGACCTTGCATCCCTGGACTATGCTGACTACGCGTGGATCTGGGAGGGTGCTTACCTAGAGAACTCCGACAAACAGGTGCTGGCCAACAAATATGTTGTGCAGAGTTTCGAAGATGATTTATGGCAGAAAGCTGATCGATTGTTCTTTGGTGGAGACTTTGGCTTCGCTAAAGATCCGAATGTGCTTACGCGTACCTTCGTTTATCAAGATTGCCTATACGTAGAATACGAGGCGTTTGGAGAGGGCACGGAGCTTGATGATATGTGGAAGCTTTACGCTGGCAAAGAGGGAGCCACCGCTAAACAACTTGAAAACTGGACCGTTCTGGATGAGAACAAATACCCCGGCATTCCAGAGTCAAGGAACTGGCCAATTAAGGCTGACTCTTCGCGACCAGAGACAATCAGTCATATCAAAAAGCAGGGCTTCAATATTTCATCTGCTAAGAAATGGGCTGGCAGCGTTGAAGACGGCGTGACTCATTTACGTGGCTTCAAAAAAATCATTATTCATCCGAGATGCAAAGAGACTGCCAAAGAGTGCCGCCTGTACTCCTACAAGGTCGACCGCATTACCGGGCAGGTTCTGCCGGTTATAGTGGATGCTAATAACCATTGCATCGACTCAATTCGGTACGGGTTAGATGGCTACATAACTGGCCGCGCTCCGTTGAATATGAACAAAGCTTTAGTCGCTAGAGCTCAATCTAGAACCCCTCACTCTTCACGCCGGTAATCTATGACAAATAAAACACAACGTCGTAATGCTCGGCGCGCCTCTGCTCGTCCAGAACGCAAGAGGTTTGCTGTCTCGCAATCTCTGCGGGATAAAATCGAGCAGAATGGGTATATCCCTACCTATAACGAAGTTAAGGCGCTTTATGGCCCCGCAAAAACTTTAGGGGCACCTAAAGAAGCTGTGCTGGCAATGGATCACTCACTCGATTCTGGCGGCGCTTACTCGCTCTTACAACATGCCTTTGAACATGGGCAATTTCCAGCGCTAGGCCCATCGTTCATGGGTTATGCGGCTTTGTCTTCACTTACGCAGAATGGGCTTATCCGTGCCTGCATTGAAACTCTCGCGGACGACATGACCCGAGAGTGGATCGAGATCGACGCTGTTGATGATAACGGGCTTGGGGAAGAGAAGAAGAAACTTCAGGACGCCATGATCGACTATCGAATTCATGATATTTGCCATAAGGCTGCTGAATTTGATGGGTACTTTGGTGGCTGTCTGATTTTCATCGATACCGGCGCTAAAGATGACTTACTTTTAACTCCGCTGGATATCTCTGAAAAATCTGCGGAACTTAAAGACTTCAAGCGATTCACGCTGATCGAGCCAATAAATATTTTCCCTGGCACTTACGAATCAACGGACCCGTTAAGCCCTAGTTACTACAAACCTCAAACGTGGTGGGTGCTCGGGAAACAAGTCCATTCCAGCCGGTTAATCCGCGTCTGCGGGAATGAGGTGCCGGTAATTCTTAAGCCGACTTATAACTTCCTTGGTCTTCCTCAGGCGCAGATTCTTTACGACTACGTTATCCATTTCCAAGATGCTCGCCAGGCTGAAGCTAGGTTGCTGGAAAAGTTCTCTCTAACAGTTTTGAAAACTGATATGGAAGATATTTTAACGAACCCCAACGCAACTGGTTCACTCGACCCACGCCTTGAATACATGGCGGCATATAGGACGAACGACGGCGTGCTGGCCATCGACAAGGAAATGGAAGACATCGTTAACATCGTCACGCCAATGAATGGAGTGACGGATATCGTTAGGCAGCAATTAGAATTTGTCGTGATGATCAACCGAACCAATGTGGTTAAAACTCTCGGTCTGTCTCCGGCAGGATTTAACAGCGGTGATGCCGATATAAAGAACAACAATGACCACACGTCATCGCAGCAGGAAAAGGTTCTTCGCGGGCCGCTGCAGAAAATGCTGGATGTGCTGCAAATTGTCGTTCTGGGTTCTTATGAAAAATCGGTCAAGTTCAAGTTTGTTGGTTTGAATGAAGAAGATGACGCGGCGATCGCAACCACGCAGAAAACGAAAGCTGATACCGATGCCGTGCTGATTGAAGAAGGCGTTATTTCACAAGCTGAGTCAAGGAAACGCCTTTCTGAAGACCCGCACAGTGGCTACAGCGGCATAGAGATTGGTGATTTACCGGAGTCAGGACATGGCGATGAAACCCAAGGCGGCGAAGGCGACCAGGGCAAACGTTGGGCTCCAGTTGGAGTATCAAAAGAAGCTTAAGTCGTTAATTGAGGAAATGAGCAATTCAGTCGATTATTGGTTAACTGCCGAGTACAAGCGACATGAGCCAAAAATTGTCGGTGATGCTACCCCGTCCAAACTAATGAATAGAAAGTTAATTTCAGTTATGGGTCGCTGGCAACTCACTTTCAGGCAAAAGGCAGAGGATATCGCCGCCTGGTTTGTTCGCCGGGCCGACGCTTACTCATCTGGATCAGTGGTGAATAAACTTCGGGCAGAGGGCATGAGCGTGAATATGCAACTCACCCCCGAGGTTCGCAATGTCCTCGACAGTATTTATGAAACACAGGTTTCATTGATTAAATCCATACCGGAACAATATCTAACTCAGGTTAGTACTTTGGTGCAAGAAAGCGTTAGCCGCGGTAGAGACATTGGCTATTTGAAAGAAGAGCTAAAGCAGCGGTATGGAGTAACTGAACGAAGAGCTAAGGTTATTGCCCGAGACCAAAATAACAAGGCCAGCAATGCTATATCACAGCAGCGTTGCCAGTCTGCCGGAATAACTCACGGCATTTGGGTGCATCGAGCTGGCGGCAGCAAGTCATTTAGACATTCGCATGTAAAGATGAATGGCACCGAATTTGAACTCAGCAAGGGATGCTATGACCCTCATGAGGGAAGAATGGTTATGCCAGGGGAGTTGGTTAACTGCAAGTGTGAGTTCAGGCCAGTAATTAAATGACAAACCAATAACAAAACAGGTCACTCAGGTGGCCTTTTTTATTGCCTGCAGAAAGGTAAAAAAATGCCAATCCGAGAAATAACCTTAAAAGGTGGCAAGGCAGGGTTTCGCTTTGGTGCGCACGGGAAAATACATTCTACACGCGAGCAAGCCGAAAAAGGCTCGCCAACTGGAGTTGCTCAACTTAGCTCAATGGCCTTTGACGAAGCGTCACGTCGTCGTATTGACGAAAACGGGTATCTGCACGTATCCCAGACCCACCTCACTAAAGAGCAGGTAGCCCCATATTATGGGCGAGAAATTCCTGGGTTTGATGAGCAAGGTTTAGACCCTGAAAAAGTTTACTACGGATACCGGTCTGCCGAAGAGTTAGAGAAATCTAAAGACATGTTTAATGGCATGCCATTGCTGATTATTCATAAGCAGGACTCAGCGCACGCTCCATTGAAAGAGGAAAGAGTCGGCTCAATTGGCACTACGCCAGTGTGGGACTCACCTTATCTCGACAATGCCTTGATAGTCACTGACCAGTCAGCCATTGAAGCGATTGATAGCAAAAAACTAAAAGAAATTAGCTGCGGCTATTTCTTTGATCCGGATTTCACTCCTGGTGAGTTCAACGGCGTTGCTTATGACTTTGTGATTCGAAACATCCGAGGTAATCACGTAACGCTTGTAAGGGAAGGTCGGGCTGGTCCCGAAGTTTCTGTCCACGACGCAATGCCGTCAAAACCAATAAAGGTGCAAAAAATAATGCAACTTACCCGTAAACAGGTGGCGGTGCGTGCAACGCTGGCTGCCTACTTAAAGCCGCGTCTAACTATGGATGCTGTCCCCGCCGATCTGACCAAACTGGTTGGTTCATACAAAAAACCTGCAACCCTGGCAAAAGCAGTCGTTCGTCAATATGGGGCTAAGATTGCTCAGGACATGGATATCGAGCCGGAAGAGCTTGCTGAACTAATGGAGGCGGCTGAGGAAGTCGTAGAACCAGAAGAGAAGCCGGCAAGCGCTGCAGAAGAGCCTGCTTTTGACGAAGATAACGCTTCAGAAAGTCTCAAAGCATTGCTGGAAGGTAAGGTGCCTGACGATGTGCTGGCTAAAATTCTGGCCTGCATATCAGAGCCAACTGGCGACGAAGATCTGACGGAAGAAGAGAAAGCCGCCAAGAAGCAAGCCGAAGAAGAAGCGGCAGCGGCTGAAGAAGCCAAAAAGAAAAAAGAGGGTGAGCCGACAATGGATGCCAATTCAATCAAATTGCAGGCGCGTACTGAAGCCCAGGCTCACTTCCGCAATCTCAATGAAGCAGGTCGCAAGGTGCGTGACCTGATCGGTGAGGTCGATGTTATGGCATTCGACAGCGCTGAAGATATCTATGGGCATGCTCTGAAACAAAAAGGCGTAAAAATCGGTCAGTATGAAAAGTCATCTTACAAAGGCATGGTGGATATGCTGGCATCGAATAAGCCAGCAAATCCGTCCCCTGTCCTCGACTCTTCCCTGGATACTTTCGAAGGTCAGTTTGCAGGCCTTGGCAAAATCAAAATTAATTAAGGGGCAATAAATGGGCCTTCAAACTCAAGTAAATCTTTACTACTCTGGCGCAGTTGTTGGTGATCGAGCATCACACAACCCCGTCGTATATCTTCCGACAAATCCGCTGGCAGAAGGTGTTGTGACCGTCGGCAACTTTGTTTTCCAGGGTACCGATCCATCATCTCAGGTTAGTGCGGCAGGCACCGTGCTTGCAGGCTTTGTAGAGCGCTTGCTTAATTACTATAACTTCGCGCTGCTCTCTGGTGGCACGCTCGGTATTCCAGATGAAACGCCGGTGACCGTGGCGACAATCGGCGAGTTCTACACGAGCTTCGGAACCACAGCACCAACGGTTGGGCAGAAGGCATTCGCTTCCACAACTGATGGCAGTGTTTCTTATGCTGCAGCGGGCGCAACCGTTGCTGGCTCTCTAGAGACAAGTTTTGTAGTAAGGGAAGTGCGTACCAGCGATAACCTGGTATTCATTTCCAACTGGACCCCAGCCGCCTAACCCCCTGAAATAATCCCTTCGTGAATGACACTGAATTATCTCGGTGGGCATCGTCACGTGCGGATGGAGACAATAATGAATATTACTTTCGAACAAGCTAAGCGATACGGCTTTGATTTTGGCCGCAACGCACGTGAATGGATCACCAAGGATAATATGCCGCGTCTTATTCAGGATGCTGCGCTTATCACACAGGCAAACTCAACGATCCCAGCTGAGTTGCTGGCGTATATCGATCCTACCGTCATTGAAATCCTAACAGCACCGCGTAACGCCCGTGAGCTATTCAATGAAGAAAAGCGCGGGGACTGGACTACGCCTTACTTTAAATGGCGTGCAGATGAAGTTACCGGTAATACCGCCGCATATTCTGACTTCGGTCAATTTGGTGTAGCAGGTGTTAACTCTGAATGGCACACCCGTGAGCAATACCGCTTCCAGACAATCATTCAGTACGGTGATCTGGAGCAGGATATGGCGGCACAAGCCAAAATTAACCTGGCGGCGGCCAAGCAACGTTCAGCAGCAACTACGATCGATATTGACGCCAATAAGTTTTATTTACTTGGCGTCGCCGGTAAAGAAATCTATGGTGTGCTGAATGACCCAAATCTGCAAGCGGCTATCACCCCGATCTCTGTTTCCGGTGCAACTGCCTGGTCAAGCAAAGATGCGATTGCGCGTTATAACGATGTGATCAAGCTTTTCACCCAACTGGTCAATCAACTTTCCGGCTTGGTTGATGAGAAGTCTGTTTTAAAACTGGCTTGCTCGCCTGGCCTGCGCACCTTGCTAGCAGAGCCCACTCAGCTTGGCGTAACCGTTATGTCCATGCTGAAGGAATATTTCCCGAACATGGTATTCGTTTCGCTTCCTCAGTTAGGCGCAGCCAATGCACCAGCAGCTGCAGAAACGATGATCCTGATTGCGCCGGAAGTGCTTGGGAATGAAACCGGCCTTTTAGGCTTTGGTGAGAAAATCCGCATGGGCCGCATCGTACCATCACTATCTTCTTTTGCTCAGAAGGTAACCGGCACCACCTACGGCGGTGTAATTCGAGTCCCTGCAGCCGTCGCACAAATGACAGGTATGTAAACTATGGCGCGACCACGTAAAAATACAGCCTCTGAGGAGGCTGATTCTTCTTCCCAAGGAAATAACATGTCAGATCTCGTTCACGTTCGCCTCAAGCACCCGCACGGTATTGTTTTTGATATCTCTAACGGACGTAAGGTGTCTCTTTACGGTAGCGACTTCCATCTTCGGGGCCTTGAAAAAGGCACGCTGACCTGTGGTTTTGGCAAAACTACCGTACCAGCCGATGATTGGGAAGAGGTGTTGCAGGCTTACGGCAAGATGCCCCACTTCACAAACGGCACTTTGGTATATGAAACGGACTATGCCAGCGCTGAAGATAGTGCGGATGAAAAATCTGCAGTGAAGCACGGCCTTGAGCCAGTCGACACCAAAAATGACAAGACCATTAAAACTGAAGAAGTCCCGGCTAGCGAGGCAGCGTAATGGCTATTGTCGAGTTTGACTCCTCTGAGTTCACCGGGATATATCCGCGATTTGCAGGCGTACTGACTGACCCACAGCTCAACCAGGCGTTTGATGTGGCATGCCTATTACTCGACAATACCAATGCTTCTGTCGTCCCCTATGATCCGGATAACGGCGTCAAAGACCGGAAAACCATCCTCTATTTGCTGGTCTGCCATATGGCGACAATGGCGTTGTGGGGTGATGGGCAGTCAGGGCCAATCGCAAGCGCTTCAGAGGGGTCAGTAAGCGTTTCATTCTCCGTGCCAGATGCAACCAATGCATCGTGGTTTAAGCAAACACCTTGCGGGAGCATGTACTGGCAGGCAACGCGTAAATATGTTGTTGGTGGTCGGTATGTTGCTAAAAAATACGTCCATCCATGGGGGTAAACCATGTCTTCAATGTCAGGCGGAGATAAGCTTCAAAAGGCCTTGGCTGCAATGGGCTGCAATCTAAAGTTGCAGATGAATGTCGGAATCCTTGCTGGCGCTACCAATGACGCCTTAGAGCCTGTTGCTCCCTATGCCGCGGCCAATGAATTTGGAACGCTGCACATACCGGCGCGGCCTTTTATGCGTATTACGGTGGCTGAGAAAACTGGCGAGTGGGGAGCGGCACTTGGAAAGTTGGTTAAAGGTAAATCCTTAGACGGCAATGGAATGACACAGGCCTTTAATGGGCTAGGACCTCTCATGGTTCAGGACATCAAGAATACCATTGACCATGTCGTTCCTCCTGAAAGTGCTGATGCAACGGTAGCAGCAAAAATCAGGAAAGGGCTGGCTCGACCCGAACAGACCCTAGTAGATTCTGGAGTAATGCAAAAATCTGTTGATTTCGAGATTATTAACGGAGGGGATTAATGAACCTTCATGGTCTCGTGCGCGGTGCAATAACCACTGTTAACCCTGATATTCCAGCTCAGATGATGGTTAGCACCGGCCAGTACACGACTGACGCGGCAGGTCACCGAACGCCGTCATACAGCACGCAAGACGTCACTCTGCAGCTTCAGCCATTAAGCTATACAGACCTCATGAAGGTTGATGGACTCAACTTGCAGGGCGTTATCAAATCAGCCTATGTGAACGGCAATTTTGAGGGTGTTAACCGACCAAATCAGAAGGGGGGTGACTATCTGCTTATTCCATCTAAAAATGAAAAGTGGCTGATTACCCAGCCGCTTGAGGAGTGGCCGGATTGGTGTAAGTTCGTGGTCACGCTCCAGGTGAACACATGACCGCCACCATCAGCATTAAACAGGATGACATCACAACCGCCTTGCGCGGTTTTTTATTGTCCATCGTCAGTGCAGAAGTGATTTTGTCGCAGGAAAACGGTGTGCCGATGCCAATCGGTAACTTCATCACCATGACGCCGTTAAACAGCTATGGCCGTTCAACAAGTCGCATCACTTACTCACCAAACACAGACGGAAGCGGCACGCAGGATAACCTGAGAACGACTGAGTGGGGCTGTCAACTCGACTGCTATGGACCGGACGCGGCTGATATCGCGGCCACGATAGCACCATTGGTCAGAACGGAGTTTGCCTGCGAGTACTTCGCAAACTCTGACGTGGACATGAAGCCACTGTATGCGACAGAACCACACCAGAACGCTTTAACGAATGCCGAGGCCCAATATGAAAACCGGTGGACGTTTGATTTTCACGCCCAAATAAACCCAGTTGTTTCGGTGCCTCAGGATTTCTTTACCAACATCACGATAAAAGCCAAATCTATCGACGCCACTTTTCCTCCGGAGAATTAATAAATGGCAATTCCATTAAGTAAAGACGTACAAATACTTCCGAGTGTGCTGGCAGCTGCGGGCAGTGCGGTAGATTTGAACGGCTTGATCCTGACTGACAGCGCATATGCTGCAGTTGGCAGCCTGTTGTCATTCAGCAGTACCTCAGACGTGACCGATTATTTTGGTTCTCAGTCGAATGAGGGCGCGATGGCCACGGTTTATTTTCAGGGTTACAACAACTGCACAAAAACGCCGGGCACCTTATATCTCTCACAGTTTAACTCTGAGGCAGTATCTGCGTGGTTGCGTTCCGGATCAATGGCCTCAGTCACCCTGGATGCGTTGAAGTTGTTCAGCGGTACGTTGGTGCTGACTGTTGACGGTACGCTAGTGACATCAACCACAATCACACTGTCTTCCGCAACAAGCTATGCAGCCGCAGCAGCGCTGATAGAAGCCGCACTGGGCAACGAAGTGACGGTGGTCTATGACACTACAGTGAAATCTTTCATTATCACCTCGGCGACCACGGGTGCTGACAGCACGATCACCTTTGCGTCTGGCACGCTCGCCGATAACCTGAAACTTTCCAGCACTCAGGGCGCGGTGATTTCTCAGGGTTCAGACATTGCCAATCCTACGGATACATTTAAGGCAATCCTTTCAGCATCTCAGGACTGGGCAGCATTCACTACCTCGTTTACCGCAACAACAGCACAGCATGTGGCATTCTCAGCGTGGGCCAGTGCACAGTCAGATCGCTTCGCTTACGCGGGATGGGCGCTGGAGAGTGATGCAACCACCACGGGCAGCACTGACACTTTCGCCTACCAGGTGATTAGCACATACGACTACGGCTCTGTTATCCCAGTCTATGGCGACCGCACCAAAGCGGCTAATGTTCTTGGCTTTGCCGCGGCATTGAATTTCGATGCAACCAACGGCCGCCGCACGCTGAAATATCGCGCACTGGATGGCCTGTCTGCCGATGTATCAGATTCTGATGATTACGACGCACTTGCGGCCAACGGATACAACTTCTATGGCCAATACACTTCAAACAACTTCAATGAGAAGTATTGGGCACCTGGCTCAATTACCGGCGACTTCAAGTGGGTAGATGCCTTCTTTGGGCAAGTATGGTTTAACGCTCAACTCCAACAGGATGTGATAACCCTGTTCATGAGTGACACCTACGTGCCATACAACGCTGCTGGCCGTGCGCAGATTGAAGCATCAATGGCAGACACCTTTGCACAGTTCCTGGCGTGGGGCGGCATGAGTACGGGCACGGACCTGAGCGCATCACAGATTTTGCAGATCAAGAACACTGTGGGTTCTGACATCTCAACCTCGCTGATTGCCAAAGGCTATTACCTGTATATCGGCCCGTTTACGGCAACCATGCGTTCGAATCGGACTACTCCATCATGCACGCTTTACTATTGTGACGGCGGCGCGGTCCAGAAACTCACTCTTGCTTCAGTTGAGGTTCAATAATGTCCAATACCATTACTTCCGCTGATGCAATCATGATGTTGACTGTGACTAACCTGTACACGACAGCGCAGCAGATTCAGGGGTTTGCGGCCGAGGATATCTTCGACACCGAGGCCTTAGAGTTGGCGCAGACCGTACGTGGCGCAGATGGTAAGTTGTCCGCAGGTTTTATCTATGGTGACCTGCCGCAAACCATCCATATCATGCCAGACAGCGATAGCCGCGTGATTTTCGACACCTGGGCAACCACCTCGCGCACTTCGGTAGCAGTATTCCGCTGCAACATGACGCTAATCCTGCCAGCAATAGGTCGCAAATACACGCTCACCAACGGCGTGCTGAAACGCTGGAAAGCAATGCCAGATGCCAAGCGTGTGCTTCAGGCATCCCAGGCGTTGATCGAATGGGAATCCATCACCGCTGAAGTCTATTCCGCCTCTTAAGGATAAATAATGGCTCGTAAAGAAAAAGTATTTACGGTTGAGGCGAAAGGCCGTGACGAGGGCAAGGTATTTCTGATTAAGGAAATGTCCGCTGATAAGGCTGAGTGGTGGGCGATCCGTGCCGGTATGGCAATGGCACGCAACGGCATTGAGGTGCCGGATGACTTCGCGCAGATGGGTATGGTGGCATTAGCCCAGCTGGGTCTGTCGCTGGTCGCAAAAATTCCACTCGACGAAGCTAAGCCGTTACTGGATGAGTTAATGGCCTGCGTGTCCATTATTCCTGACCCGGGCAACCCATCTGTCACCCGAGCAGATATCAATAACGACATCGAAGAGTTTACTACCAGGCTGAAATTGCGTGCAGAGGTGTTAAAGCTGCACGTGGATTTTATAACCGCCGTCGCCAGCTAGACATCCCACCTCAATTCACCGCAGACAAACCAAGAGGGCTCGTTGAATACACCAACGTAGCCCCGAACATAGCTGCAGTGGTGTCAGGGAAGTTGGCGACGAGGTATGAGCTTCAGACGGTCTATAGCTTAGAGGACATGTGGGACTTCCTCGAAATAATGAGCGTCGATAACCATAACGCCAAGGTGTGGCAGAAGGAAAGTGAGCATGGCTAACATTATTGACGCTCTGATTATCACGCTGGGCATTGACGCATCGAGCTTCAATTCGGGTCAGAAAAAAGTATCTGAAGACCTGAAGAAAACTGGAAAAGATGCTGATAAGACAGCCAAGGATATGGAGGCAGCCGGTAAGCGTGCGGCGTCTTTCTTTGGCTCAATCCGAACTGAAGTACTGGCTCTTGCCGGTGTAACGCTGACTTTGGGTGGTCTTAAGAATTTAGTTACCGGTACTGCTAATAGCCTTCAGCAACTTTCCATTCAGTCCAAAGCATTAGACATGTCCGGCAAGGAATTAGACGGCTGGAGCAAGTCCGCTATTGCTGCAGGATCAAGCGCAGAAAGCATTACTTCGGCGCTGATGGCGATGCAGAAAACCATGCAGTCTGCCCGTAATGGCGATTGGAGCGGGCCGCTGATTAACTCGCTCGGCCAGTTAAATAGCATGACCGGTATCAAGTTTGACGTTCTGCATGAAACGCCAGACCAGATTATGCGGAAGGTCATGGAGGCCTTACGTAAGTTGCCGTCGGATAAAGCCAGGGTTTATGCCCAGCAATTCGGCATCGATGATGCAATCTTACAAAGAGATCGTGCCGGAACAGGGAAGGGAGAGTTTGTTGGTAATGTTGATAAATTTACCGCTTCTTCGGGGTATACGGATTCCGGCGCAGAGGCTGCCAGAAAGTTTAATGTCCAGTGGACTATCGTTCAGCAGAACCTTGAAAAAACCCGCGACTTACTTTTTGCAGCGTTAATCCCATACATCGACCAGTTCAACAATGCTCTCATCCAATTCAGCAACTGGATTAACACTCACCCAAAAGAAATCCATGATGCCATTAAGCAGATAGGCGATGCTTTTAGCGAAGTAGTCAAATTTGCCAATCAGGGTGCTGATAGCGTTGGTGGCTGGAAAACCGCTATTGAAATTCTTGTAGGTGCAGCAGTAGGCGGTAAGCTTCTGTCACTTTTCACAGGTTTGAGTTCTTCATTACTGGGGCCTGCAGGGTTGATTGCAGCACTTCTCGCTCTTCAGGCGCTAGTTGTTAAGCCGTATGAAGATGCTCACCCAGAGCTAAAAAATAACCCAGTTGCTAAAACATTAAATGACCTTCCAGGCACGGATTCTGTTGGGGCTGCTGGAGAGGATTTTAGATCATGGCTACAGCGGCATACTGGCATTCAACTGCCAACGGCCGATAGCGGTTCTTTTGAAGCGGTTATGCAGCAAGCAAAAGACTTCTTTAGCGGCGACTGGGCAGCCAGAAATGCCACCGATCCTGATTTGTCTGACACACCGCCTACTGTAGGCAGTGGGAAGTTTCCTGCTTGGTTGATACCGCATGCAGGAAATGATGGGTTATTTCCCTCTGGTGGGCTGGCAGGTAGTGGCGAAGTTCCGCAAAGAGCGCAATCAAGCAAAGTCTCAGGGGCGGGTTCCAGCCTGCTGCAATGGATGAGCTCACAGTTCGGTGCTCTCGAGGCCAAGTACAGCCTTCCAACCGGATTGTTGAACAGCGTTGCCACAACCGAGTCTGGGGGGAATCAGTTCGCTGTTTCCGGTGCAGGTGCCAAAGGGTTGTTTCAGTTCATGGATGGCACCGCAAAAGATATGGGGCTACAGGGCAATGACGTTTTCGACCCGAAAAAGTCAGCAGAGGCTGCGGCTAAATATCTGGCTCAATTACTCAAGGCAACACATGGAAATCTTAATGAGGCGCTAGCAGCATACAATTGGGGGCTAGGCAACGTACAGCGTAAAGGGCTGGATAATGCACCCGAAGAAACCCGCAATTATGTGCCAAAAGTTCTGTCTGGATTGAGGTTCTTAAATAGGCCGAAAGATGATGCTGAGCGTGCTCCTAAAGTTCTTGCTGGGGTAACGACAGGTGCGGCAGCTGCGGCGAATTATCACAGCAACCACACGTATACCACGAGTAGTGAGTCGTCATCGCAATACATCAGCATTAATCGGGTTGATGTTCAGAGCAATGCCAAAACGGTTCCTGAATTAGCTACTGACCTTCGCGGCGCGGTGAATCGCCAAACTATCGTTCTTACCAAAACAACAGGGCAGGGTTAAAGCATGGCGTTTTCACTGAACGAAACAACGCTGCTCAGCGCGGTGAAAAGTGGCAGCATCCTCTCTATTGTCAATAGCACGCTGGCCCCTGGGTATGGGATTTACTATGCGACAGTCCAAAAAGATTCAACGAGTATTGTTGGGTCGAAGGTCTTTAGCCCAACCTCATGGATTTCTGTTGAGAAGGTGGCCGACGCGTCGATTGTAAATTCGCCAATCGAGCAGGGAAGTTATAGTTCCTATAACAAAGTTAAGCGTCCACCAGGCGTCAGAGCGGTATTCACCCTTGAGGGGCTTACGGGGTTTTCTGGAGCTATTCCTAACGTTACCAACTTATCGTTACTCAGCAGAACTAACCTCATCGCAACTCTGGATGACATGATCGCCAGTGCGAATACTTACGACATTGAGACGCCAGATACCGTTTATACCGGTTATGACCTCGAGCGTTACGATTTCAAGGTGGATGCAAAGAGTGGTGTCACCATGCTTACGGTCGAGGCAAGTTTTCAGGCTGTATTAACAGAGGCAGAAGTGACGCTAAGTAGTGACCAGCAAGGTGCTATCACAGATAAAAACCAAAATGGTCCTGGCACGCTGAAGAAGGTACCCGGACAGGCGGCCAGCAAAGCTGTAACGCTGGACTCTGTTAAGGCCGCATGGAATAGCGGAACAACCTCTCTTTCATCATCCCTTTCCACCACAGCAACCTATGTGGAGAACGGGTTGCAAAGCGCGGTGGATACAGTCAATACGGCCTATACGAAGGCCACTGACAGCGCCTCAATGCAACTTAAAGACGGCATCACCACTCTCGCTAAGGTCATTACATAATGATTGAAATTACACTTTCACCCATTAAGGGCCAGTCACTCACCGCGGTGATAAATGGGCAAAGTTGCCGCATCGACCTGGCTCAGCGCTCAACCGGCCTGTTCATGGATTTGTATCTGAACGAGAACCCTGTTTTTCAGGGGGTCATCTGCCTGAACTGTAACTGGATGGTCAGATATCCTTATCTCGGCTTCTCAGGCGATCTGTTCTTCGCAGACATGGAAGGTTCCGACGACCCAGATTGGATGGGCTTGGGCACACGCTTCAAGCTTTTCTACATGACTGATGAAGAGAAGGCGTCCGCTGAATGACGTACCAGAAACGCGATATAACCTACGAGTTCACGCTTGCTCAGGGAACGTTTGATGATTCAAGTAACACCCTGACGATCAGCAACTGCAAATCAGAGTTGACGCTCGGAGCATACGGCAGCTCAGCGGGGAACCAACTGAACCTGAAGATATATGGGCTCAGCCTGGAGTATATGGCAAAGCTCTCGTATAAGGGCCAGTTGGGCCTGGGTATTGCTCAGAACCTGATGAAAGTGACGGTTAACGACCAGGTGCTTTTTCTGGGGACAATCGTGGCGGCCTATTCAGACTTCAACCAAATGCCCGATGCGCCGCTTATACTTGACGCGCGTGCTACAGGTTATGAGCAAAGTGTTGTGTGTGCTCCCACCTTTAAAAAGGGTCCTGCCAATGTCGCTGACATGATTGCCGCGTTGGCAAAGTTGATGGGCTACAGTTTTTCAAATAATGGAGTCACAACTGTTGAAGACAGCCCGCATTACAACGGAAGCGCTGTAGACCAGATAAACGCTATAGCTAAAAATAACGGTATAGAGCTTGATATGAGGCAAGGCTCGATAACAATTTGGCCTGAAGATGGGGCTAGAGACACGACAAAATTGTTTGTTTCTCCAGAGTCTGGACTAATCGGATATCCTTACTTTGCAATGCAAGGGATAAATTTCACGACCATGTTTAGCAGCGAATTAATTTACGGGCGTGAGGTTGAGTTAAAAACGGATCTTCCTGACGCATCCGGCGATTACATCATTAAGCAAGGGACTACACATTACCTATCCACCTGGGTGGAAGGTGGCCCCTGGTTTACCATGGTCGTAGCTGGCCCAAAAATCGCATTCCAAGGAAATAACGCATGAGTAACCCCGTAAATTTCACCGCGCAGGATATTTCATGCGATTCAAACGCCAATGATTTTGCTATGAAGATTTTTTTAAGCAGCCATTCATTTATCAACATTGTCACTGTTGAAGCTGTAGATGAGGACGCCAAGACAGTAGATGTAAAAAAACTAGTTTATGGAATGACCGCAGATAAAAAGAAAATTGAAAATGGGCTTATATGTAACATTCCTTACCTTCAAACCCAATCAGGGAAGTGTAGTGGTCAACAAAAACTGGCCACCGCGTTAGAGTTTTTCCAGTATCGGTTTTCCGATTCGTTTGGTGGTAACCCACCATTATATTCGTGCGGTCTTAGTACACTGTAATATCCAACGATATAGTCCGTTATGGCGTGAGCTGCATCGCTGAAGCTTACGTAACCCGTCACCGGCACCCATTCGTTCTTCAGACTCCTGAAGAAGCGCTCCATTGGGCTGTTATCCCAGCAGTTTCCGCGCCGGCTCATACTCTGTCTGATCCTGTATCGCCACAGTAACTGCCGGAACTGCCTGCTTGTATAATGACTACCCTGGTCGCTGTGGAACATCACCCCGACGGGCTTACCGCGAGTTTCCCATGCCATTTCCAGCGCTTTCATGGTGAGTCTGCTGTCCGGCGAGAACGACATTGCCCAACCCACTGGTTTTCTTGCGAACAGGTCGAGAACAACGGCGAGGTACGCCCAGCGTTTACCTGTCCAGATATAGGTCACATCACCGCACCACACCTGGTTGGGCTCCGTTACGGCGAACTGTCGCTCAAGATGGTTCGGGATAGCAACGTGCTCATGACCGCCACGTTTATACCGGTGAGTCGGCTGCTGGCAACTGACCAGTCCCAGCTCTTTCATGAGCCTGCCAGCAAGCCAGCGCCCCATCTGGTAGCCTCTCTGGGTTGCCATTGTGGCGATGCTTCTTGCTCCGGCCGAACCGTGGCTGATGCCATGCAGCTCAAGTACCTGACTGCGTAATATAGCCCGTCTGCCGTCTGGCTTTTCAGGACGGTTTTTCCAGTATTTGTAGCTGCTGCGATGAACCCCGAACACATGGCAGAGTGTGGCCACAGGATAACGCGCCCTGAGTTTCCCGATTATCGAGAACTGTTCAGGGAGTCTGACATCAAGAGCGCGGTAGCCTTTTTTAATATTTCATTTTCCATTTCAATACGTTGCATCTTCTTCCTGAGCTCACGTATTTCGATTTGTTCCGGCGTTATCGGGGAAGCTTTTGGCGTTTTGCCCTGACGCTCATCACGCAGTTGTTTGACCCATTTCGTCATCGTGGAAAGACCTACATCCATAGCCTTAGCGGCATCAGAGACGGTGTAGTTTTGATCGACAACCAGCTGAGCAGATTCGCGTTTGAATTCAGGACTAAAATTTCTTCTTTTCATTGGAGCACCTGTGTTGTTCTGAGGTGAGCATATCACCTCTGTTCAGGTGGCCAAATTCAGTAAACCACTTCAGGCGGTTAATATAAACGGTCTAAAAATTCTTTCCGATGGGCGTCTTCAGCTTGTTGATGGATCCATAGTTGACGGCCATGTTCATGGCGGTGTTGAGCAAGGTGATAGCAGTACCTCACCACTTTCCCCGTAATTGCTATTAATTGCTCTTACTGAATTGTATGATTTCCAGTAGATAACCATTCAGGGAGTGACGCTGTGAAAATTGCTTTTATAACCGCTATCCCAATCGCCCTCGCTTCATTTCAGGCATTAAGCGAAAACCAACTGGATCATAACCTTCGAACTTACTGCTTCAAAGCTGTAGAGCTCTCTGCCTACTCAGCCGAGGCGGCAATGGGATATCCCGGAGCTAAAGATGACGCCTATGGCTTTGGTGATTCACTGGATATGACAAAGGCAGAGGTAGATCGGGTCATTAACTACTACAGCCACAACCGCGATATAGCATCCAAGTTGGCCGCAGTGAAAAAGATGGATATGGACTCACAAACCTACATTGAGCGGTCAATGGCTCAAAATTGTATGGAAGAGCCAGTGAAGTACATACCAAGCTACACGCGCTTGGTTAAGCAGGGGATACTGCCGAAGTTCTGAAAAAACTCTGCTATTTCTTGCCGAAAAATTTATCAAACATTCGTGAAATAAGCGGTTTATTCTCTTTCGTTAATTCGGGGATTATCATCGTCATATCGCAGTTGCAACCAAATTCAATGCCCGGGAAAGATTTTCCGTAATCGAAAATGATGCCTTCTGAGATTTCAAACTGACGACCATTCACAGCCTGGTGCGCTGTGCGGTTGACGGAGATGCAGGTCGATCTAAAAGTCCACTGACAGAGAGATGCATTGGCACTCTTAGCGATTAGTAAAGACCTAATGGATGCTGCTCTTGCCCTAAACGAATTGGCGATAATGGATGCCTGCTTTTTATCGATCCTATAATAATCTTGTAGATTTTTATGGAAAGCGTAGGCATTAAAACCGCGATTATCAGCCGAGTTGAAGAACTCGTCCATCTTTGTGAGTTTCGTGTTTTTACTTTTAGGATTAAAGGCGATTAAATCGTCAGTTATCTTTTCAGAAGCTTCGAGAGTCAGTCCAGTCAGAGTGACTACAGCTTGCAAAAGGTCCTGTCTTACCATTGATATCCCTTACTATAAATGCCTAAGCGACTTCTATCATCAGTAGCCCACTCAGGTGGGCTTTTTTACTTTTAATTCTCTAATTAATTCAATTATCTGCTTTAATTGTGCATTTTCTTTCTCTATGCGAATAGTTACGGCTTCAGCCGCACTAAGAAGAACTGACTCCACCTCTTCTTTCAAATCATCATCAGTGGAGTACATGCTATCTGATTTCATTAAGTTAGCGATTTCGTCAGCAGCAGTCCCATCCATGCTAGAAACAAAAATATGACTGGCTAGTGCCTCGATAATCTCAGAGTTCATTGATCTGCCATTTTTCTTAGCGCGTTCCGCAACGGCTTCGCGCATCCCGTCAGGGAATCTGACAGTGAACCTTTCAATTAATGTTGAATCTTCTTTTTTAGTCATTCTTTAGAACCATAATTATTTTCTAAAATCACGATAGCATCATATTGACATTACCCACAATGACATCATAATGGTGTCAGGCATCAAAATGATGCTATTACGAAAGGGGAACAAAAATGCAAGACGTATTATATACCGGACGGAAGAACGACAGCTTTCAGCTTCGCCTTCCAGAACGCATGAAAGAAGATATCCGCCGGATGGCTGAAATGGATGGAATTTCGATTAATTCTGCGATTGTACAGCGACTAGCTAAGAGTTTGCGTGAAGAGCGAAGTGATGTGCAGTAAAAATGACAAAACCCCAATCGCGCCAACGACTGAGGTTTTTGAATCAACCAACCCAGCAAAGGTAATTGATATGTCAAGATCTAATGTAGCAGAAGCTAAAAATGATTTCACCATCTTTAAGTTCGGCGATAGCGATATTCGTGTCATTGATAAAAATGGTGAGCCTTGGTTTGTGGCTAAAGATGTTTGTGATGCGATTGGCATTGCTAACAACCGCGATGCCCTAAACAAGCTTGATGATGAGGAAAAGGTGACTGTCGGTTTAACCGACGCTCAGGCAGGTAGCGGAATGCAGAGCATTTCCTTGGTTTCAGAATCCGGCATGTATACTCTGGTTCTTCGCTGCCGGGATGCTGTAAATAAAGGCTCCGTTCCGCATGCATTCCGCAAGTGGGTAACAGCTGAAGTTCTGCCAGCTATTCGTAAGCACGGTGTTTATGAAAAGCCGATAGCCATAAAGAAAAATCACCAGTCTTCGGCCACGCAACTAACTCCGCTGCGCCAGACCGCAGAACGCCTGATCACCACAGGGCTGGGGAGAATTTACCCTGATATCTGGAAGTTTGTTCATAAGAAATTTGAGATAGAGCATATTCATCAACTGCAACCTACCCAGATTGGGGAGGCGGTAGAGTATTTGACTGCTTTGGAGGGCGAGTATCTTGCCAAGCAGGGCAAGCAAATGTCATTGCCAATATCTTACCCAATGTCCTATTACGATAAGTATCGCTGGATAATAGGTAACGAGGATCTTTCGTCGCCAACTCGATACCCTGCAAAATTGCTTGAGCTAGGGGGAGACTACCCAAACCCTCTTGGCCGCATGCTGGGTGAGATGAAACAAATGGGGTATGAGGTTGAAGCTGCTCTTTTCCAGTTGCTTTCCTTGCAGCATCATCTTGAAGTGATGCGCCAGAGAATTGAACGAGTTGAAAGAGCAATCATGCGGTAATTAATCCCGTCAAACCAAGCCCACTATGTGGGCTTTGTTAGTCGTCAGTGTAACTGTTTAAATTCACATCTAATTGCAATTATGTCTCCATGATAGATTTGGGTATTCTCCTAACGGTCCAAGCCCTATGCCTAACCTAGCATTTAGAAGTTCAGACGAAATCATTGATCCTTTATTCGAACAGTTGGCCCATCCTGATGACTCGGTGTCTGTGGCGATGCTCGAAAAGCTAATACCCACGCTGCCAATTGAATATCAAAGGTATGTTGCGTATGGCATCACCAGCCTGATAAAAGATGATGAATATCAAGCGGTTACTTTTTTTGATATGGCTTTTTCCGCGAGCCCGCAAGAAAATAAAGTGTTTGTCCTTAGTAATGCCGCAGCTTCGCTAGGTGTTAGCAAAAGATACAGGAGAGAATTAATCTTCCTTAGGAAATCTCTGCAACTAAATAGCCCTAAATTGCTTAAGTACGCATCCCATATCGCTGCCAGGTGGTGCGAGTTTGGGATGCTCAAAGACATCGAAAGCAAACTGATGCAACTAAAATCGGAAAGCATCCTGAGCGATGATGAGGACATAAATAAAATGTTTAATGAATCTAATAAGATGCTTTCTATTTTAGGTGAAGCCTCTGAAAGTGAAAGGGAAAGCTTGAATTTAGCTGCTAACTTGGTGCAAAAACTCGCAGAGGACGAAGGGTTGCCTGTTTTCGATACTAGGGTGTGGAAGGATTCCGAGGATTGCTACTGCTATGCGTTTTATCTGCATGAGGATTATCATGATCGATTCCGAGAGCTTGATGAAAAACTAGATCGCCTAATTATTGATTCTATGCTGGATTATACGCACGTAACTCCCGTCATTTTCTTTGGAGGTGCGCATGCCAGTTAAGCCGAACGATTTTTTAGATTTTGCTAAAGGCATCTCAACAAAGAATGAGATAGGGGTGAGAAATGCGGTGAGCAGGGCCTATTACGCAATGTATACCCATGCGGCGCATACCTACGGGTTGTTGTGCAGGAAGGACAGCAGCCTTAAAAAGAAAGGCTCGCATGAAAGAATGGCTGAATACTTAAAGCATAACCTTCCAAGAGATCATAACTATCCCCAGTCGAATTGTGAGGAACTGTCCTTGCAGCTAACCAAAGTCAAACTTAGGCGGCATGCAGCCGATTATCGCTTGCATGAGAAAATGAATGAAAGTGAAGGCAGCGAGGCTATCTCGGCTGCATCTAAATTCATAAGTTTGATGGATAAACTTGCGATGACAATTCCCGTGAACACCAAGTAAATTTATACCAACAGAATAACAGCCCACTCAGGTGGGCTTTTTGTTGAGGTCTGTCAACTCAAACCTTTCGCCTAGAATTTTTATTAGCCTTCTTCGATGTTCGTCACTTTCGCGAAGTAAAGCTGCAGCAAACGAATCTTCTTTTTCTAGGTTATTAAGATAATCATTACGCTCAGCTTCAGACTTAAGTGAGGCAATCACTGATTCATGATCTGTGAATTGATCTAATTCACGGTCGATATTATCACCGTCTAAAGCATCCTGAAGAATTTGCACGATCTCGGAGTTCATTGATCGCCCATTAGCCTTTGCTCTTTCAGAAACTGCCTCTCTTAACTCATCTGGCATTCTCAAACCAAATGGGGCGATGTTTCTCATACCTTTCATTGTGACACCTCATTATTCTGATATCACAGTGTAACCACAAATTTATTGACAAGATAGAAACACGGTGTAATGATTACACGGTGATATCAACATGAATCGGAGGTGATATGAGTGAAGTCCTTTATACCGAGAAGAAAAGTGAAAATTTTATGCTTCGTTTGCCTCTGCGAATGAAGGATGAAATACGACGCATGGCGGAGATGGATGGGATTTCTATCAATTCAGCGATTGTGCAGAGATTGGCGCGTTGCTTGAGAGAGGAGCGCTCTAATGCAGCGTAGAAACAGTGAAGCCCCAACTACTTGCGATAGTCAGGGCTTCGGCGTCAGTAACTTTAAGCGAGTAACCAACATGAAAAGTATAGCGAATTCAGAACTTAATTTCCACGGTGTTAGCCTGTCGCCAGTTGCACAGATGAACGATACTTGGCTGACATCTGCCGACTTAGCAAGAGCGCTAGGATATGCATCAAGTAAGAGCGTATCCACGATTTACTCCCGTAACTCAGATGAATTCACAGGCAGCATGTCAATGGTCATCAAAATGATGACCAACGGGATAAACAACAACTTACGTGAAAAAAGTGTCCGAGTGTTCTCACTTCGCGGCTGTCACCTGATTGCGATGTTCGCAACAACCGACAAGGCCAAAGAATTCCGTCGCTGGGTACTCGACATTCTGGATCGCGAAGTTTCAGATTCCCCTATCGCTAAACAATTCACCGACGAAGAACTTATCAACCTTTCTTATATGTGGGTGTGGATGGATAAAAGCCGAAGAGTGGCCAAACAGGTTTACCCGGCGCTGAAACAGTTAGCATCAGCGCACCATGGCTTCTTCTATGATATGGCCAATGAAAGCCACTACATGATCGATAAGGCACGAGCGAGCTTGGTTCGCGAAACTGAGAATATCGACATGAATGGATTTCACGCTAGGAACGCGCAAGGGATGCTGGATCGTTTAAATGGCAAGGAAGGTGTTCACTGAAATGCGTATTTGATGATGCAAAAAGAAAAACCGCCAATGTGGAGTTGGCGGTCTACATCAACAAACTGAAAGGTTAAATCAATGCTTAAAGCTAATTTAGCAGTACAGAGCGGAAATGTCACTATGTCCAGCCTGGAAATCGCTGCACTGGTTAGTAAGCGCCACGACAACGTTAAAAGAACCATTGAAACACTGGTTGAGAAGGGGGTTGTAACTTCTCCTCAAATTGAGGAAAAGGCTACAGCAGGTCGCCCAGTAGTCTATTACCTTTTCAAAGGCGAACAAGGAAAGCGAGACAGTATTGTGGTGGTTGCTCAACTCTCCCCAGAGTTTACAGCTAAGCTGGTTGACCGCTGGCAGGAGCTTGAAAAGCAGATTGCCTCACCAATATTCGACCCAATGGCTGCGCTGAATGACGCTGAATTCCTGCGCGGAACATTGTTGACCTACAGCGAAAAAGTGATAGCGCTGGAACATAAGGTTGAAGAAATGAAGCCTGATGTTGAGGCGCTGGATCGCATTGCAAAAGCGGATGGCAGTATGTGCATTACCAATGCAGCTAAACACTTGCAGGTGCAGCCAAAGTTCTTGTTTAAAATGATGTCTGAAGGCCATTGGATTTATCGACGTGCTGGCGGAAAAACTTGGCTGGCTTATCAAGATCGCATTCAGTCCGGCGTACTTGAGCACAAAGTTACTACTGTCGAGCGCTCTGATGGTAGCGAGAAGGTGGTCGAGCAGGTTCTTGTCACGGCTAAAGGTTTAACCAAACTTTCAAAAATGATCGGAATTGGTGGGGTGGCAGCTTAATGATGGACAACAGAATAATTGAATGCGCCTCCCGGGCGGGGCGTGATTTTTCTGAGTTCATGAAGGGTGAGAAGGATTTCATGCAAGCCCTTGCTTCCGTAGACCAGTTTGCAGATCAGTTGCGTGTTCATGGATGTGTAAATCACCATTTTGTCAGTTACATGATGCGTAATGCCATTATGCAGGCCCTTATAGATATGGGGGAAGCTGAGCGAAAAGAAAAAAGAAGAAAGAATCGAGCGCAAAAGAAAATTACCAAACCCACATAATTGTGGGTTTTTTTATGCCCAAAACAGGTGAAAAATGAGCTCATCCTACGATCAGTCCGCGAAAAAGTGGGCATCACAAGCTGAAGTATCAGCATCAGTGTCACAATCTGCAGCGACTGACGCACTTAAAGCCCCCGCCTATGCTGACGAGGCAGCGGCACATGCGACTGCAGCTGCGGCATCAGCAGACACGGCGCAACAGTCGGTGACTATCGCATCATCTAGCGCATCATCTGCGGCTCAATCAGCAAGCCAGGCAGCCGCAACACTCAGTGGAGCTGTCAAGGGGGGTAATACCTTTACCTCTGGGGCAACGTTGAATTCGGTTCTGGACCAGATAAACGATGGTACGAATCTTTATTACTGGACGGGTGCATTTCCTAAAGTAGTACCTGCCAATTCGACTCCAGAAACCAGCGGTGGGATTGCATCTGGTGCATGGGCTGTGGCGGGGGATGTTGTATTGCGCTCAACGTTGAAATCGGCAGCGGGTGCAGATAATGTGATGGGTAATGCAACAAATTCTGTGTCAGAGATTTTAAAGAAAGTCATGACGCTATCAGACATTGGAGTAAACCTACCCTATCTCGGCTATGACAGCACTAACGATTTACTTGTAATTAAAGTACAAGAAGCGTTGAGTGATACTACACTGCTTCACGTTGGTAACTTATCAATCTCACATACCCCGAGCGGAATCACTAGAGGTGCAACTGGTTTATCAGTACGAAGTGGGCGGCCTGATAGTTTAGCTAATGATGCTAGCGGTTTAGTACCGCAAGTCACTGGTATTACAAGTGCAGAAACGCTTTATGATATTCCTACTGTTGATGGTGTTGCTTTGTATGCCGATTATACATTAACTCCACGCCAATCTTGGAAATCTGTATCATCTTGCACTTATACAGAAAATACCTGCACATTCTCAAGCGCCGATAGTGTCGCAGCAGAGCAGATTAAAACTGGAGCTATTCTTTTTACTAACCATGACCCTGTAGTGGTCAACAAAAACTGGCCACCGCGTTAGAGTTTTTCCAGTATCGGTTTTCCGATTCGTTTGGTGGTAACCCACCATTATATTCGTGCGGTCTTAGTACACTGTAATATCCAACGATATAGTCCGTTATGGCGTGAGCTGCATCGCTGAAGCTTACGTAACCCGTCACCGGCACCCATTCGTTCTTCAGACTCCTGAAGAAGCGCTCCATTGGGCTGTTATCCCAGCAGTTTCCGCGCCGGCTCATACTCTGTCTGATCCTGTATCGCCACAGTAACTGCCGGAACTGCCTGCTTGTATAATGACTACCCTGGTCGCTGTGGAACATCACCCCGACGGGCTTACCGCGAGTTTCCCATGCCATTTCCAGCGCTTTCATGGTGAGTCTGCTGTCCGGCGAGAACGACATTGCCCAACCCACTGGTTTTCTTGCGAACAGGTCGAGAACAACGGCGAGGTACGCCCAGCGTTTACCTGTCCAGATATAGGTCACATCACCGCACCACACCTGGTTGGGCTCCGTTACGGCGAACTGTCGCTCAAGATGGTTCGGGATAGCAACGTGCTCATGACCGCCACGTTTATACCGGTGAGTCGGCTGCTGGCAACTGACCAGTCCCAGCTCTTTCATGAGCCTGCCAGCAAGCCAGCGCCCCATCTGGTAGCCTCTCTGGGTTGCCATTGTGGCGATGCTTCTTGCTCCGGCCGAACCGTGGCTGATGCCATGCAGCTCAAGTACCTGACTGCGTAATATAGCCCGTCTGCCGTCTGGCTTTTCAGGACGGTTTTTCCAGTATTTGTAGCTGCTGCGATGAACCCCGAACACATGGCAGAGTGTGGCCACAGGATAACGCGCCCTGAGTTTCCCGATTATCGAGAACTGTTCAGGGAGTCTGACATCAAGAGCGCGGTAGCCTTTTTTAATATTTCATTTTCCATTTCAATACGTTGCATCTTCTTCCTGAGCTCACGTATTTCGATTTGTTCCGGCGTTATCGGGGAAGCTTTTGGCGTTTTGCCCTGACGCTCATCACGCAGTTGTTTGACCCATTTCGTCATCGTGGAAAGACCTACATCCATAGCCTTAGCGGCATCAGAGACGGTGTAGTTTTGATCGACAACCAGCTGAGCAGATTCGCGTTTGAATTCAGGACTAAAATTTCTTCTTTTCATTGGAGCACCTGTGTTGTTCTGAGGTGAGCATATCACCTCTGTTCAGGTGGCCAAATTCAGTAAACCACTTCACCCTGTCTGTAAAGGGATTGTGAAATCTATTGATGGCAACTTAATCACAGTAGATGCATGGGCTAATAGCAGTTCAACAACTACAACACCTACCGATGGCGTGGGTTTGACTGTAGACCCATTTGCGAAAGGGTGGGCCGGGAATTTCAATCTACTTATTCCAGATGGCACTGATTATGTTACGGGAACCTGTGTTGAATTCGGAGTACAAAACAACGGCATAGAACACCCAACAGCACTTAATGCATTAGATATCGTTGCACTTGATGCAGCCTACAATGGAACATCTGCGGTATATGCTCACGGGGCTGGTCGTGCAACATGGATTTACGGAATAAACTCGGCAGGCAACGAAGTTAATTTTGTATCTAACGCTTTGACTGTTACACCATTTGCCGGGTTTGCAGAATTATCAGATGCAAACGTTGGACTTAGATTTGGAGCAAATAACGCATTTGCTGGGATTGTTTTCGCTAAAAATAACAACGTTACTGATATTTCTCCTAGTAATTTAACTAGAGTTATTAATCAGAAAGGCATTGATGTTAAAAAACCCGAATTAATTTTGCAAATTTCAGAATCATTGCAGATGCCCACTCTCTGTCCGTTGGGATATGTCAATTCTGCTGGTATTACAATTACTTTACCTCCACTTTCAGATTTGCCAATCGCTGGATACAAGTATACTTTCCGATTATTTAAGTCCGGAAAATATACATTTAAAGCTTATAATAGTGAGACGACAGTTGGCGGCGGTAGCACATATTCCGTAAAAACATATCTCAGTAATCAAACTATAGAATTCCAATTTGACGGAACATACTGGCAAGTATTTGGACCGTATGGAGATAAACAATATGATACTATTATCACATTAACGGCATCAGGAAACTCACCACTTGCCGCGAATGTTGTTTATCTCAATGCAGCAGGTTTAACGGCGACATTACCGTCTTTTACTACTTTACCAGCAGCAGGGTATAAGCAAACATTTAGATTGATACAAGCAGGTACTTTTATATTTTCTCCAAACAACAACGACGTTTCAATAAACGCGCAGACTTCATTGTCTGTAACTACAACAGAGAGCTACAAGACTGTCGAAATTCAATCTGACGGCACTCAGTGGCTGGCATTTGGACCTTATTAATATATGAAAACTATTACTATTGACGACAAAACAGGATTTGCTCGTGTAATCATAACCAACGATATGAATGTAGCATATGTGGGACAAGTAAAATTATCTGATTACACTACTGAAGATTTAGCTATTACAGCAGCAACAACATCAGCACAAACGGCTCTTGATAATGCTGCATCAACCACCACAACCTCTACAGCAACTACAACCACAACAGCTACAGCTACAAGTTAATTCTCTGCCCCCTCAGTAAGATAACAAAAACCTGAAACTATGCGCTTTCCATCGTCTCATTATCGTGATTAATGGTTTGCAGCAAACTCAATCATCAGGGTCAACCGCAGTCATTCTTTGGACATTTTTAAGAACTATATAATAGGTGATGTTATGTATTTGAAAGGAGATGTTAGCATCGATTTTCTAGGAGTAGGCAAGAATGTCGATTATCCTGAGCTTTACATAGTAATTGATGATAATAGCATATATAAAATGAGCGACCCTGCTTCAGTGTATGGCTTGGCACTGGCATATGACTCTCCAGAAATGGCAACGCAACTTTCACAAATTCCCGTTAACTTAACTGGTTATGCTGAAGCCACACAGAGTGAAATAGAAGAAGCAATGCTAAATTATGTAAAAGATAATATTTTCACCAGCGTCACTCTTTATGAATAGAGCGTGGCAATGCTAAATAACCTAATGATAGTTATCGTAATATCAAAATCAATATAGTGATAAAATGAAAACAATCTCACTTCATTTAGAAGCATCATCTTGGGACATCACACTGGATGACTTGGGTAATATAAAAACAACCCAAAACCCTTATGCAGTTGCTCAAGATGTTGCATGCGCATGCAGTACCTTCTTAGGCGAGGCTTGGTATGACACAACGCTCGGTATCCCTTATTTTGAACGAATTCTGGGGCACTGGCCAGGCACTCAACTAATTACCTCAAAGTTACAGTCAGAGGCGTTAAAACTTTCCTACGTTCAGTCCGCATCAGGGACTGTGGTTATTGGAAGATCTTCAAGGTTGGCGAGTGGTGTTTTGACTATCACCGATACCAATGGCGTATCAAGCACTGTAAACCTGTGAGAAATCAAATGACAGATACCATAACAATCACAACCAGCGTGCCAAGCGTGACCTTCTCAACCACCGGAGTTACCGCACCGGATGAGTTAGATGTTCTCAACGGGCGCCTGAGCGATTTATCATCCTCGCTCGGCAGCGCGATGAGTACCAGCCTCACGACCCCGCAAGGTCAGATGGCCATGTCAGAGGCTGCGATTATCGGGGATAAGAATGATCAGATACTGGCTTTCGCTAACCAGGTTAATCCGGATTATTCTTCAGGACGTTTCCAAGACGCCATTGGGCGTATTTATTTCATGACCCGCATTGCGGCCGCCGGAACAGTAGTTAGCGCAACCTGTACGGGACTGGTTAACACTTTAATTCCTGCGGGCAGCGCCGCACAGGATGACGCAGGATACATCTACTACTCTTTGGCAGATGCGATCATCGGCACTGATGGTACTGCGACAGTAAGTTTTCAGAACGTCACAACGGGTGAAATAGCCTGCGCCGCAGGAAATCTCAATACCATTTATAAAGCCGTTGACGGATGGTCGGGTGTTATTAATGCCTCAGCCGGTACTGTTGGGAATGATGTTGAGTCGCGCGCAAATTTTGAATATCGACGTAAAAACTCCGTGGCCGCTAATGCTGTTAATTCAGTTCAAGCGGTATATGCCGCACTACTTGCTGTTGACGGTGTGCTTGATGCATACGTTATCGATAACCCTACAGGCGAGGCGGTGAGCGTAGGGGAAACGAGTTACTCCATCCCTGCAAACTGCATTTACGCAGCAGTGGTGGGAGGTACCGCCAGTGATATTGCAACAGCCCTGTGGACTAAGAAATCAACAGGATGTAGTTATGTTGGAAATACATCTTCGACAGTTTACGATGATAATTACAGCGACCCTAAGCCTTCCTATACGCCATCTTGGGTTACTCCCACGACAACGCCTATATATTTTAATGTGGAAATAGAAGCTAATGATTCGCTACCTCAAAACATTATCAGCCTTATCCAAGACGCTATAGTTTCTGCTTTTAATGGCGACGATGGCGGTAGCAGGGCCAGAATTGGCGCAACAATCTATTCGGGTCGTTATTACAACTCTGTTTTCTCCGTGGATTCAAAAGTAAATATTCAATCTTTACTTCTTGGAACAACATCATTAGCCAATTCAACTTCAGCTAAAATAGGTATCGATCAAAATCCAACCCTTGATACCTCAAATATAAACGTTACGCTGGTGTAAAAATGGAAAGCTATGAACAAACACTACTTCGTCAATATGACAATAGTCCAAATCTAAAATCTATTATCAAAACATTCAATGATGCAGTGGACCCCGCTGTAGATATAGATAATTTTTACGATAATATTTGGAACATAGAAACATCGAATGACTACGGTTTGGATATTTGGGGTAAGATTGTCAATATATCAAGATTGGTAACAATTGATTCGGATGATGAAAATTTAGGTTTTAATGAAAGTTTATTAACTCAAAATTCCGATAACCAACCTCAGCCTTTCGGACAGGCCCCTTTTTATAATGGTACTAGGTCTACCTCGACAGTAAGACTAGCAACGGATGCATACAGGAAATTAATTCTTGTTAAAGCCCTGGCTAATATTACAGATTGCACTATCCCAAATTTAAACAAATTGCTCCTTTTTTTATTTGATGGACAGGGCACGCCATTTGTCGCAGATACGGGGAATATGACAATAAGATATGTTTTTAACTTCAATCTGGACCCAGTAGATTTGGCAATCGTTAAAAGCTCCGGCGCACTTCCTCGACCGGCTGGAGTACTTGCGCAGATAATGCAGGTTGACACTTCAAACACATTCGGTTTCTCGGAGTCAGGAATGGACGCGCAACCATTCGGACAAGGTGCCCTTTTCAGCTCATCAGGAATAACAAATGCAATCTAACTCACTGCCTACAAAAATATCAGTTCCCTTTGCCAACAGTGGCACCAAAAATACAATTCCAGTCGCGTCACAAATAGGTATCACTGGCGGCGCAGCATCATTCACTGATGGATTTCCACCGCTTACCATGACCCCCATTACGGCTGGCGGTATTCCGCCTGCAGGGGCTGATTTTAATGGAATTCTAAATGCAATAACTGTGGCGGTAAGATGGAGCGCTGCCGGATCGGGCTATCCGTTTGATAGTGATTTCTCAACAGCAGTTACAGGCTACCCAAAAGGGGCCCTAATACCTTCATCAGATTTTTCAGGGTATTGGATAAATACCCAAGACGGAAATACAACGTCTCCAGAGAATGCAACTTCAGCCATTACTGGTTGGGTTCCGGGCGTGCAGTATGGGAGTACTGCAATCACCGGAATCTCTGGATCTAGTTTGACATTAACCACGACCCAGGCCGCTAAGCAAAGGATTACGCTGGCAGGTGCATTGTCAGCAAATATAAATCTTGTTTTCCCAGCTTGGGTTCGAAGCTGGACTGTTGTAAATGGATGCACTGGTAATTTTTCAATTATTTGTAAAACACCGTCAGGCACTGGCGTATCTATCCCTGCGGGAATGACTGCAGCTATTAATGGTGATGGTACCAATATAACTCAAGATACGAACATTCTTGGGGTTACTGGAAGACTGATTAACGTTCAGACATTCACTGCCAGCGGAACTTACACGCCTTCAGCGGGAGTAAAGGCCATTAAAGTAACGGTCACCGGCGGTGGTGGTGGCGGTGCTGGATGCAAATCGACAAGTAGCGCGGGAGCCTTTTCCGGTGCGGGCGGGGGTTCAGGAGCAACGGCCATTGCTTATTTGCTCGTAACCTCAACAGCGGGTGTTGCTATTACGGTAGGAGCAGGAGGAGCTGGCGGGGCGGGTGTGGCGGCTGGAAGTTTAGGCGGCACATCAAGCTACGGCACGACCGTAAACGCTACGGGCGGCGGGGGCGGCGGCAGACAAAGCAACTCATCGGCCGGAGGAACCGGCGGCACCGCTACTGGAGGTACTCAGAATATTTCAGGGGGGTACGGAGGCGATGGTCAAAATGGCACTTATTTACTAAACGGCATTGGGGCAGCGTCTTTCTTTGGTGGCGGAGGGCGTGCAGGTTCATCATTTGGAGTTGCGGGGCTAGCCTACGGTTCGGGAGGCGGCGGGGCTTATGATATTGGGTTTACCAATACCTCATTATCCGGCGGGGCTGGCGCAGCTGGCATTGTTATTATCGAGGAGTATTCATAATGGCAATTGGAAACTACGCGGTGATACAAACAGGAACCACAGAGGTGGTCAACACGATTGTTGCTGATTCAACCTTTAAGCTTACCGGTTATGATCTTGTTCTCTACACGAACGACATCCCCGCATCGATAGGTATGACATACGATAAATCGACTAAAACCTTTTCAACACCAACCACTACTGCAACAAGTTAATTCACCCAATCCTCAGTAAGATACCAAAAACCTAAAAACTCTGACTTCCCATAGTCGTCATTGCATGATTATACTGTACACATATACAGTATTTATGAGGTGATGATTATGGCACGTCGGGACGATATAGGTACTGCTTTTGACAGAGCAGTCAAAATGAGCCCAAAGGGGAAGCGCACTGTGACCACAGTTGATTTTGTTGCTGAACTGAAAAAGGTAAATTGGGATTGGTCGCTGAAACAGGCTAACGAATGGATTGAGAACTACACGCATAACTTCCGTGATATCTCGACTCAGGAAGGAGAGGCTCGCACCTTCTTCATGTTCAACCCGAATGGAGGGTACTGATATGGGCTTTCCATCACCGGCAGCGGATTATGTTGAAGGTAGAGTTTCGCCTGACCAGGTATGTCGCTGGGGCAATAATCCAGCGTTATTTATGGCAAGAGCGATAAGCACGAGCTGGAGAGAAGGGATTAAGCAGGGCGCTGTTCTGGTCATCGACCGGTCAAGAACGGCAGTAGACGGCAGCCTGGTAGTGACCATGGACACGGGAGAGTTTGAGGTTAAACGCCTGAAGCTTTTCCCGACTGCTTGCCTGGAGTCGCTGGATAATGCCGATGACATTCGATTAATTGAAGGCGGAGATCTGGAAGGGGAAGAAACGATGGTGTGGGGCGTAGTGACGTACATCATCAATGATGCGACAACAGGGGAGTTTGATGACTGTCCGGTGATGTGAATCTAGTCAAATTTTAGTTAAGCATATAGATAAGTACATAAATTTATTTTACTCACGATTATTTTATTTAATTTATTAATTTTATTGAGAATTATATTTATATATATTATTTCCACGAAGGACTCCATCAACATTGCACCGTAGCCGATGAAACGGATGTGGCTCTCTTTCTCAATAAGTTTTGGGGTAGTGCCGCTGGCTACCAGCGCGTGGAAACCCGAGATAGAGCCGCAGGCGATGGTAATAAACAAGAACGGGAACAGTCCGCCAGAGAAAACCGGGCCGCTTCCGTCAATAAACTTGGTGACGGCGGGCATTTTCATTTCCGGCATTGCGAAAATTATGCCCACGGCAAGGCCCAGAATAACGCCAATTTTGAGGAACGTTGACAAATAGTCACGTGGAGCCAGAAGTAACCATACAGGCAGCACGGAGGCAATAAATCCGTAGATCACCAAAACCCAGGTCAATGTTGTACCGTGAAGAGTAAATAAAGGCCCCCAGTAAGCATCTTGCGCCACATTGCCGCCGTAAATTATCGCCATCATCATCAGCACAAAGCCAATCACTGAGACCTCGGCGATTTTACCCGGGCGCAAAAATCGCATGTAGATGCCCATAAACAGCGCGATCGGGATTGTTGCAGCAATAGTAAACAGTCCCCATGGGCTGTCGGCCAGTGCCTTGACCACGACCAAAGCCAATGCTGAAAGGATAATGATCATGACTCCGAGCGCGCCAAGCATGGTGACTACACCTGCAAACTCACCGAGTTCCTGTTTGGCCATTTCACCAAGAGAACGACCATCGCGGCGAGTGGAGATAAACAAAATCAGGAAATCTTGCACCGCACCGGCCAGCATGACGCCAACCAGGATCCAGATAGTACCGGGTAAAAAGCCCATCTGTGCCGCTAAAATAGGCCCTACCAGCGGGCCAGCACCGGCTATAGCCGCAAAGTGATGGCCGAATAATACCCATTTATTAGTGGGAACATAATCCAGGCCATCGTTTTTACGCAGTGCAGGCGTGATCCGTCGATCGTCTAAACCAAAGACTTTTTCCGCAATAAACAGGCTGTAGAAACGATAGGCAATGCTGTAGCAAGCAACCGCAGCCACCACGAGCCAGAGTGCATTGACGTGTTCGCCTCGACTCAGCGCCAGCATACCAAAAGCAAAGGCTCCCACTAACGCCACCACTAGCCAGATAATTCCGGACTTGACGTTTGTCATGATTAAACTCCTTCAATGTGCAACCTTGGGGTTACTAGTGTTGTGTAATAGGCAGATCAAGAAACGGTCAGACCATTTCAGTCAGAGGTAACTTATTGCAGACATTGAGGATTACAGCGTAAAAATGAGACTTTCACAGCAGCAAGATGAAATTGAAAATCAGATTTGTGATGCAGTGAACGCTTTAAGTGAAGGTGTAAGGCAAAGAGTGGGTTAACTACGCGATGGCGCACGTTTCAGGCATAAAAAAACCGGCCACTAAGGCCGGTGTGTGTTTCGCTAATCAGCAGCTTTTCAGCCGCAAGATTACGATGCAGGAGTCGCAGCATCTGGTTTGTGATCGCGGTGATGTTCCGCCATTTGCTCAGCACGTTTCTGGTAATTTTCATTAAACTGTTTTTTCTGATCGGCTGTCAGTAAGTTATACATTTTGTTTTCAATTTTGGCGCGTTCTAGCATACGGGTTGATTGCGATTTTGTGATCTGTTCAATCTCGCCTTTAACCTTGGCCTCGTTAAAACTGTTTGAAGCTACAAGGCCATGGAGGCTTTCCATTTGCTTTTTCATCTCGCCACGATCGCGGTGCATTCCTGATTCTTTCCACAGCGCTTTCATTTGCGTACGTTGTTGTTCAGTCAGGTTGATGCCGGCAAAGAGTCCATTTTGATGAGGACCTTTATGTTGTGACATGCTGCCCTGAGTTTGGGTCGGTGCGCCCGTCGCCGGAGTCATTGGGGTGGTCTCTGCAGCGAAAGCAAAAGAAGCCGAGCTCAGAGCCAGAGTTGAAGCCACAACCATTGCGGTAAGTTTGCGCATAATTTAATTCCTCATTGTTCTGTTATAGCAAGATTCTGTACCAGCCAGTGTCTTAGCGTATATTCAGCAGGCAGTGACCTAACTGACTTGACGAAATACAGTCTATCGCAGGAAATGAATAGTAGTGCGAGGTACTGTAAATGTCTGAAAGCAGGCGTGTCACAATTCATACGATCGTGGAGAAAATGTTGGGAAATTGTAAGGATTGGGCTGTGGGTGGCTGAAAAATAACATATTATTCGGATAATTCTAATCATCATCAACGTTAAGCGAAACCTATGACTCTGCCGCGTTATCAGCAACTGGCACAAACATTGCGCAGGCAAATTGATGCCCACGTCTGGCTGCCTGGAGAAAAACTGCCTTCGTTACGCGAAAGCTGTAAGCAGTCAGGACTGAGCCTGATGACAGTTTTACAGGCATATCAGTTGCTTGAAAGCCAGGGAACATTGGTTTCTCGACCACAGTCAGGCTATTACGTTGCCCCGAGCAGGCCGCTTAGACTTGAGCACGGTTCTCTGCATACTGCCGAGCAAATTGATGTCAATGATGCAATTTTTGACATTTTAAAAGCAGGACAAGACTCCGATATTGTGCCGTTTGGATCTGCATTTCCCGATCCTACACTGTTTCCTCAGCCAAAATTGGCACGTTCTCTCGCAAGTGCCGTGAGGAGGATGTCTCCGCACAGCGCCATTGCTAATTTGCCGCCGGGAAATGAGGATTTGCGTCGCAGCATAGCGCAACGTTATGCATTACAGGGAGTTGAGGTTACCCCGGACGAAATTGTTATTACTTCCGGAGCGATGGAGTCGCTTGGGTTGAGCCTGCAAGTCCTCACTCAACCCGGTGATTGGGTGGCGATAGAGTCTCCCGCCTTTTATGGTGTATTGCAGGGAATTGAACGGAGAAAGCTCAAGGCAGTAACAATTCCGATGGATATGGAACAAGGCATTGACCTGGCAGCCCTGGAGCAGGCCATGGCGACCTACCCCATAAAAGCCTGTTGGTTGATGTCAGCTTTTCAAAATCCACAAGGTTGCACGATGAACCCAGATAAAAAGCGGCAACTGGTGGATATTCTCATCAGAAATCAAGTGGCGTTGATTGAGGATGACGTTTATGCGGAGCTCTATTTTAATGGTGATCGGCCTAACCCTTTAAAAATGTCATCATATCGGCAGGAGATTCTCCATTGCTCGTCATTTTCTAAATGTCTTGCACCGGGTTTTCGAGTGGGTTGGGTTGCTGCGGGAAACTATGCATCGCGCATTCAGCGACTGCAATTGATGAGCACATTGTCTGCCAGTGTGCCTGTGCAGTTGGCATTAGCCGATTTTTTGCATCAGGGAAGTTACGATGCTCACCTGCGCCGCTTGCGTCGCCAGCTTGAACTTCGACAAAACGCTATGCGTAGTGCCGTTCTCAATTCTTTCCCGCCGGGAACTCGGCTGAGCAAGCCGACCGGAGGCTATTTCATTTGGGTCGAGCTGCCTGGCAAAATGGATGCGACTAAAATTTATCAACAAGCATTAGCAAAAAGAATTAGCGTTGCTCCAGGTACGATGTTTGCTGTAGATAACCGATTTAGTCACTGCTTACGTTTGAATACTTCTTTTGAGTGGAACACTCGAGCCGAAAATGCCGTAAAAACTCTCTCGGAGCTGGTTTATAAGGAGTATAACCGGCACCGCTAATTTAAGATCTAGATCGAAAATAATAACATTGTTCTTTCTAATTAACGCCAAAAGAGCGTTTTTTAAAAACTTGTCGCTCTTAGTCATGCTATTAAATTGACTTATAAATAGAGGCCAAGGAGAGGGCGAATGAAAGCAGAAAATACTCAAGTTAATATTGAACTAAAAAGCTGGAGGAAATTAGATAAACAAAAAGAACAACCTAATGTCGAGCCTAAGCAGGAACCAATTTTCACTATTGATTTGCATGATCCTAATTCCCCACCGGAGTCCGTGCTGGAGAAGATGTCTTATGAGCAGCAAACCTGGTTAAGTTCACTTTTGCGGCCATTTGATATGGTTTATCATATTTGCCAAGGAGCCTACAACAAACTTAATGATGCCTATCAGCAACAAATAACTGAAACACTGCGTAACTTTGAAAAGACTCTAATTGAAGTACAATATGAATTAAATAGTTTGCTAGATGAAGATTGTTTATCTAAACTTTCACAATTATATCTTCGATGTGGTGAATGTAAAAAAGAATTTGAAAGACTTTCAATAAAACAATCAAGTGCCAAAGATTTGGCTGATGCTGTTGTGGCAAAAAAATATGATATAGGGAAAAATAAAAAGCAAGACATCACACCTGAATACAGCTTGCCACAAATAAAAATACTATATGATTTCAATCAACAAACTGAGGAGTTAGCAAAAGCTAAAAAAAATTATATTAATACTAGGAAAAAAATTGAAGATATTATCGAATCACTAAATTTGACTTCAACCAATAAAGTATTGCTCCATATTATTAAAGAATCAAGTACAATACGTACTCCACTCCTTATGCAACAGTTCGCCTTTACGTCAAACGTACCTGAAATTCCGTTAGCTCATACTAAAGCAGGAATTCAAATGCAAATAGTTCTTCCATCAAATGAAATCATCAAAAAAATATTCACTAATCAATCGATAGAAAATGTATTATTACAACCTTTTTTTCATTTGGAAACGGGAATTAGTGCAGGAATAGCTCTTAATGATTATATAGGCATGCCCGTGACTATTAAGGGAGTATTGACCGGTTTACGGGTGAATCATTTAGGCCTTAACATCCCAATCGACAAACAATCAGATAGTTGGCACTGTGGCAAAATAGATTACGTTATTGAGACCGTTTGCAGGGGAGAAGGGCATATTGAAATCAATAACGAGTTTTCTGCTATAACTCCAGGTCTTCAGTTTAAGTTAGGGGGTGATACCGTTCGCCAATTTGTATTCCCGTGCGATACACTGGGTTCTGTGCGTTTTTTTACTCAATTAGCTTTACGAGGAATTGGGGCCGTTTCAATGACTGCTTTAGCCCTTAACTTTGGAATGAGTGTAAACACTTCAAAAGCCGCAGGCATTGCTGGATATGAACTGGCTGGTGCGTTAACAGAAATCACCGGTCTCCTGGCCCCAGAGCGAATTATTGATATCGTTGAGGCAGTGACCCTAGGCATAGATGCTTCTGTTCAAACGAATATCGACGTTCCATATCTTGGTAAATTTGGAGCCATGTTTATGCAGCGACAAAATGCAGCATTAATTGTTGAGCACGATATCCAATCAACAAATAGCAAGTCAAAGGATATTGAGATTATTCATAGATCTCATCCAGAAAATTTTGAGACTCAATTAAAACGTAGAACGCTCTAAAATAAACTATTTGCAGTGTAAATAACCTCGCTTAGCATCAAGCCAAAGTTTAGATGAAAATTCATTATCAGTATTAGTGACCGGTGGAGTGACTTCAGTACAGATTTTTTCGTGAGTTAAACTATCGCTAAAAATCGCCTCTAACATTGCAGAAAGGTGATTTTTTTGCGCCAGGCTTAGCTGGTCGATTGTATTTTTAGCTAATTCCTGATGATAAAGGCGGTTAGTTTCATTGGGCTCTTTTAGCGAGTTATACCAAGTCAACGTTCCTGCTTTAGCATAAAATAGGGTAGCGGTTGAGTAATTGCCATCATTGATGCAGCTAAGCATTTTTTGATAGACTAAATCAGGATTTTTAGTCACTTGGTCTTTATTATCACACTTAGCAAGTGACGTATTATAGTTTTTAGTTTTAGGTAGGGAACAACCAGAAATTAAAACTGAACTGATTATAATGGTTGCTACCATTAGTTTTTTGATATTAATACGTTTTTTGAAAATTACCACTTGAGTGTCTCTTCTTTTTCTTCATTTATTTTTTCATTTTGAAAACAGATTTTCTCAAAGAAAAAGTAATAAAATTTATTAAGGTATTCTTTGTCGTTGGATAAGTCTTTCTTATTTATTAATGTGTTAGACATTATGCTTTCCATGTCCGTTAACTGTCGCTTATTTGTAAGTTCAAGCGGTCTATCATGGGATGAATTGGTAATAATATTCGACATAAACTTATTCCTTTACGTTAAGTTATTTTACAAGTCGTTTTGCGAGTTCATTAAGTAACTGTTCTATTGCTTTCTTAGACAGAGTGTCAGTATTGTCTTTAAGTCTTATGATGTATTCGTTGGGAATCTTTTGATTAGCTATCCATATATCTGGGGAAAATTCCGCAAGTTTATTTTTATATTTAATGACAAATCTATTTTCATCATGATTTTCAATTTTTATTGTGTCAGACCATTTTTGCCGAATCTGCGCTAATAGTTTATCTCGATGTTTACAAAACCCGGACGGTAGAAGTAAATGTAAAACCGGCTTAATGGGGTCTTGACTAGATTGAATTTCTTCTGACCAACGGGAAAATAAAGTAAGAAAAAATTCCTCGTTCCCCAATATGCATTGTAGATTTTTTGTAATATTTTCTTGAGCCTGTTGAATAAATTGCAGATAAAGCTCCTGACTATTGTCAATATAATCCGCAATTGACTTGACTGACATCAATACACCAGCTTGATATCCCGCACAATAGGCTGATTCACGGATGGATTTAGCCTCTTTTTCAGCCTGTTTAATAATTTGCGAGGCATTGCGCTGAGCCTGGTCGAGTAGGCATTGACGTTGGTGACGCATAATTAGAATACTTTTAGGGATAAGTACTCCCTCGACAGCGGTACTAATTTCAAAAGAGCCTATGGTTTTTTGCATATTGCAGTGCCAGTTTGAAGTCGAGAACGGTAATAGATGCGTTATTTTTTTTGCCAATGTTTTCAGAGCATAGTTCAGAAAACAATAAGGGAATGCGCTGCACAATTGACTTAGGTAAAACAGGGCTCAAGCTCAACAGCAGTGACAAGCTTGTAATTTCTAAGGTTTCTGTGCAGACATGTTTTCCTAATAAAACTGGTTGGGTCACACCTGAAGGACCAGAGCAAAAGTTCTGAATGGCTTTTGAAAACTCGCACATCAGACCTTGATAATTTAAAGCTGCCTGGTGGTAACGACAAGCCAGCAAATGGGCAATCTGAGGTAACGATGACCAGTTAGTAACTACAACATCAACAAAAGAACTGCTTTCAATTTTCTTAAAATCAGTTGATAAGCCGTAATGCTCTATCACCATTTTGTTGAGAATACTAAGACACTCAGGTTCACTAAACATTTCAGGCACCACCAGACGCTGCGGGTTTATCCATGAGCAGGGTGAAAAAATGATGAGATCCAATGCTGTTTCCTTATTCATGGGAAACCATTTTATTCTTGTGTTTTAATCTGATAAAGATGACACCCGCCATGATTAGCAATATAGGAATCACAACAAGGCCCCAGTAGATAGCCAAGCCACCCGAAGCGGGCTTGACTATAACCGGAGAAATTTCCGGAAGAGCGGGTGCTCGTGTGAGTACCACGGAAATATTGTCATAACTGAGATTATTAAACGCGTTTTTAAGAAACCTTTTGATATCACTAATCATCAGTGATGAGTCAAGGTCGCGATCATAATTTATCAGTGCTGAAATATGTTCAGGCTCTTTTTTTCTACCATTGCTTCCAGAGTCAAAGGTGTAACTGACATGGACCTGAGCCGAAGTTACACCTTCCAGTGTCATCAAAGATTGTTCCAGGCGTTGCTCAATGGCCGAGTAAAGCCTGGACATCTCTGCTAAAGGCGAAGATATCAGTGAATCTGCCGGAAACATCTGTGCGATTTCCACACGTGGCCTCGAAGGAAGGTTATAGATGCCGAGGAGTTCAACTGAAGCACTGAAATCTTCTGGGCTCACTGAGACTAGGTAACCTTCTTTAGCTTGGTCTTTTTTGCTTGCCTGAATGTTATTACGCTGAAGCAAAGCAATGACTTCATTTGCTTGGCGTTGTTCCAATCCTTTAAGCAACTCTTGCTGTTTGCATCCGCTAAGCGACAGAATGGCGATGAAAAGTAAACCATAAAGAGCTTTCATGCCCGGAGCAACGTCTCGATAGCACCCGTAGCCTTACGGGTTAGCGCGCTAATTAGCGAAACTTCAATATTGTAATCAGCGGTTTGTTGTTGAATGGCGAACAGAGTTTCAGGTGTTGTTGCAGCACTGATATCACTGACCAAGCTCATAACTTGATGTTTCTGTGACTCATATTTTCCAGAATTTTCTACATAGGTAGCAATAAGCCTTTGTTCAAGGCTTATCGATTCGTTAGCGGAAAGACTAATATCATGACTATCAGATATTAAACTACTTATGTTAATCGGTTGATTCATCATGGTTCCTAATAAGTGATTGATTAAATTATCGGAAATTAGAAATAGTAGCTGAAGCAATATCTTTGAAGGCTTTTACCGAACTTGATTGCGCATTACAGAAAGTGGTGTAAGCCGCTAGCGCTGCTTGATATTGCTCCAGTATTACCGGGTCCGATGTATTGCTGTTAGTGCCGCCCACACCAGCTAATTTATCAAGGACTTTTTGCAATTCAGCTTTTAAACCTGTAACTCCTTCGTCGAATCTTTTAGAAACATCCATGATAAATTCAGGCGGTACTGCCATTTTATTAACTAGATGAGGATCAAGTATTGACGACATAATAAACTCCAAGATTATAAGTTTTTAACTAACCAGTGATTTGAGGATAACTTGATGTAACTATTTTGGCCATATAAGTAAGAACTACCAGATAATAAGTCGTCTTGTAAGTCAATGGATAAATAAATGCCATTTTTATAGGCTTTTATATTTATCAACTTAATTTGTTGCAAAGCTTCATCACCTATTGAACCGCTCACGGCAAACTTTATATTTTTATTATTATCCGTGCGGATAAAAGGAACGGCTAAAGCAACTAAATCTCTTTCTATTAAATCTGCCATAACAGTTTTAGGGTATTTAACGATTTCTGTATTATGAGTGTTTTTAGACAGTGTAACGGGCACCTCAAAGGATGGGCGACTGGTAATTAAGTTTGCGTTTGAATTGAAAATATCTTTATTCATCACAGCTGCAAATCCACCTTTGAAGTAAGATAATGAAACTAATGCAAGAAAAAAAGTAAAAAAAGCAAGATTTATTTTTTTTCTTATATTCGTTTTTTTAATTTTAGGTGTTTCATTAGGGAGGTTGAAATCCATCCCCCATTCAGAACTAGAAAGTTTTAAAGCTATTTTTAAAGAACCTATATATATAACTTTATTTAACTGAAGGCTCCTATAGGAGTAACCAGAGTCGGTAAACTGACGTAAGGATATTGAAAATTTTGGAATGGAAGTGTTAATTATATCGAAGTTCATTCCATTTTCTTCAACAGGAATTATAAAGGAATTCTCAGTTATAAGGTTATAATGTTCTAATTCTTTCGTTGATGCAACTATAAAAATGGTTGTCTCATTTTTTAACTCAAACTCACAGCCGCATAGTGTACTATTTAATAACCTAAGGGTAAGTGTATTTTTAACAGAAGGCAATAAAGATATGTCATTGTGTTTATTCATTAAAAATAAACTTCCCAGGTTGTATAATCATTGATTAATAAGCTAATAAAATCAGCTTTAAAGATCTTGATTTCTTTATGATCAAATTTGATACTTAAAAGTAAAAATAAGGAATGCTTACTTTAATATTAAGAAATGTGTTAGTCTTAAAATCATATTTCCATCAAGAAAGACCTATTTCTGAAGAATAGAATCAGTCACATCGATTAGGTTCCTACTCAGGAAATAAAACTATGTGTTTGGAAACTATCTCGCAAATTTATCATGAAAATGATGAGTTGAAAATTACTGAGAAAACATTAGGTTTTTTTGAAGTAATAAAAGGTGAATCATGCCAGATAAGCTGCAGCTATAGAAACAGTCAAGAGCATATTTTTATATTGGATGGCGGATGGCGCGGCTTAATTGCATTTGACCCTATGTCAGTTAAAATTATTAAAGGTGAAATTAACTTATTTAAAATTAACTTGATGAAACTAGCTAAACTTCAAGTTTTTATTGATTATGCCACCGATAATATCGAAACTGATTATATAATGGACTCATGTTCAATTTCATTTTCTAAAGAGATAAAACAAATAAACCCTGAAGTTATGGAATGTTGGTTATTACAGCAGGCTATGCTTCCAGAGGATGAGGCTGACCCGATTGTGTCTTTTTTGCGACATACAGAATGCTATGGATTAGTTCATTTTTTACTATCGGCAGCAAACGATAATAATCAGTGCTTGCAGCAGCTCTGCTTAAGATACGGTTTGTCCGCAGCTCATTTTAGAAGATTAACGCGTCATGCATTAGGACATACGACGAAAGTGACATTACGCGAGTGGCGCATGACCAAGGCAATTTTGGCATTCATAAATGATCCTAAAAACATGACGGATGTTGCTTTTGCTCATGGATATTCTTCATTATCACATTTTTCGAATGATGTAAAAAAAATGCTAGGAATGACTCCAAGAGCACTGAGAAAGTCGATTCTCGACGTGGCCATGAAATGAATATTAAAAAAAATACTCTCTCAAATATGTTTAAAATTTTCGTTATGATTATATCAATAGCCGCCTTTTCGGCTGAGTCTAACAGTAATGATTTGGAAAAAAACAATTCTGGTTATGTTGCAAATAATGAAAGTATTAGAGGGTTGTTTGAGGCAATTTCTTCAAAAATTAACAAGCCTGTGATTTTAAGTAACTTGGCATCACGTAAAAAGATCACTGGTGAGTTCTCACTATTGCAGCCTCAGCTTCAGATTGAGTCTTTTTGTAACCGACTAGGCTTGATATGGTATGACAATCAATCAAGTATTTATATCTATGACTCATCTGAAATGGATACTAAAATAATTACAATGAAAAATATTTCATATCCATACTTTATTCATTATTTGAAAAGTTCAGATTTATTTGATAAGCGATTTCCAATTAGAGGTGAAGAGGGAAGCCAAACCTTTTTTATTTCAGGACCGCCTGTCTATGTTGAAACTATTAGTGGACTGGCAACTACATTGAATCAGCAGCATGTTTCGAGCAATATAGGCGATAGCGTTTCTACATTTTATTTAAGTAATACATTTTCAGAAGACAGAACATATAATTTTCAGGACAAGCCAATAGTCGTTCCAGGTGTTGCGACAGTTCTTACCCAGTTGTTTTCTGGAACTAATTTAATAAGTCAAAAAAAACGTGACATTTTGGCAGGAAATTCTGCAGCTAGGCTTGGTACGAAGCAAGAACTAAGTGATATTATTGATGACGAGCCCGATGAGAGCTTTACAGAAATAAAAGGGGTTACTGGAAACCAGTCGGTAGTACAGATAATTTCTAACCCAGGTAACAATAGTCTATTAATAAAAGGAAGCGATGAGCAAATAAATAATGCTAAAAACATTATTGCTGCTTTAGACCAGCCACGACGACATATTGAATTGTCAGTATGGATCGTAGACTTACAAAAAAGTGCCTTAGAACAACTAGGTGTGAATTTTAAAGGCGGATTTAATATCGGGCAAAGACTCGGATTTTCTTTGAATGGTGGGCGCTCGGGTGCAGTTTCTGGTGGAAATATATCAAGCACTTTAGATGGTGGTGAGTTTATTGCTGAAATAATTGCTTTGAGTAAAGACAAACTAGCAAACATCATTTCACGTCCGGTAATCCTGACACAGGAAAATATCCCTGCAATTTTCGATAATAGTCATAGCATATATACTCGCCTTCTTGGTGAGCACAATGTAGAACTACAAAAAATCACTTTCGGTACATCGGTAAGTGTATTACCAAGATTTACTAGAAATGATGAAATTGAGATGATGTTAAATGTTGAAGATGGCAATGAGATTGTTTCAGGGGGAGGAAATGAAAGTGCTTTATCCCCTTTACCTCAAGTAGGTAGAACTAATATCAGTACAATTGCTAGAGTACCAAAGGGTAAGAGTTTGTTGATTGGAGGTTACACACGTGATGAACAACAGAATGAATACGCAACAATTCCATTTTTAGGAAGCTTACCTGTGGTAGGGGCACTTTTTCGGTATCAGGTAACACAAAAAAATGAAACTGTTCGTGTTTTTCTGATCCAACCTCGAGAGATTTTAGCTTCTAACATGGCAGAAGAAAATACATTACCAATGGTTCTTTTCACAGCTACTCCTTTAAGAGATTGGAAACAAAATCTCGAAATGAGCATGTTTTGAATATTCAACCGGGAGAGCCACTTTACTCTTCTATTATACGGGTACGAGACCACCAAAGAAGTAAAGACCAAATTGAAAAAGAAGCATCAAATAATAAGTTGATCGATGAAAGTTTCGTGGAAAATGCTGACTTATTTTTATTGGAAAATGATTCACCTAACGAATTAATTGCAAGAGCATCTCAAAATGTTGATGAGAGTTTAATTGCATTATCTCAATTTAGATCTCGTCGAGAACTAACATTGAAAAGTGGTGCGGATTCAGAAAATAACTTCGATACAATTCTTGACGATAACACCTTGTCGAAGCTGGCTATGTTTCTAAAGTTTATTGCAGGTGTTCAGGGTAACAATATACAAGATCTTTTATTTAAGTTTATTAAACTTTTTCCAGACGAAAGTGATCAAGTTTTAATACTTCGTAAATTATTAAAACGGAGGAACTTAGATAAAGAAATAAAGAAAAGCATAGGCATCCTGCTTGAGTTTGTTGAAAAAAATAGCAATAAAAAAAGTCTTAAAGCTGGGATCAATATTTCTTTGAAGGCAAAGCTATTCGGAAAAGTTCTTGATGTAAACCCTCAGTTGTTACGCAGTGTTTACCGTGATTTTATAGAATCTGATGTTAAAGAGATAGAAGTATATCAAAATTGGATTTCTGTGTTTGGTTATCGAAAAAGGAACAGTATCCTTATGTTTATTGAAGGTGCCTTGCTAAATGATATTGATTCAGTGGATCCAAGCTGCTCACTATCTGAGTTTGGTAATTTTCTTTCTCGTTTGTGTCAACTTAAAAAGCTGAGAACTCTGGATATTAATTTTATTAAGAGTTTGATGTCTTATGAATGCGTTCTGGAAGTTAACTCTTGTGAAAAAACATGGTTGCTCTTTTTAATGTGTATTTTGCAAGATTCTGCTAATGCTGACAATTACCTTCTAGAGATTATCGATGAAGCGGCTATTGTGAACGAGTCGAAGAAGATGGTCGTTTTTTTACAGACAGTTTTAAATGAGTGTATGAAAATTCCAGTGGAATTTTACAAAAATAATGAAGGTAAGTATGAGCTTGAAGATTCTCTTAAACTAAAAATAGAGCCATTATTCAAAGAAGAAAAAATAAAAAATCATAAAAAAAATAGAAAGCCATTGGGGTTATAAAATGCCAAGCCTAATATTGAAACTGAAAAGTCATCCAGAGCTAATCATTTTGATGCTAATGGTGACTATAATATCAATGCTTGTGGTTCCGTTACCAACATACCTAGTTGATTTTTTGATTGGTTTAAATATAGTCATTTCTATGCTGGTTTTTCTTTCATCTTTTTATATTGATGGTATTTTGAGTTTCTCCACATTTCCAGCTGTACTCTTGATTACTACTTTATTTAGATTGTCATTATCGATTAGTACTAGTCGATTAATCCTTAACGATGCAGATGCCGGTGAGATAATTGAAACCTTTGGGCTTTATGTTATTGGTGATAATCTAATAGTAGGGTTTGTTATATTTTTTATTGTTACAATAACCCAGTTTATGGTTATTACTAAAGGCGCTGAGCGCGTTGCTGAAGTTGCAGCCCGGTGCCATGCCTGGCAAACAGATGAGTATTGATGCAGATGTAAAAGCTGGAACCATTGATGCTGAACAGGCAAAAGAGAGACGCAGTATTTTAGAAAGACAAAGTCAGCTATATGGATCATTTGATGGCGCAATGAAGTTTATAAAGGGTGATGCGATTGCTGGCATTATTATTATATTTGTTAATTTTATAGGGGGAATTGGTGTTGGCATGAACCAACATAATATGACATTACAACAAGCACTTAAGACTTATACTATGTTAACAATTGGTGATGGATTAGTCGCTCAAATCCCTTCTTTATTGATTGCGGTTAGCGCCGGGTTTATTGTTACTCGTGTAAATGGTGAAGGTGTTAATATGGGGCGGGACATACTAGCTCAGTTGATAAATCAGCCATTTGTAATTGCCGTTGCATCTATACTAACAATAAGTGTTGGTTTTTTACCGGGTTTTCCATTTTTGGTTTTCCTGACTTTATTTGCATTACTTGCAATCACTTTTATATATAAAACTAAAAAAATTAAAAAAGAAATAAATGCAAATGGGGTTCTTTTACAGGATAATAGAGTAGATAATAAAATTTCCGAGACAGGCTTAGACAGTTCAATGAAGATGATCAACCATCTGGATAGTATGAATGCAGAAGCTCTTCCTCTTATACTGTCTTTTCCAGTGAATCATCTTCAAAAATTTAAAGATCAAAATTTATCAGGCCATATTCGCAGCCAGTTTTTTATTGATTATGGAATACACCTCCCTGAAATTATATTACAAGATAATTTAACAGGTGATGACAGTAAGGTCTTTTTTTTAATTAATGAGATAAAGGCCGGTGAGTATTCACTTTTGTTTGATAAGTTTAGAGTAATTAATAAGCTAGATGAGATTTCTTTGCTTAACGTAGATACCTGTCGTGAAAGCAGCGGCATTTGGATAGATGCAAAAGATAAACAAACCCTTTTATCCTTAGGTTACCATCTTAGAACAGCAGTCGACGAACTCTATTCATGCGTATCGTTGCAGCTAGCACATCATATCAATGAGTTTTTCGGAGTCCAAGAAGCTAAGGAGATGTCTGATAGGTTAGAACAAACTTGCCCTGAGCTTATCAAAGAAGTGCTTCGTCATATGACCATGCAAAAAATCTCGGAAATTTTACAACGTTTATTATCTGAAAGAATTTCGATTAGAAACATGAAGATGATTATGGAGGCTTTGGCATTATGGGCTCCTAAAGAAAAAGATGTTATTTTGCTTGTTGAGCATGTACGTGGGGCACTAGCAAGGTATATATGCGATAAGTTTTCAATTAATAATCAACTTCGAGTTATTATGATAACTGCTGAAACTGAAGATTTCTTTAGAAACGGCATACGTACCACTTCCGGAGGGGCTTTTTTAAATATTGAGCCGGCAATTGCAGAACAACTGATTGATACTTTTTCTTTGGTTTTATCTAATTACGATTCGGAGTTTAAAGATATTGTACTTATATCTTCTGTAGATGTACGTAGATTTATTAAAAAGTTCCTTGAATCAAGATATCGGGACATTGCTGTTATGTCATTCGGTGAGCTTTCACAACATGTCAATGTTGATGTAATTCAGACAATTTAGTGAGAAGAAAATGATAAAACATAGCCTATTAAAGCACCAGGCGCACCCTAAAGTGTTGAATGCATCAATTATTGAGGCAGAGTTGGAATGTGTTGAAATTGGAGAAATTTGTGAAATTAGGACTGATATATACAATTGCGATGTAATAGCAAGAGCGCAAGTCTTAGGTTTTAATCAAAGTAATACTATCCTTAGCCTGTTAGGTGAGGCCAAAGGTCTTTCTAGAGAATGTGTCATTAACCCAACGGGTAAAGGGTTAGTAATGACCTTGGGTAGTTTTCTAAAAGGTAGTGTTGTTAACCCCCAAGGGAATGTTGTTGAGCATCTTACTGATGCATCAACTACTGTCCATAATGAATCACGTTCAATACAGCAAGGGGCTCCATGTTGGCAGAAAAGAAGAGGGATTTATAAACCTCTACTAACAAAAATCCGTGTGCTCGATAGTTTAATTACTTGCGGAGTAGGTCAGCGAGTAGGGATTTTTGCTTCTGCAGGCTGTGGAAAAACAAGCTTAATTCATATGCTGATTAGATGTGTAGAAGCCGATATTTTGGTAGTTGGTCTTATTGGAGAACGCGGAAGAGAGGTGGCGGAGTTTATGGATGTTCTTCGAAAGTCTGAAAGAAAAAAAGATTGTGTGGTGGTGTTCGCAACTTCAGATTACTCCTCTCTCGAACGTTGTAATGCTGTTCTGGTAGCGACAACCATTGCTGAGTATTTTCGTGATCAGGGTAATAATGTTGTCTTATTAATTGATTCAATTACGCGTTACGCCAGGGCATTATGAGATCTGGCGTTGTCATCAGGCGAATCACCAGCCAGACGCGGATACCCGGCCTCTGTTTTTGAAAATTTGCCTCGCATCCTTGAAAGAGCTGGAAATTTCGAAAATGGGAGCATAACTGCTTTTTATACTGTTTTACTTGAAAGCGATGATGAGGCTGATCCAATAGCTAATGAAATTCGATCTATTCTTGATGGCCACATATATCTAAGCCAGGAACTTGCAACTCAAAGTCAGTTTCCAGCAGTCGATGTCCTGCATAGTTTGAGTCGTGTAGCTAATCAGGTATGTGATGACGAACACCTTCTTCATGCCGCAATAATTCGTAATAGATTGAATAAAATTGAACAGCTAAAGCTTTTAATAGATATGGGCGAATATAAATTTGGAGAAAACAGTGAAAATGATCAAGCTATAAACCAACGTGAAAAACTCAGGGAATGGTTATGCCAGAAGGAATATGAGGTCTGCGAATATAAAAACTTGAGGCAAGAAATGCATGAATTTGCTTCTTAAGTTCCAATATATATTGGCACGGATATTAGCAAAAGAAACAAGATATAGATTAGCTTTATTGGTTCTTGAAAAAGAAAAAGATAAGTTAAATAGTGATAAATTGACTTTTTGGGCACAACAAACAGCCTTAAAAAAATTAATTAAAAACCACTGCTTTAAAGGAGTTGTTAATAAAGAAGGTTTATTTCAAGAACAGAGAAGGCTTGCCGTATTGAGAAGACAGTTACTTTTAATTACTCATCAATATAATCAAACCGAGGAGCTTTTGAAAAATAACAACATTAAAAAATTAGAAACGTTAAATCTTATAAAAATTTGTGCCCATTCAGCAGATAAATATAAAATTATTATCAGTAAAGAGATGGTAATTAAGCATAAAAAGCATGACCAAATAAATGAAGAGGAAATCGAGGAGATTATATTATGGAGAAAATAAGGTTAGCATCTTCAGGTATTACTCTGATTAATGAGTTAAAATCACCAGAATTTATTTCGCTTTCTGATCTTGTAAAAAGAAAACACAAAGAGAAGAATAAAAATGACGAACCTGCTTTGGGTCTATTCATTAACCATTTTAAAATCAATCAATATCAAACAGAGAGCTTGGGAACTCAGCTTTTAAAAAACACAAAACAAGTTTCGTTTTTAATGATAGAGACGAAGAACTCAAAGATTGTTTTAGACCGTCATACCAAATTAGTATCAAATCCATCAAACCTTATAGCTTCAAATCAACGACTAAATGTGGTGTCACATACTAAATTAAAAACGTCAATTGATGACTTATATAAATTCTCAAAAATAGAAAACAATCAAGTGCCTGAAAAAAATTTAATACAGGTTGAGATTCCACCAAATCTATCATCAGAATTTCAGTGTAAAAATGATTCTCCTTCATTAAAAGACCATGTTAATGAATTATACCTATTAAACAAAAGGGAGTTGTCTAATAATGTACTTTGTAGTGATTTGGGTACTATAGCGTTAAATAAGGTTTTGGAAGCTTTATCGGATAAAGATAAATTAACATCAACTGGATATTACTTAAAACCTCAAAATAAAAGCGGTTCGGAACCCAAAGAATTAGTACTGCCCAAAAATCCTATACAAACCAGTAAGGAACAAGGTAACGGACACCCTGTTAAAGAAAATATCAATATCGACAACTCGGTCACCTTTACTTTTCAACATATTCCGGGGGAGAATAGCGTAAAGATAAGACACTCATATCCAGGTAACATCGATTTATTGCCATCTTCAAACTTAGTTTATAACCTTTTAAATAATAACAAAGATGAGCGATTTTTTTTAAAGGATTTTGATCTATCTCAAGAATTCAGTAATGATGAACAAGAAAATAGTGATGAGGAAAAATGATCTGCAGATATATACGCCACACGGACTTTCAATCATTAAATTTTGAAGTTTTTGAACGATATCTCGCTACGCAGGATATTGAAAATAGCTATTCACATCTTGTAGATAGCTCATTTTGTGTAGAATTCCATACTGATAATAATTGGCATGGAATTATAAGTCTTAAACAATGGTTCGAGCATGCACTCCCTACAAAAAGTGTATTAACAAATTATTTTTGGGACACCGATTCTGTTTTTGAACTATTTAAAAATTGTAAAAAACCATTTAATGTTGTAGATATTAGTCTTGAATATGAAAATTTATCACAGTGTAAGCTTATTTCAGAAGATAAGCTTTCTATGTATTTAACTATTAGAACGCCAAGCGGAAACTTGTGGATCACAAAACCGCCAATAGTGGAAGGTGCAAAGGTATCAAAAAATAAAGGTTCTACGTTTATTAATGCCGTTCCTATTACTTTGACTTTCATTATGGGAGTAAGCGAAATTTCAATAGGTCTGATTAATAAATTAAGTATCGGTGATGCAGTTATTATTAGTAAAAGCTGTCAGAAGATTGCTAGCAGCAATGTTTATCTTGGAAGTTATTTAATTCGTGAGGGAAATATGGAAATTAAGAATGATTTAAAGGAAGGCTTAAATGTTAACTGTAGTAATACTATTTTTAATGATTCAGAAAACGCATTAAATATTTCTTTGCGAAAGAAAATACCTATTTCACTTTCATTCATATTACAAACAAGTGTGACCAATCTGGCAGAATTAGAATCCTTATTCCAAGGAAAGGTTCTTCCATGTAGTGATGATTTTGAGAAAAATATAGCTATCCAGGCAAATTGCGTAACCATTGCTCACGGGGAACTGGTATGGATTGATGATACCCCAGCAGTTGTTATAAAAAAATTGGAAGAGTTTAATGCCAGTTAATAACGATATTTCTCTTATTGCAACGCTAGCCATAGCTACACTTTTGCCTTTTTTAATTGCTTGTGGTACATGTTATATAAAGTTTTCAATTGTTTTTGTCATGGTCAGAAATGCTTTAGGATTACAACAAATCCCTTCTAATATGACTATAAATGGAGTTTCTCTAATTTTAGCTATGTTTGTAATGAACCCTATTATTATGAGTGGTTATGAGAGTTATAAAGAATATCAAGGTGATTCCTTTCAAACGTTTCAATTATCAAGCTTTATAAATAACGGAATAGATGGCTACCGTGATTATTTGACAAAATACTCAGACCCTGAATTAGCCGAGTTTTTTGAAAACGTCCAGTCAAAAAATAGTGGTGTTGGACATTTTGACGATCAAAGTAAAATATCTATTATCTCATTATTACCAGCGTATGCGCTAAGTGAGATTAAAAGCGCCTTTAAGATAGGTTTTTATATTTACCTTCCTTTTGTCGTGATTGACCTTTTAATCTCCTGTATTTTGTTAGCATTAGGTATGATGATGATGAGCCCGGTAACCATCTCTGTGCCTATTAAACTTGTTCTTTTTGTTGTTATGGATGGTTGGACTGTTCTGTCACAAGGCTTGGTGCTGCAATATATGGATTTACCTTCTTAAGGGAAAAGTATGAATGATATTTTATATGCAGGGAATAAAGTTCTATATCTCGTGCTTATATTATCAGCTGGGCCCATTTGTGTCGCTACACTTGTCGGGCTAATAGTTGGTCTTATTCAAACTGTAACCCAACTACAAGAGCAGACTTTGCCGTTTGGTATAAAACTATTAAGTGTGACGCTGTGTCTTTTTTTATTATCTGGTTGGTATGGGGAAATTATTTTAGCTTATGCACAGGAAGTAATGCACCTTGCTCTGATACGAGAATAAATATTGGGGTTTAAATGATACTCAATGATTTAATCTATCAGTGGTTGAGTGCAATGGCCATATCTTCAGCCAGGATAATGCCAATTTTCATAATGTTACCCTTTCTTAATAGTAGCGTAATAAACAACACTATTAGACTTCCTGTTGCAATTTTAATTGGACTTTCCTTATGGCCTGGGTTCAACCCAGTAGAAGAGAAATTCCAGGTGATAGAATACGTTATCATTCTTCTTAAAGAGTCCTTTATTGGGCTATTTCTATCATGTTTAATAAACATCCCTTTTTGGGTATTGCATGCAGCTGGATGCATAATTGACAATCAACGCGGTGCTACAATCAGTAGTAGCATTGATCCCTTAAGTGGAGTTGACACATCGGAATTGGCAAATTTCTTTAATTTATTCTGTGCAGTAATATTTATATATAATGGTGGTATAATATTAACATTAGACGTCATTAATAAAAGTTATCAAATATTCAAGCCGTTTAGTATGGCTTTGCCTAACCTTACTGTGATCTTTGATCTTATTACTTACTCAATAACAAAATCAATTATGATAGCAAGTCCATTAATAGCTATCTGTTTGTTTACTGAAGCAATACTTGGATTGCTATCACGCTTTGCTCCGCAAATGAATGTTTTCTCATTAGCATTGACAGTGAAAAGTTTCATAAGTTTTATGATACTTATTTTTTACCTTTCATCGTCTATTCAAGGAGACGTTTCTCGTTTGTCTTTTACTTCTGAAAAACTTACGTCATTAGAGAAAATTAGAAATGGCTCTCAATAAAACAGAACAGCCTACTCAAAAGAAAATTAAAGATGCAGTACAGAAAGGGCAAACCTTTAAGTCTAAAGATATTGTAATTGCCTGTTTAATCATTTTAGGCGTTAATTATATAGTTACCTTCGATTTTGTTAAAGAAATGGCGGGGGTTTGGATACAATCATTAACGGACGGTTTTAATGATAGTTTTGAACTTTATTTCAAAAAAATATTCATATTAGCATTGAAAATAATACTACCTTTTATACTGCTTTGTATTTGTTGTACTATGCTTCCTTCGTTGTTACAAACTGGTTTTGCAATTGCAACTAAAGTTTTTAGATTAAATTTTAAAGCGCTAAACCCGGTAAGCGGTTTTAAAAAAATATTCAGCTTGAGAACAGTAAAAGATTTTTTTAAAACAATATTATATTTAGGGGTGTTTGTCATTGTTGCGATAGTATTATGGCATAGAAATAAATATACATTATTTTTACAGCTATCTGCAAGCCCCCAACAAATGATTTTCTTTTGGGGGGAAATACTTAACCAACTTGTTAAAACATGCTTGGCAGGTATGTTGTTAATAATGATACTAGACTCTTTTGCAGAATATTTTCTTTATATAAAAGAACTAAAAATGGATAAGCAAGAAGTCAAACGAGAACGTAAAGATCAGGATGGCAACCCTGAGATAAAATCAAAACGTCGTCATCTACATATGGAAATATTAGACGAGCAAACAAAGCTAGATATAAGTAACTCAAAGTTAATCATCGCAAATCCTAATCATATTGCAATAGGAATATATTTTAACGTTGAAATTGTACCCATTCCGTTCATCTCTGTGTTAGAGACCAATAATTCGGCATTGGCCGTACGTAAGTATGCTAAAGATATAGGCGTTCCTGTACTTGAGGATATTGCTTTAGCTAGGCGTATTTACTCATCACATACCCGATATTCCTTTATTAATCTTGATGAGTTAGATGCTGTTTTAAGATTATTGATCTGGCTTGAGCAGGTTGATAATGGATGGGCGGAGTCTGAAAATACAGAATTAATCAATAATGAAGGTACAAATGAAAATGATGTAGACAATGAGCGAAATTTATAAGCAAATATCCACTATAAGTGGTGTAATTTGTTTATGAAGTTTTTGAGGCCTGCCAGTGCAGTCAAGAGGATTTATTGGGAATAGATAGCATGGATAAAGACGACGAACTTTCGGATATGTTGCTTAGTTGTCTAAACCAGAATACAACTTTGAAAGATATTCATGAAATACCGGAAGACATGATGAACGGTCTTTATGCTCACGCCTATCAGTTTTACCTTCAAGGGAAATTAGATAACGCAGAAACGTTCTTTAAATTTTTATGTATGTATGATTTTTATAACACTGACTATTTTATGGGGTTAGCTGCGGTTTATCATTTGAAAAAACAATATCAGAAAGCAGCTGACCTTTATGCTGTAGTTTTTGCGATGAATGGTACAGATTATCGAAGTGTTTTCTATGCTGGCCAATGTCAGTTAATGATGAGTGAAAATCTCAAAGCTCGCGGTTGTTTCGAACTAGTTTGTGCTCAAAGTGATAATAAGGAATTACTCAAAAAAGCTGCCTTATATCTTGAGAATACAGATTCGTGTGATAAGAAGGTTGACGATCTTGTAACAGCAACACCACTGGTGCATCAGGAGAATTGCAGTGAATGATAAAGTTAATATGACAGGCCCATTATCTCTACCTGCCGCTAGGCAATTTAATGAGTCTGAAGAAAAGGTGGGGATACATGGGTTCATTAAAATAAATGATTTCATTACACTTGCAAAGCAGGTGACGAACGACATGCTAGCTGTCCCTTCAAATTTGAACCATCCTACAAAGTGTTTGGTAGAAAAACCCGCACTAGCAAGCCCTAAAGATAGTACTCATCAAGACATGAAATCTGGTGGGCTTACGGCTCTAGTTGGTGCGTTAATGCTAATTATTTCCTCCAGTAATTCAGATAAATTTAAAAGTCGAATTGCACAAATTAATGCATTGAGTCAAGCTAAGGCAGCAGCAACGGAAATTTTTTTCGAGAACTATAAACAAGCTGTTGAATTAGGCATGCTGTCTCAGAAGACCGCAGCCAGTGCCCACGAAGAACTTCTTAGCGCAAATAGTAAATATCATGAAACAAAATCTCATTTTCAAATTTTGGAAAAACAGCTAGCGAGCTTATTACCCTCAGATATTAATTTTTCAAAAATTAAAAAAGAATTAAATGAAGCTGATAAAAAACTAACTTTGACGAACTCACTTCGTAACGATGCTAAGAAAATAGCTATAGCAGCTGCTTTAGATGCTTCGCAAAAAATTATCGCTGCTGATTCTCTATGGTCTAACGCTCAAAAAGCAGACTCGCCTGATGTGCTGAATGATATTAACAACAGCCATCTCACGGGTATGGCGGCGGTTACTTTGCTGTTAGGCCAACTATCAAATCTGATCAACGATAATGCTGATAATAAACTTAAATCAAATGCAGAGCTAACCAAGAAGTTACAAGAAGCTCGCCAGGCTGAAATGCTGGCTAATGCCAAGGAGCAGGCCGAAGCTATCGCTAAAGCTGAAAAACTTAACAAAACTATGGGTTGTGTAGGTAAAATTGTTGGTGGACTACTCCTAGTTGTCGGAGCCGTAGGCGCTGTTTTTAGCGGTGGAGCTACTCTTGTAATTGCTGCAGTTGGTTTGGCATTAATGGCTGCTGATGTCATTGTTAAAGCCGTGACCGGCAAGAGTATAACCGATCGTTTGATGGCCCCAATTTTAGAACATGTAATACAACCTATGATGAAATATATCGCAGAAGTTGTTGAGAAAATTTTAAAAAAATTGGGTGTTGATGAAAAAGATATTAAAATTATATCTACTGCCGTTTCTGCTGTCGTCGTTGCTGTCGTTATCATTGTTGCTAGCGTGGTAGCAAAAAACGTTGCGAAAGTAATTTTAAAAAATATGATGCCAATGATTAAGCGACTTATTTCAAAGATAATACCTGCTGTTGTAAAAAATAGCGCTAAGATTGCATCTGGAGCTGTTCGAACTCAATTACAAGATTAGGAAATAATATAGGGGTAAATATCTCCAAATCTTCAGCCAGGCAGATTGGTAGGAACATCAACAGAACAGTCGTTGTTGGTGAATTCGCCAATACTGGAGTAGAGGTAAGTAATACTATAATAACAGCTAATGCAACTAAAGAGGTCGCTATTAAAGAGGCCGATATAGTAGTTGCTATGGAGGATGTTAAAGCTTTAAGCAAAATCATAAAGCAATCATTCGAAGTATTTAACACTGAATTAAAATCCAGTCTTGATATTATTATTCAGATGACAACTATCAATTCAAACAAACAGCTAACTAACGCATTTATATTAAATTCACAGCGTATGTAAGTATAAGGAGAGCAACATGTTGGATATTGTCAATCGTTCATTATATTCAGTTAATTATTTAGACGGTAATAAAACCAAACCTAATAATGATGTCGATAATCGTAATGTATACAAAAGCAAAACAAATATAGATGTAAGCATCATTCTCTCTGAAAGTGCCACCAGCAAATTTCCGATTAACAAGAATGAATTCCCAAACCTTAACGCACCTTCCAAGGTAGAAGTTGCTGATTCTGGCTCCATTATGGTGCTTCTTTTATTCTTATTGAAAAAACTTGATCAAGATGCTTTCAAAGCGAGCTCAGTTGCAATGGTGGCTGCTAAATCTTCTGTCGATGTTAAAGCAAAAGCTATTAGAGACGAGAGCTATTGGAATTGCGGTGCTCAAGTTGCTGGTGCTATTGTCCAAACAGGAGTAATGGCGATTTCAATGGCTAAGGCTAATAAAAGCTTAAATAAACAAAGTGCAATTGATCGAAAATCTAAAGACTCTAAGAACAAAGCATTAGAGGCTTGCAACAGCAAGAATTTAGATAATAAGAGTAAAGTTAACGATGCGTTCCAGGAAAAGTCAGATAGATTTAAAAATAAATTCGATGAAGTAAACTCCCAAAACCAGTCATCGATTGATAAACTTAAAAATGACTTATCTAAACTTGAAGCTAACCAACAGGACATTTTAAAGGCTAACAAAAACATTCCTAATAGAGAGTCGGATCATGAATCTTTCAATAAGACAAAAATTGAAAATAAAAAGAATGAGTTATCAAGGTTAGAGCAGGATCATAATGATAATTTAACCCACCAAAAGACTAAGTTTGAGTCTTTGGAAGCAGATAAAAATAAAAAAATTGCAGAGCTAGATTCTACACACAACGATGATAAACAAATCATTGAAAATGAACCTGAACCACCTGAAAGCAAAAAAGATTATCACGATCAAAATAATAGTTTTGAGAGGTATCGAAGTTTAGGTCAACTATCTCACGCTTTCGGTGCGACAACTACTTCTGCTTTCTCTATTGGTACTGCTAATGAAAGAGCTAAACAGGCTAATGCAGAATTAGATTCTTCAGTAAATCATAAAACTAATGATTATAACCGCGAGCGTGCTAGTAGTTATAAAAGCAGCGCACTAGAAATTATTAACCAGATTCTTGCCATTTTGGAAAAACATAACGCCACGATTGGTGAGATCGCCAGAAAATGTTAGTCATTAATTATAAAGGAGCTTTTCATGGCTATCATTATTGCTGATCGAAATTATGTTATTCCTACCAACATAGATTCTTCAAAAAAAAATAAACATATTCAACTTTCTACTAAAAAATGTAATGAAACGGATGAGTTTGACTCAGAGGTAAGTAATTCGGTTACTAGTTTACTAGTTTGCTTAAGAAACTATGAAAAATTTAATTTATCTAAAGATAAATCTCATGCGAGCTTTTCCAATCATCTGTTAAAGCAAGAGTTGGTTAGTTTTAATGTTCAATTGTCTCAGTATGGTGCTTTTGATGATTCGGCATTTAACGCAGAAATTGAAGATATCGCTAAACAGTATAATTTAGAAAGTATCCAGGCTGGTGCAAGCCAGCTTACGGATCCAATCGAGCATAAACCTTTTGTAGACCAAATTTGTGATTTAATTGATACAACCAAATCAGAGTATTATGATGTTTTTGAAGGAGCGCTGGCTAAGTATATTCAGTTCTATAAAGAGTTCAGTGAAATAGTTTCTAAGATGGGTGGTTATATTCATTCAGTTAATGATGAAGGGCAGTTAAAGTATGATTTCGGAAAGTTATACACTCAAATTACAGCATTATTAGTTAAATATGAAACAGAGGAGGATTGCAAACTTTATCCTACAGATGGCACTTTTCTATCAGAAGAGCAAGCGCAACGTTGGGCTAAAGATATGGGATTGCCTCAGGAAGGCAGTGTTAAGAAGAGTAATGAAGGTTACTATATTTCGATAGATTTAAATCCGCTAACTAGTATTTTTAAAAATATAATTCATTACTTTGATGATACGCAGCTCTCTAACACTGAATATCAAGCATGGTTAACAGGTTTTAACGCCCAGGAAGATCAAATTAAAACTACCGTTCAATCTTTAACTGGACGCTATGGTAATGCAAATTCAATATACGATAACATGGTGAAAGTTCTATCGAGCACCATTAGTACACTGGCTGAAATGAGCAAGAGATACTTTTCTTTTTAATTATCACCCGCCATTGACTCATTAGCTTTCATTTTTTTTGCTAAAAAACTCATTGGTGGGCAGCAATATTTTTACGTCAATTGCAACATGCTGTTGCCCCAAAATTTCAATAAAAGATACTCCCTTTCCAAACAGGCTCTCAAAAATTTCCTGATGTGAAATACTCGGTTCGGCTTTAACTAATTCTTTTTCAATTGGAAGGTGTTCGCATACTTCTGCAACGAAAATGTAACCCTTTGAATAAATTGTTTGAATATAGTTATTGCTTTTATTTTGTTTAAATAACTTTCTCAATACATATATGCAACGAGCCAGGGATTCCTCTGACACCATTGCACAACCCCAAACCTTGTCGAGTAAGTCATTTTTATCAACAACTGTACCAGCAGATTCAATTAAAACTCTTAAAACAGATAGCTCTTTAGCTCCTGCTCTTATGAACTTACTGTTTTGTATAAGTTGATTATCTTTTGTGAGGATATAGTCATGAAATTTGTACTCCACATTGTTAACTCCTTTTTTCTTTAACATACTATTCCCTTGTAGTGAGTTAAAAAGTCAGATCGTTTCCGAGCCATAGAGTTTTACAATAATATTCTTTTGTCATAACGAGTATTTGTTTTACTCGAGTTAATTATTGCTATCATGGCTGTCAATTGTTTTTAATTAACCTTTGAATTATACCTATAACTATTGGAATATGTGATGGGCTAACGAAAATTATTTGTTTTATTTTTTATTCAGGCTGATAAGTTGCCACTTTGAGAGTTGTATCAATCTTCGTTTTAATTATTTAAAGAATCAAGCTTTCCGGATTTAGCTGTAATCTTAAATAATCTTCTCTTTAACGCTAATTACCAACATCTTGATAAATTCAAAAGAAGTTAATCGCGTTGCGGGCTTCTTTTTGGTGCTTAACTGGCACTATAAGAGTGCATAATTGATTTTTGCTAAACAAGTACATGAGTTATAGCTCACAAATATTGAAGTTTTTTAAGTTTTTTTAGTTGCATACTCATTCTCGAACAATCGCGCCAGTAAAGAGGTTTTTCATAAATATTCACTTTTTATGCACATAAAGTGAATAATGGATGCGTTTAACTTGTTGTTTTCCCGTGTGTCGATCGTTTTTATTCACTTTTTTCCTTTGCTGGCATGATGTCTGCACCCTATTATCAATCCAATGGATTCGAATCCCTAGTATTCCAACTTCCTCAAAGCTGTGGAAGTGAACGCACATCAGAGCAGTACTTCAGAAGCATTCAAGGACTGTTTATAAATAAATGTTTTCACAGAGCTTCTTTTTCACATTGTTTAGGGAGGGTGAGCCTAAAGCCTGAAATTAGAGCAATTTCGATTATGACCCCTAACAATGTCTGGCATTGAATTCAGGTGATTTACTGCCAGTGACAGGAAATGACTTAAGCACATTAACGATGAGGTTGATATGGAACAGCGTGTAACTCGCCAGCAGTTTAATGACTACTTAGTCCCAGTTTATGCACCTGCGGAATTTATTCCAGTGCGTGGTGAGGGATCATGTTTATGGGACCAAACTGGGAAAGATTATATCGATTTTGCAGGTGGAATTGCCGTTAACGCTTTGGGCCACCGTCATCCAGAGGTGTTGCGCGCGTTAACTGAACAGGCTGATAAGGTATGGCATCTTGGAAATGGTTATACCAATGAGCCAGTCTTGCGTTTGGCCAAACAGCTGGTAGATGCGACCTTTGCCGATAAGATTTTTTTCTGTAACTCCGGGGCTGAAGCTAATGAAGCTGCCCTTAAACTTGCGCGCCTTGTCGGTCACTCTAAAAAGCCGAATGAAAAAAATGAAATCATTGCCTTTAAGAATGCCTTCCATGGTCGCACTCTCTTTACCGTTACGGCTGGGGGACAACCCAAATATTCTCAAGATTTCGCTCCGTTGCCACCTGCCATAACCCATCTGCCGTTCAATGATTTACAAGCGGTTGCCGAGCATATCTCCGCGCGAACCTGCGCCGTAATTGTTGAGCCGGTGCAGGGTGAGGGCGGTGTTGTACCAGCCAATCCTGAATTCCTGGCTGGGCTGCGTGAACTTTGTTCTCAGCATGACGCCGTGCTGATTTTTGATGAAGTCCAAACCGGCGTCGGCAGAACGGGTGACCTTTACGCCTACCAAACTTACGGTGTTGTTCCCGATATTCTCACCAGTGCCAAAGCCTTGGGAGGTGGTTTCCCAATCGGCGCGATGCTAACAGTCGACAGCCTTGCTAGCCATTTCCAACCGGGTACGCATGGCACAACTTATGGTGGCAACCCCTTGGCAACTGCGGTGGCAGGCAAAGTGGTTGAAATTATCAATACTCCGGAAGTTCTCGGCGGTGTGGCTCTGCGACATCAGTGGTTTATCGAAAGGCTTAATCAAATCAATCACCAATTCCACGTGTTTTCTGAAATACGCGGGTTAGGTCTGCTGCTTGGTGCCGAGATGAGCGAGCGGTATGCCGGACAGGCCAAGCACTTGACCCAGTTGGCTGCTGAAGAAGGGCTTATCGCGCTGATTGCCGGAACCAATGTTTTACGTTTTGCTCCTTCGTTGATTATCCCGCAGGAAGATATCGAAGAGGGACTTAACCGACTGGAACGTGCCGTTGCCAGACTCTGTGCCTGAAGTGGGCGTTATCCATTAGTAATGAGGTAATTATCATGATGTTGATTCGTCCTGTGAGGCTCGGCGATGTTGCCGATATCCTGCTGTTGTCAGGCAAGACCGGCATCGGTTTGACGTCTCTGCCTAAAGATGAAGCACATTTACGTAGGCGCATCGAACGGTCGATTGCGACCTGGAATGGCCATCTGGATAGGTCAGAGCAGGGATACCTGTTTGTGCTCGAGGATGTGAGTCAGCAGAAAGTAGTCGGCGTCAGTGCGCTGGAAGTGGCCGTCGGTCTGAGCGAGCCTTGGTATAATTTCCGGCTTGGTACATTGGTTCATGCCTCAAAAAGCCTGAATATCTATAAACCGGTGCCTACCTTGTTTCTCAGCAACGATCACACTGGTTACAGCGAGCTGTGCACGTTATTCCTTGATCCGGACTATCGGCACAGCAGAAACGGGCAATTATTGTCAAAAGTTCGCTTCCTGTTTATGGCCGCGTTTCGCGATCGTTTCTCACCTAAAGTTATTGCCGAAATGCGCGGCGTTTCTGACGATAACGGGCATTCGCCTTTCTGGGACAGTCTCGGGCAGCATTTCTTCGGCATGGAATTCGCTGAAGCCGATCGACTCACCGGCATGGGGCAAAAATCCTTTATCGCCGAGCTGATGCCGAAACATCCGCTGTACACCGATTTGCTTAGCCCGCAGGCAAGAGCCGTGATTGGGGAAGTGCATCCGCAAACCGCCCCAGCGAGGTCGTTGCTTGAAACCGAGGGTCTGCGCTATCAGGGATATGTCGATATTTTTGATGCTGGCCCAACCCTCGAAGGAGAGGTTGACCAGCTTAGAGCTGTCAAAGAAAGCCAGCTTATACCGGCGACCATAGCCTCTCGTGAATCCTCGCAAGAGGATGCTTTCTATCTGGTCGCTAATGAAAAGTATGCCGATTTCCGTGCAGCCTTAGTCATGGGGCCTGCCGATATCGAACACCTAACCCTTGATCCGCACACCGCAGAGACACTCGGTATTGCCTCCGGTGCCGCCATACGCGTGGTCCCGCTTTTCCCGCAGTCCGGGCAAAGCGTTATTACCCGACAATTATCACAAGCGAGTGAATTATGACCCATCCAGCGTTATTTATTAATGGACAGTGGCGCAGCGGACAAGGCGCGCTGCTGGAAAAGTCTAATCCTGTCAGCAATGAGAAACTGTGGTCAGCTCTGAGCGCCAGCACTGAAGATGTTGAATCTGCCTGCCTGGCGGCCCGAGAAGCCTTTCCGGCCTGGGCGCGTCAAACCGTGGCGCAACGAGCTGAAGTTATCCAACGCTTTGCCACATTATTAACCGAAAACAAGGCTAAACTGGCCGAGATTATTAGCCTTGAAACCAGCAAGCCGCGTTGGGAAACGTTAACTGAAGTGCAGGCAATGATAGGTAAAGTGGCAATATCACTGGATGCCAACCAGCAGCGTACCGGTGAAAAACAGACACCAATGCCTGATGGGCAAGCGGTGTTGCGTCATCGTCCGCACGGGGTATTGGCGGTGTTCGGACCCTATAATTTCCCCGGCCATTTGCCAAATGGTCATATTGTTCCGGCATTGCTGGCCGGAAATACGCTGGTGTTCAAGCCCAGCGAACTGACGCCGTTCACTGCAGAGGAGACTCTCAAGCTTTGGCAACAGGCAGGATTACCGGCTGGCGTGCTGAATCTGGTTCAAGGTGGGCGCTCAACCGGTGAAGCTCTGGCCGCGTCTTCACAGATTGACGGATTACTGTTCACCGGCAGTGCGAATACTGGCTATCATCTGCATCGCCAACTAGCTGGACAGCCTGAGAAAATACTGGCGCTGGAAATGGGCGGAAATAATGCGCTCATTGTCGAGCCGGTAAACGATGTGGATGCTGCAGTTAATCTGGCGATTCAATCGGCGTTTATTTCGGCTGGCCAGCGCTGTACCTGCGCCCGTCGTCTGCTGGTGAAGCAGGGAGCAGCCGGTGATGCGTTCCTCAAACGCCTGATTGAGGTCACGGCTACTCTGCGAGTAGGGGCATGGAATGATGAGCCGCAGCCGTTTATCGGTGGCGTTATCTCTGATGGCGCAGCCCGCAATTTACTAAAAGCGCAAGATAATCTGCTGCAATTGGGCGGGAAGTCTCTGCTGACTCTGACCCGTCCTGACCCTCAAAGCACGTTATTAACCCCCGGCATCATCGATCTAACCGGTATTAGCGGCGTTCCTGATGAAGAATATTTTGGACCGCTGCTTAGCGTAATTCGCTATAGCGATTTTGATCAGGCGATCGAGTTGGCTAATCAGACTCGCTTTGGCTTGGCAACCGGGCTTATCTCGCAACAGCGCGAACAGTTTGACCGCCTGCTGCTGGAAGCCAGAGCCGGGATAGTTAACTGGAATAAACCTTTGACAGGTGCTTCGAGCAATGCGCCATTCGGTGGCATTGGGGCATCGGGCAATCATCGGCCAAGCGCCTATTATGCCGCAGATTATTGCGCCTGGCCGATGGCTTCTCTGGAAAGCGAAACTTTGGAGTTGCCCGCTGCGCTTTCCCCAGGAATCGAGTTTTCCGCGCAACGTTAACCCTCGCCATCAGCAATGGAGATCATGATGTCTGGATATGAAGTAAACTTTGATGGCCTGGTCGGACTGACACACCATTACGCAGGTCTGTCGTTTGGCAATGAGGCTTCAACTCGCAATCAGAGTGCGGTAGCAAACCCCAAACTGGCCGCCAGGCAGGGTTTGTTGAAAATGAAGGCCTTGGCAGATTTAGGCTTTAAGCAGGGAGTTTTGCCGCCGCATGAACGGCCGCACCTTGCCACTCTGCGCCAAATGGGTTTTCACGGCAACGACGCTCAAATATTGGCGCAGGCCAATGCCTATTCGCCACGGCTGTTGTCCTCTTTGAGCTCTGCTTCAGCGATGTGGGTTGCCAATGCAGCCACTGTTTCCCCTTCGGCTGATAGTGCCGATAGACGCGTGCATTTTACCGTGGCGAATCTGAACAACAAGTTTCACCGCGCGATTGAGGCGGAAACTACCTCTGCTATTTTGCAGGCGACCTTCAAGAATTCACAGCATTTCGCTCACCATTCTGCCCTGCCGCAGGTAGCGAGTCTGGGTGACGAAGGGGCGGCCAACCATAACCGCCTTTGCGCCGAGTATGACAAGCCCGGCGTGCAGGTGTTTGTTTACGGTCGTGACGGGTTAGTCAATGGTGAAAATGAACCCGTGCGATATCCGGCCAGACAAACCCGTCTGGCGAGTGACGCAATTGCCCGTTTGCATCAGCTGGACGCCAGTCAAACGGTGTTTGTGCAGCAAAATCCTACAGCTATCGACCACGGCGTATTTCACAATGATGTGATTTCAGTCAGTAATCGTCAGGTGTTGTTTCATCACCAGCAGGCGTTTGTTAATCAGCAGAGTGCGTTCGACGAGATCCGTCGCAAAATGGCGAAACTGGAATGTGAGTTTCAGCCAATTGAAGTGCCTCAGGCGCGTGTGACTCTTGATGATGCCGTCGCAACTTATCTGTTTAACAGTCAGCTGCTGAGCCGGGCAGACGGTAAAATGACTATCGTGGTGCCAGAGGAATCGCGCCAGCACAAGGCTGTGTGGGATTATCTATCTGATTTGCGTGACAGCGGTGGTCCAATCGATCAGATTCAGGTCTTTGATTTGCGTGAAAGTATGCGCAACGGCGGCGGTCCAGCCTGTTTGCGCCTGCGCGTGGCACTTAACGATGACGAACTGCACGCGGTGAACCGTGGCTCGCTGATCGATGAAACATTGTTTAATCGCCTCAATCAGTGGGTCGATAAACACTATCGCGATCGCATGCAACAGGAAGATTTGGTCGATCCTCAGCTGTTGACTGAAGTGCGCCACGCCTTGGATGAGCTGACGCAGATCCTGCATCTGGGCAGCATTTACCCTTTCCAGCAGGGCTGAGTGCGGTGAAGTGATTTGAAAAAGGAACCTGTGTGATGTTTGATGTTTTAGCACAAACGCTGGAGGGCAGGCCGCCGTTAAATCCGGTAGGGCAATTGCCCCATCTCGACTGGCAGTGGCATGGCGAAGGGGTTCTTGAACTGTCGCCGCGCCACGCCTGCGAAAAGGCCGTGGTGATTTCAGCTGGCGTTCATGGCAATGAAACCGCCCCAATCGAGCTGCTCAATCAGCTGGTGGCCGAATTGCTCGCGGGGTCACGCCCGTTGAATGTGCGCCTGCTGGTGGTGCTGGGCAATCCGCCGTCAATGCGCGCCAACAAACGTTATCTGCATGCCGATATGAACCGGATGTTTGGCGGTCGCCACGCCCGTTTCGACGTTAGCGATGAAACAGTTCGCGCGCAGGAACTTGAGCAACTTTTAGCCGAGTTTTACCACAATGCTTCGGCGGCGGGCGCGACGCAACGATTTCACTACGATTTGCATACCGCAATCCGTGGTTCACTGCATCTGCGTTTTGGTCTATTGCCTTTCCAGCCACGGCCATATTCGGCAGAGATGCTTCATTGGCTTGAACAGGCGGGGCTTGATGCGCTGGTTTACCATCGTTCCCCCGGCGGCACTTTTACTCATTTCAGCAGTGAAGTGTTCCAGGCCGAAAGCTGCACGCTGGAATTGGGCAAAGCACTGCCATTTGGACATAACGAACTCAGCCAGTTTCGTCAGATTAGACAGGCGTTAGAAGCATTGGTGAGTGACTTGGCGCCTCCACAACGACGCGGAGAATCACTTAAGCACTATCAGGTGGTGCAGGATATTATTCGCGAACAGCCAGACTTCGTGCTCAATATTTCGCCAGAAGCTTTGAATTTTACCGCTTATCCGCAGGGTTATATTCTCGCCGAACAGAGCGGCAAGATTTATCGCGTCGAGCATGCCGAAGAGGTGGTGCTTTTCCCTAACCCCAACGTAGCGTTGGGGCTGCGGGCGGGTTTGATGCTGACGCTGAAGGATTGATAATAACCGTTAAATCAATGACTACCTGATCTCATTAACATAGATATAGTTGTCCGTGCTGAACCGGTGGTGGGCCAATATCACCGGTAAGGCACTTTGATCGAAAGATACCTCATCAATCACCATTACCGCGTGGGGCGCACTCAGTTCCAGCAGTTTAAGATCCTCTTCGTTCGCCAGCACGGCGGTGATTTGCTCACGCACTGCCACCACCCGCACGCCATATTTCTCCAGCAAAAAACGATACAGCAGCGGCGGCAGATGTTCCGCAGTCGGGAAATCTGGCAACCGCTCGATACCTGTTTCCCGACGGGCAGTGGATATCCCGCATTTGCTGACTTGATGCAGAACCTGCTTGAGCCGGTGAGATTCTCTTTCTCACGGGCAGTGGTTCCAGAGTAGGGTGAACACGTTAACCTGATAGCCAGCCTGGATAGCGGGCCGATCGTTCGCTCGGTGGGCGACAGCGATTTTTCATGCCGTTTCTCGCCAACGGCGGCGTGCGCCTGAGTCAGTTGCCGCGACAGATTTTCTCGTTATAACTGTTATCGCCAATTTCGATGATGTTTCAAAAGTTCTTATTCCACCATTAGCGAGTAATGCTATGATTTGTTCTAAAGAAATTTGCCATTACTCGCTAATCAATTTGGGAAATAATGAGCTTTAAAGCCCTGCAAAAATCCGATTGGGTGAATCTGTTGATTGCCATTCCTGCCGGGATCATAGCCGCGTTGGTGACAATCGGTTTTCGTCTCGCCATTAGCGGCATTAACGGGCTGATGTTTACCGACGGCAGCGATATCACTCGCGCTTTCAACGAATATCCAAGGCTAGTCTGGCCGATTATCACCACCGTTGGCGGTATCATTGCCGGATTTATTCTCTATTGGGCGCTGCGCTATGAATCGCGCAACGGCAAAATGCCCGACTATCTTGACGTAATCGATAAACGTCTGCCGGGCATTCCGGTCGTCAGCACGCTGTTGCGTTCACTGTCTTCACTGGCCAGTATCGCCAGTGGAGGATCAATAGGCCGTGAGGGGGCGATGGTGCAGCTTTCCGCGCTCAGCGGCAGCCTGCTGGGGCGCTTTACTCGTTTTACTTCGTTACATCAGTCCGATGTGGTGGCAATGGCAGCCGCAGGTGGCTTGGCTGCGGTTTACCACGCGCCTTTTGCCGGAGCGCTGTTCGTGGCCGAGATTGCCTTTGGCGTCACCGCCGTCCAGCGACTGATCCCGCTATTTATCTCTGCCTCGGTGGCAGTGCTTACCGTTCGTTCATTGACCCATTACGCACCGCTGTACCTCTATTCTTCCGCCATTTTCAGCCCAACGCCAGGCGCGATTTTTACCGTGCTGGCCATTGGTGCCGCGACCGGGATCATGGGGCCGATGTTTATTGCCGCTATCGACAGAGTGCGTAAAACTCTACAGCCAATCTCACATCCGGCGCTGCGTCTCGGTGTGGGGGGACTGGCGGTCGGGCTGGTTGCGATGATATCGCCGCTGGTACTCGGCAACGGTTTTGAAGTAATCGATTTGATTTTGAATAATGGCAATCTTCACACCTCACTGCTGGTATTGCTGGTGCTGAAAATTGTGGCAACCGCGATCACCGTGGGTTCCGGTGCGGTCGGTGGGTTATTTACTCCGTCACTGCTGATTGGCGCGGCAAGCGGGGCGTTGGTCTGCACCTGCCTGCAATGGCTTGGATTTGATCCCGGACCGATGGGGTTGTATGCGGCGATCGGCATGAGCGCGCTGCTTGCCGCTACCAGCCACGCGCCGCTAATGTCGATCATGATGGCGTTTGAAATGACGCTAAACAGTTCACTGCTGTTCCCGCTGATGCTGGCGACCGCCATTTCCTATGTCGTGGCCTCGCGCTTCAAGGCCAGTGGAACCTATCCGGTGCTGACGCGCCACAATGCGCGCTTTATGGCAAAAAGTGATTTTGAGAACGGAACCGTCGAGCTGCTGATCTGCCCGTGCTCCAAGATGTATATCGATTCCACGCTGGCCGAGGTCGTCAGCGAAGGGTTAAAGCAGCGCACTCGTTATGTCTATATTGTCGATCGCGATGAGCGGTTCCTCGGGGTCGTCGCAACCAACGTGCTGGCGAGCGGCATTATCGATGGTTGTCTGGATAAGCAGGGCGGAATTGAGACTTATATCGAGCACGAATTTACCGTGCTATATCAAGGGTCAAGCTACGAGCAGGCCTGGGCGGTGTTCAGCACTTCACCGCTTGAGCGCTTGCCAGTGCTGGAAAACGCGCAGTCACGCCGTCTGTTGGGGGTGATTACCAAGGCCTCGCTGTTGAGCAAGGCCAAGGATTTTCTCTAGCTATTGCGGCGCGGAAAATGCGCTCACTCAAAGCCGGGCGGTACGGTTTGCCACTCGCCTTGCCGTTCCAAGGCTTCAGCCAGCGCCAGCAGCGTGCTTTCCCCCTCGGCAGCGGCAATCAGCTGCATGCCGATCGGCAATCCGGCAGAAGAAAGCGCAACGGGAAGCGAAATCGCACAGCCATCAAGATAGTTGACTCCACGGGTGAAGGTAGCAAGTGCGGCCTTTTGCTCGTCAACGTCGGAAAGTGGGATTGCGGTCATGCTTAGAGTCGGGGTCAGAATCGCATCAACGTCGAGCATCATTGTGGCAAAAGCCTGTTGATATTGACGCCGAGTTTCCATCGCGCAAAGGTAGGCCTGACTGCTGGTAGACTGCCCCTGCATTAGTTTGCCGAAAATCACCGGGTCATAGCTTTCGGGATGAGCCTGCAAATCCTGACAATGGTAAGCGTAGGCGTCGGCCGTGATAATTTCTCCGCTCAGGCGTGACAGCTCGGGCAGTGAGAAGGGAGCCTTGATGGCAACAACCTCAATCCCGCACTGACGTAAATCATACTGTGTCTTTTCAAAAACTTGCAAAATCTCGGGCTCTACCGCAACCCCGTCCATATCACCCTGCAAAATGGCGACTCGCATCCTTCCAACCTGCGGTTTAGCCAGCGTGACGCCACTCATCAACTCAAACAGCAAAGCGGCATCTTTTACCGTGCGAGTTAGCGGTCCGATCGAGTCCAGGTTTACCGACAGCGGAATACAGCCCTGATTGCTGACCCGTCGTTGTGTGGGTTTTAATCCTACCAGGCCATTTAACGCGGCAGGAATGCGTACTGAACCGCCGGTATCGGTTCCTAACGAGGCCGGCACCAGCCCGGCAGCCACGGCGACCGCAGAACCGCTGGACGATCCGCCTGGAATGCGATGGCATTTTTTATCCCACGGATTCCACGGTGCGGTAAAGCGTGGATTGGTGCCCCAGCCGCCGAAGGCAAACTCAACCAACTGGGTCTTGCCGACAATGTTCATGCCACCCGCATGCAGTTGTTTTACCACCTCGGCGGTTTCGTCGGAGATTACCCCTTTCAACAGGTTTGACCCGGCGCTGCACGGTGTCCCTTGCCAATGCAACAGATCCTTGATGCCAATCGGCAGCCCCTGAAGAGGGCCGAGATTGACACCCGCCGCCAGCAAATTGTCCTGACCTTCGGCCGCGTCCAGCGCCCGCTGCTCAAAAACGCTGACGAACGAAGCCAGTTGCGGATCAAAACGGTTGATTCGTTCCAAAAAATGGGCAGCGATAGCGACGGCAGTGATCTCGCCGTCGTCAAGTTGCTGCTTCAATTCAGTCAGCGAGCTAAAAGCGTTAATTATCGGCATGAGGCGAGCAAGCCCTTAATGGTTAAGCAGAGGAGGAAGGCGCAGGTGATGCGTCGAACGGCGCTGGTACTGATGAGCGGCGCGTAAAAGCAGCGCTTCCTGACCCGGTGCGGCCATCAATTGCAGGCCAACCGGCAGACCCAGTGAATCGAATCCGGCAGGGAAGCTTATCGCGGGTAGCACCGCCAGACTCGGAATACAGGTAAAAATCAGATTACCCAGCAAGGTTGAGACTTCGCCGTCACCTATTGGCAGCGTTTCCTGACCAATCAACGGCGCGGTAAAGGGCAGCGTTGGGGTGATAATCATATCGACCTGAGTAAACAGCTCGCTGAATTTGTCGCGCAGCCAGGTGCGATAGCGCTGGGCCTGCAAATATTCCACTGCGGTAAAGGTCAATCCGGCCTGAAGCAGAATACGCACGTCGTCGCCGTAATCACTGGCGCGATCTTTGAGCCAGGGCCAATGAATGGCACTAGGTTCGCAGGCGTCGACAATAATCTGCGCATCCACCGCATTTTCCAGCCCCTCGACTTTAAGACTGACAATCTCGACGCCGTGCTGTTTTTCGAAATCGCTTAATGCACCGCGCAAAGTCTTTTCGACACCCGGCTGCAAACTGTAAAAGCTGTAGGGATCAAGCACGCCGATACGCAAACCTTTCAACGGGCGCGCCAGTTGCTGGTCGATATTCGCACGCTGTTTGGCGTCGGCACCTGAAAGCGTGGCATATAAAATAGCGCAATCTGCGGAACGAGCTGCCAGCGGCCCGACGGTATCCATGCTCCAGGCCAGCGGAAATACGCCGTCGGTGCTGATATTACCCACTGTCGGGCGCAAACCTGTGACACCGTTTAGCGCCGCAGGTAAGCGCACCGAGCCGCCAGTGTCGGTTCCCAGTGTGGCAAAGGCACTGCGCACGCCGGCCACGACGCCCGATCCGCCGCTGGATCCTGCGGGCACGCGCTGCGCATCCCACGGATTACGGCACGCCCCAAAGTGCGGATTATTGGTGGTGCCGCCCCAGGCAAACTCGTGCATGTTGGTGGTGCCAAGAATAATCGCCCCGGCCTGCTTGAGAAGGCGAGTCACCGTCGCATCCTGACTGGCGATATTGCCCTGCAAAATTTTGCTGCCGGCATTCATCTCCTGCCCGCAGATATCAATATTCGCTTTCAACCCCAGCGGAATACCCTGCAATGGCCCCAGGTCATAACCGTTTTCCAGCAGGGTTTGCTGCGCCTGCGCCAGCTTGATTGCCGGTTCGGCGTAAACTTCTAGCCAGCCGTTCAGCTCGCGCGTTTTCTGTTCTCTGTCGAGGCAGGCGCTGACTAATTCGGGAAAGCTGGTTTCCCCTGCACGGACTTTGGCACCGGCTTCGGCAATCGATAAATTCAGCAATTCGGTCATGATGTTTTCACCGCCGGAGAGATAAATACGGTAATGGGGGCGACCTCGGGGCCGATATTGGCATTAACAAAATCACTCAGCGCGCTGGCGCGTTCTGCCCAGTCAAGCACGGTAGGCAAAACCGCCTCGGCGTGCGCTGGCGTTATAGGGGTAATGGCTTTAAGGCGTAGGGAGTGGTGGTCAGTCATAGAGGCACACCTTGAGTCAGAAAGGCGGGGCAGGCAGGAGGCGCTGCCCCGTTGGGTTATTTCATTGCATCAACCGCGGCTTTGGCCTTGGTGGCCAGCTCGGTGTTGACGTTGGTTTTATAAGACGTGGCGTCAGACGGGTAGGCCTTGATATTTTTCGCATACAGCGAAATTTTCATGTTGTTATCCCAGGCTTTCTGACTGACCAACACGTTTTCCGGGTAACCCTTGGCATCGATCTCGCGTTTCACGGCTTCACGGACGATGTCTTTTGGCAGGTTCGGGAAGTATTTGGCGGCGATATTTACGGTGTCGTCAAAATTGCTGTAGATATAACGCGAGGCTTCCTCAAACGCTGTTACGACGGCCTGCGCCGCTGCCGGATTCTTGTCGATGTAGGCTTGAGTTGTGGTCAGGCTGGAGAAGGCAAACGGATACCAGTCCTGTGCCGCCGAAAACGAATACACCATGTGCAGCCCGTTTTGACGGATTGCCATGGTTGTTTGCGGCTCTACCGCCAACGCATAGTCGGCACGACCCGCCACTACCGCCGGGATTTCGTTACCGATTGATACGTGTACCAGTTTCACGTCTTTGAGGTTTTGCTGCTTGACCAGATAGCTCATAAACGCCCAGGTGGTGTCCGGCTCAGGGCTGGTGACCACGCGTTTATTGGCCAATGCTGCCAGATTATTTTGCAGGTTGGTGCCGTCTTTGCCGAAGATAAACACCGTTGGCGCATTCTGCACGCCAGCCACGACTACGCCACCGCCGCCGTTTTCATGAGATTTCGGCACAAACACCGGGTCTTGAATCGAGAAATCCGCCGAACCGCCAATCACCGCCGACCACGACTGTGCGCCGCCGCCGCCGGTGCTGATTTGTACCTTCACGCCTTGCTGGGTGAAGAAGCCTTTTTCCTGCGCGACGTACAGTGGCAGGTAAAGCAGTGACTGGAATGCCTGGTTGATGCGAACCGGTGTTTCAGCGGCGCTGGCCGGTTGCAGTGCAAGTGAAACCAATAAACAGCAGGCCGTAGAAGCAGCCAATGTGAAGCCTTTAACTGAGGAGATTGTCATTATTTTACCCTTTCCCATGAGAGAATCAGTCGTTCGAGGAACATCACCACTACGTTAAATACCAGCATCATCAACATCACCAGGACGATACCGGCCAACACGATATTCATGCCAAAATTGGAGCTGCCGAGCAGGATCATGTGGCCCACGCCGACGTCTGAAGAGATGTATTCGCCGACAATAGCGCCGACCAGCGCGAAACCAACGTTAAGGCGCAATCCTGAAACCACCCATAACATCGCTGAGGGCACCACCAGCTTGATGAAGATTTTTGAGCGCGAGGCGTCAAAGGATCGCATCAGGTTAATTAAGTCTGGATCAGTACGAACCGCGCCTTTGTAGGAAGTCGTCAGCGACACCACGATGCAGGAGAAGGCGACAATGACCACCTTCGACAGCATGTCAGTGCCAAACCAGATGATAGTAATCGGTGCGATCGCCAGAACAGGAATCGAACCAATTGCGGCGATAAACGGCGCAGTCAGGTCAGAGATAAACTTCGAATACCACAGCAGCAGGCCCAGAATCGAGCCGCCAACGGCACCAATCACGAAACCAATCAGCGTTTCCAGCGCGGTGGTACCAATATCGGTAAACAGCTCGCCTGACTGAAAACGTTGTACCAACACGTCCCAGACCATGCTTGGACTGGCAAACAGAAACTTGCTGATGAAACCTTCTCGCGCGCCGATTTCCCAATACAACAGGAGTGCAGCGACGATCGTCACCTGCAAAATCAGCAATACGTAACGACGAGAAGTCGGACTTTTGAAAAAGTTGGCTTCCTGAGCCGGCATGCGCGGGGAAATATGCCGCGTGGTGCCCGCTGGCGCTGGCTCGGTGTCTGCTGGTGTATCTTTCAAGGTTTGTTCAGAAGAAAGCGTGCTCATAAGTGAATCCCCGTAAAGGTCAGAACACCACTGGTGCAGCGCCAATGCTGCGCCAGATTAATTCGTAGTAATCGTTAAAACGCGGCGACAAACGGCGTTCGGGAATAATTCGGCTGTCGGTTTCCAAATCAACATTGATTTCATGAATGATTTCCCCAGGCCGTGCCTTCATGACATAGACACGGTCGGACAACGTCACCGCTTCTTCAATGTCATGGGTGATAAAAATTACCGTCTTTTTCTGTTCCTTGACCACGTTCAGCAATTCACTTTCCAAAGAGATCTTCAGTGGATAGTCGAGGGCTTTATAGGCTTCATCCATCAGGATGATTTCCGGATCGGTTATCATCGTGCGCATCAATGCCACCCGCTGTTTCATGCCGCCGGAGAGCTGGGCTGGGTATTTATCTTCATAGCCCTGCATGTGATAGGTATTTAATAATTCCCTCGCGCGTTCTCGAGCATCTTTCTTATTTATGCCGCGTATTTCCAGCCCCAGAATTACGTTCTGGATCACCGTTCGCCATGGGAAGAGCAAATCCTTTTGCAGCACATAACCCATTTTTTCAGAGGCGCTGCCGGTGGTTTCTTTATCACTAATTAAAATGTGCCCATTATCAGGCATTAAAAGACCAGTGATAATATTGAACAGTGTCGATTTACCGCAGCCGCTCGGCCCAACAAATGAAATAAACTCATTCGCATCAGCGTGAAAATTGAGTTCTTTAAGCACCGTGACGTTACCGGCAGCCGTTGAATATTCTTTGGAAATATTAATTGCTTCAAGCGCATGTGCCATAAATTACTCCCTTGAAGATTTAACGTGGCGTTGAGAAACCGTTAATGGGGAAGGCGGCGCATTAACCGGGACATAATCTTTCAGGAAGTGATAGCCGATATAGGCGACGCTGCGAGCCTTGATAATTTCAGCGGAAACATCGACGGTAGCCATTGCGATACCGCTGGCAAATCCGGTATCGGCGATAATTTTTCCGTGCGGATCAATAATGCGGCTGTGCCCGTGATAGTTGAGTTTTCCGTGCGGGCCAAACAGGTTGGATTCAACCATCCAGCACTGATTTTCCAGCGCGCGCACTCGGCCAAACAGGGTATAGGTATCCACCATATAATCCTGCTCCGGATCTTTGGTATCGCCCGCCAAACCCCATGCAGTGGGCATAATCATAATGTCGGCGCCTTTTAATGCCAGCTCGCGGGTGCTTTCCGGAAACACCTTGTCATAGCAAATCAGCATGCCGATCCGGCCAATTTTGGTTGCGAACACCGGAAAGTTGTCGCCAGGATAATAAATATGCTTTTCATCGCCGGGCTGGTGGACTTTACGATAGCGGCCAATTTCGCCTTCTGGTCCCAGCAACACGACACAGTTATATAAAACTTCTGCGCGCTCGGCGTCTCTTTCGGTCAATCCTATTACCGCGTGGACCTGAAGCTTCTTTACTTCCTGTATTAGTACAGCAATACATTCACCCTGCGGTATTATTTCAGCTTGGTCAAACTGGTAAGCAACATTCTCGAAATCATAATTAAGCGTGTCGGATAAATACCCTTGCAGACTTTGCTCAGGAAATACAATCAGATCGGCTCCTTCGCTGGCAGCCTGATTTAATTCTTTAATCATACGACGCATATTTTGCTGTTTATCGTAAACCGCGGGCATGGCGACGGTAGCAATAGTTATTTTGCTCATAACACTCCCTGGAATACAGCCAGAATTCAAGCTAAGTTGGCGGCTCATTGATAATGACGGTTGGCGTTAATAACTGGCCGCAACTCTCAATTAACCTGAAAAATAGTTGCAAAGAATATGCCAGTTTTCATCAATCCCAAATAATGGAACTTAGCCAAAAATACAATTTAACCGAGGTGAATAACGCTTATTAAGCGAAATTTTAATTTAGTGATTGTATTAATTTCACAGTTTGGGATTTTTAAAATTCCCAGCAAACAATGTGGTTTTTTTTAGTGCAGTCAAAGCAGCTAACTCGGTGCATCGTGGTCTAGACCAGAGATAATAATTATATTGATAATTATTTTCATTTAGAATGGATGCGTATCGTTTCCGATTTCGATATTGATAAGGATCTGTATGTGGGGCAGGCGCTCTTGAGGTTGAAGAGCAGACTACCCGGAAAACTCATTTTCTATTTTAAGGATGCATGATGCTCCGCCGTTTCTTCTCTTATTACACTCCTTATAAGAAGCTGTTTTACCTCGACTTTGGCTGCGCGATCCTCGGTGGCTTGTTGGAGCTGGGTTTCCCGATGGCGGTAAAGCTTTTTATCGATAAGCTGCTGCCCGCGCACGATTGGGTACTTATCCTTACCGCCGCCGTCGTGCTGCTGTTTATTTATCTGCTCAATACGGCGTTAATGGCAATCGTCAATTATTGGGGACACGCACTGGGGGTTGGCATTGAAACCGATATGCGCGAGCAGGCGTTTAATCATCTGCAAAAGTTGTCTTTTCGTTATTACGACAATACCAAAACCGGGCATATCATTACTCACGTCACAAAAGACCTTGAAGAAGTCGGCGAGATAGCGCACCACGGGCCGGAAGATCTGTTTATTGCCGTGATGACCTTTATTGGCGCGTTTATCCTGATGGCTACGGTGCATCTGCAGTTGGCGTTGATGACTATTATTATCGTACCGTTTATGGGCTGGTTGGTAGGACGTTATGGTGCGCAGATGACGGAAACCTGGCGACGCCTGTTCGGACAGGTGGGCAACTTTAACGCCCGCGTTGCGGAAAGTATTGGCGGCATACGCGTGGTAAAAGCCTTTGCCAATGAACAGCATGAAGAGAAACTGTTTGCCGGCGACAACAGTAACTATCGCGATACCAAACTTCGCGCCTATCGGATAATGACCGCCAGCATTACTCTCAGTTATTTAAGTACGCGACTGGTGCAGCTGGTGGTGATGATTGCCGGAACCTGGTATGTGGTGAATGGGTCTCTGAGCTATGGCGGTTTTGTCGGTTTCTTGCTGCTGGTAGAAGTATTTTTCCGCCCGGTGGCGAAAATTACCTCGGTAATGGAAAGTTATCCGAAAGGTATCGCTGGCTTTAAGCGCTTTACTCAACTAATCGATACGGCACCGGATATTGTCGATAAACCCGACGCGGTCGAGATGGAACATTTACACGGCGATATCTGCTATCGCGACGTTGTATTTGGCTACACGCCTGCCAGCACTATTCTTGACGGCATTAATCTGCGAATCAAAGCCGGTGAAACACTGGCTTTTGTCGGCCCGTCAGGCGCGGGTAAAACTACGCTGTGCTCTTTGCTACCGCGTTTTTACGATATTAATAGTGGCGCTATCACTATCGACGGTGTCGATATTCGCGATATGACTCAGCGCTCGTTGCGCCATAACATTGGCATCGTGCAGCAGGACGTTTTCCTGTTTGGCGGCAGCATTCGTGAAAACATTCTTTATGGACGACTCGATGCCAGCGATGCTGATATCTGGGAAGCGGCCAGGCGGGCGCGTCTCGATGAAATGATCGCCGAGCTGCCGCAGGGCATGGAGACCATCATTGGTGAACGAGGTGTCAAGCTTAGCGGCGGGCAGAAGCAGCGGCTCTCCATTGCCCGCATCTTCCTCAAGAATCCCCCGATCCTGATCCTCGACGAGGCAACCTCAGCGCTGGATACCGCCACTGAGCAGGCGATACAGCAGTCGCTGTCCGAGCTTGCGCAGGGGAGAACCACGCTGGTCATTGCGCACCGTTTGGCGACCATCCAAAATGCTGACCGTATTGTGGTCGTCGATAAAGAAGGAATAATAGAGCAGGGTACTCATCAGGCATTGTTGGCGAAAGCCGGGCGTTATGCCGCATTGCATGCCGCGCAGTTTAGAGCTCCGAGCTAGAAGAAACGTTTGCAGCCGAAGGCGCAGTTAGCACCTCGGCTGCAAATAATCAGCTCGACTCATTGCATTGCGCACAAATCAATTTTCTCAGCCATTGTTGCGCGTGGCTTTCATTTGAGCGTCGGTGCCAGAAAAGGTGAAACTGTATTTCTGGCAGACTAAGCGGCGGTTGCAGCATTAAGATATCTTCATCCAGATAGTTGAGCAAAACACTGCGTTTTAAAACCGTTGCAACAAAATCGGTGTGCTTAACAATTTCTGTGACAGCAAACATAGTGGGCAACGTCAGCCGCAGTTCCCGACTCAGACCCAACTCTTTTAGCCGTTCATCGACCAGTCCAAAATGATGGCCTTCCGGTGAGACCAAAACATGGCGCATTGCGAGATAGGTTTCCAATGTCATGCCATTTCGAACCGCCTCGCTGTCTCTGCGAACCAGAGTGACAAATTCATCACTGAATAACGGCCGAGAAAATATTCTGCTTTCAGTTTGTGTGGGTGCAATGCCGATCACCAGGTCAATTTTGCCGCTATCAAGCATAGCCACCGACTCATCGCGGTCGATAAATGTGCGTACATGAATTGTCACGCCCGGTGCCTGCAGATTGACAGCCTTCATTATACTGGGCAATAGCACCATCAATGCGTACTCGGGCATTCCCAGTGTGAAGGAGAGGCTGCTATGTTGTGGAAAGAATGCTTCGCCGTTGGCCAACAGGTTACTGAGTTCGCTCAACGCGCGTGAAACGTGCTGGCCAATCTCTTTCGCCCGGACAGTGGGCTGGAGCCCCGAGGCGCTGCGAATAAACAGCGGGTCGGCAAAATGCGTGCGCAGCCTTGAAAGTGCAGCGCTCATTGCGGGTTGGCTGACCGCCGCTTTTATGGCTGCGCGGGTGACGTTTCGTTCTTCCATCAGCGCATCAAAAGCGACCAGCAGATTGAGATCCAAGCCCTTAAAATCCATAAAACGTATATTCCTCTATATGGTTTTTCTATTTCAATTATTGCTGATCCGAATGGGATACTGGCTGCGTACCCCAGATTAATCACATTAAAACGCCATAAGTTAGAGGAACAGAGAGATGTCAGATAATCAAGAGATAACAAATCGTCTCATAAAAGAGCGCATCGCAGTTGAAACCATTTATCAGGCCTTCAGCCTGCATAATCCCGACTTGATTGATGAAGCCGTGACGCCGGACTGGGAGGACATTCCCCTTGCTCCCGGCCAGGCTGCGGGCCCGGAAGGACTCAAGCCAATTATTAGAGGGTTTATTGCTGCCTTCCCGGATGTACAAATCGTCATTCACGATTTGCTACAGGTGCCGGGGCAGATTGCAGTTCGTGCTGAAATTACCGGTACGCACAAAGGGATTTTCATGGGGATTGAGCCGACCGGTAAATTTGTCAGCATTCGGTTGCATGAGTTCCATCAATTGAACGGTGAGCGAATCACTTCAACCTGGCATCTGGAGGACTGGTTTGGTCTATTTATGCAGTTAGGCCAGTTTCCTGCAGTTGAATAAAAAATCCCTTCCAGGCGCTGAAAAACTCGTGAGCTAGCGAGCCAGGCGCCATTTTTTCCCCTATGCCCCTCACTTCTCTGCCTGGTGTTAATAGCAATGCCGCCCGAATTGTCTATTATTCGAACAAATTCGAAATTTCAACTTGCCTATCATTGTTCAGTTTAATAACTCTGGTAATTATGATCTAAATAAAGTGATTTAATATTTGGCTTTATTTTTTACACTATTACTGAAGTTAAAAAATATGACTTATACCAATAACAATATTGTTTACTCGTTAATTTGCATAGCCACCTAATGAATACAAAACAATTACTCTGCTATGCACTTTTTGAAGGCAGGTGATCTATTTCTCATTTAATTTTTTTAACGATTGTTAACAGAAAAAAATGCTTTAAAAAACGTGGCATACAGCACAGTAAAAACACAGTTCTTTAAGCTTTTTGTGGCATAAAATGGCATTGCACTGTTTTGGTGCAATTGGTTATGCGAAAACTGCATAAAATCAGTGAGTTACAACAATTAAAAATACACTTTTTGTTACATATCTTTACTTAATTTTGACCAATTGAACCGAACTTTTCCATTTTAACTTTTCGTGCTTAGTGCTAAGGTTCAAATCGATTTACAGATAGCATCAATTATAAATATTAAGAAACTCGCAGCCTGATATTTAAAATTTGGCACGGGAAACCTATACCTAAATTCTAGGAACTTAAATAATGATGAAGCGCAGTGTTTTGGCCGTAGCGGTCTCTTTAATTGTTGTAACCACTGGGGCGAATGCCGTAGAAATTTATAACAAAGATGGCAACCAGTTAGACCTGTATGGCCGCGTGAATGGCAAACATTATTTCAGCGACAATAAAAGCAATAATGGTGACGGTTCATACATGCGTTTCGGCTTTAAAGGCCAAACTAAAATTAGCGATACTTTGACGGGTTATGGCCAGTGGGAATATCAAAACAGCCTGGCTAACTCCGAAGGCTCGGACGCACAGAGCGGCAATAAAACCCGTCTCGGTTTCGCCGGTCTGAAATTTGCCAAGTTTGGTTCATTGGATTACGGCCGTAACTACGGCGTGGTTTACGATGCTATCGGTTACACTGACATGCTGCCAGAATACGGCGGTGACTCGGCTAACACGGATAACTTCATGGTCGGTCGTTCAAGCAGCCTGGCAACGTATCGTAACAAGAACTTCTTTGGCCTGGTTGACGGCTTGCACCTTGCCTTGCAGTACCAGGCAAAAAACGAAGCAACCAGCTCCAGCAGCACTTCCCGTCCTAACAGCCGCTCAAATGGCGACGGTTACGGCGCATCTCTGACTTACGAAGATATTGGCGGCACGGGTATTGCGGCAGTTATCGCCGGTTCACGTTCTGACCGCACCAATGCTCAGTCTGCGGCGGCCATCGGCGGTGGCAGCGAAGCTTCTGCATGGTCAGCGGCCGTTAAATACGACGCCAACCAGATTTATCTGGCCACCATGGTTGAACAAACTCACAAACAAACCAGCATCACCGCCAATGGTATCTCTGGTTATGCCAACAAAACGCAGATCTTTGAAGCCGTTGCCCAGTACCAGTTCCTGAACGGTTTCCGCCCATCGCTGGGTTATGTGACCAACAAAGCGAAAGACGTAGAGGGTGTGGGCGATGCTTACCTTTATAAATACGTTTCTGTAGGTGCTTACTACTACTTCAACAAAAACATGTACACCTACGTTGACTACAAAATCAACACTCTGAGCAACAGCGACAGCGCTAAACTGGGCGGCAACAAGAAAGACGTGACCACCGTTTCTCTGACCTACCGTTTCTAAGGTTTAAAACGCTTAAGAGTCATCGTATTACCCCTATCTGTGTCTGAAAAAGGTAATCTCAAAGGCAGGGCCAGTGGCTCTGCCTTTTTTATCATTAAAAAAGCCAGCCCGAAGTTCGGGCGATGAATCTAAACCAGGGCCTCGAGTTGATAATAATCAATGCGGGGCTTCTTGCTTTCTGCTCCTTATATAAATTGACTCCATGCTTTGAACTTCGTAAATCGAAACCTTTAAAACAGGTCATGATCGACGGCACGCAGTCTTGGTAAGAGTGAATTTAATCATTGAAAATCGACAGTCTTCAAATCAACAGGAGAATTTATCAATAATATTGAAGTTGAATAATTTGATGTTGCTCACATATAATCAACTGTGATTGAATATAATCATGATCGAGCAAGTTAATCTGACACACTTCATCGCGGAGCCATGATGGCTGAAATAGTGACAATTGCCGAACTGCCGATCCCACCTCAGATGCTGGTGATAGCGGATGACTTTACCGGGGCTAATGATACTGGAGTGGCGTTGGTAGGCAGAGGTTTAAAGGTTTGTGTGCAATTTGATGTTGCAGAAAATAAACCTATTGCTGGTCAGGCCCAGATTTATAGCACCGACAGTCGGGCATTAATGCCGATCCAGGCTGCGCTCAGGGTAACTAAAGTTATTCAGTCGACCCTAGCAGGGCTATCAGACAGCAGCTGGGTATTCAAAAAAATGGATTCAACGCTGCGGGGGAATCCTGGAGCAGAAACCGAAGCTGCTCTGAATGCTCTTGATTGTCGATTGGCAATAGTAGCTACGGCAGTGCCAGAGTTGGGGCGCATCGTGACGGGTGGTTACTGCTACGTCAATGGCTGTCTGCTGACTGATACCGAGTTCGCCACAGACCCAAAAACGCCAGTCAATACGGCCAGTGTCGGTGAATGCTTTGCCGAACAAACCACTCTTCGTCAGCATCATATTTCCCTGGATGCACTGCGATCCGCTGACTTTTCGCAGCGCCTTGCTGCGCTGGCAAACTCTGGCGTGCGTATGGTGATTGTCGATAGTCACACGTCCGCTGACCTGGCACTCATCGTCAAGGCGGCAGAAAGCCTGCCGTTCAGACCGCTGCTGGTCGGGGCTTCGGGATTGAGTCACGCGCTGGCGGAGCACTGCCTTAGTGTTCGAGAGATTTCTGCAACAGTTGTCGGGAGTGAAACCGCACCGGCACTGGCGGTGATCGGTTCGATGAGTGAAACCGCCGCCAGCCAGATTGCCTTTGCGTGCCAGCATCGACCGACGACGGTCATTGATATTGACATCCTTGAGCTGTTTTCTCCTGATGCACAAAGGCTGTTGCCAACACTGTGCGCTCAAATTTGTCGCGCGATGGGGCAGGGTAAACACTGCATCGTGAGCACCTGCCAGAACGGCCAGCAGCGCCAGGAAGTCGCTATGTTTTGCCAGCAAAAAAAAATCAGTCGCTCACAAATGGGAGAGCGCATTGCTGCGTTTCTCGGGCAACTTACTCAGCAGGTTTTTGAGGATTCTCCGGTTATGCCCGGCGGACTTTTTTTGTCCGGCGGTGATATTGCATTGGCCGTTGCACGCGCACTGGGTGCCACCGGTTTTGAGATTAAAGGGCAGATTGCAGGTTGCGTTCCGTGGGGATATTTGCTCGATAGCCAGTTTCAGCGGCTGCCAGTAATGACTAAAGCGGGCGGATTCGGCGCTGAAAATACACTATTTGACGTTTTACGCTTTATTGAGGAGAAGTTGAGTGACTAAAATTATCGCAGTAACCATGGGTGATCCTGCCGGTATTGGCCCTGAAATCATCATTAAAGCCTTGGCTGAAGGTGAGTTGTCTGGAACACCTGCCGTGGTCGTTGGCTGCGCCGCCACTCTGCGTCGAGTCCTGGCATTGGGCATCACGCCGGCCGCGGAACTACGCATTATCGATAAAGTTTCTCAAGCAAGTTTCGCGCCCGGAGTGATTAACGTTATTGATGAGCCGCTGGCAAATCCTGAAGCGCTTGTTCCCGGGAAAGTACAAAAAGAAGCGGGTGATCTTGCCTATCGTTGCGTAAAACGTGCCACCGAGCTTGCGATGGCTGGCGAGGTTCAGGGTATCGCCACCGCGCCGCTCAATAAAGAGGCGCTGCATTCTGCTGGTCATATTTATCCGGGGCATACTGAGTTGTTGGCGAAACTGACGCATAGCCGTGACTATGCGATGGTGTTGTTCACCGAGAAACTGAAAGTCATTCACGTTACAACACACATAGCCCTGCGCAAGTTTCTCGATACGCTTAATCATGAACGTGTAGAAACCGTGATTCAGATGGCAGATACTTTCCTGCGCCGTGTCGGCTATCAAAATCCGCGCATTGCGGTGGCGGGTGTCAATCCTCATGCGGGTGAAAACGGTTTATTCGGCGATGAGGAGATCAAAATTGTTGGGCCATCGGTGGAAAAAATGAAAGCCAGCGGGATTAACGTGACCGGCCCGTGTCCGCCGGATACCGTGTTCCTGCAAACCTATGAAGGCATGTATGACATCGTGGTGGCAATGTATCATGACCAAGGGCATATCCCTTTGAAACTCATGGGATTCTACGACGGCGTAAACATTACTGCGGGCCTGCCGTTTATTCGCACCTCCGCCGATCACGGTACGGCGTTTGATATTGCATGGACAGGAAAAGCCAAGTCTGAGAGCATGGCCATCTCAATTCAGTTAGCCGTACAATTGGCGTAATAAAACGCCAGTGGCGCAGGGAAAAAAGGAATCACGTTGACCGGACAAAGCCGCCTCGATCAGATTATGGACTATCTGAAAAGTCATAATCTGGTCACTGTTGAACAACTGGTTGCCGCTATCACGGCATCTCCGGCGACCATTCGCCGTGATTTGATAAAACTTGATGAGCAAGGCGTGATTAGCCGTAGCCACGGTGGCGTCACGCTTAATCGTTTTATCCCAAACCAACCGACTACCAACGAAAAGCTGCAGCTTAGCCTGCCCGAAAAGCAGGCTATAGCCCAAGTTGCTGCCGCAATGGTTAAACCGGGCGATGCCGTGGTCCTTGATGCGGGTACCACCATGCTTGAGTTGGCGCGTAATCTGACTCATTATCCGCTGCGAGTCATCACCGCGGATTTACGTATTGCACTGTTTTTATCCGAATTTAAGCAGATTGAAGTGACTATTATTGGTGGGCGCATCGACGACAGCAGCCAGTCTTGCGTCGGCGAACATGGCCGCAGATTGTTGAGAAGCATTTATCCCGATGTCGCTTTTATCAGCTGTAATTCGTGGAGTCTGGAGAAAGGGATCACCACACCTACAGAAGAAAAAGCCGGCATCAAGCAAGGCTTGTCTGAAAATGCGCGACGTCGGGTATTGCTGGCTGACAGCAGTAAATACGGGGCTTACTCACTGTTTTGCGTCAACCCGTTGGCTGATATGACCGATATAATTACCGATAAAGGGCTTAGCGCCGAGATCCAGCATTTGTTAGTTGGTCAGCCTTTTACCTTGACGCTGGCCTGAAAGCGCCGCGAGGCGCTTTTTCCCCCTATAACCTAAAGTTATACCCCCCCGCCAAACAAGTATTCGCCGCATTCTCCCCGTCATGAAATAGTCATTAGGTCAGGCAACATCGGTTGCTACCCCTACAACAATTGACGAGAGAAACTCATGCAACAAATCCCGATGCCGTATCTGCTGTTCTTAGGTGATGTGATGGACCCGCTGGCGGCAAAAACGGCGCGCGGTATTCACGTATTTCGCCCTGAGTCCTGTGTGGGCCAGATCCGTCTGGCGACCGATTCCGTATCGCTCGGTCTGGAAGAAATGGATATCGCCACGGCTACAGCGCGTGGTGCAAAAACCATGGTATTGGGCACGGCCAACGCAGGCGGCAAGCTGCCAGCACACTGGATTGAGTCAATCAAAACCGCTATCCGCGCGGGTCTTAATGTGGCAAATGGCCTGCATCAGGGCCTGAATGAGATCCCTGAGCTGGTGGAATTAGCCGCAGAGCACCAGGTGCAGCTGTTCGACGTGCGCCACATGCGCCCGGAACTGGATGTCGGCAGCGGTAAAAAACGCAGCGGCAAACGCATTCTGACCGTTGGCACCGACTGTTCGGTCGGCAAAATGTACACCTCACTGGCGTTGGAATCAGCGATGCGTGAGATCGGCATGAAAGCTGATTTCCGTGCTACCGGCCAGACTGGCGTGCTGGTTGCAGGCGCGGGTATTGCAATCGATGCAGTCATTGCCGACTTTATTTCTGGCGCGGTGGAATCACTCTCTCCTGCCAATGAAGAGGACCACTGGGACATTATTGAAGGACAGGGATCGCTTTATCACCCGTCTTTCGCTGGTGTCAGCATGGGCCTGATCCACGGCGCACAGGCACATCTGCTGGTCATGTGTCACGAGCTGGGGCGCAAACATATGCGTCATTTACCTCATCAATTTATGCCGACCCTCAAGCAGTGTGTGGATACCAACCTCGCGGCCGCCAGCCTGACAAATCCAGACGTAAAACTGGCGGGCTTCTCGTTGAACACCTCTGGAGTTGACGAAGCAGAAGCCAAAGCGGCGCTGGCAGAAATCAGCCGTGAGTTTGGTGTTCCTGCCACCGATCCGGTGCGTTTTGGTATCAGCGAGCTGGCGCAATCAATCAAGGACCGTGGCTTATGATCAAGATGGATTTCCAGACCATCGAGCTGCCATTGGCCCGTCCTTTTGCCATTTCTCGCGGTGTGCGCACTGCGGTAACGGTGGTGCGCGTGACCCTGACCGAGGGTCAGTTTGTTGCGTTGGGAGAATGCACGCCGACGGCGCGTTATCAGGAATCGGCAGACAGCGTGTGCGAGCAGTTGGAAAACGTCCGCGCTCAGGTTGAAGCCGGTTTATCCCGCGAAGCTTTACAGCAGGCGTTGCCGATCGGTTCTGCCCGTAATGCCCTCGATTGTGCAATGTGGCGTCTCGATGCTGCAAAACAGGGCAAGTCAGTTTGGCAACTGCTTGAAATGCAAGCACCTGACAGCGTGATTACGGCAGAAACCCTCAGTCTCGATACGCTGGAAAATATGGCGAAAGTTGCCGCCGATGCCGTGTCGCGCGGTGCAAAACTGCTGAAAATAAAACTCGATCGCGAGCAGATCATCGAGAAAGTGGCGGCTATCCGCGATGCGGCTCCACATGTCACGCTGGTGATTGATGCCAATGAGGCCTGGCATGGTCTGGACCTCGAAAGCCTGTTCCATGCGCTACAAGAATTTAATATTGCGATGATCGAACAGCCATTACCTGCGGGGCAAGATGCAGACTTGGTGCGTTGTTTGCATCCGATCCCTGTCTGTGCCGATGAGAGTTGCCACCAGCGTTCAGATATTGCAGCACTTCGTGACCGATACGAGATGATTAACATCAAGCTCGACAAGTGTGGCGGGCTGACTGAGGCATTGGCGATGGTCACCGAAGCCAAGGCACTTGGCCTGCGGGTGATGGTCGGGTGCATGCTGGGCTCTTCGCTGGCGATGGAAGCTGCGCTGCCCATAGCGGTACAGTCCGAACGCGTCGATCTGGACGGGCCTATCTGGCTGGCTCAAGACTATCAACCGGCGTTGCGCTATGAGCACGGTGAAGTCTGGCTTTAATCTTTTTTAAAACAAGGAGCACGCTTTTGATGACTGAAATGCCCGTTAGTAAGGCGCCCTCAACCGAGTCTGCTGACCCGTCGCTGTCGGAAAGCCGCAACAGGCCCATTCTTCAGGTAAAGAATTTGTCGGTGAGTTTTGCTGGCCGACAGGGAAAGACTCAGGCACTCAAAGGCGTCTCTTTTTCTATTAATAAAGGTGAGGTGGTCGCGGTAGTCGGCGAAAGTGGCTCCGGAAAATCGGTAACTTCGCTAAGCATCATGGGTTTACTGGCCGATTCGGCGCGCATTGACGGCGGCAGCATTGAATTTACCAACCGCGGCGGTGTGAAACATTCGCTGGTCAAGATGGGCCCCGATGCACGTCGCAAATTGCGCGGTCAGGAAATGTCGATGATTTTCCAGGAACCGATGACCTCGCTGAACCCGGTATTACGGGTGGGCGATCAGCTTACCGAAGGCTTGATCGACCACGGCATCAGCAATAAATCCGCTGCATTGAACAAGGCGCGCCAGCTATTGAAGCAGGTGCGTATCCCGGATGTTGAACGCATCCTCAAGTGTTATCCCCACGAACTTTCCGGCGGCATGCGCCAAAGGGTGATGATCGCCCAGGCGCTGGCCTGCGATCCGGCGTTGCTGATTGCCGATGAGCCAACCACCGCGCTGGATGTCACCGTGCAGGCGCGTATTTTACAAATCCTGCGTGACCTGCAACGCGGCTCGGATATGGCGGTGCTGTTTATCACCCATGACATGGGGGTTGTCGCGGAAATCGCCGACCGCGTGGTGGTGATGTATCACGGTGAGGTGGTGGAGGAGGGCAGTGTGGAGCAAGTTTTTGCTCACGCACGTCATCCATATACTCGCGCGCTGCTGGCAGCCGTTCCAAAACTCGGTGACATGCAGGGATTGGAATGGCCTCGTCGTTTTCCGCTGATCCAGAAAGAAGGGACCCCGTTGGCGCAAATTACCGAACCGGCGGCTTCCGGCGATCAAAAAACTGCGGATTACAACGCTGCGCCATTACTCGACGTTCGCGGCCTGCGGGTGTGTTATCCAATCCGTTCAGGGATTTTATCCTGCGTTACTCAGGAAGTGCACGCCGTTGAACAAATTGATTTCTCTATCTGGCCTGGTGAAACGCTGGCGCTGGTAGGGGAAAGCGGCTGCGGGAAATCGACCACCGGACGTGCGATTTTGCGTCTTGTCGGCAGTGAGTCGGAAAGTATTCATCTCGAGGGCAAAGAGATCACTCTGCTGCGCGACAAGCCTTTTCAGGCAGTGCGGCGTCAGATTCAGATGGTCTTTCAAGACCCCTATGCTTCGTTAAATCCGCGTCTGACGGTGGGTTTTTCGATTGCCGAGCCATTATTGATCCACGGGATGGCGCGTTCGCTGAAAGACGCCACGCCAACGGTTAACAAGCTGTTGAAAAGCGTAGGTTTAGACCCGTCTGTTGCCCGTCGTTATCCACACGAGTTTTCCGGCGGTCAGCGCCAGCGAATCGCGATTGCTCGCGCAATGGCATTGCAACCGCAGGTCATTATTGCCGACGAAGCCGTTTCGGCGCTGGACGTTTCGATTCAGGCGCAGGTAGTGAATCTGATGATGGATTTACAGCGCGACACCGGAGTTGCCTGGCTATTTATTTCTCATGATATGGCGGTGGTGGAACGTATCGCCAATCGCGTCGCGGTGATGTATCTCGGGCAAATTGTCGAAATTGGCCCACGCGACGCCATTTTTAGCAATCCGCAACATCCTTACACCCAACGTTTGCTCAAGTCTGTGCCAATTGCCGATCCCACCAAAAGGACGGCCCGCAGTTTTGATGACGCCGAAGTGAAGTCGCCAGTTCATCCGGCCGGTTTACAAGTAGAAAAAGTGAAATACCGTCAGGTGTCTCTACACCATTGGGTAGCAGAAGATGCTCTTCGTTTTTAAACGAACGGTCTAATTATTCAGTTCATTTTGCACGTTTCGGGATACTCACAGGAGAAGTTCATGCATTCGATGTTAAACCGCAAGACACTATTAGCTGCCAGCCTGGCACTGTGCTTTACCACTTCGGCGCTGGCCAAAGATCTGAGTATCTCGATGTATGCGGATGTCACGGGTTTTGACCCGCACGACACTACCGACACGCTGAGCTATTCGGTGCAAACGGGTATTTTCCAGCGTCTGTTTGAATTTGATAACCAGATGAAGATTATCCCTGTGTTGGCGACTGACTACACCAGCAATGACACGGCGACGGTGTTCACCATTAATCTGCGTCAGGGCATCACTTTCCAGGATGGCACGCCGTTCAATGCCGAGGCGGTGAAAGTTAACCTCGATCGTCTGGCTAATCCAGCGAATCACCTTAAGCGTAACGGATTGTTTAGTATGATTAAAACCGTTGAGGTGACCTCGCCTTACCAGGTGAAAATCACGCTTAACAAACCTTTCGGCGCAATGATTAACACTCTGGCGCACCCTTCTGCGGTGATGCATAGCCCGGCATCACTTAAAGCTTATCCAAACGAAGCAGATCTCAGCGTGCATCCAGTGGGCACAGGTCCGTTTAAATTCGTTGAGTGGCAGCAGGGTAAAGACGTCAAGCTGGTTAAATACGATAACTACTGGCAGAAGGGTTGGCCAAAAGTTGACTCTGTAACGTTCTATCCAACGCCAGAAGATTCGACTCAGGTTGCCAAGCTCAAGTCTGGCGCGGTGCAGGCGGTGTATCCATTGCCGTCAGATCTGGTTGATACGGTGAAAAACGATCCGAAACTGGATATTCAGCGCGACCCGGGCATCTACCTTTATTACATCGCGTTCAATACGCAGATGAAAGAATTCAAGGATGCACGCGTTCGCCAGGCGATCAACTATGCGATTGACCGTAATCTGTGGCTGAGAGTCGGTTTTGCCGGTATGGGTGAGACATCGACCTCGCCATTGCCGAGCCACGTCCAGTTCTATCAGAAACAGACTACACCGGATTACAGCTACAACATCGCCAAAGCGAAGGAACTGCTGAAGGAAGCGGGTTATCCGAACGGCTTTGACGTTGAGATGTGGAGTTCGAACAAAACCGACCGCATTCGCACCGGCCAGTTCATCAAGCAGCAGTTGGGGCTGATTGGCGTGCGCGTGAAGTTTGTACCCATGGATGCGGGCAGTATCAACCAGCGTCTGTGGAGCACGCCGAATCCGGCCGATGCCAAGGTGCAGATGTATTACGGTTCGTGGTCAACCTCGACCGGTGATGCTGACTGGGCGCTGCGTCCGCTGTTTGCCACCGAATCCTTTATTCCTAAAGGCTACAACGTTTCTTACTACAGTAACAAAGCGGTAGACGCGGACATAACTGCTGCGCTGCAAACAGCGGATATGACTAAGCGCAAAGCCTCTTACGATGATGCGCAGAAACTGCTGTGGGCTGACGCGCCGGTCGCCTTCCTGGGTTCTCCGGACAACCTGGTCGGTAAAACCAAAGACCTGTCAGGCGTGTTTATGCTGGCTGACGGCACGCTGTTGTTTAATCAGGCACAGTTTAAATAAGTTTTATTAGCGAAGTTTACAGGCAGGTTGCCAACTGAGTCGAGATACACGGGGCTGGCGCACCCGAAGGAGCTTTCCCTTAAACGCGCTTATAGATTGTCTGGATTGCAGGCGGTTGGACGTAGATTTGTAATCGGGGAATGGGATTTTATGCTGACATATTTTATCCGCCGAATACTGGAAATGATCCCGGTTCTGCTGGTGGTGTCATTACTGATATTTGGTTTTATCAAGCTGCTGCCGGGTGACCCTGCGCGTATCTATGCGGGGCAGGATGCGACATTGGGGCAGGTAGAGTCAGCGCGGCAACTGCTTGGTTTAAACGATCCTCTCCCGGCGCAGTATTGGCACTGGATAAGCGGAGTGTTTCACGGCGATCTGGGTACTACCTATCGCACTCGCCAGCCGGTGTTAAGCGTTATTGAAGCGGGTTTTATGCCAACGCTGTATCTGGCAATGGCCGGATTTGCCTGGTCAGTGGTGTTGGGGTTGGTGATTGGTGTCTGGTCGGCCTTGAAACGCGGTAAATGGCAGGACTGGACACTAATGAGTTTTGCAATCGGCGGGATTTCGATGCCGCCGTTTTGGTTGGGGCTGCTGCTGATTCAGTTTGTCGCCATGCCGTTTGGCATTTTCTCGGTCAGCGGCTTCAACAAACCCAGCGATATTATTTTGCCGGCAATCACTCTGGGATCGTCGGTGGCGGCAGTGATGGCTCGTTTTACCCGTTCGGCATTTCTTGATGTTGCGCAGGAAGACTATGTACGCACCGCCAATGCCAAAGGCCTGCGCGCGCGGTTGGTGACCTGGAAGCACATCATGCGCAATGCGCTGATCCCGGTGATCACCATGCTGGGTTTACAGTTTGGGTTCCTGCTCGGCGGCTCGATTATTGTCGAGGCAGTATTCAGTTGGCCCGGTCTGGGTTGGTTGCTTATTCAGTCGATTCAAACGCAGGACCAGCCGGTCATTCAGGCATTGGTGATGCTGTTTGTATTCGAGTTTATTGTGATTAATACGCTGGTTGACCTGCTTTATGCCGTGGTTAATCCGTCGATTCGACTGAGTTAGGAGCATCTATGGTTCAGCCTGCAAATACCCTGCCGCCGTTGGATCCTGCCGAGGTGGCGATCAGTTCGAAAGATGACATCCGCTCGCCGTGGCTAGATTTTTTCCAGAGTTTTATTCGTCATCCGATGGCGATTGTCTCTTCGATTTTTATTCTGTTACTGGTGCTGGTGGCCATTTTTGCCCCGTGGATAGCGCCGTACGATCCGCAGGTGCCAGACTGGATGGCGTTAGGCGCCGGGCCTTCTGCCGCGCACTGGTTTGGCACCGATGACCTCGGGCGCGACGTGCTGAGTCGTATTATTTACGGTGCGCGTATTTCACTTTATGTCGGCCTGCTATCGGTAACCCTGGGCATGGTGGCGGGGGTTATTCTCGGCCTGCTTGCGGGTTATTACGGCAAATGGCTCGATATGCTGATCATGCGCGGCTCAGACGTGCTGTTTGCTTTCCCCGGCGTAATGCTGGCGATTGCGGTGGTTGCCATCCTCGGCCCGGGTTTAAACAATGTGATTATCGCAGTGGCGGTATTCAGCGTGCCGGTTTTTGCCCGCATCGTGCGCGCTTCAACCCTGTCTATTAAGCAAAGTGCCTATGTCGAGGCGGTGCGCTGCGTGGGCGCGCCGGACAGAGTCGTCATTTTGCGCCATATTTTGCCGGGCACACTGTCGAACGTGATTGTCTATTTCACCATGCGTATCGGCACCAGTATTTTAACCGCAGCCAGCCTGAGTTTCATCGGCCTCGGCCCGGAGCCAGACGTGCCTGAGTGGGGCAATATTTTGGCAATGAGCCGCAACATGATGATGGCTGGAAAATGGAACGTCTCGGTGTTCCCGGGGCTGGCAATTTTCCTCACCGTGCTGGCATTTAATCTTTTGGGTGACGCTTTACGCGACACTCTGGACCCTAAATTGAAGAAGTAAATCACCGCCGTCATTAACCTTGCAATAGCGATCGCTTGACGTTTTGCGGCAGAGTCAATGACGTAGTTGATTGATTCGTAAGGATACAACGATGTCTTTAGATGTATTTAACCTGCGGGGCGTGGATGCCTTGCTGGAGCGTTGGCGTGAAAGGCGGCTACTGTTTACCCCGCGTTTCCCAACCGGTGCCACCAACAGCATCAGCGATATTGCGGGCGTGACGGTAGGTCATAGCACAATGTCAGCGGGCGAGATTCAGACTGGCGTGACGGCGATTGTCCCGCCCGGTGCCAATCTTTATACCCATCCTTTACCCTGTGGCGCGGCGGTGTTGAACGGTTTTGCCAAACCTGTCGGCCTGACGCAGGTGATGGAGCTGGGCGAGCTGCAAACCCCAATCCTGCTGGGCAATACGTTTTCTGTTGGCACACTGTTTAACGCCATGGTGCGACAGAGCTGTGCTGATTTTCCGCAGATTGGGCGTGGCAGTGCGACGATCAATCCACTGGTTTTAGAATGCAATGACGCCTATCTGAATGATATTCAGGCGATGGCGCTAAGTGAACAAAATGCCATGGCGGCATTAAATTCTGCCTCAACTGACTTTGCTCGTGGCAGCGTCGGCGCGGGACGAGGAATGAGCTGTTTTGGTCTTAAAGGCGGGATTGGCACAGCGTCGCGCCACGATGAAAAGCTAGACACGCAGATTGGCGTGTTGGTACTCGCCAACTTTGGCGTGCTTTCTGAGTTGACCCTGGACGGTGTGCGTATTGGTGCTGAAATCGAGCAACTACTGCCGGAGCTGGCACCGCAGGTTGATGCCGGTTCAATCATTATTATCATGGCCTGCGATCGCTATCTTGATAGTCGCCAGCTGACGCGGATTGCGCGCCGTGCCGGAGCAGGGCTGGGGCGACTCGGCAGCTATTGGGGCCATGGGTCGGGCGATATTGCGGTGGCATTTTCCACTTGCCGCGAGGGCGAGCTTTTAGCCGATGAACAGCTTGAACCGCTGCTGGCGATGGCCGCCGATGCCACCGAACAGGCGGTGCTTGATGCGATGTTGGCCGCTGAAACGGTCATCGGTTTCCAAAAACATTTCCGTTTAGGACTGGCAGGCGTACTCGACAGTCTGGCGACCCGTTAATTTAAAGAGATAATTGATGAAAGTATTTATATCCGCCGACATTGAAGGTATCGCGGGAGTGATGCGTCCAGAGCAGTGCAGTCCGGGTAACGTTGAATATGAAACCGCTCGCGGGCTGATGGAGCAAGAAGTTAACGCGGCGATTGCAGGAGCTTTCGAGGGCGGCGCAACCCAAGTCGTCGTCGCCGATAGCCATGCGATGATGCAGAACTTGCGCGCGGCCAATATTGACTCGCGTGCGCGTCTGGTGCAGGGAAAACCGCGTGGGCTATCGATGCTGGAAGGGCTGGAGCAGGGCGGCTATGACGGCTTGATGTTTGTCGGTTTTCACAGCGCAGCCGGTGAGTTTGGCGTGCTGGCGCATACTATTAATGGTCGGGCGTTTTATCGTATCAAAATTAATGGCAGCGTAATGGGTGAGACCGACCTCTATGCCGCGCTGGGTGCCGAGCTTGATGTCCCGCTGTGGATGGTCACCGGAGACGATCAGCTTGAAAAATGGGTAATGCGCCATTATCCCGCAGCGGATTACGTTTGCGTCAAGCGAGCGATTTCTGCCAATGCGGCCGAATCAATAAGTCCTGAATTCGCCCGCGATAAAATTCGTCAGCAGGCGGCTAAAAGTGTAAAAAATGCCGGTAAAGGCGTCGAACGTCGCTTTGGTTGTCCCTACAGGCTTGAGCTGATGGTCGCCAAACCCGTATTGGCCGATCTATTTTGTATGATACCTGGCGTTGAGCGTATTGATGCTATCACCGTAGGCTATTCCAGCCCGCAGATCGCGGCGATTATAAGCCTGCTCGGCACGTTCTCTTATCTGGCGACTACCCAGAAGTGATTTAAGCGCTTTGCGATAATGGTATTTTTGAAGATGAATTAGAATTGGCTCCCAATACCGGTCCTTAATTATTTCTGTTTGCTGCTCATTTTTGCTACGAAATAGCTCACGTACCGGGTTCAACGCAGGGAAGTCAATAATGCCAACAATTTTAAGGATCGGCGGTTTTCGTTTCTATTTCTATAGCCACGAGCCCAACGAGCCAGCTCATATTCATATTGATAAGGGCTGCGCAACGGCTAAAATATGGTTACATAATCTGAGCATAGCAAGTAGTGTGGGATATCGTTCACATGAACTGCGAACAATTCAACGTATGGTCTCAGATCATCGAACCGTTTTACAGGAGGCTTGGGATGCTTATTTTATGTAAGGAAAATGACCTGCGCGTAATGAATGTGCGAATTGATGATAGCCGACTGTCGGTGGATTTGATGGATGGCAGAACAATTACCGTGCCCATCGCATGGTATCCCCGCCTCTATGCAGGCACTCCCGAGCAACGAAATAATTGGGAATTGGCAGGAGCCGGATTAGGCATACATTGGCCAGATCTTGATGAAGACCTAAGCACAGAAGGATTGCTGATGGGGATTAAGGGCGTTGCTGGTCTTTCACCTCGCCATTAGAAAATCTCCTAACTTAATAAAGCAAGGCATGATGCTTTTTGGTACTTTCGTTACCTGCTTTTATTTTTTTTGCAGATACGGGACATCTAAGGGAAAACCAGCATGCGTTTGCGTCATATTGAAGTGTTTCAGGCGGTTTTGCAGGCAGGCAGCGTCAGCGGTGCTGCCCGGCTGCTTAATGTGTCGCAGCCAAATGTCAGCCGAGTCCTCAACCATGCCGAACAGCAGCTTGGTTTTAACCTGTTTGACCGCACTCCGCAGGGCCTGATCATTACTCCGGAAGGGCGCAGGTTAATGCCCGAGGTAGAGGCGCTGTTCAGTCACATTCAGTCAATCGGATTCCTGGCCGAGCAGTTGCGCCAGGGGGCGGGTCAACACGTCAGAATTGGGTCCGCTCACGCTCTGGGGCATAGCGTGATGGCGCCGGTGTTGGTTGATTTTCACCGCAAAACGCCAGCGGGCAGTGTTGAACTGGTGACCGGGCACTTTAATACCCTGAGTCAGGATTTGATGCAGTACAAAATGGATTTCGCGCTGGCCTTTGGCGAGCAGGCTTCAGCCGAGCTGGTTTCAGAAACGCTTTATTCGGCCAACATGGTGGCATTGTTGCCGCTGGATTGCCCGGTTGAAGGTCCGGTAACGCTGAAATGGTTAAGTGAAAATGATTTGCTGATGCTGCAACAGCAAGACCCGCTGGGGCAAGTGCTTAATCGGGTATTGCGCGAACAGGGGCTGACCCCGCACGCGTCATTGCATATCAAAACTTACTCGGTGATTGCCGATATGGTGCTAGCCGGAGGTGGCGTCGGCGTTGTCGATACCTTCACCGCCCAACGCTATGTCAATCAGCTAAAAATTGTTCCAGTGGTGGATGCTTTGCCGTTTGAGGTGATCCTGCTGAGCCGCCGCGATCAGCCACAGTCGCAGGTTGGTCTGGCCTTACAGCAATCAATCAGGCACAAGCTTTGGGAGCTGGGGGAGTCTTGAGAAAAGTAACCCGCTTATGTGCAAGTTTGGCTAACCGAAATAAGTGACTTCCTCTTATTTTTCATTATTGGAATACAATCAAAATAATATGTGTTTGTGGCTGATTCAAAGAATATTAATGAATTCAACATCAAGGCACGGCCGCGGTAATTACCATTTGAACAGAACGCCAGATACCTACTCACCTGTTGTCTATCTGGCGTTCTGTTCATGGAACATCGGTTTGAATCAAAAACTATTCCCGCAGTTTATCACGTAGGTCCTTCACGTCGCCGCTGCTAACCGCCGACGCCGAGTTGCCCCAGCTGTTGCGAATATAGGTCAGCACGTTGGCTACGTCGGCATCACTCATGTTGCCACCAAACGACGGCATGCCCGGTGCCGTTGGGGCTGCATCGGTATCAACCGGACGGCTGCCCGCCAGCACTACGTGAATCAGCGAGGTCGCATTGCTGCTAACGATTAACGGTGAATCAGCCAGTCGAGGGAACAGGCCTTCCTGACCTTTGCCATCAGGCGTATGGCAGCCGGAACAACGGTCGGCATAAATGGCTTTGCCAGCTATCATACTGCTGTCATTGGCTTTTATCGGTTCCGGTGGCTGACTGCCACTGTCGTGCCCGCTGTCCTTCAGGTAAACCGCCACCGCTTTCAAATCCGCGTCAGTCCAGTGATTCGACGAGTTTTTAACTTCTTCAGCCATTGGGCCAGAGGCCATATCGTAGCGGTTTATCCCATTTTTTAAGTACGCGGTGATGTCTTCTACCGTCCATTTGCCAATGCCGGTGTGATTGTTGACGGTGATATCTGGCGCCATCCAGCCTTCAACTACGCCGCCTTGCAGATACTGACTGTTTTTATCACCACCTAACAGGTTTTTCGGCGTATGGCAGGTGCCGCAGTGTCCTAATCCGGCAACAATATAAGCGCCGCGATTCCAGTCGGCAGACTTTTTCAGGTCAGGAATAAACGCGCCCTGTTCGAAATTCATCCAGTTCCAGACGATCAGACTGGTGCGAATATTAAACGGGAAGGGGAGTTGGTTCGATATCACGGTGTTATGCACCGGCTGTAGCGTCTGCAAATATTCCCAAATTGCCCGATTATCCTCGCGGGTGACTTTGGTATAGGCAGTAAACGGCATCGCGCCATAAAGACGAACGCCGTCGTGGCCGATGCCATGAGACATCGCGCGCTGGAAATCGTCAAATGTCCACTTGCCGATGCCGGTATCAGGGTCCGGGGTAATGTTGGCCCCCATCAGTAAACCAAACGGGGTCTGAAGTGCTACACCACCGGCATAAGGTTTACTGCCTTGAACGCCCGAGGTATGGCAGGCGGCGCAGTCGCCTAACGTGGCCAGATAACGGCCGCGCTCAACCTGTGAGTAATCGCCGTTCCCCCCCGCGTGCGCCAGGGCACTGATGCCCAGCGCCAATAATCCTAGTGAAAAAGATGCCAGTTTTTTCATACAATCATCTCCCCAGGATTTTTAAGATAACGATCGCGGATCGCTTCGGCAGCCTTGAATGCCAAGGCACCCACGGTACCGGTTGGGTTGTATCCCGGGTTCTGCGGGAAGGCAGAAGCCCCCACCACAAACAGGTTTGGCACATCCCAGACTTGCAGATATTTATTCACCGAGCTGGTAGACGGGTCGGCACCCATCACAAATCCGCCGCAAACGTGCGAGGACTGATAAGGGGTTCCGTTCCAATGGCCCTTGGTCGGGCTTTCAACGTACTGGCGCGGATTCATTGCCTTGGCGATTTCGCCGACTTTGCTGGTACAGTACTGGGCCATTTTCAGGTCATTTTGCGGAAAGTCGAAGGTGACGCGCAGCAGTGGCCGGCCCAGCGGATCTTTATAGGTCGGGTCCAGCGACAGATAGTTGGTGCGGATGGTGTAACTGCTGGCTTCACAGCCGATCGACATGCTGCTGAGGTAGTTCTTGACCGTGGTTTGCTTCCATTCTTTACCCCATTTTGGCGTTCCAGGCGGCACCGGGCGATAGCCAATCGGAGCTGCGCCGATAGGCGTTACTCGAATGCTGCCGCCGCCGAAGAAGCCAAGCCCGCTGTGGTCAAAGTTATCGTTGTTAAATTCGTCGATACCCATGCCCACCGCACCCGCGCCGATAAACGGGTTGAAGTTTTTGTCGTCGAAGAAAAGCTGCACGCCGTTCGCGGTCTGATAAGCATAGTTACGGCCGGTGGTGCCGCTGTTACTTACTGGATCATAAGGTTTGCCGATGCCGGAAAGCAGCATCAGGCGAACGTTCTCGAAAGTGTAGGCGCTAACGACTACCAGGTCAGCAGGCTGTTCCCACTCGTCGCCGGAGGAGTCGATATAAATCACCCCGGTGGCTTTTTTACCGCTGGCATCCATCACGACTTTCATCACTTCACAGCTGGTGCGCGCTTCAAAATTATCCTTGCGGATCAATGCGGGAAGTACAGTAGTGATTGCGCTGGCCTTGGAATAGTTGGCGCAGCCGTAGTTGGTACAAAAGCCGCAGAAAGTGCAGGGGCCCATTTTGATGCCCAACGGGTTGGTGTAAGGCTCGGAAATCAGCGATGACGGCACAGGGAAAGCCTTGTAACCCATGTTGCGTGCGGCTTCGGCAAACAGAGTTGGCCCGTAAGGTTGATCCATGGGGCGTGTTGGATATTCAATAGATCGCATGCCTTCAAACGGATTACCGCCTTCGTGATGTTCGCCGTTGACGTTCGAGGCTTTGCCCGACACGCCAGCCAACTGTTCGAACTTGGCGTAATGCGGTTCCATCTCGCTCCAGTCGGTGCCCCAGTCTTGCAGCACCAGCTCCGGCGGCATCTCTTTAGCGCCATACTTATCAAGCAGATAAGTACGTAATTGAAACTCGTGGGGCTGGAAGCGGAAAGTAATACCTGCCCAATGGTTGCCAGCGCCGCCAGTACCGTTACCCGGATGGAACGAGCCCCATTCGCGCATCGGTAGCGCGGTTTGCGACGGATTATTACGGATAGTGATGGTGTTTTGCCGGTTGCGCAGCATCAGCTCTTCGCGGGTGTTGTAGCGCAGTTCGTCAGCCACGGTAGCAATGTTAAAATCACGCGCGGTATCGCGCCATGGGCCGCGTTCAATAGCAACAACATCAAGCCCGGCATCGGCCAGTTCATGGGCAATAATCGATCCAGCCCAGCCGAGACCAATCACGACTACGTCGGTCTTAGGGAGTTTTTTCGCCATTTTTCTAGTCCTTAACCCTTAGCTTTTGGAAATCTTCCATGCATCGCCGCCGGAGATGCTGAGAGGTTCGAGATCGAGTTTCTGATTATGTTTGCCGATGTACTCGCGGTAGTCATAGCGCGCGCCAGGGAAACCCAGCATTTTCCACGACACCATATTGCGATTACCACCATAAATCGGGTCGGCAAAGAAACCTTCCATGGTGTTTTTCAGCACGATGGCGAAAAACATTTTGGAGTCGATCTGATTCTTGAAGCTTGAGGAGTCAAGGGCAATCTTGCCGCTTTCCAGCCCTTTCAGGACATCGTCCTGCTGGTCGCCGGTAAGATCCTTGAAGGATTTTTTGTAGGTTGCCTGAGTGTATTCTTCCAGTGCGGCAAGGCCGATGCGATAGCGCTGCTGAGGTACCAGTGGGGATTGATCCCCCTGTTCTGGCGTACCGGGCTGGAAGGGGCCTTGCATATATAGGCGATCAAACGTGCCGTAAAATCCAGCCAGCTGATGGTCGATAAACACCGCACAGCCTGCGTCTTTGCCACCGACGCTGAGATTGTCGGCGGGCACCAGACGATCGACGATGGCTTCAACCGCTGCGGCCTCTGCATCGGTAAAGAAGACCCAACCATCGGTTTCAATTTTTGGCGGTGGGCTGCTGTCGAAAGGACTCCAGACTGGCGTACCTTTAAGGCTGACGGCATTTGCCGCCTTGGCCGCGCCGAGAACGGCGGAAGCAGCGGTAAACGACAGAATTTGCCGACGCGAAATGCCCGGCAAGGTCTTCTTGCTCATAAAGTTCCCCTGTTAATTATAAATAAGGCAATCGCCTCTTTTTAATACGTTGAACTTGATAGGGAGTGATGCTTTCAACGAAATTTTGGAAACGTTAAGACAGAAAAATGACGCCCTGAACGATCAACGTGTTCAGTCGGGTGGTGACATTTTTCAAGAGTGCATAGCAAGAATAGGATATTAAGTTATGTAAATGAAATGTGTATTTTTGTTGTTTAGGTGTAAATCTCATTTTGTGGATGTAATTTTTGGAGATTTTTTATGGATTTATAGGCAATGCGCTTAGCCATCAACTCGCCTTCAAAGGCTTATTAATTAGAAGGTTATAGCTTGTTTTTTAGTCATTTAAACCATGGGTTTTGCAAGGGAACTAAGCGACTGTTTCTGCAATGAAAAAATCACACGAATTGCAACAACTCTCAGAGCTTTGAGCGTAATTTGCCGAGGTTTACAAAATCCTTACCCTTGTAATTCTGACCTCGTTCGGTAAGATCTCATTTTGCTGGCCAAATATGTGGATTATGACCGACGTCACAAAAAATTTTTACAGTTTTGTTAAGAGCCCTCTGTGCCCTCTGAAGTTAGCAGTCGGCATTGTGATTTCTTGTGCCCTGACCCCGCTTGACGCGCAGGCTTTGATCACTGATTCCGCCTTGCTGCTTAACCCCGGCACTGATTATTCCGCTCCGGCTTCAACCTATAATTCGATTTTTAACCAGCCGGTCAGTAATCCCAATGCCTTGCCCGATCTCGGCAGCTCACTGAATAAAAATCCAGCGGCGAAGAGCCAGGCGTTTGAGACCAAGGTTGCCACTACCCTTAAACAGTTTGGCGAAGACAGCACGGCCAGCGGCAGTGATGACCCTTTAAGAGAGCAGGCGGAAACGCTGGCACTGGAGCAGGCTGCGCGTCTGGTCAAACAGGAAACCACCAGTCTGCTTTCTCCGCTGGGGACTACAACTATTAATTTCGACGTCAGCGGCGGTAACTTGAGCGGGAGTTCGGCAACCTTGCTGAGCCCGTTGTATGCCAGCAAATCGCTGCTGACTTACAGCCAGGTGGGGATCCAGCATCAGAGTGGAGCCGATGTCGGCAATTTTGGTCTCGGCCAGCGTTGGTCAACCGGAGCCTGGATGCTTGGATACAATGCTTTTATCGATGATGATTTTGTCAGCGATCTGAAACGCGGTAGCGTTGGTGCCGAAGCATGGACCGATTACCTGCATTTATCGGCTAACTATTATCAACCGCTGTCTGGCTATAATGCCGAGTCGCAGGGTTCTGCAACGATGCGCCGCATGGCCTCGGGATATGACATCCGCACCAAGGCTTATCTGCCGTTTTATCGCCAGATTGGTGCCACCCTCAGTTATGAACAGTATCGTGGCGATCGGGTTGACCTGTTTGGCGACGGTAATTATCAGAGCAACCCTTCGGCGCTGTCACTGGGTGTTAACTACACGCCGGTGCCGCTGTTTACCGTAAGCGCCGAGCGGCAACAGGGTCAAAGTGGCGATAATCAGGATCTGGTGCAGTTATCCCTGACCTACAAACTTGGCGTGCCGCTAAACCAGCAGCTTTCGCCGAATTATGTCGCCGAAGCCCATTCACTGCGCGGCAGCCGTTTTGATGCCGTCGATCGTAACAATATTCCTGTCATGGAGTTCCGCCAACGCAAAACGCTGTCCGTTTATCTGGCGACACCGCCCTGGACATTGCAAGGCGGGGAAAGCCTGCCGTTGAAGCTCGAAATCCACGCGGTCAACAAAATACAGGCGCTAAGCTGGCAGGGTGATACTCAGGCTCTCAGCCTGACTTCAGCAAAATCCAACAGCGATGCCGACGGTTGGACTGTGATTGTGCCGAAATGGGACGACAGCCCCGGCGCAAGCAATAGTTATCGCCTCTCGGTGACGGCAGTGGACAGCAAACAGCAGAACGTGACTTCAAACTGGATCACTCTCAACGTTTCGCCGCCGCTGAGTGCCTATCCGCAGCAGGACGATCTGAGTTTCAGCTCTTCGTCCAGCTCCGGCCATTAATCTGCTCTTTCCTTTAATCAGCCTGTGCAACTAATCAGCCTGTGCAACATCATTTCACCAGACTGTTAACCCGGCGCAGGCTTTTTTAGATTTCCTCTTCCATAATGAGTGTAGGGTTTTCCACATCTGGAGCGTTATGTTCACTCATCGACTGGTTTTTCCGGGCAGCGTGCTGCGCGGGCGTGGAGCAATCAAACACCTTGGCGCGATGTGCGGCCGTTTAGGGCAACGCGCGCTATTGGTCGGTGGTGAGCGGGGGATTGCCAGCGTGGAGGCAAAAGTCGCCGACCAGTTAGACCAGCAAATGGTCAGTTATCTCGGACATGAAAAACTGGCAGGCCAATGCTGCGAGCAGGAAATCAAACGTCTGGCCGATCGTCTTAAAATGCAGGGTGTTGAAGTGGTGATTGCCACTGGTGGCGGCCGTGCTTTAGATACCGCCAAGGCCGCAGGCGTGTTGTGTAATATTCCGGTTGTGACATTGCCAAGCATTGCCGGGACCTGCTCGGCGGTCACACCGCTGGCGTTTCGTTATCATCAAAATGGCCAGTTTCGCGATATGTTTCCTCTGGCCTGTGGGCCGGCTGCAGTAGTAATCGATGCAGATTTACTGGCCACCGCGCCGCTACACTGGTTGTCTGCAGGCATGGGCGATACGCTGGCAAAATGGTATGAATATCGCGCCATCAGCGATTTAAATCTGTTGTCAGGTCTCGCCGGTGTCGCACGCACCAACAGCGAACTCTGCTTTACGCTGATCCAGCATTATGCTGCTGACGCCTGCGAAGCAGTCCGCGCCGGGCAGGCCAACCTGGCGCTGGAGCAGGTACTGGATGCCATTTTCCTTTACGCCGGACTGACTTCCATCATGAGCAATGGTGCGCACACTGGCGCGGCTCATGCCCTTTACGATGGTTTTACCGCCTGTGCAAAAACTCGGCCGGTTGCTCACGGATTGCTGGTGGGGTTTGGCAATCTTTGCCTGCTGGCTTTGGAAAATCGTCCTGATTCGGAGCTGCTTGCCGCCATTGAACTTGCGCGCGCCTGCGCCATACCGGTGGACCTCAAGTCGATTGCCAGCGGTCTGGATGAAGCCGATTTACAGCTGATCGTCGAGCAAAGCCTCAAGACGCCCGACATGGCCAATATGCCAATGGAAGTAACGAATCAGCAAATGCATGAGGCGATAGCGCGAGTCGAGCGCTTGAGTCTGGTCAAGGCTTAAACGGACATTTTAAAGTTATCGCGTCACCGCTTTTTAATGGATTGCTCATACAATCATTAGCTTGATCAAACATGATATTCAGCAAAAAGGAGCAGGGCATTGCAGCTTCACTCCTTCCTCAATCATTATCTAAAAATCTTCCTGCCTGTGCGCATTTCCCCGCAGGGTCATCAGCGCAAATAAACTCACCACACAGGTCGCAACCACATAATAAGCCGGAATATCCAGATTGCCGGTTTCCTTGATAAGGCCGGTGATAATCAGTCCGGCACAGCCAGAGAAAACGGCGTTGGAAAGTGAATAGGAAAGCCCCAGGCCGGTATAGCGCGTGTGGGTCGGGAACATCTCGGCCAGCATCGCAGGGCCAGGTCCGGCAACGACACCGATAGCAGCACCGGCAATCAGCACGGCAATTCCCTTGGCCATCAGGCTGCTTTGTGCGTCCTGCAGCAGGTGCAGTAAAGGGAAGGTCAGGATGATAATGACCAGCATTGCGGCGACCATCACGGCTTTACGACCTATTTTGTCACTGAGTTTACCCGCCGGAAGGATAGCCAGCGCAAACCCGACATTCGCCAGCACGGTAGCCACTAGCGCCTGCAGGAAAGTCGCGTGCAACGAGGTCTGCAGATACGAGGGCATGACCACCAGAAAAGTATAACCACCGGCTGACCAGCCCATCATGCGGCCAATCCCCAATGCAATTGCCTTGATAGTCTGCCCCGGCGAGGCTTTTAGCGGCTTTGATTCAATGCTTTTAGCCTGTTTAAACGCCGGAGTTTCGTCGAGCTGCAAACGCAGCCACAGCGCCACCAGCCCCATCGGCAATGCCAGCAAGAAAGGAATACGCCAGCCCCACTGAGTTAACTGTGTCGCAGTGAGAAAATGCGCCAGCAATGCAACCAGACCCACGCCGGTCAGGAGCCCTAAAGAAACGGTGAAAGACTGCCAGGCACCATAAATTCCGCGTTTACCCTTGGGGGCGAATTCGGTCATCAGTGACACCGCACCGCCGAACTCGCCTCCGGCAAACAGCCCTTGCAGCATGCGCATCAGGGTTAACAACAGCGGAGCGGCGACGCCGATCGCCGCGTAGGTCGGCAGCAGGCCGATAATTGCCGTGGCAACGGTCATCAGCAGCACGACAGCAATCAGCGTCGGCTTGCGGCCAATCTTGTCGCCGATTCGGCCAAAGATGATGGCACCAATCGGGCGGCAAAAGAATGCCAGCGCAAAAGAGGCGTAAGTCAGAATCAGGCCGGTTAGCCCGCTTTGACCTTCGAGAGTAAAGAAGTTACCGGCAATCACTGTCGCCAGATAGCCGTAAACGCCAAATTCATACCATTCAATAAAATTGCCGACGGAGCCTGCGACCAGCGCGCGCCGCGATTGTCCTGCCGTAACGGTTAGCATCATCATTTCCATTTTATTATTAATACACTTGCGTAAGTGATTAATTTTTAAGCCGATAGGGAAATAATGTCAATAAAATTCATTGTATTGACAGAGACGTGAGCGGATTTGGCGAAATACAAATGATGAGGAGATAAAGCGAGAGTTGCGCAAATGCGAACAATGGTGGCGGGAGGTGAATCGCCGATCCCTGGCGTACCGAATCACCGCTAATTATCTAGAGGGTATGAATATCGATACCGTCGCCGATATTGCTTTTCTGATAGTAAGCGCGTGGCACTTCTACCTGATACTGTTGATCACCGTAGGCAACTTCAAGAATGTATTTTTCATTCTCGTAAGACTCGATGGGAATAAATCCGAAAAAACCCTCTGCCACGCTGATAGTGCGCGATGAAGGCACCGCGTAGCGATGAACAATCTTGGCTCGAAGCGGCTCTTGCTTGCCAAGAATGTGGTTCCAAACCTGATTCACCGGCTGCGACAGGGTGTTTAAAACTCCGGTAGCCAATGAGTTAAGGTCGTTCAGATTGGTTTTCAGCGCTGAGGATGAATACCAGGCAGTTCGATCGTCGGGCTGTTGTTTAGACATATTCATTATCCCCTAGCTGTTTATATAACCTAATTACTATATTTTTCTGCCGCTAAGATCCAATCATTTTTTCAACTAAGTTAAGCCAAACAGTAAAAAAGTGTCGATAAATTGTGTGCCAATAGTTCATCGGGTGGGAATTCGGCGACGTTTTTCTGCCAGCAACAGCGGGCAGGAAGGGCACATGGCGACGTCGGGCAAGTCGTAACGCAGGCAGCATTGACGGCGATAAAGCGTACTGGCCGGATCGCAGGGATTTTCCGGGCGCAGCGGCTGGAACAGCGGATTTTTCCTGCCTGCCGACAGTTCGCGTGCGTCAATTAGCGCTTTGCCTTCACGGGTATCGATATTCAGCAACTCAGCCTGCTGAATGCCCCAGTTGACGCGAACCGCCGCATTGCCCCAATAAATACCTGGCTTGAGGTCGGACACTGCCGCCAGCGCCTGACAAACCGGACGTAAGTGTTGCTCAATCATCTCATCAAAACGATAAAATGGCGCGTCATCATGGGCAACAAACGCCTCGCCTTCGCTCTGCAGGTAAATCTGATTTGGCAGACCCTCTTCCTGCAAACTCAGATAAAGCTGGTCAGGGCGGATGGGCAACTGCCAGTTATGGGTCAGAGAGATAATTACCCAGCTTGGCAGAACATTGGCGAAATACCATTGGGACCACATTGAGATGCGGGCGCGGCGTTGGTCGATTTGGCGGACTTCTTGCGCATGCGCAGTTAAATAGCGGTCCAACAGGCTGGCACATCCGGCCTCAGTGGTCAGCAGACTAAGCGGCAGCGCATCGGACACATCAGAAGTCATAAACTTGAACTGGTCGGCAACCCAAGGCAGGGGGCCATCGCGGAAGCTATCGAAGAGTATCTGCATAATTCAAAGTGTTGAGTCAGCCAAAACGGTAAAGATAATTCAGAGTATCTAAATCTCAACAGAAATAATAATGATTTCTATTTGTATTGGCATCGATAGCTAATTGATTGCTGGATAATTATGCAGTTCGGGCAGCCAGCGTAAGTGAGGTGCCGCCTACGCATGGCTTTACTCGCTACAGCAGATTGGCCTGCTGCAAAATGGCTTTGACGTGTTCTTTTTTCGCTTCGCTCAGCGGCTGGGCGGGGCGCAAAGAGTGGACCTGCACGTCAACGCCGACCAGCTTAATCGCATGTTTAATCACGTTATAAAACGGGGTATCGAGTGCATACAGCGGCGGCAGCCAGGAAAGTTGCTGCTGCAACTGAACCGCTTTGGCAAAATCTTTATCCTGCCATGCCTGATAAATACCGCAGGTCAGCTGCGGAGCAAAATTGGCGCTGGCGGGGATAGAGCCTGCACCCCCGAGAATCAGCGTGCCAAAAAGATATTCATCGTAACCGGCAAACACCGCAAAATCAGGACGCAGTGGCTTGACTGCCTGGAGGGTCTCACGAATATGATTCAGGCTATCGACGGTGTCTTTCAGCCCAACAATGTTGCGATATTTTTGCGCCAGGCGGGTGATGACCGAAACCGGGATCGACTGCCCGGTCAGAGCCGGAAAGTTGTAAATGACAATCGGCAGGTCAAGGTTTTCAGCCAGATAGCTGTAATGCAGATAGATATTTTCTTCGGCCAGCGGATTGTAGTAAGGATTGACCACCACCACACCGTCCGCGCCGACACTCTTGGCATGGCGGGCAAAGCTCAGCGTCGCTTCAGTGCCCGGATGTGCAGCACCAATCAGCACGGGCACGCGTTTATCAACATACTGGGTGCAGAAGGTCGCTACCTCGTGGCGCAGAGCCTCGGACATGTGCGCGAATTCCCCGGCGCTGCCAAGAAAGAACAACCCATTGACGCCACCGGCAACAGTGAAATCAATCAGGTTTTTCATGCCCTGCCTGTCGAGCTGTTGGTGAGCGTCAAGCAAAGTGGGGACCGGCGGGATCACGCCGTGAAACTGGGGAGTGGTCATGAGCTTCTCCTGGATAATAAAAAAAAGAACATCGTTCATTTATAGAACGATGTTTCATTTTTTTATAGAGCGCGGAGAAAATTACAGCGCCTTAACTGGAAAAGTTGAAGCGCTGTCACATCTTAGGGCATTTTATCCTCGGTCAAAGGTGATAAAAAGAGATTGCTTTACATCACCAGCGCCTGGCCATCTTTACGCGATTCGGTCCCGGCGAGGTAGTGGCCCTGTGGATGACGAACGATAACCTGTGCGCCGCCGAAGTTGTGACCCTGTAACGGGTCTTCTACTATCAGCTCATGCCCCATGGCACGCAGCGCAGCGAGGGTGTTGGTGTCCAGCGTTGATTCAATGGCCACCTGACGGCCCTCAGTCACCCTCCAGCGCGGCGCATCGATTGCGGCCTGCGGATTCTGCCCATAAAGCATAACGCGTACCGCCAGCTGTAAGTGTCCCTGAGCCTGCATCGGGCCGCCCATCAGGCCAAACGACATCAGTGGCTTGCCTTCGCCGTCAGTTGCAAACGCCGGAATAATGGTATGCAGCGGGCGTTTGTTCGGCGCAACACAGTTGGCGTGCGTCGGGTCCAGCACAAAGCCGCAGCCGCGATTCTGCATGCTAATCCCAGTGCCTGGAACTACCACGCCCGAACCGAAGCCCATATAATTTGACTGAATAAATGACACCATCATGCCGCTGGCATCGGCGGTAGTGAGATACACGGTGCCGCCTGGTTTTGGTGAGCCGTAAGTCACATCGCTGGCACGTTTGGGGTCAATCAGGTCGGCGCGCTGTTGCAGATATTCGTCGCTCAGCAAATGTTCGGGGCTGAAATGCATATGATCGACGTCAGCAATATGCTGGTCGAGATCGGCCAGCGCCAGTTTCATCGCTTCAATCGATAAATGGATAGTCTGCACTGAATCTACCGGCTGCGAGCCAATATCCAGCTTCTCCAGAATTCCCAGCGCAATCAGCGTGGCGATCCCCTGACCGTTGGGTGGCAATTCATGCACCGTTCCACCGGCGAACGACTGGGTCATGGTTTCCACCCAATCAACCTGATGGTTAGCCAAATCGTCCAGCGTCATGGCACCGCCACAGGATTGACTGTGGGCGATGATTTTCTCCGCTAGTTCGCCGCGATAAAACGCTTCGCCACTGGTTTTGGCAATCAGCTCCAATGTGTCGGCCAGCGCTGGGTTACGGAAGATTTCACCAATTTGGGGGGCTACGCCGTTTGGCGCAAAGCACTCTTTAAAGCCCGGTTGATCGCTGAGTTTTTTCACCGCGATTTTCCACAGGCGGCCAATCAGCGGCGATACCGGAAAGCCATTGCGCGCGTAGTCGATAGCGGGTTGCGCCAGCGTAGTCAGCGGCAGGCTACCGAATTTTTTCGCCAATTCAACCCAGGCGGAAACTGCGCCCGGCACTGAGACCGAATCCCATCCGTACATTGGCATGGCTGATTTTCCGGCAAAATATTCTGCATTCCAGGCCGCCGGTGAGCGCCCCGAGGCGTTCAATGCATGGGCTTTTTTACCATCCCAGACAATGGCAAAGGCATCACTGCCAACGCCATTACCGCTGGGTTCAACCACGGTCAGTGCCATCGCGGTTGCCACGGCGGCATCCACCGCGTTACCGCCCAGCATCAGCATGCGCATTCCTGCCTGTGCCGCCAAAGGCTGTGAGGCACAGACGGCATTGGCGCCCATCATGCTTGGGCGCAGTGTCGGATAGCCGACGTTAAAATCATAAGACTGAGACATAGTTACTCCTGTAAAAGAGAGCCTGTTTTAAGGTGATATTCACGGTCAGGCGCGGGCTGCCAGAGATTAATCCGCTCGCGGATCAAGCGCATCGCGCAAGCCATCGCCCAATAAATTAAACCCTTGTACGGCGAGAAATATCGCCAGACCGGGAAACAGTGACATCCACGGCGACTGCCCCAGAAAGCTGCGCGCGGTGTTCAGCATCGCACCCCACGAGGCGTAAGGGGGCTGTTGTCCCAATCCCAGAAACGACAGGCTGGCCTCGGTAATAATCGCCGAGGCAATGGCCAGCGTCGCTTGAACCACAATCGGGGACATCACGTTGGGTAAGACATATTTGACGATTATCCAGCGGTCGGGCAAGCCGATAGCCCTTGCGCCTTCTATATATTCTTCATTGCGGATGTTCATCACCTGCGCGCGGGTCAGGCGGGCAAAAATCGGCATTGCAGACAGCCCGATGGCGATCATCGCGTTACCAATACTTGGGCCGAGAAACGCACCCAGCGCAATGGCCAGCACCAGGAATGGGCAAGAAAGCATGGCCTCGATGATTCTTGAAATAACGCTGTCGATCCATCCTTGCCAGTAGCCGGCCAGCAGGCCCAGCGGCACGCCGATGGCGATAGCAATAACCACTGAAACACAGCCCGCCATCAGCGAGGTGCGCGCCCCCCAAAACAGCCGCGAGAGAATGTCGCGGCCCAATTCGTCGGTGCCCAGCCAGTGCAGCGCGGAAGGTGCTTTGCGCACCGCCATAAAGTCAGCCCTGATCGGATCAAACGGTGAAATCCACGGCGCAAATAGGGCGAGCAAAGCAAAAATTATCACAATCGCTGCGCCAATCACCGCGCTTTTGTTTGACAAAAATTTGCCAAGCACGCGATTGGGCCGTTTTGCGCTAACTGACTGTGTAGTCGAGAAAATGACTTGGCTCATGTTATCCCCTTCGCATCCGTGGATTGACCAGCACATAAAGCACGTCGGCCAGCAGGTTCATCACTAGAAAACCCACCGCGACCACCATTACCACGCCCTGAACCACCGCATAATCTCGGTTGAACACTGAATCGACAATCATCTTGCCAAAGCCGGGGAGGGTGAACACCTGTTCGCACAACACCGCTCCGCCCAGCAGTTCGCCGAACAGCAGGGTTGTCAGAGTAATAATCGGTACCAGCGCATTGCGCAGTGCGTGTTTGAAGATCACTTTCTTGCGCAGCAGACCCTTGGCGCGTGCGGTACGAATGTAGTCGGTTTTCATTACTGCAATCATTGCCGCTCGCGTGTGGCGCATCAGCGTTGCAGAAAGACCCGTGCCAAGCACCGCCGCCGGCAAAATCATGGTACGCAGATTTTGCAGCGGATCCTCGGAAAACGGCACGTAACCTGAGGCCGGTAACCACTGCAATTTCACCGAGAAAAACATGATCAACAACACGCCGAGCCAGAAATGCGGGACCGAAATGCCGGACAGCGCAACAAAGTTGGCCCCGTTATCAATCCAGGTACCTTTATTTACCGCCGCCGTGATACCCATGCCGATGCCGATAATCAGCGCGATCAACATCGCCCACAGTGAAAGCTCCAGCGTAACCGGCAATTTGCTGGCGATCAGTTGCAGCACCGGTTCCTGAGTGCGCAGCGAGATACCAAAATCGCCGTGCAGCGCGTTGCCGACCCAGTGGAAATACTGACTCGGGATCGGATCGTCGAGGTGATATTCCGCCCGCAGCTGCGCGATCACCGCCGGATCGCGCTCTTCGCCCGCCATTGCAGTGATAGGGTCGCCCGGCAGCAATTTTTGCAGCGAAAACACCATCAGCGTGACCAAAAACAGCGTCGGCACGGCGGATATCAGACGTTTGCAAATCAACTCCAGCATAAGAATCCCCTGTTGCTGTTTAACGAATTACTGCGTCAGCGTCATGCCCTGCAAGCGGATTAGCCCGTCAGGATACGGCGTAAAACCGGCAATTTTTTTGCTCATCCCGAAAATGCGCGGCTCGAAATACAGATAAATAATCGGCAAGTCGACGTTTTCCTGCTCAACGATATTTTTGTACAACGCCTTGCGCGCAGAGACATCGCTGGTCTGGCGCGCGCTCAGCAGCCATTGATCAACCTGGGGATTGCTGTATCGGCCATCGTTAAGCGCGCCTTTGCTGTTGAGGAACGAATAAATGCTGCCATCAGGGTCAGGACGACCCGACCAGCCGGACATGCTGAGTTGATAGTCGCCGCGCTGCTGTTTGTCTAACAGGGTTGCGAATTCAGTCATCTGCAAGTTGAGGTTAATACCGGCCTCGCTGACCATGGCCTGTAACACCTGCGCCACCTGCTGGGAGGTAGGGTTATTCGGCACCAGCATGTCGATATTCAGCGGCGTTTTTACCCCGGCCTCGGCCAGCAATGCCTTGGCTTTATCAATGTTGCGTGCCTGAATGGGCAAATCAACGTGGTAAGGACTGACGGGTGAGAACGGCTGATTGGCTGGGGTAAACAGGCCCTGGAACACCACCTGATTTAATGCATCACGGTCGATAGCCAAAGAGAGTGCCTGGCGAACCTTGGTTTCTTTAGCCAGCGCGCCTGTGGTGTTGGCGGTTCCGTTATTCAGATTGACGGTTAACCCCATGTAACCCAGACCTGTCACCGTCGCCAGTGCCAGCTTGCTGTCTGCCTTCACGGTTTTTACGTCGGTGGCGGCAATACCCTCGGTGACGTCCAGATCCCCTGCCTGCAGATTGGCCAAACGCACCGAGGCGTCAGGGATCGGCAAGAAGATAATCTTGTCAAAATGGTAGGCGCTTTTATTCCAGTACTGGTCAAAACGCTTTAGCACGATGCGGTCCTGCTGTACGCGGCTGACGAATTCATAAGGGCCGGAGCACACAGGATGCGCCGCCACGTTGCCTTTGGCGGTGGCGATTGGGGCCATCATTGCACCGGCGCGGTCGGTCAACTGCATCAGCAGTGCGGCATCCGGGTTCTTCAGGTGTATTTTCACGCTGTAAGGGCCGGTAACCTCAACCGAATCAATGGAAGAAATCTCGCTTTTGCGCAGCGAACCGGTCAGCGTCAGGTAACGGTCAAGGTTGTATTTCACCGCGTTGGCATCAAATTTTTCACCGTCGTGGAACAGCACGCCCTGACGCAGATTCATGCTCAGAGTTTTGCCGTCGGCGCTGTATGACCAGTCGGTAGCGAGGCCGGGAACGATCGCCAGATGCTGATCGACGTCGACCAGACGATCGCACATCGCGCTAAAGACAAAGCGACCGTAATAGGTGCGGGCAGTGGCCGGGTCAAGCTGGTCCGGGTCAGCGCCCAGTCCGATGCGCAGAGTACTTTCTGCGTGAGCACTTTGCGCATAAACAGAAGCAGCGCTGGTCAGCAACAGCACGGCGCTAAGAGCTGCCGACAGCCGGGGACGAAATTTCATGGCGTTGTTCCTTCAGTGGTATTGGCGTTAAGCGAGGTCGCCAGCTGGTTGCTGGCCTGTTCGAATAGGGCGCGGCGCAGCGTAAAGGCCGCCGAGGGAGGCGGAATAAGCACCGCCGTTCTGGAACGTAATAGCTCAGACCAGCGATGGCAGGCCACCTGCCGCGAGTCGCCGACATTTTCCAGCAGCGGTTCCACCCGCCGACACTGATCGGTGGCGTAGGCGCAGCGCGTATGAAAACGACAGCCGCCGGGCATATTGGCCGGATTTGGCATATCGCCCTGCAACAGGTCTACCGGCCGCTTTACTCCCGGCGTCAGCAGCGGGGCGGAGGCAATCAGCGCCTGAGTGTAAGGATGCAGCGGGGCATCAAAAATATCGTCCACCTTGGCCAGTTCGACGATTTGCCCGAGATACATCACTGCCACTCTGTCACTCATATGGCGGATCACCGCCAGCCCGTGGGCGACGACAATCATTGTCAGGCCAAACTGCTGCTTGAGGCTTTCCAGCAGATTTACCACCTGCGCCTGCACCGAGACGTCCAGCGCCGAAACAGGTTCATCGCCAAGCAGCAGTTTAGGTTGTGAAGCCAGTGCGCGGGCAATGCCAATCCTTTGCCGCTGGCCACCGGAGAACTCGTGCGGATAGCGCCCACTGAAGGCGGCTGGCAGGCCGACGGTGGTCAGCAGCTCGCGAACTCTCTCACGGCGCGCGGCGGCATCGGGCACAATATTGTGCAGCCACAGTGGTTCACCGACGATTTGCTCAACGGTCATGCGCGGATTCAGCGAGGCAAACGGGTCTTGAAAAATGATCTGCATCTCGCGGCGCAGTGGCTTCATCTGTGCATTCGACAGGCGGCTGATATTTTGCCCTTGATAAAACACGTCACCCTCGCTGGCGCGCAGCAGTTGCAGTAACAGGCGGCCAAGAGTGGATTTTCCCGAGCCTGACTCGCCAACAATCGCCAGCGTTTCGCCCTGAAAAATACGCAGAGAAACCCGGTCTACGGCCTGCACGCCGGGAGTCTTACGAAACAGTGATGGCGGACCGGCAAATACTTTGCTCAGACCGACGGCTTCGAGGATAGGGTGCGGATGAGTGTTCATGGCATCGCCTCCAGTGAGGTTTGCAGGGAAAAGTGCTGTTCCAGCGGTGCTTTAAAACAGGCGACCTGATGAGTTGTATTGTTCAGCGAGGTCAGCGCGGGGCGATGCTGATGACAGCGCAGATCGGCAAACGGGCAGCGGGTGGCGAAACGACAGCCCTGCGGCATGTCGGCAGGCAGCGGCACCGCGCCCGGAATGGTTGAAAGCGGACCCTGACGTGAGGCCAGAGACGGCATCGATCCCATCAGCCCGATGGTGTAAGGATGCTGCGGATCGTTGAACAGCGCGGCAACGTCACCCTGTTCGACGATTTGCCCGGCATACATCACCGCCACGTTATCGGCAACTTCAGCCACTACGCCGAGGTCATGAGTGATCAACAGCATTGCGCTGCCGCTTTGTTGCTGCATGCGATTGAGCAGGGCGAGGATTTGCGCCTGAATAGTGACGTCGAGCGCGGTGGTGGGTTCATCGGCAATCAGCAGCCTGGGTTGATTCACCAGCGCCATTGCAATCATCACCCTTTGGCGCATGCCGCCGGAAAGCTGATGCGGATAGGCTTTCATCCGCAGTTCAGGAGCCGGAATCTGCACTTGCTGTAAAATTAGCAGGGTTTGCCGCAGGGCCTCGGCTTTATCGACATTCTGATGGCGCATCACCGCCTCGCTTATCTGGTCGCCGAGGGTCAATGCGGGATTCAGCGAGGTCATCGGCTCCTGAAAAATCATGGCAATATCCTGGCCGCGCAGATCGGCGTACTGCCGTTCACTCAGGGTCAGCAGCCCGTGGCCGTCAAACTGTACCTCGCCCTCCATCACTTGCGCGCTTTGTGGCAGCAGGCCCATCAGCGCCAGCGAGGTCACGCTCTTGCCGCAGCCGGATTCTCCGACCAGTGCCAGCGTTTTTCCGGCTTCTATTTTCAGCGAAATACCGTCCAGCACGGTGGCCGGGCTGCCGCGAAACTGGACTTTTAATTGATCAATTGCCAGCAAGGGCAGCGGCGGAACAGGGTGTGAGTCCATCAAATAAGCTCCTCATCGTCATTGTTCAGGGCGGCGGTAAAGGCGTTCTGTAAAAAAAGCAGGTGTTCGCGCATCATTCTGGCGGCTTCCAGCGGTTGGCGGGCGGCGATATGTTCCACGATGCGCCGATGATGATGGTCATAAATGTCGAGGCGTTCTTGATTTCGCGCCTTGTCACGCACCGCCTGCCAGCTTGGGTCACGGCGGATTGCATCTACGGCGTCAAACAGCCCGAGCAGCAGGCGGTTTCCGGCAGCATCGGCGATAGCGCGGTGAAAAGCGCTGTCCCACAGTTCAATCTGGTCGGCGTCGTCGGCCGCCAGCGTGGTCATGCGGTCAAGCAAGCGCCACATCAGCTGCACCTGCTCGGGCGTGGCCCGCAGCGCCGCGTATTTCGCCAGCCCCGGTTCAATCTGCAACCGCGCTTCCATCACTTCCAGCAGGTTCGACTGTCGCGGTAGAGTTTGCAGGCTAAGCGGCTGGGCCGGGGCCTTGGGGCCGATAAAAGTCCCTTTGCCTTGCTTACGCCAGATACGTCCTTCCTCAGCCAACACGTCAAGCGCGCGGCGGATCTCACGCCGACCGACGCCAAAGCGCAGCACCAGATCGCGCTCCGGTGGCAGCGGCTGGCCCTCGTCGGAATGTTGCTCAAGCAGCTGTCGCAACTGTTCCAGTGCGGAATGCGAGTTGCCGTGGATTTTTAAAGTGTCGAGCTTCTCAGGCATGGTCCGCGTCTCAATCTGCTGGTGATGTTGATGGAAAATAGGTTGCACAAATCGAACCAATTTGTACTTGGTTCGGAAATTAATTGTGTATGAGCCATAGATAACAATAATTTTCAGCGAGTTAATGTGATTCAGATCTTGAATCAATCAGTAAAGGTTCATTGCTGACTCTGCCCCAATTTGATCGTCTTTTCTAAAACCTTGCACCTTGTTGGGGATTGTTTTCAGTAAAGCCAATTTGATTATTTAATGTACAAGCTGTGCAGGCCGCGTACAGCCTGTTAATTAATCGGTTAGTTAAATTTGGCATGATGGTTGCAGAATGGAACTGGGTTTTTTAGAGATGGCAAACTTTTACCAGGGGTCCAAAAACATGAAAATGAAATCTGTCGCGGTGTCTGCCTTGTCTTATCTTTGCGTTACTCTTGCCAGTGTTTCCGCTATTGCACCCGCCCTTGCAGCAGACGCACCCTTGGCGATGAACGCCCAGCTGCACGCGCAATTACCTGAAAAAATCCGCCAAAGCAAAGTGCTCAATTTGGTCACCGATGCACACTATCCGCCGTGTGAATCTTTCGCCGATGACAATAAAACCATGGTCGGCTTCGAACCAGACCTCTGGGATGCCATGGGCCAGGTGCTCGGCGTGAAGGTTAAACCCGTATCAATCGATTTTGACGGGCTAATCCCCGGTGTGAAAAGCGGGCGCTATGACGTGGCGGTGGAGTGCATTTCCGACAGTCTGGATCGTGAGAAGCAAGTCACTTTCGTTAACTACGCCTACGCAACCAATGAAGTTTATACGCTGGCGACCAACACCAGCGTCAAGGCCGATCCGCTGACGCTGTGCGGCTTGAATGCTGGCGTGCAGACCGGCACCGATTTCGAGCACGCCATCAATGAAATCTATACCCCTAACTGCGTCAAGCAGGGTAAACCGGCGATTAAAACGGTCACGCTGCCTTCTGCCGATGCAGTGTTGCTGGCGCTGTATGCCGGGCGAGTAGACTTTGTGCTCAACGACGCCGCCGCTGCGGGTGAAATCAAGAAGAAAGCGCCGCGGCCAATCCGCACTATTGAAATGCCGCTGATGCCAAAATACTACCTTGGCATGGTGGTTGCCCACGAAAATGACGCGCTGGCTCAGTCGCTGCTAAAGGCGCTCAACGTACTGCATGAAAACGGCACCTACGACAAAATAATGACCAAGTGGCAGTTGACTGACGTGCGTCTGTCCAAGCCGGGCATCAACCTGATGAAAACCAACCCAATCTGACTGAGGCACCAAGATGCTTCAGTCTGAAAATCTCGGTAAAGAACTCATCGAGCAATGCGATGTGCTGATTATCGGCTCTGGCGGTGCGGCGCTTAGCGCGGCGCTGAAGGCCGCAGCAGCAGGATTATCGGTGCTGATTGTCGAAAAAAGCGCCTGGCTGGGCGGCACCACCGCGATGTCAGGCGGCGCGACCTGGATACCCGCCAATCATCACGCCAGACAGGCGGGAGTCGAGGATTCACCCGCCGAGGCGTTGGCATACCTGCGCGCCACGGCACCGCAGGGCTGGGCCGAGAGTGAAGACGCGCTGTGGCGGGCTTTTACCGACTCTGCCGCCGAGATGCTGGCATTCGTTGAAAAACATTCACCGCTGCGCTTTGCGTTGACTGACGAGGCCGATCCGCTGGCCACTTTTGTCGGAGCCAAACGACAGGGGCGAATGCTGGCCCCGTTACCCCTGGCGGCCAGCGTGCTTGACAAGTTTGGACATTTCAAACTTAGGCCTTCACCGTTGCCACAATTTTATACCTACCACGAAGTGATTAAGCACGATATCTGGCATCACCCGATTGGTGTGGCCTGTCGCCTTTCGCCGCAGCTGGTCTGGCGATTTGCCCGTCGTCTGCGCACCAAGGGTGGGGCGATGGTAACCGGTCTGCTGGCGGGATGTCTGGCGCTAGGCTGTCGTGTGGTGAGCGACGCCCGAGTCGAGAGTCTGCTTACCCACGGCAGTCATCAGGTGATCGGTGCTCGTTATTCACAATTGGGAAAACAGATTGAAGTTCGAGCTTCGCAAGGTGTGGTGATTGCCAGCGGTGGCTTTGAAGGGGACGCGCAGCGCCTCGAGCAGCATTTTCCTGGCGCGATGGACTACGTTTGCAGCCCGGACAGTAATACCGGCGACGGGCAGCGGATGGCGGAAGAGATTGGCGCGCAGCTGGCGCATATGGATCAGGCCAACATGGGCGGCGCGGTGCCGTGGCGCTATCTCGGCAAGCCTTATGGATTGTCGGTTTACTTCCACTATGAGCCCAACGCCATTCTGGTGGATGCTCGCGGCAATCGCTTTACCAATGAATTTACTTTCAACCTTGGCGCAGTGTTGGACGCCCGCAACGAGCAAGGGATGCCGTTACATCTTCCGGCCTGGCTGGTGGCCGATAGCCGTTTGTTGCAGCGTTCACCCATGCTGCGTCTGACAGCGATGCGCTTTCAAAACTGGATGATTAAAGCGCCGACTTTGGCCGCGCTGGCGGCGAAACTCAAACTGCCGCACGGCAGTCTCGATGCCACGGTGAATCGCTTTAACGGTTTTTGTCAGCACGGCGTCGATGAAGATTTTCATCGTGAACAGTCGGCGGCGCACGGGGAAGCGGATACGCGTTTTCACGGCGGTTTGATGGATATCTGCCAGCCGCCGTTTGTTGCAGTGCCGTTTAATCGCTCGTTTCTGGCGACCAAAGGCGGCCCGAGAACCGATGAGTCTGGGCGAGTGCGTCATCACGACGGCGAGATTATTCGTGGACTATTTTGTGCCGGGGTGGCGATGGCCAATCCGATTGGCACCAAGGCAGTCGGTGCGGGCACCACGCTTGGGCCGAATCTGACCTGGGGATACATTTGCGGCCGCACTTTGGCCGCACAGTCAGCGTCATTGAATGGGGGTGAAAAATCGTCATGAGTAATTTTAACAACCAGGTCGCACTGGTCACCGGCGGCGCGAAAGGCATTGGCCGCGCTATCTGCCAGGAGCTGGCAAGCAACGGGGCGCGTATTGCGCTGGTTTATCGCCACGACCGCCACAGCGCGGAAACAACCGCGATGGAGATTGTGCAGGCGGGCGGTCAGGTTCAGCTGTATCAAGCTGAGCTCACCGAACGCAGCAGCGTGGCTAAGCTGGTGAATCAGGTTGTCGCCGACTGGGGCGGGATCGACATTTTAGTCAACAACGCCGGAGCCAGCGCCCACGCCAGCCTGCTGGAACTCAGCGATAGCCAGTGGCAAACGGTGTTGCAGTCTAACGCCACCGGCTGCTTTATCACCAGCACCGAGGTTGCAAAAATCATGCTCGAGCGCGGCGGCAGCATTATTAGCATCGCCGGAGCTTCGGCCCACCGTTGTTATCCGGGGGCGGGCGCCTTTGGCCCCAGCAAGGCGGCAATCGTCAACCTGACCACCCAAATGGCGATGGAATGGGCGCAGTACGGCATTCGCGTTAATGGCGTTAGCCCCGGACCTATCCGCGAGGCGAACAGCGGCTGGCAACAGCAGGAAAAAGTATTGGCCGAAGAGGTGTCACGCCTGCCGTTAAGCCGTGCCGGAACGCCTCTTGAGGTGGCAAAGGCGGTGAGTTATCTGGCCAGCGACGATGCCGGTTACACCACCGGGCAGATGCTGATCGTCGACGGCGGCGGGGTTTGTACCTGGTATCTGGCTCCCTGAAAAAGAGGAAACATCATGGCAGCAGGCAATATACCGGCAGTAGATGCCCGGCAGGTGATCAAGCTGTTTAACGGCGTCGAGATCCTCAAAGGCGTAGATCTGCGTATCGAAAGCGGTGAGGTGGTGTGTCTGATTGGCCCTTCAGGCTCGGGAAAATCAACCTTTTTACGCTGCCTTAATCATCTCGAAAAAATTGACGGCGGTTCGCTGCAGGTGTTCGGCGAGTGGATTGGGTATCGACAGGTTGGCGACAAGCTGCACCTGTTAAAGGAGTCGGAAATCGTTCGCCAGCGAGCGCGCATCGGCATGGTGTTTCAGCGTTTTAATCTGTTTGGCCATATGACCGCACTGGAAAATGTGATCGAAGCGCCGATGCAGGTCAAGAAAGTGCCGCGCGCGCAGGCAGTGAGCGAGGCCAAACAGCTGTTGGACCGCGTCGGGCTGAGCCATCGCTATGACGCCTATCCCTCTGAACTTTCCGGCGGACAGCAGCAGCGCGTAGCGATTGCCCGCGCTCTGGCGATGAAGCCTGACATCATGCTGTTCGACGAGCCAACCAGCGCGCTGGACCCGGAACTGGTCGGCGAAGTGCTCGATGTCATGCGCAAACTGGCCGAGGACGGTATGACCATGGTGGTAGTGACCCACGAGATGGCGTTTGCCCGTGAGGTTTGTAGCAAAGTGGCATTTATGGACAACGGGGCGATTATCGAAACCGGTTCGCCGCAGAGCCTGTTTACCGCTCCCGCTCACGCACGCACCCGAGATTTTCTGACCCGCGTGCTGTGAATATCCGGACTGACTGTCCTTCCTTGCGCAAGAGTGAATGAGAGAAATGATGACAGATAATCAGCCTCGCCCGCGACTCGCACTGGCGGAGAAAGAAGCAAGCACGCGAACGCCGTCCTCATTGACGCCACCTACTTTGCAGCCAATGACGGTGGTCGCCCCGCGTTATTACGGGCGCTGGATTTCATTGGCCGTAGGGCTCGCGCTAATCGTCATGGTCGTGCATTCGATGATCACGAATCCTAATTTTGGCTGGCAAACGGTGGGCAAATATTTGTTCTCGCCGACCATTCTTGAGGGCCTATGGGTCACCGTGTGGCTGACTCTGGTGATTATGGCGCTGGCGATTGTCCTGAGTGTTATTTTGGCGGTGATGCGTCTTTCGCAAAATCCATTATTTGCCGGATTTAGCCGTGGATATATTTGGTTCTTTCGCGGCACGCCGGTGCTGGTGCAATTAATTTTCTGGTACAACCTGGCGGCGTTATATCCGACTTTTAGTATTAGTTTACCGTTTATGCCCACTCTTTACTCCGGCAGCATGAATGATCTGATTACCCCGTGGACCGCCGCAATATTAGGACTCGGCCTCAACGAAGCGGCATATATGGCAGAGATTATCCGCGCCGGAATGTCCTCGGTGGATGAAGGCCAGCAGGAAGCTGCCCGCGCGCTGGGTATGCAGAAAATCCAATGGCTGAAACGCATTATTTTGCCGCAGGCGGTGCCGTTTATTATTCCGCCAACCGGTAATCAGGTGATTGGTATGCTGAAAAGCACTTCGCTGGTCAGCGTAATTTCATTATCGGACCTGCTGTATTCCGCACAGGCCATATATTCGCGGACTTATGAAAATATCCCGTTATTGATCGTTGCCTGTATTTGGTATTTGGCTGCGACGACGGTGCTTAGCACTATCCAGAGCAAAATTGAACGCTATTTCCAGAAAGGCAAACGCCGTTAATTCACGCAGTTTTCGCCGGGGGCATGATGAAACTTGGATTATTCAATTTAATGTCTTTTAAGGACAATCCTGGAGGTATTCAGGGGGTCATCAAAGATACCCGTAAAATGGTCGCGCTGGCTGAAGAAATCGGTTTTGAAACCGCCTGGTTCGCCGAACACCATTTTACCAATTATTCACTCAGCGTTTCGCCATTGATGATGGCTGCGCACATGGCCGGTTATACCCAGCGTATCAAACTCGGGACGGCGGTGATCGTGCTGCCGTTGTATCACCCGATGCGGCTGGCACAGGAAATCGCGCTGGTCGACCGTCTGACCGAAGGCCGACTGGTGCTGGGTATCGGCAGCGGTTACCAGGCCTATGAATTTGAACGCTACGGGTTGGACGTTGACGAGCGCAATCAGGCATTGCTCGACGGTTGGGCGCAGGTAGCCTCGGCGTTGACCACTGGCAAAACCGAGTCGCTCGGCTTCAACGGCGAAGCACTGCGCACTGACTTTTTGTTAAATACGCTGCAACAGCCGCTGCCCCCGCTGTTTGTCACCAGCACCAATCCGCATATTCTGCGCGCCTTTGAACCCTGGAACCCAACGCCGTTTATGACTGCCGGTTATCGCGGTTCGCCGCGCCTGAGGCAAATGGTCAGTGATGCTCGACAGGGCTGGGAACAGGCGGGGATCGATAGCCAGCGTCCCGTCGCGGTCCAGCAATATATTCATATCACTGATAGTCAGGTGCAGGCGCATCAGGCTGCCGAGCGCGCGATGTTTGTTGCCCGCATGATTGCCGCGCTGCATGAGAAAGAAACATTGACTGACGGCGCATTTATCACCGCACCGCCGTTTGCCAACGAGCCGGACGCCGAGGAAGTTTGCCGCAATCTGATGATTGGAAATCCGCGCAGCGTGGCCGACAGAATTATTCGTGAGGTGCAGGACACTGGCGCAACGCATTACAACTGCTTTTTCCAGTTTGGCGATATGCCGATAGACCCTGCGCTGCGTTCGCTGACGCGCTTTGGTAACGAAGTCATTCCGCTGCTGGAGAGGGAGCTGGGGCGCATACGCTGCTGAGGCTAGCTGCTGAAAAAACGCCGGATAAACGATCTGCAATTAATCAATCGTCATCATGCAATCTCTTGTATAAATTGAATTTATGGAGGCTACACCATGCTCGACTTGACTCAGAGAATTGACTGTTTATTTGATGATGGACAAGCCATCGCCGATCAGATTACCGCGGCACAAAGCGCTGACGCCGGACTGGCTGCCACTTTGCCGCCGCAGGCTTATAACAGCGATGCATTTTTTCAGCTAGAAAATCAAAAGATCTTCCGTGAGGACTGGTTGTTTATTGGTCACGTTTCGCAAGTGCCTAATGTGGGTGACTATTTCAGTCTCGATATTATCGATGAACCGCTGCTTTGTACTCGCAGCGACGACGGTATTCGCGTGATGTCCCGCGTTTGCCTGCACCGTTGGGTACCGATTGTTGAAGGCAGCGGCAATGCCAGGGCGTTTGTTTGCCCGTTCCATAACTGGAGCTACAACACCAAAGGGCAGCTAGTGGGCGCGCCGTTGATGAATCAGGCCGAGGATTTTGACCGCAAGTCCTGCGAGCTGCCACAGATCCGCACCGAGATCGTCGCCGGGATGATTTTCATCACTTTTTCTGCCAGCGTTGATTCTTTGCTAACCCGCCTTGCGCCGGTCATGCCGCTGTTCGAGAAATATCATTTTGCCGAGTTGCAAACCGCCTATGAGCTGGATTACGACTGTCCGTTCAACTGGAAGATGGCGGTGGAAACTTTTATGGAGTGCTATCACCATTCGGCGGTACATCGCACGACTTTGGAAGACAGCTTTCCCGGCCGTTTGAGCTATATCGGCGAAGACGGGCCCGGCTGGACCTTCTGTCATCAGCCGCTGCGTAAAAATGGCGAAGTCAGCGAGGTATTGACTGCCGGACTGCTGCCGTTTGACGGCATGAGCGAAGAAGATCTGCGCCGTATCGACCTGATGCTTATCTACCCGTTCTGCCTGATCGGCATCAATCCCGACCGTTTAAGCATCAGCACGCTTTTGCCTATCAATAAAGATAAAACTGTTTGGCATCGTCTGGTGCTGGTTTCCAAAGAGTCGATGGCGCAGGAAGGTTTCGCCGCCACGGCAGAAGAGATGAAAAATGGCAGCAAGGCGATCATTGCCGAAGATCTCGAGATAAACAGCCTGCAGCGTCGCGGTAGTCGCTCGCAGCTGGCGAAACCGGGTCGCCTTGGGCATCTCGAACGCACAGTCTGGCATCTGGCCAACTATATGAAGCGCAAGCTTTTATAGTTCAAAAAACTTCAAAAATTAACTCTGATTACACAAAGGGACGCAGTATGAGAACGTTGAAATTAGGCCGCTCAGGCCTGGAAGTATCCGCCGTCTGTCTGGGCTGTTTGACCTATGCGCCAAAGGAAGCCAGTGGATACAGCTGGTCGCTGGACGAAACCGCCAGTCGGCCGTTTATTCGCAAGGCGCTGGATTTGGGCATCAACTTTTTTGATACCGCCAACTCCTATTCCAAAGGAGCCAGCGAAGAGATCCTTGGCCGCGCGTTGAAGGATTTTGCCAATCGCGACAATGTGGTGATCGGCACTAAGTTGTATAACCCAATCCGCAGCGGCCCAAACAGCAAAGGGTTGTCGCGCAAGGCGATTATGACTGAATGCGATGCCAGTCTGCGTCGTTTGGGCACCGATTATATCGATTTATACCAAATCCATCGTTGGGACTATGAAACTCCGCTGGAAGAGACCCTCGAGGCGCTGCACGACTTGGTGAAGGCCGGAAAGGTGCGCTACTTAGGTGCCTCGTCGATGTTTGCCTGGCAGTTTTCCAAGGCGTTACAGGTGGCAAAATACAATAACTGGACGCGGTTTATCTGCATGCAGAATCACCTCAATCTGCTGTATCGCGAGGAGGAGCGCGAAATGCTGGGACTGTGTGAGAGTGAAGGCGTGGCCGTGACGCCGTGGAGCCCGCTGGCGCGCGGTTTGCTGACGCGTCCATGGCAGCAGGCAACCGACAGCCCGCGTGCCGGTCAGGACAGCTACGCAAAACTGCTTTATGCCGCCACGGTTGATGCCGACAGTCGAGTGATCGATGCCGTTGGCGCTGTAGCGAATGCGCGCGGTGTGCCGATGGCGCAAATCGCGCTGGCCTGGCTGTATCGCCACAATTCAGTGGTCGCCCCGGTGATTGGCGCGACCAAATTTTCACATCTTGAGGATGCCGTTGCTGCCAGTGAATTGGTGTTGAGCAGTGAAGAGATCGCCGCGCTGGAAGCGCCTTATATTCCACACAATATCGCTGAGCATGATTAGCGGTCACCATTAAGATTGTTTAACAGGCGGGAACCTTACATGAAGAAATCACCGGAACAGATTGCAGAAGTTGAGCAGTCGTTGAGAGCCAAAGGCGTTGAGTATTGCATCGGCGCGTATGTTGATATTCACGGTATTCCAAAAGGTAAAGTGGTACCAATCAATCACTTTCATCAGATGGCGCAGGGTTCAGAGCGCTATACCGGCTATGCGCTGGACGGGTTGGGGCAGTCTCCACACGAGGATGAATTGACCTCGGTGCCGGATCTCGACCACATTATTCAACTGCCGTGGGAGCCGAAAATTGCCTGGATGCCCGCCGACAATGCCTTTCAGGGTGAACCCTATGCGCTAAACACCCGCGTTGCGCTGCAAAACGTCATCAAGCAGGCCAACGAGATGGGTTTTGGTTTTAACCTTGGCATCGAATGTGAGATTTATCTGCTCAAACGCGAGGAAGACGGCTCGCTGTCAGTGCCGGAAAAAGACAATAAACTGAAGAAACCGTGCTACGACATTCAAGGATTTGTTGAACAGTTCGCCTGGCTGGATAAGGTTTCCACCTGTATTAACAGTCTGGGCTGGGATTTATATTCTCTGGATCACGAAGACGGCAATTCTCAGTATGAATTTGATTTTAACTACGCCGATGCATTGACCACCTGTGACCGAATGATTTTCTTCCGCTTTATGGCCAAGCATTACGCCAGAGAAATGGGGCTGGTGGCGACCATGATGCCAAAACCGTTTTCGGACAAAACGGGCACCGGCGCGCATTTCAATATGTCGCTGTATGATTTGAAAACCGGCAGCAATCTGTTCAAAACTCAGGATGCCAGCGATGAAGATCCCTACGGGTTAGGCTTGACCGAAATTGGCTACTACTTTATTGGCGGGTTGCTTAAACACGGTCGCGCGCTCTGTGCCGCCTTTGCGCCAACGGTTAATAGCTATAAACGGCTGGTGCGACAGGGGGCAATGAGCTATTTCTCATGGGCACCGGTGTTTAACTCCTATGGCTCCAACAACCGCACCAACTCGGTTCGCGTGCCGGCAGGTGGCGGCCGCTGTGAATCCCGCAATGCCGACGGGGCGGTAAATCCTTATCTGGCGGCGACTTTGGCCCTGGCCGCCGGTCTGGAAGGTATTCGTGAGAAAATCGATCCGCGCAAACCGAATGAAGACAACTTGTATGCCATGACTGAAGCAGAGCGTGCCGCTCGCGGTATCGATTTCCTGCCGCAGAATTTGCTCGAGGCGGTGGAAGCTTTCGACAGCGATCCGTTTATTGAGGCGACGTTGGGCAAAGCGCTGAAGGATGAGTTTGTGAAATATAAAACTCAGGAGTGGAATCAGTATCACCTGAGCATCAGCCAATGGGAAATCGAGAAATATAGTTCGATATTTTAATCACTAAATAAGGAATACCTGCTCAGCAACGAGTGGGTATTCCTGTCTTAAAATTTTCACTAAGAGATAGTGTGAGGCTCTAAATGTTCCAGCACAAACTCACGCATGCAGTTGATGGCGTGTTTATATTTAAAATTAGGGAACATCACCGTGCGAAATAAAACCCCGTCCAGAAAGGTTGAAATAAACATCGACATATCCGCGGGATTCACGTCGCGGAATTCTCCGGCAGTGATGCCGTCTTTTAAGGTGTTTTTCAGCACCACTGACTCTTTCTCGTAAAACTTTTTGATCGCTTTATCGATATTGGTCAGATGCTCGTGGGTGTTGGCGTAGTCCAAACTGATTTTGGCTAGCTTCTGCATCAGCGTAAACTGCAAAATATGGATTTCAATCCAAGAGAACAGCACTTGCTTAGGTGTGGCCGAGTTGGCGGTAATAGTGTCAAATTGCAGGAATGCTTTTTCGACCGCAGCTTCTATCACTTTGAGAAATAAATCTTCTTTGGATCCGAAATAATAGTAGATCAACGCCGAGTTGAGTCCGGTGGCTTTGGCAATATCTTTAATTCGCACCGAGGAGTAATTTTGGTTGGCAAACAGGTCAAATGCCGAGTCGAGTAAAATTGCCGCAACATCGCTCTGATTTTTTTTTGCTGGCTTGTCCGTTGCAGTAATTCGGGCCGAGACTTTAGGTTCCTTCATTAGCCATCCTGTTTAAATGCTGCATAATAAGATTAACGTCAGTTTCGCATGAGCAAATGACATAATGAAATGATTTATAGGCATTTTATTAGATAATCTTGGATCTGTTTTAAAATCCCTGTCATCTCAATAAGTTAACTAGTTAATTAATTAGCAGTGAATTTATTTATCCTTTCGCAAACATAAGGAGCGTTATAGTGCAGGATCATCAGCAGTTTTTATTGGGCGATTTTCCCCTGCAAAACGGCGAAGTTTTGCAGCAGGCGTCACTGGCCTATGCGACCTTTGGCGAGCTGAATGAGCAGGGCGATAACGCCATCCTGATCCCCAGTTATTACACCGGATCGCATCGCAACTATTTCAAGCTGATAGGGCCGGGCAAAGCACTGGATCCCACGCGTTATTTCATCGTGCTGAGCAATATGTTTGGCAACGGTCTGTCGAGTTCGCCGAGCCACTCTGGGCCGCAGCATGGCGCTGATTTTCCTACGGTTACGGTGAAAGATAACGTGCGCGCGCAGTATCAACTTAGTCAGGCTCTGGGGATAAATTCTTTTGCGTTGGTTTCGGGCTGGTCAATGGGCGCGATGCAGGCGTGGCAATGGGCGGTGAGTTACCCCGGTCATGTCAGAGCGTTGCTGCCAATTTGCGGCACCGCGCGCTGCTGGCCGCTGAATCATGTGTTTCTGGAAGGTGTAAAAGCCGCACTTCTGGCCGATGGGAAATTTAACCGCGGTCGCTATGAAACGCCACCGCTGACTGGGTTGGCGGCTTTTGGCCGTAACTATGCAGGCTGGGCTTACAGCGCAGAATTCTTCCGCGACGGGCTATATAAACAGCTTGGTTTTGAGTCGCTTGAGGCGCTGCTGTTGAACTGGGAGCAGAGTCACCAAAGCTGGGATGCCAACGATTTACTGGCGATGCTGAAAACCTGGCAGGGCGGTGAGGTCAGTTTTGACGATATCGGCAAGGTCACAGCCAAAACCATTGTGATGCCCGGTAGCACCGACCAGTATTTTACCGTTGAAGAGGCGGGGCTGGAGTTTGAGCAATTACCCGTTGGCATCGGCGTGTGGTTACCGCTGGAATCCCCGTTTGGACACTGCGCGGGCGCACCGGGAAGATTTGCCGCAGAGTCAGAACAGGTCGAGCGGGCGATGCGAGAATTGCTGGGGAGTTAAAAGGGGGGAGCATGGCGAAATATGTGTCGCGGTTCCCCACCTTTGTGCTTCCCCCACATTTAATGCGAAGGAAGCGCATGAGTTTAACAATACGCGTTACTCGATAATGGCTAATTCTACGGTGCGGCCCTGATCGAACCAGGTTTCCAGACCGGTAACACGCAGTTGCAGTGAGCCTTCGATAACTTCTCCAATGTAGGAAATCGGCAGTGGCTCTTCGGCAGTGTCATCGCCGTAGACCACGCAAAACTGCTGGCGCGGGCTGTAGAAACAGACTGAACCGGTGCAGACGCCGTACTTCTCACGGCGCATTCTGCCGACCTCTTCGGTTTTGAACTTGTTTTCCCAAGGGGCGACGATGGGCATGGTGAAAAACACCATATCGCCGATCAGTTTGCCGTGCTGCAAAATACTGGTCATCGGCAGCTTGGCGCGCAGCTCTTTTACCAGATTGGGTACTTTATCTTCCCAAACTTCGATTACGCAGACGGCTTCACCGGCCACGGACATTTGTAATTTCATGCATCCCCCTGATTAGGCTAAAAATAAATGATTAGGCTTTAACGCGGCGGAAGCCGTCGCCAAGGCCCCAGGGAAGAATGAAATCAACCCACATGTGCAGACGATTGGCCCAGGACAGCGCGGCGTGAGACAGGCGAGCCAGTTCATCGAGGTTGGTACAGCGTTCGGCGGTGGCGACGTACAAATGCACCATTTTTGCCGCCTCAGGCAGGCTGACAAAATCAAAGAAATCAGCCTTGTAGCCAATTATCTCTCTGATCAGCAGTTGCAGTGTCTTCAGATCAGCCTCAGCGCTGTCTTCCGCAACGCGGATAAGCCCCCACAACATTTCATCGGCCAGCGTTCGAGCTTCACCTTCGGCAAAAATAATGGTGCTCAGGTATTGCCCGCGCGAACCGGTGCCGCGAGGCACAATGCCTTTGCCGAGATCGGCAATTTCTGCGGGTTGCTCGAACCAGATTTTTTCGCGTTCCTGTTCGAAACGCGCGATCACTTCATCAACCGTCATAACCTTTTCTCCTGATGGGTAAACTACGCCGTAAAGTCGTGCCATTTAATTAATTAACTAATTAAATGCAACTGTTATGCCAATGGGTGAAAATATATTCAGTTGTTGGTTATCAAGGAGATAGAAATTGATTGCGGAAAAGCCGGGATCGATTATTAAAAAGAGGGATCAGCACAGTGCAAAAATGCACCAAAAGCGCCAGTCGGGATCTGGCTGGCGCGGGGATGTGCGGCGAAAGTTAAGCATCGATTTCTTCGCTGGCCAGCCAAAGCTCGGCCATCACAGTTTCAATTCTTTTAAATAAACGGTAGCGCGGCTCATGGAAGGCAAACATTTCCGAATTTGGCATAAAAGGTTGTGCCGTGACGTTAACAGCCTGCGCCACGCCCGCCGAAAGATTTGGCCAGACTCCGATGCCAACTCCGGCACAGATAGCTGCACCCAATGCGCCAGTTTCTTTGCATTCTGTCACGCGGATTGGAATACCAAGCACGTCGGCAAACATCTGCGGCCAGACACAACTGCGCGCCGCGCCGCCGGACAGAGTTGCCTGAGTAAAGGGGACTCCCGCCGCTCTGAGCCTGTCTATGTGGGCGCGGTGGGCAAACGTGACGCCTTCAAATAGCGCATACAGCATATCGGCGCGAGTATGCCAGCCGCCGAGGCCGTAAAATCCGGCTTTCGCCGGGCCTGCCTTACGTCCCGAATACAAATAAGGATGATACAGCGGTAGCTGATTGTTTGGCGTTACGCTGGCAACAATGTCGCTGCTGCGCGCCGCGCCCTGACCCGCACGACCATCGTCAAATTCGCGCAGAAACCAGTCGAGGTTAGCCGCTGAAGTGGCGCTGGCCTCTATTGCCATATAGCGATCGCGCTCGATCATTGAATTCATAAATACCGGGCGCAAATACTCGGGTTTATCGACCACCACCTGATTGATGCTCCAGGTTCCGGCGACAATCGAGGCTTCTCCGCTGTGAACCACGCCAGACCCGACTGCGCTGGCGACTACGTCAAAAATTCCGGCCACTACGGGTATTCCCTCTGGTAAGCCGGTGAGCGCCGAGGCCTGCGCTGTAATATGGCCCACCACGTCGCTGGATTCGTGTAGCGGGGGCAGCAGTGTCAGAGCGTCTTCAATATCGTACAGCGCCATCAGTGATCGATCATAACTGCGGGATTGGTAGTAGAGCAGCCCGGCTCCTGCGGCGTCGGAGAAGTCAGCGGAAATTTCGCCAGAGAGGAAAAAGGCAATGACGTCTTTTGCCAACAGCAGATGACCGATATGACGATACACCTCCGGCTGCTGGTGTTTGAGCCAGCTGATCAGGACCGGCGTGGCGGCTGGCCAAGGTTTCTGCAATGAACGCTGATAGATGGCGCTGTCTTTGCCGCTGAGTTCCAGCTGGTGCACCAGACTGGCGGCGCGATGGTCAATCGACTGGATGCCCAGCAGCGGCTGGCGCTGTTTGTTCAATGCATACAGCCCGTTGCCGTGACCTGCGGCACCCACTGCGATCACCTGCAGACTCTGCTGCGAAACCTGCGCCAGGCAATCCCTTACCGCCTGAGTCACGCCGTGATAAATGTCCTCAATCGGACGCTCGGCAAACCCTTCCTGCGGACGCAAAGTTTCTCCGGCACATTCGGCGACTGACAGCACGCTGCCCTGCAAATCAAACAGCACCGCTTTGATCATGGTATTACCCGCGTCGATCCCAAGCAGACATTGACTCATTACTCCCCCCGCAATCATAGTTTGCGGCGCACTGCCTAAGCGCCAGGTATGACAAATGAAGATTAATAACGTTGATAAATCTCCAGTGCATCAGCGCCGCTTGCCCCATGATGGATGATTGCCATCAGCGCTTTCACCACCTGCGACGGATTGCTGTGCTGGTAAACATTGCGGCCATACACCATGCCCGAGGCACCTTGCGCCATTAGCGCGGCGGTTTTATTCAGCACCGCGGAAAGCTCGCCCTTGCCACCGCCGCGCACAAGAGTAGGGCAGCGTGCGGCTTCGACTACGCGGTGAAAATCTTCAACGTTGTCAGTAGGATCGGCCTTGATGATATCGGCGCCCAGCTCGCGGGCCAGACGCACCAGCGGCACTATCTTGCTGACATCACCCAAAGAACCGTAAGCTGCGCCTTGACCGGCCGGTGCCATCACCAGCGGTTCAATCATCAGCGGCATGGAATATTTTTCGCAGGCGTGGCGCAGCCGGCCAATGTTCTCTACACACTGGCGGAAAATGCCTGGTTCGTCGGGGATCATATACAGATTGACTACCACGGCGGCGGCATCCATCTGCAGTGCTGCGAGGATAGGCTCTTCGGGGTTGTGCAACACTGCCCACATCTCGCGATGGCGCGCGGCGTTATAAGCATTGCCAACGTCGGTACGCAGCACCAGCGCCGGTTTCTTTTGTGCCTGCTGCTGCAATAAATCCGCCTGACCATAGTTGACCTGAATCGCGTCTGGCTGGGCGGCAATCAGGCTGGTCATCACGCTGCTGATATCCTCTAGACCAATCAGGAAATCCGGCTCGTTGGCGATGCCGTGATCGATGGCAACATCAAGGCATTTTCCATTGTTAAACAATCTGTTAAGTCTGACTTTATTCGTTGCTGACATGACTGACTCCCTCTGAAACAGGCAGCGGATAAAGCCCGGTCAGCCCGTGCAGGCTGGCGAGGCGTGAAAGTGTAGTGGCCAGATGTTGGGCGGTATCGTCGACGTTCCAGCCTAGCTCACTGCCGAGCAGGGTGGCTATTTCCTCGACCCGAGCCAGAGTGAGTTTGCCGCTAATCGCCATCGGCGTGCGGCGAACCAGCAGGTCTTCCAGCGTCTGCACCTGTTCGCGGTGGATCAGATAGCGCAATTCATTGCGGCTGTAATCGGGGTAATGCTCAAGAGGGCAGTCAGGATCGCGGCTGATAGAGGCAGCAATATCCGCTGCGCGGGTCCCATAGCGAGAAAGTAGCTGGCCGACGCGCTCGGTTGTTAGCCCGAACTCGTTGCAAATCAGTTGGATCCAGGCCGCTTTTCTCTCTGGTGACGGGTAATCCTTGCCGCCGCCAATCGCCATTTCCGTGGTGCTGATTTTGCGCTTTTCGCCAATCAGGTTCATCACTTTGTCTGCCGCCTGTTCACCAAATTTGCGGAATGTAGTCCATTTTCCGCCAACCAGACACAGGGTCGTAAAGTCGCGTCCGGCTTCGGGGGGCAGCAACACCAGTGAATGATTGCGTGAAATCTTACCGCTGATTTTGCTGTCACTGGCGGGCAGAGGGCGAACGCCGCTAAAGGTGTAAAGCACATCGCGATCGCTGACCTCGAAATCGGGGAAAATGAATTTCAGCGATTGCAGGATATAGCGCTGCTCGTCGGCTTCGCACACCACGTCATCAGGATTGTCGATACGGATATCGGTGGAGCCGACCAGCACGTTGTCATACCACGGGAACATAATGCACACCCGGCCTTCCTGGTTTTCGTAATAGACCATCTCGCCGTTCAGCGCTTTGAACAGCTGCGGATGCCGAACAATCAGGTGTGAGCCTTTGGTTCCGCCGATCAGTTTTTTACTCGACGGGTTTTGCAACAGCGTGCTGTTAAGTCTGTCGATCCACGCGCCGGTAGCGTTAACGACGACGTGCGGGCGAAGGGTAAACCGCTCGCCGCCGAGCGTGTCTTCGAGTGTCAGACTTTCGCCATCGCTGGCAATCAGCTTGATATAATTAAGTGCCAGCGCCTGAGGGTTAGCGAGTTCGGCGTCCAGTATCAGCTCGACTCCGAGTCTTTCCGGCGCGCTTATCCAGGCGTCATAGTAGGTCGCACTACAGGTTGCCCAATCGGCAAAATTTGGCCAGCGCTGCTGTGTTTCTCGCTGATTGTTTAGCCTGTGGCGGGGCATGGAACCATATTGACGAGTGTATAAGTCATACATCGACAGCCCGGTCTTGATAATGATTGCACCGCGCCGGGACGGCTGTTCGCTTAGGCGCAAAAAGCGTTTACCGGCATTGAGCAGGCCGCCGCTCCAACTATCGATAGGAACTGTGGTGCGCAACGGGGCGACGTAATGGGGGGCATTTTTCAATAATCGATCACGTTCCTGCACCGACTCTTTGACCAGCGAAAACTCACCGGTTTCCAGATAGCGCAATCCGCCGTGGATCATCCGTGAAAGCGCGCCGCTCGCGGCCTGACACCAGTCGCCTTGCTCGACCATAATCACAGGAATGCCCTGTAAAGCCAGCTCACGGAAGGTGCTGATACCATTAATGCCACCGCCGACAATCACCACCGGCGTAGCATCGAGATGCTGCATTTTGCTAATTTTAACAGAACGTGGAGAGCTGAACGGCGGTAACGCGTTATCGTGTTCCATCAGTAAAGGCTCCGATTAAGGGCAATAAAAATAATTTTAAAAAAATGAAGGGGTTTTTAATATGAGGTATAGGGGATAAACGGGAAGGCGGCAAAAAATAGGCGATGAACAGTGGTGATACTGTGATCGGCGTCGGTGATTGGGTGTAAAAGGACCAGGCTTGCTTAAGCCTGGATGCCCAGAATTGCTTTGGTGGCTGTCATCGTTTGCGCAAGAGGTTTGCCATCACGATGCAATTTGTTGAGCAGGCTGCCGCCGAGCCACAGTTGGTAAAGTGCGGACGCTGTTTGACGGGCATCATTGGCTGGCAAGGAACCGTCTTGCTGGCCTTGCTCAACACAGGCACTCAACAGGTCAATAACTCTATTAGTACCATCGCGCAGGGTGAGGCGCATTGATTCTGAGAGGTCGGCAACTTCGGCGCTGAGCTTAACCACCAGGCACTCAAGCGCGTCACAATTTAGAGACGAGCAGTCATAGGAATAGCGGTCTTGCCAGTGCTGCCAGTAGCCCATCAGGCGATCGCGGCCGTTGACTCCGGGGGCCGAAAAGCGGCTGTCCATCGCGGCAAGATAGGTGCGGAAATAATCCTCCAGCAAAGCCTGGCCGTATTGTTCCTTGGACTTAAAATAGTGATAAAACGAACCCTTGGGCACGCCAGCCGTTTGCAGCAGTTCGTTAAGCCCTACGCTAGTAAAGCCCTTGACCGCCATCATTCGATAGCCGGTATCAAGGATATGTTGTCGAGTATCATCATAGGCATGTTTCATGCCGGGAATAATATCACTCACTAGACCAGTCGTCTAGTTTTCGTCCGTTGTTTCCCGAAGCCTTTTCCAAGAGTCAACATGATTGTTTAGAAAACCATTGACTTCATAAATCGATAAGCAGAGACTTTAACTGGTTTCTAGACGACTGGTCTGTTATTGGTTTTGATATCGATTTCATGTCTTAGATTTGACTGAGATAAATCAGTCTTAAAAACCAATGACCAACCTCGTTCAAGATATCTACTCGTTTTTAAAGTGATCCTGTAAAGCCGCTATCTTCGACTGCGGATATAAAAGAGAATATTATGCATAATCAATACCAAAGCATCAGCATCAGCCAACTTCCAGACAGGGTTGCTGCCATGAAACTGGCCCATATCGAACAAGGCCCTGCGAGCCTTGAATTACGAATCGATCGCCTGCAACGTGCCGAGCAATTACTTAAGGAAAATCATCAGGATCTGGCCAATGCAATTTGTGCCGACTACGGCAACCGCAGTCGTTACCAATCTTTGGCTGCGGATATCGGCATGTCCATCAAGTCACTGCAATACGCCCGAGAAAACGTGGCGCAGTGGATGCAGAGCCAGGAAAACAGTGAGCCGATGCCAGGTATGCAGGCGAGACTCGAGTTTCAACCGTTAGGTTTGGTCGGCATTATCGTGCCGTGGAACTTCCCGCTGAATCTGGCATTCTCGCCTTTAGCCGGGGTATTTGCCGCCGGTAACCGCGCGATGTTCAAACCTTCTGAATTAACGCCGCGCACCTCGGCACTGCTTGCCAAACTGGTAAGCCAGTACTTTGACCCGTTAGAGCTGACTACGGTATTAGGCGAGGCTGACATGGGCGCGGCCTTCAGCGCACAAAAATTTGATCACCTTATTTTCACTGGCAGCACGGCAGTGGGTCGCCATGTAATGCGTGCCGCGGCTGAAAATCTAGTACCGGTAACGTTGGAATTAGGCGGTAAATCCCCCGTGCTGGTGGCACCTGATGCTAACCTGCGTACCGCAGTGGAGCGCACGCTAACTGTTAAAACTTTTAACGCCGGTCAGATTTGCATGTCTCCAGACTATGTTCTGCTGCCTGAAGGTGCGCAGGATGAGTTTGTTGGCCATGCTCGTGAATTTATGCAGCAGGCGTTCCCCACTCTGTTGGGCAATGCGGATTACACCTCGCTGGTCTGTGATGCACACTTCCAGCGCCAGATTGCGCTGCTCGAAGACGCTGAAAGCAAGGGCGCAACGGTGATATCGCTGGCACCGCAAGGCGAAGCTGCTTATGACGCCGCGACCCGTAAAATGGCGACTGTCCTGGTCCTCAATGCAACCGATGATATGCGGGTAATGCAGGAAGAGGTGTTTGGTCCAGTATTACCATTGAAAAGCTATCAGCATGAGTCAGAGGCCGTGGCTTATATTAATGGCCATCCGCGTCCGCTGGCAGCGTATTATTTCGGGGATAACCTGGCGAATCAGCGTAAAATGGCCGAGATGACGACCTCGGGCGGTCTGGTCATTAACGATATTATGACTCACGCCTCAATTGAGAATCTGCCGTTTGGCGGCGTTGGCCCATCTGGCATGGGCGCATACCACGGTATTCACGGTTTCTTGCGTTTTAGCCATGCCAAAGCGGTGGTTGAGCAAAGTCTGGCTGGGGAATCGAGCCTGACACTGCGTGCGCCTTATGGTGAAAAGCTTGAGCAGCTTGAACAATTTTTGGCTAATTAATTCGAAGGTATAAAGTCGATCTGACGAGCCTGTATTATGTAGGCTCGTCAAATAAGAATAATCGTAGATTTATTCGATCATCGTTAATAAATGTATTTTTTAATGTGCTAAACATTTTGATCGGTATGTTGCTCGTGCCGCCGGTTATATTTCCCAGCTCTCCTTTACGCGAAGGTATAGCAAGATATATCAGCTATTAAAAGCAGAACGTAGATGAATACAGAGGGCAATGAATCCCACTTTTTGTTTACCTGCCATCTCACTCCGCGAAGTATGCTGCTGCCTTGAATATTGGCATTACTATCGTTGATTAATATACAGAATAAGGAGCGATCATGAGTGTTGAACGTGTGCAGCAGTTCCTTGCGAAACATGCTCCTGAGGCTAAAGTTCAGGTTTTGGAAAAAACTACGGCTACAGTGGCGCAGGCAGCAGAAGCTTTTGAGGTTGAAAGCGGCCAGATAGCAAAAACGCTGTCATTTCGCGTTAACGATGAGGTAGTGCTGCTGGTGATGGCCGGTACGGCGCGCATCGACAACAAAAAGTACAAGCAGCTTTTTGGCGTAAAAGCGCGGATGTTGCCTTCTGAGGATGTAGAGGCTTTAACGGGTTATCCGCCGGGCGGGGTTTGCCCCTTTGCCGCCGCGGATGCAATAAAAATTTACTGCGATCAAAGTCTTAACAGCTATGAAGAAGTGCTTCCCGCTGCAGGAAGTGTAAATTCCGGCGTGCGGATTGCCCCGGCCAGGTTGGCCAGCATCACTAATGCGACCTGGATTGACGTTACCAGCTGAGCCGCTGCGGGATACCCTAATCAAGTATGTTTTTTGCCGTTGATTGGGATTAAGAAGCGATACAAAAAAATCATCGTTGATTAGCCATACTTCAACTGATGATTTTTTTTACGTTTAAGATAGTCAGTATCGGCACGCAGGCGATCCCAATATTCTTTAAAGATGGCGGCAGAGGCGGCTTTTTCCTGGTCGATATTTCTGGTATTTATGCTGCGATCTTCTGCATATTTTCGCCCACCGGGATAGTTGGCGTAACGGCGGGCTCGAGTATAGCCCATCTGAATAAACTTTCGTGCCATATCCATGCCGACGAAATCATCTTGTTTTCGATAATTCTCGAATAACTCAATGATTGATTTGGCTGATTTCTCGGCGATAGCGGGAGTTTTAAAGCGCCAGTGCGGCAAAATTTCCGACTTATAAGGTTCAACCATCAGCACGCCTTGCTCACCGCGCCCCACCTGATAAAGCTCTGGCTGCTGGCGAAAATCAATGTTTGCAAAATCCTGCTGATAATTAAATTTGTTCATTGGACTTCCCTAATCCTTTGCTGCATCTTCCATTATTGGTCGGTAACTCTTTAGTTTAGTCGAGAAAAACCCCCTTTCGCGCTTCTGCTACTGCTCTTGCCGTTTTTTAAACAGTGGCAATCGGCGTGGCGGGCGAACCTACAGCGCCGGGCAGTCTTAACGGCGGTGCAGTCAGAAGAAAAGCCGACCGGCGATGCTCGCTCAGCCAGTCTGCCAATGCACTTAAGTGCCAAAGCTCTCCCAGATAGACTCCAAGACGGAATAAACACAAATCATGCAGAGGGTGGGAAGGGTAAAAATCCTCATTCATCGGGCGAGCAGGCAGAATTTCCACTGCCGGATTATCGGCAATCAGCGCGACGACCCCGCTATCTTTGACCCATTGGCGTAAAGCCGGATCGCTGCCGTCGAGTCCGGCGAAGTGATCGCCAAGGTATTGCATGTCTGGTGTTCCTGCCATTTGATAAATTGCTTCATCCATGCCGGTGCGAAAGCACAGCAAATCACCGGGGCGAATATCGAGATTATCTTCGGCAATGATCTGTTGTAACTGTTTAAAACCAAAGGCGAAACGTTCAATGCCAAAGTGTTTTTTGATATCAACCATCACTGCGCGCCCCTGGATCCCGTGGCTAGCCATATTTTCAATGCCGAGAGCTTTGGCACCCAGGTGACTGCCTTGCGAGCAGCCACATCCCGAACGAAAATCCGTTTCGCCCACGATATCTATCCCGGCGCGATAGCCGTTATAGAACACCATCTCGGGCTGCCCGTTACCCTCGGTGTCAAACCACTGTCCCATATGAGCCAGGCTGTCCCATTGGGTTGAATATTGCAGCGCCAGCGTCACCGTGTCGTCGCAAATGATGTCACTTAATTTGTCATTGTCCCGCGACAAAGGGTAAGTCATGTTGGGATGCTCACCCCGACGTGTGGCTGACAGCCTAGGAGGAGGGCGACGCGGATTCATCGCGGTTCCTCCCGGCAAATCCAGAGGCAAACTCAGGCAAAACGTTTTACCTGTTTTAACCTCGGCGACGCCCTGTCGCACTTTGTCTGCGGTGAGTAGATTCAGGCGACCAAGCTGATCGTCAGGCCCAAAATCGCCCCAGGTGGAATGAGCGGGGCGTTGCTTCCATCGATTTTGTTGCATGTCATTCTCCAGTTAAGCAGGTTGTTGCATAGGTTTCACTTCGGGTAACCACCAGCCATAGGCGATAGCGCCCAACAGTCCGACAACCCCTGCCAGCACCAGCGGAATAACAAATGAGTGAGTGAACTGCATCAGCACGCCAATCAGAATTGGCGAGATAATTCCGGCCATATTGGCAGCCATATTTTGGATGCCGCCAATAGTGGCGACGTTGGCGCGGTTAGGTGCCACATCCGACGGCAAAGCCCACAGCGCTGCGGAAGCACAGGTGGCGGCAAAGTTGGCAAAACACAGAGCGGACAGTGCCAGAGTTACCGTTGGCGAGAAGGCAGCAAGGCCAATAACCGCACTACCCAACATGCCAAACACCAGCGGTATTTTACGGGCAACGGTGAGTGAAACGCCGCGGCGGACCAGGTGATCCGATAACAGTCCGCCAAACCAGCCACCGATAATGGCGGCAATGCCTGGCAACATACCCAGCAGGCCAAATTTCAACAGCGAAAGATGGAAAGTTTCTACCAGATAAGTCGGGAACCAGGTAAAGAAGAAGTAGGAGACGAAATTGACACAGAAGAAACCAAACATCATCGCTTGTATGGTTCGCTGGCGAAGCAGGGTGCGAATACTCATTGGCGCGCCGGTTTCGGCATCCTGATTGGCTTCAATAAACACCACTTCGGCAGCAGAAACGGTTTTATGATGGCGTGGATCGCGATACCACAAGTACCAACCGATCGCCCAGACAATGGCAATACATCCTGAAATCGCAAATGTCATGCGCCAGCCAAAGGCAGCAATCAAAAATGAGATGATCGGAATTGCCAATGTCCCGCCAATCTTGCTGCCGTTATTGAAAGTTGCGGCCGCGAAACTGCGCTCCTGGCGTGGGAACCAGCGGGTAACCGTTGATGAACTTGCCGGATAACTTGGAGCCTCTACCGCGCCGAGCAGCAGTCGAAAACCCACAAATGCCGATACGCTGTTCGACAGACCACACAGCGCGGTGGCCAGGCCCCAGGCCAGGCTGCTAACCGCGAGGGTCACCCTTGGACCAAATTTATCAACCAGCCAGCCGCCGGGCAGTTGAAACAACACATAACTCCAGAAGAAGGCCGAGAGCAGTAAACCGCTGTCAGTGCTGGATAAATGTAAATCGCTGGACATAAACGGTATGGCTACGCTCATGGCGGCGCGGTCAATATAATTGATGGCGATGCCCACTGAAAGCACGGTCAGAATCGCATAACGCATTTTGCCCCTGGCGGTTTTTTCGTCAGTTTTGGCCATCACAGCATGGTCTGAAGAGTTGATAAACATCACTGCCTCCAATGGTTTTATTATTTTGTTGTAGGGTCATATGATTTTTACTGCCCCGGCTTAACAGGGCAGCTTTGTTGATTTTCAGGACAAAACTTTAGACTCGATGCGCTGACGCATGGTGTGTCAGACGAAGCGGTGGTTCGACTATTGGCTCGACTTTACCCATCAGGAACAGATAGTTAATGATGCCAAGGACCACCAGTGCCGCCGAGAGCACCAGTGCCATATTGAAAGATCCTGTCGCGGCTACGATGGCGCCTGTCACTATTGGGCCAATGGCACCGCCAAGATTGGATACGGTGTTTTGCAGTCCCGCCACGATCGAAACGCTGTTTTTTGGCGACACGTCGCCCGGTAATGCCCATACCTGAGAGGCGGCAACGGTGGTACCCGATTTGGCGATACAAAGCAGCAGTACTGTCATCGTTACCGACTCGGTAAAGGGCGCAAATCCGATGCACAAGGCCATGAGCAAGCCAATGATCAGGAAAAGCTTGCGGGTGGCGGTGAGAGAGAGCACTTTTTTGTGCACCATGCGATCCGATGCCCATCCTGCAATGACTTCAATCACCATGCCGCAGATAAGCGGAAGCGCGGCGACCATGCCCATTTGCAGGAAACCCATGCCTTTTTCTTTCACCAGATAGGTAGGCAGCCAGGTGATGAAGAAATAGGAGGTGTAGTTAATGGTGAAAAAGCCCAGGCACATGGCCCAGATATTGCGGTACCGCAGCAGCTTGTACCATTTCATCGGCAACACGTTTTTATCGCCGTGCCTGAGTAGCTGCCCGTCACGAATAAGGCTGACTTCCTGCGCACTGATTTTTTTATGATCCTCTGGATTGTCGGCATAAATTAGATACCAGGCGATGACCCACAGCACGCCAAGAGCGCCGACAATTACAAACGTCAGACGCCAGTCAAACATATAAATCATCCAAACAATCAGCGGCATAGCGACTGCGCCGCCAAATTTTGATGCGCTGTCAAACAGGCCGGAAACGGTGGCACGCTCGCGGTCAGGAAACCAGCGTGCAGTAATGCCGGCGTTGCTGGGATAGGCAGCTGCTTCGCCGATGCCCAATGCCAGACGCATAAGCAACAAGGATGTAAACCCGGTTGCCACGCCCATCAATGAGGTGGCTATTGACCACCAGGCCACGGCCAGGCCCAGACCTTTTTTCTGCCCGAATCGGTCGGCAAACCAACCTGCCGGGATTTGTAACAGCGAGTAAGACCAGAAAAATGCCGCCATGATGAAGCCCATCATTTCGGGCGTCAGCTTGAGCTCGGAAATGAGGTGAGGGGCCGCCGCAGAAAGGACGGTGCGATCAATATAATTAATGGCGATCGCAAACCACATCAGGCTTGCGATCCACCAGCGAATACGGGTACGACTTGTCACTTTATTCATGATTTGCAGCCCGGCACAGAGTGTTATTTTGAGCTGAATAGCAGAGCTTTCAGCTTTCGAGTGACAGGCAAGGTAGGGCTTGCCTGTTGGTGAAAATTTACAAACTGTTCATCACGTTTTGTGGACGCTGTTTTTGCTTCACACACTGAATAATCTGCTGTACACAACGTTCGCCAATGGCACTGATAGCGCCATCGGTATAGCCAGCGATGTGTGAAGTAGGGATGAAATTGCCTAAAGTGAACAGAGGATGTTTCGACAGCGGTTCCTGCTCGAAAACATCGGCAGCCGCACCTGCGATAACATTGTTTGCAAGGGCGTCGTAAAGGTCAGATTCGTTGACCACGCCACCGCGCGAAACGTTGATTAAAAAGGCGGACTTTTTCATCTGTTTCAATCTCGCGGTATCAAACAGATTACGGGTTTCGTCGGTGAGCGGCGTGTGCAAGGTGATGAAATCGCTTTGCTCGGTGAGTTGATCCAGGCTGACAAACTGCACATTGTTTTCGGCGGCAAATTTCGCATCGGGATAAAAGTCGAAAGCCAGAACGCGCATGTTGAAGCCTTTGGCACGCAGCGCGACCTGTTTGCCAATGTTACCCAAGCCAATAATGCCCAGCGTTTTGCCATAAACATCGGTGGCAAAAATACGTGGCCATGACCCCGCACGGGTTTCAGCCACGGCCTGTGGCAGCTGGCGTGCTCCCGCCAGGATCAGTGAAAAAGCAAAGTCGGCTACCGCATGCTTGTTGGCATCAGGCACATTGGTCACATAAATCTCACGAGCCTGAGTTGCCTTTAGGTCGATGTTGTCTACCCCAACGCCGTGTTTGCAGACAATTTTCAACTGAGGAGCGAGGTCTAGCAGTGCCTCGTTAACCTCGGTAAAGGCAACAATAATTGCCACCGTTTCGGCGAGGTGCGGCTCCAGCTGGTCGAGCGATGCATCGGCGGCAAGCATAACTAATTCGAAGCCTTGTTCACGCAGCGTGGCGATCAGTTGTGCATCGTATTTGGCGAAAGAGGGGGAGGTACAAATAACTTTCATAATAAATATCCTGGTATCATCATAAAAAAGCCTGCCGCTCGCCGATTACTGCGTGTATTGGTTAACAATTTGGCGGATTTGTTGTTCTTCATGCTCGCTGAATTGCACCGCATAGCGGCTTTCACCCACGTCGTGCCCCATCAGCACCAGCGCTTTTTTAACCGTGGCTGGCGAAAATCCGACGCTGTAAAGCTCGGTTCTCAGGCCGGTGACATTTTCCTGTGCCAAACGAGAACCAGTGACATCTCCGTCGCTAAATTTTGCCCAAATCGCATTGATTTCATTGGGAGCAACGTTGGCCAAACCGGAAATACAGGCTGAGCAGCCATCGACAAAGCCTTGATGAATCAGGGAGTCAGGGCCATTTAGCACGTTAAAGTTGCTGATGCCTTCTGCCGCCTTGAGAAATCCGCCAAGGCTTTCGTAGCTGCCAGCGCTGTCTTTAATGCCGATAATGTTTGGATGCGATGCGAGTGTGCGCACGGTTTCTGGCTGTAACGTGTTACCGGTTCGTGCCGGGATGTTATAAAGAAACAGCGGAACATCAAGACCATCGGCAATCGTCTGATAATGCCAAATCAGTTCTTCCTGTTTCAGCGGCACAAAATAGGGGGTAATCACCGAAACCGCATCCACGCCCAATTTGGCAATTTGCTTGCCCAGACGCAGCGTTTCACGGGTAGAAATCTCTCCTATATGGGCGACGACTGGCGCTTTACCGGCCACTTCGTCAACACAGGTTTGGGTCACGGCCAGCTTTTCTCGTTCATTGAGCACGAAAAACTCGCCATTGGTGCCGCCACAAAAAATGCCATTTCCTGCTGCCAGTTGACGACGAATTTGCGTGCGCATGGCGCGCTCTGAATAGTCACCCTGCTTATCAAAAGTAGTGACAATGGCGGTTAAAACGCCTTTAATTTCTTGGCTCATTTTGCAATTCCCCGAGTAATATTTTCTTTTGGAAACAATGTCAGATAAACGTTACGAACATCTTCTGCGCTAACCGGCATCGGTACATTTTTCATTAGCCGTTGAACGTCGAGTGCGGCATTCACCAGACTCGGTAGGTGGTCAGAACCAATTCCCAGTTCCTCGAGGCTTGCGGGCAGTTTTAGACGTTTAACCAGCGCGGAGAAATACTCAACCAGCGCCAGCGACTTCTGTTGTTGATCAAGTTGCCTATTGGCATCAGGAAGCAGGTCATAGGCCTGAGCGAACTTAGTCACCGCGGCAGGGCGAACAAAAGCCATGCAAGGAGCCAGCAGGATGGCGTTCGCTACACCGTGAGGAATGTGATATTTGCCACCGAGCGGATATGACATCGCATGCACCAAATGGGTGCCGGAATGGGCAATCGCGGCTCCGCCATAGTAAGAGGCCCACAGCATATCGAGTCGTGCCGCCAGATTTTCAGGCTCATTTAGCGTCGTTTCGAGGCTGGTAAACAGTTTTTTCAAGCCAATCAGCGCATAGTTGTCACTCACCGGGTTGGCAATCGTCGCGGTAAAACACTCAATCAGGTGACATAAAGCATCAATGCCTGTCGATGATGCTATGTGGGCGGGCATGCTGGTGGTCAATTCGGGTGCCAGGATGACGTAATCAGGGATCATCACCGGAGAAATAATGCCAATCTTGGTTTGCTTCTCCGGGATGGCCAGAATGGCATTCGGCGTAGCTTCAGATCCGGTGCCTGCGGTGGTGGGAATTAGCAGTGACGCAGTGCGATGGAGTGGCTTTTCGCCTGCCAGCAGCGCATCCAGAGACAGCGCCCCTTGTTTACAGAGTACCGACAGCAACTTGGCAACATCTAATACACTGCCGCCACCAACGCCGACCACCAGGTCAATGTCCTGAGTTTGTACAGAAGCCAACGTTGATGCAACGTCATGATGAGTCGGTTCCGGTGGAACGTTATCCACGATTTGCAGCAAAGCGACTTTGCTCGCGATCTGGCGGATTAATGCCTGAACAGCGGGTATGCCCACAATATTCTTGTCTGTGACTAACAGGACATTCCGCTTGCCGCAGAGCAGATAACCAATGTCGTTAAGTGTCTGATAACCGCTTAACAGGCTGCTATTTATGTTCATTCCCTTACCTTCTGTATTCATCGGTACATCAAAGATTGATTGAATTTCATCACCTGAAAATGCCGCCTTCGTTAAAGCGGACGCATAAATTTATAGATTAAATCGATGTCGATTAATTTGATCTTGCTCACATATAATCAATTATGATTGATTATAATCATTTCTGGCAAGGTGAACCGTGCAGCTCTTTACTCAATTATCCCCACCGGAAATGCGCGGGGCAGTAAAGCACTGACGTTCGCAGGTTATGAGAGGCAATACGAAACATGCTCGTTTATCAACGCGCAGCGAAGCAATGTACAGGCTGACCAATGAGTCACTGTAAAATCACGGTAGCCAATGTGTCTTACAGGCGAATATCGCATTGACCCAGATTAAATATTCCCAAACTTGTTTAATGTCATTTTCATTGTCTAATAAACGGCTCTTGCTACGGGTAATTATTACGTGATGGAATTGTTATTGGACATTTATCGATGGGGTGGAATTGATTATTTATTAAAGTTTTAATTTTTCTGGTTAGATGTCGTTTTTAGTTAATAAAAAAATCACCTATCAATCAGAGTAATTTTGCATTAGTTACAAATGGTATTCTCTACTTCCAAATGCTATTAATAAAATTACTGAATAAGTTTCGTAATTTCTAACCTCATTAGCTGGAGCAAGCATGCCGTATATCGAAGAAGTGATTGAGCAGGTTGAGCCTCGCATTATTCCCCTGATTGCCAGTTATGTACCAGAACTTGTTGCAACCCGTCACGATATTCATCAGCACCCTGAAATTGGTTTTGAAGAGGAGCGCACGTCGGCAATTGTCGCTGAAAAGCTGACATCGTGGGGAATCGAGGTGATTCGCGGCTACGGCGTCACGGGCGTTATTGGTCTGCTTAAGGGTAAGCATCCGGGAAATCGCAAGACTATTGGTTTGCGCGCCGATATGGATGCACTGCCGATGCAGGAAGACACAGGTCTGCCTTATGCTTCTGTTTATCCGGGAAAATTTCACGGCTGTGGCCATGATGCACATACGACTATTTTGCTGGGCGCGGCGCGGTATCTGGCTGAGACCCGTGAATTTGCTGGCACGGTACAGTTTATTTTTCAGCCAGCGGAAGAGGGGCTGGGTGGAGCAAGAGCAATGATAGCCGATGGGCTGTTTCGTGATTACCCAGTGGATGAAATTTACGGACTGCATAATGCTCCTGCCGCTTACTCGAAGCCAAATCTATTAAAGGTTTCTGCTGGCGTTTCAATGGCGGGAGCAGACTTCTTTGATATTCGATTAAAAGGCAAAGGAGCTCATGCGGCACATCCAGACGCCTCATTCGATCCCATTCCGGCGGTTGGTGCGCTTATTCAGGCGTTACAGACGATTGTTAGCCGTAATATTTCCCCTTCTGATCCGGCGGTTCTTTCTATAACCCGTCTGGAAGCGGGATCGGCCTACAACGTTATTCCTGAAACCGCAGTTATTGCCGGAACCGTGCGCGCATTTTCAGACAGCGTTCGTGAAGCCATTCGCCAAAGGATCCGAGACATCGCATCTTATACTGCTGCGGCACACAACCTGACGGTTGAAGTTGATATCCGCGACGTATTCTCGGTGTTATCCAATGATGAAAAAGCGACTGATTTTATTGCCGAATTGGGTCGGGAAGTGCTGGGCGAGTCACGTGTTTCAACGGTATCTAACCCTACTATGGGCAGTGAAGACTTTGCCGATATGCTAAAGCACGCGCCGGGTGCCTTCTTTACTTTGGGGCACGGCGGTGAGAAGCCGGTACACAATCCGGGATTCACCATCGATGACAATATTTTGCCGGTTGGCGCAACGCTGTTTGCTCGACTGATTGAGAAACGATTAGCCGTCGCGGCGGGTTAATCGCCAATCAGTTAACTGACGGCATCGCTATAAAAATATTTATGTTAGTCAGAGGCAGCAGAAAAAAAATGCCCTGATGATTGTTATCAGGGCATTAATATCAGGATTCGAACATCTGGGCACCGATGTAAGAGCCTTCCTGTGGGGCAGGGGGAATAAAGAATATCCCAGAGCCGATATGCGAGATATATTCGTTTAACGCGTCAGCGGCCCCCAATTGAGTTTGCAGCGTTTCAAACTGCGCCGGGTCTTTTTGATAGCTGATAAACAGTAATCCGGCACTCAGCATTCCGAGATTGCTTAGGCCGTCAGTATAATTATACGAACGTCGGAGGATTCGTATCCCTTTATTGTTTTCATGCGAAGCCAGGCTGATGTGCGCGGTGGCCGGAATAACCAGATTCCCAGCTTCATCTTTTTTGGTGAAATCTGGCGTATCAAACTCTTTGGTTCCGCTAAGCGGGGCACCCGAAACCTTGTGGCGGCCAAAAATATTATTTTGATCGCTGACCCGGTCGGTATCCCAGTTTTCCATGCGCATTTCAATTTTACGCACTACCTGATAACTGCCCTGTTGCTGCCAGGCTGGACCGCCATCTTTGATCCAGACGAATTTGTCGAAATCTGCCTTTTCGGTCAGGTTTCGCGTGCCGTCTTTAAAGCCAAACAGGTTACGCGGGGTTGATTGCCCTTTGCCTGCCGAAGCACGGCCAAAACCGAGCACGGACCAGCGAGTTTCAGCCGCCCCGGTCGATTTGGCGATGCGTGCCAGATTGCGGATAGCGTGATAGGCCACCTGCGGATCATCGGCACAGGCCTGCAATGACAGGTCGCCGCCGGACAAATTGGCCTGCAGGTTGTCGCTTGGAAGCGCTATCAATTCGCGCATCAGGGCCGGTTTGAATTTAGCTAAACCATAAGTATCGCCAAACACGCGCGGGCCAAGTCCTACAGTAACAGTCAGGGAGGCAGGGCCTAAATCCATCGCCTCGCCGGTGTCCATCCCCACGCCGCTGTCACGAGCCGGTTCAACCTGGCCGATGGTTTCACCTTTCATTAATTGCGCAATAGCAGACGACCAGCGCGCAAGTAGTACCTGCAAATCACGAGGATTGCTGGTGGTCAGATCAAAGGTCATGTACATGATATAGCGCTGTGGCGGTGTCGCGACTCCGGCCTGCGGGCCGTTACCATAAAACGCATGATCTTTGGATAAATCGACCATATCTTCAGGGTCGTTATTCGCCACTTCTTTGGTATGGGCGGATCCGGCCATCGGGATAGCCAGCGCACTGGCCACCGCTCCTTTTAATAAATTTCGACGTGAAAATACTCCGGCCTCCCTGGCCGGATTTTTATTACCTTTCATTAATCAGGCACCTCCGCTGGTCGCCACTTTCTCCGCAATTTTAGACAGCGGTTCTTGCAAAGCCTGCACGCTGCGGCTCAGCTTGGCGCCGTCTGCGGCTTTAATTTCAGCTGTGTAATATTTGAAACCGCCTGGATTCTTCGGCTCGCGATAGGTATCCAGCAGTTTGTTAACGACATCGAACTGGTCGGATACGCGTTTGGTCAAATCAGGGTCGATCTTCTCAAGACCCGGTTTCAGGTAAGCAAACGACTGTTGCGCACCTTCAACGTTGCCTGCGAAGTCTACCAGATCGATGTGGCTGTAAGCTTCTTCTTCGCCGCTAATTTTGGTGCCTTGTACTTCTTCCAGCAAGTCTGCAGCGCCGTTGGCCAAGTCTTCTGGCTTGTAGGTTAACTGTTTGGCGAGTTTATCCAGATGCGCCACGTTCTGTTGCAGTTCAGCCGCCAGTTTTTTGGTTTCTGGAGTGATCTTGCCATTCTGATACAGATCGCGTTCGATAGCGTGGAAACCATGCCAGCCGACTTTAGGGTCAAGGTTAGAGGCGCGCATGTCAATCAGATAGTCGAGGTTACCGGCATTGTCGGTGGCCTTGAAACCAGGCAGCAGGAAGCCACTAACGTCAGACTCGATACGCTCGTAGAAAGGACGCGCTTTCGGATAATCTTCTTTGGCTTTTTCCAGATTGCCGGCATCGATGTCGCTCTTCAGGCGGTTTACGGCAACTACCATCGCATCAACGACGCCGTTAACATAAGTGGCATAGCCTTTAGTGCCATCGGCCAGCAGGCTACCGGTGCTGCCGGTTGGCTGTGAGGCACTTTTACCGGTGACGGTAAAGGCAACTATTTCCTTGGTCGCTCCCGGGCAGTACAGCTGATAAGAACCGCCGTCCAGCGTCAGGGTGAATTTTGAAGCAGGCAGACCCGGAGCCAGATTTTCTTTCTCACCCAGAATGCGGTTGTCGCTCAGCAGTTCAAGTTCGGTGAGGGAAGTGGCGGTCTTGTTCACGATGTTAAATGTAATCGGACCCGCTTTGGCAGAAGTGTGGTCAACCACGCATGAACCGCCATCAGCGCTGGTCATGGTGATGTTTACCTGAGAAACGCCATTTTTTACCGGTGCCTGAGCCGCATCCTGTGCGTTGGCATCAACAGAAAACATTAGCAGGGCGGTCAGACATCCTGCAGTTGCCAGAGCTTCTTTTCTTTTAAAAGTCTTCTTTAACATGAATCTGTCCTTTATTTGTTATCAGGTAAAGTCGTGCTGTGTTTGGAAGAAAGCTTCAAGCCTTCTTTTTGGAATTGATGTTTTTCTCGCTGGCGGAGCTGGAAAAAACGCCTCAAGGCAATCATCAGGCAAGTTGCGGCCAGAAGTGCGAGAAATGCGGGCAGTAGACGAGCCCAGAAGCGGTAGGTCTCAAAGGTCTGGCGCTGATTCTGCAGTTGGCTCATCACGTCATGCTGATAGGCATCGGTAACCTGCCAGCGGCACGCACTATCCTGTGTTTGACCGTGAGCACTGATGGTGCGCGGCGATGAAAGCCCGCTGCCGGAAAGGGTAATCAGAGTTTCGGCCTGACCGGTTGCTGAAAGTAAAGCGCCCTGAGCGACGCTAACGTTGACCGTGCAGTTGACGGTCCATTTAGCATTGTAAGGACCCGGATGCAGGCCAGGGTTCAGGCCGATGGGAATGCGGTTACCGTAAAGCGTAACCACTTGATCCAGTGTCAAAACCGCCGGAACACCTTCAGGAGTGTAGGCGCGTTGTGAAGTCCACTGATCAACAGCAACACCACGATCGCGATAGGTTTTTTTCTCGGAATTAGGCAGCTGGGCAACGGCGGTTTTGCCATCGGCAGACTGGATATTGAGCTGGTAGCCTGCACCATCACCGTTGACCAGACTGGCTTGTCCGGCGGCAACACCGTTGCTGACCAGCGGAGCGGAAGCCGGAAGATCAGGTTCATTATTCGGGTAAAAGGCGTATAGAGAAGCGGCGGAGAGCGCCAAAGCAGCTGCTCCGGCTAAAATGGCGCGGGCAGCGACTTTCGGCGCCGGGCGAAGGCGAGCTGGCCAAAACACCATCAGCGCAACCAGAACGATATACAGCACCCAACCCATGACTTCAATTTGACGCGGGTCGGCAGGGATGCCCAGCACGCCAGAGATAAGCGCAGATTGTACCGTACCCGGCGGCACCAGCCACATCAGGTTGGTGAACTTGTCTTGACCGACATTGAGCCAGCCTGCTTCGTGGGCGCTGCGCAAAGCTGAAATAATCAGTCCGGCTGCCACTAAAATCAGGAATAGGCCAGTAAAGCGGAAAAAACGACCGAGATTAATGCGGATACCGCCAGCGTAAAGTCCCCAGCCAATAAACACCGCCATCACCAATCCGATGATGGCTCCTACTGCTGCCCAGATGGCAGATTGCGCAACCGAGAAGGTCGCGAGCAGGAAAACGCTAGTTTCAAAGCCTTCTTTAAGCACCGCCAGAAAAGCCATGCTGGCCAGAGCAAAGGCGCTGGACTGGCTTATTGCTTCAGCGGCTTCTTGTTCCAGACTTTTTTTAATATTTTTAGCGTGGGTATTCATCCACATCACCATGCCGGTGACAAAGAATACCGCGACCAAACCAATTACCGCTTCCATTGATTCCTGGCTAGCCTGTGGCAATGCGCGTTCAGTCATGCTCAGGCCTACGCCGACAACCACGGAAAGCAGGACTGCCAGGAAGACACCTATCCACATTGCAGAAAGACTTTTTCCATTTTTACGTAAAAAAGCCGCAATAATGCCGACAATAAGCGCGGCCTCAAGACCTTCGCGTAGTGCGATAACAAAGGTTGCTAACACAGGGCAACTCCGAATCAATGAATGACTCATAGAATGATAATTATTATTAATATCACTATCATTCGTTGCATGGAAGATTAAGATGGTAACAAATAAGTTAAAGTATAATAAATGATTTCTTTGTGTATCTAATTGTTTCATTGAAATTGGCGTGAAAATAATAATTCATTATAAAACAACGGGTAATGATATTTCCATCCAATGCTCCTTCACCTTAATGCTTTCTTAAGATTGTGATTAAAAGGTTAAATAAGTAATAAAAATATTAGTTAGCCGTTAAATTAATATATTTAATCATTGAGTGGTGCTGGAAATTTAGCGACGGATGAAAATAAAGTGCTTTTTTAAAAATCAAAAACGCCAAAAGAATCGTGATTTTATTAAAAAATATGAAGTAGAAGAGAAGGATATCGACATTCATAGGGAGGTGACGGGCTTTATCATCTCTTCTTATGGCGTGGGCGGAACATGTTTTTATGACGGAGCCGTTGTGGTTGGATCTAGAAGGAGAATTTAAGCCAGGTTGAATTCACAGGATTCTGAAATAACGTTCGTCCAACAGTGCCAGAAGTCGTTTTGAACGCCATTCAGGCGCAAATCATTGCCAAGACACAGGTTATGTTCCAGTCTGGCTGGAATGATGGCGGCCAGACTGGTGGTTGGGCTGTTTAGGTTAGGGTAAATATTTTCTGCAACTGAGAGAGTTGCTAAACATGTTTTGATTGTTCGGCGGGTGAATAATTCATGTTTTGCAAATCCTCGATAAGCCCGACGCCGGTGGGTTTCCAGCCCAGACGCTGCTGAGTCCAGCTGCCGGTAGCCTGTAAATCCAACGCGGCAAACATGGCGAACCAGCCAAAATGCTGCTGTGCGTTTTGCGGCAAAATTGAAACTGCCGGGATGCCAAGCCCGGTAGCAACTGCTTCGGCAATATCTCTGGCAGCAACCCCTTGTTCGTCAACGGCGTGATAACGTTCCCCTTTGCTGCCTTTATCGAGAACCAGGGCATAGAGTTTAGCAACATCCAGAACGTGTGCCGCTGGCCAACAGTTAGTCCCTTCATTGACATACGCCGCCGCCCCTTTTTCACGCGACATCTCAATGTACGGCGAGACTAGCCCTTGTTTAAAAGTATTGTGTACCTGTGGCAGGCGTACTACGCGAACGTCGATACCGGCCTCAAGGAGGACTTGCCCCTCGAGTTCCGAGGCGATACGAGGATTGGGATGCCGATGATTGAACACCGCTTCGCTAGCCGGTTTGCCGTCTTCGGCATCGCCCATTCCCGTCCCTGAAGTAATAATCAACGGACGATCCGAGCCTTTCAGTACACTGCCCATTGCCGAAATTACCCGCCGATCTGTTTCACAATTCGCGACAAAATTTGAAAAATCATGATTGAACGCCGTGTGAATCACTGCATCCGCTTTTTGCGCACCGGCGATAATACTGTCGAGATCTTCCAGCGTGCCGCGATGAACTTCAACGCCAGCTGCGGCCAGTGATTTTGCACCCGCATCCGAACGCGTCATGCCAATGACCTGATGTCCGGCGGCCAGTAGTTCGGAAACGATATGAGAGCCGATAAAGCCGGTCGCACCAGTAAGAAATACGCGCATGAGAAACCTCCTGAGTTGTGTAAAGGCTATGTTATCCCGATGGCTAAAACCTAAAAGTAGTGACTTTATGCTGGTATAGCGGCTAACAGGATCTACGCCTTAAGCATTAACAAAACTCATTAGTTGCTGTTGTCGATAATTACGCTTAAATCTTTGGCATATAAACAAAATTCATACCCCATTAACGTTAATTACATTGCTTTTTTTAGCCCTGATTTATGCGAATAAATTGGAATTGCTAATGTAAGCTTTTCGTTAAAAATTAGAGGTTTTGAAAAACAAGCACACATAATCTATAACTAATAAACAACAATAGTGTGGTTTTTAGTTACAAATAATCGTTTATTAGCGCCTTCTAATACAGGTGGCAACTTATGAGCAAAGTCGATCATACTTTTCCCTTCGAAAGAAGAAAATTCATTAAACTTTTAGCGACCACCTCGGCACTTGGCGCGGTGTGCAGTTTTATTCCGGGGCACACAGTTTGGGCGATTGATTCAGCAATTACGTCTAACGCGGCCTTTTCCACCTTCTTAAAGGTTTCAGAAACAATTTGCGGTTATTCCACGCTTGATAGCGCGCTGGGACAACGCATCTTTACGCTGATGCAACAGCGCAATGCTTCATTGGGCGATCAGCTAAACAGCCTTCAATCCTTGCTAAATGCTGACATGAGCTCCGCCGAGATGCAGGGCAAGCTTCAAAGCGTGGATAAAAACCAGCAGGCCCTTTTCAGCGATATCTTGCGTGCCTGGCAGTTAGGGATCGTAGGGACAGGCAAAGAGGCCAGGGTAGTGGCGTATGAATTTGCGCTGATGTACAAGCCTATCGCCGATGTCATTGTTTTACCTACCTATGCTCACGGGGAACCGCACTACTGGGCCCATCCTCCTGTCTTTAAGAACGCGTAAGAGAATAAAAAATGAAAACCTCTCATTCTGCCACGGTTGTTATCGTCGGTTCAGGCATCGCTGGCTCGCAGATTGCTCAAAAGCTGCAAAAAGCTGGGATTGATACTTTAATGCTGGAAGCTGGACCGCGTATCGAGCGCTGGAAAATAGTAGAAAATTATCGCAATTCGCCTTTTAAAACCGATTTCCAGTCACCTTATCCGCCGTCTGCGCATGCGCCACACCCGCAATATTCTCCAGGTGATAACGGTTATTTCATTCAGTATGGGCCGGAGCCTTACAAAGCCGGTTATCTGCGTGTGGCGGGCGGCACAACCTGGCACTGGTCGGCGCAGGCGTGGCGTTTGCTGCCAAATGATATGAAATTGAAATCGCTTTACGGTGTGGGGCGCGACTGGCCTATCAGTTATGACGACCTTGAACCTTACTACTATGAATCCGAAGTCGAGATGGGCGTTGGCGGGCCTGAAGATACCGGTTCGCCGCGCAGCAAGCCTTATCCGCAGCCGCCTCTGCCGTTGTCTGACTTTGACAAGGCGTTCAAGAAAGTCGTCGACCAAAATGGTTACCACTTGATCACTGAGCCAGCGGCGCGCAATACACTGCCGTTCGACGGTCGCCCTGCGTGCTGTGGCAACAGCAACTGTATGCCCATTTGCCCAATTGAAGCCCAGTACACTGGCGAAACTGCGCTGCGTAAAGCGGAGCATGCCGGATCGGTTTTGCTGCCGAACGCGGTGGTTTACAAGATTGAGCATGACGAGAAAGGCAATATCACCTCGGTTCTTTATAAAGACCCCAATGGCGACAGTTTCCGCGTGACGGGTAAAATCTTCGTGTTGGCGGCCAACGCAATAGAAACGCCGAAACTGATGTTGATTTCCAAAAGTGATAAATATCCTAACGGGATTGGTAACACCACCGATAACGTCGGCCGTCACCTGATGGACCATCCCGGCACCTCGGTGTATTTCCTGAGCAAAGAACCTATGTGGCCGGGGCGTGGTCCGATGCGCCTGAGCTGTATTAACAACTTGCGCGATGGGGCTTTCCGCTCTGAATATTCGGCGATGAAAATTAACCTCGGCAACTATTCCCCAACGCTTGCGGTTAGCAATTATCTGTTGAGCAAGGGAATATCCGGCAAGGAACTGCCTGCCATGGTGCGTGATTACGCTTCACGCTGGGTGGCGGTAAATACCTTCTTCGATATTCTACCGGATCGCGATAATCGTATCGTTGCGGTTGAGGATCAGAAAGACGCGCTGGGTATCCCGAAACCGGGCGTGCATTACCACATTAATGATTACATCAACAAGGCGCGCGACGTGGCGCACCAGCATTTTGACCATATTGCCGGACTGTTTGGCGGTACTGACGTGCGTCACGATGATAAGTATTTCAATAACAATCACATTATGGGCACGTTAATCATGGGTAATGACGCCAATGATTCGGTGGTCGATGCTGACCTGCGAACTCACGACCATCAAAACCTGTTTGTGGCCTCGAGTGGTGTGATGGCTAGCGCCGGTACAGTGAACTGCACACTGACACTCTCTGCGTTGGCAATGAGACTGGCTGATAAACTGATCGAGGAGTGCAAACACCTATGATGCGACTCTTAATGAAAACATCGCTGAAAACCTCTTTCAAAATGCTGTCGCTTGCCGGTTTATTATTCAGCGCCGCCAGTTATGCGCAAACGCCAGCGTCGGGCAGCCAAACTCTGAGTCTGGTCAAGCAGGGGGAATATCTCACCAAGGCAGCTGACTGCGAGGTGTGCCATACCTCTGAGGGCGGCACGACGTTTGCTGGTGGGCTGGCATTTAAAACGCCGTTCGGGGTGATCTACTCCTCGAACATCACACCTGATAAAACGACCGGTATCGGCAACTGGACCGAGCAACAGTTCAGCGATGCGCTTAAGCACGGCATCAGAGCTGACGGGCAAAACCTGTATCCGGCGATGCCTTATACTTCTTACTCGAAACTGACCGATGCAGACATCCATGCGATGTATGCGTATTTCATGTCGATTCAGGGGGTGAATCATAATCCGCCCGCTAACGAGTTAGGCTTCCCTTATAACCAGCGTCTGGCGCTCAAGGGCTGGAATCTGATCAACTTCCACTTCAAGCCGTTTGAAGAGGATCCAAAGCAGAGTGCTGAATGGAACCGGGGTAAGTATGTTGCCACCGCGCTGGGACACTGTGAGGAGTGCCATACGCCGCGTAATCTGGCAATGGGCTTGAGCGATAAAGCTTACGCCGGAGCCATGGTTGACGGTTGGGAGGCGTTTAATATTTCGTCTGATAAAACCTCGGGGATTGGCACTTGGAGTCACGATGATCTGATGCAGTACTTGCGCAGCGGTTCACTGCCGGGCAAAGCCACTACCGGCGGCGGGATGGCAGATGTCATATCTCACAGCCTGCGTTTCCTTACGCCTGAAGATCTCAGCGCGCTGGCCACCTATATTAAAAGTGTGCCTGCGCAGCAAACGTCGTCAAAAGACCGTTCTAGCGCAGGTCTGAATGCTCAGAGCGATATTACACAAGATGTGCGCGGTATGCCGATTGACGATGCCAACCCTTCGGGTGCGGTATTATTCAACGGAAACTGTGCTAGCTGTCACGGCACTAACGGGCAGGGGATTGGCGATAACAAGTTTTATCCTTCACTGTCGCAGAACAGTGTAGTGGGTTCTGACAAGCCGAATAATCTGGTGCAGATTATCCTGCACGGCGTCGATCGTGTGAACGGTGCCGGTGAGCATATTGTGATGCCTGGCTTTGGGGATAATCTCAACGATGCGCAGATTGCGACCCTGACCAACTATGTTCGCACCCAGTTTGGGCACGGCGGCACGGCGGTGGATGCCCCGTCAGTCAAAAGTCTGCGCGAAAACAGTGTAACGGTTATTCCAGGATACCTGTTGATTCTGGCAGGCTTGATTGGGGTACTGATTATCATCGCGCTGATTGTGTTCTTCAGACGCAAGAAGAAAGCCTAAAATAATGGCTCTCCCCCGCAACGTGGGGGAGCCGCACTTTTCTCGTCAGTCAAACTGCCAGTATGGCGGTGTGCCGTAAACCTCCACAAAATAGTCAATCACCGCCCTGACATTCAGCGGCGGATGGCGCGCGTGCGGGTAAATCGCGGCAATGTGCTGCGGCTCGGTTTTAATCGCAGCCTGATAGTCGCTCATGACTATCACCAGCTCGCCTTTCTTGATGCTGTCGCCTATCAACCAGTCAGGAAATAGCACCATGCCCATGCCGTCAAGCGCCGCGGTTAACAGCGTTTCGGCGTTATTGGAGGTCAGCAGGGCGGCAACAGGCGAATGCGCCCAACTGCTATCAGGCGCGCGGAACAACCAGCGGTTAGGGCCGGACGAACCGCCATACACCAGACATTTGTGCCCAGGCAGCTGTTCGGGTTTTTCGGGAGCGCCGTATTTTTCTATATATTGCGGCGACGCTGCCAGATGATAGCGCTGGGTGCAGAGTACGCGCGCATGAATCGAGGAGTCGGTCAGTGTGCCAATGCGAAAAATCACGTCAGAGGCATCGCGATGGGGATCTATGTAGTCATCGGTCTGAATTAGTTCCATCAACAGGCGAGGGTAGCGCGTGGACAAACCGGTCAGCCACGGCGCAATGTGCCTTTGTCCAAAAAATACCGGCGCATTGATTCTGATCAGACCTGCGGGTTCTAAAGCCCGGTCTTGCAATTCTTTGCGCGCCTCGCTGAGCTGCTCGGTCATGGTGCGAGCATATTCCACGAATAAACGACCGGCTTCGGTGGGGATCACGGCCCGAGTATTGCGATAAAACAGCTGCTGCCCGAGGGTATCTTCCAATTGAAGGATCACTCTAGACACCATCGATGCCGATACGCCTTCTCTTCGCGCCACCAGCGAGAAACTTTGCGCATCAAAAACGCCGATAAAAAATAGCAAAGTACGAAAGTTTATCGCGCTGGCGTCATACATTGTCTCGGTTCCTGCAAAGATGTTTCGCAGATTATACTGTTTCTTACCATCCGCTGCATATTAAGTGATTACGCAGGGTATAATCGTAAATACATACAACAAACAAATACTAGAGAATACAAATAATATGAATGACAGTCATAACCCGTCTGCCGTAGACGAGTTGGATCAGGCAATGCGGGTTTCGCAGGTTCTAAAATCTCCAAAGCTTTTGACCCGGGAATGTCTGGCAGGAGTGGTGACTGCGCTGGCACTGATCCCCGAGGTTATTTCCTTTTCAGTGATTGCGGGTGTCGATCCAAAAGTCAGTTTGATAGCCTCGATCGTGTTGTGTTTGACGCTTTCTATTCTGGGCGGTCGTCCGGCGATGGTATCGGCTGCGGCGGGTTCAGTGGCGCTGGTGATTGGGCCGATGGTCCACGCTCACGGTGTCGAATACATTTTGCCAACGGTGATTCTGGGCGGAATGGTTCAAATCTTGTTTGGCCTTTCCGGCCTGTCTCGCATGATGCGTTATATCCCACGTTCGGTGATGATCGGTTTCGTCAATGCGTTGGGGATCCTCATATTTTTCGCACAGGTGCCGCACGTTTGGGGGCAATCCAATCTGGTTTGGGTAATGTTTGCCGTCACGCTATTGATTGTCCTGCTGTTACCAAGAATCCTCAAAACTGTGCCTTCGCCGCTGATTGCCATTATTGTGGTTACCGCCGTGGCGCTGCTGATGGGCTACAGAATGCCAAACGTCGGTGATGAAGGCCCGATGAGCGCCGGTCTGCCGGGCTTTACTCACTTGCTGGTGCCGCTGAACTGGCAAACGCTGCAAATTATCTGGCCGACGGCGCTGAGTGTGGCTTTTGTCGGGCTAATGGAATCACTGCTGACCGCCAAACTGGTGGATGATTTAACCGACACGCCTTCCAGCAAGCGCCGCGAATCCTGGGGGCTTGGTGTAGGCAACATTCTTGCCGGTTTTTATGGTGGTATCGCCGGTTGTGCGATGATCGGTCAGACTATTGTAAACGTTGAACTGGGCAAGGCGCGGAGCAGGGTTTCAACCGTAGCTGCCGCGGTGGTTTTACTGATGTTGGTGACCACGCTGAGCAAGCTGTTGGCGCAAATTCCGATGGTGGTGCTGGCTGGTATCATGATGGTGGTGGCGGTGAAAACAGTGAACTGGCACAGCCTGCACCCGGCAACGCTGAAACGCATGCCGTGGTCGGAAACGCTGATTATGGTGCTTACTGTGGCGATTACAGTGTGGACCAGCAACCTGGCGCTCGGGGTATTGGCCGGTGCTGTGGTGGCGATGATTCTGTTTGCTCGCCGCATTGCGCATGTCATTCACGCTGAACGTGCCGTCAGTGAAGACGGTGATAGCGTGCGTTATACCGTACACGGCCCGTTATTCTTCGCCAGCAGCAATGACCTTTTCGAACACTTTGATTATGCTCACGATCCGAAACGGGTCATTATCGACTTGACTCATGCGCAAATTTGGGATGCTTCAACGGTAGCTGCTCTTGACGGTATCGAATACCGTTACCAGCGCTATGGCGCTCAAGTTACCATTGAAGGGCTTGATGGCCGCAGCAGCGACTTCCATAGTAAGCTGAGCGGAAATCTCGGTTAATACAAAGATAAAAGCCCTGACTTTGATAGCCAGGGCTTTTAGGTTACTTCAGACTTGATATTTAACATTAATAACTTAATGAGTACTTTCAATTTAGATACTGCTATAAATGTCCATGCTTGAAACAGATAACATCGGGCGTTAGATTTATCACCAAACCTCCCAAATAAATACCCGTTTTAATAACTTTCCTACCTTGTATTGAATAAAGGTGGAGTAAGTCAAACACGTTCATTTCCCCTCGCGATATAGACTCTTTGATGCGCGGCCTTACTTTCATTGCGATGTTGTTAAAAGCCTTTTTCAAGGGCGTTATCGCAACTATATCCAATAAAACATAGCCTTACATCATCGCGTTTTGGTCCCCATCCTGCGATTGTCGATACTGACTACGTGGCCTGAAAGCATTAATCGGTGAGAATGCAATATTCGTGACTCCGATTACTCATACAACAAACTTCGTGGCCTTTATCGCAAAAAATAATTTAATGAAACAGCAAAAACGTATTTTTCGATACAAAGAGCATATTTAATATTAACGGCGAACTCATTTATCGCTGCCGTTGATGACCACTCTACGATGATTAGGAATAGAGTCAATACTGTTTTTAAGAACATGCTTTTATTAACAGTGCTTATTTCAACAGGGGTTGGTTCAAAAAGTTGAAAATATAATAGATAACGGATTTTTGGATTCCTGGTTTGGTGCTTTTGGCCTCGGCGATTGCGGGGGCGTCCATGACATGCTGAACAGGGTAGAGTAGGAGAGGCTCAGCTCAGGCAAAAATTAGTTTTACTGGTATGTAGTTATTTGCTGATGTGTAGTTTTTAACTGATATGTAGTTATTTGCTGATGTGAAGTGATAAGCAAACGTAAAGAAAATCTCATAATTTTCTTATGAAAAGAGGGGGGTGAATTCATTAGTGAATGTTAACTTTCGATAAAAATGTGGTTTAGATCCCATTGATAATCAATAAGTAGCGATTAAACCTACCTTAACTGAAATTCAATCTGGCATGTTAAGAATTATTACATTATATTCACTAATGTGTTTGTTGCTGCATATCATAAAAAATTGCTTTCCATCATGAGGGTTAAGATATGAAATCAAAGCTGGCACCCCGTATCCTGTTATCTTGCTTGGCTTTAGCCATTATTCCCTCGGCTAATGCAGCGACCGTCACCGGGACGTTTCAGGTCCTGATTACCATCCTCAAATCTTGTAGTGTTACTGCCGGTTCAGGTTCCAATATCAATCTTGGATCTGTTGACTCCACGGCGGCTAATACCAGCGGTACCAGTGTTATCACTGCTAATTGCTCCAAAACTACCCCTTACTTTATTGGCCTGTCTCCCTCTACTGTCAACGGCGGCACGACCACGGGATCCGGTTCAATGTCATCAGTGGCCAACGCTACGAACAACACCGATAAAGTTCCTTATCAGTTAAATCAGACTTCAGCGACTGGGCCAGTCTGGGGCAATACGGCGACCACTACGACAGTGGGCAACGGCGTTGCAGCAACCGGAACCGGAGCAGCGCAAACATTTAACGTTTACGCCACTGCGGCCAGTGCCAATTTTACGCCTGACAGCTATGCCGATATTGTTACTGTAACGGTGAACTACTGATTAATTTAGCTTTACTGATCCAAAGTTGCCCACCCAGGAAAGGAGATTACGTTGAAATTGCTTGTGCGGCAGTGGGTATTTGCATGCTTGTTAGGGACATCGGTTTAGGGCATTCAGGCAGCGGCGAGTGGCCTGCAGGTTTCACCGGTAACCTTGATCTTGCCGGGAAACCAAAATGCAACTGGACTGTGGTTAAGCAATGAAGGCGATAACGTAGTTAATGCTCAGGTGCGAGTTTATCGCTGGAGTCAGAGTAACTTCAGCGATAATTTAACGGCTTCACAGTCGCTGGTGGCCAGTCCGCCAATGCTGGCACTGGCTCCTGGAGAGCGGCAATTAATCCGTATAATTCGCGTAGGGCCAACCTCCAACAGTCTGGAGGATGCTTATCGACTGGCTATTGATGAATTACCACCGCCTATTCTTCAAAAGAATAAATTGCAATTTGTTTTACATTATTCGGTTCCGGTTTTTATTCAGCCAGCCAGTATGCCGGTCGGATCGGTAAAATTGCAGTGGGGGCTTGTACATGTTGGAAATAAAGCTTTTCTGGAGGTCAATAATCTAGGGAATAGCCATGCACAGCTCTCGGCAGCAACTTATATCAGTGCTAAAGGAACTCGCAAAGATATTACACCTGGATTATTAGGTTACGTTCTTCCAGGCGCGACTATGCGTTGGATATTACCAGTCTCTTACGATAACTACACCCATGGAAGCAAAATTGAAGTAACAATCAATGGTGAAAAAACCCTACAGGATTTGTAGTAACCCAAGTCGTCTGGTAAAAGTTTTTTTTCTTAATGGAATATTAATATCTGGAGCTGCGTCCGCAGACGTTAATAATTATAGCGGACCTGTGGACGGTATTATTAATGATAATTCACATATTCCCGGCTTAGACCTATATCTTGACGTCACCCTTAATGGAAATCATGTGGGGCTGGCCCATTTTGGTTACGCCGAAAAAAAACTCTATGCCAGCGTAAGCACCCTGCGCCAGCTGGGTTTCCGGTTGCCGAAAGGGGCATCAGAAGCGGTGTGCCTGAGCGATATTAAACAATTAAAAATTGATTATGATGCCCACCAACAAACGCTGGACCTGACAGGGCCACTGAGTTTACTCGATTCAGCTACTATTCAGCTTAATGATTATGATAACAATCGTCCTGGGGTAGCTAATTCCAGCGGTATGCTGCTGAACTATGATATTTATGCGGCTAAACAAAATGGCACCACCGCTAATTCTTTCACCGAGTTTCGCGCCTTTAATTCGGCTGGAGTATTCAGCTCGACACAGCTGACCCAATATTCAGAGCAGAATCAATATTCTGGTCAGCGTAATCAGGTAAACCGGTTGGATACCAGCTGGAGATCGTCCTTTCCAGACCAGTTAATTGCGGTAAATATTGGTGATACGTTGACCGGCGCATTATCCTGGTCACGGCCGACGCGAATTGCCGGTATACAAATTGGTACTGACTACAGCCTGCAACCTAATCTTCGCACTACGCCTTTGCCGTCGTTCCTGGGGTCGGCCACTTTGCCTTCTAACGTCGAACTGTATGTCGACGGTATGAAATATTATACCGGGCAGGTCCCGTCCGGTAATTTCCAAATTAACACCATGCCCAGTATTAGCGGTGCTGGTGATGCGCAAATTATCACCACCGACGCACTAGGTAGAACGACGACTCAAAGCTTTTCTTTCTATAACGATCAGCAACTGCTGCGCCAGGGACTGACAAACTGGTCAGCCGAGCTGGGCGTAGTGCGTAAGAATTATGGCTACTCTTCTTTTGATTATGGCAGCGCGCCGGCGCTTAGCGGAACCTGGCGCTATGGGGTAAACAATAGTTTCACTGCCGGGGCGCATTCTGAAGCAACAAGCGGGCTTGCCAATGCCGGAGTCAGCAGCGACTGGATCCCCGGTTCGCGCAGCGGCACTATTTCAACTTCGCTTGCCTTTAGTTCCGACCGTGGTAGAAGCGGATCACTTTACAGTATCGGCTACCGCTGGACCGGCGGTCGCTTTAGTTTCGCTGCCAGCACCACGGCCACCACGGGCAATTATCATGATGTAGCAACCCATTATGGGGCAGCGCCACCTGAACTGAACAGCAATGCCGTTATTGGTTATGACACCGGATATTTCGGCAATGTCAGCCTCAGCTATCTGCAATTTCGTTATCCTCAGGAAAGTTCTATTCGCTATGCCAATGCCAACTGGTTCAAGCCGGTCAGCGATAATTTCTTTATTAGTGCGGGCCTAAATCAAAATATTGATAACAGCAAAGACCGCAGTCTTTACATGATGGTCACCGTAACGCTTAGCGACCGCATTTCTGCCAGCACCACGGTACAGCGCACTAATGGCAGCACGGGGTATCTTGCCAATGCCAGCCAGTCGTTGCCTTCTGAAGGAGGTTGGGGCTGGAATGTCGCGGCCAATCAGCAGGATTCTCGGCAGAGCGGGCAAGGAGAGCTGGGTTATCAGGGGAATTATGGCAAGGTTTATGCCGGTTATAACACGTTGCCTGATAGTCATTACGGTTATGCAGGGGCAACGGGATCCGTGGTAATGATGGGCGGTGGGCTATTTGCCGCTCGGGAAATTACCAATGGTTTTGCGGTGGTTTCTACCGATGGCGTTGCGAATGTGCCGGTTAAACTGCAAAACAACCTGGTGGGCAACAGTAATGATAAAGGGCTGCTTCTGGTCACACCGTTGAACAGTTATCAACGAAATCTGTTGAGCATCGATCCCATGGATCTGCCTGCCAATACACAGATAACCAGGGTTAATGCCAACGCCACGCCGGGCGATCGCTCTGGTGCAATGGTGAAATTCACCATCAAACCGATCAGGGCTGCGCAGGTAATACTGACCGATGTTACTGGCAAGGTTATCCCTGAAGGCAGTCAGGTGCGATTAAATTCTCGCGGCCCGAGTCTGGTGGTTGGTTTTGATGGCATGGTTTATTTTGACGCGCTGGAGCAGCACAACAGCTTGCAAGTGACTACGGCTGCGGGTGTCTGTTCCGTGCAATTCGATTATCCCCAAAAGGCCGAAGGGATCCCACAAATTGGCCCGTTAACCTGTAAGTAAGGCCGGCGAGTCGAGGAGCTAGTGAATGCACATAAGAAATTTGTTGTTATTGATGCTGTTAGGGCTATCTCCATCGCTAAGTTATGCGATCACCTGCTCGGTGAGTAACGTTCAGTCGGTGAATTTCTCGACGGTTAACCCGCTGGTGACTGCTACTCCGACCACCAGCATGACCTTTAGTTACTCTTGTACGCGTGGGGTATTGGATACATTGGTTGGGGGCGTCACTTTGTGCTTTAACATTGGCGCCTCGACCAATACTAATCAGGTCACTACGCGGGCGATGGCTAATACCGGTACTCCGGCGGGCACGTTAAGCTATCAGCTTTATCAAAACACTGGAGGTACTGTATGGGGGAGTCAGTATGTTGCGGGAACAACGCCAGTGATGGCCAATTTGGGATCACTGGCCATTGGGGTTCCCACCGGGGGGAGTTTGACGGTTTACGGGACGTTATCCACGCCACAAACCACGGCTACTCCAGGCAGTTACACTGATAACTTTTCGGCAGCGACCGCGGTAGTAACGTCAAATACAGCGCTGTTGATCCCACCCGGCACTTGCGGCTCGACGGTGATTTCAAACTTTGCTTTCAGCGTGTTGGCTACCGTTGCCAAGCAGTGTACCCTGACTACCAACGGCAATATTAACCTCGGTTCTGTCAGTGCCACAGCGGTCAATACCGCCTCCAGCAACACGCTTAGCGTCGACTGCACCAACAGTACGCCCTATACCATAGGACTTGTTCCTTCAAACAGCAGCACCACGGGCGCGGGTGTAATGTCAGGCACCGCACCCAATAAGGATACTGTGCCTTATCAGCTCAGGTCTACCAGTGGGATCAATGGTGTAGTCTGGGGCAGTAGCGCGGCAAACAGTATTGCCGGGACTGGGAGCGGTTCGGCCACCACTTATACAGTCTATGCTACCGCTGCGAGTGCAAATTACACTCCCGGCAGCTATTCAGATACCGTTACTGTCAATGTCACTTATTGAACGTGAGAACAGATAAAGGTTTTTACCGCAGGCATGATGAGCCTATCGGCTATAACCTTTATCAATCCCATGACTTTTTTAATCAGCCACTATTATTTGTCAATTCTAGTCGGAGGTTAAAATCTTGAGAGCCACAGTGATTAGCGACTTCCGTGAATGATTATTTGCGGTCGAGGGAGTATTTACCTGGACCCGTCAGCGCAAGCAGGAACAATCCGCCCATAATTGCGACATTTTTGTAAAAATTAATCTCGTTGGCATAATGCGCAGCTCCGGTCATGGTCCAGAAATTATGGCCGATCAGAGCGGTAATTAGGGTGTATACGGCCATAATCAGCGCCAGTGGGCGGGTATAGAAACCTAATATGATGGCAATACCGACAAAGAATTCCAGCACGACGGCAACAATTGCCGATAAGGTCGGGAACGGCGATCCAGTGGATGCCATATAGTTAATCGTGCCGCTAAAACCTATCAGTTTTTCATAGCCAAAAATAACAAATAACAGCATCAGCATGATGCGAGTAATTAACAGGATGGCATCACTGAATTTAGTAATAGAAAAATAACGCATTGTATTAATCCCTGAAGAATTGAGGTGTAAAGTTAATTAGGCAAAAACCGTGTTGGTATCTGCCGTGCATCATCATTAAAGATGATTTTTGGAATATCTAATTCCGTGCAAATGAGGCTATTCGGTTGAAAGTGGCTGATTAGCTTCGTTTCTACGTTTTTCCTGATAATTCAGCGTTTGGCAAACTGCCATAAGCTCAAATTCACTTTAACTGTTTCGTGATTGGGCATAAACTCCAGAAATGGATAACATAATCCCAAAAATGGCATAATAATGAAATTTGATCCCGCAGACTTGGTCCTGTTTGCCTGCGTTGTGGAAGAGGGAAGTTTTTCAGGGGCGGCTGAACGCCTTGATATTCCCAACTCCACCGTTTCCAGACGGATTTCGGCCTTGGAAAATCAGCTGGGTGAACGATTGATTGTCAGGACCACGCGCAAGATGATGATTACCGAATATGGCAAAGCCGTGCTGCGCCACGCGCAACAAATTTCTGCCGAAATGGAAGCCATGCTGGCGCTGACTGAAAACCGCCAGGCCAAGCCCACGGGTCAATTAAGAATATCAATGCCCGGAGATTTTTCTCAAAATTTAATTGGTGCTCTGCTGGCAGACTTTATCGAGAAATATCCACAGGTCACGCTGGATATAGATTCCTCTCAGCAACGCGTTGATATTATTGGCGAGGGGTATGATATCGCCTTGCGTATGGGTAACTTGCAGAATGATTCAACGCTGGTGGCTCGCCAACTGAGCACGTTTCGGGTTGGGCTTTACGCTGCGCCCTCGTTTATTAAAAAGCATGGGCGGGTAGATCATCCGCAAGATTTGATGCAGCGCTCGGTGCTGAGATTGCGGACGCGTGGAGGTGACGTTTCACCCTGGACGCTCACCAAACAGGGGGAGTGCTGGGAGGGGAGTCCGCCGATGCGTGCTGTTGCCAATTCACCCAGTGTGTTAATCAATCTTGCCCGCCTCGGCGCGGGAATCACCAGTGTAACTACCCATTTCGCCCACCCTTATCTGGAAACGGGTGAGCTGGTTCGTGTGCTTGAGGATTGGGAATGTCCCGGCGTTCCTGTGTGGGCCGTGTTCCCCGGACGCCGTTTAATGCCTTCGCGGACTCGAGTGTTTATCGATAGCCTGGTCGCCAGTTTCGAAAAATTCACTTCCAGGTATTAAACCTCGAGAACAGAAATTTGATGTTAAATATTATTCAAAAATGATTGTTTAGTCAGGGCTTAAATCTCACTGCCCAATCGGAGCAAAATCTCATCCATCAAACCACGCTCGCCGTTTGTCAGCGTTTGCGACTGGCCGAGCCGAGCCCTTAATGTCGTTGCCGCAGTACCGATTTTTTCATCTGCCAGTTCAAGCCTGTTATTGGTTATTGCCTGAATAACCGCCTCACGCGTTTCAGCAGCAAGGTCAAAATGCGCGGGTGTCTGTTCTTGTGCGATCAGAGAGATAACCACCCCGGTACAAGTAGCATGCATCATTGCCACTGCTCGCTCTTCACTGCCTTGCAATCTTCCTGCCAGCGCGACCGCATGTACTTTTTTAGCCAACGCTTTTATACCTGATTTTGCCGCGGGTGAGGCGGCGTTATTGCTGATTATCCTGAATAACGCAGGATTGGACAGGCCGAATGCGACATGCTTATCCCAGCCAAAGCGCAAGGCTTCAATCGGATCCGAGGGGAGATCCTCATCCTTTTTGGTGGCGACATAAGCGGCCAGCTCAAACTCTGCAACGGCATCAAGCAAGGCATCTTTATCGCCCACCAATCGATAAATCGTCGGCGGTTGAATTGATGCGGCGGCAGACACCGCGCGCGTCGTTGCTGCATCCGTGCCGTGGGTTCGAATCAGAGCGGCTGCAGCGGTAATGATTCGAGTTCTTGCATCATCAGCATCATTTACCTTCATAATCTTTATTGAAACCCCTTGGTTAATCGCTTTGGGAGGCCTGAGCAGGCTTTAGGACTCCGGTGAGAATATCACGCATAGTTTGTGGGCGACGACCAAGCAGCTTCTCTAAAGCAGGATCAACCACAGAGAAATCACCTAATCTTGCCGCCTTGAACATGCCTAACAGCAATTCGGCCATGGGCGCGGGCACTCCCAGAGCAACTTTTTCGCTAATCCACTGCGTATCGGTCAGTGTGACATGTTTTATTTCACGCTGAGTCATCTCTGAGGCGATGTTGGCTAACTCAGCCATGGTAAAGGCTTGCGGAGCAGTTAATGGCGGAGTCATACCGTCAAATCGGCCAGGATCGGCGAGAATAATCGCGTCTGCTTCTGCCAAATCATTACGAGCAGTCCAGCTCACAGGGCCATCTTCTGGAACGCGAAGCTCGCCAGTTTCAAATGCCCGTCCAATCATATGCAGTCCGCTTTCAGCATAAAAACCATGGCGCAGCGAGGTAAAAGGTGTGCCATTTGCCGCCAGCAGGTCCTCGGTTGCTGTATGGTCAACAGCAGGGACAAACATTGAATCTGCTCGTGCGCCCATGTGGCTGGTATACAGCACCCGTTGTACCCCGGCAGAACGCGCTGCGCCGATGGCATTGTTATGTAACCGAAGCGCTTCCTCTCCAAGTTTATCGACAGAAACCAGCAGAACCTGATGCATACCTGTAAAAGCATGCGCCAAGCCAGCCGGATCGGCAAAATCAGTGATTCTCAGCTGTACACCACTTTGGGCAAAATTAGCCATTTTCTGCACATCACGAGTGCCTGCAACAACCTGATTTTCCGGTATTTTATTTACAAGCTGTCGTGCGATTTCGCGTCCCAACTGCCCGGAAGCGCCTGTGATAATAATCATTTTTGACTCCAGTTTTCATTGATATCTTTTTTATGTTATCACTGGAAAATTATGAGGGGAAGGCGGTTTATTCAGCAACTATTATTTTTGTAGGCGATAAGGTGATGATGTAAACGGTCAACGACGATAGGTCAAAAGCGTCGTGGTAAAGTCGAGAAGGTTAACCTGTTGTTTTATAGCCGCCTCGTGGTTGCGAGGCGGTGAGTTGCCTTAGGCCTCGAGCGCGTCGAAAATCACGTAAAGCTTACGCATATCTGTTTCAATGACCCAAGTGCCCTCGGTATTGGCCTCAAAGAAGAATGAGTCTCCGGCGGTAAACTCAAGGGTTTCTTCTCCGTCAGGAGTAAAAGATCCTTTGCCATTCAGGAAGTGCATAATTTCGGCCTGCTTAACGGAGCGTCGATAACTTCCTGCGCTGCATTCAAATATTCCGGTATCAATGTCCTCCTTACCCGGAATGACTTTCTGGATCCCGGAGAGTTTTACAGCCGGGGTATCAGGCAAGCCTTCAACATTTCCCCACGACTCTAAAACTTTGATTGATGCGGGTTGCGCTATTTTTTGCACTTTCATTTAATAAAATTCCCTTAATGTGAAGGTTAACCAACAGCCGAAAATTTATACTGAACGGATAAATAGGTTAGTAATAACTCGACGTCCAGCTTAGGGAAATTGCAAAAAACATTGGTTAATTTATTGGCGGTTAATTAACACATTACTGCGTTAATCAGTGTGGAGAAGGCAGGAAGTTTTGCAGATGGGGAAAAGACAATGATTATTATAAAAATCCTAAAATCTAACGGCAATAGAGCAGGCTTGCACTTGTCTTACCTTCGGCAGATAAGCGAAAAACGACTTTTTGTGATTGCTCGTCGCGATATTTTTCAACCAGTCCGATAGCGAGTAGTTTGTGACAGGCGCGACGAAAGTCAGTGACTGGGACTGGTCTTGCACGATGCTGATTGAGTAAAGTAAACATAGAGATAGCGCTAAATGATACGGCTTGATTGCCCAGACCTGAATGATCATAAAGGAGCAGCAAAATATCTTTTTGGACCGTAGACATGCGCATGTGATGACCCCTCGATTAGGATCGAACATTGTCTCAACTCAGCTTGATAGGTGATTCTCAGTATAAACCATATTGTTGGATATAATCACCCGGTGGTTTTATTTAATGCATTAAAATAGTAGATTCCGACTTTGAGACGAGTAGGGCCTGAGTTATTGCAGCTATTAACAAAATTAATCAAACACCTTGCGATTTAATCTCTACCTATTAGTTATAAGATTTATAGCTGGGTTAACTTTAGAGAAGGGTTATTAAATTTCTTACTAAGCCAAATTTAAATTGGGATGGCCTTTTTAATACTCAAGTGCTTAATTGCAAAATATTATCAAAAGTAAAATAATTAATATATTCTGATAGGCATCAAGCCTAAGCTGCTGCAGTTTAACTGGCGTTACAGTCAGGGATGTGTATGTTGTTCAGGATAAGTTGGTATTTTTTGACACGAATGGTTACATTATCAGGGTGGGAACTTTTTACCTTTTATCACTTAATGCTTTATCGACGTGAATTGTCGAGGTTCAATGACGAGTTCGACCGAAACCACACAATAAGAATAGAAGATACTCCGAATAAGCTATAGGCTTAAATGTAAAGTAGATTTTAGTCATAAAAAACATTCTGATACAAACGTGAGCAACTAAAGCTTGTCTGAATCTATTAACTGGTTTCCTGTGATGGGTTAGAGCGTGTGCAGCGCAAAAAGTATTTGATTATCATTATATACTATAGGTGTGTGAAATTTTTATGTTAAACCGTGAAGTATTAATGGACTATATCCTTGAGTTCCTGCAGGGTATGGTTGAGGGCGATCATGAGGTAAAGCCGGACAGCGATCTCGTCAATGATATTGGCCTGGAATCTATTAAAGTGATGAGTCTGTTAATGAAGCTAGAAGACAAATTAGATATTACCATCCCAATAAATATCTTGCTGAATGTTAGAACCCCCGAGCAGTTGCTGAATGCGCTACTCCCACACCTGGAGAGCACCTATGGGTCTTTATGATAAGTTTGCTAATCTTGCGGACAGACTTAATGAATACCGAACGCCTGGTATAAATCCATTTGGCGCCTGTATCGATGAGATCTACTCAGCAACGGAAGGTCGTATTGGCGACCACAAAATTGTGCTGGCAGGCACGAACAACTATTTGGGTCTGACCTTCAATGAGCAAGCGATTGCCGAAGGTCAGGCTGCATTGGCAGCTCAGGGCACAGGAACTACCGGTTCGCGTATGGCCAATGGTAGCTACGGTTCGCACCTTGCGTTAGAGCATGAGTTGGCGGCCTTCTTTGACCGTCCTACTGCCATTGTTTACCCTACTGGATATACCGCCAATCTGGGTGTGATCAGTACGCTGGCGCATTCTGATGCCGTGGTCCTGATTGACAAAGATTGCCACGCAAGTATTTATGACGCGTGTGCTCTGGGCGGGGCGCAGTTAATCCGTTTCCGTCACAATGATGCCGAAGATCTGGAGCGCCGTATGGTGCTGCTGGGTGACCGTGCCAAAGAAGCGATCATCATCGTTGAAGGCATCTACAGCATGCTGGGTGATGTTGCTCCTCTGGTCGAGATTGTTGACATCAAACGTCGCCTTGGTGGCTATTTGCTGGTCGATGAAGCTCACTCATTCGGCGTCATGGGCGCGACAGGCCGCGGCCTGGCAGAAGAGCTGCACGTTGAGGATGATGTTGATATTATCCTTGGCACGTTTAGCAAGAGTCTGGCCTCTATTGGTGGTTTTGCCGTCGGTGCCAAAGCAATGGAAGTGCTGCGCTACAGCAGCCGTCCTTATATCTTCACCGCCTCGCCATCGCCATCAAGTATCGCCTCTGTACGTTCTTCTTTAAGAACTATCGCCGAGAACCCGGGCCTGCGTGAAAAGCTGTGGAGCAATGCTCGCAGACTTTACCACGGACTTGCCGAGTTGGGACTTGAGCTGGGCCCGCGCATCAGCCCGGTGGTTCCTGTGCTGGTGGGTTCAAAAGAAGACGGCCTGCGTCTCTGGCGTGAACTGATCGAAAACGGTGTTTATGTAAACCTGGCATTGCCACCCGCTGCACCGGCTGGTAATACTTTGCTGCGTTGTAGCGTGAATGCCGCGCACAGCGACGAGCAGATTGATAAAATTATTCAGGCCTTTGCCGATCTGAAAATTTAATCCCCGTCAAAGCATCAATCATGCTGCTTATTGGTAAACAATAAGCAGCATGTCTTGCACACCAGCGACATCAATTCTAACCCCCCTAGTGATTCATACTGATTCGTATTTAATCACTTGCTGATACCGCTATTAGTCTGCGTAATTAAATTGGTCGGAAATTAGTCATAAAAAATGCCGCCGGTTTCAGCTGAAAACGGCAGCATAAATAATTTATATAATGATATTAACGTTCGCGCAGCGCCTCTTTCGCGCGGTTGAACGGTTTGATCAGATAATCCATTACTGTCTTCTCACCGGTTTTAATATCAACGGTGGAGACCATTCCGGGGCTAATAGAGAAACGCTTGCCGGCTTTGTTCTGCACATAGTCATTATCAGTGCGGATAAATACGCGGTAATAATAAATCTCCGGTTTCACCTCATCCTGAATAGTGTCTGGTGAAATGCCTTCGACCACGCCGTTAATACCACCGTAAATAGCATAGTCATAAGCTGAAATTTTCACCACTGCATGCTGGCCCGGGTGAATAAAGGCGATATCACGCGGCGACAGGCGTGCTTCAATCAGCAGGCGATCGTTCATTGGCACGATATTCATTAATTCACCGTTAGGAGGAATAACCCCACCGACGGTCGACACCTTGATGTTTTTCACAATACCGTGCATAGGGGAGCGGATGGTCAAACGAGTTACGGTATCTTCGCGTCCTTTCACTACCTGTGACATGCTATCGGCTTCGGCGTTGGCCTTCGCCAACTCCTCACGCGCCTGCACATAGTATTGTGAGCGCATATCCGTGAGTTTCAATTCCAAATCTGACTTGTCACGCTGCAAGCGCAGTACTTCTACGCTGCTGGCTGCGCCGGTTTTCGCCAGCCGCTGGGTGATCGCCAGTTCGCGATTGGCTAAAGACAATGACTGATTAAACTGTGCCGTGGCATCGGTAAGCTGTGCACGGCGGGTTTTATACAGCCGAGTCTCAGAAGCGGTCAGGTCAGGGAAATCCTTTAGCTCGGACGGGAAAACCAGTGGCTTGTCATTAACTTCGGCATTAAGGCGCGCCGCAGCCGCCAGTGCCGCGCGATAACGGGCTGCGCTCTCGCCAACATTAGACTGAGAACGAGTGGGATCAAGACGGGCGACTATTTGACCGGCCTGCACCTCATCACCTTCATGGACCAGTAATGCGGTTAAAATACCGCCTTCCAGCGACTGCAACACTTGGTCACGCGAGCTGGGAATTACCTTGCCGGTGCCGGTAGACACTTCATCCAGCATGCCGAACCAGGCCCAAACCAGTGTAACCAGAAGTAATAAAGAGCTAATAACTATGAGGCGTACCGCGCCAGAATAGTGAGTTTCCGAACGCAGCTCGCCCAGCAGATCGTCAGATGAATCAACTTCTGCTGCCGTCACCAGCCTCAGTTTTCCGGGCAATTGCTTGATCATGATTTTGTCTCCGGCAGATTACCACCAGCGCGTGACGTTGACGTCGGCAGCGCATTCTCTTTCGGGCTGTCCATCACCAACTGCCCATCTTTGAGCACCAGCACACGGTCGACCAGGGCAAGAATAGCGGCGCGATGCGTTGCGACGATGAGAGTGCGCCCGTTCAGCCATTGGTCCAGACGTTCGATAAACTCTTTCTCGGTATGGTCGTCGAGGGAGGAGGTCGGCTCATCGAGCAGCACGATGTTAGGGTCACGCAGCAGCATACGCGCCAACAGCAGCGATTGCCGTTGTCCGCCGGATAGCCCGACGCCGCCTTCCATAATTGGGTGATCCAGGCCCAGCGGCAGGCGACGAATAAAGTCAGCACCACCGCTAACGCTCAACGCCGCGAAGATTGCGTCATCGGTTGCGTGTGCCGAGCCCATGGTCAGATTTTCACGCAACGTGCCGTGGAACAGTTTGGCGTTTTGCGTCAGTAAACCCACGTTTCGTCGCACATCGGCGAGATCAATGTGCGGCAGGCTGAGGTTATCGAGCCGCAGTTCGCCACTGACTAAATCCACGCCGCCAATCATTGCCTGCAGCATGGTCGATTTACCGGAACCGTTACGGCCCAGCAATGCTATCCGCTCACCCGGCTCAATGGTCAGGCTTTTGATACGCAGGGCAATAGTGAGTGAATCGGTATAATAACGGAACATGGCATCGGTAAACTGATAATGGCCAAACAGCACCGGGCAGTGAATACGAGTTTCGTCCTTGCTGTTTTCAACCGGCAGATTCATCAGCGCATCGAGGCTGTTTTTTGCCGCCTTGACTTGCTGCCAGCGCGCCAGTACGCCGCACAACGTCGCCATCGGAGCAATCATGCGCGAAGAGAGCAGGGAAGCCGCAACAATTGCACCGGTAGTCATATCACCATTGATAACCATTGGCGCGCCGACGACAATCACGCTGGCATAAACCAGCCCCTGCACCGTCACGCCCCAGCTTATCAGCGAGTGCATGACTTTGCGCATCTCAACGCCAGACTGCGCGGTGATGCGGATATAGCTGTTCCACTGTTGCAGGATGCGATCCTCTGCCTGCATCAGCTTGATGTCCTCCAGCCCTTGCACGCTCTCGACCAGCACCGCATTGCGCAGGGTCGATTCTTTCAACGCCTGCTGCGCCAGTCTGGCCAGTTTTTTCTGGCTAAACAGGCCGGGCAGCACCATCAATAGCACCGCCACCGGGGCTATCCACGCCAATGGCGGAGCAATAATTGCCATCACCAGCAGGAACAGCAGGAAAAACGGCATATCTACGATAGCTGATACCGTCGTCGAGGTGACCATTTCGCGGATCGCCTCCAGCTCACGCAACTGCGAGATAAAGGTCCCGGTGGAACGCGGCACCGCACTGTTACGCAGGCGCAGCGCGTGGCCAAAAACGCGGTCTGAAACCCGCATGTCGGCACGTTTACCCAGTAAATCGGTTACGTGATCGCGCCCGACGCGCAGGATATAAGTGAACACCACCGAGATGATCACCCCGATGTAGAGCACATAGAGAGTCGGGTAGGATTGCGCCGGAATTACCCGGTCATAGACCTGCATCGAGAAGATGATACCGACCAGCGCCAGCAGGTTGATCAGCAGTGAACCCAGCATTACGTAGCCGTAGGGGCGCAGGTCGCGCAAAACCAGGCGACGCAGCCAGTCCGGTTTGACCACGCTCAGATAACGGTCCACGCGGCTGTCTTTCGCCGCAGTTACCGGACGCAGCGCGGCAGCAAAATTGATCTCTGGCAGCAAGGTTTCCAGTGCGACCGGCGTGGGCTGCTCGTCGCCGGTGAAATGCACTCGCACTTCACTTTCACCATCAAAGCTGGTGATGACCCCTACCTGACCATCATGCAGCTCCACTGCCAGCGGCAGCCGCCAACTGGTGATTTCCCATTTGTTGTCTTCATACAATTGCAGCGACAGCCCGGCCTGACGTGCCAGGTGCCGCAATGCTTTGTCTCGGGGCTGTTTGCCCTGCCATTCGCTGGTGGCCATGATCATGCCCGGAGAACACGGTAGCCGATAATGAGTGGCAATCAGAATAATTGCCGTTGCCCAACCGTGCAGTGGCACATTTCCCCCTGTGCCACTGTTTGAGTGGTCGTCTGGGCCATCGGGAATTTGTAATTGGGTCATGGCTGGATCTCCACGGATTGGATCCGCTGATTATTCAAAGCAAACGCGGACCGCATCTGCCCGGTACTGTATAAACAATCGAGCTGCAGTGAGCGTAACTGGCTGATGGTTTGCTGGAGCGTAAATCGGGTTTGAAACACTTCTTGCTCGGCGTTCAGGACATCCAGTAATGGCCGAGTGCCAAGTTGCAGATATTGATCCTGATAAAGCTGCTGGGTTTTCTCGCCCAGGCTCTGTTGCCGCCCTTGAATGGCCAGGCTGAGCGCGAGGCTCTGTGACTCATTCTGCGATTCGCTGAGTTGCTGCCGGGCTTTTAAACGCGCCGAGTTTACCGCCGAATTGGCCGCGCCCAGCGCATTGGCAGCCGCATCACGGCTGGCCGTCATACCGCCGCCCTGATAAAGCGGCATCTGAACGTTGACACCAATCGAATACTGCGTGCGATTGAGCTCATCGCTGCCGGAGTAATGATCGTTGAGATAGCGCGATACCTGGGGATCAAGCGAAATAGTCGGCATCATTTGTGCATTGGCATTGTCCAGTTTTGCCTGTGCCTGATTGACCTGTGCCATAGCGGCAAGTACCGACGGATTGAGCTTGTCATCCGCTTTGACAAACTGGCAGGAACGCATCAGCTTGGCCGGGAAACTGTCGCTGACATTTCTTACTATTGGCCAGCCGAGATCAGTTGCCAGCGTGGCACGCCAGCGGTCAAGGTTGGCCTGATATTGGGTGAGGGTGGCGCGTGCGCCTTCGATACGCGCATCGGTTTGCGTCGCGTCGGAAAGAGACGCCGCACCTTCATCATTACGCTGACGCGCTAAATCACCAATCTTGTTCAGCGCCGTCAACTGCTCCTGGGCAATTTTCACTAGCTGCTGATAGCCTTGAACTTCCACCAGTGCAGCGGCGGTGTCGTGGGCTACAGTATCGATGCTGACCAACACGTTGGCCTGTTCTTGCGCCACGCCAGCTTCGGCAGAACGCACTGAGCTGCTGACCTTGCCAAAGTCATACAGCATCTGAGAAACCGAGAGTACAAACGAAGGGCTGTAACCTTTTTCGACATAGGAATTACTGTAGCCGTTATTCATACCGACGCTGACTTGCGGATAATATTTTGCTTTCGCCACATCAACCTGGTTGGCCTGCTCCAGCATTTTGCCGATAGCTTCGGCAATATCGGGGTGCCACTGAATCGCCCGCTGCACGGCCTGATTTATCGTTAGAGTGTCTGGTACGTTGGTCAGGGCAGGTTGGGAGATTTCACCGGTCAATGATGGCAGATCCTGTTGTTGAATCAGGCCTGCTGTAGAAATACTGCTTGCTGCAGTGAGAGCATCACTGGCAGCCATAAGTTGAGAGCTGTGAAACAAAGCAAAGCCAGCGCACAAGGCGCCGAGCTTAGTGATACGACGATAAGTTGCGCGAGATTGCCTCAAATCCATCTATATTCCACCAGTCAATGAGAGAAAAGGGGCACTTCCCTGTGCCCATACGCATCCCTGCGTTGTGTAACAACCTTTACGCTGTAGTGTTCTGGTGCGGCTGTTGCAGCAGTTCCTCAAGTGATGCGTTTACACCTTCCAACGTCACCAGCGGAGTCGTGCTGTATGCCGTACCAGTACCGTCACGGTCAATCGAAAGCACGGTGTTGCCATCAGAAGTATGGTCTACTTTCACAAAATCATTAACATTACTTGTGGAATCATTCCAACCGATAAGCAGGTTGCTGACGTCTATCTTGTCACCCTCGGAGACACTAAAGTCTGTCCAGGTATCATGACCATTACCCCCCGTGGCGTCTGCGGTAGCCAACAGGTGATAAACCAGCGTATCTGCTCCGGCACCGGCAGTAATGGTGTCGTCGTAGGCGCTGCCGGTAATGGTGTCGGCTCCCGTGGTGCCTGTGATGGTTGGGTGCAGGTCAATGGTAAACGAGTTAGTCGTGAGGGTGCCGTCAGTGGCCGCCAGTGAGTAACTGAATACCTCTTTGTGCGTGATGTCCTGCGCATTGACATCGGCACTCAGTGCATAGGTATAGCTACCGTTTGCGGCGATACTCAGCACACCATAATCACCAGTTACCTCAGTTGTACCCGTACTGCTCACGGTGGTGGAATCGCCGTGTTCATTAATGATGCTTAAGGTTCCGGTATGGGTAGTGGTGCTATCACCGTAGATGCTGCCGCTGGCATCACTCTCAGTCGTGCTGGCTGATTCAACCAGTAGACTGTTAGTGGTCAACGTTGTTGAAGCACCATCATGCAGTTCAAGCGTCAGGGTGGCCGTAGTCACGATACCGCTGGCATCCTTGACCGAATACGTGAAGGTGTCGGTCGTAGGCAAGGTATCGATGTCCAGACCGGCTTTCAGCGTATAGGTATAGTCACCGTGCGAGTTGATGGTCAATGTCCCGTAAGAGGAGTTGATCACCGTGTTGCCGCTCGCCGCAACTGCGCTGGTTCCGACCTCTGTGACCGCAGTGCCCGCCGGAATAGTCCCAGCCACGGAGCTGGTATCGTTTTCCAGCAGGTTACCGGTGACGGTAGCTGCCACAGTGACTGCCAGCGAGGTAATGTCCGAAACTGTGGTGATGGTGGTCACCGGCAATAACGTCACATTAAGCGCCGCGCCTAAAACTACCGCGTAGTTGCCGGTTCCGAGGTTGGAATAGGTAACGTTGCCGCCTGTTTGTGTCCCCAGGGAGATAAGCCCGGTTGACAGGTAGTTTGAGGTAACGCTTACCAATGCCCAGGAACCATTTGTCTGCTGCTCATACAGGTACAGCGAGTAGTCGGCAAGCAGGCTTATCCCGCCGACTGAGCCGTGAAGCGTGACCGTACGGGTATCATCGGCACCTACGCTGAACTGATAGGAGTTACCGTTCGACAACACGCTGGCACTCAGCAGGCCGCCCAGCCCGATATTAAGCAATGCGGTGTGCGTAACGCTGGTCGTTGGGTTGGTAATAGACCCTTCGGTGCTGGTGTAATCCACTATATTGGTGTCGTTGGCCGCCACGATGCTTATCGCACCAGTTGTGGTTGCCGTCGGTGAAACGTTGCCTGCAACGTCAGTCTGAGTCACCGTCAGCGTTGCGCCAGTGGTTTGCGCGCTGCTGAGAGTGACCGAGAAGCTGCCGTTGGCAGTCACAGTGCCGGTGCCAATGGTGTTACCATCCGCGTCCTTAACGGTGACTGTCGCGTTGGCTTCACCTTCACCCGTTAGCGTGGTTCCTGCCGCATTCACTGTCAGGTCGGTTGCAGCAGCCGGAGCTACGGTATCCACCGTAATGGAGACCGCCGTCGATGCCGGGCCGGTGTTGCCCGCTGCATCTGTTGCTGTCACGGTGAGAGGATGAGCACCATCGCTCAGCGCGACAGTCGTGTAGCTCCATGCTCCGGTATTGCTGGCCGTAGTGGTGCCAAGTAAGGTCGTACCGTCATAAATCGAAACGATAGCGTTGGCTTCAGTGGTGCCTGCAAGCGTTGGCGTGTTGTCATCGGTTCTGGCTCCGTTTGCCAGCGTACCGGTGATGGTGCCTACGTTATCGGTCACTGTCAGGTTGGTAATTGCCGCCGGGGCCACGGTATCAACGGTCAGCGTCAGGGTTGTTGCCGTACTGACGTTACCCGCTGCATCCGTCGCGGTGGCACTGAAGGTATGAGCTCCGTTGGCAAGCGTGGCAGTGGTGAAACTCCAGGCTCCATTCGTACCTGCCGTTACCGTACCAAGCACCGTAGTGCCTTCGGAAATGGTTACCAGGCTTCCTGCCTCGGCCGTGCCGCTCAATGCTGGAGTACTGTCGTTGGTGATGCCGTTATTGGCAATCGCCACCGGAGTACTACCGTCATTGTTGCTGGCAGTCAGAGTCACTGGGGCCGGTGCCGTGGTGTCGATAACCACCGTTGCAGCGGTAGCCGCACCGACGTTACCTGCGGCGTCGGTAGCTGTTACTGTCAGCGGATGGCTGCCAGTCGCCAGCACGCCCGTGGTGAAGCTCCAGGCACCGTTTGTTGCTGCGGTAGTTGTCCCCAGCAGCACACCATTGTCATAAACTTTGACCGTGCTGCCTCCTTCTGCGACACCGCTCAGGGTTGGCGTAGTGTCGTTGGTCGAGCCTCCGTTTGGCACTACCGTATTGGTAACATCGTTGGTTATCACCAGCGTTGACGCCGTTGGTGCAACAGTGTCGACCGTGATTGGGAAATTGGTCGCTGCACTGGTGTTGCCTGCCGGGTCGGTTACTGTGACGCTCAACGGATGGAGGCCGTTAGCCAGCGCCGCCGTAGTAAAGGTCCAGGCTCCGCCAGTTCCCGCAGTGACTGTCCCCAGCACTGTGGTACCGTCATAGACCGTCACGATGTCGCCCGCTGCGGTCGCCGTACCGGCCAACGTTGGCGTAGTGTCATCGGTTGTCGCACCGCTGACCAATGCACCAGTGATGGTCCCGACATTATCCGTTACAGTCAGGTCGGTAATCGGTGCCGGGCCGGTGGTGATCACAGTGAATGTTACGGTTGATGGCGTGCTTACGTTCCCCGCCGCATCAGTGGCTGTCACACTCAAAGTATGAGCGCCATCGGCCAGCGTTGACGAGATAAAGCTCCATGACCCCGCAGAGTTTGCCGTTACGGTACCCAGCACGTTTGTGCCTTCTGAAATGGTAATCAGACTGCCTGCTTCGGCGGTACCGGTAAGCGCCGGAGTATTATCGTTGGTGCTGCCATCTTGAGGAATCGGGATAGCCGCAGTGCCGTTGTTGTTACTGGCGGCAACTGTGACTGCATCAGGGGCAATGGTATCAATTACGACAGTAGTCGCAGGAGAAGCCACGCTGACGTTGCCCGCTGCATCCGTTGAGGTCACGGTAAAGGTATGGCTACCGTCAGTGAGATCTGCGGTGGTAAAGGTCCAGTTTCCGCCGGTGGCAATAGCAGTTCCAATTGCCGTAGCGCCATCATAGATGGTTACGGTAGAACCGGCTTCGGCAGTACCGCTGAGGGTTGGTGTCGCATCATTGGTCGTGCCCTGATTTGGCACCACGGTGTCGGTGACATCGTCGGTAACCACCAGCGTTGCCGCTACCGGCGCATGAGTATCGACAGTAAGCGTAACTGCAGTGGAGCGATCGCTGATGTTACCCGCCGCGTCGGTCACGGTGACACTGAAGGTATGAGACCCGTTAGTCAGCGTTGGAGTGTCGAAACTCCAGGCTCCAGTCGCGCTCGCCGTGGTCGTCCCAATGGCAGTGTCGCCATCATAAATGGTCACTATACCGTTAGCCTCGGCTGTGCCGGTCAACAACGGTGTATTGTCGTTGGTTTCGCCACCGTCAGGTATCGCAACAGGCGCGGCTCCGTTGTCATTGCTGGCTGCAATGCCGGTTGCTGCATCAGGTGCCACTGTATCAATAATGATATTGATGGTGTCAGAGGTGGTGACGTTTCCTGTGCCATCGGTAATGGTGACAAAGAAGCCGTGGGAGCCATCGGCCAATCCTGTCGATGGGGTAAAGCTCCATTGATTGTCCGCGCCAACGGTAGTCGTGCCGATCTGGTTGCCGACGCCATCATAAATGGTAATGATGTCACCCGCAGTAGACAGGCCGCTAAGTACTGGCGTGTTGTCATTGGTGCTGGCATTGTCGGCCAGTTGCACCAGCATCGGCCCGTTGTCATCAAAGACTTCAAGCGTGGTGGTGGCTGGCGGTAAGCCTGCTTCGATATTCAGGCTGAAATCTGTCGATGTACTGACATTACCTGCAGCATCGGTCACAACAATACTGAAATCATGCGTGCCGTTACCCAGGGCAGACGGGGTGATTGTCCACGCATTGCCCGCAGTGATGGTCGCAGTGCCCAACAGGGTCGTGCCTTCATAAAGACTGACGGTCGTCCCTGTTTCCGCCGTGCCCGAGAAGGTCGGAGTATTGTCGTCGGTGAGCTCGCCCGAGGTCAGAAGACCTTGAGAGTCGCCAACGTTATCAGTGACCTCCAGTGACCCAACGGGTTCAGGAACCACGGTGTCGATAGTGACGGCATACGGCGCTGACAGGGCACTTTCGTTTCCTGCTGCATCGACCACCGAGACGGTATAGCTATAAGTTGCATCCGGCAAGGTGTTGGTTTCATAACGCCATACGCCGTTATCAGCAACTTCAGCCGTGCCAACCAGCACGTTATCCTGATAGATATTGATGGTGGTGCCTGGCGTCGCCGTACCGCGCAACACTGGCGTATCGTCATTGGTGGAACCAGGGTTAGGGATCAGGACCGGGCTTGAACCTTCGTTGTTGTAGATGGCGAAGGTGGCAACCTCGGCAGGCGGTGTAAGGTCAACCGTGAAGCTATAGTTAGTGGTTGCACTGACATTACCTGCTTCATCTGTAACCGTAATTCCTACGTTATAGGTCCCTTCCGGCAGATCACTTGTGGCGGCAAAGCTCCATGCCCCAGTGGTCGCGTCAGCGGTTACTGTGCCTATTACCGAGCCATTGTCGGCGTTGAGAATTGTCACCAGACTGCCCGCTTCTGCGGTACCGCTGAGCACTGGCGTACCGTCGTTGGTCGAGCCGCCGTTTGGAATATCTACCGGCGCGGCACCATTATCGTTTTGCAGCAGCAGATTACTCACCGGTTCAGGCGCCGTAGCATCTACGGTAATCGTGAAGTCGGTTCCCGTGCTGACGTTACCAATTTCATCAGTGACCGTTGCGGTCAGTGTGTGAGTGCCATCAGACAAGGTAGGTGACTGGAAGCTCCAGGTTCCAGTATCGCTGGTAATGGTAGTGCCGATAACCTGCTGGTTGGCATCATAAATAGTTACCAGACTGCCCGCCTCGGCAGTCCCGCTTAGCAGCGGTGTGTTGTCATTGGTGATGCCATCGTTTGGAATGCCGACATCGGTTGTACCGTTGTTATTGAAAGCCTCAATGGTTGCTTCGGCAGGCGCACTGGTGTCAACCGTGAAGCTGATATCTGTCGGCGTGCTGAGGTTGCCCGCAGCATCACCCACCTGCACAGACAGCGTGTAACTCGCATCATCCAATTGCGGTAAGGTAATCGTCCATTGCCCATTGCTGTCAACAGTCGTCGAGCCAATCAAGTCTGTACCATTAAACACGTTGATCACGTCACCGGCCGTTGCTGTACCTGAAAGCAGCGGCGTACTGTCGCTGGTAAAGGTACCTTCGGTATTGGTGACTGGCGCAGTGCCGTTGTCAGTGCTGAGGATCAGATCCGTTGCCGCGGCCGGAGGTGTTGCGTCCACATCCAGACTGATAGTCGCCGGAGAGCTCACATTACCGGCAGCATCCGTAGCGGTAACACTCAGCGTGTGAGTGCCATCGGTTAGAGCAGCGGTTACCGGATAGCTCCAGGTGCCTGTCGAATCAACGACCAAGGTGCCGAGAACCGTAGCGCCGTCAGAAATGGTTACTGTGCTGCCCACTTCAGCGGTGCCGGTGAGAACCGGTGTGTTGTCGTTGGTCAGGCCGCCATCGGGAATAGCAACCGGTGTTGTGCCTGAATCATTGCTCAACGCAAGGTCAGCGACTGTCGGTGCCACGGTATCCACAGTCACGGTGACCGGCGTACTGGCTTCGCTGATATTACCTGCAGCATCTGTCACGGTTACCGTCAGACTATGATCGCCATCATTCAGCGTTGGCGTATAACTCCAGGCACCGGTGGCATCAGTGGTGGTGGTGCCCAGCACGGTGTCACCATCTGAAATAGTGATCGTGCTGTTTGCCTCGGCAGTCCCGCTCAATACCGGGGTGGTATCGTTAGTCGTGCCGCCATCGGCAATCGGAACCGGAGTACCGCTGGTATCATTGTTGAGCTGCAGACCCAGCGCTGCGTCCGGTGCGGTGGTATCCACGGTAAACGTAATCGGCGCGGTGGCTGCACTGGTATTGCCGGCCGGGTCAGTAACGGTCACAGAGATACTGTGATCGCCGGTTCCCAGAACAGGTGTAGTAAAGCTCCAGCTGCCGTCAGCGCCTGCCGTTACGGTACCCAGAACGGCGGTGCCGTCCAATATGGTGACCGTACTGCCCGCTTCGGCACTGTTTGCTCCGCCCGTAAGCACTGGCGTAGCATCGTTCGTGAAGCTGCCTTCGGCAATTGGCACCAGCGTGCTGCTTTCGTTATTGCTGAGTTGCACGTCGGTAGCTTCTGCCGGAGCCGTGGTATCAATGGTGAAATCAACCGCAGGCGAGGCTGGACCAGTATTACCCGCCGCATCGGTCACCGTGGTCGTCAGGCTGTGATCGCCTTCATCCAGCGGCGTGGTAGGAGTGAATGACCAGTTGCCGTCAGTGTCAACCGTTGCTGTCCCCAGCAATGTGCCGTTATCCGAGACATTAACCGTTGAGCCAGGCTCGGCGGTACCGCTTAATACCGGCGTAGTGTCATTGGTGGTGCCGTTGTAATCGGAACGGCGGTGCCGCTTTCATCATTGCTGAGAACCAGCTGATTGGCGGCCGATGGCGCAGTAATATCGACAGTAAAGGTAATGGCGGCAGACGGATCGCTGATATTGCCAGCAGGGTCAGTCACCGTGGTGGTCAGGCTATGGTCACCTTCGGCCAGCGTTGGCGAGGTGAAGCTCCAGTTGCCCGTGCTGTCTACTGATACAGAGCCCAGCACGGTAGTGCCATCGGAAATGGTCACTGTGCTGCCAGGTTCTGCCGTCCCGGTTACTAATGGAGTCGAGTCGTTGGTCAGGCCACCGTCGGCAATGACTACCGGGGTGCTGCCATCGTTGTTGCTGAGTACCACATCACTGGCAATGGCAGGAGGCGTGGTATCAACGGTGAAATCAAATGGTGCAGAAGGATCACTGACGTTACCCGCTGCATCGGTCACTGTAGTGGTGAAGCTGTGCGAACCTTCAGTGAGAGGATCGGTTGGCGTAAATGACCAGGTGCCATCGCTGCCAGCCGTTGCGGTACCCAGCACGATGCCGCCATCAGAAACGGTGACCGTGCTGCCCGCTTCTGCGGTACCGGTCAACACTGGTGTGGTGTCGTTGGTCGCATCATTGCTAATCGGAACCAGCGTACCGCTCTCGTCGTTGCTGAGTTGTAGGCCTGTCGCGGAAGCCGGAGCCTGGGTATCGACAGTAAAGGTGAGAGGGTCCGAAGCCGGGCTGATATTGCCGGCAGCATCGGTCACAGTCGTTGTCAGGCTATGATCGCCGTCGGTCAGGGTTGGCGTAGTGAAGCTCCAGGTACCGTCGGTGCCCACCGTAGCCGTGCCCAGTATTGTGTCGCCATCAGAAACGGTGACTGTGCTGCCCGGTTCTGCGGTACCGCTGAAAACTGGCGTGCTGTCATTGGTGGCACCATCAGCGTCCACGACTACCGGGGTTGCGCCCTCGTCATTGGTCAGTTGCAAATCATCTGCTGCGGCAGGGGCTATGGTATCAATGGTGATAGTGACATTGCCTGAATCCGCAGTGTTACCCGTAGCATCGGTCGCGATAGCGTGGAAAATATAGGTGCCGTCTGGCAGGGCGGAAGTATCAAACGTCCATTGGCCGGTGCCATCTGCCGTGGTGGTCCCAAGTTCGACATCGCCGTTATACAGGGTGATTGTATTGTTGGCACCCGCCAGGCCCGTCAGCGTTGGGGTGTTATCATGAGTGTTGGCACCATCGGCAAGCTGCACCAGCGTGCTGCCGGTATCATCAAACACTTCAATCGAACTGGTCGCTGGTGGCAGACCTGCATCCACGGTGAGATCAAAGGCTGGAGATGCCGGGCTGACGTTGCCTGCTGCATCGGTCACTGTGGTAGTCAGGCTATGATCGCCGTTGCTTAATGCTGGCGGAGTGTAGCTCCAGCTGCCATCAGTGCCTGCAGTTACCGTACCCAGCAGGGTCGTGCCGTCATAAACGCTGACGGTAGTGCCCGCTTCGGCTTGCCCGCTCAGAGTCGGCGTGCTGTCATCGGTGGTGGCTCCGGACGTCAGTGGCCCTTGGGAATCGCCGACGTCATCAGAAACAACCAGACCGGTTACGGCAGCCGGTGCAACGGTATCTACGCTAAAGGTAATCGGGTCAGAGGCCGGACTGGTGTTGCCAGCGGCATCGGTGACGGTAGTGGTGATACTGTGATCGCCGTCGTCCAGAGTCGGCGTGGTGTAGCTCCAGTTGCCATCGCTATCCACTGTTGTAGTACCCAGCACGGTGGTGCCATCAGAAATGGTGACCGTGGTGCCAGGTTCTGCGGTGCCGGTCAATACTGGCGTGTTGTCGTTGGTTGCGCCATCTGTCGCTACCACTACCGGCGTTGCGCCCTCGTCATTGGTCAGTTGCAAATTGCCAGCCGCATCGGGCGCGACAGTGTCGATGATGATGGTGATATTGCCAGAATCGGCAGAGTTACCGGTTGCATCGGTTGCGACAGCGTGGAACACATAGGTGCCGTCGGCCAATGCGGAGGTGTCAAACGACCATTGACCGTTGGCATCCGCAGTCGCCATGCCTAACGCCTCGGTGCCATTGTAAATAGTGATGATGTCATTGGCACCGGCGACGCCGGTCAGAGTCGGGGTATTATCATGGGTACTGGCACCATCGGCCAGTTGAACCAAGGTGCTGCCGGTATCGTCAAACACTTCAATGGAACTGGTTGCTGGAGGCAGGCCTGCTTCAACACTCAAGTCGAAAGCTGGTGATGCCGGACTGACATTACCCGCGGCATCGGTCACCGTGGTGGTCAAACTGTGGTCACCATTGCTCAATGCTGGCGGAGTGTAGCTCCAGTTGCCATCGCTACCCACAGTCGTTGTACCCAGCAGGGTAGTACCGTCGTAAATGCTGACAGTGGTGCCCGCTTCGGCTTGCCCGCTCAGCGTTGGCGTGTTGTCATCGGTAGTGGCACCGGAGGTCAGAGGTCCCTGGGTATCGCCGACATCATCGGAGACTACCAGTCCGCTAACGGCAGCCGGGGCAACAGTATCCACGGTAAAGGTAATTGGATCGGAGGCCGGACTGGTATTTCCTGCGGCATCAGTGACGGTCGTAGTGATGCTGTGATCACCATCGTTAAGGGTTGGGCTGGTAAAGCTCCAACTTCCGTCGCTGCCTGTTGTCACCGTGCCCAACACGGTAGTGCCGTCAGAAACGGTGACTGTGCTACCTGGCTCGGCAGTGCCGGTCAGCACCGGCGTGGAGTCATTGGTTGCGCCGCCAGAAGTGACTGGCACTGGCGTGTCGCCTTCGTTGTTGATCAGTTGCAGATCGCCTGCAGCATCAGGCGCAACAGTATCAATGATAATAGTGACATTACCTGAATCGGCAGTGTTACCCGCTGCATCTGTTGCGACAGCATGGAAAACATAGGTGCCGTCTGGCAGGGTGGAAGCATCAAACGACCATTGGCCGCTGGCATTTGCCGTCGCGGTGCCTAACAAGACGTCACCGTAGTACAGCATAATAGTGTTGTTGGCACCGGCCAGACCGATCAGTGTCGGAGTATTGTCATGGGTGCTTGCACCATCGGCCAACTGCACCAGCGTGGCGCCAGTATCGTCAAAGACTTCCAGAGAGCTGGTTGCCGGAGGCAGGCCCGCGTCAACGGTAACATCAAAGGCCGAGGTGGCCGGGCTGACGTTACCGGCAGCATCGGTTACTGTGACTGTCAGGCTGTGCGCGCCATTGCTCAATTCTGGCGTTGTAAAGCTCCAGTTGCCGTCGCTACCGACGGTGGCAGTACCCAACAGAGTGGTACCGTCGTAAATACTCACCGTGGTACCGGCTTCTGCTTGTCCACTCAGCGTTGGCGTGTTGTCATCGGTAGTAGCTCCGGAGGTCAGTGGACCTTGCACTGCACCCACGTCATCAGTGACTACCAGGCCGGTTGCTGCAGCCGGTGGAACGGTATCGACAGTAAAGGTAATCGGGTCGGAAGGCGGGCTGGTATTGCCTGCCGGATCGGTAACGGTAGTGGTGATGCTGTGGCCGCCGTCCCCCAGTGGAGGTGTGGTGTAAGTCCAGGTGCCGTCAGAGCCGGTTGTTGTAGTACCCAGCACAGTACCCCCATCAGAAATGGTGACGGTGCTACCAGGTTCAGCGGTACCACTCAAAACAGGCGTGCTGTCGTTGGTGGAACCGTTTTGGCCAACAGGTACAGTTGTAGCGCCGTCATCGTTGGTGAGGGTAATATTGCCTGCTGCTTCCGGGGCTACAGTATCTACGGTGAAGGTAATAGGATCAGTCGCTGCACTGGTGTTACCTGCTGCATCAGTGACTGTCACTGTCAGGCTGTGCTGACCATCGCCAAGAGCAGGAGTCGTAAAGCTCCAGCTACCATCGGCACCTACTGTTGCTGTTCCGAGCAGCGTCGTGCCATCGTAGACATTAACCGTGCTGCCAGCCTCGGCAGTTCCGCTTAAAGTTGGGGTGTTGTCGTCGGTGTTGGTGCCATTGGTAATGGCTCCCTGCACCGCGCCGACATTGTCGGTGATGACCAGATTAGTGACTGCGCTCGGTGGCGTGGTGTCTCCACCACCGTTGTTACCGCCGTTATTACCACCGCCATTGTTGCCACCATTATTGCCGCCGCCGTTATCGGTGCCGCCATTGTTACTGTCATTACTGCCGCTGTGTCCACCGCCGCCGCCGCCAACCAGTGCGGCTAAACCTGCCAGTAATGCGCCTGTAGCACCGATACCAATTGCCGTGTTCACCGCGTCGCTGTTACCGCTTTCGGCCAATAGCGCATCTGTGCTGTCAATTGAGACATAATGGACACCTTCTGTGCCCGGATCCTCTACCCACCACAGGGCACCATGATTATCCTGCAGGACCAGATCGCTATCACCATTTGGGCCATAGAAACCATGAATAACAAGAACTTCACCAGATTTGGTGGTGACAACTAAATCATTACCATTGCGTGTAAGAGACTTAATATCTGATTGATTGAGATTGAGTTTAACAACACTTGGAGCAGTCAGATTAACCTGGTTACCGCTGAGTTCAGAGGCAATTGTCCCACCCTTTGGGGTTACTGAAATATTGTTCATGTTATCGTGATCCCGCGCAGTTATGAAAATCGATAAAACGCCCGGCATCCCTAGATCTAGATGCCGGTTCTGACAGTGATTAATCCCTTAGATTATTCACTCCTTCTCTGAATCGACTTCATCGATGCAAATGATGAAATCGCATTGAGCCTTTTAAGTCAGTTAAAGCCGGAAACGAAACAGGGGCAGGTATGACTTGCGTAATATCTTTTAAGATCAATAGTTCTACGCGGATAAAAGCGTGATTAAAAATGCCGATATTTCCACACGAAATCGCGTGATACTGAGCTGGCTTCTGTTGAAATTTTTAATAATTTGAGAAGCCGATCACAATATACTTATCGATATTTTTAGTGATGAACTAATGAAATCCTATCTGGTTTGGCTGAATATTTTTACGACCCGGTGAAGGTATAACTGCTATTAAATGCCAGCGCATGGCTGACGAAAATCCCATATATTTTTGATGGGTTTATATTTTTTTATTGAGCTTTTCGACTTCGGTAAAACACGGCTGTGGTGCATAAATTTTTAAAAAAATCTTTAGATTTTCTGATGTAATGGCAGGAGAGTCCTCTAAACATGTTTATGGATTAACCCAAACCTTACTCATTAATCACACCTTGAAAAAAAGACTAACGTAAAATTTACATTTTGAAAAATAGGTGAAGGCATTTTTTTTGGTTTTTTTGATAGGAAAAACAAATTAGCGTGCTTTTTAAATTTCTTTTATGTACACCCTGGTATAGGAAAAATCCTTTAAAAAACCACAATATTTTGTATTTTTAATAATTTAAGAAATCTTAACATGATGAATTATATGGAATTAAAATTGATGCATCGTAGTGATAGTTTGATTTCTATAAAAAATGACCGTGATTATTGACTCAGATGACAGGTCCTACAAGCCAGTTAGGTTTCAGTTTTTTGGCTCTCATTTACATTTATTAATGTGTAAATTTTGTTTATATATCACAAATATTTCTCAGAAGCTTTCCTTCTCAATGCTTATGAGTTTGTGGGTAAACCTTGGAGCCTTCAGCGCTTTGTGGCATTGAAAAAAACTTTTGTTATAAGAACTAAGGAGATAGAAGAAGTATTTTCTGGAGAGATTGAATTTTTGGGTAAATAGGTATTCAGTGATGAATGTCACGGTTTTATTTAAAATGCAGATGTGTGGGATTTTATTTATTGATTTTTTGTGACAGCAGCCGAGTTGGGGAGTGTTTTTAAATTTACCCAGAACCGCTCGCAGATCTATATACTCTTCAGGCTATTAACTCTGTACTCCTCCGGGATTTATTCATGCTGGCTTCAGGCTCACATCTGTTTAGGGCTGGACGAAGAAAATGCATGGTGATTGCAATATTGCGTAACGGGAAGGGAAAAATGGGCGTTCGAGAAAATACATTTAGTATCTTGAGGGAACTAGAGCAAAATACGTCAAAAATTGATAGTACCCAGGCGGAACAACTGATTTTGCTGATCAGAAGTACAAAGCATATTTTCCTGCAAGGGGCGGGGCGCAGCGGCATCGCCATTCGTGGTTTTGCCAACCGGTTAATGCATTTAGGGTTTTCTGTCAGCATGGTGGGTGAGATTTCTTCTCCCCATACTCGGCCTGGAGATCTTGTTATCATCGGCTCAGGAAGCGGGGAAACGTCCAGCCTGAAAAGTCTGGCCCAAAGGGCGCATGAGAGTGGTGTTGACGTTGCGCTGGTTACCATGAAAAAAGACTCGACGATTGGGCAATTCGCCAAAAGTATTCTGGTGTTACCGGGGACAGTCAAAGGCGAAATAGATGATGAAACGGCGGCATTTTCTCAACCGATGGGTTCGGCTTTCGAGCAACTGAGCTTTATCGTCTACGACGCCATCATTCTGGAATTGATGACCCAACTTGGCGAAACCAGCGAGAGCATGTTCAGAAGACATGCAGATTTGGAGTAAATCAGTCTGGTGGAGTCATTCAGCGGGCTATGGATCTACAAAAACGTCATTGACCAGCCAGTCGTGGAGCAGCTTAACTTCAGGGCGCATGACAATGTGCTCGGGTGTCACAACATAGTATGCCCACGCCAGTGGCCAACGCTGGTCCTGAAGCAGCTGCCTCAGTTGCCCCGTCTCAATCAAACTGTTTACCAGCGCCTTTCTGACTATCGCCACCCCACGTCCGCTCAGGGCCGAGAGGATAACTGCTGAAGTAGAGTTAATATGCAGACCGTTTTGATTAACTTCCGGCGCACCAGTGGCTTCAAGCACTTCTTTCCAGGAAGGGAAGTTGGCGCCCGGATGTGGCGTATCGTCATGAATAAGTTTTTGCTCAGCCAGCCATTTACCCTGACACGCCTGCGGTGGGGGCAGAAGTTGCGGACTGCAAACCAGCACCGCCTCTTCATCCATCAGCCAGGTTTTATTAACCGCGGGCCAATCGCCTTTACCGCAGCGGATGCCAATATCCGCCTCGCCGTGGGAAACATCCATCAGCTTTTCAGTGACATTCAGCCGTAAATCAATATTTTCATGAAGTGTCGAAAAAAGATTGAGGCGTTCCATTAGCCAGTTCATCACCAGCACCTGAGAGGCGGTAATTACCACTACCGATCGGGATTGACGGCCACGCAGTTTGCCGAGTCCTTTTTCGAGGCTGTCCAGCCCTTGACTGATATCTTGCAATGCCTCCTGAGCTTCACTCACCAGCGTCAGGCGTTCTTTACCGGAGCGTTTTCTGTGGAGCAGCGGATGCCCAACCCATTCTTCAAGCGCTCTGACCAGTTGCCCAATGGCGGCTGGCGTAACGCCCAGTTCTTCGGCCGCACCGATAAAACTGCCATGACGGGCCGTTGCTTCAAAAGCATGTAACCATTTAAGCCGGTTAAGGGAACGCATTTTCACTCCGATTCTGTTTTTCCTCATCCTCACACATATCTTCGAAGCGAAATAGATTTTCTTTCTTGGCGGGTCATTTCTTCTCGTTCGCCAGCCTCGTGCCGAGCTGTCAGGATTAAGCAACAAGAGAACGCTGTCCCGGACAGTTTCCTAATCCAATATCATCGGTTTTGAGGATTGAATATGAGTAAGTTATTTGCAGGTAAAAAATTGTTGGTAGTAGGCGGGACCAGTGGCATAGGCTACGAAACGGCAAGACGAGTGCTGGAAAACGGTGGCAGCGTTGTGCTGGTTGGCAATCGAAAAGACAAAGCTGAACAGGCACGGCAGTCTTTGGCAGCAGGCGAGCTGGTATCAGTTATCTTGGCGGATCTGATGACAGAAGAGGGCATGAAGCAGGTGATGAATACTATCAACGCCGAGCATAAAGATATTAGTTTGCTGGTTAATGCCGCCGGAGTCTTTTTCCCTAAACCCTTTATAGAAAATGAAGTCGCTGATTACGACATGTATATGAACATCAACCGTGCTTTATTTTTCATTACCCGCGACGTGGTGCGCAATATGGTGCAGGCAGGCATCAAGGGCGCGATCGTGAATATTGGTTCAATGTGGGCGCAGCAGGCCATTGCTGCAACGCCGTCTGCTGCCTACTCAATGGCAAAAGCAGGTTTACACGCGCTGACTAAAAACCTGGCAATTGAGCTGGGTGGCAGTGGCATTCGTGTTAATGCAGTTTCACCGGCGGTGGTGCATACTCCAATTTATGAAGGGTTTATTGCGAAAGATGATGTCAAAGATGTAATGAACAGTTTTGATAGTTTCCATCCTATTGGCCGGGTGGGCACCGCGCAAGATGTAGCTGAAACCGTGGCTTTCCTGCTTTCGGACAAGGCCGGCTGGGTAACGGGAGCGGTGTGGGATATCGACGGTGGCGTAATGGCAGGCCGAAACGCCTGACCTGTAAGGCTTGGAACAGCGTATAAATTTCGATTCTCTGTTAAATGAAAAATCCACGCAATTGTGTGGATTTTATCGTTCAATAACCGCAGCGTAATGCTTGAACCCGAGTCAGTCACAAACCATTAAATCTCGCTATTTCAATTTGTTAGTAGGTACTCGCTTGGCAGGCTGTCGATGTCTTGCATGATACGAGACACATGTTTGCGCATGCGATTACGCGCCACTGTAGCCGATTGCTGCTCAATGGCTTCGACGATCTTCTTGTGATCATTGAATGATGCACGAATCAGCTGCAAATTATCTGGCGAGCAGTTGAGTATGCGATCAATGTGAATACGGTACTGCTCAACGTGTTTCCACAGTGACTGATATCCTGACAGCTCACTCAGCCGCTGGTGGAAACTAAAATCAAGCCGGTACACTTCGGCAATTGCTTTGCGCCCGAGAGCCTCTTCGTGCGCGGCCAAAATATCCTGTAACCCTTTCAGCTGTTCTGGGGTCAAGCCCCTCTCGGCCAGGGCTTCGGCAATGCTGCCCTCCAGCGCCGCACGAATAAACACGGCTTCACGCACAATGTTGATATCGATTAGCGTTACGCGGGTATTGAGGTTGGGATTGAACTCCAGCAGTCCATCATGTGACAACAAAATCAGCGCTTCGCGTAGCGGCGTCAGCGACACCTTGAAATGTTCTTTCAGCTCATTTTTATCGATGATGGTGCCTGGCTGCAGACGATTACTAATAACTTCGCCTTTTAGCCATTCATAAATTTGCATTTTTGCCGTGACGGGAGTGTTCAGCATCTGCTCTGCCCTGAGTCGAGATAAAAGAACAGTTTACCTGCGCATTGGGATGATGTTAAGCCGCCGCAGCGGCCTAACGTTCTGGTGACTAACCGGTAATGCGCCGAACCTGATTCAGAATCTCACCGTAACTGCCGATCGGCTGCTGATGCAGCAAGTCATGACCCACCACAAAACCATCAACATCGAGCTGGCTGAGGCGGTCCAGCGAATCAAAATTGATGCCGCCATCCACCAGTGTCTGGAAGCCGTAACGCTCACGCAGTGCGGCCAGTTGGTCTACTTTTGGCACGATATAATCAAGAAACTTCTGGCCGCCAAAGCCGGGATTGACACCCATAATCATGATGTAATCCACCAACGGCAGCAGTTCCTGAATGCTTGCCACCGAAGTACCCGGATTTATTGCGATACCGGCCTGCTTGCCATGAGCACGAATGTTATCCAGCGTGCGGGCAATATGTACCTCAGATTCAGGGTGTACATAGAGGATGTCGGCTCCGCACTCCACAAACAAGTCGATATAGCGGCCCGGATTTTCAATCATCAGATGCACATCCACGCGCTTTTTCGTGTTACCACGCACTACGCGCAAATCTTGCGGGCTGAGCGCCATGTTCTGGACAAAATGGCCATCCATGATATCGACGTGAAAGATATCGCTGTCAGCGGCATCCAGCGCTTGAATAGATTGCTGCAGGTGATTGAAATCGACACTATATATAGAAGGGCATAACAAACGCGCCATGGGTTACTCCTCGCTAAACCGCAGCAGCACTTTGCAGCACGCCATCGGGTTGGTTTCAAACAGATTCAACGCCTGCTGAATCGCGTGGAAATCAAAACAGTGGCTGATTAGCCTGTGCGGCTGAATCTTGCCACTCGCCATCCAGTCAATCACTGTCGGAAACAGCTTGTTGTTGAGACGCGACGCGAACACCGTCAACTCTTTGGCGTTGAGAAAACGCTGCACTACCGAAGAGGTTTCGGCAGGAAAACCCATCAAACCAATGCGTCCAGCGGGTGCAGCGATTTCTGTCGCCTGCGCAAAGATAGAAGGGTGACAGGCGGCATCAATCACCAGCGTGGGCGCAATCTGTTGCTCCTGCAGCCAACTCACCAGATCCACCTCACTGTTATTTATCACCTTATCCGCGCCATTCTCCAATGCTCCCTGCAACCGGCTATCAAGGCGATCCACCACGATCAACTGTTTAACGCCGTAAACCCCTTTCAACACCTGTACGACGGTTAAACCAATCGGCCCTGCGCCATAGACCAGCGCCACATCACGCGCGCTGGCGCCGGTGCGGTTCAGCATATTGGCGGCGATTGAAAACGGCTCCACCATTGCGGCCGATTGCGCGTCGATATTTTCCGCTACGGCATAGGCCAGCTGTTCGGGTACACAGCAAAATTCGCTGAATCCGCCTTCACGATGCACGCCAACGACTTGCAGATGGTGGCAGATATTTGAGCGCCCAATAGAGCACGGATAGCAATGACCGCAGCTCACTACCGGATCCACAGAAACACGCTGGCCTATTTTATCGGTAGAAACCCCTTCACCCACCGCATCAATCACACCGGCAAACTCATGGCCGATGATGCGCGGATATTTAACAAACGGATGCGAACCGTGATAAATGTGCAGATCCGAACCGCAAATCCCGGCGTAGCTGACTTTCACGCGTACTTCTCCCGCGGCCGGTTGCGGTGTTGGCAGTGTCTCCACCCACAATTCTCCCGGCGCGATAACCTTGATACTTTCCATTTTTCCTCCAAAGCGAACGCCACTGCGTTCTGAAAGGTTGATTACTCACTTCTGTCGGCAGAAAGATCCTGATGCAGGGTCTCTTTGGTTTTTAGCGTGGCGAACAGGGTGATCAGCGCCATGGCACCCAACCACAGTGACAGCGGCCAGGGGGCACCGCCGCTCCACTTAATCAGGAAGGCACACACAATCGGCGTAAGACCGCCAATCACACCGGCTAGTTGTGATCCCAGCGATACGCCGGAATAACGCACATCGGTGCTGAACAACTCGGTGAAAAGTGCAGGTTGAATACTGTACATCAGGCCGTAAATCACACTGTAACTGAACACGATGGCGAAGATGAATAGCGCTACTGAGCCGCTGCCGATCATCCAGAACAGCGGAAAGGCAAAAATCAGCGCTAATGACACGCCTGCCAGATAGAGCGGTCGGCGACCAATGCTGTCAGAGAGATGACCAAAAAACAGAAACGTAAAAGTACCTACCACGCTCGCCAGCGCAATCGCCATCAGTGGAATATCCCGTGACAGGCCCAAAGTCGTGGTGGCGTAAGAGGTAAAGAACACGGCAATCCAGTACGACAACACCAACTCAGTCATACGCATCGCTACTGTCGTGAGAATGGCACGAGGATGGGTTTTCAATAGGCGTATCAACGGCATGGACTGTTTGGGCTGCAAGGTCTTTTTCTTTTGCGCTGCAAGGAAAACGGGCGTTTCATCCACTTTGCTGCGCATAAACAGGCCAAGCCCCAACAACACGATGCTCACCAGAAAGGGTACGCGCCAGCCCCATGCGTACAGCTGTTCATCGGGCAGGCTGGCGATCAGCGCAAAGGCGGCGGTGGAGAGAAACAGGCCAATGCTGTTGCCCAGTTGTACAAAAGTGCCGAAAAAACCGCGCCGATGAGGCGGTGCGTATTCGGCAATCATCGTCGAGGCGCCGCCCCATTCGCCGCCGATGGCAAATCCCTGACACAGGCGCAGCAACACCAGCAGCACTGGCGCGAAGTTACCAATCACCGCATGGCTGGGAATTAAGCCAATGCCGAAGGTTGCCAGTCCCATCATCATGATCGAGATGATCAGTGTTTTCTTGCGCCCGATCTTATCGCCAAAGTGGCCGAAGAATATCGCCCCCAGGGGACGGCTGAAAAAGGTGATAGCGATGGTCAGGAACGACACGATGGTGCCGGCAAAAGGTGACAAATTGGGGAAGAACAGGTGCGGGAACACCAGCGTGGCCGCCAGGCCGTAAATCATAAAATCATATTGCTCGATGGTGTTGCCCGCCAGCGATGAACCAATGACATACGTCAGCTTGCGGCGATCTTCCCGCGAAGCAGCGCGTGCAGCCGTTTGCTCTTGTGGATAAAGAATGGCATTTCCGGACATAGGGTAATCCTCAGGGTTCAGTCAATCGTTATAAGAGTGATGTTGGCTGATGCGTTAAAGGCAAAGGGAGAGAGAGTTATCTTGCTCACCGATATATCGATAATTGATCTTTTTTATTAATTTAAACGTGATAAAAATCACGATTTTGATACATTTCATTCACATTTTGCTTTGTTTTGTTTTTATGTGATTGAAATAATTAAGCTTTAAAAAATATATTTTAATATGTCGAATAGATCTTCACAAAAACCAATATATCGGTATAGGATTTAAAAAGACCAATAAAAGAGGTTTTTATTATGCCTGTTATACAAAAGATGAACGTCTACCGTGCTGTATCCACCCTGAGCAAACCGATTTCCGATGCAACCCATGACATCAGCCAGATCGCTTTTTACGTGGTCGAACTTGAGCTGGACAATGGTGTGACCGGCGAAGGTTATCTGTTGTCATTCCACTATTCACCGCAGGCAATTACCGGCGCGCTCAACGATCTACGCGATGCGGTAATTGGATTTGAGTGTTACGAAACCGCGAAACTCAGCGCCGCTATTGAGCGAGAAACTGAATATTTCGGCAATAATGGTTTGCTAAAGTGGGCGCTGGCTACCGTGAACGTGGCAATGTGGGATGCGTGGGGCAAGACGCTGAAGCAGCCAATTTGGAAGTTGCTGGGGGCCTCAACCCACAAAGTGCCGGTTTATGGTTCAGGCGGTTGGCTCTCTTACAGCGATCAAGAGCTGATTGATGAAGTCAGCGATTACAAGGCGCGCGGTTTTGGTGCCGTGAAGATCAAAGTCGGCACGCCGGAGAGCAAAGGCGGAATTGAGTGCGATATCATGCGTTTGCGCAAAGTGCGTGAAGTGGTAGGTAACAAACTTAATATTATGATGGATGCCAATCAGGGCATGAATGTGCCGGACGCCATCAAGCTGTCAACGCTGGCGGCAGATATCAATATTCACTGGTTTGAAGAGCCGTTGCCGCACACTGACTTCGCGGGCTATCAGTTGATCCGTCAAAAAACGGGTATCGCGCTGGCTATGGGTGAACGGGAATATGATATGGAACCATTGAAACAGCTTATTGCTCGTAACGCGCTGGATCTTTGGCAGCCCGACATCATTCGTATTGGTGGTGTTGAAGCCTGGCGTCAGTCAGCGCTGATTGCGCATGCGCACAACATTCCAGTGTTGCCACATTACTACAAAGACTACGATGTGCCGCTGCTGTGTACCGTGCCGAACTTTTACGGCTGCGAATCCTTTGACTGGATCGACGGCATCATCGACAACAAAATGCGGGTAGAAAACGGCGAAGCCTGGGCGCGTGAAGGGGCTGGCTGGGGATTTACCTTCTTGAAGCAGCATCTGCAGGAACTGTAAGGGGCGCACATGAATGACATTATCTTGCCATTCTTCTCGCTGGCGGGGCGCAGTGGGATTGTTACCGGCGCATCCGCAGGGATTGGCCGAGCGGTGGCACACATGCTTGGGCACGCAGGCGCTACCGTGTACAACTTCAGCCGTCGCCCCACGCAGCGTGACATTGATTTGCCTTGGAGCGAGGGAGTGATTGATGTTGCTGTGGATATTACCGATGAAGCTTCACTGACCGCCGCGATTGCCGACATCGCAGAGCAGCGAGGCATCGATTTCCTGGTGAATAATGCCGGGAAAACCCGCCGCGTAGACGCGCATGAAGTGGAGGCTGAATTCTGGCGAGACATCCACGCGTTAAATGTCGATGCGCTGTTTCGCACCAGCCAGCTCTGCTATCCATGGCTAAAGCAGTCACCGCATGTTGGACGCATCGTTAATGTCAGTTCGATGGCAGCCCATCTCGGCTTTGAAGGCGTTACCCCTTATTGCTCCACCAAGGCCGCAGTAATGGGGATCACACGAGGCCTGGCGGTAGAGTGGGCGGGGCAAAACGTGGTGGTGAACGCTGTTGCGCCGGGCTGGGTTAAAACCAATATGACGGCTACGGTCGCCGACCCACAGCGACTGGAAAATATTTTGGCACGCATGCCGCTGCATCGCTATGGCGACGCGTGGTCAGAGCTGGCGCCGGTGTTTTGTTTCTTGCTCGGCGATGGAGCACGCTACATTAATGGTCAGGAAATAGCCGTTGACGGTGGTGCGCTGAGTTTTGGTTTTTGAAGTTAAACCAATGCGATACTCATGATCATGCTCGATTAATGTCAGCACAGAGGCCTTTTTCGTTTTTATCTGATAATCATTTCCTGCACTTTGCTAGAAATACAATGAGCAACATTCACAAGGTGAGAATGCCTAAAAAACGTTACCCATGAGTTGTGCGGGCATCTCCAGGTCATTCAACAGTTCTGCGCCAGTTTATTGCTTGCTTAAACCAAAGCCTCGACGTCAATACTCTCTCTAAGAGCGTAATAGATAGGCTGGAATGATTCCGCAAGGTCGGCTGCCATTTTCATATGCAATTGCGCTGTCGGTGTCTGCATCATCGACTTTATGTCCTCCATGTTTCGCCATCTTGCATAATTGGCCACATGGCGCTTATCGGTGCTGACATGGAGTTTTACAGAAATAAATCCAGGCAAATGGCGCATCACTTCTTCTGTCGCCTCGGACAAAATCTTTAACAACTCCTCGCTGCGAGAAGGTTCAACGGTGAAGGTATTAATTAGGATAAGTTCTTCGCTAGCTTGGGTAAGTATGTTCATTTTTCAGCTCTCAAGTTATAATGTAAGGATGCTTACATTATTATCAGGACCCTTATATGTCAACCACTGATGCTCCCTTATTACTCGCCAAACGATTTGGCTATGCGCTCAAGCGTTGCCAGCACGTCTTGAGATTACGCATGGACGAAGTCTTGCGACCGCTTTCACTGACTACTCCGCAGTATGCTGTACTCAGCGCGATTGAGGCCGAACCGGGTATTTCCAACGCCCGACTCGCACGTACAGCCTTTGTAACTCCGCAAACCATGCAGGGTATTTTGGCCAACTTAGAGCGGAACGGGATTATTACTCGGCTCCCAGATCCTCTTCATGGCCGTATATTGCGTAGCGAGTTAACGGTTCATGGGCAGGAAACTTTGCTCAAAGCACATAGGGGTTTTAGTCGAGTTGAGGAGATGATGTTCACCTCAATCGGTGCGGAGAATGTGGCATCGTTGACAGAAACACTTTCGAACTGTGCGGATGACCTGAGTGGCTGAATTTTTATCTAATTTTGGCGGGGAGGTCAGTTAGCACCATAGCGAACTTACTCGATATGTCAGTAAGTTCGCTCAATCGGGTCTTTGAATCAGAAGAAATTCCTCTGACTCAATATATCTGGTTAAGACGTCTTGAACTTTGTTGCAGGGTTCTGACCAACATTTCGCAAAAAGAAAAGTCTGTTTCGCAAATTGCCTTTGAATGAAGATTTATGCACAGTACGTATTTTAGCCGTATCTTCACAAAGCAATTCGGAAAATTGTGAGTATCCCCGTTTTAATTCCACGCACTTTTTGATATTTCTCGTTTCTCGGCCATCAGCCGATATTATTCTGGCATCAGGTTATTCAGGGCGCTAACTGTTATATTCATTCAGCCAGCGGTCTGTGATCTTCCTTTCTCCTACCTAGAACGTTCACCTCTTTAGTTTAAGGAATATTAAAGTGCTAGAAATCACAAGTAATCAGCAATATATGAATATTTCATTAACAAATAACCCGAAAAATGCAAAAGTTAGAATTGACACATTATTAGTAAATATACAATCAGTGGCTAACTCGCTGATGAAACCCATGCTAGAAAATAATTCCTCTATCAATGAGATTCCCGAAAAACTCATAGCAGAGAAAAATATAGGGACGCTAGAACACATAATGAAGCACGTATTCTTGTCGAGTTCGCTCGAAGAGGGTAAGTTGAATTTATTAAAAATTATAAAAATACAATCCCTTTTTCGTGGGAAATTATTAAGAAAACAGATAACGTTAAAATCATTGGGAAAAGGAGTCACTCTTGTGGAAATTAATGGATATTCTTGTTTATCGAAAATATCTGGAGTAAAAAACATAAGCAAGAATACTGATTCTGATAATAAAATTGTTTATGTTGCCATTAACCAAAGGTATTTCAGAGGCCGTGTTCGTTCATCTGATGCTGTAAGTCAGCATGCAAAAAAGTGTAGTGACTCTGACACATATGGTACATCACCAAAAGTTCAGTCGATTTTTATAAACGGAGGATATTATAATTTTCTACAACGTTCATCTTCCAAACATGCAGAGATGACACCAATTGGACGCATGGTTGTAGATGGTTTAGAAAAAAACAGCATTACCCCTCCAGAAGAGTATAAGGAAGACTATATTGAAATGATATTTTCAGACCATTCGATTCTAACATCTGCCCCGGCTTTATCAAAAAATGGAATCGCCAATGCTATTAATATTAAAGAAGAAAAGTATCATCTTGGAGATGATTTCTCTTTTATAACTAATCATATAAAACCTGGGGAATTAAAACATGCAGCAGACAGGAATCCTCGGGCAGCTATTAGCTACCCGGAAAACTTCACTGATGGTATAGTCAGGATGGCTATTTGTCTGTCTGAAAATCGAAAAGGAGGGTGTAACTTACATGAGTGGGGCCAATTTATGATGAAACTAGACCGGATGAATAACAAACCTAGCTCATCCATAAATCTTGATGGAGGGCATTCTGCGCAGATAGTAATTTTAATGCTTAATGAGGAGTATATGTTATATGCGCAAAGCACAGAATTAACTCCTGTCGGAAATTATATAGAATATGCCAGGCACGAAATATAGGTATGCCAATTGTAAGCATACCTTTAATATAACTATTATTTAAGTGCTAATTGCATGTAAAAAAAATTTTAAGAGGTTAATGAACTAGCGTGTTGTGTGATAACAGTCGCTGCGCTGTCATTAATTTTTTCACTATTTAGCATATTAACCAGTAATTTCAACTCATTTTCACTCATAACACCCGACGCAATATCTTCTTGTATTTCGGAAATCTCGTTCTGAAGTGATAGTTGAGGTGACAACTCTTGAGTATCTATTTTATTACGAATAATAGACTCAGTCATGCTACTAAATGATTCGTCAGTGTATTTACTTCTTGAATTTATGAGATTTTTTAACTGGTTGGATAACATATTGTTGATTTTATGGTCACGCATTATTTCGGTATTAGATTTAATATAACCTGTATAACCTTCGGTGATCAGCCGACGGTAAGGTATCACCCCCTGCCAAGAAGCATGCCTTTCAGGTGTGAACATATTTTTGTGCTCGAGATAAATGATATTGTGTCCCATAAGTGCAAAAGGTTCCAGCGCACCGCTGCGTATCCCAATTAATTTTCCTCCTGTTTTTTCCAATAGTTTATCCATAAAATACCACTGATTTTCACGTGGGCTGAGTAGCGGTTCAGCCCAAAAACGTCCTATATGAGATAATCCCGGTAGTCGGTGGGGATGTCTATTATTAATGACCTGATTACCATCAAATGTTTTTATCCTATTTATATAGGTATCTGCAATGCAAAAAACTGAGATATCATTCTTCTTGAGATAATCCGCTATTAAATCAAACATTCTTGGTCTTGATATAGCTTGCGACTCGCGTTCGTTAGCAAATTCTCTGTCTGCTATCCACAAGGCCACATCTCCTTTTTTAATGCCATGATATTTGATGACATCATCTACCAGGGCATTTATCTTTTCCTGTTCATCAGATGTCACGAGGTTATGCAGTTTTTCTTTAACCTGACTAAATTTATCTGATATTAACGTGTCGTTTTCGCGAAAATGACGATTGATAATTTCGGTTGTCGCTGATATATGAAACATATGCTCAGCATCTTTTGGTAAACGCAAAGGGCAATTGCCTGCACCTTTAATATGTGTAAAAGATGATTTTGTTTCGCTATCATCTAATTTTTCACGCACTGCCTTTAAGTCATTATTTGAATAAGACAGTAACGTTAATCTTTTTTCTGGATTTAATTCCCCATTTTTAATTAATGAATTTTTGATTACATCAAAAGCTTCCGTTGCTGCTTTTTCCTCTCCTTTATTGCCTTCGGTGTATGCGATAGAAATTTCTAATCTCGGCTCAATTAACGCTGTAAATATCAGCGTGTAGCGGTCGCCTGTTGCATAGCCAGGGAGAAAAACATTAATTTTTTTATTTTTATCAGATAATATATCATTAAACGGCTTGTCTCTTTCATGCAGATAAGAATGGCCTATACCAGTTTTTTCATCAACACAGAATAGTTGATTCTTTGTGACTATATCTCCATTTCCTATTTCATGAGATTTTCTCTCACTCTCTACATGTGAGCAGTCTAATATATTTAATGCTATTTCAGAGCTAATTTCACTTTGACTTATTGCAGATTTTTTATAAATACTTTCCATCTTATCAATGACACTTTTTTCAGTGTTAGGGTTTGCAACGGAAAGAGGTGGTGATTTTTCTATTGGTTTTTGTTGTTCACATAATCTTAAACAATCCCATCCAACAACAAATTTACTTTCATCTTTTTTTACTGGTAAATTATATTCAGGGAGGGAATCATTTAACCTGGGGCAGGAAGTTCCTTTAAAAAAAGCGGCACCCTCTGTACTTTCATTATTCTTTAGAAGGGTTATCGAAGTTTGTGTTATATATGGCACTTTCATGTTATTTCCTTGGTTTTTATCAAATGGTGCTTCGGAATGTTTCTCCTAAGCACTTAAAAATAATTTTCTTCCATTAGCATATTACGTAATGAAATTAATTTTTTTGTTTCATTATCTAATAAATTCGATGACATTTCTGCTAATGCTATTTTTTGAAATAGTCTGTATGAAGCGGTTTCCTCATGAATGCCAAACCAGGCTCCTTTCATAAGAGGTAAATTACTATTTAATTCCATTAGTTTGCTAATATTATCATATGTGAGATCATGGCTTGGGCCTATATCAGTATGAATAATTAGTCCCATCGCATCATCAATTATTTCTAAATACCATCGACTATCATCACTTCTTTGCAAGCATACAGCCCCGTGTGATATATCAAGATCCAAACTAAACAGAGTGCCGAATTCTGATACCACAGTTTGTATATACTGATAAGACATTTCTTCCCTTATTAATTAATGTTTAGATTAATGTTTAGTTTAATGTGCCATTATAATTTTTCGTCCGGTTAAAACCTCCTAAATTATGCTGGGTATGGGAAGTGTGAGTTCTTAATGCTTTATTGTTTATATTGAACAAGCAATGCTTAGTAGTAATTCTGGCTACTGTGTAATTACTATAATATATGCCAGAGTATTACATATTTGTTATGTGGGTTTATCTAAAAAATATATTTATGCTGCGGTGTTAAGGATGAACTGGATTAATGATCTCATCCCGTAAAATATAATGTGTAACCTTTTAATATGTCTTAATTTATTATATCTTACTAACTTGGAGGGGATGTTATCATGAGGGTTTCTAAAGAGGAAGAGTGGGATAAACATGAAATTTTGCTGCTGTCAGAAAAGTAAATAAAACTCTTGCTTCTCTTTCTCGGGAACAGGGTCTTGCTTCCGAGACACTTGCGAATACTGATCCGACGATGGCCTAAGGGCGAAGGAATAATAGCTGAATTTCTTGGGTTGCGGCCTGAGCAAATATGGCCAATTAGATATGAATATGTGAAAAACTCTAAGTGATCGACTGTGTTCCGGTAATCAATATACCTAATAGGATGAATAGATATACATCTGCAATCGAAGCCCCTTAAAAACTCAGGCCTTTGAAAACTGGCTGGGTTTACTGCAGAAGGGCGATTATATGACGATGGATAATATCCGTCTGATCGAACGGTGGTATCGCCAGTCCGGGATTAAAGCCGTCAAGTGGGAGAATATACCGTTTAATGCCCAGCAACGAATGGCCGATATTATCCAGCGTAAGTACGCCGACTGGTTCAGCGTGGCCGATGCTAATGAAGATATTGATGCTTGCTGGTGTTGGAACAAAATGAATGTCGGTGAGACTGGCCAAGGTTTAACGGTCGAGGTTGGTATTGTTCATGCAGTTAATCAGGATGCGCACCGCCGGCAGTTTAATGCCGCAGGATCCAATAAGCAGAATATCACTTTCAAAGCCGCATAACCTATTCCCCGTCCGGGGACGGGGAATAGGTGTCAGAAAAGTCGTCTACAGAACATTTCCGGCGCGGAAAACGTCACGTTTAAAAAGATTTAGACGTTGAACAGGAAGTTCATGACGTCGCCATCTTTAACGATGTAGTCTTTACCTTCTGAACGCATTTTGCCGGCTTCTTTGGCACCTTGCTCGCCCTTGAAGGACACAAAGTCGTCAAATCCGATAGTCTGTGCGCGGATAAAGCCTTTCTCGAAATCGGTGTGGATCTTACCGGCAGCCTGCGGTGCGGTCGCACCAACAGGAATGGTCCATGCGCGGACCTCTTTCACACCGGCGGTGAAATAGGTTTGCAGGCTCAACAGTTCGTAACCTGCGCGAATTACGCGGTTCAGACCCGGTTCTTCCAGACCCAGTTCCGCCATAAACTCGGCGCGGTCTTCGTCTTCCAGCTCTGCGATATCAGATTCAACCGCGGCACATACGGCAACCACAACAGAGCCCTCGGCGTCAGCAATGGCGCGAACTTTATCGAGGTACGGGTTATTTTCGTAACCGTCTTCGTTAACGTTGGCAATGTACATAGTGGGCTTCAAAGTCAGGAAGCTCAGGTAACGGATTGCGGCTTTGTCTTCTTCGCTCAGATTCAGCGCGCGCAACATACCGGCTTGCTCAAGCTGTGGCAGGCATTTTTCCAACGCGGCCAGTTCGGCTTTTGCGTCTTTATCGCCGCCTTTGGCCTTCTTCTGCACGCGGTGAATAGCGCGCTCGCAGGTGTCGAGGTCAGACAAAGCCAGCTCGGTGTTGATGACGTCGATATCATCAGCCGGGTCAACTTTGTTGTTAACGTGGATAATGTTGTCATTTTCAAAGCAGCGCACCACGTGGCCGATAGCTTCGGTTTCACGGATGTTGGTCAGGAACTGGTTGCCCAGGCCTTCACCTTTCGATGCACCTTTTACCAGACCGGCGATATCAACGAATTCCATGGTGGTTGGCACTACGCGCTGAGGTTTCACTATCTCGGAAAGTTTGTCGAGACGGGGATCAGGCATTGGAACAACACCGGTATTCGGCTCGATAGTACAGAACGGGAAATTGGCCGCTTCGATGCCCGCTTTGGTCAGTGCATTGAAAAGAGTAGATTTACCGACGTTCGGCAGGCCGACGATACCGCATTTGAATCCCATGTTTTATATCACCTTAATATCTTAATAATCAGGCGGTTAAAGTAATCAGCCTGATGTAATGACCATAATTCCGCTCATTATACACAGTTTGTCGACTTAACTCGATCCGCATCTTTTTTCCAACATCAAACCTTGATAGGCTTTACTATCAAATAACGATTTTTATTCGAGTAATAAGATGAAAAAAGTTTTGCTGTCCACCTTGGTGCTTTGCTTTGCCACCATGTCGTTAAATACTGCCCAAGCCAAAGATCGCGATCTCAAAGCGCGTATCGAGGCTGCCTCTGCACCAACGGCACCGTTAAACAGCTTGTCTGCTGCGGATTTTGACGCTTTTAGCCAGCATTTGAAAAAGGGCAAACTAAGCTGGGTCAGTGAAGTTCCTGCTTTTGCCAAACGTAGCGACGGCGATTATGCGCAAGCGCTTACGATCAGTTTAGCGTGGGGTTTGGAGCATAATCCGGAAGCGGTGCTTGAGATACTCGACGACAGCAGCCCAACGTTGTCCGTGAATCATGTCTGTGGTTTGCCGTTTAGTGATATCAGCGTTCCGAAAGCCGACGACTATATCAAAAAGACCAGAGAGGGTTTGCAACGCTTAACCACCACGACGTTACAAGATAAGAAGGCGAGCTGCTTGAAGGTGTTGAATGGCTCCGCGGGTATGTCAGTAACAGGCAGAGATTATTCACAAAAATGATCCCCCGTATGCCGGGGGAGGGCGACTGCGGGTTTAATTTTCCGCTTTAAAGCTGTGTAAACGATTCATTGCTTTCAACAAGCCGTCTTTCATCAAAATATCAGTGCAGCGCAGCGACTCATCGATGACTTCATCGATCAGTTTCTGCTCGCTGGCCGGGGGTTTGCCGAGCACAAATCCCACAACTTTATTACGATCGCCGGGATGGCCGATGCCGATACGTAAACGATAGAAGTTAGGGTTATTAGCCAACTTGTTCTGGATATCTTTCAAGCCGTTATGTCCGCCGTTACCCCCACCCAGCTTTATCTTGGCAGTGCCTGGCAGAAAATCTAGCTCGTCGTGAGCCACCAGAATTTCGGCGGGTTCGATACGATAGAAGTTCGCCATGGCGCTGACCGCCTTGCCGCTGAGATTCATAAAGGTGGTCGGAACCAGCAGGCGAACATCCTGGCCGTTCATAGATAAACGCGCCGTGTAGCCGAAGAATTTGCTCTCTTCTTTTAACTGTTGGTTATGCTGACGCGCCAGTTGATCTACATACCAGGCACCAGCATTGTGGCGAGTCTGGGCATATTCGGCTCCGGGATTTGCCAGGCCAACGATTAATTTTATGCTGCTCACGTTCTTTTCGCTTCTTGAAGGAAATAATCTGGCCGTTAGTTTACCCGTGCTTGGCGCCGATGCCAAACCGCAGGGCAAAGAAAGCGCCATTTACTTCAGAATCGAATAGTTACAATTTAAAACTATTCTGATTTCATGCAGATAAGCGTTAAAAATCGTAAAGTTTTGTCATTTTTCATCTCCACACTGTGATCGTATCCGCAACCTGCATTCAAGCGTAAGACTATAATTTAATCAGGATACGGGATTGCAGCTTTGCCAGATGGCAAAGGATCACTTAAAGGATTAATGGAGGTGATATATGAAACGTAAAAATGCAGCAGTTTGCGGCAACGTATTGATGGGATTCGGATTAGTGACTATGGTGGGCGGTATTGCCTACGCAGTTCTCAGTCAGGTGTCCAACTTTGGTTTGCCTGACATTCTGACTCACGGCGCGATTATGTGCATTTTTATTGGCGCCTTACTGTGGCTGACCGGCGCTAGAGTCGGTGGCCGTGAAGCGGTAGCCGATCGCTATTACTGGATACGTCATTACGATGCTCGCTGCCGTAAAAATCATCGACACTCCTGACCCATCACTGCCTCCTTCCAATAAAAACTAAAAAGCCCCGGCTAATCAATAGCCGGGGCTTTTTGTTAATCATGCTTGCCTGAAGGCAAGGGGATTAATGCTCGAACATCGCTGAAATCGATTCTTCGTTGCTGATACGGCGGATGGCTTCAGCCAGCATGCCGGACAAGGTCAGAGTACGAACATTTTTCAGGGCGCGAATTTCTGGAGACAGCGGAATGGTATCGCAAACAATCACTTCATCGAGCACGGAATGCTTGATGTTTTCTACCGCATTACCAGAGAAGATTGGGTGAGTAGCATAAGCGAATACGCGTTTAGCACCGCGTTCTTTCAGTGCTTCGGCGGCTTTACACAGGGTGCCGCCGGTATCGATCATGTCATCTACCAGAATACAGTCACGGCCAGTTACGTCACCGATGATGTGCATCACCTGTGAAACGTTTGCGCGTGGGCGACGTTTATCGATGATAGCCATGTCAGTGTCGTTGAGCAGTTTAGCAACGGCGCGGGCACGAACAACACCGCCGATATCCGGGGAAACCACGATCGGATTTTCCAGATTTTGCTGCATCATGTCTTCGAGCAGGATTGGGCTACCAAAAACGTTATCAACCGGGACATCGAAGAAGCCCTGAATTTGCTCTGCGTGCAAATCTACGGTTAATACGCGGTCAACGCCTACGCTGGAAAGGAAGTCGGCAACGACTTTGGCGGTGATTGGCACACGCGCTGAACGCACGCGGCGATCTTGACGTGCATAACCGAAGTAGGGGATAACTGCCGTGATGCGGCCGGCAGAAGCGCGCCGGAGTGCATCGACCATTACCACGAGTTCCATCAGGTTATCGTTAGTAGGCGCGCAGGTGGATTGGATAATGAAAATATCTCCGCCACGTACATTTTCGTTAATTTGCACACTTACTTCACCGTCACTAAAACGACTAACGGCGGCGTCACCTAGGCTGGTGTATAAACGGTTGGCAATACGTTGTGCTAGTTCCGGGATGGCGTTACCAGCAAAAAGCTTCATATCAGGCACGAGAAGAACCTCAGGCTTGCGTCCAGAGAAGATACCGCTTGTGGCTTCACCGGGCGGTGAGCGAAACCATAGCAATATACATACGTACATCACCTTTCATCATTCAGTTTCAGGAAGCTATGTTCCGGTAGGCTGAATTCCGTCAGGTTTACAGATTAAATCAAAAAATTCCGAGAGGCTGGCAAAGAACAGACACGGTAACGGCAACTGTGACTCTCTACGCTTTGGCTGCGACTCTCATTAGCTCGGCACGCGTTTTGTGCAGCGGCGAGACGTTAACGCCTCGGGCGACAAAACCGTTAATCCATGCCGGAGCCTGACCTAGCACTTCTTCGGCAGACGCCTCTGTGTCGAATTCGGCAAACACACAGGCACCTGTTCCAGTAAGGCGCGTCGGCGCGTATTCTAGCAGCCATGAAACAAGCTGTTCAACCTCGCAAAAACGTTTTCTTGCAATAGGTTCACAATCATTGCTGTAAGTTGCACTTAATAGCTCATCAATCAGCCGTTTTGGCGTATCTCGAGTCAGTTCAGGATCGCCGAAAATTGCCGGAGTCGGGATGCTGACTCCCGGATGGGCGATAAGATACCACTTTTCGGCCGGCGAAACGGGTTGTAACACTTCACCAATGCCTTCGGCAAACGCTGCATGCCCCATCACAAATACCGGTACATCGGCACCAAGACTGACGCCCAGCTCGGCCAGTTCACTATCTGAGAGTCCTGCATTCCACAACATATTCAACGCTATTAGCGTGGTCGCTGCATTGGAAGAGCCACCGCCCAGACCGCCGCCCATCGGTAAACGTTTCTCAAGCAGGATATCGGCACCGCGAGGTGCGGGTAATCGCTGCTGTAACATTTTAGCCGCGCGGACAATCAGATTTTGCTCGTCCGGCACTCCTTCTACTGAAGGGGTGAGGGTGATTTTGGCATCATCTCGCACGGTAAAGGCCAGACGGTCACCGTAGTCCACAAACTGAAATAACGTTTGCAGATCGTGATAACCGTCAGGGCGCTGCCCGGTGATATACAAAAACAGATTGAGTTTAGCCGGAGATGGCCAGAATTGCGTCATCTTAGTTAAGCGTCCAGCTATCCATTTTCAGTTTGATACGCTGTTGACCCTGAGTCATTTGCAGCAGGTTTGGCAGTGGCGGCTGAACGGTGGTGTCGTAGCTCTGATAGGTCACTGCACCGTCTGTGCCTTTCTGCTTATAGTTGACCTGACGCAGGCGATACTGGCTGTCGAGGCTGAAATCACTGCTGTCGCCCGGCAGGCCAAGCATCCATTCGCGCATGTTTTCCAGCGGGATCGACATACCGGTCAGTTTCTGGATCATGTCATCAGGATCGTTGCTGGTGTAGTGCTTGCCCTGGTTGTTGGTCAACTCGGCATTGCCATTCTGAACTTTAAGTTCCATTTCAGTGCTGCCGAGCGGGTTGGTCAGCAGCAGGCGGTAGCTTTGTGGCGAGAACTGCTGCCAGAAGAAGTGTGCATAAACTTTCTGTTTGTCTGTGATGTAGGCGAAGGAACCTCGTGTCTGGTAATGATCCAGTTTTTTGACCTGCTGCTCGTGTGCGCGCCATTCCGGCGAAGTTGGGCTGGTTGACGGACCGGTGGTCGGCGAGAAAGTCGAACAGGCGGACAGCACCAGGCTGGCAAGGGGGAGCAGGCGAAGCAGGTTGGTCTTATGCATTGGCATAACGAGTCGGGTCCTTTCATTTTTTGAGTTCAGACGAGGCAGTTTAGCATAGTCCCGCTGGACTTGGAGTTTGAAAAATCACGCGATAGTGAGTGAATCACTGTGGCTTTTACAGAGGGTAAATGTAATCAGCTTTGTCTGGTAGTCGCTGCGTAAAGTCGTGTAAATGATAATCACTATCTTCTGCCTAGTGCCTTGAATCACAGCTTATTATAAAAACCGGACAGATAGTGCGGTGTGGCTTTTATTGATCTCGCGCATCTTGTAGAATGCGCCTCAGACGTAAACCCATACAAAGAAAAGTCTCTTTCGACTATCACTCCTATGACCCTACTTGCATTAGGTATCAATCACAAAACTGCCCCGATATCTCTGCGTGAAAAGGTAACCTTTTCGCCGGACACTATCGAACAGGCGCTCTCAAGCTTGCTTCAGCAACCGCTGGTGCAGGGAGGCGTAGTCCTGTCTACCTGTAACCGCACCGAGCTGTATCTCAGCGTCGAGCAGCAGGAGCAGTTGAAGGGTAAAGGGGATGTGCAGGAGCAATTGGTTAACTGGTTGTGTGATTATCACCACCTCAGTGCCGAAGATGTGAAAAAGAGCCTTTATTGGCATCAGGACAACGCCGCCGTCAGCCATCTGATGCGCGTTGCCAGCGGTCTTGACTCCCTGGTACTGGGCGAGCCGCAGATCCTCGGCCAGGTTAAAAAAGCCTTTGCCGAGTCTCAGCACGGTCAGGCTGTGTCTGGCGAGCTGGAACGTTTATTCCAGAAATCTTTCTCGGTCGCCAAACGCGTGCGTACCGAAACAGACATCGGTGCCAGTGCCGTTTCTGTAGCCTTTGCCGCCTGTACTCTGGCGCGCCAGATTTTTGAATCCCTGTCTGAAGTCAATGTGTTGCTGGTCGGTGCCGGTGAAACTATCGAGCTGGTGGCTCGTCATCTGCGTGAGCATAAAGTTCGCCACATGATGATCGCCAACCGTACCCGCGAGCGAGCGCAGGGGCTGGCCGATGAGGTTGGCGCAGAAGTGATTTCGCTGCAGGATATCGACGCCCGTCTGGCCGATGCCGACATTATTATCAGCTCCACCGCCAGCCCGCTGCCAATTATCGGCAAGGGTATGGTCGAGCGTGCTCTTAAAGCGCGCCGTAATCAGCCAATGTTGATGGTTGATATCGCCGTTCCGCGTGATATCGAGCCGGAAGTCGGCAAGCTCGCCAACGCCTATCTTTATAGCGTTGACGACCTGCACAGCATTATTCAAAATAATCTTGCGCAACGTAAAGCTGCCGCCATTCAGGCAGAGTCTATCGTTGAACAAGAAAGCTCCAACTTTATGGCCTGGCTGCGCTCACAGGGCGCGGTTGAAATTATTCGTGATTATCGCTCCCGCGCCGACACTGTGCGCGCCGATATGGAAGCAAAAGCCATCGCGGCGATTGCACAGGGCGCCGATGTTCAGAGCGTCATCCACGACTTGGCCCATAAACTCACCAACCGCCTCATTCATGCACCTACCCGGTCACTTCAGCAGGCCGCCAGCGATGGCGATGTTGAGCGTTTGCAAATTTTACGCGATAGTCTCGGGCTAGATCAGTAAACTACCCAAAAGGTCGAGTACCTGAAGGCGGCCAACACACCTGCGTCGTAAAGGATGACGGGTATAGTTTTTATTAGCACAGGGTTAAATACTACGCATGAAGCCTTCTATTGTTGCCAAACTGGAAGTGTTACAAGAGCGCCATGAAGAAGTTCAGGCGATGCTCGGCGATGCTGCCGTGATTGCCGATCAAGATAAATTCCGCAATCTTTCCCGCGAATATGCTCAGTTGAGCGATGTTTCTGCCTGTTTTCTGACCTGGCGTCAGGCGCAGGAAGACCTGGCTGCCGCACAGGAGATGTTGGACGATCCTGAAATGCGCGAGATGGCCCAGGACGAAATCCAGCAGTGCCAGACTAAACTCGAAGAGCTTGAGCAAGAGCTGCAATTGCTGTTGCTGCCTAAAGATCCTGACGACGAACGCAGCTGTTTCCTGGAAGTGCGCGCCGGTACGGGCGGTGATGAAGCCGCGATTTTTGCCGGTGACTTGTTCCGCATGTACAGCCGCTATGCCGAAGCCCGCCGCTGGCGCGTTGAGATTATGAGCGCCAACGAAGGAGAGCACGGCGGTTATAAAGAAGTCATCGCCAAGGTCTCTGGCGACGGGGTTTATGGCCAGTTCAAGTTTGAGTCCGGCGGTCACCGCGTACAGCGTGTGCCAGAGACTGAATCGCAGGGACGTATCCATACTTCAGCCTGTACGGTGGCGGTAATGCCAGAAGTTCCCGAAGCCGAATTGCCGGAAATCAACGCCGGTGACCTGCGTATTGATACTTTCCGCTCATCAGGCGCTGGTGGTCAGCACGTTAACACCACCGACTCCGCTATTCGTATTACCCACTTGCCAACCGGCATTGTGGTCGAGTGTCAGGACGAACGTTCGCAGCACAAAAACAAAGCCAAGGCGTTGTCGGTGCTCGGCGCGCGTATTCGTGCAGCAGAAGTGGCAAAACGCCATCAGGAAGAGGCTTCTACCCGCCGCAACCTGCTGGGCAGTGGCGACCGTTCCGACCGTAATCGCACTTATAATTTCCCGCAGGGCAGGGTAACCGACCACCGCATCAACCTGACAATCTACCGTCTGGATGAAGTCATGGAAGGCAAGCTTGATGCGCTAATCCAACCGATTGTGCAGGAATATCAGGCCGACCAACTTGCTGCGCTGTCCGAGCAGGAATAATGGATTTTACCCGCTGGTTGACCCATGCGGTAGGTCGTCTGGCGGCCAGTGACAGCCCAAAGCGAGATGCAGAAATCTTGCTGGGCCATGTCACTGGCCGTGCGCGCACCTATATTATGGCCTTTGGTGAAACAGAACTCAGCGACGAGGCACGGGTTCAGCTTGAAGCCCTGTTGAGCCGCCGCGAGAAGGGCGAACCCGTCGCTTATCTCATCGGTGAACGCGAGTTCTGGTCTCTGCCGCTAAGCGTTTCCCCCGCGACTCTGATCCCGCGCCCCGATACTGAGTGTCTGGTTGAACAGGCGTTGATGCGTCTAGGCACCGCAGCGGCTCGCGTGCTGGATCTGGGCACCGGCACGGGTGCGATTGCTCTGGCGATTGCCAGCGAACGGCCTGACTGTCAGGTGACTGGCGTCGATCTACAGCCTGAAGCGGTCTCATTGGCGCAATACAACGGCCAAAAACTGTCGATAGGCAATGCTAATTTCCTGCAAGGCAGCTGGTTCACCCCGGTTGGCGACCAGCGTTTCGCGATTATTGCCAGTAATCCTCCCTATATCGACGCCGCCGACCCGCATCTTTCACAAGGTGACGTGCGTTTTGAACCCGCCAGTGCTTTGATTGCCGACAATAACGGGCTGGCGGACATTGATTATATTGTTGCCCATGCGCCGAGCCACCTTGAGGCAAACGGCTGGTTATTGCTGGAACACGGCTGGCAACAAGGGGAAGCGGTAAGAAATATTTTACAGGCAGCGGGTTTTACTCAGGTCGAGACAGTTAAAGACTATGGGGATAACGACCGCGTAACGCTTGGGCAATGGCCTGCTCCTTCGCAGGCTGTTTGATTCATTTTTCCCTCCTTTGACCTGATTTTGCTGAGTATTTATCTCTGCGTTCCGAATGGGTCAGGGAATTTCACGCAATGTTTGAGCCTGTTTGGCTAACCTGACAAGAAAAAGGAAGCAGCAATGTCGTCATATATTTGGGTAAAGGATTTCCATATCCTGTTTATTACTGTCAGTATCGTTCTGTTTATTCTTCGCTTTTTCTGGAAATGGGCCAATGCCGATATCATGCAAAAGCGCTGGGTTAAAATAGCACCGCATATTGTTGATACCTTTATGCTGGTGAGCGGTGTCTGGCTGGTGGTAATCACCCATTTTTATCCTTTTACGCCACAAGGTTCATGGCTGACCGAAAAGCTAATTGGCGTTATCATCTACATTGCCCTTGGATTTGTGGCTCTAGGAACAGGCAAGGACGGCTTGCGTAGCCAAAAGACGCGTTGGGTGGCCTTTATTCTGGCCTTGGGTTGTTTGTATTTGGTTGTTAAGCTAGCCCTAACTAAAATACCGCTGCTGATGGGATAACTATGAGTGCCATAGCTGATTTTGAATTTAACGCTGCGCCATTAAGCGCAGGTGTCATCCTGGTAACCCAGGCAATTCGCTTTGATTTTAAAGCCGACGATGTCTGTCGTCAGTTGCAGTCTTTGGTTGAAGAAGCCAGAAGCAAGGTACCTGAAGACTTAAATCAGGATCAGCAGCTCGAAGTGTTAATTGAATTATTTTACCGTACCTGGGGTTTTGGTGGGGCAGGAGGCATTTATCGCCTTTCCGACGCCATCTGGATCGATAAAGTGTTGGCTTCGCGCCAGGGTACGCCGGTTTCACTCGGGGTAATTTTCCTGCATATTGCTCACGCGTTGAATCTGCCGCTGATGCCGGTGATTTTCCCGACTCAGCTTATTGTGCGCGCTGACTGGCTCGACGAAGAAATGTGGCTGATTAATCCGCTCAATGGCGAGACGTTGAGTGAACACATTTTGCAGGTCTGGCTCAAAGGTAATCTGGGGCTGGGTGCCGAGATTGAGGATGATGATCTCGAGGAAGCAGATCACACCATGATCATTCGCAAGATGCTCGACACGCTGAAAGCCGCGCTGATGGAAGAGAAACAGATGGAGCTTGCGCTCAGCACCAGTGAAGCGGTGATAGAGTTTGATCCCGACGACCCTTACGAAATTCGCGATCGCGGGCTGATTTACGCGCAGCTCGACTGTAATCATGTCGCAATATCCGATTTGAATTATTTTGTCGAGCAGTGCCCGGAAGATCCCATTTCCGAAGTGATCAAAGTACAGATTCATTCGATAGAACAGAAACGCATAACGCTACATTAATCAGCCCTCCGGGGGCTGTTACATCACATTTGTACCTTTACTTTATTATTGATTAAGGCCAAAGCATGAAACATAAAGTGGTTAGCATTAAGGACATCAACGTAGCAAACGATTTGCCGTTTGTGTTGTTTGGCGGCATGAACGTGCTTGAGTCACGTGACATGGCGATGCGCGTTTGTGAGCACTATGTGAAAGTGACTGACAAACTGGGCATTCCTTATGTGTTCAAAGCCTCTTTTGACAAAGCCAACCGTTCTTCAATCCATTCCTATCGCGGTCCGGGCCTCGATGAAGGCATGAAGATTTTTCAGGATCTGAAAGCGGCTTTCGGTGTGAAAATCATTACTGACGTTCACGAAAGCTGGCAGGCACAGCCCGTTGCCGACGTGGTTGACGTGATTCAGTTGCCTGCGTTCCTGGCACGCCAGACCGACCTGGTTGAAGCCATGGCCAAGACCGGCGCCGTGATTAATGTTAAGAAGCCACAGTTCGTTAGCCCGGGTCAAATGGGTAACATCGTTGATAAATTCAAAGAAGGCGGCAACGATCAGGTTATTCTGTGCGATCGCGGCAGTAACTTTGGCTATGACAATCTGGTCGTTGATATGTTAGGCATGAACGTGATGATTAACGCCACCGGCGGTCATCCGGTGATCTTCGACGTGACCCACGCGCTACAGACCCGTGACCCGTTTGGTGCGGCCTCTGGCGGACGTCGCGCGCAGGTTGCCGAGCTGGCTCGCGCTGGCATGGCTGTGGGCATAGCAGGCCTGTTTATCGAGGCTCACGAAGACCCTGCGCACGCCAAGTGTGATGGCCCTTCTGCGCTGCCGCTGGACAAGCTGGAGCCGTTCCTGGTACAGATGAAAGCCATTGATGATTTGGTGAAAAGCTTCCCGGCGCTCGATACCAGTAAGTAACTTTGTTGAAATCCATAAATTGAATTTTGCAGACGAGAGGCGGCCTTTGGGTCGCCTTTTTAATGTCTGTTGGCATAAGGCAAAGCACTTTGGCGTAGATCACCAGCAAACAAAAAGGCCCTGATTTTCATCAGGGCCTTTCGCAATAATATGGCGGTGAGAGAGGGGTTCGAACCCTCGATACACTTTCGCGTATACACACTTTCCAGGCGTGCTCCTTCAGCCACTCAGACACCTCACCGTATCGTTACGCCGCTTAGCAGTGCAACGGGGCGCTACTATAGGGAGACAACCATTTTGGGTCAAGGAATATTTCCCGCAATAACGTCGAATGCCCAGTAGTTCAGCAATGTGCTGGTTTATTGCACGCTTTGCTGTGGCTGGTGGTGAGAACAAGAGTAAAAGTTGGCAATGCGAGACCGAAATTTCTTTGTTTCGTTTTTAATCGCCGCGAATTTTCGCATGAAAGTTAACGGAGGAAAGTTGTTCGCAGTGTAAAGGTAAAGCAGCAGTGAAAACGAAAAAGGGCCCAGATTTTCATCTGGACCCTTTCGCAATAATATGGCGGTGAGAGAGGGGTTCGAACCCTCGATACACTTTCGCGTATACACACTTTCCAGGCGTGCTCCTTCAGCCACTCAGACACCTCACCGTAGATTCTGCAAACACGCTGTGCTGCGGAATCGGCGCTAATGTAAGGAAATCCGCGGCCAGCGTCAACAGTCTTTTCACTATTGTGGTGTGTTTAGCGAAAAATACAGCAATTTGCTGATTTACAGAGCAAAAGCGGCTATTTCAAGCGAGCGGGTCCGTACTGTTTTCTTTGGTTGTTTATGTCTGGTCTGATTTAATGCCCGTTTTGAGCAACAAGCAAACACATGGCACACTGTAATGATTTATCGCAAAAAATGCTGTGAATTTGCCTATTGGCAACGGTATAACATGATGCGACTTAAAAACCAGAGCATAAAAAACCGCCGTGTTTTTAAGCACACAGCTTTCAATTTAGTCACTGACGAGTTTATGCATTTTTATCGGGCCGTTAACTGGCTTGAACAATCTAGTAAGTACAGGGGTACGACTTGAGTCATTCAGAAAATACATCACCTTCTCACGCAGTTATTCCCGCAGGTTCCGGCGCGCTGTTCTTTATACAGACCTTTTCCACGCTAGGTTTCGCCGTGCTTTACTCGACACTGGTGCTCTACGCCACCAAGCGCCTCGGGTTCAGTGAAAATCAGGCCAATGCCATCATGGGGGTCTTTGGTGCATTCAACTACGGCTTGCACATGTTTGGCGGCTACCTCGGCGGGCGTTACCTTAGCAACCGTAATCTGTTTGTTCTTGGCATGGTGTTGCAGGTTATTGGCTGTGCGCTGATTGCCTTAGCCGGAGTCAGCGGCCTGTATTGGGGGCTGGCGATGTTCCTCACCGGCAGCGGGCTTAACGTCACCTGTCTAAATATGATGCTCACTCAGCGTTTTGCTCCAGAGGACGAACGCCGCGAATCAGCTTTCCTGTGGAACTACGCCGGGATGAACCTCGGTTTCTTTGTTGGTTTTACCGTCGCGGGCTATTTTCAACTGACCGAGAATTACCGCGCACTGTTCCTTTTTGCCACTCTTGGCAATGCTGCTGCGATAATTCTCACCCTGTCGCGTTGGAATATCCTCAAGGATATCAATACACCGCTGAAACAGGTTAACTCACGGCAATTCATGCAGCGCATGCTGGTAGGGATCGCGATTCTTCTCGTGCTGGTGCCGATAATCCGCGTCTTGCTGACTCAGGCTGCCCTGAGCAGCTACTTCGTGGTTGCATTGGGCATTATCATTTTCGTTATTATGGGGATTGTGACTGCTCGCCATCGTCAGCGCGACGAGAAAAGCCGTATGAAAGCCTATCTGCTGCTTGCTGCCGGTTCTCTGGTGTTCTGGACGCTGTATCAGTTGGCACCGATGGGCCTGACGTTGTTCGCCGAAAATAATATCGACCTTAACGTTTTTGGTTTGCGCGTCGCGCCTCAGTGGATCCAGGATATTAACACAATCGTTATTGTCGTCGGTGGCCCGCTGATGGCGCTATGGTTTAAAAAACTTCGCCAGCGCGGCTTGCGTATCGATATTCCGCTTCAGTTCTCCGGCGCATTGTTATGTATTGGTATCGGTATGCTGGTACTGCCGATTGGCATTCATTTTGCCGGTGAAAATGGCCTGATGGCTTTCAAATGGATCGTCATTAGCTACGTTTTCCAAAGTATTGGCGAACTGATGATTTCGCCGATCGGCTACGCAATGATTGGCAAACTGGCTCCGGCGCGTTATCAGGGCGTAATGATGGGCTGCTGGATGATGGTCACCGGTGTTGGCGCCGTGTTGGCGAGTTTTATCTCCGGCCTGATGCCGGCGAATACCGGTAGCACTCCGGCAGTGACCAATCCGGGTTATAGCCAGGTGTTTAGCGTGCTGGGATGGGGGTCCGTTGCCACTGGCGTGATGCTTATGTTGCTAATCCCAGTCTTGCGTCGCCTTATCCAGCGTGAGCCGGCGTAATCTAATAGATATCGTGAATACCGAGGCCCTGTTGAACAGGGTCTTTTTTTTAATCAACTTTTCGCAGACAAAGGTTGCATCACAGTGATTTTAGAGGAAATCTAGAACAGCTAAGGAGGCAACATCATGAACATCATTTTCTATCACCCTACAATTGATTCAAAACCATGGATAGAAGGTATCGGCCAACGGTTGCCACAGGCGCAAGTTCGTGCCTGGCATCGCGGCGATACCTGTTCTGCAGATTATGCTCTGGTCTGGCATCCACCGCAGGAAATGCTGGCAATGCGCGGCGAGCTGAAAGGCATTTTCGTCATGGGCGCGGGCGTTGATGCAATCCTCACTCAGGAGCAGCGCGCTCCGGGTACTTTACCCGCGGGTGTGCCGTTAATTCGCCTGGAAGATACCGGCATGGCGCTGCAAATGCAGGAATATGCGCTGGCCACGGTGCTGCGATATTTCCGCCGACTCGACGAATATCAACTATTTCAACAGCAAAAACAGTGGCGTCCGCTTACTGCCCATCAGCATGGCGATTTCACTATCGGTATTCTCGGTGCCGGAGTGCTCGGCAGGGCGGTGGCAGAAAAGCTGACCAGTCTTAAATTCAAAGTGCGCAGCTGGAGCCGTACTCCCAAAAACCAGCCCGGCGTGGAGAGTTTTTATGGCAAAGAGCAACTGAATGATTTCGCCAATGGCTGCAAGCTGTTGATTAATTTGTTGCCCAATACGCCACAGACGGCGGGAGTCCTCAACCGAAACCTGTTTAACCAACTGGCACAGCAGTCTTATCTGGTAAATCTTGGTCGCGGGACGCATTTGGTTGAAGGTGACCTGCTAAACGCGCTCGACAGCGGTCAAATCGCTGCGGCAACGCTGGACGTTTTCGTTCGAGAACCGATGCAGCGCATGCACCCATTTTGGTCACATCCGCGTGTTAGCATCACGCCTCATATCGGTGCCGACACCTTGCCGGAAGAAGCGATGGACAGTATTGTCGCAAATATTCAGGCAATTGAAGCCGGACGCACGCCGATTGGCCTGGTTGATCTGGCGCGCGGCTACTAGTCGGCGGCCCGTTCATCCGTTGAGAACTGCTAAGCTTTTAATGCCGTCCGGCTATGACCGCGACGGCTCATGCCTGAGGAGTAAATATGTTTCCGGTTGATTTACATATGCATACCGTCGCCAGCACTCATGCTTACAGCACGCTGCACGATTATATTGATGAAGCCCGGCAGAAAGGCATCAAGCTGTTTGCCATCACCGATCACGGCCCGGATATGGCCGATGCGCCGCATTATTGGCATTTTATGAACATGCAGGTATGGCCACGACTGGTCGACGGCGTTGGTATCCTGCGCAGTATCGAGTCCAATATCAAGAACATTAACGGTGATATTGACTGCACCGGGCCCATGCTCACTGCGGTGGATTTTGTGATTGCCGGTTTTCACGAACCTGTCATGCCGCCGGTCGACAAAGCCACCCATACTCAGGCAATGATTGCCGCCATGGCGGGCGGGGAAGTGCATATTATCAGTCACCCCGGAAACCCGAAATATCCAGTCGACATCACGGCCATTGCCGAGGCCGCCGCGAAATACGAGGTGGCGCTGGAGCTGAATAACTCGTCATTCACCCACTCGCGCAAGGGCAGCGAACCCAACTGTCGTGCGATTGTTGCTGCTGTAAAAGAAGCCGGTGGCTGGCTGGCACTGGGTTCTGATTCACATATTGCCTATTCGCTGGGCGGATTTGAGCATTGTGAACGTATAATTAAAGAGGTGGGATTCCCGCATGAGCGGATTTTAAATGCCAGCCCACGACGTTTCCTGGATTTTCTGCAACGACGCGGTAGACCGGCAATTGCAGAATTTTCCGAACTGTGACATTGTCACGCAAATTTTTGCGTCGCCAATCTTAATCAGGTTCTTATTATGAATGAGTTTTCTATCGTTTGCCGCGTATTGGGCACTTTGTTTTATCGTCAGCCACAAGACCCGCTTTTAGTGCCGCTGTTTGGCCTGATACAGCAAGGTAAACTGCGTGAGCATTGGCCGCTGGAGCAGGATGCTTTGCTGCTGCGTTTGCAGCAAAGCGCTGACCCGCAGGCTTTGGCGGCGGAGTTTAACCATCTGTTTGTCGGCACCGAGTGCGCAGTATCGCCGTTTCGCAGTGATTATGTCGAAGGCGATTCGGAGCAGGAAGTGCGCACTTTCCTCAAGCAGCGCGGCATGCCAATGACAGAAGCTCCGGCGGATCATTTTGGTTCAATGCTGCTGGCAGCTTCATGGCTGGAAGATCAGTCGCAGGAAGATGAAGCGGCGGCGCAGATTGCGTTGTTTGATGAGCTGATGCTGCCATGGTGCGGTAAATTCCTTGGCAAGGTTGAAGCCCACGCAACCAGTGGCTTCTATCGCACGCTTTCGGAAATCACTCGCGAGGCGATTACTGCAATGCGTGACGAGCTGGAAGAAGCATTGCCGGACGATATTGAAGACAGCGAAGAAGACGAACAATAAGCAGTTTTTGGTTCGCGAGTTTCGCCTGATTTGCCAGTCAGGAAATTTCTAGCCACTAGGTTAGAAAATTCCAATTTTTAGAATTGAAAAAGCCTGAGTTGACACCCGAATGGGGCTGGTCAATCTCAGGCTTTTTTTTACTACTATGTGGCAGATGGCGCGGTTGCCCTTGATAAACAGGATATAACCGCAAATTTTTTAGTCGGTGAACGGGATCACTAATTCGCCCGGTTTCACTTCCAGCCCCTTGGCCAGTCTTTTTGCCATTGCTTCAGTTTCGCTATGATCGCTGCTCAGCACGTAAGCAGGTTTCTGGTCGAAATAAGATTTCAGCGACTGATTTAGATACGGCATCAAACCATCAATAACGGGCTGCATTTTCTCAGGCTGCACGGTGTAACTTACTACCTCGAGATCTTTCAGGTAGACAGCGCCTTCTTCCTTGTTGAACACCGGCGTGGCTTTCAAGGTCAGGGTCATGTCGGCTTTCTTCTTGCCAAACAGTGATTTGACGTCGATATCGGCATTGCCAGACAGGGTTATTTTACCCGGCTCGGCGCGGCCAATCTGGCTGCTAAGATCAGTCAACGTAATGCGAGCATCAGCCACGCCCGGCACGCCCACTTGTTTCTGGAAATCATTGTGTTTTTGCAGGTAGTGATTCACTTCCTGTTCACTGAGGGTGTATTGCGTAAGATGGTTGCATCCGGCAAGCAGGCCGACAAAAATCAGGGCAGCAGCCCCTAAAAATAGCTTTCTCATAACTTCCTCGATGAAATTTCCAAGGCGCACAGTATGCCCTGTTTGTAAACGGAGAGGGAAGGAGAAGAAAGTATAGAAAAGTAAGGGCCGCACCGAATGTGCAGCCCTTGAGCAGAAAACTGGCTAACTGGCGATGCTGGTCAGCAGGTTTATCTGAGTTTGTTTAGCCATATTGTCGCGATAGGCCTGCACGCGGGTCGGCAATTCTACGCCCTTGACGATAGACAGTGAGCGCAACACGGGGAACAGGTGAATATCATCCTCCGACAACTCACCATTAACCGCATTAGGCTCTTTAATCAGCTTGTCGAGGTCGCGCAAGTCCTGATTGATTTTTTTAACCAATCCGGGCGAATGTTGCAGGTGCTCTTTAAAATCGCCGAGTTTTGCCTGTTTCTTGTCGGTGAAATACTGACGAGCCTGTGGCGTAGCGAACTCTTCAAAAGGAGCCGCTGCGAAACGTGGAATAAGCAGCTTCTCGGTGTACTCGGATACGTGACGCAACCAGGCGGAAATTTGGGCACTCAGCGGGCCGGTCAGCAGCGGTTTGCGGTCTGATTTATCGATGTACTGAACGATATCCATGCTTTCTGGCATAAAGCTGCCGTCTTGTTTTTGCAAGATAGGCACCACTTTTTGACCAACCATTGACGTCGGGGTTTTCTCGTCGTCATTAAGCAGGGCATTAACCTCTACCGGAAGATTCTTAAGGCCAAAAATCATGCGGGCCTTTACGCAGTAGGGACAGTGTTCATAAACATATAACTTCATGATACGTGGCTCCTTTTTATACCGGCAAACAGGGGTGTAGGGAAGATCGGTTTGCCGTTTTCTCTTCTGTCACCAGAGATGTCTCAATCATTGAGTATGGTGAAAATGTTCCCTGAGATCAAACCGCAAAGCTTAGTTTCCGCGAAGCATCGCAGGTTCAGTGCAACGCTCGTTCGACGTCATACATTTAACTGCAACCGTTATAGACCTGTGGCTATCGCGGTCGCTCCACAAGGGTCGATAAATTGAACCGCAACCAGCGATGGTCAAAACTTCAAGCGGATAATTAGATCGTGCGCCATAGATGATCTTTTTTATCGTCAAGAGGCTTCAGGACTGGCAAAATCAATGACGGGACGCTGAATATATTGAATAATTCTGTACGGGGTTCAACATAGGATACTCGCCTCGGCTCTGATGCACACAGAGGCGGTAGAAATCGTATAGGTTCAAAGGAAATGACAGAGGCTGTTTCCTGTAAAATGTTCTTATCGAGCCGTGCATAATCTGGAGGGAAGGGATGTTTGGCTATCGATCAGCAGCACCTAAAGTGCGGCTTACAACAGACCGAATGGTATTGCGCCTGGTACACGAGCGCGATGCCCATCGTCTGGCCGATTATTACACTGAAAACCGCGCCTTTTTAAAACCCTGGGAACCTATCCGGGATGAAAGCCATTGCTATCCTTCCGGCTGGCAGGCGCGTCTTGGCCTGATTAACGAGATGCAAAAGCAGGGCACCGCCTACTATTTCATTCTGCTTGATCCTGACGAAAATCATATCCGCGGTGTGGCGAATTTCAGCAACGTTTTGCGCGGCTCATTCCATGCCTGCTTCCTGGGTTATTCCCTTGGCGAGCAATGGCAAGGTCAGGGCCTGATGTATGAAGCGCTGCAATCGCTCATCCGCTATATGCAACGCCACCAAAGGATGCATCGTATTATGGCCAATTATATGCCGCACAATCACCGCAGCGGTGGCCTGCTGGAGCGACTCGGTTTTGAGCGCGAAGGCTATGCGAAAGATTATTTGCTGATTGATGGTAAATGGCAGGACCACGTGTTGATGGCGCTCACTGACCGTCAATGGCTGCCGCCGCGATAATTAAGGGAAAACATGAAATATGAATTCAGCGCCAAAGAAGCGCGGGTCATCGGCTGTATGTTGGAAAAGCAAATAACGACGCCCGAACAGTATCCTCTCAGTCTTAACAGCCTGACCACCGCCTGCAATCAGAAGACTAACCGCGAGCCGGTGATGGAACTTGGCGAATCCGAAGTGCAGCAAACGCTGGATCTTCTGCTGCGAAAGCATATTATTCGCTCGGTCAGCGGCAGCAGGACCATGAAATACGAGCACCGTTTCTGTAACTCTGAGTTCGGCAATCTTAAATTCTCTTCTGCGGAAGTGGCGCTGATAGCAACCCTGTTGCTACGCGGAGCCCAAACGCCCGGCGAGTTGCGCACGCGAACCAACCGGCTGCATGATTTCGCCGATGTCAGCCAGGTTGAGCAAACCCTGAATGATTTGGCGAGTCGCGAAGATGGTCCGTTTTGCGTTCGTCTGGCTCGTGAACCGGGAAAACGCGAAAGCCGCTTTATGCATTTATTTAGCGGTGAGGTTACAGATGCCGCCAGCGACGACGAAATTGTTAATTTGTCCGTATTATCCAGCGCTGCTGAAAGTGATTTGGCCGAACGAGTTGGCGTATTGGAAAATGAGGTTGCCGAACTCAAGCAACGCCTGGATCATCTTCTCGAAAGGTTGGCTGATTAAAGGAGTTTAGAATGAGCAAACTTCGCCTTGGCGTGGTAGGGCTAGGCGGTATCGCGCAAAAGGCTTATCTGCCGATATTGAGTCAGGCCATTGACTGGACGCTGGAAGGGGGATTTTCGCCGAATCAGGCCAAAGCGCAGTCGGTTTGTGACAGTTATCGATTCCGCTGTTATCCCCGGCTTGATGAGTTGGCTCAGGCTTGCGATGCAGTATTTGTGCACAGCAGCACCGAGTCGCACTTTAGTGTGATTACCCAGCTGTTGAATGCCGGCGTTCACGTTTATGTCGATAAGCCGCTGGCTGCAGAGCTGGGTGAGGCCGAACAGCTAGTGGAGCTGGCCCGGCGACAGGGTAAAACCTTGATGGTTGGATTTAATCGTCGTTTTGCCCCGCTTTATGTGCAGCTAAAAAACCAGTTGAAAAACAGCACAGGCCCGGCTTCAATTCGTTTTGATAAACACCGTGCCGATAGCGTCGGCCCTCAAGATGCAGCTTTCACGCTGCTCGATGATTACCTGCACGTAGTCGATACCGCGCTATGGTTGGCGGAAGGTGAAAGCCAGCTGGTCGGCGGCCAGATTGATACCAACTCTCAGGGGCAGCTGCTTTACGCCGAGCATCAATTTACAGCCGGTAACACGCGGATTACCACCGCCATGCATCGCCGCGCGGGGACTCAGCGCGAAGCGGCACAGGTCGTGATGGACGCAGGTTGGTATCAGGTCAGCGATATGCGCCGGTGGCAGCAGGAAAGCGCGCCGGGGATCACCGAACAACCGATCGCTGGTTGGCAGACTACGTTGGCCCAGCGAGGGTTCGAGGGCGCAATCCGGCATTTTATCGACTGTGTCAGCAATCAAACTGTCCCGCAGACCAGCGGAGAACAGGCGCTGGCGGCGCAAAGAGTGATCGCAAAGTTGCTGCTGCAGTAGTGATTATTCTGATAATTTCCTATGGGAAACAATATATAACAACTGCCTGTAGCTATTGTATTTTTGATACGTAGACTATACGCACTTTCGAACCTTGCCGGGGCTGTTTCGCAGTTTACCGGCCACAAGAAAAAGTCACATGAATCTACTGAAGTCTTTAGCCGCCGTCAGTTCAATGACGATGTTTTCCCGGGTACTTGGTTTTGCCCGCGATGCCGTAGTTGCCCGAGTGTTTGGTGCAGGTATGGTGACCGACGCCTTTTTCGTCGCCTTTAAATTACCGAATCTCCTGCGCCGTATTTTTGCCGAAGGCGCGTTTTCTCAGGCCTTCGTGCCGATCCTTGCCGAATATAAAAGCCAGCAGGGGGAAGAGGCGACGCGCACCTTTATCGCCTTTGTCTCCGGCCTGCTGACGTTGGTGCTGGCGCTGGTGACCGTCGCCGGAATGTTTGCTGCTCCGTGGGTTATTTATGTGACCGCTCCGGGGTTTGCCGATACGCCTGACAAGTTTGCGCTGACCTCTGCGCTGCTGCGCGTGACGTTCCCGTATATTCTGCTGATTTCGCTCGCCTCGCTGGCGGGCGCTATCCTCAACACCTGGAACCGCTTCTCGATCCCGGCTTTTGCTCCCACGCTGCTTAACGTCAGCATGCTGGTGTTTGCACTGTTTGCCGCGCCGTATTTCCATCCGCCGGTCATGGCACTGGCGTGGGCCGTGGTGGTCGGTGGAGTGCTGCAATTAGGCTACCAACTGCCGCATCTGAAAAAAATCGGCATGCTGGTGTTGCCGCGACTGAATCTTAAAGATGCTGGCGTATGGCGGGTGATGCGCCAGATGGGGCCGGCTATTCTGGGGGTTTCCGTCAGCCAGATCTCGCTGATTATCAATACCATTTTCGCCTCTTTCCTGGTCTCGGGATCGGTATCGTGGATGTATTACGCCGACCGTTTGATGGAGTTTCCGTCCGGCGTGCTGGGCGTGGCGTTGGGGACGATTCTGCTGCCTTCTTTGGCGCGCAGTTTCTCCAGCGGCAACCATAAAGAGTACAACCGCCTGATGGATTGGGGGCTGCGTCTATGTTTCCTGCTGGCGCTGCCGAGCTCGGTAGCATTGGGTATTTTGGCCAAGCCGCTGACCGTCGCACTTTTCCAGTACGGCAAGTTTAACGCTTTTGATGCTTCTATGACCCAGCGCGCGCTGGTCGCTTATTCAGTCGGTCTAATGGGGCTTATCGTGGTCAAAGTGTTGGCGCCGGGATTCTATTCGCGTCAGGACATTAAAACCCCGGTTAAAATTGCGATCATTACCTTGATCATGACTCAGCTGATGAATCTGGCATTTATAGGTCCGTTGAAACACGCGGGGCTGTCGTTGTCGATTGGCCTGGCGGCCTGTTTGAATGCTTCACTGCTTTATTGGCAGCTTCGCAAGCAGGATATTTTCCAACCGCAACCGGGCTGGGCGAGCTTCCTGACTCGCCTGTTCATCGCGGTAATCGTTATGGCCGCTGCGCTGGTGGGCATGATGTACGTGATGCCAGACTGGTCACTGGGCGGCATGCCAATGCGCCTTCTGCGCCTTGCCTCTGTGGTGGTTGTGGGGGTTGTCGTGTACTTTGCCGCGTTGGGCCTGCTCGGGTTCAAAGTGAAGGACTATGCGCGTAGCTAGCACTTAACCTCTTATTTTAACAATAAAAAAGGCCGCATTTAGCGGCCTTTGGTTTATCTGAAACAGCGAGTTTACATCCGTTCTACAGTTTCAATACCCAGAGTATCCAAACCGGTTTTCAAGGTGCGTTGCGTCAACAGCGCCAGCTTCAGGCGGCTGTTACGCACGTTGGCATCTTCAGCGTTAAGAATTGGGCAGTCTTCGTAGAAACCGGAGAACAGGCCAGCCACGTCATAAAGGTAAGCGCACATTACGTGCGGAGTACCGTCGCGCGCAACCAGAGTCAAGGTTTCTTCAAACTGCAGCAGTCGTGTTGCCAGTGCCAGCTCGCGGTCTTCAGTCAACACCATCGGTGCAGTCAGGCTGCTCACGTCAATGTCGGCACGCTTGAAGATAGACGCCACGCGAGTGTACGCGTATTGCATATATGGCGCGGTGTTACCTTCAAACGCCAGCATGTTGTCCCAGTCGAAGATGTAGTCAGTGGTGCGACTTTTCGACAGGTCAGCGTATTTGATTGCACCGATACCCACGGCGTTGACCAGATTTTCCAATTCTTCGGCTGGCAGGTCCGGTTTTTTGGATAAAATCAGCTCGCGCGCGCGAACAATGGCTTCATCCAGCAAATCGGAGAGCTTGATGGTGCCACCGGAGCGAGTTTTAAACGGCTTGCCGTCTTTCCCCAACATCATGCCGAAAGCGTGATGCTCAAGCGCAACAGAGTCCGGCACATAACCGGCTTTACGCACGATAGTCCACGCCTGCTGCAGGTGCTGATGCTGGCGAGAATCGATGTAATAAAGAACGCGATCGGCACCTAACGTTTCGTAGCGATATTTCGCGCAGGCGATATCGGTGGTGGTATACAGATAGCCGCCATCTTTTTTACGAATGATTACGCCCATCGGGTCGCCGTCTTTGTTTTTGTATTCATCAAGGAATACAACCACGGCGCCTTCGCTGTCTACCGCCAGACCTTTATCCTGCAAGTCTGACACGATGCCCGGCAGCATGCTGTTGTACAGGCTTTCACCCATGACATCATCGCGCGTCAGCGTGACATTCATGCGATCGTAAGTGAGTTGGTTCTGCACCATGGTGACATCAACCAGCTTGCGCCACATTTGCAGGCAGTATTCATCACCGCCCTGTAGTTTGACTACGTAGGCGCGTGCGCGCAGCGCGAAATCTTCGTCTTCGTCGTAATTTTTCTTGGCTGCACGATAAAATTCTTCCAGATCGGAGAGTTTCATCTCGCCAGCGTTTTCGTTCTGCACTTTCTCGAGGTAGGCAATCAGCATACCAAACTGTGTGCCCCAGTCGCCGACGTGGTTGGCGCGGATAACTTTGTGGCCCAGCAATTCGTTGGTGCGCGCTGCGGCATCACCAATAATCGTGGAGCGTATGTGACCCACGTGCATTTCTTTCGCGACGTTTGGCGCAGAATAGTCGATTACGATGGTTTGCTGTTCAACTGGGGAAATACCCAGTTTAGCGTCGGCCAGTGCGGCGTCGGCGTTGGTGGCAACAAAGCCGCTGTCGAGGAAAATATTGATAAATCCAGGACCGGCGATTTCAACTTTAGAAGCGATACCAGACAGATCTAACAGCGCCACGACTTTTTCTGCCAGTTGTCGTGGTGGCATTGCTAATGTTTTAGCAACGGACATCACGCCATTGGCCTGATAGTCACCAAACTGTGCTTTTGCAGACTGACGAATCTGAGCTTCGACGTCTGACGGAGCACCTGCGGCAACGAGTGCCTGGCATACTTTTTCTGATAGAAGGGCCTGTATATTCACCGGATTACCTTAAATGACTAAACTTATAACACCGTAATGGTGTCAGCTTGATTGACTGGCATGGGCGACCACTGAGCACTATTTGGCCCATTGCCTACCCCTGACTTTACTGATGCGCTTTTATATCATATTAGCCAACTTGAGTCAGTAATGTGCAGGGCAATATCCCGCGCTATTAGTCGGTTAATCCGCATTGATAGACTGGCAACACGCCAAGGGGTTGTGTAAATTAAGCGCCCCATGCCACCCAAAGAGAAAAATCGATGACCACTTTGAACACCGTGCCGGAACTTAACGACCTGGTGGCTGATCTGCCGCGTTTTACCGAATTATTAGAAGCCTTTGCGCAAAAATTGCAGCTGGAACTGGCAGATTTTTATGCCGATCATATATCTGTTCGCTGTCACCAAAACACCACCGCCGACCGCTGGCGTAAAGGATTTGAGCAGTGCGGTTCACTGCTCAATGAAACGGAGATCAATGGCAGGCCAATCTGCCTGTATGATCTGGCGCAGCCGCTGAAAGTCGGGCCGTGGGAGATTGACTTGATTGAGCTGCCTTATCCTGGCGACAAGCGTTATCCGCACGAAGGATGGGAGCACGTTGAGCTTGTGCTGAGCGGCGGCGCGGAAGGGTTTTACCCGCGTGCACTGGCCGCGTTGGCCGACGAGGCGCTGGTCGCACCGGGCATCAAGCTAAAACAAAGCGCGCCAAAAGGCGAGCATGAGCGTTTACCGAACCCGACGCTGGCTATCACCGATGGAACAGTCACCATCAAGTTTCACCCTTACAGCCTGCGTGAAATTGTAGCCAGCGAACGGGAGCAGGGCTAACGAGCGGCCAGCGCAGACTCCATGCGGTCCAGCGCTTTTTCCAGCAGCGCCCTTTGACAGCCAGTTTTGGCCGTCGCTGTAGGCCGCGGTCGCCGCGACAAAGGCCAAAATATTGACATGCGGTACGATCCCTTGCGCGGTCAAGGCAAATTTGATGCGCAGTTCTTCATTAGGGACGATCGCCAATGAAGCGCCTAATCCGGCAAGATTAAGTCCGCATACCAGACAATCCATTCAGGCTTAATCGTCCAGTCATATCTTTCGTGCATCCTGCTAACAATGTTCTCAATGAGTGCCTGCGGGGGAGAACCATAGCCAAATACGCCTTCGGCAACTCGCTGTTGCAGCGCATTAATTACTGCTGGCGGTGATTTGAAATCTGTGTCGGCCACCCACAAGGGGATGACGTCAGAGTCACGATATTTGTTCCACTTAACGCTATCACTGTGACTGCGGTCGACCCATTGATCAAAATTGAATGTCATAGTTAGCTTTCCTAAGCAGGCAATTTAGCAGGATGCTTTTGCTTGAGCCTACGCGACATGGCCCCTTACAAACAAGTGTTGTAGCATGGGGGCGGAATCAGGAGAAATCACATGACTAAGTTAGAAGTGTGTTGTTATAGCGTGGACTGTGCTTTGACGGCCGAAGAGGCCGGAGCGGATCGCGTCGAGCTTTGCGCAAGCCAGGCCGACGGCGGCATTACTCCAAGCTATGGAACATTGAAACTGGCCAGGGAAAAATTGACTGTGCCTGTTCATCCGATTGTTCGACCTCGAGGCGGGGATTTTTGCTATAACCAAAGTGAGTTTGATGTCCTGAAAAGTGATGTTGCCTGCATTCGTGACCTTGGGTTTCCCGGCGTGGTGATAGGCATGCTTGATTCAGAAGGGCACATTGATATGCCGAGGATGTGGGAAGTCATGGCGCTGTGCGGTGAGATGCAAGTGACCTTCCACCGTGCCTTTGATATGTGCCTTAATCCCAAGGTTGCATTAGAGCAATTGACTCAGCTCGGCGTGGCGCGCATTCTGACATCAGGCCAGCAACAAAATGCCGAGGTCGGTATTTCTATGTTGCGTGAACTTAATAATCTGACTCGTGGTCCAATAATTATGGCAGGTGCCGGTGTTCGCTTGACCAATCTGCAAAAGTTTGTCGATATTGGTTTGACCGAGTTGCACAGCTCGGCGGGTCGGCAGGTGCTTTCTGCCATGCGCTACCGCAAAGCCGGTGTTACCATGAGTTCTGATACTGATTTTGATGAATTCAGCCGCTATTGTGTAGACGGCGATATCGTTGCCGCAATGAAAAATGCTCTGGAATTTGATGGTTCGGTGAGTCGGACAGCCTAACCAGCATCCGCGCCGGACTGAAACATCAAGCTTTACCGGGTCTCACGACCCTTTTGCGTCGCCCTGCGCAAGTACCAGGCCCCGTCATTTTGGTGGGGCTTTTTTTATTTAAAACAATAGGTTAAAATTGAATTTGGTATTCACAAAGCAAGAGTGTTGATCACCTGTGAACCAGGTAATGACATTGACATCAATATAATCACGATCAATATTGAAGCCACAGCTAAAAGCAGCGCTTTGCTCAACAATAAAGCACGCAGTTTGTGCTTCGAATGAGCTTGAGGACGAGATGAAAAAAGAGACAAAAATGGTGCCTAAAATCCCTGCTGAACCTGAAGCACCTGTTGTTATCGAGCAGTTCCTTTGCTTCGCTCTTTATTCTGCCTCCCTTGCAATGACCAAGCTTTACCAGTCCAGGCTGAAACCTCTTGGTTTGACTTACCCTCAGTATTTGGTATTACTCGCGTTGTGGGAAAGAGACAATGTGACGGTTTCGGAAATTGGTGAACGTGTTCAGCTCGACTCGGGCACCCTTAGCCAGTTATTAAAACGACTGGAGCAAACCGGTATTATCAGTAGAAGGCGGGATGTCGGAAATGACGAGAGACGAGTCCTTATCTCACTGACCAAACAGGGTCATCAGCTTAAAATCGACGCAGCGGGAGTACCAGCAGATATGATCTCCGTGATGGACACCTCTTGTGACGAGCTGACAGATCTCACTTTCAGAGTCAAAGAATTGCGTCAGAAACTTATTAGCGCACTGCCGTAAAACTTTTAGTGATTCAAAATTTTAATCATACTGGCGCTGACATCTCTGCAAAAATAAAATACACCCCAGCCCATCCCCCTGCATGAAAAAACATCTTTGAAACAAAGGGTTAAATCAACTCACCCCAAATTGAATGTTTATGGATATTCGAGTGATCCTCTATGGGACGTACTGAGATTTTGTGTGGAATGAGCTGAGCTGAATTATCTGAATTTATCGTTTTGTGCCTTAATATCAGTCCTGAAGCCGGGGAGTGACTATCCTTTTATCTGCGCTAACAATTAACAAGCATGAGGATAAAGACATGACGATTAAACATACTCCCGTCTGGCTGATTACCGGCTGCTCAACCGGCTTTGGCCGAGAGCTGGCGAAAGAAGTGCTTAAAAAAGGTTTTAAAGTCGTGGTAACCGCCCGCGACAAGCGCTCAGTTGAAGATCTGGTCGTTGGTGCCGAAGAAAGTGCTTTGGCCGTGGCGCTGGACGTAACCGACAGCGCTGCGATTCAGAAAGCGGTTAAGGCGGCGGTCGATAAATTTGGTAGCATCAGCGTGCTGGTCAATAATGCCGGCTATGGTTATCAATCTTCTGTCGAAGAAGGGGAAGAAGATCAAATTCGCGCGCAGTTCGATGCCAACGTCTTTGGACTTTTTGCCCTGACACGGGCAGTACTGCCGATTATGCGTAAAACGGGTCACGGACATATCATCAACATCACTTCGGTCGCCGGATTGGTCGGATTTCCTGGTTCCGGTTATTACTCAGCCAGCAAGCACGCGGTGGAAGGCTGGTCAGATTCGCTTCAGGCAGAGGTTGGGCCATTGGGCATTAGCGTGACCTGTGTCGAGCCTGGTCCATTCCGTACCGATTGGGCAGGGCGCTCCTTGCAACAAACCCCCAATAAAATTGCCGACTATGCCGACACCGCGGGTAAACGTTTGCAGGGCACTTCAGAAGGCAGCGGTAAACAGCCTGGTGACCCAGTGCGTGCAGCGCAGGCGATGATTGCCATAACGCAAAGTGAAAATGCGCCAAGGCATCTGGTGTTGGGGGCTTGGGGTCACGATGCAGTCACGCAGAAACTGGCGCAGCGATTAAAGGAAATCGAAGACTGGAAAGAAACTTCCGTCGGCACAGATTTTCCGAAATAAAATAGTCGCTAAACCGCTAAGTAAAAATCCCTGCCAATAAGCAGGGATTTTTTATATCACAAGACTGTGTAAACTCACGATACCCGTTCAGCCAGGTGGGCGGATTCGCGAGTTCGACTATTGACTATCTGCAACACGCTTTGGCACATTTCTTCAGGAGTTGCCGCTTTATAACAATGCTCGCCATCTTCCAGACTTTCTTTATTGAAGTACTCTGCAATAACACACCAGCGCACAGCACCTCGGCTCCATACGTCTCTGTCTGCGGTGCCGTCACCAATAATTAAAGCCGGACTATTGATGATTTTCTTTTTGCGTAATTCTCCAACAATAAATGTCTTACTTTTCTTTGAGGACCACATTGGAGAAGGGCGCAGGCCGATGGCGTTATTACGCCACCAAAGAAAGCGATTGCCAGTGACATTATCAGGCGATATCCCCCATTCTGCGGCCAGTGGTTTTATCCACTCTTCATAGCCGCCGGAAATAATGTGTATGTTAGCGTTGGCCTGTTTCAGGTCGGCAAAAAGTTGGTGAAAAACCGGTAATAAACGGTCTTTACTGCGTTCTACATACAGTTGTACGTGATTCCTTCTGACCCTGCGTGCCATTTGCAGCATGAAAAGGTTTTCCGCAAAACTTGCCTTGCCAGCCAGTGCTTTTGGCGCAATATCAGCCAGCCTTTGCATTAAAAATGAACGTTGAGGATCGCTCTCAAGCGCAATTTTCAAGACTTCTACCGTGCTTTCTTCGGGTAATAGAGTGAAGTCGAAATCGAATATCACGTCCATTATTTTTTTCTCCCGGCACGGTATTGATGTTTGTCTTCGCGAGTGACTTGAGTCGCCGGAATCGCAAGATTATTGGCAATTTTTTGCTGGATCTGGTCGGCATAATGCTGTGCAGTGCCCGATTCTGATTCAGAAACATAGGCAGGTAACTTATCCAGATACTCCAGGTGAAAATGAATCGTAGGGCTACTAAGCAGCCGAAGAAACTTTATCACTCCCGATGAGTCGATAGGATTCGGCGCTAATCCAAAGGGCAAATTAATAGAAACGGCCAAGGGGACTACCGGGCGGCCTCTTACCACAAAATCAGGGCGGAAACGAAAAAGCCCCCGGCGATTATTTATGGTCGCTTCGGGGGTCACATAAAGCGCAACTCCATCAGGCGACTTTTTCCAATCCCGGAATTGCTTCATCATTTGTTTGAGGTTGTTAACTTCCCAATATGAAGAACCTGAACCTTTGAATAATAAGAAGCCCATCACCTTGCCAGCTAAACTGTCAACATGATGAACCATCAACGTACTTAAAGGCATTGCCAGTGCAGGAAAGTGATCGAAAACACTGATGTGATTCGCCGCAACAATGCACCCGTTAGTGTATTTTTGTACTGTGTCATAATCGAGGTTACAGGTAATCCTGATACCCAATAAACGAAGCAGGCTTCTATAAGTTTTTTTCTTGGTATGTACCGAACAAAATTGTATTAAAACTGTGTAAATAATTAGCAGGAATACCCTGCTTATTGCGACTAATATGCCCAAGGGAAACCAAAGAGCCCATAAAGCAGGATTCTTTTTATCCCCCTGGAACACTTCGTGATCGCAAAGAAGGACGACATCATCATTTTCCATTTCTGAGCCTTTAATTGATTTTGTTATCGGCAAAGCGCTTGCTTCCTACTAATTTGATGATTTTACCTTCATTTGCCTGACGTACTCTCTGGAAACGTTCTTGGCTGAAAATAATACGTTGGTGAGGGCCGTACTCTAAATCAAAAATACCGTCAGTAAATTCCTCTAACTGAAGATATTTCATGTTCATATTAATAGCTTTAACATTCTTGATATTGGTCATGGTATGAACCTGATCCAATTTTAAAACATCAAAGGCATAAGTTAATGCAAGATGACCGGCAATAAAGGGCCAGGGAGTTCCCCACCAAGGTTCGTCATAACGCATTCCAAAGTTGATGCCGTGTTCTTTTTTTTCAAATCCAGCAAAGCCGATAAAACGTTTATCTTCGCCAAGAGTGGCGGCCCAGCGAGAATAACCATACTGTTCCTGAGAGGCTCTAAAACGGGCAATCTCTTTCTCAACGACATCTTTAGGACGTGACTGACCTGATGAGATAAACTTCATGACTTGTTGGTTCGCCGCCATTGCCGAATAGCCTTCAACATCTTCAGGCTCCCACATTCTCAATGTAACATTATAGGCTTGGATAATGTCCATGCGCACTCCTTAATTGTGGTGACTTCAAGTAACAGTAACTTCAAGTAATAATAAGTTTATTAATTAAAGTGTATTTCCGACTAATAACAAATCTATCTAAAGAGTGACGTTATCAGATCTGGAGTGTGACGATTCCGTGTCAACTTTTTCCAGAACTCTGGAGAAGACAGTGACTACGCTATTTATTAATATAAATTTTTTCCGTTAAGCAATATTCCATCAAAGAATAGATTGATTTCGGAATAACAAAAAAGAGTAGCTGGTAAATGGCTCGGAATGAGCTCATCAGCGTTTAATTCAAACTCAGCGTGTTCTTTAACCTGGGTGGCCAGAGTTTAATGCGAGTTAGTTTCAGCGCTTGGTATCCAGTTGATCATTCTTGTGACCCTAATCGTTTAATTTTCAATCAAAATCACTTTCATACTCCGTAGCAATGACCCTTTCTACGACGACCTAGCACCACTTGGATCTGAGAACTAGTTTAGTGTTACATAAGCTCCGTTAAACCAATACTAGATGATATGGAGTTTTTTTTCACATACTCAATTGTGTTACCAAAGAGATTCACTTGTAATTTTATGTAAGCCCTATCACTAAAAACTATAAAAAACATTGATTTAAATCAAGTAAATTTTTTTTATTTTTTTACAAAAGTGTTTGTATGCAAATTATGACTGCTTAATATTGTTCCATTTAGCTATGGATTTTTAATATAAAACTGCGTTTTTTCTAAATCACTTCATTTTTATTAATGTTTTATTAAATCCTCTGCAGAAAAGCTTTAGATCAGGATTAAATTCTGAAGATCAGTATGTCGAGTCTTAAAGTTCATCCAGTGCGGTGAGCATTGGCTATGTATCTTATTGTTTTATAATGAGTGTATTTAATGAGCGTATCGTCACGCTTTTGATTTTATGCGTTTTAAATCAACCTGTTAGCGATAATTAATGACAAAGGTAGCCTGAGCATCGGCAGTGCCTGCCTGAACAGCTTTTGCGGTGGTTATGTAGCGGGCATAAAAACCAAGAGTTGCGTTTCCAGAGCTGCCAACAATCACGGCATGCGATTCTTTATTTAAAGGCAGCTCGGTTTTGTCACTGTCCAGAAGCTCAATGGCTACGTTTTCGACTGTTGAGGTTGAATCAAGAGCCAGATATTGGTCATTGGTAGGGTCACTCTTACCACTAAAGGTGGTGGTGACTGATGAATTAGCACAGTTATTAAGAGAGATTGAAAAATAGGTAGGGATTGTAGTTATTCCAGAGGATTTATAGGAGCGGGTATTCCATTGCCCTAGATTGACAGTAATGTTTTGGCTTGCAGAGCTGATGGTGCAGCTCCAGGTCACTATGTTGGCCGAGAATCGAACATTGCTCATTCCTAAGCTGTCTGCCTGGCAGTCGAAGCTAAGGCTGGAAGTTAAAGCAATGATTATTAAGCTAAATAATGCTGGCCTGTTCATTGTCCCCTCTCTATTGGAAATCAATACGCAAGTAACCGATTGCCGTAACAGGCCCTGCGGCAGGCTGATTGCCCGTCACGCTTATTGGCCAGGATTCAAGCGAGATATTGGCTCGACTGTTGTCATCTAAACGGAAAGGAATAACGCTGTGGGTATTATTCGGCGTGAGTGGCGTACCCGCAGAATTTGCCAAAATAAAGCCAACATCAGGATTATTAGACACTACCGCGTTGCCGCTGACATTACTGGCCTCGAGCCGTAAAGTCATCGTAGTTTGTGCCGATATATCATTGCAGGCGATACCAATACTTTTCTCCAGTGTATTAGCATTACTGGGCTTTTGGCCCGCTCCGGCAACTGCAAAAGACTGGGCGCTTATATTACCGAAATTAAACTCAACAACTGTTCCAGCATTAATCGTGCAACTTTGGGGTACGGTCATTGTGGCATTTAAATTAATCTGTGCCAGCGGTTGGCCTGGGCCTAATCCGGGACCGCCTTGATTGCCATATACATAGGCGATAGGCTCGTTGACAATAAAACTTGGCCCAACAAACTTTTTCTTGATTCTCAGCTTTATATTCACTCTCGATCCAGATGAGGTAATTGAAGACCAGGGGCAAAATTGGCTGCAATTATCTGAAACATCTATGAAAGGGACATTGTTGAATGGATTTGAGCCGCTGAATCTATTGAAAACTCCAATTTGCACTGCTACCTGAAGATAATCATTATCTGCCAGGTTGTACCAGTTCGTGCCGTCACCTTCTCTGGATGATAAAGTCATGGAGCCTGAAGGAAGCCCTGAATAATAGGTGGTCTGGTTCGTACAACCTCCGGCCAGTCTATATCTTCCACCAGAATAATGAGTGATCCACGGTGTGCTAAAACCTATTGTATTCGCTGAGGACATAATTGAAGTGGTATAGTCATAAATATAAGTTCCAACATCAGCAGTACAGTGCATAGCAAATGCGTTCATAGAAAATAGTGTTGAAATTAAAAAAATAATATTGTGCAAGAAGTTTTTCATCTGGTCTCTCAGTAACAGAGGTCTTTTTGCCAATGAATATAAAATTAACGGCAAAGCTCGGTAAGGTTATAAATTGGAGTTTTTTTACTTAGTTGGGGAATATCATAGCTTGCAGTACAGCTCTCATTATCTGTTGGTCCCCACTGCACCTTTAATTTTCCGCTTTGCGGCATCCCGCTTATATATGCCTGCCCATCATCTCCAACAATACTTGATGAGTCAGAACCGACTTCCTGAACCGAGGCTCCGAAGGGAATGGGATGATTATTATGATTCAGGGTAATTAATGCGCGCACCCCGATATGAGTGTCAAAGCTGGACAACACCAATGCTCCTCGGGTTGGTACCACATTTTTTACATTGTCTGTGATATCGGTCTGCGAATTCATGGTATCGGTATCCAACGCGATACGATTCAGGCGGTAAATGTCAGCGTAAGGAACAACGGTATAACCACGAAAATCCGTAGCGACGCCAGTTTTATTCTCCACGCTGACTCCGGCTGCGCCAGGAGCTTTGACAAGAATATTGGTTTCGCCCAGTGGTTGGCTGAGAGTAATGCCATTCTGGTGTGCAACCATTCCGCCAGAAAGCTGCAAGGTGTAATCATGTGTACCTGGCGCATAGCTGTATCCCAAAGCTCCAGTGCCATAGGCACCTTGAAGCTGGGCGTTGGCATTGCCAGATTCGCCATTAGTGGAGCTTTGTCCCTGCATCAGGCTGTAACTTAAATTGCTGTCCCGAAGCAGGGTTCCGCTAACGCCTGACTGTAAGGAATCGGTACCATCTGAATTATGCGAAGCATTGCTGGTGATGTACATTCTGTCCGCGACGCGGGTGCTGCCTGAATATTGATGTCCCAGAAGAGCACTGACAGGAATCGACAAATTAACCGAAGCAACATGATCGGTATCAGATATCCCCACCGATTCGGTAGAAGACAGGCTCAAAGTATAATTAATACTGTGCCAGGAATTGGAATAACCAAGTTGGTAGGTTTTGTTTTCCGCGCTCATTCCCCAGTAGCTCTGTTCACTAATTGAGGCATACATTGAGCCATACTGACCAAGGCTCTGGTTAATATTAATCTGTAGACGGTTTTTTTTCGCATAACCTAGATTGTGGTAAGAGGTGGCGGTATAGACCTCGTTGCCGTAGCCATCATCTTTTAAGCCGTATTGATAGCCTTCGGTATCTTTATAAGCCACATCGTCAAGGGTATAAAAACCTTGGTTAGAATAGCGATAGCCTGCAAACTGAAAAGTCGTGCCTGACTAGATATGTGACTTGGCGTAGGCAACATGCGCGGACTGACCGCGATAATGACTGCCGTCTGACAAGGTGCTTGCTGCCTGGGTTACGTCCAGTGAAATCGCGCCAAGATCCCCCAAGTTTTTACCGACTCCACCGGTAAATGCCTGATATTTTGCAGCCAGCTGTGTTCCGCCATAAACTGTCATTCCTTGACCAAGGCCATAAATAGCCGTGCCTTGAGCAAAAAACGGATCGTTCTGATCGTCGCTGCCGCTGCGAAAATTACCGACAATTAAGTCGTATTTTATGCGGCCGGTGCGCTGTAGCACAGGAAGGGTGGAATAAGGAATAACAAAAGTCTGAGAGGAGCCGTTGGTTCCCTGTACCGAAACGGTGAGATCGCCACTGGAAGATGTCGGGTTCAGGTCATTAATGGTAAAAGGGCCTGATGAGACATAGGTTTGATAAATAACATAGCCGTTTTGCCTGATGACAACTTTTGAACGGCTATTGGCAATGCCATGTATTGTTGGCGCAAATCCTTGAAGACTATCTGGATACATGGATTCGTCACTGTATAAACGAATGCCTTGAAAACCGACGCTGTCATAAATATCGTTACTGGTATTGCTTTCACCTAACACCAGCTCACTTTTCAAAGCAATGACTGCCCGCTCCAGATAAGTATCAATATTTGACCATTGATTACTGGTGTAACCTTTGTAACTGTCATAGGTCCAGGAGCTATTATTACGCAAACGCCAGGCTCCAAGATTTAAACCGCTGCCCAACGAAAGAAAATTACTTTGACCTGTAGTGCCTTTATCTGCCGATAAGCTGTAATTGATCAGCAATGCAGGGATCCCGTTATCCCACTGAGAAGGTGGAATGTATCCACGGGCGCGATTAGCCAACCATGCTTGCGGAAAACTCAGCTTTAGTTTTTGATCAGCAAAATCGTAATCAATGTTAGTCGCAGGGATGAGCTTTTGCACTGGCAAACACTCTCCAGTTGAATATTTATTCAGCTGTGGGATTGCCGAGGTATTAACTCCCAAGGTGTTAAGCCAATCTTTATCGAGACAGGGAGTTAAACCTCCTGCCTGTCCTGACGATTCAGTCGAATCACTCCCCGCATCTATAAACTTCATATTCTTGGTGGCTACAAACTGGTTATTTACCGAGATGTCTACCTGATAAATCCCCGCTTGCTGTTTTCCTTGTTCAAATCGTGCCAGGTCGGCAACCGAGGCGGAGTCAGCTGATAGGAAAGCAGGGTTAAAATAGCTATCGGCATAAGCCGAGCGTATACAAAGTAATAAGCAGGCAATATGACTTAAGGCGAAAAAATACCCGGGATATATTTTCCTTATTCGGCAATACTTGGTTTTATTTGAAACGTGCATAGCTTCCCGACCTGACTTTTGCTATTTAATCACGCGAGTTTGCGGCGGTGTTAATGCGCCATAGTCATTAATTGACTGAAAAGTAATCTGGCCTCCAGCAATATCCAGGTTTGCTGAGTTCATTGGCGCGACCATCACGTTTTGAGGTTTTTTACCGACAGAAGTGATATTCACCAAGGTAATGTAATACGGGGTAGGGTTAGAGATCTGAACCGAATTTCCCGTGCGGTTAAACTTTAGCTTTTGTGGTGCGTCAGTGGGCTGCGTTGGCAGATTATCCGGACGGACAAACAGCTTGATACGTGACAGGATGGCAAGTTGCAGAATGTTTTTCCCTGCGGTCTCATTTTTGTCCAGTGACGGAATCGCTTTTACATTCAAATAAAACAAAGTTTCTCTATCTTTGGGCAGCGCGGCCCCTGCATAGATGATACGCAATGTATTTTCGGTTTTCGCTTCCGAGACAAATAGCGGCGGCGTAACAACAAAATTGCTATCTTTTTTACCGTTTGCATTTTCTATCCAGCTGTTGATAAGGAAGCGCTGTGTTGTGCTGCTGTTGGAAATGGGTAATGAAGTCTGAGATGCGCCCTGAGGGTAGATAACTCGCGTTGCGCCCAAGGCAATGCCGCCGTCGGCGAACGATTGTAAAGGGGCTAATAAGAGTCCGACAGCCAGAAGGAGGGCTGATTTAAATCTGTTGTGCATTGGAATACCCAATTAACTTTTGATGCATTGGCCTAGTGGGAAATAGGCCTCTTCCCTGAGGCCGTCATAGTCCATTATTTATTATTTGTGCTTATAAACTACTGATATTGAATCACGAAGGTCGCATCGGCATCTGCCTGACCCGCAGTCACTGTCGCTGCTGTGGATTTGTAGCGTGCGGTGAACGGGATGGTGTTGTCGCCATCGGTCAGCGTTTTGGCAACAGAGTAAGTGGTGCCATCAGGCGGCAAATCGTTTGAGGCGCTGTCTAACAGCTGTATACCCACGCCAGATGCTGCAGTGGAATTGGTTCCACCGGCATTTACAGCAAACAGCGTTGAGTTGTCTTCATCCGGAGTGCCGGTGAATGCGATTGAAGCAGCAGTTGCTACGGTAGTATCACAGTTAACCAATTTGATGTTAAAAGGAATATTGGTAGTAGTTTGGCCCGCTGCGGTAATCGAGGCAGTTCTGTATTGCCCTAAATTGATGGTTTGATCTGCGGTATCGGTACTCACGGCACAGGCTGCGTTAACAAACTGACCTGTGAAATGGACAGTACCACCGTTAACGGTATTTGTTGTTGTAGTGCCTGCTGTCGCGTTTGCACAAACTGCAACCAGACTAAGGGAAGCAACAACAGAAAGTGCAATAGTTTTGTATTTCATCTTAAAGAATCCTAGCTGTGATATATACAAATTGACCTGGTCTATCCCTTACCTAGTCATATAAACGAAAAAGATCACCGGAGATAGTTGGGCATCCAGGCTTATTATTTTCCGGAAATTTTCTTCCCAAAATTACGCATGTTGCCGAATCAGACTCTGCAACAAAATAATTAAAAATCTTACGATGAATGCTCGATGGCTATTGATCATAAGCGGGAAAGAAATCTTAAAAAAATGAAAATTATAGTAATCGCTAGCACTATGACTAGCCGATAATTTGTAGTGCTTACCTAGCAATATTTAATGACGCGACAGCAACAAAAATTCTCTGTGAGGACTCAGTTTTATTTCATCACTGTTTAGCGGATTTCAGCTTCAAAATATGACAATTTAACTTAGTTACGGGTCTATCAAAAAGCAGGCGGCAATTTAATATAAAACTGATCATTTTAATAACAATCTTTGGAATAAAAGCACAAATTGTCAAAGATCGTCAGTTTACTAAAATAATTAATTTCGGATACTAACAGGTCAGCTGTATTATAAATAATCACGATTGATTGAATTTTGATCGATTTAATTTCGCGGCAAAATAGTAAATCAGGTTATAGTTTTTACTTATGTAGCAGTTAAAATAAATCAGCCTTCATGCTAGGTAATATTTAACAAGCGGTAATATTAGAGGTCATTAATAATTGGTTACTAATAGGGCTGGGGGCATTATTTATCATGCTGAAAATAATGAGGGTAATAAACGTAAAGAGTGTCGCCTTGGAAACTTCAATTTAACCTGCATGGATATGCATAAATATTAAATTATTATACCTGTGGCTTCACTATTTTAGCACCATTTTGCCCCCTCAAAGCAGTAATTGCTAAATCACAAATGCTACAAACAATGCTGGCGAGGTTACTATAGGTCGGGGTGATATGGCCTAAGCCAACATTGCACCCGACAAAACTTCTTTATTTTGCAATATGGAAACAAATAATGACCCAAATTATCGATTTGCTTAACTGGCGTTATGCCACCAAAAAGTACAATTCATCCAGGAAAGTGCCAGTGGATAAGTTGGAACGCATTCTTGAGGCTGTGCGCCTGACGGCCACAACCAGTGGTTTACAGCCGTTTGAATTGCTGGTGGTCACCAACGACGAAATTCGCGAAAAGATGAAAGCGGTAAGTTGGAATCAGGCGCAAATCACTGATTGTTCGCACTTGTTAGTGTTTGCCGCCTGGGACAATATTACTCCAGAACGCGTCAATATGATGTTTGATCTCACTAACGAGGTGCGCGGTACTGTCAATGAAGGTTGGGAAAACTATCGCAAAATGCTGCTCGGCATCGTAGCCGAACGTGGTCAGGAAGCTAACTATCAGGCCTCTGCACGACAGGCCTATATCGGCCTCGGTTCGGCAATGATTGCTGCTGCGGCGGAAGGGGTGGATGCCACGCCGATGGAAGGTTTTGACCCCGCTGCAATCGATGAAATCCTGGGTCTTTCAGCGAAAAACTTGCGTAGCGTAATTATATTACCGCTGGGCTATCGCTCAGAAGAGGGGGACTGGCTGGTTAATCTGAAGAAGGTGCGCCGCGCACGCGAAAACTTTATTACTGAAATCAAATAATCGGTTAATAAATTCGCTATCCCCTTAAAATAATGGCAATACTCCTCTCAGATGAGTTCTCTAGAGGGAGTATTGCCTTACTAAATCAGGATATTGATATGCAAATCCGCAGCGTTGAAAAACATGACTTACCCCAGTTGATGGCGCTATATCGCCATCTTAATCCCAACGATGCAGACACCGAACTGCATGATGCTGAATTAAAATTGGAACGGCTGCGAGCTTATCCAGGTAGTGACATTTTCATCGGCTGTCTGGATAAAGAGATCGTTGCGTCCTGTACGCTGGTGGTTATTCCTAATCTTACTCGCGGCGGCGCTCCTTACGCTTTGATCGAGAACGTGGTGACTCAGGCTAATTACCGTAACCGTGGGTATGGTAAGTTGCTTCTGAGCGCTGCGGTTGAGGCAGCATGGCGTGCAGATTGCTATAAAGTCATGCTACTGACAGGATCGCAGTCTGAATCGGTACATAATTTTTATCTTGCCGCTGGGTTCGAGCAAAACAAAACGGGTTTCCAAATCAGAAACTATTCCCGGTTAGATAACTAGCAGGCCGCTTCCATTAATGCTGTGGGTTAACTATTTCACTTAAAACGGTTATCAATGCGACTTCGCCAATAATTCTTTCTGCCGGTGCGCCTTGATAGGTTATCCATTCCTCATTGAAGCCATCAATCATTCGCATGCGCGGCTGAGGATTTTTTGCTCCTTGCGAACGAAATAAAGACTCCCAATTCTCCCTCGGCACTGCCTCGGCAATAACTGTTCGCCCGAGAATTTTGCTGAAAGCATTGGCAAGATTGTGTGGGGAAATTCGCTCTGGCCCTTCGAGTTCGACAATACGTTTTCCCGTCCACTTTTCCTGTAACAAATTAGCCGCGACGCGGCCAACATCCGCAGTGGCCACCATTGGAACGGTTTTATCCAACGGTTGCAGGAAGCTGTGGATCACGCCATTACTGCGCGCGGAATCGAGGTCAAAGGCTGAATTTTCGATAAACCAGCCCGGGCGCAGGAACGCAATCGGCAGATCCAGGGCGGATAAAGCTTGTTCCATGAGAGTGCGTTGAGTCAGCAAATTGCTCTGCGTAGCCTGTGCCCCAATGGTTGACAGGCATACGACCTTTTGCGGCCTCGCGGCTTTGAGGGCATCACAAACGGCAAGGATAACTTTTGTGGCCTCTGGGAAATCGGGTTCAGGGTCAAAATCTGAAGGTGGGAGAATAAACACGGCGGTTGCTCCCAGGAAAGCCGCCTCTAGCGCTTTTGCATCAGCCATATCCGCCAAGGCAATCTCACATCCAAGCTTTTGCCAGAATGGCGCTTTTGTAGCATCGCGGATCACCGCACGAACGGGTTTGCCTGCTTTAAGCAATTGACGCGCAACTACGCCGCCGACTTTCCCGGTAATACCAGTTATTACATACATTTATTTCTTCCTTACTTTCTAATATTAGAATGGATAGGGTGTAAAGCTGTTGCTTTCTGTAAGCCGTGATGGGAAGTATAAAGAGGATCATTAGTTGACAGAATGCACATCGGGTCATAACTTTAATGACGTTTACGCATCAATACCTTTTACAGGAATAAATCATGAGCTTTGACGGGCGACTGCTTTCTAACATCAATGTATTAGCCGCGATAGTCCACAGCGGGAGCTTTGCACGCGCGGCCGAAGCACTAAGCCTGTCGCCTTCCGGAGTAAGTCGAGCAGTGAGTCGTCTTGAGTCGAGCATCGGTATTCGGCTGTTCGACCGCACCACGCGGGCTGTGACCTTAACGGACGAAGGCAGGAGGCTGTATGAAGAAATTAGTCCATTATTGGCGGGGATTAGCGACGCGGTAAGTCTGGCATCGGGGGCATCGACCGCGGTGCATGGCCGGCTGCGTGTCAACGTCGATCCTTATTTTTCGCGGCGAATACTGGCTCCGCACCTTAACGAGTTTCTGAATAAATACCCGGGCATCTCATTAGAGATAATGGTGCGAGATCAATTAGGTGACATCGTTGCGGAAGGTTTTGATATCGCGGTGCGATTTGGGCAGCCACCATCTTCTTCACTGATTGCCCGCAAACTATTTGAAACTCAAACGGTTACCGTGGCGTCCGCCGACTATGTTCGGCGGCATGGTGCTCCACAAAGCCCGGCCGATTTAATTCACCATGCTTGTATACAGATGCGGAGTTCAATGACCGGCATGCCGCTGGAATGGGTCTATTCAGCTAAAGGTGACAATGTAACGGCTGATATTTCAAGTCGATTATTGGTCAATGAATCTGAAACTCTGCTGGCGGCCTGCCTTGCGGGTGCCGGGATTGCCAGGATGAAGGCCGAAGGAGTGAAAGAGTTACTGGCGCAAGGAGATTTGGTCGAGCTGATGACCGATTGGACGGGGGAGAAGTTTCAACTTTTCGCCCTGTATCCGTCACGACACCTGCCCGCGGCAAAAGTACGGGCGTTTATAGATTTCATCATCGGGTTGCTGGTGGCCAAACCTGATAAATTGATTGTATTTCAACCTGTTGAACAGCAGTAAGACCTGAGGTCAACACTCAGGCCGAATCAAAAGTAAACAGAGCTTTATGCCAGAAACCAGTGCCCGTTGTTAGAGTACTGAATGCTTTGATATCACGTGCTAATCATCAAAGCGTAGTGCAACAGCAGCGGCAAATACTCAAACCAGTCGAAGTTTGGTCTCTACGGCGACACCAATAATTTCATAGTCATCCTTGATGACAAACATCGGCCAGGCAGGGTTTAAGCCTTTCAAGTATTTTTCCCCGGCATCCACAACATACTTTTTAAACGTTGCTTCGTTTGCGCCGCTTAACTTTGCAATCACCAGGTCACCGCTCACTGCTTCGCGGCAAGTGTCAAACAGTGCATAGGTTCCTTCAGGAATGCTGAGCCCCAGAGGTGCCGTCATCGAGTCATTATTCACACGAGTCCAGAATCCGTCGCCAAGCAGCGGAGCATCAGACTCAAACCATAAATCAATGTTTTTCAATGCGTTAACATCCAGAGGCTTTTCAAGATTTGCAGCCTGAGCATGAGTTAACACCGGATATCTGATGCACAGCGTATTCGGTTGAATTTCTGAATCAACCTTATCAAAATCAATACCATACATTAAATGTGTTGGAGAACAGTTCAAGGCAAAACTCAGCGAGATAAGGTTGCCTCCTTTGGGCTCGCTTTCCGAATTTTCCCACTGAGATATGGTGACATGAGAAACACGTAGCAGCTTAGCAAGATCCCTTTGGGTGAGTTGAAGCTCTTTCCTTAGTGCTTGAATACGATCGCCAATTGACCCGTCAATAATAAAACGCCCCGCCATAATGTCTCGTTGTTTCTTATCCATCTTCCAATCTCACGTAGTTTAACTATTCTGAAAACCATTTTAGTCTTGCGGCAATAAAAATAATAAGACGAAATATAGTTATATCAAATTTACTTAGCAAAAAGTGAGTTTGAAAATCTTTTTTTCACTAATGTAAAATTTCTTGAAGAATAGCTTAGCAACATTGCTGAATGTGAGAGGTGCAAGAGGCATGCAATCCTACAGTTAAAGATAAAATGTTAATTATTTCAATCAGATAGTTAATTTCTGCGTCCATTTTATAACTTGTTGGCATCATAAATTTTAATTAACTGATCCTTTTTTTTAACATTATTCCGAATGTGTTCTATCCATAAGCAAGCTTAGGTGTTCTCGTTCCAGGAACAATAAGTTTTTAAATTAAAGTCAGCAAAAAAACAATTCGCTTAATGGTCTAGTCAACACTGAAATAGCGTACCCTAATCAACAAGTCATCATTCTAATAGGTCATTAGTCGTCTAGGCTAGAAACTGAATGTATTGGGGGCAAACTATTACTCTCCCCATTTTCGGCAAGCGCACTTTCAAGCCAGTTAGATTTATCTATTGAAAAGGTTTCCTTGCTAAAGTAACTCATTAGCCAGCTACGAACCTCATTAATCATTAGTCGTTTATCTAACCCCGCTTCTTTTTCAGCCATGAATTCTAACTGAATTAAAAGTGTGTTAAGAGTCACTTCTTCCCTGTTGAAGATAAGGTTGATCGTGGCTTCACCAATCAAGCTATTACCCTTCACTTCATCAGAAATTATCAATGTTGCCTCCAAATCATTTCTGGTTTCTACGCTATAACCACGGCTTCATTATAGTATGGAATTCTTGTGCAATTACAGTCTTATGCAATCAGAAACGAGTAAAATCTGAGTAATATAATATTTCAGAAGAAGCGTGTAATGAATAATATCAATAAAATCATTGATTTATAGTTTATTTTTGATTCCCCATTTAATTTTTACTGAATAAATTTCCTGCCAGGAGATTCTTGTTAACTTAAGTTAACGAGGTGGTGATTAAATCATCATAATTATTCATGTCGTGGATTAATCGTAGGCATCTAATTAATGGCTATCTGTTGTTTGCACTAATAAAGAGTTAAACTAAAGTTGAAACAAAGGATAGGAGTGGAGGGAAAACAATTGAACGAGGAAAGAACAGCAAGTTCAGAGGATGTCCAGGCTGTTATAGGTCGTGTAGTGTCGTCTTTGATTATAGCGGGCAAGCCGATATACCTACAAGAAATTGCTGCCATGCTGATGCATCAGGCAAATGAAGCCACTGATCCCGGTTTAAAGAAACATTGCCTCGAGGCTTTACGACTGATCGCCGATAAAATGAACTGACTCTTGAACTCGCCCCGCCTGGTATTATCACAGGTTGTCGTCCGGTGGGGATAAAGGGATTAATTCAAAAAATAATTATCAAATTCTGCATTACCTTTTTGTTAACTTTACTTTGTCTTGTCTCGTTCCCCCTGCCAAATTCTACTCTTTCTTAGTACATTGCCCAACCTCCGTAGTCCATCAATGCCTTGATCATAGACTATGATTATTTTCTATATCCTAAATTTCACCCTTTAGAAGCAGCTTACCTTGGCGAGGGAGTTATCACGAGAAGCTGCCTATTGTTCACTTTTGGCTTAATGAGGCAATTGAATGGGTTCCAAGTCATTTCTTAAAAGTTGGGGTGCGGAATACGTCAACGCCGACACCGTGAGATTTCGAGTTTGGGCGAATGGGCAGGAAAGGGTTTCACTTAGACTGGGGCATCTGGATGCTGAGATGAAGCCGACCGGTGATGGCTGGTTCGAGCAAGAGGTTGCCAACGTTAAACCCGGAACGGCCTATAACTTTCTGCTTGCCGATGGAACGCTGCTCCCGGATCCTGCCTCTCGCGCCCAGCAGGAGGAGGTATTCGGCCCTTCGCTGGTGGTCGATCCTAACCGCTATCAATGGCAGCATGCACAATGGCAAGGTCGTCCCTGGGATGAAACAGTCGTTTACGAGATGCATATTGGTACCTTTACGCCAGAAGGCACCTTTAAAGCAGCAATCGAGAAACTGCCTTATCTTGCCGAGCTGGGTATTACCATGCTGGAGATTCTGCCGGTTTCCCAATTTGGCGGTAACCGAGGTTGGGGGTATGACGGTGTGCTGCTTTATGCTCCACATTCAGCCTACGGCACACCGGATGATTTCAAGGCTTTAATCGACAGCGCACACGGTTTGGGCCTGTCGGTAGTGCTGGATATTGTGCTCAACCACTTCGGCCCCGAGGGTAATTATTTGCCATTGCTGTCGCCCGAATTCTTCCATCAGGAACGGCTGACGCCTTGGGGGGCAGGCATTGCTTACGACGTAGATGCCGCCAGGCGTTATATTGTCGAAGCGCCGCTTTACTGGTTGCAGGAGTTTTATCTCGACGGCCTGCGCTTTGATGCTATCGATCAGATTGAAGATCTTTCTGAAAAACACGTGTTGATCGAGATTGCCGAGAGGATCCGTTCAGAAATTACTGACCGGCCAATTCATCTGACCACTGAAGACAGCCGCAACGTGACTTTTTTGCATCCGCGTCGTGAAGATGGTTCAGTGCCGCTGTTTACCGGCGAATGGAATGATGATTTCCACAATGCCGTTCACGTTTTTGCCACCGGTGAGACTCAAGCTTATTATCAGGATTTCGCCAGACAGCCTGAAAACCTGGTTGCCCGCACGTTGGCAGAAGGGTTTGCTTATCAGGGGGAAGTCTCGCCGCAGACGGGAGAGAAACGTGGCGTCAGTAGCGCCAGCCAGTCGCCGCTGTTTTTTGTAGATTTCATTCAAAATCATGATCAAATTGGTAACCGTGCTCACGGTGATAGACTGATTGAACTGGCGGGAGCCGCGCGAACTCAGGTCCTGCTTGCCACTGTGCTTTTATCACCGCATATCCCGCTGCTGTTTATGGGCGAAGAGTACGGCGAGACAAATCCTTTCCTGTTCTTTACCGATTTTCACGGCGATCTTGCCAAGGCGGTGCGTGAGGGCCGTGCGAAAGAATTCCAGGGCCATAGCGGATTTGAAGGTGAAACGGTGCCCGACCCCAATGCCAGAAAAACCTTTGAAATGTCCAGACTTGACTGGCAAAAAACGGACTCCCCCGACGGTAAGCAATGGCTTGCTCTGACTCGCGAGCTGCTCACCCTGCGGCGCAGATATATCGTCCCGCTGCTTTCTAGCGCCGCTGGCAACGCGGGTAGAGTGGTGAAAACGGCAGAGGGGTTCCTCGCCGTAAGCTGGACTTTCCCTAAAGGCACGCTGGCTATTGCGTTGAACATCGGCGAAAATACGCAACCATTGGTGGATTTTCCCGGCGAAACCATTTTTGCCTTACCCACTGCGGGCAGTACGTTGCCGCAGAATTCAATTATTGTCCGGCTGGTTCAGGAAACTGAAAAATGAGCATTCCAACGTCAACTTATCGTATTCAGTTTCGCAACGGTATGACCTTTGACCGCGCGGCTGCTTTGGTGCCTTATCTCAAGCGTCTTGGGATCAGCCATCTGTATGCTTCTCCGATTTTCACCGCGACCTCGGACTCGACGCACGGCTACGATGTCACCGATGCCAACGAAATTGAGCCCGCAATTGGCGGTAGAGCCGGTTTTGACCGCTTGGTAAAGGCATTGAAAAGTGCGGGTCTTGGCCTGATCCTTGATATTGTGCCAAATCACATGGCAGCTTCGCTGGAGAATGCCTGGTGGCGGGATGTTATCGAGCATGGGGAAAACAGCCGTTATGCTGGCCATTTTGATATCGACTGGTCGCGCCGTCTGACACTGCCATTTCTTGGCGATACCTTTGAGGCCGCGCTGGAAAACGGTGAAATATCCATTAAGGCTGATCCGGAAACAGGAAAACCTACGCTGGCCTATTTCGAAAGTTTTTATCCACTGACTCCTGAAAGTTGGCGAGGCCGCGAACAGCAAGTTCTGCAACTTAGCGATAAGACCGCCATTGCCGAATTGCACCAACGGCAGCCGTGGCGACTGATGTGCTGGCGCGACGCCCCTCGCGAGCTGTCTTACCGGCGATTTTTCGAGATAACGGGTTTAGTGGGCATTCGTGTCGAAGAGCGAGCAGTTTTTGATGATACCCATCGGTTAATCCTCGAACTGGTACATTCTGGCGCGGTGGATGGCTTGCGGATTGACCACGTTGACGGGCTTGCCGACCCGAAAGGTTATCTTGAGCTGCTTCGCCAGCAAGCAGGAGAAGATTGCTATCTAACTATTGAAAAGATCCTTGGTGACGGTGAGCACATTCCAGCAGATTGGCCTGTTTCGGGCACCACTGGCTATGAATTCATTGCCTCGCTTTCTGACGTATTGGTCGATGGCAATCAAATTAAGGCCCTCAGCGCGGCGTACGATCGCGTGGTCGGCAAACCAGTAAATATGGAAGCTGAACTGCGGTCGGCCAAGCTTTTGATGGTCGATAGAAATTTTGAGGGCGAATTTACTACGCTTTTACGGCTTGCCTGGTTGATTGCTGAAAATGAACAGCGAAAGTTCAGCGAGCAAGCTATTCGCCTCGGCCTGCGAGAACTGTTGACGGCTTTCCCGGTTTATCGCACCTATGGCACGGACAGCGGGTTGCCCGTCGAGGGCCAGCAGCTGTTGCAAAAACTGGCATCAGAACTAAAAGAAGGTCCCCATGCTGTCGACAGCGAATCGCTGGACTTTTTGATCCGCGTTTTGAATGGCACAGTCGCGGATAAAGCCTCCCGCGAAGCGAACGTTTTCCGCACTCGCTTCCAGCAGCTTACCGGGCCGCTGATGGCTAAGTCAGTAGAAGATACGCTGTTCTTCCGTCATCACATGGCGCTGGCGCTGAACGAAGTTGGTGCCGAACCGTTACCGCGTCACTTCTCTGTGGAACGCTTTCATGAGGATATGAAGATCCGACTGCAACAGCAGCCTGATGCGATTTCCAGCACCTCGACCCATGATACCAAACGCGGTGAAGATGCCCGTGCGCGGCTTTATTCGCTGACTGAAGCTCCTGAGCTTTGGGCCGAATGCGTTACGCGTTGGCGTAAAATGAATCAGTCGGAAGTCTCGGTGCTTGAAGATGGTCCAGCTCCAAAACCGGCGGGTGCGTGGATGCTGTATCAGGCATTGACCGGCGTTTGGCCAACCACGCTGCAACTAGACGACGATAAAGGGCTTGAGGAACTTGAACAGCGATTTCTGGCTTTTGTAGAAAAGGCGGTTCGCGAAGCCAAGCTGCGTACCAACTGGAGCGACAGCAACGAAATCTTCGAAGAAGCAGTGAATGACTACATTCGTCATCTGTTCGCGCTGGATAATCGGGCCTTTTTAGCCGACTTTACCGCCTCGATACAACCGTTCGTTCTCGCGGGTTTGGTGAACAGTTTAAGTCAAACTGTTATCAAGCTGACGGCACCAGGCGTCCCGGATATTTATCAGGGCAGCGAGGCGCTGAACTTTAGCCTTGTCGATCCTGATAACCGGCGTGAACCTGACTTCGCAGCCATGGCAAGGCTGTTGGAAAGCGGAGAGGATTCGGTTTTCGACTCGCAACAGAGTTGGCTAACCGGGCAGGTTAAGCAACAGGCGATCGCCAGGGGGTTGCATTTACGCCTTGAAAAACCGGCTCTGTTTCGCCACGGCGACTATTTGCCGCTGCTTGCCAGCGGAGAGAATGCGGGTAAGTGGGTTGCCTTTGCTCGCCACCACGCCGCCGATGCGTTAATTGTTATCGCACCGCGTTTAGTCTTCGACCCGCAGCTGACCGACCTTGCCCACCCGCCCATGCAAAGCGGGACAATGACTGAGATCGTCTTGCCAACACAGCTCGCCAATCGCCATTATCGCGATATTTTGAGTGGCAGCAGGTTTTCCCTGACCCATCGCATCAAAATGGAAAACCTGAATAGCTATATACCGCGAATACTCATCGCTGAATAAAGCAAATTACGGGTGCCGCGGCGGATTAACAGAGGTTAAGCGGCTAAACCACAGGTAGACCACTGGCGTAGTGAACAGCGTCAGCGCCTGAGAAACGATCAGCCCGCCGACAATCGCAACCCCCAGCGGTTGGCGAAGTTCTGCCCCGGCACCGGTGCCTAAAGCCAGCGGCACCGCCCCCAATAGCGCCGCCATGGTGGTCATCATTATCGGTCGAAAGCGTAATAAGCAGCCTTGTCGAATGGCTTCGAGCGGCGACATACCCGCGTTTTTTTCGGCCGCCAGCGCAAAATCGACCATCATAATCGCATTCTTTTTCACGATCCCAACCAGCAGCAGAATACCTATCATGCCCATGATAGACAGATCCTGACCGGTGAGCATCAGCGCGGCCAAAGCTCCGATACCGGCCGAGGGCAGGGTAGAAATGATAGTTAACGGGTGAATCGCATTTTCATACAACACCCCTAGCAGAATATAGACCGCCAGAATCGCGGAGAGAATCAGCCACGGCTGTGATTTGAGTGAACTCTGGAACGACTGGGCCGCGCCCTGGAAGCTGGCGGTGATGTCATCAGGTAGACCGGACAGTAATGTTGCATTCTGAATGGCGGTGACGGCATTGCCAAGAGACTGGCCCGGTGCCAGGTTAAACGATAGCGTCACAGCAGGGAATGGCCCCTGATGGTTGACGGTAATCGGCGCCAGACTATGGGTAAAATGCCCGAGCACGCTCATTGAAACCAGATTCGAGTGCAGGCTCGAACGCACGTATAGATGTTTAAGGCTGTCGGCATTTTCCTGCCAATGCGGGTCTAGCTCGAGGATCACGTGATCCTGATCGATTTGCGTATACATAGTGGCAATCTGGCGCTGACCGAAAGAGTCGTAAAGTACGTTATCGATATCCTGCGCGCTGACTCCGAGACGCGAGGCAATTTGTCTATCGATAACCAGCGTGGTTTGCGGCGCCAATGACTGTTGATCGGAAGTGACATCGGTCAACTGCGGCAGCTGTTTGAGTTTGGCCAGCAAAATGCCTGACCAGTGACTCAGCTCGGTGCTGTCGGCGGATTGCAGTGTGTACTGATATTGCGTTTTGCTGACGCGCGCACCGATCTGAATATCCTGCTGGGCTTGCATATAAAGCACGATGCCTGGCACGCTTTTGGTCTGTTTATTGAGTCTGGCAATCACCGTGGCGGCATTATCATGGCGCAGAGAGAAAGGCTTGAGGCTGATGATAACGTGCCCCTGACTCAACGTGGGATTGGCGCCGACCCAATAACGAACATTTTGTACTGCCGGATCTGCCTCGGCGATGCGAGCCAGCTGGCCGACCTGATAACGCATCTGGTCAAAGCCGACGTCGGGTGCCGCCTGTGCCACACCGGTAATGATGCCGGTATCTTGTGAAGGGAAAAATCCTTTTGGAATAGTGATATACAGTACTGCGGTGAGCACTACGGTCATTAACGTCACCGCTAAAGTAATCCGCTGATGACCCAGCACCCAATCCAGCCCGCGGCGATAACTCGATTGACAATGGTCGAACATTCTTTCAGTGAATGTGAAAAAGCGGCCGTGATGTTCTGAGGAGTGTGGTTTCAGCACGCGTGCGCTGAGCATTGGGATAACCGTCAACGCAACCACCCCAGACATCAGTACGGCAATGCTTATGGTGACGGCAAATTCGCGGAACAACCTGCCGACTATCCCGCCCATGAGAAGGATCGGCACGAACACGGTAATCAGCGACAGGGTCATTGAGACAATGGTAAAGCCAACCTCGCGCACGCCATCAATTGAAGCCTGGAAAGGCGATTTGCCCATTTCCATATGACGATAGATATTTTCCATTACCACCACGGCGTCATCGACTACGAATCCCACCGCGATGGACAGCGCCATTACTGACAGATTATCGAGGCTATAACCCAGCAGATACATCACGGCAAAAGTGGCCAGTAAAGACAGCGGAATGGTAATCGATGGGATCAGCGTGGCGGTAATATTGCGCAGGAAAATGAAAATCACCATCACCACCAGCACAATCGACAACAGCAAAGTCAACTGCACGTCTTTGATTGATGCATTAATGGTTTGCGTTCGATCGCCGACAACATTAACGGTCACATCTTTTGGCAGTGACGAGGTCAGGCGCGGCAGGCTGGCCTTGATGGCGTTGACTGTCTCCACCACGTTAAAACCTGCCTGTTTGTGCACATCGAGGATTACCGAAGGCTGATTCTCATAATAGGCTGCTTCATGGGTATCTTCCGAAGAGTCAATAACTTTGCCCAGATCGCCAAGGCGAATTGGCATGCCATTTTTATAGGCCACTACCAGATTATTATATTGCGAAGTTTTCAGCAGCTGATCGGTACTATTAAGTACCATGTTGCGATCGGGTCCGCTGATATTACCCTTGGGCATATCGACCGTGCTGATACCGACAATACTGCGCACGTCCTCGAGGGTCATGCCGTGTGCCGCCAGAGCGTCCGGGTCAATCTGGATACGCACCGCCGGATGCTGTTGACCATGAAAGTCTACCAGCCCGACGCCGGGCATTTGCGAAATCTGCTGCCCCAGATAATGCTCTGCGTATTCATCCAACTGCGGAAGGGTATGCTCCTGGGAAGTCAGCGCCAGCGAGATAAGCGTTGCTTCCGCCGGATTGACTTTACGCAGAGTCGGCGGATTTGGCATATCTTTCGGCAATGAACCGTTGGCGGCAGTCATCGCCGTTTGCACATCCTGCACCGCTGCGTTGATATCGCGGTCGAGATCCATTTGCAGCGCAATCTGTGTGACGCCGAGTGAACTGGAAGAGGTCATTGAGGTAACGTCAGGAACGGCGGCCAGCGCCTTTTCCAGCGGCGTTGCCACCGAAGTCGCCATGGTCTCGGCGCTGGCGCCCGGCAGGTTGGCAGAGACCTGAATGGTCGGGAAATCCACCTGTGGCAGCGGTGCCACCGGCAGCATAAAATAGGCCACGATACCTAGCAGCATGACGCCTATCGCGACCAGAGTCGTGCCTATATGGCGGCGGATAAACAGCTCAAACAGATTCATGGCCTTGCTCCTGTAACCGGCGGCAGGGCGCTGACTTTATCGCCGCTGGCCAGTCGGAATTGTCCGCTGGTCGCCACTCGCTGGCCGGGCTGTAATCCCTCGACAATCTGTTGTCTGTTATCGACGGTCTCACCGGTTTTAACCCACTGCACGGCAACCGTGTTATCGGCTTTAACCGCGTAAACATAATTGCCTTGCTGGCCCTGCTGCACCGCTGAAACCGGGACCACCAGAGCATGCGGAATTTCACCTTCAATGAGTTTGACGCTGATTAACTGCCCTGGCCACAGGGCATTGTTATCATTGGTAAAGTTGGCTTTTAATTGAATCTGTCCGCTGTCGGTAGCGACCTGACTGTCAATAAATGACAATCTGCCATGGGCGATTTGCTGAGTAGCATCACGAGTCAGGGCGATTACCGTTAATGGCGCATTGGCGTTGGCCTTGAGAATGGCGGGCAGTTCGCCCTGCGGCACGGAAAATGCTACCGAAATTGGGTTCATCTGCGTCAGTGTGACCAGCCCGTTGGCATCGGAACCGTGCACAATTGAACCCGCATCAATCTGCCGCTGGCCAGCATGGCCGGAGATTGGCGCGGTGATCCGCGTGTAGCCCAGCTGCAACTGGGCGATATCCAAATTAGCCTTGTCGCCATCAATTGCTGCTTTCAGGGCTGCAACCTGAGCCTTGAGCGTATCTACGTTTTGCGTCGGGCCTGCCCCCGCCGCGGCCAGTTTGCGGGCACGTGTGTAATCCACCATGGTGCTGGCCAACTGAGCCTGATCTTTCTCCATGGTGGCCTTCGACAGTAAAACCTGCGCTTGATAAACCTTGGGATCGACCTGTGCCAGTAAATCTCCGGCGTGAACCCATTGTCCTTCCTTGAAATAAACCTGCTGCAATTCCCCATCGGCCCGCACTTTGACATTCACCGTATTCAGCGCCTGCACGTTGCCTATTTCGGAGATAGATATCGGCAGGTTTTGTACCTGCACGCTTTGTATGCCGATTGGGATCGGTGAATTTTTAGTGACTTTCGCAGAGGCGGTGCGCGTCTGGCTTAAATAAAGGGCGGCAGCAATAGCGACTACCACGGCGGCCAACGCTACGTAGCCACGACGCCTGGATTTACCGTAAGTTTTAGACACGATTTATCCTACCTGTGAATTTGTTTGGGGAGAGGAAGAGGGGGTTACGTAGTCACCACCCAAAGCGCGGAACAGGCCAACCGAAGCTTGCAACCGCTGTAATTTAACCTGCAGACTGCTGTCTTCGCTCTGATACAGCGTGCGTTCGACGGTCAGCAATGTTTGATAATCGATGCTGCCAAGTTTGTACTGGACAAGCGCCAGTCGATTGGCCTCCTGAGCCGACACCACTGCTTCGGCGTTGAGTTTGTCGGCCTGGGTAAACTGATTCACCGCGCTAATCTGTGTCTCCACATCCTGAAAAGCAGTCAATAGGGTCTGCTTGTAGTTGGCCGCCATTTCCTGCGAATGAGCCTTGTCGAAATGCAGCTGGCCGCTCAGCGAACCGCCCGAGAAGATAGGCTGTGTCAGGGTGCCAATCAGGCTCCAGACCGAGGTGCCGGCAAGGGTGTTGATACCGGCAAGCGGCGTTACCACAATGTCCGGCAGGAAACTGGCCCGTGCCGCGCCCACGTCATAGTTTGTAGAAATCAGACGCGCCTCGGCCGCCTGAATGTCGGGTCGGCGACGTAACAGGTTGGCTGGAAAACTCAGCTGCGGGGCCGGGTCAGTGACGTGATTCAAATTTTTGCTGACGATAGTGAAACTTTCAGGACTTTGCCCAACCAGCACCGCAAGGGCGAAGCGAGTCTGATTGCGCTGCTGCTGAAGGGAAAACACGGTGGCCTGATAGGTCTGTAATACGTTGCGCTGTTGCTCGACTTCGAGATTTGAACCCGCGCCAAGGTTGGCCTGAGTTTGCACCAGGTCCAGAATATGTTGTTCATCTCCTGAAATTTTTTGCGCCAGCAAGATTCGCTCATCCAGCGATAGCAGCTGAAAATAAGTATTGGCGATATTGGCTGCCAAAGTCATCTTCACCGTTTCAGCATCATATTCTGCGGCAGTGGCTAACTGCTGTGCCGAGTGATATTTATCCTGATTTTTACCCCAAAAGTCGGTTTCGTAGCTGGCCTGACCATAAACGCTGGTTTTGCTGGTGGTGGAGAAGTTATTTTGTCTGGTGTATAAGCCGCCAAGGGCGAGGGTTGGATAACGAGGTGCACCGTCAAGCTCCGCAGTGCCGCGGGATTCTTCGATACGTTGATAGGCTGCCTGTAATGAATAGTTCTCCATCAGCCCGGCTTTCATCAGCCCGTTAAGCTCGCTGCTGCTGAAATCTTGCCACCAGGGGCCGCTGACCGGCATGGCGGTTTTATTGGCCGTCTCCAAAGGTGAGGACCATTTGCTGGCAATCGGCACGGCAGGTCGATGGTAATCAGGTACAAACATCGAGCAGCCGCTGACGATCAGGCCTATCAATAGTAATGGAACCGGTTTCAGTCGGTTTCCGAGCCGGGTAAAGGCTACATATCGGGACCCATCGGCCATCATCACTTTTCTCCCGAACATAAGTTAATTCAGTGCAGCTTAAATAATTCTTATTAAGAGAGGCTTAAGGCGAAGTATTTATCTGTACTATTAACGCTTAAACGTATGCGGGGGTGAGAGGTAAACATCGACATTATCAATCATTGGTGTTGCAGCAGAGGGTACTGTAAGAGGGATAGGCACGGGCATAAAAAAAGCCATCAACCTAGGTTGATGGCTCAATAAAATGTACTTCTAATCGATTTTATGGACTTGCTGTGTGTAAATTTTATGCGGGCGAAATAATAAACCTATTCAAGATGACGTCAATAGGCGTGAAGAAATTTCACACAGCCGTCCATAAGATATAAGCAAACTACTTGCGGCCCAGCAGGTAACCAATCACGATACCTATCGCACCGGCCACCGCGACACCCGCAAACGGGTTTTCTTTTACCTGCTCTACCGCGGTAGAAACGGCATCTTTAGCTGCGTAGCTTGCCTGAGAAGCGTATTTTCTGGCGGCACCTTTTGCCTGATGCTCTGGCGAATCAGTCACATCACCAAAAGCTTCCTGAGCAGCACCGGCAACTTCTTTAACTTTATCTTCAGTTTGATTAAACATACGCGATCTCCTTATTAGTTGTTAAATAAGGTTAGCAGAGAAAAAAAAGTTTGCGGCATTGGCCCTAAAAACACGCCGTTTATCAGACAGATCCTATAAGCCTCGCCCAGGTAATGTCTGGCAGCCAGCCTTATCTCCCGGTGGTGCAACTGTCGGATATTTATCATCAGGAGTGATATACACCTGAGAGGTCGCAATATAGCCATCGTCAAAAGTCGCTTCAACAAAACTAGCCTGCCATCCAGGGCCGTTGTAGACCAAAGGCATTTCGACGCTGTTTGTTGAACTCAATTCCAGCGGAGTGGCAGCATATTTGATACCGCAGGCAAAACGGAAGTCACGAGCCACAGGATTCGTTGCCGTCCAGCGTACCACTTTAACCGGTTTCTCCGAGAAGCGGACATCCAGCTGGTTTGAGTTTTCCTGGCGATAGGGGGCGGTGATAACCTGTGGCAGCGGGCGATCGTCCTGAATACGGTTAACAAACGGTACCAGCGATTGATCAATAAAACCCATGATGCCCATATGTCCGGTATTTGGCGCCATTCGCAGCGATTTTATTCCTGGCAGTTTATCGTAATAATATCTTGTATTATCAGGAACAAAGAAATCATCACCGCTGGCATTGACAATATATTTGGGGATAGCCAATCGTGCTTGATAAGCAGTGCCCATATATTGCAGCGGATCTTCGATTTTCATTAACTTGCCGAAATTGGCTGTGCGGGTAGCTTGGTCAATTCCCTGATTATAATAAGGAGCAAAGGCGATTGGCCAATTACCGCCATAGGAATGGTACATATTTGCCATTATCTTTCCAGTGTCGAGCACGTCAATGACGAATGGAACAATAGCATCAACGTCAGGATCGGAAATTCCCGATAACCAGGTTGCCCAGGCACGCTTGGACGCACCGGTCACAATAAATTTATTAATATCCCATTTGATCAGTTCTTTTTTAGCTAATCGGATGGTTTGAGAGATTGAGGCCGCCATTGGAACGTGCAGGGGCAGTTGTTCTCGGTCAACAGGGTCTGCCATATAAAGCTTCCAGGTGCGAGCAATACTGTCGTCTTCCTCCAGCGGTTTATTATCATTCTGATAAACCAAATCTTTACTGGGAATAGTTTGCAGTGAAATAACAATGGTGCTGGTTCTTTTCGCTACATCTAAAAGCGTGGCATCCGGGATATCAACGGCAATCAGAGCACGAACAGATTTAGGATGCGGTGGAATGGCAATAGTGACATTCTCCTTCCATGCCGCAGGCGACACAAGTCCTGCCGGAGACCATGACTGAGAAATCATCTGATACCGGTTAACCTCTACGCCATCATAGCTTTGGTTACTCATAAACCAGTAATTTAATGGCTGAGCTGCCAGTTGTTGCCGGTAGCAGGAAATAACATTCGAAGCATCATTGGCACTCTCACCTTTACAAGCGGCATCACTGGTGTTGGTTTGTGCAAAAGTTTCGGTGGAAATAAATAACAGCGAAATAATCATTACGTAAATTTTTTTCATCATTCATCCTCGATTAATGAATGGGGATTTTATTATTATAATTAACGTTAAATCGCCTCTTCCCTGTACTGCAGCCGTCAATTGTCTATTATGTTCTCAGTATATTACTCGATTTACAGACATTAATTGTCAATGAGCAGTAAATCAGATTATTACCATATGTTTAATAAGACTGATGCGAAACGGTAAATTCTGATTTTTAGACTTTGTATTAAAATCAGATTAATTCGAAATAAAAAGCTGGCCGTAAGATATGAAAATTAATTTTACGCTTCTCTCCTCAATAAATTAAAAAATAACGATACAAAAAAATAAACTCTACGAAGTTTACATTAAGCGATAATTCCCCTCGGCCGCAATGAATGAATTGCAACCGATTGTACAAGATGTTTTATCAATGGTTTTGGAGGGGGTAGCTCCCAGGCTGGAGGCCGGGAGCTAAACAATCAAGGTTTGTTGGCAATAAGCAGTGCGCGGCGTGGCGCTGGATAGCCCTCAACAGTTTTGCTGTTATCCTGTGGGTCAAGGAATTCAGCCAGAGATTCGCTGGTCATCCAGGAAGTGCGATGCTGTTCTTCTGTTGTGGTCAGGCTGACATCGGCAATGCGTACATCGACAAATCCGCATTTGATCAACCAACCTTTGAGCGCCTCGGCGGAAGGAATAAAGTAAATATTGTTCATCTGCGCATAGCGATCGCCCGGCACCAGTACCTGATTGCCATCGCCCTCAATGACAATCGTTTCCAGCACCAGTTCACCCCCGCTGACCAGCTGACTTTTCAACTGCAACAGGTGATCGAGTGGAGATCGTCGGTGATAAAGCACACCCATCGAAAACACCGTATCAAAGGCGTTCAGTTCAGGGAGTTGCTCAATGCCAAGAGGCAACAAATGTGCGCGCTGATCGCCGCTAAGCAGTTTTCTCACCGCTTCAAACTGACACAGGAACAGCTGCATCGGATCGATACCGACGGCAAAATGTGCTCCCGCACCAATCATGCGCCACATGTGATAACCGCTACCGCAGCCGACGTCAAGAACGGTGCGCCCGGCCAGAGAAGAGATATGCGGCAGCACGCGATCCCATTTCCAGTCGGACCGCCACTCGGTTTCAATCTCGATGTCATACAGCGAAAACGGGCCTTTACGCCACGGCATCAGGTTGCGCAGCAGGTTTTCCATGCCTTCACGCTGGCCTTTGGGCAGCGGCTCTAAAGTATTGGCTGTAACACTGTGCAGTAAATCCAGGCGATCCGGCTCTATCAACGGCAGGCGGTCAACCGCGTTGAACCACATTTTGAATTTGCCGTGCAGCGACTCTTTTTGCCACGCAGTCAGCTGCGAGGGCAGGGTATTCAGCCACGGGCTAAGCGGGCCTTTGGCTATCGCGCGATAAAAATCTCCAAACTCAATCACGCGCGTCTCCTGCCGTATTTTCAGCCTTGATGGCAATTAATGAACCAAAATTAAAACACTGGAACCAAACTTCTGCATGTTCAAAACCGGCCTGATGCAGACGCTGTTTGTGAGTTTCGACAGAATCAGTCAACATCACATTTTCCAGCATGCTGCGTTTCTGGCTGATTTCCAGCTCGCTGTAACCATTTGCTCGCTTGAAATCGTGGTGCATGTTAAACAACAGTTCTCCGACATCGGCATCCTTGAAGCTGAACTTCTCGGATAACACCAGCGCCGCGCCCGGGCGCATCCCCTGATAAACCTGATTCAGCAAGCGTTGACGATCCGCCGGTTCCAGAAACTGTAGCGTAAAGTTCAGTACCACCATGGATGCATCTTTCAGTTCGATATCGAGAATATCGGCTTCAATCACGGTGACCGGTGTTTCGGCGCGGAAGGCGTCAATGTGGCGGCGGCAGCGTTCAACCATCGCCGATGAGTTATCCACGGCGATGATTTCACAGCCTGAAACTTTGATATTGCGACGCATAGACAAGGTAGCGGCGCCCAGCGAGCAGCCGAGATCGTAGACCTTGCTATCCGGCTTGACGAAACGTTCCGCCAGCATGCCAATCATAGAAATAATATTGGAATAGCCGGGGACCGAGCGCTGGATCATATCCGGAAAAACTTCGGCGACGCGTTCGTCAAAGGTCCAGTCGCCGAGTTTTTCGATCGGCGCTGAAAAAAGCTTGTCTTGGTTAGTCATAGTGCTGAATCAGACCAAAAATAGTAAATAGGGGAGCAAAAGAGCTGCTGTTTGCTGTAATGGGGGCGAAGTTTATCAGATTCTCCCCGCGGGATACTCGAAAAAATGTGCTTAATGACCTGATGGCGACGTAATGTCTCAGAACAGCGAGTCTTGCTCGGGCCAATCCGGTTCCGGGCCAACCGCCGGGAGATGCTGGCGCAACGTTCGCCACAGCGCCTGCGCCTGCTGCGGAGCATCGCTACAGTCAGGTGAATGAATAAACAGGTATGGGGCATGGCCCTGCTGCTGCCAGTCCACCAGTTTTGGAACCCACTGGCTGAACCAGCGCTGGTTGACTGCCAAGTCATCGCCACCGATAAAGCGAACTATCGGGCGACTCGCCGTCATCACTGCATGCACCGGCAGCTTGGGCTTTTTCCGTTTGGCTTCTCGCACGGCTTCGGTATCGCTGGTGGCATGATGCACCGGGCGACTATCCAATACAGTACGGCTGACACCGCGTTGGTGCAGCCCGCGATTCAGCGCCCGCTCTTCTTCGCCTTTGGCAAAAAACTGTTCGTGCCTGACTTCGACGCCGTAATCAAATCCTTTAGGCAACGCATCGAGAAAGGTCCACAGCCGGTCAAGATGCTGCGGCGCAAAGGTTGAAGGCAGCTGCAACCACAGCTGGCCGAGGCGATTCTCCAGCGGAGCCAGGCACTGATAAAAGGCGTCGATGTCCTGCCGACAGTTTTGCAGCGCGGCTTTATGACTGATAGTAGAGGGAAATTTAAAACAGAAACGGAAATCGTCGTGAGTCATATCACGCCAGCGCATGACCACTTCGGCCTTGGGCAGGGCATAGAACGTCGTATTCCCTTCAACGCAGTTAAAATAGCGCGCGTAATCGGCCAGATCGTGAAGGCCGATACTGTTCCAGGCATTGTGATGCCATTGCGGAAGTCCAATGTACATGCCGTTTCCCTGTCCGGTTTTAAAAATGAAAACGCCGCCCGAAGGCGGCGTTGGCGTTCATCTAAGGGTAACTTTACTGCGCAACGGCAGCAAGCACCTCTTCTGTGGGGCGAACGCGGCCAATGCGCGGGAAAATAAACTTCACGCTGGAGCCATGATGTTCTTCGTTGTGCGCACTGCATGCATCTTCGGCAAACACCAGCTCGAAGCCCAGTTCCCAGGCGTTACGCGCAGTTGATTCAACCCCGATGTTGGTAGAAATACCCGCCAGCACGATGGTTTTAATACCACGACGGCGCAGTTGCAGCTCAAGATCGGTACCGTAGAAAGCACCCCATTGGCGTTTAACGACCAACAGGTCTTTATCAGTAACGTTAAGTTGCTCTGGGAATTCCCACCAGTCTTCTGGCAGGCTGCCACCACCGGCAGAAATATCGGTAGGCTGTTTCAGCGCTTCATCAAAAGTGGCTGACCAACCAACGCGCACCATGAACACTGGCGCACCCAGAGTGTTGAAACGGGTCTTCAGTTCAGTGGCTTTATCCAGCACCTGTTGAGCAGTGTGCGGACCACCAGCGAAGGGCAGAATGCCTTTTTGTAAGTCGATTAACACCAGCGCTGTGGTTTTAGGATCAAGTTTCAGAGACATAAAAAAGCCCACCAGTAATAAGATGAATGAACCCCCGGCACTTGCTCGGCGTCCCGGCGTGGGCAGTTACTTAGGGTACTAAGAGTGTCGGAGCATTTTATGCTAACCAGCGTGGGGTTTGATGATAATTTTGTTAAATTATGTGTGAGAAGGGTTACGGAATAATTTCTGGCGCTTCTCGTGCGAGTTCGCACTTATCCTGTGAACGAAATTCCTTTATAATGACCGCCTTTTTTCGACCCATATTAATCCGATGCTCACAGGCAGTGAGATCAAAGGGATACCGTTATGCGTACTGAATATTGTGGCAAGCTTAATTCGTCCAACGTTGGCCAGGAAGTGACTTTGTGCGGTTGGATTAACCGCCGTCGCGATCTGGGTGGTTTGATCTTCATCGATTTGCGCGACCGTGCAGGCATCGTGCAGGTATTTTTCGATCCGGATCAGAGCGCGGCATACGAATTGGCATCAGAACTGCGTAATGAGTTTTGCGTGCAGTTGACCGGTACCGTTCGTGCGCGTCCTGAAAGCCAGTTTAACAAAGACATGGCGACCGGTGAGGTTGAAGTGTTTGCCAGCTCGCTGAATATCATTAACCGTTCAGAACCCCTGCCGCTGGATTCCAACCACAACAACACCGAAGAAGCGCGTCTGAAATACCGTTATCTCGATCTGCGTCGCCCTGAAATGGCCAACCGCCTGAAAACCCGTGCGCGCATCACCAGCTTTGTTCGCCGCTTCATGGACAGCCACGACTTCCTCGACATCGAAACCCCGATGCTGACCAAGGCGACCCCGGAAGGCGCGCGTGACTATTTAGTGCCAAGCCGCGTGCATAAAGGCAAGTTCTACGCGCTGCCGCAGTCTCCACAGCTGTTCAAACAGTTGCTGATGATGTCAGGTTTCGATCGTTACTATCAGATCGTCAAATGTTTCCGCGATGAAGACTTGCGCGCCGACCGTCAGCCAGAATTTACCCAGATCGACGTGGAAACCTCGTTCATGACCGCCGAGCAGGTTCGTGAAGTCATGGAGAAACTCGCGCGTGAACTGTGGCTGGATGTGAAAGGCGTTGATCTGGGCGATTTCCCCATCATGACCTATGCCGATGCCATGCGTCGCTATGGTTCTGACAAACCTGACCTGCGTAACCCGCTGGAACTGGTTGACGTCGCCGATTTGTTCAAAAATATCGAATTTAAAGTTTTCGCCGATCCTGCCAACGATCCGAAAGGCCGCGTTGCTGCACTGCGCGTGCCGGGCGGGTCCCAGCTGAGCCGTAAACAAATCGACGAATACGCCAAGTTTATCGAGATTTATGGTGCCAAAGGTTTGGCTTACATCAAAGTCAATGAGGTAGCTAAAGGTCTGGAAGGTATTCAGAGCCCGGTAGCTAAATTCCTGAGCGCCGGGCTGTTAAGTGCTCTGTTTGAACGCCTGCAGGCGCAAGACGGCGACATCATCTTCTTTGGCGCGGCAAGTGCTAAAATTGTTACTGATGCTATCGGTGCGCTGCGCCTGAAAATTGGTCGCGACCTGCAAATCACCGACGAAAAAGCCTGGGCGCCTCTGTGGGTGGTTGACTTCCCAATGTTTGAAGACACTGACGAAGGCGGCCTGACCGCGATGCACCATCCGTTTACCGCGCCGAAAGAAATGACTGCGCAGGAGCTGGCGTCTAATCCAACTTCTGCTATCGCCAACGCTTACGACATGGTAATCAACGGCTATGAAGTCGGTGGCGGTTCAGTGCGTATTCACCGCGGTGAAATGCAGCAGGCGGTATTCAGCATTCTGGGTATTACCGAGCACGAGCAGCGCGAGAAGTTTGGCTTCCTGCTCGATGCGCTGAAATACGGCGCACCACCGCACGCGGGCCTGGCTTTTGGTCTTGACCGTTTGGTGATGCTGTTGACCGGCACCGATAACATCCGTGACGTTATCGCGTTCCCTAAAACTACCGCAGCGGCTTGTCTGATGACTGAAGCGCCAAACTTCGCCAACCCGGCATCGCTGGTTGAGCTGGGAATTAGCGTAATTGCCAAAAAAGCGGCGACCGATACCGACATAAATTTAGAGAATGAGTAATGAGCTATAAGCGTCCTGAGTCGATACTGGTCGTAATCTACGCCAGCAACACCGGCAGGGTGCTAATGCTTCAGCGGCGTGACGATACCCAGTTTTGGCAGTCGGTTACCGGCAGTCTTGAAGACGGTGAGTCACCCGCACAAACCGCGCAGCGTGAAGTGATGGAGGAGGTCGGCATTGATATTGCCGCTGAAAACCTCTATTTGCAGGACTGCGATCGCTGCGTCGAGTTTGAACTGTTTGCGCACCTGCGCTATCGCTATGCGCCCGGCGTAAGCTGGAATAAAGAGCACTGGTTTTGCCTGGCGTTGCCCGAAGAGCGAGAGATTCCATTGACGGAGCATCTCGCCTATCGATGGTTGGACAAGGCGGCCGCGGCGGCTTTTACCAAATCACCGAGCAATCAGCAGGCGATTGAAGAATTTGTTATTTTTGATTAACTAAATTGAGTTCAGCCTGAAAAAGGCTAATGGAGATCTTTTATGGCAGGTCACAGTAAATGGGCCAACACCAAGCACCGCAAAGCAGCGCAAGACTCTAAACGCGGTAAAATTTTCACCAAGATTATTCGCGAGCTGGTTACTGCGGCGAAACTGGGTGGCGGCGATCCGGGTGCCAACCCGCGCTTGCGTGCAGCGATTGACAAAGCACTGTCCAACAACATGACGCGTGACACCCTTAACCGTGCCATCGCGCGCGGTGTGGGTGGCGATGATGATTCCAACATGGAAACTATCATCTATGAAGGTTACGGCCCTGGCGGCACCGCCGTAATGGTTGAGTGCCTGAGTGACAACCGCAACCGTACCGTTGCCGAAGTTCGCCATGCCTTCACAAAAACCGGCGGTAACCTGGGAACTGACGGTTCCGTGGCCTACCTGTTTACCAAAACCGGCGTGATCACTTTTGCTCCGGGTGTGGACGAAGATGCGATCATGGAAGCGGCGCTGGAAGCTGGTGCCGATGACGTGCAAACCTTCGACGACGGCGCTATCGACGTTTATACCGCATGGGAAAGCGTGGGCGATGTGAAAGACGCGTTGGAAGCGGCGGGTTTTAAAGCCGATCAGGCCGAAGTCACCATGATCCCATCGACCAAAGCCGATATGGATGCCGACACAGCGCCTAAACTGCTGCGTCTGATTGACATGCTCGAAGACTGTGACGATGTGCAGGAGGTTTACCACAACGGTGAAATCTCCGATGAGATTGCAGAAACCCTGTAATCTTCCTCTCAGCCGGAAGCGCGACAGGCTCGTGTCTTCCGGCTGGCTTTACGGACTTCCTCAGTCCGGTTTGTTTTTTTATTCAATTCAAGACAAACTTGCCGAAGAAAACGTTCAACAATTAACAACGACCAAGAATGCGAAACGGCAGGTCCAGCGTTATCACAAGATAAGGTATCGATAAGCTATGGCTATCATTCTGGGGATTGACCCAGGCTCGCGCGTTACCGGCTATGGCATTATTCGCCAACAGGGCAGGCAGCTCAGTTATCTGGGCAGCGGCTGCATTCGCACGGTGGTTGATGACATGCCAGGGCGTTTAAAGCTGATTTATGCCGGCGTCACGGAAATTATTACTCAATTTCAACCGGACTTTTTCGCCATCGAATCGGTGTTTATGGCGAAAAACCCAGATTCGGCCTTGAAGCTCGGTCAAGCGCGCGGCGCGGCGATTGTGGCCGCTGTCAACCAGGATTTGCCGGTCTTCGAATACGCGGCTCGGCAGGTTAAACAGACGGTGGTCGGCACTGGCGCGGCGGAAAAAAGTCAGGTGCAGCACATGGTGCGCTCATTGCTTAAGCTGCCAGCCAATCCGCAATCGGATGCTGCCGATGCGTTGGCCATTGCCATCACTCACTGTCATGTCAGTCAGAATTCAATCCGTTTGGGCACTGAAAAATTGCAGTTGACGCGCGGGCGAATGCGTTAATTAAGGCTGGATATCTATCCAGCTCTTTTTTATGATATAAACGATAAAATTTATAATCACTCCGTCTGCCAGGCCGACGGGGTTAATCCGCAAAGGAAGGTCAAAGTGATAGGTCGTCTCAGAGGCGTTATTCTGGAAAAACAGCCCCCGTTAGTATTGCTGGAAACCAACGGTGTAGGTTATGAAGTTCATATGCCGATGACCTGTTTTTACGAACTGCCGGAATTAGGGCAGGAAGCGATTGTATTTACTCAGTTTATCGTGCGCGAAGACGCTCAGTTGCTGTATGGTTTCAATGACAGGCAGGAGCGCGCACTGTTTCGCGAACTGATTAAAGTTAATGGCGTGGGGCCAAAACTGGCGTTGGCAATCCTTTCAGGCATGTCGGCACAACAGTTTGTCAGCGCGGTTGAAAAAGAAGAAATTACTTCGCTTATCAAGCTGCCGGGCGTTGGCAAAAAAACCGCCGAACGTCTGGTGGTCGAAATGAAGGACCGCTTTAAAGGCCTTAACGGTGACTTGTTCAACAGTCCCACGGATATTTCCCTGCCTGCGGCGGCGTCCAGGGCAAAAGAATCTGATGCAGAAGGCGAGGCGGTGGCTGCGCTTATTTCTCTTGGCTATAAGCCACCAGAGGCGAGCAGGATGATAAGCAAAGTTGCCAAACCGGGTGCAGAGTGCGAAACATTGATTAGAGAAGCGCTGCGCGCGGCTCTGTGAGGTAACAGATGATAGAAGCTGACCGTCTTATTTCTGCTGAAGTGTTCAGCGAAGAAGAAGTTATCGACAGAGCGATCCGTCCAAAACGATTGTCCGACTATGTTGGGCAACCGCACGTGCGATCGCAGATGGAGATCTTCATTCAGGCGGCAAAACAGCGTGGCGATGCGCTGGATCACCTGCTGATTTTCGGTCCGCCGGGGCTGGGTAAAACCACGTTGGCAAATATTGTCGCCAATGAAATGGGCGTTAATCTGCGCACGACTTCCGGCCCGGTGCTGGAAAAAGCCGGTGATTTGGCAGCGATGCTGACCAACCTCGAACCGCATGACGTCCTGTTTATCGACGAAATCCACCGCCTTTCACCGGTAGTGGAAGAGGTGCTTTATCCGGCGATGGAGGATTATCAGCTGGATATCATGATTGGCGAGGGTCCGGCGGCACGTTCGATTAAGCTTGATTTACCTCCCTTTACGCTGGTGGGTGCAACGACGCGCGCGGGGTCACTGACTTCTCCACTGCGTGACCGTTTTGGTATCGTGCAACGTTTGGAGTTCTATCAGGTCGCCGATTTGCAGCATATTGTAGGCCGCAGTGCCACTTGTCTGGGGCTGGAGCTTTCAGAAGAGGGCGCGCATCAAATTGCTCGCCGCTCGCGCGGTACGCCACGTATTGCCAACCGCCTGCTACGCCGTGTGCGAGACTTCGCCGAAGTGAAAGGTGATGGCACCATAAACGGCGACGTCGCCAACGGCGCGCTGGATATGCTCGACGTCGACGCTGAAGGTTTTGATTATATGGACCGCAAACTGTTGCTGGCAATTATCGACAAGTTTACCGGCGGACCGGTTGGACTTGATAACCTTGCGGCAGCGATTGGGGAAGAGCGCGAAACCATTGAAGACGTGATCGAACCGTTCCTGATCCAGCAGGGATTCATTCAACGCACGCCGCGAGGCAGAATGGCAACCAATCACGCCTATAAGCATTTTGGAATGATCAGACCAGAATAAAGTGCAAAAAGTATGTCTCCAAGGAGAGCTGCGTATTACGCCGCTCTCCTTTTTTTTCAAAATAACTATGAATTTGCTCTAAAAACTTTATTTTATTACCCGAAGAATACGTAGTCTGAATCCAGGCTTGAGAACGATAAAAATGAATAAGCCCATGATTCCGAGATTAATAATGATGAAAATTAGTAAATCTTTTGTAGTCCGTACCCTGATTGCCGTTTCAATGCTAGGTGCTGGCACACTCGCTCAGGTTCAGGCAGCCGTACTGGCCTCCGTGCGCCCGCTAGGCTTTATCGCCGCCGCAATCGCCGATGGAGTGACGCCAACCGAGGTTTTACTGCCCGCTGGCGCCTCTCCAGGAAACTATTCCCTGCGTCCCGCCGATCTCCAGCACATGCGTAGTGCCGATTTACTGGTTTGGGTGGGTCCTGGCATGGAACGCTTTATGAGCAAATCTGTTGCACAGCTGCCACCAAATCGGGTGGTGAATATTTCGGCGCTACCAGGTGTCCAGCCGCTGCTTTTAGCTGAAAGGGACCCACAGCAACAGGGTATTCGCAAGCATAAAGATCCTGGGAAAGGGCATCAAGGTGATGAATATAACATGCGTCTATGGCTCTCACCCGAAGTGGCAAAATTAGCCGCTGTGGAAATTCACGCAAAATTATTGGAACTAATGCCGCAAAAGAAAGACCAACTAGACGCCAACCTGCGTCAGTTTGAAGACAGATTGACACAAACTGACATAAAGCTTGGTAAGATGCTGCAACCTGTTCAGGGGAAGGGATATTTTGTTTTTCGAGACGCGAATAGCTACTTTGAAAAGCACTACGGGTTGGCCCCAATCGGCCATTTGACCGTCAATCCTGAAATTCCGCCTGCATCACAGCAATTACATCAAATTCGAACTCAGCTGGTTGAGCAGAAAGCGGAATGCGTTTTTGCTGAACCACAGTTCAGGCCGGCCGTAATTAATGCCGTTGCCCAGGGAGCAAAAGTGCGTGTGGGCACATTGGACTTGCTAGGGAACGGCATCGCACTGACCAAGGACAGCTATGTGAACTTCCTGTCACATCTGACTTCTCAGTACGTGAGCTGCCTGAAGTAAGCCATAAGGACTGTTACAAGTGCAGCTATTAGCCCGATCGATTGCTCTGGCATTCAACAATCTTCCTCGACCTCATCGCCTCATGCTGGGGTCTTTGACCATCGTTACTCTTGCTGTTGCCGTCTGGAAACCCGTTGTTTATGAATTGGATCAAGATGGATATCAGGGGAAACCTCTAGCAAAGCAAATTATGCTCGACAGCCAGCAGATGCGATCTCTGCTGCCTGAAGCCAGCGAACCCATTGACGAAGACACGCCAGCCACTACCGATATCCCGCAAGACGAGCTCGATGATAAAACCGAGAACGAGAAGGGTGTTCACGAATACGTGGTCTCTACCGGTGATACCCTCAGCAGCATTCTGAATCAGTACGGCATTGATATGTCGGACATCACGGCGCTGGCATCCAGCAACAGCGATTTGCGCAATCTGAAGATAGGCCAGCAGCTGTCATGGACCTTGAATGACGACGGCGATCTCCAGCGCGTAACCTGGGAGAAGTCGCGTCGTGAAACGGTGACTTTCGATCGCAGCGGAACGGGTTTTAAAGCCTCGACAGAAACGCTGAAAGGCGAGTGGCAGGACCAGGTCCTTAAAGGCACGCTCGACGGTAGCTTTGTCAGCAGCGCCAAAGAGGCCGGGCTTACCAATGCCGAAATTGGCGCTGTGGTAAAGGCCCTGCAATGGCAGATGGATTTCAGAAAACTGCGCGCAGGCGATCAGTTCTCGGTTTTAATGTCGCGCGAAATGCTCGATGGCAAGAGCCAGCAGAGCGAACTTTCGGGCGTGCATTTGCGCACGGGCGGTAAAGATTATTACGCCATTCGTGCTGAAGACGGCAAGTTCTACGACCGCTCGGGTAGCGGCCTCGCACGCGGCTTCCTGCGCTTCCCGACCCTCAAGCAGTATCGCGTTTCTTCAAACTTTAACCCGCGTCGTCTAAACCCGGTCACCGGGCGTATCGCCCCACATCGCGGTGTAGATTTTGCGGTACCCATTGGTACGCCGGTACTGGCCGTCGGCGACGGTGAAGTAATGGTAGTGAAAGGAGGGGGAGCAGCCGGTAACTATGTGGCCATTCGCCACGGGCGTCAATATATGACCCGCTATATGCACCTGCGCAGGGCGTTGGTCAAACCGGGGCAGAAAGTGAAGCGTGGCGATCGCATTGGTTTATCGGGCAATACCGGTCGTTCCACCGGGCCTCATCTGCATTTTGAAGTATGGATCAATAATATTGCCGTTAACCCGCTTACCGCCAAGCTGCCGCGTTCAGAAGGCTTGAGCGGTAAAGACCTTAAAGACTATCTGGCAACCGTGCGTGAGGTCATGCCTCAGCTAAAAATCTGAACCTTTTCCTTTGGTTGAATACTGTCGCCCGTAAATTCGGGCGATAACATTCATTGCAAATTAATTCTTGGCACTTATCATTGGAAGATTGGATTTTATAATTAGTATAAAAAGCTTATGAGTTAACGGATGCAATCAGAAAAAAAATCAACTGTGGAATTTATTCCACAGTTTCAAAAAGCCTTCTTTCATCCGCGCTATTGGGGCATTTGGCTGGGTGTCGGCGTAATGGCAGGATTGGCGTGCCTTCCCGCCTCTTTTCGTGACCCGCTATTGGGCGGACTAGGCCGTTTGGTGGGCAAATATGCCAAGGGTGCCAGACGTCGGGCGCAGATCAACCTGTTTTATTGTCTGCCAGAGCTATCTGAAGCGCGTCGTGAAGAGATCATTGATGATATGTTCGCCGCAGCTCCGCAGTCGATGGTGATGATGGCCGAGTTGGCGATTCGTGGTAAGACCAAAAGTATTCAGCAACGGGTGCACTGGCACGACCGCGAGATCATCGAAAAGCTTAAGGCCGAAGGGAAGAACATTATTTTTCTGGTCCCGCACGGCTGGGCAGTGGATGTCCCGGCGATGCTGCTGGCCGCAGAGGGTCAGCCGATGGCTGCGATGTTCCATAATCAAAGGAATCCGCTCACTGACTATTTGTGGAACGCGGTGCGACGCCGTTTCGGTGGGCGCATGCATGCCCGTAATGACGGCATCAAGCCGTTTATCAGCTCGGTGCGTCAGGGATATTGGGGCTATTATCTTCCCGATCAGGACCACGGTGCCGAACACAGTGAGTTTGTCGATTTCTTTGCCACTTACAAAGCTACGTTACCGGCAGTGGGTCGCTTGATGAAAGTCTGCCGTGCCGAAATCGTGCCGCTGTTCCCGGTTTACAATGGCAGCGAGCATCGGCTGGATATTTTTGTGCGTCCGCCGATGTACGATTTAGCCACCGCCGACGATGTTACTATCGCCCGTCGTATGAACGAAGAGGTTGAGGTGTTGGTGGGGCCAAATCCAGAGCAATATACCTGGATCCTCAAGCTGCTGAAGACCCGTAAAGATGATTTGAAAGAGCCTTACGATCGCGACGAACTTTATCCCTATAAGTGATTTTCAGAAGCTAGCATCGGAAAGAAAACGCTGCGGATTTTCATTTAGCGTTGTAAAAACAAAAAACCGGCCTTGGCCGGTTTTTTGTTGTCGGCAATCCGAGAGTGTAAATTAGTCGACAGTCAGTACGCGGGTGGTGTTGGTCGTGCCGGTAGTGCTCATCACATCACCCTGAGTGACGATAACAATGTCGCCGGACAGCAAGTAGCCTTTATCACGCAGCAGATTAACGGCGTCAACGGCGGCAACAACACCGTCGTTGTGGCTGTCGAAAAACACTGGCGTCACGCCGCGATACATCGCAGTGAGGTTCAGCGTGTGTTCATGCCGTGACATGGCAAAAATAGGCAGCCCCGAGCTGATTCGTGACATGATAAGCGGCGTTCTACCTGACTCGGTGAGAGAGATAATTGCAGTAACGCCTTTTTGATGGTTTGCCGCATACATTGCCGACATCGCAATCGTTTCTTCAATATTGTCAAATTCAATGTCAAGACGGTGCTTGGAAACATTGATACTTGGAATTTTCTCGGCGCCAAGGCAAACGCGTGCCATCGCGGCCACGGTTTCTGCCGGATATTGCCCTGCCGCCGTTTCTGCTGACAGCATTACTGCATCCGTTCCGTCCAGCACGGCGTTGGCAACGTCCATCACTTCCGCACGGGTTGGCATCGGGTTGGTAATCATTGACTCCATCATCTGCGTGGCGGTTATCACGGCGCGGTTGAGCGTGCGAGCGCGGCGGATCAGCTTCTTCTGAATACCCACCAGCTCAGGATCGCCGATTTCAACCCCCAGATCACCACGAGCCACCATCACTACGTCAGAGGCCAAGATAATGTCATCCATGGCTGCGTCCGAGGCCACGGCTTCTGCACGTTCAACTTTAGAAACGATCTTGGCGTGACAGCCTGCATCGCGCGCCAGACGGCGAGCGTAGTTAAGGTCTTCACCCGTGCGCGGGAAAGACACGGCCAGGAAATCAACGCCAATTTTTGCAGCAGTGATAATATCGGCTTTGTCTTTTTCGGTCAGCGCTTCGGCTGAAAGGCCGCCGCCCAGCTTGTTGATGCCTTTATTGTTAGACAGAGGGCCGCCCACCGTGACTTCGGTAAACACTTTAACACCCTGAACTTCCAATACTTTTAATTGCACACGGCCGTCATCGAGCAGCAAAATATCGCCGGGCACGACGTCTGCGGGCAGCCCTTTATAATCGATACCGACTTTTTCTTTATCGCCTTCACCTTTGCCCATATTGGCATCAAGCAGGAACTTATCGCCAATATTGAGAAAGACTTTGCCTTCTTTGAAGGTGGAAACTCGAATCTTTGGACCTTGCAGGTCGCCAAGAATAGCGACATGACGACCAAGTCTGGCGGCGATTTCGCGCACTTTATCAGCACGAAGCTGGTGATCTTCCGGAGTGCCGTGAGAGAAGTTGAGGCGAACAACGTTGGCACCGGCGGCAATCACTTTTTCAAGATTATTGTCGCGGTCCGTTGCCGGGCCGAGGGTGGTGACGATTTTGGTTCTTCTGAGCCTTCTGGACATGCATTACTCCGTTGACTTGTTAGGCATTGGTATTGCTAAAATCCGGTTATCAACATAAAGGGTGATGATTGTAATTTTAATACAAAATTATGACACCCTTCGCATGACTAAAGCCGTTGATATCCCGTCAATTTTGTCTGGTTCTTGGCAGCTGTAGTAATAAAGTACCCACTCATCTGGACCAGACCCTGGTATTTAACAACATTGTAACAAAGGTATTCAGATAAAAACATCAGCAACCTCACGCAATTATTCTGAGCGAGGGGGAGCCGATACCCCTTTATCAAAGCGCGAATCTCGCAGGGATTCTTTGACCCGCTTCAGGTTATCCCTGAATTTAGCGCCTCGGCGCAGAATAAATCCGGTCGCCAGTACATCAATCAGTGTTAGCTGGGCCAGGCGTGAAACCATTGGCATATATACGTCTGTGTCTTCCGGCACGTCAAGCAGCAGCGAGAGTGTCGCCTCATAGGCCAGAGGGGTATCACGGGAAGTGATAGCAATCACCGTGGCGTCGTTTTCACGGGCAAGATGAGCAAGCTCCACTAAGTTTTTCGTGCGGCCGGTATGAGAAATCAGCACTACAACGTCGCCATCGCCCGAATTCATACAGCTCATTCGTTGCATTACGATATCATCAAAATATATTACCGGAATGTTAAAACGGAAAAACTTGTTCATTGCATCATGTGCCACAGCAGCCGAAGCGCCAAGCCCGAAGAACGAAATTTTCTTCGCCTGAGTCAGTAAATCGACTGCCCGGTTAACCGCTGTGATGTCCAATGTGTTTTTGACCTGCTCAAGACTGGCCATGGCAGATTCAAAAATTTTGGCACTGTAGGCTTCGACGCTGTCAGTTTCTTCGACATTGCGGTTTACGTATGGCGTTCCGTTAGCCAGACTTTGGGCTAACTGAAGTTTGAAGTCAGGGAATCCTTTGGTTTCGAGACGGCGGCAAAAGCGGTTAACGGTGGGTTCACTTACATCCGCCATTTTTGCCAGCGTGGCGATACTTGAATGGATGGCAGTTTGGGGGTCAGCAAGGATAACTTCGGCAACCTTTCTTTCAGATTTGCTGAGGATATCCAAAAAGCTGAGTATTTTTTCCAGCGTATTCATGGGCGACCACTCGATAGGTTTCATCGATTTCAACGAAAAGGAGAAATCATGTCAGTTTGATGAAAATATACTACGACGGTGAAGGTGGTGGCAGACACAATCTGGTGAAATCCAAGCTTTTTTTTCCAGACTATGAGCTAGATCTAAGTTTCAATATGGTAATTAATGTTCAAATTTGTCATAAAATTACAGCAACCCTTGCTTACAGGTTAGCCGATTTTACAACCATGACAAATTATGTGGATTTTTATTCATTTATTAATGCCTTAGATCTTGGTTTACTGCCTCTGCCCGATCAGAGTACATTGTTGCTGAAACGCAAATCGGTTGAAATAAAATTACAATCTACCCAAAAGCAAAGGGTATATCCTGCTCTAAGGAGAAGAACATGGCGGTAAACCAACCTGCCCAGGCGTGTGACCTGGTAATATTCGGTGCTAAAGGCGATCTGGCTCGCCGTAAGCTGTTGCCTTCCCTGTATCAGCTGGAAAAGGCTGGGCACATTCATGACGACACCAAAATCATTGGTGTAGGCCGTGCCGAATGGGATAAAGCAGCTTATACCGAAGTGGTAAAAGAAGCGCTGACCACCTTTATGAAAGAGAAGCTGGACCCTGAACTGTGGGAAAAACTTTCCGCGCGTTTAGAGTTCTGTAATCTCGACGTCAACGATCAAAAGCATTTCAACCGTCTCGGTAAAATGCTTGATACCAGCAAGCGCACCACCATCAACTATTTCGCTATGCCGCCAAGCACCTTTGCCGCTATCTGTAAAGGTTTGGGTGAAGCAGGTCTGAACAAAGAGCCTGCGCGCGTGGTTATGGAAAAACCGCTGGGTACCGATCTTAAATCCTCTCAGGAAATCAACGACGGCGTTGCCGAGTATTTCAACGAGACCCAGGTTTATCGTATCGACCACTATTTGGGTAAAGAGACCGTTCTTAACCTGCTGGCGCTGCGTTTTGCCAATAACCTGTTTGCTTCCAACTGGGATAACCGCACCATCGATCATGTGCAGATTACTGTGGCGGAAGAAGTCGGTATCGAAGGCCGTTGGGGTTACTTCGATAAAGCCGGGCAGATGCGTGACATGATTCAGAACCACTTGCTGCAGATCCTGACCATGATTGCCATGTCACCTCCGGCGGACCTGAGCACTGACAGTATCCGTAACGAAAAAGTTAAGGTGCTGCGTTCACTGCGCCGTATCGACCAGTCCAACGTGCGTGAAACCACCGTTCGTGGTCAGTACACTGCGGGCTTCGTACAGGGCAAAAAAGTACCTGGCTACCTCGAAGAAGAGGGCGCAATTAAAAATAGCAACACTGAGAGCTTTGTCGCCATTCGTGTTGATATCGACAACTGGCAGTGGGCGGGCGTGCCGTTCTACCTGCGCACCGGTAAGCGTTTACCTGCGAAATGCTCAGAAGTTGTGGTCTATTTCAAGACTCCGGCCCTGAACCTGTTCAGCGACTCTTATCAGCAGCTGCCGCAGAATAAACTGACGATTCGTCTTCAGCCGGACGAAGGTATCGAAATCGAAGTACTGAACAAAGTGCCGGGTCTGGAGCATAAACATCGCCTGCAAACCACTAAACTGGATCTCAGTTTCTCGGAAACCTTCCACGAAGAGCACATTGCCGATGCTTACGAGCGTTTGCTGCTGGAGACCATGCGCGGTATCCAGGCGCTGTTTGTACGCCGCGACGAAGTTGAAGAAGCCTGGAAATGGGTCGACGGCATCGTCAACGCATGGTCGGCAGAGAACGAAGCACCTAAGCCTTATCAGGCGGGTACTTGGGGACCTGTTGCCTCAGTGGCAATGATTACCCGAGATGGTCGTTCATGGAACGAGTTCGGCTAATCCTCCGTATTTTAACGCTACGTCAGGACTATGAGGCACCACATGGCCAATTTCGTCGAAATTTCCGGTGCGACTGCGTTAAAGAATCTGGCCGGTAAAATGGCTGACGCATTGAGGCAGGGCATTGCTGAACGAGGTCAGGCCACGCTGATAGTTTCAGGCGGCAGAACGCCGCTTGAACTTTTTCGGCAGCTTTCCCGTCAGGAGCTTGACTGGGGAAGGGTGACTATCACCTTGGCCGATGAGCGTTGGGTTGCCAGCGATAACGGTTCCAGCAATGAAAAGATGGTGCGCAATAGTCTGTTGCAAAGCGAGGTGGCGAAAGCCACCTTTATTGCATTAAAAAACGACGCCTTGACTGCGCTGGAGGGGGAAGCTCGTGCTGAACAGGCGCTGACGGCTTTACAGTTGCCTGCAGACGTCACACTTCTGGGCATGGGCGTTGACGGGCATATTGCCTCCCTGTTTCCCGGCAGTGCCAGTCTGCCCAGAGCGCTGGATTTGCAGTCGACTAAACGTTGCATCGCGATTACCCCGATAACCGCGCCCATTGAGCGCATGACGCTGACGTTACCCGTGCTTCTCAACAGTCGTCGAATCTATTTACTGTTGGCCGGTGAATCCAAACGCGAGGCTTACGAGCGCGCCGATAAGGGCACCGATCAAAATGAAATGCCCGTGAGGGCACTGCTGCATCAACAACAGACGCCGGTAGAGGTCTATTGGACCCCATAGCGGACATAAATGGAGAAAATGATGAAGAACTGGAAAACAAGCGCAGAACAGATCCTGACCTCGGGACCGGTCGTGCCGGTTATCGTGATTAACAAGCTCGAACACGCGGTACCGCTGGCGAAAGCGCTGGTTGCCGGTGGCGTTCGCGTGCTGGAAGTGACTCTGCGCACGGCTTGTGCTATCGAGGCTATCAGGGCGATTGCGAAAGAAGTGCCAGATGCAATCCTTGGCGCTGGCACGGTGCTTAACCCGGCACAGTTAGCCGAAGTGACCGCTGCCGGAGCACAGTTTGCTATCAGCCCAGGTCTGACGGATGCGCTGCTGAAAGCTGCAAATGAAGGGTCTATTCCCCTGATTCCGGGTATCAGTACGGTATCAGAACTCATGCTGGGTCTCGATGCGGGTTTGCGTGAATTCAAGTTCTTCCCGGCCGAAGCCAACGGCGGCGTGAAAGCGCTGCAGGCCATCGCCGGGCCATTTCCTCAGGTACGTTTCTGCCCCACTGGCGGCATTACACCGGGCAACTACCGCGACTATCTGGCATTGAAAAGCGTGCTTTGTATTGGCGGATCCTGGTTGGTTCCTGCCGATGCATTGGAAAGCGGTGATTACGATCGTATCACTCAGCTGGCGCGTGAAGCCGTAGCGGGCGCAAAAGCTTAAAGATTGTCTGATGTCTTTTGATGAAAAAAAGCCTCCACCTCAAAAAAACGCCAGTTAGTTAACACTGAATGGCGTTTTTTCGTAAGACATTTTGACGGTCTTTCCTTCGTTATTCTCGAATAACTTCTTTCTCGTCTTGATGCCAGTAAAACTATTTTCTTTAGGCACTCAAGATCTCGCAGCAGTTCGGGTATGTGTCTTGGCGAACCAACAGGTATCCACCCAGCATATTTGTTGCCATTGACGTCGATTGAAACGCCGTTTTGATGGCTATCAGCCAGTCCTAACGATTTGGTGTAGGGAATATTACTGCTCAAGCGCCATACCGAAAATCCACTACACCTAATGTCCATCGGAAGGCGTCGTTTACGAAAGGTTACGTTCCTGTTTCGGCCAAAAACTGAATGATAAGCTCCAGGTCAAGAACATCGCCGAGGGCAGGAAGAGCATTGTTAGTTGTAGTGAAGGGGGAGATGAGGTCAAGCGATTGATAAATAAAACATATGAAAACAGAGCCTATTGCGGATTTTTTCGTAGTGAAGGGATCGTTCAACCGGCCTTTAACTGATCGTCATTACTTCATATCATGAGGCTTTCTGTAATGCTTACAGGAGTATTTTTTAGAATACTAACCGCTGTAGGGGCAAGTTTTTAATTCTGTTTATGTTTGATAATAAGTGTTGAGCTGACCTTTTAGGCTATAAATCGATCGATATACCTATACAATAAAAAAACGATATGAATCTTTGAGTTTCTTATAAATATTATGTATCAAAATCAATGATCTAATATTTTCTCTTCCAATTTAAATTTCAAACATTAAGATAATTTTCTAATGTTGTAAAATAAGCCAGAGCAAGATTTATAACTAATATTTCACTAAAGTTTGAGGGCCAGTAAATGAACTTTAATATTTACTACGACATGCGGGGAAACATAAACAATCGATTTCCTGTAATTTTTAATTAAATAATTTTAGTGAGAAAATTATGTCCGAATCAAAAGAAATTATTTTTCCTGATGTACTTGTTGCAGTCGATAATCAAGCACCCTACATTATGAGACCCATGGTAGATAAAAGTGGAAAAACTACTACGAGTATTGTTTGGCAGCCACGTGATGGAGATGCCAGTCTTAAAAGTTCATATACAGATGCAAAAAGAGTAAATATAAATGGAGTTGATACTGTTCTCGTTACACGAACGCGAAAAGCCCCTCATTTACTTGCAATTAATTATAAGACAGGGTTGACTTATTGGAATGAAATTGGCAAATCATTAAGTGATTTAACGGGAGGGATTCATTCGGCAACCTATGTAGATAGCCCTACAGGAAAAGGCAGTATTATGGTGACTGCTCCCTCGGATAAAAAAGATGAAAAGAACGTGAGTATGTTATATATTGGTATGCAGGCTAAACAGGAAGAAAAATATATAAAATGTAATTTTATTGCTAGCCACGCATGTATGTGGATCGATCAGGGAGATGGCCCTGGAGGCGGTTTTCTGTGGGTTGTGGGGCGTGATACACCTCAGGTTGGTGACGATGCCAAAAGTGGAAAGTGTTTATTAAAAAAATACTTTCCTTCGGAAGATGGCGATATTAATCATCACCCTGCTGAAGATATTATCCTAGTAGATAGTCCAGACAATCTGGAGTATATGGATCAGCCTGAATATTGGGAAGGACCACATGATATTGCTCGGCCAGACAAAAATACTTTATGGATTACTACAGAATCGCAGGTGTTAGCCTTTGACCTTAGGAAGAATGGGAAAGTAACTACCGTATCAAATCATAAGTTAATGGCAGAAAATGAGAAAAAAACACCGAAGAATAATAAAATACCGAGTGCAGAACATGGTTCTGCAACGAATCTCAAGTGTCTAAGCTGTAAGGATGGACTTATTCTTTATACCCAAACGACGAGCGATCACACTAGTACTAATACATTTTGCATTGTTAAAGATGGTGTTAGATATGACTTTGACGCTGGCGGGCAAGTGTATAAAGCTCGATGGGCCTGATCGCCGAAAATATTTAATACTCTGCATTTAATGATTTAAAAAATAATTTCCCAATCTATATAGTTAATATTTAAGGCATAGTGCTATTTAACTATGCCTTAAATGTTATAGCTTAAATCGCCGCAATAACTTTGATTTCAACTTTATATTTCGGATTCATCAGCTTCGCCTGCACGGTGCAGCGCACTGGCGCATTGCCCGGTGAAACCCATGCATCCCAGGCTTCGTTCATGGCGGCAAAATCATTACCGTCGACCAGGAAAATGGTTGCATCAAGAATTTTACTTTTGTGTGAGCCCACTTCGACTAAAGCGGCATCAATAATTGCCAAAGTCTCGGCGGTTTGATCTTTAGCGTTGGCATCCAGATTTTCCGGCACGCTGGTGTAATAAACGATACCGTTATGGACGACGATATCTGACATGCGGGGTTCGGGTCTAATGCGTTGAATTGACATGAAGAGTACTCCTGAAAGTCGCTGTTTTATTGATGGGCAATAGAGTAGCACATCATTGGACGGCAATGGACTTACAGATGGTGGTGGTACAGGAGGTCAAGGATTGGCATAATCAGCGCTGATTTAACTACTGTAGGTTTAGCGTGATAGACGATTTCGCAACAGACGGCGCACTGGCGCAGAAAATTGAGGGTTTCAAACCCCGTGAACCACAGCGTCTGATGGCGAACGCCGTTGCTCTGGCGATTCAAAACAAGCAAGGTCTGGTGGTCGAAGCGGGAACGGGAACGGGCAAAACCTATGCCTATCTCGCACCCGCGCTGCGATCCGGTAAAAAAGTGATCATTTCGACCGGCTCCAAGGCCCTGCAGGATCAGCTGTATTCCCGTGACTTGCCAAAAGTAGCCAGCGCATTGAAATTCAAGGGTAAGTTGGCATTGCTGAAAGGCCGCTCCAACTATCTGTGTCTAGAACGTCTCGATCAGCAGTCAATGGCCGGCGGGGAACTGGCTAGCCAATCACTGAGTGACCTCGCACATTTACGCAGTTGGTCGGCTAAAACGGAAGAAGGTGATATCAGCACCTGCAACGTCGTGGCTGAAGACAGCTATGTCTGGCCGCTGGTCACCAGCACCAACGACAACTGTCTGGGCAGCGATTGCCCGATGTATAAAGAGTGTTTTGTGGTGAAGGCCCGTCGCAAAGCGATGGACGCCGACGTCGTGGTGGTTAATCATCACCTGTTTATGGCCGATATGGTGGTCAAGGAAAGCGGCTTTGGTGAGTTAATCCCAACGGCTGACGTGATGATTTTCGATGAAGCGCATCAGATCCCCGATATCGCCAGCCAATATTTCGGGCAGCAGCTGTCCAGTCGCCAATTGCTGGACCTGTCGAAAGACATCACCATTGCCTACCGCACAGAAGTTCGTGATTCCGCTCAGTTGCAAAAGAGCGCTGACCGCCTGAGCCAAAGCGCACAGGATTTTCGTCTGGCTTTGGGAGAACCGGGTTACCGTGGCAATCTTCGTGACGTGCTGGCTGATAGCAGCATTCAACGCGCGCTGCTGTTGCTTGATGATGCGCTGGAGCTTTGTTACGACGTCATGAAACTTTCGCTGGGCCGCTCCGCGCTGCTCGATGCGGCGTTTGAACGAGCCACGCTTTACCGCAATCGCCTAAAACGCCTCAAAGATGTCAACGTGCCGGGCTACAGCTACTGGTATGAATGCAATTCACGGCATTTCGTTCTGGCGCTGACGCCGCTGTCGGTGACGGATAAATTCCGCGAGCTGATGCAAGACAAACCCGGCGCCTGGGTGTTTACCTCGGCAACGTTGTCTGTAAATGAAAAACTCGAGCATTTTACTCTTCGTTTAGGCCTGGACGGTGCGAAAACGCTGCTGCTGGCGAGTCCGTTTGACTATGCCAATCAGGCGCTGCTTTGCGTGCCACGCTATTTGCCTTCACCTAATGAACGGGGTGGCTCACGGCAATTGGCGCGCATGTTGCGCCCGCTGATTGAAGCTAACAAGGGGCGCTGTTTCTTCCTTTGTACCTCACATCAGATGATGCGCGAACTGGCCGAAGAGTTTCGAGCCAGCATGACTCTGCCGGTGCTGGTGCAGGGTGAGACCAGCAAAGGCCAGCTGCTTAGCCAGTTTGTCGAGGCCGGTAATGCGCTGTTGGTCGCGACCAGCAGTTTCTGGGAAGGGGTCGACGTTCGCGGGGAGGCGCTGTCGCTGGTTATCATCGATAAACTGCCGTTTACCTCCCCTGATGACCCGCTGCTTAAGGCTCGAATTGAAGACTGCCGTCTGCGCGGCGGCGATCCGTTCAATGAGGTGCAACTTCCCGACGCAGTGATTACCCTGAAACAGGGCGTTGGCCGCTTAATCCGTGATACCGACGATCGCGGTGTGATGGTTATCTGTGATAACCGGCTGGTGATGCGTCCCTACGGGGAGTTATTTATCAATAGCTTACCGCCGACACCGCGCACGCGCTCGCTCGATCAGGCAATTCAGTTTTTACAAAAGAACTAATTGCTTATGCTATCATCGCCCTATAAACACAATTTCTATTTTTATCCCGCCTGAGGTTTGGCATGTCCACGCGAATTTTAGCAATTGATACGGCGACAGAAGCCTGTTCGGTTGCGCTATACAACACTGCTTCATCGGATAAAGCTGGTGAGACGCTGGCTTATTTTGAGCTCTGCGCTCGTGAGCACACACAACGCATTCTTCCTATGGTCGAGCAAATTCTGGCGCAAGCTGGCTTGGCGCTTAATCAGCTTGATGCGCTGGCGTTTGGTCGCGGTCCGGGCAGCTTTACTGGCGTGCGTATCGGCATTGGTATTGCACAAGGTCTGGCTTTTGGTGCCGAACTACCATTGCTGCCTATTTCTACTCTGCAAACCATGGCGCAGGGAGCTTATCGCGAGACCGGTGCCGAGCGTGTTTTAGCCGCTATCGATGCCCGTATGGGTGAGGTCTACTGGGGCCAATTTACCCGCGAGTCAGAAGGTGTCTGGGCCGGAGAAGCTACTGAGGTAGTCATTAAACCTGAGCAGTTAGTCGAGCGAGAAGCCACTTATGAAGGTCGTTGGGCCACTGTGGGCACAGGTTGGCAAACCTATCCACAGTTATTAGGTTCAACGGCTGCTGAACTTGTGTCGGGTAATATCTTGTTGCCGCATGCCGAAGATATGCTGCCTCTTGCATTGGCTGCCTGGGAGCGTGGCGTTAGGGTTCGGGCCGAGCAGGCCGAGCCGACCTACTTGCGTAATGAAGTTACCTGGAAAAAACTTCCTGGTCGTTAAGCCTTTGTGACTTAACGCTCCTCTGGTTGCTAAAAGAAATACTATATTCAAGGTAATGAGCATGCCTAAGGTCTCCAAAACAAAATCAGGACTCGCTTTAGCTGCAGGTTTTTGCGTGTTGCTGCTTTCAGGATGCGTTATGCCGCAATCGATTCGCGGCACTACGCCGAATCCACAGCAAAACTTTGCGCTGGTTGAACGTAATCCACAAGTATATCAAGGGCAAGAGGTCCGTTTTGGCGGCCTTGTAGAGTCTGCGGTTTATGATGCCAAGAGTAATACAACTCAGCTTCTGTTAGCCGTATCTCCGCTTGATGGTCTAGGTCAGCCTGATCTGAATGCTCATTATCAGGGAATAGTGCTCGCGTACTGCGCGGGTTTTCTAAATCCCGAGGCTTATAAAGGTGCCGCTGTCACCGTAATCGGACCGGTTATTGGTTATCAGGATGTGGTAAGAAACCAGACCACTTATCGCTATATTCAAGTCAGAGTTAACGGTTTAAAAAACTGGGGCCAGGCGACGATGGATAATGATACGGCCAGACAAGAGGTCTACGACGAGTCGCAAACCTTCATAGCCGAAGAGTTTAATGATTCCCCGGCGGCAAGAGGTTGGCATGGCGAAAGAGTGGTCCCGCAGCAGCGCGATTTAAAGCGCCCATTATGGATTAATTCATCGCATCCCGTTGCGCCGCCTGAGCACAATGGAGGCTGGCAGCACAGGGGACCGAACGCGCATGATGGCAACTGGCAGCATGGAACACTGCCAGTGCAAGGTGGAAAAACGCCCCATGATAATCCAGGTAGCAGGCCTACGCCGCGTGAGATGCCGCCGATGCACATTACTCCTGTGCCGCATGCAATGCCGCAAATGCACAGCAATCCTGCGCCACATGAAGCGCCACATATGCATAGTGCTCCTCCTCCGTATCGGCCGCCGACACTAAAGAAATAGCCGGCTCCTTGAATAGTATTTAACAGTGGGCGTTTCTGTCGCTGCTCACTGGATGTTCCAGAAATTGCGCCAGGTTTTGTACCTGAAGTTATTACACGATCAATGCCTTTAAAGTGTTTTGCAGCAGATTTATACCAGCAACTTGTGCATCAATTCGTTGTCGAAATAATTAATATATCCAGAGGTAATTACCATGCGTAAAATCTCTAAAGGTAAAAAGGGATGGGTATTAGCAACCAGTTTCTGTGCGTTGCTGCTTTCCGGCTGTGTCACTGTTCCAGATTCAATTCGTGGATCCACGGCAACGCCACAAATGAATTTGGCAGCGGTGCAGGGTGCTCCGCAAATTTATGTCGGACAGGAAGCGCGTTTCGGCGGTCGTGTCGTCTCTGTCATTAACGAGAATAATAAAACCCGACTTGAAATTGCCGCGATGACATTGGACTCGGGAGCTCGCCCTATTCTCGGCCAGCCAACTTTGGGTCGGTTTGCAGCTTATTACAATGGATTCCTGGACCCGATTGATTTTAAAAACCAGCTAATCACCGTGGTAGGGCCAATTACGGGTTCTGAAAACGGTGCCGTGGGTCAGGCTTCTTACCGTTATGTCACAGTGAATATGAATAGCTATAAACGCTGGCGAGAAGTTACTGAGGTGGCGATGCCTGTACAACCTGTAGGTCCTTGGGGTTGGGGGTACGGTGGTCCCTGGGGCCCGGGATTTGGCCCTGCATGGGGAGCCTATGACTTCGGGCCGGCACGCGTGCAGACCGTCGTGACAGAATAATTAACCACCGCTAAAATAATTGGCGAGTGTCGAAGTTTTTATCTGGCGGGATTTTTCCCGCCATTTCAAACGCAAATTAATTTGACCTCCATCAAGCTTTAATTAACAACCTATCAGTACTTGACGTTTCATGTGGATTTTCTGTAATACTGTGAGAGACCCTGCAACTCTGGATGTGAACGCAGGTTATTAACTCCCCAATCACAGGAACGTGAATATGAATAATTATCCAATCAAAGACATGATGCTGCCAACATCCTGGAGCACAGTAAGTATTACTCCAGACGATATAAAAAATAAAATGGACTATTTTTTTGGTCTTCACTTTGAGTATTGTCTGGAGGAAGGGGATACTCTCCCATCTGCAAAAGATATTATCGTGACGTTAGATATCAACACGGCAAGGATAATGATCGAAAATATCCAGTCGTGGGTGGATTATATTCAAAGCGATTCCTCTATTCCCTATGGTCTGGTGGGGCATTAACTGATCGGAGTTAACGGAATAACTAATAAACAGCACGGCATTTTCTCAAGTGGTTTTTAGACGTAATACACGCAACAAAATAATTGACGTTTCATTGATGCTAACTGGCGGCTCTGTGCCGCCTTTTTATTGATGTCTGGTTATTATTCACCAAATAAATATCATAAATTTTGTCATTTTAATTATTAATAAATAGTCAGTGATTTATAAAAAAAAGCCAGCGCTAAGGCTGGCTTAAGGAGTAAACGGGTGCTGTGGGATCTCTACCTGAAAACCTGGCGGCGAACTCATGTACGCCGCCAGTTGTATTACCTCGTGGTTTCACAGGCCATTAAAGCCACTACCTCCTTTATTCCGTCGCTGAAGCGAATTTCACACAGTGAATCTCTGGTCATCCATGTAAACGACAATAGCGTTACACAAATAACTATCAGACCGGCAATAAAAAGCATTAGTGAGTTCATAGCGTGTTTTCCCTTGCGTTTAAGCAAATGAGGCGCTACCTTTATGTTTCTGGGCATAAAGAGCGGCTCCTGGTTAAGATTATCTAATCAGGGGCTTTTCTCTTTTTATCCCTTGTATACTCTCCTTCAAATAAAAAATCCTAATCGAAAAAGATAACTCGGAATAAAAAGATCCGAGCACCCGAAAAGACTGTATCAGTAATTAAACTGTAATGCCCCAAATAATATTTTTGTTAAATAAATTAAAATTACACTGCAGTGTTTTTTCGACGGTGATTAATTTATTAGCTTTTCGATTAACTGATTTGGTTAAAGCTATTAAGTTATGAGTTAAAGTTTCAGGAAAATTACCCAAGTATAAACTTACTGGATATTTAACTGCCCGCAGAAGAGTTTTTCAGCATATAGCGTTAACAGCGAGTTTTGCTGATGCCACAGCCCCAATAATACCGCGGACACATGGAATCAATCACTCTTAGCCGCTATACTTGAGTAACCTAATGATTTATCGAACTTTGTCCCATTCGGATTAACGTGCTTTACTAATGAGTAAACAGGGTTGGGATTTAAAATTAGTGACGCGGCTCTCAACCTAAACATTGTTTGAATCTCGTCTGGTAAGATGAGTTAAAATATTGTTAATTGCATGGTAATAATGTGCCATTGAGAGCGCATTGGATAAAGATATCAGGAGTAATTCCTTGGAAAAGGTCTGGCTAAAACGTTACCCCGCAGATGTTCCCGAGAACATCGACCCTGATCGCTACAGCTCGCTGGTCGAGATGTTCGAAAACGCCACGCTGCGCTATGCTGATATCCCCGCCTTTATCAATATGGGTGAAGTGATGACCTATCGTCAGCTGGAGGAACGCAGCCGGGCTTTTGCTGCCTACCTACAGTCGGGACTTGGTTTGAAGAAGGGCGATCGCGTTGCGTTAATGATGCCCAATTTACTGCAGTACCCCATCGCACTGTTCGGGGTCCTTCGAGCCGGGATGGTCGTGGTAAATGTTAATCCACTCTATACTCCGCGTGAACTGGAGCATCAACTCAATGACAGTGGTGCGGCCGCTATCGTTATCGTCTCCAATTTTGCCCATACGCTGGAAAAAGTAGTTTTCAATACCCAGATTAAACATGTGATCCTCACTCAGATGGGCGATCAGCTTTCTCCGGCCAAGGGCACGCTAGTCAATTTCGTAGTCAAATATATCAAGCGGTTGGTGCCAAAATACGATCTTCCCAATGCCATTTCATTCCGCACGGTTATTCATCAAGGCCAGCGCATGCAATACAGCAAGCCTGAGGTGATTAACGACGATCTCGCCTTCCTGCAATATACCGGCGGCACGACGGGCGTAGCAAAGGGGGCGATGTTGACGCACCGCAATATGCAGGCCAATCTTGAGCAGGCCAAGGCGGCTTACGGACCTTTGCTGCGTCCCGGTCAGGAAGTGGTGGTCACCGCTTTGCCGCTATACCATATTTTTGCTTTAACTATTAACTGTATGTTCTTTATAGAATTAGGTGGGAAAAGTTTGCTGATCACCAATCCGCGAGATATTCAAGGGCTGGTAAAAGAATTGGCGCACTATCCGTTCACGGCAATAAGCGGGGTAAATACCTTGTTTAACGCCTTGCTTAATAATGACGATTTTAAAAAGCTCGACTTCTCGCATTTGCGACTCTCGGTCGGCGGCGGGGCAGCGGTACAGAAATCCGTTGCCGAACGCTGGCAGCAGCTTACCGGACTGCATTTGCTTGAAGGTTATGGCTTGACCGAATGCGCACCTTTGGTGACTGGCAATCCTTACGATCTCAAACGTTACAGCGGCAGCATTGGTTTACCGGTTCCTTCTACCGACGTTCGTTTAGTTGATGAAAACGGAGTTGATGTCGCCGACGGCGAGGCAGGGGAACTGCTGGTTAAAGGCCCCCAGGTTATGTTGGGTTACTGGCAGCGTCCCGAAGCCACCGATGAAGTATTAAAAGATGGCTGGCTCTCGACGGGGGATATCGCTACAGTGGACAACGACGGTTTCTTACACATCGTAGATCGAAAAAAAGATATGATTCTGGTCTCAGGATTCAACGTCTATCCCAATGAAATTGAAGAAGTTGTCTCGCAGCATCCGAAAGTGCTGGAAGTTGCAGCCATCGGTGTGCCAAGCCAGTCTACGGGCGAGAAGGTCAAAATTTGCGTGGTAAGGCGTGACCCGTCATTAACCGCCGAAGAGTTGCTTGACCACTGCCGACACAATCTTACGGGTTATAAGATGCCGAAAATTGTCGAGTTCCGCGACGAATTGCCGAAATCAAACGTTGGTAAAATTCTGCGCCGCGAACTTCGTGAAGAGGCAAGTAAACCGAAATCTGCCGATCGACAGAACGCCGCATAGTGTCTTAGTGCTGCTTTTTCCATCAGTCGAAGCTCTTGTTCATTCAACGCCGGATTAAGTCCGGCGTTTTCACGTTATAATGCAGGTAACGCGAAGCAGTAGTACTGTTTTCTAATGCCCGGCGGCAGGATGCAGGCCGAACCGGTTTCTAACAGCGAAAAGAGAAAAAGCTTTGAATTATCAGTTGATCGTTAGCAATGAAGAACTGGCAAAGGTTTGTCAGCAGGCGCAGCAGTTTAGTCAGGTTGCGCTAGATACCGAATTTGTCAGAACTCGTACTTACTATCCGCAGCTGGGTCTTATCCAGCTCTATGATGGTGAAAACCTTACGCTGATAGACCCTTTACCCATCACTGCCTGGCAGCCTTTTATTGATTTGTTGATCGATAAAAATGTGGTCAAATTTTTGCATGCCGGCAGTGAAGATCTCGAAGTTTTCATCAATGCCTTTGGCGTAATGCCAACGCCATTTATTGACAGCCAAATCTTGGCTGCCTTTAGCGGACGCCCTTTATCTTGCGGCTTTGCGCGTCTGGTTGCAGAAACAACGCAGATTGAACTGGATAAAAGCGAGTCGCGCACCGACTGGATGGCTCGCCCGTTAACGCAAAAGCAGTGTGATTACGCCGCCGCCGATGTGTTGTATCTGCTGCCACTGGCGCGCCAACTTGAGCAGGAAACCGTTGAAGCCGGCTGGATTGATGCGGCTCTCGACGAGTGTTTATCGCTGTGCCGCCGTCGTCAGGAAGTGTTGCAGCCAGAACTGGCCTATCTCGAAATTACCAATGCCTGGCAGCTGCGTCCGCGCCAGCTTGCCTGCCTGCAAAAGCTGGCGTCATGGCGTTTGACTCAGGCGCGTCAGCGCGATCTGGCGATTAATTTCGTCGTCCGTGAAGAAAATCTGTGGCAGGTTGCCCGCTATCAGCCGAAATCACTGGGCGAGCTGGAAGCTTTAGGCTTGAGCGGTCCTGAAATTCGTTATCATGGCCGTACCTTGCTGGCGCTGGTGGCTGAGGCTGAAACAGTCGAAGAATCTGCTTTGCCGGCCCCAATTTCAAATCTGATCGACAAGCCGGGCTACAAGAAAGTCTTCAAGGACATTAAAGCCCTGATCCAAACGGTGAGTGAGGAGACGGGGCTTAGCGTTGAGTTATTGGCTTCGCGTCGGCAGATTAATCAGCTACTGAACTGGCATTGGCAGCTGAAGACCAAAGAGCATGCGCCTGAGCTGGTCAGGGGCTGGCGTGGCAAACTATTGGCGGAAAGGCTAAGCGTTATTCTCGCAGAGTATTGATTGCCTAAAGTAATACTCAGCTCTGTTGTTATCAGACCTTAGGATTATTTATAAAGGCAGGGGAGCTGTTGTGAAAACTTCCCCATCATAATATTACTGATGGGGAAGGGATTGGTTCAGCGATTAGGCATGGCTGATTTCAGGAAGGGCGACTGATTGCAGTTCTGGATATTTTTGACGCAGTGAATCGAATAACGTACCAATAATCTGACTGCCTGCGGGTAATGTCCCCTGTTTTTCCAGAGACTCCATGGCATCAAAAAGTTTATGTTTAACAAAAAAACGCCAGACAATCGGTGTGCGAGACAAAATATCGGTCAGCACGTCATACCGCGCCTGCGTCCAGCGCAGTTCGAAATGCTCTCGATACGGGCCAAAACTAAAGTGCTCGGTTGTGAGTAACGGAGCTAATTGCTGACGTAAAAGCTGGGTGCGCTCTACGTCAATTTCGCCGTCATTTATCACTACCCCATAGCGCTGTTTTGCATTTTCCAATGAAACATAGCCACACTTCACATCATGCATCACGCTTTCAGGGTCTCGTTCAAACGGTGAGCCATAGCCGCCACCGCCTGCGCCCACTAGCCGAATAACGTCTCCTGCATTACAGGTCACGACGTCGGTATTGCCCAACACTTCGGCATCTTCTTGCTGTGGATTGCGGGTGAAAATTGCGTTCGCCCCTGATTGCCCCCCCAGCACGCCCCAGGATGCAAAATGGGTGCGGTCGCGGTTACGCGCAGTGACCGTGGTTCCCGGAGAGAAAATCTGAAACTCCATCATCAGGCCCAATCCACCGCGATACTTGCCCGCGCCGCCCGAGTCCGGTACCAGGCAATAACGATTGATGCGGATAGGCACCTCGGCTTCGTTGATTTCCACCGGAGTGTTACGCAAGAAGGCCACGTTGGCGCCTGAACCTTCCTCGCCGTCGCCAAACGGCATGCCGCCCGCGCCACCGCCTACCGGGCCGATAGATGCAATTACCGTGCGCCCGCTGCTGTCGATGGTTTTCACATTGAGGATAGCCAGCCCGCAGGCGGCACAGGCGGGAAGACGATCCGGCACGGCCTGCGAGAAAGCACCAAAGGTCAGCACGTGGGTCAGTTTACAGGTCAGGCTGCGCATGCCCACCGCCGCAGGTTGCACCGCATTCATCACTGTGCCTTCCGGCAGTACGCATTCGACGACGCGATCGAGACCGGCGTTGAGAAGAATATCCGGATTCAGGCTATACAAGACGTAGTGGAATCCCACCAGCGCCAGCGCGTGCCGCGTCATGCCACCGGTTGGCATATTCAGCGAGGAAAGCAACTGAGGATCGCTGCCGGTATAATCCATAATCGCGCTGTCGCCGTTGATTTTCAGCGTTAGCGCCACGCGCATGGGCTTGCCGTTGACGCTGTCTTCATCGGCATATTCGGCAAAGAAATACTCGCCGTCAGGAATGGTTTGCAAGATGCTTTTGGCCTGCAGTTCGGCGTAATCGAGTAGAGCATCGATCCCCTGAGAAAACGCTTCGGCACCAAAATGTTCAATCATTTCAAGCACACGCTTTTCGCCGTTGGCCAGCATCGCTAATTGGGCGTGCATGTCACCAATATTTTGCTCAGGGGCGCGGACGTTGGCGCTCATGATATCCACCAGCCGTTGATCCAAAACGCCTTCATTAACAATTTTGGTCGGCGGGATGCGAATACCTTCCTGCTGAATCTCGGTCAATGTGCGGGACAAAGACGCCGGAACCGCGCCGCCGACATCGGTATTGTGAATGTGTCCACCCACAAAGCAGATAATTTCACCGCGATAAAATACCGGCTTCCACATCACCATGTCCGGGCTGTGGGTCGCGACGTGACCGCTATAGGCATCGTTGGTCATGGCGACGTCACCGGGTTTATAGTGGTCGATCATCGATAACACCGGGCCATAATCGAGGCCGATATACCAGGTTGCACCCAGCGTTTTCGGCGAGGCAAAAGCTTTGCCATCCAGGCTAACCAATGCGCAGGAAAAATCTTCGGTCTCTTTGACGAAAGTCGAATGCGCCGTTCTCACCAGCGTGTAAGCCATGCTTTCAGCTGCTGCCACACAGTAATTGGCAAGAATTTGCAGCGTCGATTTATCAAATGCCATAAGTCATAACTCCTTTAATTTGCCAGTGTGGTGTTGGTTAGAACCAGGTTGCCCCAGTCATCAACTTGTGCGACGAAGCCGGGAAGAATGGCGGTGGTGGTATCATCCTGCGCGATAACGGCTGGGCCAGAGACTTGTTGACGAGCAAAAAGCTGGCTGCGCTGGTAAAGAGGAACATTTAAGAAGCCATCGTCCATCCAGACATCAATCAGTCGCAGCGGTTGTGGCGTTTCTTCGCGATGCTCCAGCGGTTGCAACACCGGTTTACTCACTTCACGGCTGGCGACCAGTCGCAGCGAGACGATTTGAATGGTGGCTTTTTCGTCGAAATAACCATAAAGCCGCTGATGTTCATCATGAAATGCCTGACGGATCGCTTCCAGGCGACGTTGCTGAATATCTTCTGCTGCAAGAGGGGTTTCAATCTCAAAAGATTGGCCTTTATAGCGCATCTCCGCCGAAAATATGAAACAAGCACCGGCAGGGTCGGCATTTTCGTTGATCAACCATTCTCTGGCTACGTTTTCAAGGTTATTGAAATCTTGCTCGATAGCCGGCAGAGTTTCTTCATTCAGTACTTCAAAGGTGATTTTCACAAAATCGTTTTTGATGTCGGCGACCAGACCGCCCAACGCGCTCAGTACTCCGGGCGTCACGGGCACCAACACTTCTCTGATACTCAGCGCGCGTGCCAGATAGCAGGCCATCATCGGACCCGCGCCGCCAAACGGCATCAGCGAGAACTGGCGCGGATCGATCCCAAATCGCGAAACCAGTCGGCTTATCCCGGCGTACATGCCCGAGATAGCCACGCGAATAATTGCCTCGGCGGTTTCTTCGGGGCGTTGTCCCAGCTGAGCGGCAAGCTCGCCAATAACCCGGCGTGCTGCTGCAACATCAACGTTTACGGCGTTATAACCCAATTCCGCCTGACCCAAAATTCCCAGGCTGGCGAAGGCATCGGTGATGGTTGCACGCGAACCGCCACGACCGTAGCACACTGGGCCTGGGGTGGAGCCAGCGCTTTCCGGTCCGACTTTTAGTACGCCAAAATCGTCAACCCAGGCAATCGAGCCGCCGCCGTCGCCAATAGACGTCACGGAAACCGAGGGAATATGAATCTGATAATCGCCAATAAACTCGCCGGTATCATACTGCGGCTGGCCGTCGACAATCAGTGCCACGTCGGCGGTGGTGCCGCCAATATCCAGACTCATTACGTTCGGGCGTTGGCACATGCGCGCGACCCAGGCCGCGCCGATCACACCCGAAGCCGTACCGGAGAGGATCATCTGCACGCAGTCTTTTTTGCCGTTCTCCGCGCTCATCACGCCACCGTTGGACTTGGTGACCTTCAGACCCGCCGGAACGCCGGCATTTTTCAGCGCCACTTCCAAAGCTCCCAGATAATGAGCCACGTGTGGCTGCACATAAGCGCCAATCACCGCCGTTTGTGTCCGTTCGAATTCTCGAATGATCGGCCAGACATCGCTGGAGCAACAGACGAAGAAGCCGGGGATGGCCTGTTCGATAATGGCTTTAACCTGATATTCGTGCGCCGGATTACGGTAGGCATGCAGCAGAGATATCACCACGCCCACGCAGCCGCTTTGCTGCAATTTTTCAACGGCGTTTAACACGCTGGCGACATCAACGGCAAGGATTTCATTGCCTTGAGCATCCATGCGTGCGTCAATGCCGAATACCCGATCGCGGCTAATCAGCGACTCGGGGCGCAGTGAAAACAGGCTATACATATCCGGCGTTTTCAAGCGGCCAAGATCGAGAACATCCTCAAAATGACGAGTGGTGATCAAGCCCAGGCGAGCACCTTTCTTCTGTACAACCGCGTTCACGCCCACCGTGGTGCCATGCGTAAAGTAGGTGACATCCGCAGGGTCGATACCGTAGCGCGCAGTGAGCTGGCGCATGCCTTCCAGCACTTCCTCGCCCGGTCTGTCGGGGCGCGAAAACACTTTGAGGCTCGAAAGCTTGCCGGTCTCGTCATCAAACACAGCCAAATCGGTAAAGGAGCCGCCGATATCCACCCCAATTCTTAAACCCATAATCACCTCTGTAATAACATTCGATTAAATAAGGCCTGCACAGTCAGCGGGCAGGCAAAGTGTTCAGGACGACTTTTCTGCTCGTTTGTCAAGACTGTCGCGAATTTGGTAATAGCTGCCGAGCAGCGGCATAAACCACGTTCTGCCACGGTACAAGGCATGTCCCGGCATGGGCGTTGCGCCATAAGGGCTCAGGTGTAACGGCTGGTCATCGATTAAGTGACGAGCCAAACGATGGCCCAACCAGCTCATCATGGTGACTCCGCTACCGTTGCAACCCGCCGCGTAATAGCAGCCATCTGTGGTTTGTCCAAGGTGGGGGAGATAATCGAGGGTGACCGCGACTTTACCGCCCCAGCTGTAAGCAATTTTTACGTCACTTAACTGCGGGAAACGCTCGACCATATGGCGATGCAAAACCTCGCCAGACTGACGCAGATTTAGTGGATAAAAACGGGCACGGCCGCCAAACAGCAGGCGCGTGCCATCGGGCGAATAGCGAAAGTAGTGTGTGACACGCTGCGTTTCGGCCACGCCACGGCGCTTGGGGATCAGGCTTTTACGCAACGCCTCTGGCAGCGGTTCAGTGGCGATTTGATGGCTGGTCACGGGCACAATCTTGCGTCTTAATTCTGGGATTTCATGCCCGGTATAGCCATTTGTAGCGATCACGACTTTGCGTGCGCGACAGGTTCCACGAGCGGTATGTAGACGATAATCGACGGTAAGTTTTTCGACATTTTTCACTGCCGCATAACTGCACAAGGTCACACCGGCATTCATTACTGCGGCAAGTAGCCCGCCGTAGTAACGAGCAGGATTAAGCTGACCCGCACGTTTAATCAGTACGCCACCGGCATAAATATCAGTATCCAGCTCCTGACGGATCTCTTCACGACTGAGAATACGCGCATCGGTTTGACTAATCTCATTGAGCAGCGGCAGCTTTTTTTTCCAACTTTCTAACTGCTGGGGGATCCAGGCGGCGCTGATACGGCCATTTTGCTGATAATCACAGTCAATACCGTAGCGCTCGATCAGGGCCTCAAGAAATCGATAGCCCTCGGCAGCCTCATGCAGACGGGCTTTTTGCAAAGCTGATTCATCGGTGGTGGACTGTTTTTTTCGCACCATGCTCTTGCCAACGTTAACGCCTCCGGTGACTTGCCCGCCACTCAGCGTGCTAGCGCCTTCGCCGGGTAAACCCGCATCAAAAATAGTGACTTGATAGCCGTGGTTAGCCAGTTCGAGGGCGCAGCACAGGCCGGTATAACCCGCGCCGATAATGGCAAATTCCGTTTCTGCAGGGATTGCAGCCTGGCTTGATTCATGAGGACGCCACTGCTGCCACCAGTAGGGCGATTCACTGAAGTCTTCACTAAAAATCGTTGCTCGCTGGGCCATCGGTTATCTCGCTGGATTAATCATTCACGTCATCAAGAGAGAGAAAAGATCTCTTGTGCCATAATATGGCACGGCGTGCCATTTAAAATACATTAGCATGACATTTTTTGTACTGGCAAGAGGCAAGGACAGGTTAATTTGTGGCTGCGGCGGTGGCGCAGTGTCGCCAGTGCCAGTATTATCGGAGGTAAATTGGCAAACCAATCATAGAATGGAATAATGCAAAGTCTGCTCAAGAGCCTCAATATACTAGAGAAAGTGTCTCAGCATCAGCCGATCAGCGTAGGGGAACTCGCCCGGATAATGAAGCTGCCAAAATCTACCGTGCAACGCATCCTGTGGGCTTTTCATGAAGCAGGGTGGTTACGCCTGAGTGACGGTGACGTGCCTCGCTGGTCGGTTAGCTCGCACGTATTAACTATCAGACCGGCAGAATTAGCCAACGGCGGGCTTTCTTCAGCCTCGCGCGGGCCGATGACTGAGCTGCGTGATGCTACCAATGAAACGGTTTACGTGTCGGTTGCCGATGGTATTAACGGTATTGTGGTCATTGATCGTCTGGAAAGTCACCATGCTGTCAGGGCTGTGAGCAACGTGGGAGAGGTGTCGCCGCTGTATTCTACGGCCAATGGCCTGGCGATGATGGCCTGGATGCCCGAGGAAAAAATTGACGCGGTGATAAACGCCGGACTGAAAGCCTGGAATAGCGCAACACTGGTGGATCCCGCCGCGCTGCGTGCCGAATTAAAGGCTATTCGTGAGCGCGGTTATTCCATCAATCGCGGCTATTACCGTCCGGGTATTTTCGCCATCGGCGCGCCAATATTCGAACAGGGTGACCAGCCGGTGGGCAGTATTTGTATTTCTATGCCCGATTCTCGTTATAACTCCTCTTCGGAAAAAGCTTGGGGAGACATGATTGTTCAGGCTGCTCGTAAGATAAGCCATAGCCAGCCGCAATAGTTATTTTGGGGGTTGCGGCCCCTAATTTCATATAATCCGTTGACTGCCTCTCTCGTGATCTGAATTCAGATAATCATTATTTTTTCATCCTCCTCGCTAAATCGGTCATAAGAATGACCTATGCCTTGTCGTATTGCAGTATAAAAAATGGTCATATAACATAATTGGCACGATGTACCACAATGTGGCATAGGGCGCTTTGAGAAGGCTCTTGTTTGGCGGTAGAGCTGACATCGATACAGGTATTCCCATTAACGTATTACTGACAATGACTGCGTAGCATGGAGGTTTATAGTTTATGAATAATACCGAGATGATTTTACCCAGGGTCACACCGGCAATGCAGCGAAAGACATTGATAGGCGCAGTAGCCGGTAATATGGTCGAGTTTTTGGACTTTGCCGTTTATGGCCTGCTGGCCAGCGTTATTTCACGTATTTTCTTTCCGCAAGATGCTCCTTTTACCGCTTTACTGTCCGTTTTACTGATATACGCATCCAGTTTTCTTATCCGGCCGATTGGCGGGATAATTTTGGGGCAGTTAAGCGATCGCTGGGGACGGCGTTCGGTACTGATGATTACTATTACCGGGATGAGCATTATTACCGGCCTGACCGCATTATTACCAACCTATTCACAGGCGGGCAGCACGGCAACGATATTATTAGTGGCTTTTCGACTCGTGCAGGGATTCTTTGCCGGTGGGGAATATGCCACCGCGACGGACTATATTGTCGAGAACTCTCAGAGCCATCGCCGAGCTTTTCGTGCTTCTTTTTCGCCTGCAGGTGCTTATATCGGCACCGCTATTGCATTGGGTATTTTTGCTGCGCTTTCGCATTTTATAACCAATGTACAAATGGAGCAGTGGGGTTGGCGGGTGATGTTTGCTATCGGATTTCCTTTAGGAATGGTCGGGCTCTGGATCCGTAGAAAACTGGATGAGTCGCCAGAATTTGTGATGATTGAACATGAACGTAAAAGCAAAGGCATCAAACCACCGGGAGTAATGGATGTTATTCGCTCGCAGTGGAAAAACATGCTGGTGTTTATTTCCATTCTGATGAGCCATACGCTATCCAATTATTTAATTCTGGGATTCTTTGCAACTTACCTTAGCCGATTTATCGGGCTGGATAAATCCGATGTCGCGCTTGCCATTTTCATCTCGCAGATGGTACTTATTTTTAGCACCTTATTACACGGTTATCTGAATGATCTTATTGGCCGTAAACGGATTATGCTGATTGGCTGCGTGCTGGTAGTACCCGCTATTTTCTTCTCCTTCCTGATTGCTCAGCAGGCAACCTTATTGAGCGCAATTATTGCCACTATGATCCCGGTTTTGATTTTCCCCATGATTACGAGCGGAGTTAATATTGGTTTAGTGGATATGTTTCCTGCCGAAATGCGCGCTACCGCGGGATCAATGGCCTATAACGTTGGCACTGCGCTGTTTGGCGGAACCGCACCATTAATTGCCACCTGGCTGGTTACCACCACCGGAAATCCATTTACTGTGGTCGGCTATGTTGCCTGTGTTGCGCTGGTGTCGTTTATCTCAATCAGTCTATTTTTCCATTACAAGCCACAGCAAAAGCGGGCTACTCAACAGGACGTGGTTAATACAGGCTACGATCGAGTGGTTTAGCGCTTAAAAACTAATATAAAGCATCGATAATGTGATCTATTTTGAAAAGGGGGGCTAACGCAACCCTTAAAAAATTTACTGTTGCAGATTGATGATTTGGGTGGGCATTTTCTACCTATATGAATTACATATTATTACCGCCTCTGACATATTTAAATCGCCTGCATAACCTCAAAAAATACGCTCTCACAAGAACGGATTTTTCTGGCATCCCTTATCCGTCGCCTGCTGCAGGCGCGCGTGGGCTTATCGCAACGTGGTACTAAAATACCATAATCCAAGCCAGCAATAAGTTTTTCTTATTTCGCTGCCGTTAGTCTCTTATTCTCGGGAGTTTGCAGCATTAAACTGCAAAATTTAATCATAGACACAGGGTATACAAATAGAATACAAAAAAGGAGTGGATAAAAAACATGCAATAGGCGGCGAAAATGAAAGCAATGGAGTTGAATCCGGTCAATGACCAATCGCTGACGCAAAATGCCTTTGACGCCGTCTTGCATATGATTCAGGCGGGGGAGCTGGCCAATGGGGAGGTGGTCAGTGAGCGGCGGCTGGTGGAGAAACTGGGGCTTTCGCGCACGCCAATTCGAGAAGCGTTGGGGCGTTTAGAAGGCAGTCATTATCTGCGCCGTTCGGGCCGGACGCTGTTGGTTAATGGTGTTGAGCTGAGTGAGATTTTAGAAATCATGTCGGTGCGCATGCTGCTGGAGGCCGATGCTGCTCGCAGCGCGGCCGGCAAAATGTCGGCAGAGAAACTCACCGCAGTCCGCCAACGGCTGATGGCCATGGAAAACCCCGCGCAGGTCAGCGGCGGTTATCACTGGGAGGTCGATGACTTTTTGCATTTCAGCATCGCCGAAACCAGCGGCAACAAGTTGCTGCTGCGCCTGATAGCCGAGTTACGCACCCGCACTCGGATGTTTGGTAAAGAGACGGTGCCTTCGCGATTTGAGCCAGGGCGTAACGAGCATCTGGCAATTATCGATGCTATCGAAGCAGGAGACGGAGAGGCGGCCGCGCAGGCGATGGCAAAACACATCGAAAGTGCCCGCAACGCGATAATCCAGTCGTTTACCACCAGCCTTTAGCATTAAATTTCAGCCGCTTATCACGGTCAATTAACCAGCATCAGGAGGCCCGATGGGTCGAAAGCGTCTGCTTTATCTCCACAACGGCACATCGCAAAAGACGATAGCCCAGTTGGACGATCGTTTTGAGTCTTGGGGGATGGAGGTTGATCGTTTTTGGGCTTACCAAAACCAGTTCCCCAGCGATTTGACCGGTTATGACGGCATTTTTCTTTCCGGCAGCCCGCACGGAGCCTATGAAGATATTCCTTTTATCCTCCACGAGCATCGGCTAATCGCAGAAGCCGCAGAGCTGGGTATTCCGATGCTGGGCGTTTGTTTCGGCAGCCAAATTCTGGCCTCGGCATTATGCGGACGTGATCAAGTCTTTCGACGCCCCGCGTGTGAAATCGGTAATAAATGGCTACAGGCAACGCCTGCGGCCGCCGACGATATCATTGCCTCCGGCATTGTGCCGCAGGTGTATATGTTTGTCTGGCATAACGATGAGGTGCGCGCGACCCATCCGGATATGACCATTCTGGCTTCCAGCGACCAATGTCCTAATCAAATCTGGCGTTATAAAGACCAGCCGATTTGGGGTATTCAGGGTCATCCTGAAATTACGCTACAGCAGGCACCGCTGTGGTTTGAGCAAAATCGCGCCACCATGGAGCGCGATGGCGCGGATATCGAGCAACTGATCGCCACCGCCGACGAGGCTTCAGCCGCCAAGTCGATGCTCACTCGCTTTGTGACATTTATTTCCAGGTAATGATTTATCGTCTTGGCAGGCAATGGTCTGAATAATGACGATTTTTATCCATTTAATAAGGGAAAAGTGATGACAAGAATGCGCAATAAAATGCTTGGCATGCTCACCGTTATGGTTGCTGCGGCGCTGCCGCTAAGCGCCACAGCGGCTGAAGAAATGACTTTTGCCAGTTGGGGCGGGGCTTATCAGGATGGGATCCGCGCCGCCTGGATGAAACCTTTTACTCAGGAAACCGGTATTCAGATTACCGAGGATACCAACCCGGTAATCGCTCGTATCAAAGCGATGGTGGACACCCATCAGGTTCAGTGGGACGTGGTGACAGCCGGTGGCGCTAGCCTGATGCAGGGGGCACAAAGCGGACTTTTCGAGAAAATCACGCCCGCTATGGTCGATGAAAGTGATGTTTTACCCGCAGCGCGCAATGATTACGGTGTTCCTTCTGAAATTTTTTCAACCGTTATTGGCTATTCAACCAAGGCTTTCCCTAATGGCGGCCCAAAAACCTTCGCCGACTTTTGGGACGTGAAGAAATTCCCCGGCAAGCGCACGCTGCCGGATAAGCCGGACACCGTGCTGGAAGCGGCATTGCTGGCCGACGGCGTCGCCCCTGCCGATATCTATAAAACGCTGGATACCAAAGCCGGTATGGATCGCGCCTTGAATAAAATTCGCGAGATCAAGCCTTATGTCGCGATGTGGTGGTCGTCAGGTGCGCAGCCGGTGCAGGCGTTAGGCAGCGGTGAAGTCGTGATGGCGCTGGGTTGGAACGGTCGTTTTCAGGCCGGTATTGATAGCGGCTTGCCGATTGCCATGTCCTGGAGCCAGTCAGTGGCCCAAGTGGGCTATTTCATGATTGTCAAAGGAGCACCGGACAAGGCGCAGGCGATTAAATTCCTTAATTATATCATTCGCCCGGAAGTGCAGGCGCGGTTCAGCAAATATGTCGCTTATGGCCCCGTAACGCCAAAATCGATCCCTCTGATTGATAAGTCGCTGCAGGGCAGGCTTCCTTCAACGCCCGACCGGCTGGCCAATGCAGTATTTATGAATATCAACTGGTGGGCAGCACATTCTCTCGCCGCGGGCGAAGCCTACAACACGGCCATGCAATAAACATTTACTGAAAGGAGTTGGTCATGGTGGCAACCGATTACTGGTTTGAAAAAGTGGAATACCAGCAGCGTCTGGCGCGTGTACAGCAACAACTGGTGGAAAAAGGGTATGACGCCCTGCTGGCATTTATGCCGGAAAGCGTAACCTGGATAACAGGATTTTTCACTCGAGCTTATTCATCGTTCCAGTTTGCCATTATTCCGGCGAGCGGTGAGCCAACCTTGATTTGCCGCGACGTGGAAGCTTACTACCTCGATAGTACCTGCCTTTACGACGACCGCGTCATGTGGAGCGACAGCGATGATAAAACGGCCATTGCAGTGCAGGCTATCCGCTCTCGGCTTGGTGATTCACCGCGGCTGGCGGTGGAAATGGCCGCGTGGCCGCTGTCGGTGGCTCGTTTTAACGGCATCAAGGCGGGGTTGCCGCAGGCGTTGATGCTTGATGAAAGTCAGTGGGTCACTCAAATGCGCTTTATAAAATCACCGGCAGAAATTAGCTATCAACGCCGTGCGGCGCGGGCGGCCGAGGCTGGTATGGCTGCGGCTATCGGCTCGGCCAAAGTCGGTGTCAGCGAACGGGAAATGGCCGCCGAAATTTGTAGCGCGATGATCCGCGCAGGCAGTGATTTACCGGGGCCAGGGGTAATGTCATCAGGTGAGCGAGCTTATCATTTGCACGGTGGTTACAGCGATCGCGTGCTGGCACACGGCGATATTGTGCAGATTGAAACTACGCCCAACGTGCGGCATTACCATGCGCGTTTTATGCGCCCAATCCGCGTTGGGCACGCCAGTGAAGAGGATCAGCGCATCGTTGAGCAACTGATCGCCATTCAGGATGCGGCACTGGCAGAAGTGCGGCCCGGCGTGGCGGCCACCGTGCCTGATGCCATTTATCGTGACGGAGTGATGTCGGCGGGCTTGCGCGACACCTATACCAATAAGACCTTTTACTCGGTCGGCCTGCTGCTGGCGCCAAGCGGCGGCGAGCCACTGGAAGCCGCACCCGGCTGCAGTTGGCATTTTGCTCCGGGCATGACTTTTCATACTTACGTGTTGGCGCGCGGTTTTGGCATGTCTGAAACCATCGCAATTACCGAACAGGGTTATGAGAGATTAACTCAGTTTCCCCGTCAGTTGTTTATCAGCTAGGGCATCAGGACGACGCAGCTCACATGGCGCGAAACACCGGAGAGATAACGTGACGATATCATCTATACCCCGGCTTGACGCGGCGGGCAAAGAAAAGGGGATGCGGCGTTTTTCCCGACTGACACTGCTGGCTTTGCCGCTGTTGATTTTTCTGGCGCTGTTTTTTATCTGGCCTATTCTGGGCCTGCTTAAAGAGGGCTTTTATAGTCAGGGGACGCTATCGGCGGATAACTATTTGCGCTTGCTGAGGGTCCCTATCTACCGGGTTGTGCTGCAAAATACTTTTGTTATCGCCGCGGTCGTGACCGTTAGCTGTGTGGTTATGAGTTATCCGCTGGCTTACCTGATGGCCTCGGTCAGGCCAGCATTGTCGAAACTGCTTTTTTTCGCCGTGCTGCTGCCGTTTTGGTCCAGCGCACTGGTGCGCACTTCGGCGTGGATAGCGCTGTTGCAGCAAAATGGACCGTTGAATACGCTGCTAGTGACCACTCGCCTTATCGATCATCCCGTTGCATTTCTCTATAACTTTACCGGTGTGCTGATCGGCATGACTCATGTACTGATGCCGTTTGTCGTGCTGCCGCTGTACTCTTCTTTTCGTGCTTTGGATAAATCACTGATTCAGGCGGCTCAGGGCCTTGGCGCTGACTCTATCGGTATTTTTACCCGGATAATTTTTCCGCTGACCCGCCCTGGCGTGGTTGCGGGAGCCATCATCGTTTTTATGAACGCGGTCGGTTATTACATCACCCCCTCGTTGATGGGCGGCCCGGCGCAGCGCATGATTGCCGAGCTTATCTCCTACAACATTAGTGATGAATTGAACTGGGGCATTGCAGCTGCTTTGGCTGGGGTATTGCTGGTGACTACGCTGTTTGCTCTGTGGTTATTCAACCGACTGTTTGGGTTGGATAAATTGATGGGCGGCCAGTCGGGTAAAGGCAGTCAGATGAGCGGCGGGAGGCGAACCGGCGGTGGGCGCATGAGCGCGCTGGCGGGACTGCTTTGCGCGGTGTTCCTGCTGCTACCAATATTGGTGGTGATCCCGATGAGCTTCGGCACCAGCAGTTTCCCGACCTTTCCACCCGCGGAATATGGCATCCGCTGGTATCGAAGTTTCTTTCAGGACCCGAAATGGATGGCCGCGCTGTGGCAAAGCATCAAAATCGGCGCGATGGTCACCGTGGTGTCGATGCTGCTGGGAGCCAGCGCCGCGCTTGGCGTGTATAAGATGCGCCCAGGCCGTAAAGGCTGGCTGGAAACGCTGTTTATTATCCCCATGTCAGTCCCCGCGATTATCACTGCCGTAGCGTTGTATTACCTGTGTGGGCCGTTGGGGCTGGTGAATAACTCCGTCGCGTTAGTTATCGGCCATACGGTTCTGGCCACTCCCTACGTCTATATTACCCTGCGCGCAGCATTGCAAAGTTTTGATCCCAGCCTTGAACTGGCGGCGCTGAGTCTGGGTGCGAGCTGGGTGCAGATGTTCAGGCGTGTGATGTTGCCAGCGCTGTTGCCGGGGATTATCGGTGGCGCAGTGTTTGCGTTTATCACCTCGTTCGACGATGTGGTGATGTCACTGTTCCTGACCAATTTGCGCAATCGTACGCTGCCAAAACTGATGTATGAGGGGTTGTCAGTGGATTTCGATCCGACGGTTATTTCAGCCTCCTGTGTGCTGATCGCGGCAACCGCGCTTATTTTGATTGCTCACAGTCTGTTCGGTCGTCAAGGAGAAAAGCATGCAACAACAACAACAAGGTAAAGACGTCACCCTGACCGGCATTCGCAAATCTTACGGCGATGTTGTCGCCTTGCCGGACGTGAATTTGTCAGTGCGGCGTGGCGAATTCTGTACTCTGCTGGGCGCATCGGGATCGGGCAAAACGACCTTGCTGAAGATTATCGCCGGGTTTGAAATGCCCGATCGCGGCAGTGTGCACATCTCAGGTAAAAATGTCAGCCGTATGTCGATAGCCGATCGCAACATCGGCATGGTATTTCAGAACTACGCGCTGTTTCCGCATATGTCGGTATTTGAAAACGTGGCTTTTCCGCTGCGGATGAGGCGTCTGGCAAAGTCGGATATTGACCGTAAAGTCGCCGAGGCGTTAGAGCTGGTCAGTCTAAGAGACTTTCGCGCGAGAATGCCGGGGGAGCTTTCCGGTGGCCAGCAGCAGCGTACCGCACTGGCGCGGGCGCTGGTATTTAATCCCGATATCCTGTTGATGGATGAGCCTCTGGGGGCGCTGGACAAAAATCTGCGCCAGACCATACAGCTACAAATCAAAAAATTGCATCAAGAACTAGGGCTGACGGTGGTGTTTGTCACTCACGATCAGGAGGAGGCGATGAATCTTTCGGACACTATCGTGATTATGGAAAACGGCAGCATTGTCGCGTCTGGAACGCCCGAAGACCTGTACCGCAAACCGGGCAGCCCTTTTGTCGCCGGGTTTCTGGGGGAGTGTAATTTTATCCAGCAGGATGGCGGCAACATGCTGGGCATTCGTCCCGAGCATTTACTGGTCGGTAGCCCGAGCCGGTTCGCCGCTCAGCGTTATCGGGGAGAAATTCAGGTGGCGACTTTTTGCGGGATGCATTGGAAGCTGTTTATCGCCTCGATGGGACAAACCATTATCGCCTATGCGCCGCCGGACATTTCGCCGCTTGAGCGTATACCGGGAACCGCTGTCGACTGGGGATTTCAGCAGGCAGACGCATTGATATTTTAGCAACAAGCGCAAGCCTGATTTTCAGGCCAATGAAACAGTTTATTCAGGAAGATCACTATGAGCAGCAAACTCGACGAACAGGCACGCGGTGTCTATATCATTTCAGCCACCCCTTTTAGCGATAATGGTGAACTGGATTTAGAAAGCGCCGATCGCCTGACCGATTTTTATCTACAGCAGGGCGTTAGCGGGATTACTATCCTTGGCATGATGGGGGAAGCCCCCAAACTGACTGACGAAGAGTCGCTGCTGTTTATGCGCCGAGTGCTGGCGCGGGTCAATGGTAAAGTACCGGTAGTGGTGGGCGTCAGCCATGCGTCCCATCGTCACGTACAGCGGTTAAGCCATACCGCCATGGAGTTAGGTGCTGCCGGAGTGATGCTGGCACCGGTGGCAAATCTTAAGACTGACGACCAAATCAGCCATTATTATCTGAGCGTAGCAGAACAACTCGGTGGCGATGTACCCCTCTGCCTGCAAGATTTTCCACAATCCACCGGAGTACACACCTCTGTCGCGGTGATCCTGCGCCTTATCAAGGCGTTGCCACAGTTAGTCATGCTTAAGCATGAAGACTTGCCGGGTCTGCGCAAGCTAAGTCAGGTAAGGGCGCAAAGTGTTGCCAGGGAGCTGCGTCGTATCAGCATTCTGGTCGGGAACGGCGGCCTGTTTTTACCGCAGGAAATGCGCCGTGGCGCTGACGGGGCGATGACCGGGTTTGCCTATCCTGAAATGTTGGTGCAGGTCTGCGCATTGTTTGATGCAGGTAAGCCTGAAGAAGCCGAAGATTTGTTTGACGTTTATCTGCCGTTGTTGCGCCATGAGTTTCAATTCGGCATTGGCCTGGCATTGCGTAAAGAAACTCTGCGCCGCCGTGGCATTATCCGCAGCGCGGCGGTACGTCAACCCGGCCCGGTATTAGATAGCGACGATATGCGCGAATTAGGGCGACTCATTGACCGGCTTGAAAAGCGATTACAGGAATAACATTAATTATTTTCATGTTTCCATTATGTAGTAAGACTAAATGTAGCCCTTAAGGGGGCTTATTAATCAATAATACATTCGTAAGCACTGGAAGAAGGGCAAGTAAGAAAATAGTAGGGCTGTTAATTAATTTATATACATTAGTGACTATAACGTAAGTCAATCTACACTGATGTTTGTGGCTTAAGGTATTTCAAGTTGTCTTTATAAAATCGTTGAACCATAGTGGGGACATCAATTTCATAGTATAAGTTGGTGTCATCCTCGCTGTGGAAACGATGAGATATTTTTATTATAAACTTTAATGCTTTAGCATTATCTTTACGTGCGTCCACAATGACTGTTTTAATTCCTTTATCATTCATCGCCTGGCACATTAATAAAATGCTCTCAATGGCGGAGCTTAACGTTTTTTTATCTGTCAGGATCCAACTGCCACACTGGGCAATACTTTCAATATTATCAACGTTATAGGCTCTAATGGTGCCAACAGGCGTTGCTGTATCTAATCTAACAATCAGAAAGTAATATTCTTTACCAGATATTTCTCTTTCTTTATAACTTTCAAGCCAACGTTTTTGTTCCAGAGGGTTATTATCGACTTGGCTAAGAAACTTAATGCTGGAAGGTAACACTCTGATACTATGTACAAACTCATAATCCGCTATTGAAACAAGGCATAGCTTTACTGATTTTCCAATATATTCCATGATGTTATCCTATGATTGAAATAATTGTGCATGACATTATTCCGCTTTTTCTGAAAAGTAATATCACGCCATAAAAATGACAATGAAAGCTTTCAGGGCTTGATTATGGAATGTAGCACTAAAGCTTTCTTTTAAAGGATAGATGGAATGTATGTTTATGGTAAATTATTTGTAATTCCCGCATGAAATATAAGATTTTGACTTGGTAGCAGGGTTTGTCATACTTTTTAATAATGGATTAAATTTATTAAAGTATATTTTTACTCTATTTGATTTGGATGGTTTGAAATTAATGGGTTAGGCAGCTATGGTCATAATGTGTATTTAAATTCTTGTCTCACTTACCCGCCTAGGCGGGTTTTCTTTTTTATATAATAATTACGCTTGGTAATTAAAAATTAGATCGCTGAGCTGGGTTTTTTATTGGCTACAAATCTTAAATAATCAATATGTTAGTCGGATTACGTTATAAATAGAAATCATAGCTCTATCAGTTTAATCTAACTGACCTGCACAGCAACAGCCGGTTAACCTGTCTCTAAATTAGTATGACAACTTTGTGCCTACATAAATAACAAACAGGAAGACCACTATGACAAGCCAACTTCCAGAACCTTGTTTTGACATTGCGCATCTGGCTCACGTTGAGATGTTTACCGACAAATTCGAAGAGAGCCTCGATTTCTTCGTTAATGTCTATGGCCTGACCGTGTCAGATCAAAATGAGAATCATGCGTGGCTGCGTGCCTGGGATGACTATGAGTTTCATACTTTAAAGCTTACGCGCCATCACACCACAGGCGTTGGGCACATTGCCTATCGAGCATCTTCCGAAGCGGCACTTATGCGCCGTGTAGCTGCGATTGAAGCCAGTAAATATGAAGTTATTGGATGGATTGACGGTGAACAGGGGCATGGTAGAGCCTTTCGCTTTTCCGATCCTTTTGGCCATGTTTTTGAGATTTATTATGATACCGTGCGCTATCAGGCCGAGGCGAGTGAACGCCCGTCGCTCAAAAATCTGGCGCAGCGCTATCATGGCCGTGGAGCCTCTCCGCGCCGACTGGATCATCTTAATCTGCTCGCTTCAGACGTGGGTGAATTCAAAAACTTTATGGAAACCTGCCTCGGCTCGCGTGTTACCGAGATGATTCAGCTGGATAATGGCCGTATAGGTGGTTGCTGGTTTACCATTAATAATAAAACTTATGATTTGGCCTGCACCGAAGAACACGGCGGCGGGAACGGACGTTTGCATCACGTCACCTACGCTACCGACTCCCGTGAAGACATTCTTCGCGCTGCAGATATCTTTTTGGAAAACGGTGTACACATTGAGACTGGCCCGCATAAGCATGCGATTCAGGGCACCTTTTTCCTCTATGTCTGGGAGCCTGCCGGTAACCGCGTCGAGTTGGCAAACTCAGGCGCTCGACTGATTCTGGCCCCAGACTGGCAAACGGTAGTGTGGACAGAAACTGAGCGTAAGAAAGGGCAGGCCTGGGGATTAAAGACTATCGAAACTTTCCATACCCACGGCACGCCGCCCGTGCCTAAGCACCTGAAAGAGTAAGGCAGCTATTTTTCTTGTGGCCAGCGCCGTTTTAAAACGCGCTGGCCAGATAATGAATAAGTAAACTTTACTGTTATCAAGGTCAATATTTGCATATCTCATAATATAAATCTCTGATTTAATTTAGATTCTTGTTATTAAAACCGAATGCGCTATAAACATATCCCCCCCAAATTCGTTGCATCTTAAATAGCCCACTAATTTCTTTACTAAAGCCTATCAATTCATCCGTAGCTATTACTTTACTGCATCAACTTGTATTTCCTCCCAATTTCTTTACACACCGATCTTCTTAAATTTAAAAATGGCATTGAAATGTATTTAAGCCTAATCAACATGAAATACTCGCCGAGTATCCACGTTAAGCGGCAGCTCGCAGCAAATTCGACTGAATTTTATGCTTTAACCGAAAGTTAAGCTTTCGTCACGGCATCCCGCAGATATAAGCAAAATGAATAAAGAGCACTATTTGAAAATAACATTTATTTTCAACCTCTTGATACGATTTAACATCATTCTGTATACATAAAATAAACCATAATAGAAATTTTTATTAACATATTTAACTCTTAAGTTACTTTAATGTAACAGTGTTAACGGCTATTTTATAGGCACACAACCGTTAGCATTAAAACTATTACAACAGAAACTATTGTGCCTGGACTTTCTCTCGGCACGCTTGCATTGGAAATGTCGTCATGGAAAAAAAAATAGAAACACAGGTGCCGTCCCGAAGGCGCTTCTTGCAGAAAACCTTGTCACTTATCCCTCTCGCAGCGGCGGGAGGAAGCAGTATTGTGGCGCTCTCGGCCCCTGCTGCCGAGTCGCAAGGCGTCTCCGATCATTACGTTCCCACCTATTTCAATAACGATGAATGGCGCTTTATTTTGGCCGCCTGCGATCGTTTGATCCCCTCTGACAGCAATGGCCCCGGTGCCGTCAGTGAAGGCGTACCCGTTTTTATCGACAAACAAATGGAGCTGCCTTACGGCTTCGGCCACCTGTGGTACATGCACCCGCCATTTGCCAGCGCAATTCCCGAACTGGGTTACCAGTCCAGCCTTGTCCCACGAGAAACCTATCGGCAGGGCATCAAAGCAATTAATCAGCACTGTCAGCAGCAGTTTCAGCAGCCGTTTGCGAGTCTTGGCCATGAGCAGCAGGACGCAATACTGCACGATCTCGATGCTGGCAAACTGACCTTTGATAACGTGCCCGGCAAGCTGTTGTTTGAGCAGCTTTTGGAAAATACCAAGGAAGGCTACCTCGCCGATCCGCTGCACGGCGGTAACCAGACGCTCGCCTCCTGGAAAATGATTGGATTCCCCGGCGCTCGCGCCGATTACCAGGATCAAATGAACCTTCCAAACCAGCCTTATCCGCTGGGACCGGTGAGTATTTCAGGCAAACGGAGCGTTTAAAAAATGGCAGCAATTAAAAAAGATCCCGTTGATATGGTGATCGTTGGATTCGGCTGGACCGGATCTCTGATGGCCATGGAACTGGCGAACAGTGGGCTGCGTATTCTCGCCCTCGAGCGTGGTGAACAACGCGATACCTATCCTGATTTTGCCTACCCTCGTAATACCGATGAGCTGACCTATGGCATTCGCCTCAAGCTTTTCCAGAATGCGTCAAGAGAAACTGTCACCGTCCGTCATGCCACGGCGGATACTGCCATGCCTTATCGCCGCTTTGGTTCCTTCCTGCCGGGTGATGGAGTAGGTGGGGCAGGCGTGCACTGGAATGGGATGTTGTGGCGGCCTTTAGAGGCGGATCTTAAAATGCGCAGCACGGTTACTGAACGTTATGGCAAATCCTTTATTCCGCCAGATATGACAGTGCAGGATTACCCTTTCACTTACGCCGAAATGGAACCCTATTTCGATAAGTTCGAGAAGATCTGCGGAGCCTCGGGCAATGCTGGCAACATTAACGGTGAGAAGATCGAGGGCGGCAACCCATTCGAAGCGCCGCGTAAAAATGCTTATCCTACCAAAGCACAGAAGCGTCAATATGGTGGCGATCTTTTTGCGCAGGCTGCTCAAGGACTCGGTTATCACCCGTTTACCTTGCCGGCCGCCATTTGTACCGAGTCCTACAGCAATCCTTACGGCGTGCAGCTTGGCGTTTGTAACTACTGCGGTTTCTGTGAACGTTTCGGTTGCTTTAACTACTCCAAAGCTTCTCCGCAAACTACGGTGCTACCGGCACTTTATCAGCACAAGAATTTTGAACTGCGCACTCAGGCCCAGGTAATCCGCGTCAATACTGACTCCACAGGTAAAAAAGCCACTGGCGTGACTTATATTGATGCGCAAGGACAGGAAATTGAACAGCCCGCATCCATCGTAGTGCTGAGTACTTTCCAACTGAATAACGTCCGCCTGCTGCTGCTGTCAAAAATCGGCAAGCCTTACGATCCGCTAACCGGTGAAGGGGTGGTAGGAAAAAACTATGCCTATCAGATGAACGGTGGAATTAAGCTCTTCTTTAATAAACAGAAAATCTTCAACCCGTTTGCGGCAACTGGCGCAACTGGCGTGTTCATGGATGATTTTAACTCGGAAAACTTTGACCACGGCAGCCTGGGCTTTGTCGGCGGGGCAACTATTTCTGCCACCACGACCGGCGGTCGCCCAATTCAGCAAATGAGTACGCCAAGTAGCGCGCCTCGTTGGGGCTCGGGCTGGAAATCGGCGATTAAAGACAACTATTTGCACAACATGGGTGTCGGATCGTCCGGTTCAGTCATGCCTTACAAGCAGTGTTATCTCGATCTCGATCCCACTTATCGCGATGTGCACGGCCAGCCTCTGCTGCGCATGACGTTCGACTGGCAGCAGAACGAACTGAAGATGACCAACTTTATCAAAGAGAAAGCCGAAGGGATCGTTAAAGCCATGGCGCCGGATCACTACGATGTTGGCTTTATGGGAATGAATGCACATTACGATGTGCGCCCTTATCAGTCCACGCACACCACCGGTGGCGCCATCATGGGCGACAACCCGAAAAATAGCGTGGTCAATAAGTACCTGCAAAGCTGGGATGTGCCAAACGTGTTTGTGCTGGGAGCCTGTTGTTTCCCACAGAACCTGGCCTATAACCCGACCGGGATCGTGGGGGCCACAGCACTGTTTGCAGCCAATGCGATTCGTACACAGTATCTGGGGAATCCCGGACCGCTGGTTCAGGCTTAACAGGGAAGAGAAAACATGATCAAGCATTCTGGATTGTTAGCTTCCTTGCTGTTTGCTGGCCTGGCGTCAGCGTCTGCAACTGCAGCCGATTCTTCGATAAGTAAAGGGCATTATCTGGCTCAGGCCGGCGACTGTGCGGCTTGCCACACCGCAGCGGGCGGCGCTGATTTTGCCGGTGGACTGAAAATGCTCACCCCGATAGGGGCTATTTACTCCACTAACATCACGCCTGACAAACAGAGCGGCATTGGGGATTACACCTATGACGATTTTGCGAAAGCGGTGCGTGGCGGTGTGGCGAAAGACGGCCATCATCTCTATCCGGCCATGCCTTACACCTCATTTTCCAAGATCAGCGATGAGGATATGCATGCGCTGTACGACTATTTCATGAATGAAGTGCCTGCGGTCAATCAAACCAACCGCGACAGCGATATTCCGTGGCCACTGAACATGCGCTGGCCGCTGATTTTTTGGAATCTGGCATTCCATGACAAACAGCAATATAAGCCGGACAGTACCCAAAGCGCGCAGTGGAACCGTGGCGCTTACCTTATACAAGGGCTGGAACATTGCGGTACTTGTCATACACCTCGTGGTATTGGTTTCCAGGAAAAAGCCTTGGATCAGAAGGATGCCGCTTTCCTGACCGGCGGAACGCTGGAAGGCTGGCACGCCCCGGATCTCACGGGTAATGTCAAAGAAGGGATTGGCAGTTGGTCGCAAAAGGATATTGTCAGCTTCTTGCAGTCAGGCTGGACGACTCACAGTGCCGCTTTCGGGTCGATGACAGACGTCATCGAGCACAGCACTCAACATCTTAGCGATGAAGATGTGAATGCAATAGCGGTTTACCTTAAAAGCATCAAGTCTTCCGACCCTCAGGCTGTGGCACCCAAAGATGATGACAGTACTCAGGCCGCGTTGGTTAAAGGTGACATGAGCATGCCCGGTGCTCAGGTTTATATGGATAACTGCGCCGCCTGCCACCGCACTGATGGCCAAGGCTACAGCAAAACCTTCCCGGCGCTGGCGCACAACTCAGCCTTGTTGGGCGACGATCCATCATCGTTGATCAGCATTATATTGCGCGGGGGCAAAGCGGCGGTGACGCAAAAAGCGGTAACCGGTTTAACGATGCCTGACTTCGGCTGGCGTCTTGACGATCAGCAGGTCGCAGATCTGTCAACGTTTATTCGCAGTAGCTGGGGTAATAATGCGTCTGGGGTGAAAGCCAGCCAGGTGAAGGAGTTGCGCAAAACAGTTTCGACCGTTGAACGTAAGAACCCGGATAAGCAGCAAAACGCTCAACAATAGCCTGCCATTGCATTAACCAAAAGGCAGTTGTCTTATTTTCAGCCGCCTCATTTCACCGTGGGGCGGTTTTTTTATTCTTAATGTCCTTGAGCAACGTCTATCAATCCAATCAAACAATACTAAACGTAAAAATTAATGTCATTTGAATTCAATGGAAAGGTGTCATACAGATATTAAAAATCTATTACACCTCTTTTTTGGGGAATTAAGTAATGAAACCCGTAATTAATACTAAACACATATATAACAATATTATAGGAATTGATTTTTCTGTTGATAACGGCAATAAGTTGTCACTTTAAGGGGCTTTTTTACGTAGTAAAACCATTGATGGAAACACTCATTTAACATTTACAAACGCTAATACAACATTATTATCGATTATCTTACATTTCATTATTATCACTAAGGTTATTGACAGACCCTATTCGCCTCAGAATGGACCTCAGAAATCCATCGCGAGGGTGGTTTTATTTGAGCAATTTTTAAGCCTAGGAATCGATAGTAATGAACGTGCCAGTTCTTTTTTCACGAAGGCGTGTGTTGCAGGGGATGGGGGTGTTAGCTGCATCAACAATGCTTCCATCAAGTATTTTGCCTGCATTTGCCACCTCATCCAGTGTTGCAGACTTTGTCCGCGTTTCAGCGATGTTGACGGGCCGAGAGAAATTCTCTCAGGAATTCAGTGGGGCTTTACTTGCAGCATTCACCAAAATCGATAGCACCTTTGCGGATAAATTGGCCCGACTGCGTGCCTATATTGATGCGAATGCACTAAAAGGTTCTGACTTGATTGCAAAACTGCATGCCGACAGTTCACTTTCAGATATTCAAGAATTACCGGGAAATATCCTGACCGGCTGGTATCTCGGCATTGTCGGGAGCGGCGACAAAGCCATTTGTGTGGCTTATACCCAAGCGCTGGCCAATGTGGAGGTGGCGCATGTGCTTCGCCCACCTTCCTATGCCTATGGTGCCTATGGTAGTTGGGCATCCAAACCGGCCTGAGCCGCGAGTCAATTCGCATTTCCCCTTAAATTTACCCAGAAGAAGTGACACAAATGTCTGATACTATTTCAACCGATGTCGTCGTTATCGGTTCCGGCGTTGTTGGCGCGTTGACTGCAAGAAAACTAGCACTGGCAGGCCGGCAAGTATTAATGCTTGAAGCAGGACCACGTATTCAGCGGGATGATATTGTTACCAATTTTCGTCATTCGGCTCGCAAAGACGATTTTATCGCCCCTTATCCAAACTCTACATTCGCCCCTTTCCCTGATTATAAACCTGAAGATAATGGCTACCTTGATCAGGTGGGTCCAAACCCTTACAAACCTGAATATCTGAGAGTTGTGGGTGGCACTAGCTGGCATTGGGCAGCGCAGGCATGGCGATTACTGCCAAACGATTTCCGCCTGAAGTCTCAATATGGTGTTGGTCGTGACTGGCCAATTGGCTATGAAGACCTTGAACCTTATTATTATGAGGCTGAATTATTGTGGGGCGTTTCCGGTCCTGCCGAGATGGCCAAATATTCACCGCGCAAGCAGGATTTTCCTTTACCTCCGGTGACACCATCTTATTTAGAGCGGAGAGTCAGTGAGCGCCTCTCACCTCAATACGAAGTCCTGACCAATACCACAGGGCGAAACTCTTTACCCTATGATGGGCGTCCTCAATGTTGCGGTAACAACAACTGTATGCCTATCTGTCCTATCGATGCGCAATATCATGGCGGAATAGCCGCCGATGCAGCAGAGAAAGCGGGCGTCAAATTGATGACCCAGGCCGTGGTTTATAAGCTTGAACATAATCAACATGGCAAGATTACCGCGCTTCATTATTACGATTGGAATAAAGTTTCTCACCGCGTTGAGGCCGAAGTTTTCATTTTGGCCGCCAACGCCATAGAAATTCCTAAAATTCTGTTTTTGTCAGCGGATGATAAAAATCCCAACGGATTGTGTAATAACCATGATCAACTGGGGCGTAATCTTATGGACCATCCGTCCAATTCGGCGACGTTCTATGTCGATGAACCTCTTTGGCCGGGAAGAGGCCCAATGAGCCCATCCTCAATTCAGCAACTGCGCGACGGGGCATTCCGCTCTGAGTCTGCTGCATTTCGCATCGATATTTCCAACTCTTCGCGCGTGGCGGGTGTTACTGCCACAGCAATTAAAGAAGGGCTGATGGGGCAAGCGCTGGATGAAGCAATCCTCTACCGCTCTTCACACGAATTGAGTATCAAGAACGTTTTGGAACAGCTTCCAGACCCTAAAAACAGAACGATGCTGAGTACTCGTAAAAAAGATGCATTGGGTTTACCTACCCCCGCGTTCTCTTACTCCTATGATGCGTACATAGAGCGAGGCATGCAGCATTCCTTAAATGTTTATGCGGATATTGCCAAAATGTTAGGGGCAAGTAATGTGCGTTACTCTACGCCGGGCGTTTACAGCAATAACCAGCATATTACCGGTACTCTCGCCATGGGATTTGATGAAAAAACATCGGTCACAAACCATGTTGGTAAAGCCTGGGAATACGACAATCTTTATATGGTGTCCACGGGTGTTATGCCGACTGTCGCAACGGCTAATTCAACACTGACAGCATGTGCATTGGGTTTACGCACTGCTGACGCCATTCTTGGCAAAATTTGAGGATCGCAAATATGAACAAGATGCTTTTCTCTAAAATTTCAGGAATGGCTGTTGGATTACTTTTAAGCGTGCCGGCATTCGCTCAGCAGGCACAAGAAAGTTCCCTGATTGAAAAGGGCCAGTATCTGGCCGTTGCGGGAGACTGTGGTGCATGTCATACCGCCGCTGGCGGCAAGGCGTTCGCTGGCGGTTTTGCAGTCGATACCCCGATTGGCAGGATTTACTCGACCAATATAACGCCTTCAAAAATTGCGGGCATCGGCAATTACACGCTTGAAGATTTTGAAAAGGCTGTGCGCAAAGGCGTGCGTAAAGACGGCTCAAATCTATATCCTGCAATGCCTTACACGTCATATTCGAAGATCAATGATCAAGATATGCGGGCCTTATATGCCTACTTTATGCAGCGCGTGATACCGGTTGATGATAAAGCTCCAGAAACTTCGCTGCCATTCCCTTTTAATGTGCGTCTGTCCATGGCAGGTTGGAATTTGCTGTTTGCCGATGCAAAACCTTATGTTGCAGATAACTCAAAATCAGCTGAATGGAACAGAGGTGCCTATCTTGTTCAAGGACTGGCTCACTGTTCTACCTGCCATACGCCACGTAACCCCCTGATGGCAGAGGAAAAAGGTAAGGATTTGGCGGGGGCATCATTAGGGACGTGGTTTGCACCAAACATCACATCCGACAACCAAGCGGGTATTGGAAATTGGTCTGAAAAGGATCTGACTTCCTACTTGACTACGGGGCGTTCCGATAACGGTTCTCAGGCTGGTGGCCCGATGCTGGAAGCTATTGATAAAAGCTTCAGCAAATTATCACCTGATGATGTCAAAGCCATTGCAACGTATATCAGGCAAATCAGCCCTCAGAGTATCAATCCGACATCCGAAGTGGCTGTTAATCCTCGGCCAGAAATCTCTGAAATTGCGATTATGAACGGTTCCGCTTCTGAAGGCGCCAGGCTTTATGAAGCACACTGCGCGACTTGCCACCAGACCTCAGGTCAGGGCGGAAATGGATTGCCCGCGCTGTACAATAATGCGGCATTACGACGTCCAGTGGCTGATAACGCGGTGATGGCCATTTTAGATGGGCTGACACCTTCATCTGGACAGGCGATGCCCGCTTTTAATAACACATTAGACAGTCAGCAAGTGGCTACGTTGACCAACTATTTGTTCAAAACGTTTGGTGATTCAAAAGTCCAAACGACACCAGAACGCGTTAAATTACTGAGAGAAGGAGGATCGCCTTCACCACTTATTGCCATCGCCAAGTACGGTATGATTGCAGGAGGGGTGATTATTATATTGCTTGTTTTAGGCGCGGTGATTTTCTTTTCACGCAGAAAACGGATGAAGTAAACTTTCTTGCTTTAAATAAATGGCTGCTGCAAAGCGGCCATTTTTAGATAATAACAGGGCATTACAGCTATCACATGAGGTTAAGACCAAAGCGGCGAAGCACGAGGGCATAACCCCAGAAAATCACCACCGTCATAAGGCAGGAGGCGAGCAGCGCGACCCAAAATCCCCACCGCTGAAAAATGACAGGAAAGCAGAGAAACATGGGAAGTGTCGGGATCACGTACCAAAACGTGTACCATGCATGACTCGCTATCTTCTCTTGCGTCTGTCCCTCGAGTTTCATCCATATCAGTACCAAAATAGTCACCAACGGTAACGCAGCCAACAGGCCACCGATTCGGTCACTTCGTTTTGCCACCTCGGAGATAAGCACGACCATCCCGGCAGTCACCGCGTATTTCACAATCAACCAGATCATTTCATTCCTCTTATCCTGATACTGGTAGTTAATTTAACATCCATGGTGTGTAACTCCAACGCCGGTAAGGTTTGCTATGCGGTGCCTCGTACCCTAGGTTTTTAGACCCGAGAGTTAGAAATATTGCTAGAATGTTCATCATTATCTATTCATAAAAGTACCCCTTCGATTCGCGCTGATGCGCCAAGCGGCTCCATCGAACGAAGAGGGGGAGTGGTTCATACGAAGGAAGTAAGATGCTTTTGCCAGAGTTCAGATTTAAAAAAACCGTATATCAATCGTCATTTGAAGAATGAAACGCCCGCTGTTTGTTTCTCTTGATGGGCCCAAGGGCGCTGGCAAAACCACACTGTTGGAGGCCATGACGAAAGTACTAAGGGCTGACAACAAGAAAGTGATCCGGCTTTGCGAGAAAAAAAGCGACCCCTTTAGGGGGGAAACAATGTCCCTTGTTAATCGGCTCGCCAGAAACCCCTGCCTGGATTTGGAATGGCAGGTTTGTGAACGCTTAGCTGAAAGCCGTGCCTGGATCACCCTGAACGTGCTGACTAAACAGCCACCGGACAGCATTATCTTGATGGATCGCTGGTACCCGTCGGATGCCGCGTTTCGCCGGATGGTGCCATTTGCAGAGATTTTACAGCTTAACATTGAACGAAACGTGCGAACGCCAGACCTGCATGTCGGGGTCGTTACTGCGCCTGATATTTCATGGGCGAGGGCCGCAGCCCGACCGCGCGGGCTAAGCAGTACAGTGATTCACAAGCTTGAAGAACAGGTTGCTTGTACCAAGGCGTTCGAGCAAGAAATTGTAAATAATGGCTGGGTTTTATGCCGTAATGAAGGAATGATTGAAGACGCGACGATGCAGGTGATTTCTGAGATCTACAGATTGCTTTGATACCTTGGACATCGGCTTTGCGGCAAAGATTATGACGCTTGACAGTGTTAATTACGGCAAGCTTACCCTTCCGCAGGGTTAATTGGTGAGAAGCAACTCATTCGGCAGTGCAGATGAGCGCCTCTAAAAAAACTTCCATTATCTTGGTTTTTAGAGCTGAAATGTCATAACAAATTAATGGTTAACCTACATAACTCACCAACAAGTTGCATAAATTAAACGTCTAAAGCCAATATGTCGTCGTAAAGCTGTTTGCTGATGGTTATACCGTTAGCTATAGCGAGTTTTCTGTTGGTAAATCTACGCATCGAGGGCAATCTTGCACCCTGATAAGTTATTGCCCTGAATAATCGTTCTGCTTTATCGCGACCACTTTCAAGATCTCCACCCATAAATTTTGCAGGATCAAAGGCAATAATCAGCTCTCCACCCATAGGTGAGGAACCGGTTTTATCATCGAAATCCATTGATTCCTGACTGGTAAAATCATTGATTAAAGCGCCCGCCAACAGCTCAACCATGGTTGATAAAGCTGAGCCTTTGTGCCCGCCAAAAGTCATCATTGCACCTTTAAGCACTTCTTCCGGATCCATATTTTCTTTCTTTGGTGCTGAAATAGTCAGTATCGCCGCGGCAGAGTCGCGCAATCCCGAAGAGCAGATTGCAAAGGCGACAAAGCTGGTGGTTTATCGCATTGCGCTGTTTTATATACTGTCTATCTCGCTACGACAATCGCGAGCCAGAAGTCTGTCAATGTAGCCAGCACATAGGTGCCATTGGCCGTATCGTTGACGGTGTAGACGCAGTCAGGAAAGCGGTTCGTGAAGAAATGCGCAGCGGAGCACATCAGATAAAGATCATGGCCTCCGGCGGTGTAGGTTCACCCACCGACCCAATCGGAAACTTGCAGTTCTCGATTGATGAAATCAAGGCGATTGTAGAAACAGCTGAATCGCATCAGACTTATGTGATGGCCCACGCTTACACGGCAAAAGCCATTGAACGTATTGTACGCCTCGGTGTTCGAACTATTGAACATGGCAACCTGGTTGATGATACCGCGGCTGCAGTTATGGCTGAATATGGTGCCTATGTCGTTCCTACTCTGGTGATATACGATGCCATGAGCAAGGTGGGTAAAGAAGTCGGAGTACCCGACGCCGCGCTGGTTAAAAATGAGGTTGTGCGTCTACAGGGCCTTGAGGCGCTAAAAATATTGAAGAAACACGGCGTCAAAATGGGGCTGGGAACAGACCTGTTAGGTGAAATGCATAAGTATCAAAGCGACGAACTACGCATACGTGCCGAAGTTCTGGGAAATGCCGAGACTTTATGCCAGGCAACACTCATCGGTGCCGAGATTATCAATATGCAAGGTAAGTTGGGTGTAGTGGCAGAAAACGCCATCGCCGACTTACTCATTCTGGAAGAGAATCCGCTTCAAAACATTCAGATCCTAAGCGGGCAGGGCGAAGGGATTTTAGGGATTATCAAAGATGGGCACTGGGAAAAGAACACACTAAATTAAGAAAAAAGTGCGTACATTGTGTACGCAAATCTTTCAATATCATCTTGTAAAGGTTCAAGTAACCAACTAGGCCTGCTTAAGAGCAAAGACAATCTGTTCTTCAATGAATCGTGAGTTTTACTTTGGCATAATCTTTCTTCAGGGGAGCATTTATCTTGACGGGATTCTGTTTCTGAGTGGAGCAGGATTTTGGGGTAGGGTCACCATTGGAAGAAACCGTGGTTCCAGATGGCGATAGTTTAAAGTCGACGGGAACCTACGGAGTTACCACTGTCTTGAGACCTAATAATGCAAACAAGCTTAGAATGGTGGGCGTACTGACAAGGGATTTATACGGCAGAATGGGCATGGGGGCGATGTACGTAAGTAGTGGAATTAGAGACGGTGGCGGAAGCATAGATTTTGAGGAGGAACTTCGCAGATTTGACAATGACGAAGATAATTAATTGATTTTTTAATGATTAGGAAAATGGAGCGTTTATTTTTTCCATTTCCCTAATCTTCTTAAAGCCATTAGCTAATGGGCTGCATTTATCACCCCTGTAATTATGTTTCTGCATGGATAATTTTTTGAGGCAGCTTTACAGCAACAGTGAGAAAAATATTATACCCGCCCTTTTAGCGGGCGCAGAAGGTACCTGATGGGGTTTTCTGCGCCGTTAATGCCTTCGTCTATTACTGAGCTAACATGCCTGCATCAACCAGATGCTCAGCACCGGTAATATAGGATGACTCAGTTGAGGCTAAAAATAATACGAGATTCGTTACTTCACTTGCTTCGGCAAGACGACCTAAAGGGATGAGAGCAAGTGCGTCACCGCCGGTTTCATTAGTACCTTCCACCATCATAGGCGTCTTGATGAAGCCTGGGTGTACAGAATTAACGCGAATGTTTTCAGGGCCGTATTCAATAGCAGTGGCTTTAGTCATGCCACGCACCGCGAACTTACTCCCGACATAGGCCAGGCTTGGAAATCCGTAGTTGGCGGCAATCCCGGCAATGGATGAGATATTAACAATTGAGCCATGTCCCGCTTTCTGCATAGACGGAATAACGGCCTTCATACCCAGATAAACCGCGGTCTGGTTAATGTCACACACTTTCTTGAAGGCTTTCTCATCAATTTCAGCCGTTTTTGCAATTGGACCCAATATGCCCGCATTATTGACCAGAATAGTGATATTCCCGAATGCGGCTTCAGTCTGTTTTACCACTGCTTCCCACTCGTCTGAATGGGTGACGTCATGTTGTATAAATAAAGCATTGCGACCAAGTTCGTCGGCTAGTCCCGAACATTTGCTATTAAGGTCAGTGAGCACAACTTTAGCCCCTTCATCAATAAAGCGGCGGGCATGCGATTCTCCCATACCCTGTGCAGCGCCGGTAATAATCGCAACCTGTCCATTTAGTCTTCCCATCGTTTTGTCCTCTTTCATATGTCATGCTTGTAGGAGATATGATGTATCGCAGTGGTTAAAACCACTTAACTATTTCTTAAAATTAGATGACGAGTCAACTAAATTATGTCGCATAAAATGACCGATGACTGGCAGACTGCCTTAATCTGGATGGTGTTGCCTGCCGGCAGGGCATGGCAACGCACTGCTGGCGAGGCACTTGAGCAATCGGGGTTGCCACTTTCCGCCTCGGCAGCACTTCTCATCATTGCAAGGCTGGGGAATGGTATCAGACAGAAAGATGTTGCTGAGGAGGCTGCAATTGATCCTGCTGCGATAGCAAGATCGGTTATCCAGCTGGAAAATCAGGGCCTGTTATTGCGTAAAGCCGATTCAACCGATGCGCGGGCAAAAACGCTACATCTTACTCAAGAAGGGCAGGCTGTAGCATCAACGCTCGAAAAAACGCTGGAGTCAGTGCGGAAAAAAATTCTGGCAGGTATCAGTGATCAGGACGGGAAAACGGCTGTCCGTGTTCTTTCTCATTTGGAGTCGGCTTCAAGAAAAGCGTAATGTTATCATTGGGTAAGTTAAGGCCGTCGGCTTAAGACGGCTTAGTCACATAGGCATGGCTTATAGGTTTAATTAAAAGTAGCGATTTAAAAACTGAAAAAATTAAATATGTTATGCATACCTGGAGAGGAAGTTTCTTTCATCGATACGGAAACCGTTCTGCCCGCAATGAGGGCAAATCCTTTTGGGACCGTATCAATAGCGATCCGCACCGGTATTCGTTGAGCAAGACGAATCCAACTGAATGTTGGGTTAACGTTTGCCAGCATATCCGTACCTTCTGCCGATCTATCACTGTCGACGACTCCGGCAGAAAGCCCTTCAACATGCCCTGTCAAAATGCTGTTCTCCCCCATGACACGGATAATGACTTTATCCCCGTCCTTTACGTGCTGTAATTTGGTTTCTTCGAAATAGCCTGACACATAGAAACTACTACTATCAACCAGAGCCAGGATCCCCTGTCCGTCATTGGCATAATAACCCGGTCTAACGGAAAAGTTAGTGATTATCCCGCTTACCGGAGCATATAAATCTGCGTGATGAAGGTTAATTAATGCTAGTTTTTGGTCAGCAAGAGCCTGATCAAAGTTAGCTTTTGCAGAGGCGAATGCATCGCTTCGATTATCTCGATCCTGAGCGGAGACTGCATTTCTGATAGCCTGATAACGTTGATTTTCTCGATTTGCAGAAACGAGTTGAACTCGCGCCTTTTCAACGGCCGCATTTGCCTGGTCTACAGCGTTTTCAAAGCGCGATTTATCGAGGCTTAGCAAAAGCTGGCCTGCCTTTACCTGCTGGTTATCTTTGACATAAACTTTATCAATTATGCCAGCAACATCGGTTGCCAACGGAACCACATCTGCACGAATTTTCCCATCACGTGTTTGAGGATAATAAGTATAATAATTATAAAAATTTAGCATAAAAATAGCTGCAACTATAGCAACAAGTGTAGTTATGAATATGCGCAAGACTTTTTTCAAACGCTGCTGAAACATTATATCCTCAGGGTGTGGTTATGTAATTTAACAGTACGAATAACAATCCGGCGATAACTAAAAAAAAGCAAGAGTCAAATAGTGGTCGTTGGGCGATTAATGAATAGAACCCTGTAATATCAAAAAGCTTAGAAATTAAAATCCTTATGATGAACGCACTGATTAGACATAAAAGTAACGGGGAGATGAAAATCCCGTCGATATTTATTTCCCCAATCATTTTTCATTCCCTCCAGACTGTGAATATGAAAATAGGAGCGTCCTGGCTCGTATCAAAAGCATGATTAAGGAAAACTCTTTATGCAGTCGGGCTTCGTCTATAGCATGCTCAAAGGATGTTTTTAAAGGCTTGGTTAATTCTCTCGACATGTCAAATACCAAGAGCTGCTTAATCAGGATATCGTAATCAGGCAAGTTTTTAATTTTAGCCGCTTCTTTTTTTAATTTTAAAAAAGTCACACCTAAATTAACTAACTTCATAATTCCTTCGTTCTTTACTGTTTCATTTAAAAATGCAGGAGTTGCAGTCGCTTTTGACATTGCATTTTCATAAAAATTAGCAACGTCATTTACCTTAATCTTCAAATCAGGCTGCATGACTTTCTTGATATCATGTTCCATCGTCCTGCTAAGTGAACGTTGTCTGACAAAATTTTGAAAAACTGCCGATGAGAGTAGGGCAACATAGACACCCAAAAGTGTTCCTGCCGTGGTCTCCAGGTAATAACCCATATCATAAGGATGGTATTGAGCCTGAAAATTAACATTACTCAAAGACAACGCCATCGCTAGCGTTGCCATTGGATTCGTATATGCCCACATGGCTAATGGAATAATAAAGATGGCCATTATAATTAAAAAACTAATATAGTCATTGGCAAGGGGCTGAAGTACGTAACTTAACAGCGCACCCAACACCATTGAAATAATCACAAAACGGCCAAAAATTCCGATAGTAAACGACGGATTATCCGTGCCGCCAAACATTGCAATCGCCACCACACCGAGCAAAACCATGCTTGGTCCCTGCTGCCATCCCGTCGCATACCAGAAACCGATCAGCGACGCGTAGGTGCAGATAATTCCGCCAAACATCTTTAATGCTTTTGGAAAATCGGCCGCTGGCGTAAATACTTTGATTTGCATCATCTGCCTATCCAGTCGTTCCGGGAGGCTGACCTGATTTTCAACAAAATCTGCTAGCTGTCCAACTTCTTGCCACAAGGATTGCCACTGTGTGATTACATCAATAAATTCAGCAAGATGAATGCGCTCGGATTGAGACATGTTTTCAGCTGAAGCCGCTAATTTCGCATTCAGGTCACGGTTATAATCTGTCGATTTGATCTGCAACACTGCTGCATTGACATACTCTGAGATTCGCTCACTTAAGGCGTTAGGCATCGTGTCAATGGAACTTTTGGCTGAAGACACAAGAGGAATAATTTGCAAGATGCGATGCTGAATTGCTATAGCTGCCTGGCGCATTTTCTTATTCACTGAATAGTCATAACCCAGCGTTCTCATCATTTGATTGAATGATGCCAGGTCATTTAAGATTCGGAGATGCTCATGCCTCATCTCCGGATTATCTTTCCCTGTCAGGCTAGCCTCCTGCCATTTTTCCAAGTGACGGATCCAGCTTTTTAAACGTGTATGCAGCGTTTTTTCCTGAGAAGAAGGAAATATCATACTGTCGATTAACGTGACAGATAAAACGCCCAAACATATTTCACTGACACGGGCAACAACGATGCTGAAGGTATTATCCGGTTGAGCAATCGTCGCTGTGGTGATCAACATCATCGTCAATGCGCCTAATTGGAAGAAATATGCCCGTTGTGTGCGATCAAGAAAAGACATGCCGAGCATAATCGAAGAAATCAGGCCGATGACAACGACTAAAATAATAGGGCTATTGATGAAGAGCCCACTCACGATCAATGTCACCATGCCTGCCGTAAAGGTCCCGCCAAATCGGTACAGGGCTCTGGCCCTCACAGCGCCGCTAATCGGGTTGCTCACAACACAGCAACTCACCATTGCCCAATAGGGATTTTCTAACCCCATTTTGACCGCGAGCGCATAGGCAATCATTGCTGATATAAACATTTTTAAGGCAAAAAGTGTTTTACGGGTGGTGATCATTTTTTTTCATGAATGTGTTCTTGCAGGAAATTCGACGCGCGCGCTTCTAACAGGCGCAATACCCTGGTTGCATTTTCAATATCTTCAACCGAGACATCTTCCATCAGTTGGACGCGCAGCTTATTGGCTGAAGATTCGATTTCATCGGCCAGTTTTTTACCCGCAGGCAAGATACAGATTGTTTTGAATCTTCTGTCCCTGGAAAGCTCACGGCGCTCGAGGTACTCAGCCTCCGTTCCCTGGTCCAGAATGCGCACCATAGCGCCAGGATTCATCCCTATCTCTTCCGCCAGATCCCGCTGATTAATACCCTGAGCATTCCGATTCACGATCACAACGAGATTGGCTAAAGACATGGAGATACCGCTATTGGCAAAGATTTGCGTTGCTGCTTGTCTCCAAACTCTTTTCACAGGCTGTAAAGAATTGGTTAATGCGAAGAGTGCAGCAGACTTATCAGACATTTTATGATCCTCATTGAGTGAAATAAGTTTAAATAGCAATGTTTGCTTTAGCAACTATTATTTGAGGGCTGTATTAATCGTTGTTATGTATATAACACAAGCAATTGATTTTATTTATTAATATCGTAGGGGAATGCGTTGAATGAGGTAATACCCCGAGACTTTTGGGTGCCTATGACCTGCACACGTTGCTCAAGACAATACAATGTAGGTCTGTTTTCCAAGTGAACCCGGATAGGTCGAAAATTTCAAAATAGGGAATGATAATTTCCTATTTAAGTTCGACAATGGCGGCGTTCATTGTCAGGGGATGAGTGACGGGACTTTCCCGGGACTATCGAGGCGTTGGCCATTTTACTCAGGCAATACTGCAGTTTTGGTCCCTCAAAGCGGTCTTGTCTTAAATCGCATTTTCTAAAAATTCAATAAATCTTCGGACCTTTGAATTAAGTGCCGAACGTTCTGTGACACAGGCATAAATATTCATCGGCAGGGACTCAATGCTGCTCTCATCACTGTGACCTGACCAGCACAAAGGTCTTAGCAGGCCACTGTCTATCAACGGCTGAGCAACAAAGCTTGCCAGACGGGCAATGCCGCCCCCGTTTACGGCTATTTTTGCAATAATATCAATATCATCGCTGATAAAGCCGGGGTTGAGTTTCGCATTGACAGGCCGTCCGTTGACCCTAAAAGCCCAGGGTAAAAATCGTCTGTCTGTTGGATAGCGGAAAACCAGGCAGGCATGCTGGCTAAGTTCTTCTGGTGTCTGAGGCGTGCCAGCACGGTCAAGGTAAGCAGGAGCCGCGCAGAATATAAAGGGTAACGAAGCGATTTTTCTGGCGATAAGTTGTTCATTCAGTTGTGCCTCGATGCGGATACTGACATCGACGCCTTCCAGGCGATGATCGACGTCGCGATCGGTACTGATCAGTTCAATATCAATATCGGGGAAAGACGCTTTGAAAGCTGGCATAAGTGGAGCCAGAACGTACCGACCAAACGCGGCTGTGGTAGCGATACAAAGAGGTCCCTGCGGTTTGGTTTCATTTGCTGCAGCCTGCGAGGCAAGGTCGATATCATTTGGAATGTGACGGACTTTCTCGAAATACCGTTTACCATTTTCAGTTAAGGTCATGCTGCGGGTGGTACGCGAGAGCAGTCGCACGCCCAAATGGGCTTCAAGACGGGAAAGACTCTGGCTTACTGCTGCCGGACTCATCCCTTTGGCACGTGCCGCCGCTGCAATACTGCCGTTTTCCACCACGCGGATAAAAGTGCTAATCAGCCCTAAAACGTCCATATTATCCTCAATACAGAATTCGTCACTTTTACTTAATAATGATTAAAGCATAACCGCTCTACAACCATTCTCATAAGCTTGTTAAGTTAGCCGCAGTTTCGTTTACCTTTGTTAAACAGGATATTCCAATGACTGATGCTACCACAAAAAATACCCTAAAAACCCGCCTTCCAACACACACGGCACCCTACATATTTGCTCTTTATATGGCGATCATTATGGCGTTCCTGATGAGTCTGATCATCACTTTAGCCGAATTTGGAATGGGCGCTCATTACATGACAAATGTGATGAATGCTTACCAAGTCGCCATGCCAGCGGCTTTCTTTTGCATACTGATTGTCCGTCCTGTGGTTATCCGGCTCGTAGGATTGACCGTTCACGGTCACTGAGACATTCAGCATGCCCATTATTGCCGCCCATCGCATCTCGCTAAAAGCTGCCCCTGGTTCTGATACTGGCAAATAAGTGCCAACAGGCGGACGTTGCCAAGTCCGCGCTGTTTTACTTAGGAGTGAGTGAACCGGTCATTAAAGCGTTATTCCCGATAGCTCCCACCATAAGCCTCAGGCACTAAATCGCTCTGTGCTTCACCACTTTCAATAAGCTTGAGGATCATTTGGGCGACTCGTTCAGGAGAATGCATAACAACGGCGCTCTTATTATCCTGCTCTTTTGCCTGATTATGCTCTGTTTGCAACGTCTGATAAAATTCAGTGGCCGTCATGAAAGGATGTAGAGTGGACACTGTTATCCCTGCGCTGGCGAGTTCCAGGCGAGCAACAGCAGAGAGCATATTCAAACCAGCTTTGGTGCTGGTGTAGGCAGCCGAACCTGGATAGGTTGCCAACGTTGCCCCTGAACTGATGTTGATAATGGTGCCCGCAGCCTGTTTTACCATCGATGGAACAACGGCCTGCATCATTGTCAGTGGTGCAATCAGGTTAAGTTCAAGCAGTGCCCGAAAGTCAGGGATGTTAATCTCCTCAACTGCGGCGTTCATCCCTTGCCCAGCATTATTAATTAACACATCAATTCGTCCGAAGCGGTCAATGACTGCCTGAACTGCCAGATTAATCTGGTCAGGATCGGTTACATCGCACTCTACCGCCAGCGCATTTCCCAACTCTGCGGCTAACGACTCAATGCGCGCTTTACGACGCGCCAGCAGAACGACTCGCGCCCCTCTTTTCGCTGCCGCACTGGCAGTCGCTGCACCAATTCCTGACGAAGCGCCGGTTATCAGTATTACTGCATCTTTTATTTTCATGCATATTGCCTCTGCTCGGATAACCAATACATTTTTGTGATTTACAAGCAGTCGCCTGATGGATAAAAGCATAAAGCACACTCACTAGGGTATGCTGTCACAATGCTGTCTAAAATTTGCCTAATTGTGTTTTTTTTCGTCGATGGACGCCACTAGAGAATGATGAGATGAGTTACACACTCAGACTGATGAGAGATTTTGTGCAGAAACATTGTGCAGGCGAGCTGACGCAGACACTCACACCGCGGACAGACCTATACCGAATCTCTAAGCCTGTGGTTTTACCGCCGGAAATTTATCCGCCCTTTATTAGTTTAATTTTGCAAGGTGAAAAACAACTGCAAATCGGCGAGCGGATAATTAGTTATTCAGCCGGGCAGGTGTTTATGGCGGCCATCGATCTGCCAGCTATGGGAAAAATAACGGTTGCAAGCGACACTACTCCCTATTTGGCTGTGCGTCTGACGCTGGATTTCACACTGCTCAGCGAGTTACTCCATGCAATGCCTCCCGCAATCGATGCCCCATTGACCGAAAGCATATCCGTCAATTTCGCTGATGAGGCTTTACTTGATGCCTGTTACCCGTGAATACGCGCGTATGTTTGGTAACCCTCCGGCAAGGGACATCAGAAACCAGGTAGGTTGATAGTCTGAATCTTTTTTACATTTTCTTCGTTTGAAAACTAAACATTTAACCGTTCTCTTTTATTTGAATTTGACTATCTACAACCGTATTTGATGGTGTTTTTTAGCGCTGATAAATGCTGAAATTCCGCTGTTCGTTAAAAAATTTCGATAGTAAGGAGCCCAATTAAGAACCCGGCCCAATTCACCTTCCTGCCTGTAGCCGTCACAGGCCCCTGAGCTATGGCTCAGAGTATGCCTGATAAACGTATTAAGCAGGAAGGTGACAGGATTAAAACTGATAAACCAGCCCCACGGCCAGGATGTCATTAGTCGATAGCCCTAACGTATTATTATCCTTGAGCAGGTTAATGCGATATTCACTGAATAATGACATGTTTTTATTAAAGTAATAATAGCCGCCGACGGAGGCATATTTGAAGATGTCGGCATTGCCAATATTCTCAATATCTTTGCCTTTAGATGAAACATATCCTAATGAAGGACGTAAACCATTGAGAAATTGATACTGAGCCACCACTTCTATATTTTGTGCCTTGTTGGCAAAGCCACCGTTAATTGGCGTTGCGTTCAACGTTTGACCGAATACCGCGGCCAGATAGATTTGGTTAGCATCATATTTTATAGAGGTTGCCCAGTTCTGCGCTTTTTTACCCTCACCGAGTGATAACTCATTTTGCGCGGTGGTGCGGTCGAAGCTGGCATAGGCGCCCACCAGGCTGATGCCCGAATCGAAAGCGTAAGAGGCAGAGACGGCAAAGCCATCGCCGTTTGAGCGCGTCACCACGTCCGCGCTGCCGGTGCGATCGTTTTTGCCCTCATACTGCGCGGCAACGCTCAGGCCATCAACCAGCCCGAAGAATCCCTTGTTACGCCAAGTCAGTAGCCCAGAAGAGCGCCCGGCCACAAAAACGTCATTGTAGGCCGAGTCGCCGCCAAAGTACGGCAGCATGTCGGTATTGCCGAGCACGTCATACACCAGACCAAAGTTACGGCCATAGTCAATAGAGCCCCACTTGTCATACTTAAGCCCGGCAAAGCCGAGACGGGTCGCATTGCCGTTTTGAGCATCGCTTCCTCCCTCGGTATTATGCAGGCTAAATTGATATGACCAGGTACCATAACCAGTCAATTTATTGCTTATTTTTGTTTGACCGCTAAAACCGCCCTGAATATTTGACGACTTGTCACCGTTATTATTATCGTCACCCGAAAACGCGTGCGAGACTTTAATTGTGTCGTTTAAATTTAATTGGTTGCCGTCTTTGTTATATATTTCTACCGCCTGAGTGGGGCACAGGCTATCCAGCAGTAGCAGAGTGGCCACCGCTAATAAACGCTTCATCATTGAGTATTTACCCTGTCTGGAATAATTATTGCCCCCCTGACTGCGGGGGTGTTATTAATAAATTAAAAGTGAATTAGGTCATTATTGGGCAGTGGCGTTAATTAGTCTTATTTCGTCAATTGTCTTTCCTCCCACTGATCTTGAGTTAGCGTTTTAACATCAAACTGATCTCGCGTTCTGCAATAGGTATTGCCTCCCATTCTTCCAACCGCATCCATCAGCTGCTGATCGATATGCAGATTTTCGGGATCCACCGCGTCACTGCGCACATAGACTCCGACGACTTCACCTAAAATAATTTCACGCGCTGCCCCGACCTGAAGAATAGTGTGGCGACGGCATTCCAGCGCGGCGGGTGCGGCAAGAATGCGCGGACTGCGCACCTTTTCCCCCGGCACGGTTTCCAGCCCTGCGGCTTCAAGCTCATCGACCTCGGGGCCAAACTTGATGGCGCAAACTTCCATCTGGCTGACCAGGGCATCGTCGACGATATGCACGGTAAACTCACCGGTCTCACGAATATTGCGCGCCGTGTCCTTGAAGCGCATATCAGAGTAATTTTCTACCCCAATCGCGACTATTGCCGGATCGTGGGTCAGAACATTAAAAAAACTAAAAGGACCGGCATTGGGTAAACCTTCTTTGCTGAGCGTGGTGACCAGCGCGATTGGGCGAGGGATCACCGTGCCAATCAGAATTTTATAGCGCTCGCGCTCGGTTAAGGACGCAAAATCAAAATAGGTATGTGCGGTTGGCTTAGTCATATCAGGCTCCGGTGCGAATACGGTGTGTTTCAAGCGGCGTGTGGTGGCTGAGGTTCTCGAATCCGTCGGCGGTTACCACATAGCAGTCGCCGATGTTGCATCCGGCCGCCAGCGGCTCCAGCCATTGGGTGTGCAGCACAAAGACCATGCCTTCTTCCAGACGATCGTAGTTATGGGAAGAAATGTTAAAGCTGTTTTGCCCGCCCGCCATGCCGACAGAATGGCCAAGATTCGGGTTGTGCGGGCCGTGAGTTGCCGGATAAACGTGCATTAGTTTTCTGCCCTGAGCTTCCCAGTCAATGTCTTTGACATACTGGCGCGGAATAAGCCTTGCCGAGCCGTCGTCTTCAGGCGCCCAGTTATAAGGCATGGTGCGGGCCTCGGGCGAGGTCAGCATGCCGCGTGCGATCATCGGCTCAAAGGCGGCGTTATTAATGTCGCGCATCAACGCACCCGGCTTAATCAATTTTTCGGCCCGCTTCACGCCCTCGGTACAGGCGGCCAGCACCTCTTCCTGATGCGAGGTGATTTCCCCGATGGCAATCATGCGGGCAGTCTGTGCGGTATAGCCGCGCCAGGTGACGTTGGAGATATACAGGTTAATCAGGTCACCCGGCCTGACAACGTGGCCATAGGGCTTGCCGCAGTGGGTACCAAATTCGTTAATCCCAATCTGGTAGCCGTCACCGGTTTCGCCACCGAAGGCCATTTGTGCGGCGGTAAAGGCGGCAAAGATTTCGTGGTCGGTCACGCCCGGTTTGGCAACGTGATAGGCCGCCTGAGTGCCAATGCTAATCAGCTGTGCGGCGGCGCGATGCATCGCGATTTCTCGCGCTGAGCGAACTTTTTGCAGCCGATCGAGAATGCCGTTGTCAGCAACGAATTTGCACTTCGGTGCCAGCGCATTCAGCGCAGCCCAGAAGGTCAGAGAAGTTCTATCGCCAATTTGAGCAATCTGCGCATTGGCTAATCCTGAACGTGCCAGAATTTCAGCACACTTCTCAGCCGTTTTAATCACCGAATCGCCGGGGCGGTCGGCATATTCACGGCCAATAGGACCAATCTGCCAGATTTCGTCAACCAACAGCGGCTCGCCACCCGGCGGCAGCAGAACGGACTGGGTAAAAAATGAAAGCAGAGTCAGAGGTTTATCCGAGTCGGTCGGCACGATCAGCACACCTTCACGCATCCAGTCGCAAATATAGCGCAGGTAGGCATTAGAGGCGTGGAACCAGCCGACGCTGCCCGCATGCACAATCATCGCGTCGTGTCCTGCTTCGACGGCCTGGCGTCTGATGCGGCGCAGGCGCTCCTCGAACTCCTCCAGCGGCAGCGGCAAAGGGGCCGAGAATTCGAAATCTGGCTGAAAATCGGCCAGCAGCGAGCCGATGCGATAACCTGCGGCAGGGGTCGCGTGAGTATTCATGGGTTGTTCCTTTTAAATCGGATAATAAGAGGTTTTACGTTAACTTTTATGGCTGTTGTCGCGCGGGCGACAGCACGCGTCGCGCAACCAGCAGTCCAAGCAGTGTCACGGCGATTAATATTCCGGCAATCGCCGCCACGCGAGGGTCGAGCGATTCTTCAATCAGCGCAAACATGCGCAGCGGCAGCACCGTGGTGCGGGCATCGGCAAGGAACAGCGAGACCGTGACGTTGTCCAGCGACTGAATAAACACCAGGAAGGCCCCGGCGAGGATCCCCGGCGTCAGCAGCGGCAGCGTTACGCGACGCAGCGTCATAAACCAGCTGGCGCCCATGGTGGTAGAGGCCTCCGCCAAAGAAGGATTCATGCCCTGAGCCACCACTGAAACGGCGCGATACATCAGCGGGCCAAACACCACAACATGGCCGATCACCGTTAACCCAAGTGAAGGCTGAAAGCCGATAAAGTTGGCGACGATCAGCGCGGCCAGACCATAGACCAGGCTCGGCAGCACCAGCGGTGCCAGAAGCAACGGCTCAATGGCGTTGACGCTGCGGCGCTTCATGCGGGTCATGCCGATGGTGGCGGGCACAGCAAACAGCAGCGAGCCGAATACCGCCCATCCGGCAATTTTCAGCGAGTTCCAGGCCGCAATATGCTCGGTGCCTGACCTGACAGGGTCGAGCAGCGCTTCATACCAGCGCAGAGAAAATCCCTGTGGCGGATACTTCAAGGTTTGCCCCGAGGTGAACGACATCATCAATGCGATAACGATCGGCGCAACCAGATAGATGACGCACAGCGTGCCAAAGCCGTAAACAAAGATCTTGTAAAGCACGGCCGGGATAGGGTTTTCACGATGATTAGGCATGGCCGACCAGTCTCCTGTGGCGTGAAATCATGGTCAGTGCGACCAGTAAACAGCCGGTAGTCAGCAGCAACACCACGGCAATAGCGGAGGCTAGCGGCCAGTCAAACAGCGTGCCGACTTCGCGATAAATCAGCTGCGGCACGTAGACGTTACGCGCTCCGCCAATCACCGCCTGAGTGACAAACGAACTGCTGGTGCTGGCAAACACCAGGATCCAGCCGGCCAGCAGGCCCGGCAGCATCAGCGGCAGCAGCACGGTAGTCAGGATTCGCCACGATCCCGCCCCGGAGACCTGAGCGGCCTCCGTGAGCTGAAAAGGTGTGCGCGAAAGCACGGCAATCAGCGGCAGGATGATTAGCGGCAGATCAATCTGGCACATGGCCATCACCAGTCCGAGTTCGGTAAACATCAGGCTGGTAGGCGTCCCGGTAATACCCAGCGAGAATAACGCTTCGCTGATGGGACCCTGACGACCGAGGATCACTATCCAGGCAAAGGTGCGAACCACGTTGCTGGTCAGCATCGGAATGAGGGTCAGGAAAACTAAAACCTGACGCACATTTTTACCACTGTGCCAGTACAGCAGAGCAATAGGTACGCCGAGCACGGTGGTACCGATCACCGTTTCTATGCCAAGGCGGGCGGTATTGATCAGGACGCGAAAGTTAAAATCGTCGCCAAAAAATTGCCCATAGTGGCCGAGGGTTGCGCCACTCGGACCGGCAAAGCTGTAACCAACCAGCACTGCCAGAGGGGTGACAAAAAACACGATGGAAAGTACCAGCATCGGGATGACATAAGGAAAACCGCTCTGCTTCATCTCTATTTCCTCAACCGGCAACCAGCGTGTCGAACTGGCGGATCCAGCTATCGCGATTTTTGTTAATCGACGCCCAGTCGGGGTAAACCAGCGTCTTAATCTGGTCACGAGTGACATAGGCCGCAATCGCAGGGGAGAGTGCCACCGTTTGATTGGTAGGGAACATGTCGGTTGGCGGCAGCATCAGCTGCTGCTGCACGCTTTGCGAAATGGCCGCATCCATATAGGCATAAGCGGCACCGAGGTTAGTCGATCCCTTGGTTAAATGGATATTGACCGGCGCGGCCGGTGAGCCGGTTTGTGGATGAACAAATTCGGCATTCATTCCCAGGCTTTTCAGGCGGGCAACGTTGTTGGTGCTGCACATGAAGACGGCAATTTCACCCTGCTGGAACAGCGTCATCTGGTGATTGGTGCTGTCAACGATGCCCTTGAGCTGGTCGGGGTGTTTTTTAAACAAATCAAACACCGCCTGCATATCGTCCGGGCCCTTACCATAAATTTTGGCAATCTCGGTATAGGCCATCACCGCGGTATTCGACTCAAAACCGGTCCAGGAAACCAACCCTTTATAGGCCGGATTCTCAAACAGATCGCGGTAGCCTTTAGGCCGTGGAACCAGATCCGGGTTGTAGGCGATACCGTTGACTTCAACCGTGACCGTTGGGCCATATTCGCTTTGGAAAGAGCGATCCAGTAACGACCAGTTCTTGAGTCGGCTTGGGTCAATTTTCTGGATCAGGTTGTTTTGTATCGCTACGGTGGTTTGCCCCGGCGACATTAGCAGCGTGTCGTAAGGTGGGTGGCCCGGGCTGGCCATCGTTTTGGCTAACTGATCTTGCGCCATCACCGGGGCTATGGTCAGGCCAAAGCCTTCTTTCTGCAGCATCGGGGTCAGGATGTTGCGATACGCATCTTCCCAGTTGCCCGGAAATGCCGCGGCAATCGCACTGCTCTGAGCCGCAGCAGCGGCGCGCAGGGAAAACGGCAGCATGGTTGACGCTGCAACGCCTGCAACCAAATAACCGAACCGACGACGACTGATTTCAAAGTCCTTCATTATGTCTACCTCTGAGAGTCTGTTATTAGCGGGTAAATTCCGGTTCAGCCGGAAAAACGTGGCACCGTGCGGTGTCAATTTCAGCAAAAAGTTGTGTTCCCGGTGCGGGAATATAGGTTGCAGGTCCGCGCAGCTCGGAAGCCCGCAGGCTGGTGCCATCCTCAAGCGCCAGGTCATGCACCAGCGACGGGCCGAGCGGGACCGAGACGGTCATGCGCACCGGCTGGGCACTCTCACTGTGCTGGGTGGAAAGGCGAACCTCTTCAGGGCGGAAGGTCAGTGTCACCTTTGAGCCCGGCGTGAAATTCACCCGGCGCGGCAAACGCAGCGTCTTGTTATCGGCCAGGTTGATCAAAGTACTGCCATTTTCTATCTGGCCTACCGTGCCGTACAGCATGTTGGTCTGCCCAATAAAGGTATTGACGAACAAGGTCTTAGGCTTGTCGTAGACCGCCATTGGGGTATCAATCTGTTCAACCTGACCTTTATTCATCAGCACCAGACGGTTAGCCAGGCTCTGCGCCTCTTCCTGATCGTGGGTAACAATCAGCGTGGTGATGCCCAGCGTTTTCTGCAGGTGCAGCAGTTCTACCTGCAGGTCAAAACGCAGTGCGCGGTCTAGTGCGCCAAAAGGTTCATCAAGCAGCAAAAGTGAAGGGCGTCCAGCAATGGCCCTGGCTACGGCCACGCGCTGCTGTTGACCACCGGACAGCTCGCGCGGCAGCCGGTTGCCAAAGTCATCCAGCCTGACCAGTGCCAGCATTTCCTTGACTCGCTGTTTGCGTTCCGCGCGGGAAATTTGCTGGCAGGCCAGGGGATAAGCAATATTTTCCGCCACGGTCAGATGTGGAAATAACGCATAGTTTTGGAACACCATGCCGATCCCGCGCGCTCTGGCAGACATCACTGCAAGGTTTTGACCACCGAGATCGATCTGACCGGCCTTGGGCTGTATCAGGCCGGCAATAGCGCGCAGTACGGTCGACTTTCCGCAACCGCTTGGGCCAAGCAGGGCAACGATTTCACCCGCCTCTATATGGAACGACACATCACTAATCGCGTTTTTCCCGCCGTAGCTGTGGGTAAGCCCCTGAACGTTAAGGCGTTTCTTTTGCGCGTTATTTTGCATATCTGGCATATAGCTTCCTGATTCAAAGTCGTATTCAAGGACCGTAATTGACTCATCACCTCACTCGCGAGTGCGACCGGAGCTGAGTGTTTTAGTCATGCTGAGTCATGAGAATCAGTTAGCAAACCACATGCCAAGATAAAAAAAGGCGCGAAGTATATTTGTAATCAACTGAATTTTAAGTCTTTTAATTAAATTAAAATATCCGAATATTTGTTTTTATTAATATAATAATAAACATTCGAATGTTTTAATGAGGCAAACTTTCGCCATTTTGGTGCGTTACTGTTTTCATTTTGGTGCAATAACTTCTGAAAAAATGCCATTTTAAGCATTGGAACAGGTAGGGGAGAAAACGCCCAAAGATAATCGTTGATAGGTAATCAGCTGTTTTTTAATGAGTTTATTCCGATCTGCGTTTTAGGGGAGTTTTAAAGCGATGCTGAGGGTGAGATTGCAATGGCTTTAAGTTATAGTCATTGTAACTTTCGAAAGTTTTTTCGAAAGTTAATTATAATATTTTTGTTTTAAATAAATCATTTAAAATCATGGTGTTATTTTTAGTTTGCTAACATTTAAGGTAAGCATGGCACGCGGATTGCACAAGCCGTTACGTCATTCACTATCATATTGGAGCCAGTAATGAGATTAGGCATTGATGGATTAAAACTACCGGAAGTAAAACAGCGCGGCCCATTGGCCAGCCTGAACCATGTAAAAGCACTCGGCCTGGGCGGCATCTTCTTTAGTTCTATTTTGGATATGAGTCCGACCCTGGACCTGGGCCAGCTGCGAGAAATACGCGCCAGGGCAGATGAGCTGGGGCTGTATCTGGAAAGCGGGTTGGGCAAGATTAACCCTTATTGCAGCGCTGAGGCTCCTGAGCTGCGGGCGATTGGGGATGGCGATATCATCGCCGGCCTCACGCGAATGATGGAGGCCAGCGCGGCGATAGGCTGTCGCGAGCTTTGGGTCTCGCCGGGGAATTTTAAACCCGCCTTTCGCGGGCGGCTGGCGGTTGACCGGTTCCGCACCGACGTCACCTGGGACGAACAGCTGCTGGCGACCGAGAAAGTTCTCAGGAAACTCGCCCCGGCGGCGCGCGCAATGGGCATACACATGAATATCGAAACGCATGATGAAATCACCTCGTTCGAGATTTTGCGCCTGATTGAGGCGGTAGGCCAAGACTGTGTCGGCGTGGTGCTCGACACGGCAAACATGCTGCAACGCGGTGAGAGCCCGGTGTTGGCTACCCAACGCCTTGCGCCTTTCGTTCGTCAAACGCATATTAAGGACGCCTATGTCGCAAGGGCAGCCGGTGGCTTTGATTTCCAGCCGCGCCCCTGTGGTGAAGGCATTGTTGATTTTGCTGCCATTTTGCCTATTCTTGCGGCGGTTAATCCGACACTGAATTTGTCGTTGGAAATAGCGCAATCCACCGTGGATAACCCGCGTCGTGCCTACCCAAGGCAGTGCATCCAGCTCGACGATCCGCTATGGCGTGCCGGACATCCTGATTTTACCGCTGACGAAGAACAGACTTACCTGTCGATGATCGATGCTTTTGAACTGAGAGTTGAGTCTGGGGAGATTGCAGACTGGGAAACCTATGAAAGGGATAATTACGGTTATCCAGGCTATCAGCGTCAGCCCTATGGTTATCAGGAAAACGTCAATGCCATAAAAAAATCGGCGCAGCATATTCAACAGATTTGTCACGACCACGGCATTATTTTGTCTTGATCGAAAACGCTTACCGGCAAAGCGGAATGACCGAGTCAACGCGCCAGACGGCTGACATGCGCATTTAATGCCGCTATCAAGGTTTGCGAATCAATATTATTATCGAGATAATAAATACAGTCTAGCAGTCTGGCATGTGTCGAAAAAGAGGTTCGTTTTGGAAAAAACAATAAAAAAATCGCGCGGTCCGAGCGCAAAAGTCGCCGCGACCGCCGCCAATAAAGTGGCCAGCAGCGCTGACAGCAATGATGACGTCTCTGAGCGTATTCGCGCAACGTTGGCCGCGGCGATTGGGGAAGGGGCGCTGACTCCGGGCACTAAAATATTGGAAGAGGCGATTGCCGAACACTTTGGCGTCAGTCGAACAGTAGTCCGAGGCGCCTTGGGGGTGTTGGAAAGCGACCACCTGCTGGAGCGAAAACGCAACCGCGGCACCTTTGTTGCCGAGCCCAGCATTGAGCAGGCTAAAAACCTGTTTGAGGCGCGCCGCAGGATAGAAGCTCTGCTTTTGGAGTTCGTTATTGCGCGGGCGACGCCCGAGCAGCTCGATGCACTCGAAAGCCTGGCTGACGAAGAGGAGCAGACTCACCATCACGGCGATGAAAAATCCAAAACGGTGCTTTCCGGCAAGTTTCATATCGTTTTAGCCGAGCTGGCGGGGAATCCGGTATTGACCGAGATGCTGGCAAAGATTGTGGCTCGACTTTCGCTGGTTATGTCACTGTATGAGGAAAAAAGGAAAGACGATTGCGGAGCCGACCATCATCGCATGATCGTTGCCGCCCTAAAGGCCAAAGACCTGATCAAGGCACGTGAGTTAATGGATTATCATTTGGCCGATATTGAAGGGCGGGTGAGACTGACCGAGGGACATGGTGACAGAAATTCGTTTTTATCGGTGCTAGAAAACTTTTCATAGTGGCAAATACAGCCAGCAATAAAAAACTGTTCCCACCCGTTGCTGGCCGCACGCCGGTGAAATTTATAAGTTCGGCATGGCAGGTCACCAAGAAGCTAACGGTGACTGAACTTTTATGACTATTCTTACAGCTTAAAGTTGTTGGCTGGATAGCAGGAGAAAGCATGCCATTAATATTCGGTGAGTTAGCGAGCGCCCCATCATGGGTGCCCGCTTTATTGCTGGTCACACTCTCATTCTTCGTAGGGTTTCTGGCCCGATTTATCCTTCTCAGGTTCATTCGCTACTGGCAGAACCGTGACAGAAAGCTGTTTAAATCACTTGAAAAGCATCTCCGTGGATCAATGTTTCTTTTTATTCCCTTACTGTTAATCAATGTCGGGGTTAATTATATTAACGTTGAGCCAGACTCTCTTGCCTTTATCACAACAACCATCAATATATTTATTATTTTATCATTTTGCTCGGTGTTGATTCGATTGACAAACGTGGCGCAGGATATGCTTTTCATCCGCTATGACATCAATCTTTCTAATAATCTACGTGCCCGTAAAATTCGCACTCAGATAATCTATGTAAAAAAGGTCGCGATTGTCGTTCTGGTATTATTCTGTCTTTCCCTGGTGCTATTGAGTTTTCCCGGAGTGAGAAAATTCGGTACTACTATCCTCGCTGGTGCCGGAGTTGCCGGAATAATCATTGGTTTTGCCCTTCAGAAATCGCTGGTTAACCTGTTTGCCGGGATTCAGATAGCCTTTACGCAGCCAATAAAAATTGATGATGCCGTGGTGGTTGAAAATGAATGGGGCTGGATTGAGGAGATAAACCTGACCTATGTGGTGGTGCGCATCTGGGACCTGCGTCGACTGGTCCTGCCGATCACCTACTTTACGGAAAATGCCTTCCAAAACTGGACGCGTAATAACGCACAAATATTGGGCTCGGTTTTTCTGTACCTTGATTATTCCATGCCGTTAAAACCTCTGCGTACTCATTTTGAAAAAGTACTCAGTGAAACAAAACTCTGGGATCAACAGACCCAGGTGCTGCAGGTTACCGATACTACCGATAAAACCATGACCATCAGATTATTGATGACCGCACAGAATTCGCCTACCGCTTGGGATCTGCGTTGCCACGTGCGGGAAAAAATGATTGAGTTTATACAACAAAATTATCCGCAGAGCCTTCCTCACGTAAGAGCGACACTGACCGGTTCCGGTAAGTGACGAGCTATACTCCCGGTTACCTCGCGGTATCACTATGTTGTCCATTCATTCCGGATGCCTCTCGCCAGATGTATAGGGTAAGACTACTCCGGCGATGATAAAAAGCGACGTAAAGAGCATTGCAGGAGAATAGGTAAGTTATACAGGACTCGGTGGACATTACTACGTGGCTGATTCAGGCAGTTATATGAAATGGTGAGGTTTTACAATAAAAGGAAATCGCCGATGCTCAAAGAAAACTTCAACGAACTGCAAATCTTTCTTGTGGTGGCAAGGGAGCGAAGTTTTACCAAAGCAGCGGGCAAACTGGGTGTTTCTCAGTCTGCACTCAGCCATGCGATAAAATCACTGGAGGAAAGGCTGAATATCCGCCTTCTCACCCGCACTACCCGAAGCGTTGCCCCTACAGAAGCCGGTGAGAAAATTATTGCCTGCCTTGAACCCCGTATTGCCGATCTTGAACAGGAGCTGGAATCGCTTATTCAACTGAATGGTACAGCCTCCGGCAATATCCGTTTATCTGCCGGGGAGCATGCCGCGCGAAGTGTGGTTTGGCCGAAGTTAAAACCCTTCCTCAGGGAATATCCGGAAATCAATCTCGAATTGGTGGTTGATAACGGCTTTGTCGATATTGTTGAAGGGCGTTTTGATGCCGGGATCCGACTGGGCGAAAGCGTAGATAAGGATATGATCGCGGTGAGGATTGGACCGGAAATGCGCATGGCTGTGGTGGGTGCACCGTCCTATTTCGCCGCAAACCCCGCGCCCGAAACGCCGCACGAGCTACAAAATCATCGGTGCATTAATATGCGCCTGCCGACTGCCGGTGGACTTTATCATTGGGAGTTTGAAAAAGAAGGGAAACCGTTACGGGTAAGAGTAGAAGGGCAGGTAACGTTTAATCTGCAGACGGAAAGGATTGATGCTGCTTTATCCGGTTTTGGCATTGCCTGTATACCTGAGGATAGGGTTCAGGATTATATAAAGTCAGGAGAGCTTATTCAGGTTCTGCAGGACTGGTGCCAGTCTTTCCCCGGATATTATCTTTACTACCCGAGCCGTAAGCAGCATCCGCCCGCTTTTGCGCTGATGATCGATGCACTTCGCTACCAGGAATAACGGGTCCGCCATTTGCTTCGGACCCGTCCGGGTATTAACGGCCTACGCGAGCCTGGTGCTCAGGAGAGTAACGTTCGCCGACAATTTTAATCGTTTCAAGCGCCTGGGTTATCTGCCGTGAATCATCCTGTGAAAGAATAATTTCGATAGCGCCCAGGTTTTCCTCCAGCCGGTGTAGTTTGGTGGTACCGGGGATCGGAACAATCCACGGCTTTTGTGCCAGTAACCATGCCAGAGCGATTTGCGCAGACGTTACGTCTTTCTCGGCTGCCAGTTCACCCAATAACGAGACCAGCTTTTCATTGGCTTCAATCGCCTGTTCGGCAAAGCGCGGCACCTGGCTTCGGTAATCATCTTTGCCAAACGTCGTTCCTGGTTTAATCGAACCCGTCAGGAAGCCTTTGCCTAATGGGCTGAAGGGAACGAAACCAATGCCCAGTTCCTCCAGTAACGGCAGGATCTCCTGCTCAGGTTCGCGCCACCACATGGAGTATTCGCTTTGCAGGGCTGTGACCGGGTGCACCGCATGGGCACGACGAATGGTCTGCGCACCCGCTTCGGACAGACCGAAATGTTTGACTTTGCCTTCCGCGATCAGGTCTTTCACTGTACCCGCAACATCTTCAATCGGGACATCCGGGTCGACACGATGTTGATACAGCAGATCAATGACATCAGTCTTAAGGCGGCGTAAAGACCCTTCAACGGCTTCACGGATATGCTCCGGGCGGCTGTTTAGAATCTGCTGCTTGTTGTCCGCACCGAAGGTAAATCCAAACTTGGTGGCGATGACCACGCGGTCACGAAACGGTTTTAAGGCCTCACCGACAACTTCTTCATTAAGAAAGGGGCCATATACTTCGGCGGTATCGAAGAAGGTGACGCCACGTTCAACCGCAGCGCGAATGAGCTCGATAGCCTGACGGGTATCGGTCGCCGGGCCGTAGCCGTGGCTTAAGCCCATGCAACCAAGTCCGAGAGCTGATACTTCAAGTCCGGATTTACCCAGATAACGTTTTTGCATTGAATGAATACCTCTTTTATTGCGACTTAAACATCAAGTTTGCGGCCAGTCAGCCATTCCACCATCGCCGGGTCGCGATGAGAGAAGAAGGCGCTGGTTGCGGTGTCGAGTGCAGCAATCTGCAACATATCTTCAGAACTGAGTTCAAAATCGAGAATGTTGATATTCTCTTCCATGCGCTCTTTTCGCACCGATTTAGCCAGCGAAACGATGCCTCGCTGGAAGATCCAACGCAGCACAATCTGGCTCACGTTTTTGCCGTATTTCTGACCAATCGCGGTTAATAGGGAATGCTGGAACAGACCATTTCTACCCTCGGCAAACGGTGCCCATGCTTCCGGCTGAATGCCACGGCTTTGATTCCATGGAACCGCATGCAGTTGCTGGTTGAAGGGGTTAACTTCAATCTGGTTTACCGCAGGGGTGACGTTGTTGAAGGCGATAAGATCGGCAAGCCTGTCAGGCTGGAAGTTGCTGACGCCAATGGCGCGAATTTTACCTGCCTGCTGCAATTCTTCCATGGCACGCCATGCCCCATGGACATCGCCGTAAGGCTGGTGAATAAGGTACAGGTCAACGTAGTCCAGCTGCAATCGATTCAGAGAGCGTTCGAACTGTGCTTTCGCGCCTTCATAATTTGTATCCTGTAGCCACAGTTTGGTGGTTACAAAGAGTTCGTCACGGGCGATACCGCTTTGTTTCAGTGCGTTCCCGACCTGGGTTTCATTCTGGTAAGACGCGGCGGTATCGATCAGGCGGTATCCCGTATCGATGGCATCAATAACGGCACGCTCGCATTCTGCGGCATCCGTCATCTGAAACACACCAAAGCCCAGCAGAGGCATTTCAATACCGTTGTTCAGTTTCACAGTTTGCATGACGTTATCCTTCAGCTGTTGTGTAGGAAAGCATAACGCAGAGTAATTTATTCGATTAGATGGGGTAATTAGCTAGGGTTTATTAGATGTATTCATTAATTAGAAAAGTTGTTGGTCGGCATTGTGCCAGGAGCGGAAGTAGCTAACAAAGTTGTTTAGGTTTGGACGTATCAAAATTGTGCTGAGAGGCTATCAGGCGATGTCTTTGAGGGATGTTATGGTTAATACTAATAAAAAGGAGGTACTTATGGCATTGCAGCATATGAGGATAGCCAGACCTGTCAGCGCACTTAGCAAAAGCTGTGAAATGTACTGTAAAGGGCTGGGATTAGAAAAAATCGGTGAGTTTACAGATCACGATGGATTCAGCGGATACATGTTAGGGCTGGAAGGTTTACCTTGGCACCTTGAATTCACTCAGTGTCATGCTCATCCAGTGTTACCTTCGCCTTCTAATGAGGATCTCTTGGTTCTATATGTTCCTGAGAAAGACAGTTGGCTAACCACCTGCACAAATATGGATCATGCTGGCTTCGCCAGAGTTAAATCATTTAATCCCTACTGGGACAGGAAGGGCGTGACCTTCCAGGATATGGATGGGTATAGGGTTGTTATTCAGAACATGCACTGGGGCAAGCTCTGAGTTCAGTTTGTGGACGGGGGTTATATTTAATGTTGCCCAAAGCGAGTTACCTGCTCGCCATTGATTACTACTTGGTCATCGTAGTAATCCCTTTATCAGCTGTGAGCAAAATTGCGAACTTCCGCTTCTCGCTGTGAGTTCAACCGATGGAAGCAACACACTGATTGAACCGCTCTGCGGGTGATTCATAGTCTAGCGTTTTTCTCGGCCTCTCATTGAGCTGTCTGGCAACACTGTTTAGTCTTTGCTGGCAGTGAACCGATAAGTCAGTTCCTTTTGGAAAATACTGTCTGAGCAATCTGTTCGTATTTTCATTTGAGCCGCGTTGCCAGGGAGATTGAGGATCACAGAAATAAACCTGGATGTCTGTGGCTACAGTAAACCGGTTGTGGCTGGTCATTTCAGACCCCCGATCCCATGTTAGTGTTTTATAAAGCTCAACGGGTAATTCTCGAGCTTGTTTGATGAGTGCAGATATAACCGTTATGGTCTTGTTGTCTCTGATTTTAGCCAGCATAACAAAGCGGGAATGGCGTTCTACGAGAGTGACAATATAAGAGTTTTTCGAGCCCTGGATCAGATCGCCTTCCCAGTGACCTGGTATGGCTCTGTCTGCGGCTTCAGGTGGCCTTTCTCTGATAGGTATCGCATCCGGGATTGACCCTAATCCTTTCCCTTTAAGCGATGACGTTCTGGATCTACGCACAACTCTTCCGCTTCTGAGGCATTGCTGTAGTTCTTTTTTTTATGCTCCCCGGGTTTGTATAAAAAGCGTTTTATAAATCGTTTCGTGTGACACATGCATTTCCTGATTATCCGGATAACAGCGTTTCAGCCAACCGGCGATTTGTTCCGGCGACCAGTCCTGATGCATCTTTTCTGCAATGAATTTACACAATGCGGGGCATTCAATTAGCTTGCAAGGTTTTGGTCTCAGGGCACGGTCCCACGCTTCCTTATCAGCTTTTGCAGCACGGTAATGTTTTGCACCTCCATGCCTTTTAATCTCGCGGCTAATAGTTGAAGGGGCTCTTGATAATCTGTTGGCGATGTCCCTGATGCTACGTTTTGCTACCAGCCTTCTGGAAATTTCCTCTCTTTCATCAAGTGAAAGAGCGAGCCGGTGCCGCTTTCGGACAGGAGGACGATACCCACCAGTCTGGTGGATAGTCGGCATAATAGAAGAATGAAATCTGTCGAACATTCTGGCGATATCATGTAGAGAATCACCTTGCTTATATCTGTCCCAGATAATCGCCTTTTGTTCCGGCGTGTAGTAAATGCGAGTTCTTCGTTTCATGGCAACGTCCCCCTTTATTTAAGGATAGCGTTGCATCGACCCGTTGAACTCACAGCCAGAAGCGGTCGTTGATAGATTAAAAAAACTACCGCAATAGAATCTGCAAGCTGACGACCCTCTTAGAGTTGGGAGAGATAGCCGAACTTTCCAAAATTAGATTTTTCAGTATTCGGAACCCTGTGCCCGCTAAGGGCACAGTTTAACCGCCTCACGCGGGGTTAACCTTAAAGGCAATATCGAAAGTGCCTGCGCCATTTCTGGCAATGCTGATAAGCAGCAGGCCCACCGCCTCAAGAGTCCGAGCCATATGCAGGCCGCCAACATCAAGCGGGCTTAGCCCAAGACTGGTAATGAAAGTGGAAACGCTTACTTTAGCTTCCAGGCCGTCGGCTGCAATAAAGGCATCCAGATGAGTACCTCGGGCAAGTACGTGGCTAAAGACAGTATTAAACGCCTTAACAACATGTGAGCCTGCGGGGGCTAGCATGGAGATTTCCTGCGCCCCAGAACTTCCTGCGGGTGCGACAAGTTTTGTTGCGTCAGCAGAAATGGGATTAGTAATATCAATGATCACTTTTCCTTTTAGCGCCTCCCCAAAGTCGGTCATTACTGATACGGCACTGGCGTAGGGAATGGCGAGTATGACAATATTGCCCGCAGGAGTAGTGCCATATGTTCCTGCTGTAGCGGCAGCCCCGACCTGTTCAGCCAATGCCCGCGCCTTTGCGGCATCACGGCTCATTATCTCAACTGAGTGCCCGGCTTTTGCCGAAAGGCTGGCAAGTGCGGCCGCCATTCCTCCAGACCCGATTATGCTGATAATACTCATGTATATTTTCCTTATGAGCAGAGTTGCCCATGATTTTTAAACGTATTTCCTGACTCAATAACGGCTTATATCCGTTAAGTCCTTGCTATCTGCTTCAGGCTATACAATCAACTACGCGGGAAATAATGTCCGTTGTCTAAATCCGTGAGCAGGCCTGGTTGCGTAGGTTTCCAGCCGAGAGTCTGGCGGGTTACACGGTTAGATGCAGGGAGGTTGAGAGTGACCAGGTTGGCGAAGAAGCCAAAATATCCTGGTATCATCAGTACATCGATCGGAATGCTGACAGCAGGCAGCCCCAAACGAATCGCAATGGCTTCTGCAATCTCGCGAAACGCAATCCCCTCGCTTTCTATCCCATGCCAGGATCTGCCAGCCGGCCCTTTCTCTAATGCAAGGCGAAACAGGGCGGCGAGGTCGCGAACGTGTACGGCTGGCCACAGGTTGGCACCGTCCCCGGGATAGCCCACAATGTTCTTCTCTTTTGCAACAGCGATCAGCATAGGTAGAAAACCGGTGTCGGTCTTGCTATGCGCAATGGTTGGGATCCTCACGACAGAAGACCTGACGCCTCGTTCTGCCAAACCAATAACGGTAGATTCGACAATGTTTCGAATTCTCAGGGTTGATTTATATTCATCGCTAGCAGGCAGGGCCGGGTCAGTCTCAGTGGCAGGCCGGTGTAGATTTTCCCAACCGGGAGATGCAATACTTCCAGATACGACCAGAGGCTTGCCAGTTCCTTCCAGAGCTTCCCCGTATGCCAACATGATCTCAACCTCGGCGGCGGCCACGGCTGCGAGGCCACCAGAGGGAAGTAAATCCTGCCTGTGCGCGACGTGAATAATACCGTCAGCATTTGCAGCCACGGCTTTGAGTCCATCGAGATCTTCAATATTACCGCGATGCACCTGGGCACCGAGTGCAGATAGCTTAGCCGCAGATTTATCCGATCGTGCCAGGCTGGTCACTTGATGGCCGTTAGCGATGAGTTCGCGGATAATATACGGGCCGATGTGTCCGGTCCCGCCGGTCACTAAAACTTTCATATAACGATCCTTAGAATATTTATTTAAAACGCGTGCTATGGGTTTAATTTCACACCAAGTGAGAACCGAGTGTGTTTAAAGGAATGGGTAACGAGGCCGAGTGCTAACAAACAGACATGCTCAAGCATTTTGGACATAATCAGGGGCCCGCAGTCCATTGGGTGGAGGCCAAGGCTCTCGATAAAATCTGCTACCTGAGACTTTTCCTGCAAATCGTCTCCGGCGATCAATATGTCCAACGGGGTGCCATTGGCTGCACCGATAGCCAGGACGTGTGAAAACTGGGTGTTGAAAGCCTTGACGATTTTTGTAGTAGTCGGGGCAACTTTGGCGATCTCCTGTGTGCCTGAACTCCCCGTTGGCGTAACAAAGCACGTTAAATCAGGGCTTACGGGGTTGGTGATGTCGACCAAGATTTTGTCTGCCAGTGCTTCTCCAAACTGTCTCACTACATCAAGCGCGCCGGCGTAAGGAACCGCCAGAATGACGATATTTCCGGCCGGTACGTCGCCGAAAATGCCTGTTGTCGCTCCTGCACCAATGCTCTCAACCAGCTCATGAGCTTTCAGGGCGTTACGGCTCATTACCACCACGTTATGCCCAGCTCGTGCGGAAAGATGAGCGATAGCCGCCGCCATGCTACCTGAGCCGATGATACTCACTGTACTCATGTTGAGGATCCTTACCCTAAGGGCCGTTCAGATAACAAACAGACAATGCGACTCGTTCATCGCGATTAGTGATAGTCATGCTGCAAAATTTACTTTCAAAAAGCAAGTGAATTTAAAAACTATTACTTGTTAAAAGCAAGTGATGTTACACTTCTGAGATGAGCAAAATATGTGGAGAAGACATGCGTTCTCACTGTGCAGTGAACTACGGCTTGGAAATTTTTGGGGACAAATGGTCGCTATTGATCATCCGCGATATCATTTTTGTGGGTAAAAAGACGTATGGTGAATTCAAAAAATCAGAAGAGGGAATTGCGACAAATGTCCTTGCTTCCCGGCTGTCCTCCCTTGAGTTACAAGGTATTCTTTCAAAATACCCCAGCCCCGAGGACAAACGTAAAGACATCTACTCTTTAACCGAAAAAGGCCTCGAACTTATTCCTATCGTACTTAATATTATCCTGTGGAGCGCGAAGCATGATTCTGAGTCGTATGTGCTCGGTCGTAAGGAATTTATTGGTCGATTGAACCGAAACCCAGTGAAGGTTGGGGAAGAGGTTAAAACTCTGGTCCGCAATGGCGGATGTCTTTTTCCTGAGAGCGGATAATGAGAAGAGCAATCGGGCAATAGTTCATCCAGGAAGGTCATCTAAATACTCTATACTCATGACAAGCGCCCTCAAAGTCCAGGCCACATACCGCCATCAAGCCTCAAATTAGCTCCGGTGATTGTAGTGGTCAACAAAAACTGGCCACCGCGTTAGAGTTTTTCCAGTATCGGTTTTCCGATTCGTTTGGTGGTAACCCACCATTATATTCGTGCGGTCTTAGTACACTGTAATATCCAACGATATAGTCCGTTATGGCGTGAGCTGCATCGCTGAAGCTTACGTAACCCGTCACCGGCACCCATTCGTTCTTCAGACTCCTGAAGAAGCGCTCCATTGGGCTGTTATCCCAGCAGTTTCCGCGCCGGCTCATACTCTGTCTGATCCTGTATCGCCACAGTAACTGCCGGAACTGCCTGCTTGTATAATGACTACCCTGGTCGCTGTGGAACATCACCCCGACGGGCTTACCGCGAGTTTCCCATGCCATTTCCAGCGCTTTCATGGTGAGTCTGCTGTCCGGCGAGAACGACATTGCCCAACCCACTGGTTTTCTTGCGAACAGGTCGAGAACAACGGCGAGGTACGCCCAGCGTTTACCTGTCCAGATATAGGTCACATCACCGCACCACACCTGGTTGGGCTCCGTTACGGCGAACTGTCGCTCAAGATGGTTCGGGATAGCAACGTGCTCATGACCGCCACGTTTATACCGGTGAGTCGGCTGCTGGCAACTGACCAGTCCCAGCTCTTTCATGAGCCTGCCAGCAAGCCAGCGCCCCATCTGGTAGCCTCTCTGGGTTGCCATTGTGGCGATGCTTCTTGCTCCGGCCGAACCGTGGCTGATGCCATGCAGCTCAAGTACCTGACTGCGTAATATAGCCCGTCTGCCGTCTGGCTTTTCAGGACGGTTTTTCCAGTATTTGTAGCTGCTGCGATGAACCCCGAACACATGGCAGAGTGTGGCCACAGGATAACGCGCCCTGAGTTTCCCGATTATCGAGAACTGTTCAGGGAGTCTGACATCAAGAGCGCGGTAGCCTTTTTTAATATTTCATTTTCCATTTCAATACGTTGCATCTTCTTCCTGAGCTCACGTATTTCGATTTGTTCCGGCGTTATCGGGGAAGCTTTTGGCGTTTTGCCCTGACGCTCATCACGCAGTTGTTTGACCCATTTCGTCATCGTGGAAAGACCTACATCCATAGCCTTAGCGGCATCAGAGACGGTGTAGTTTTGATCGACAACCAGCTGAGCAGATTCGCGTTTGAATTCAGGACTAAAATTTCTTCTTTTCATTGGAGCACCTGTGTTGTTCTGAGGTGAGCATATCACCTCTGTTCAGGTGGCCAAATTCAGTAAACCACTTCAGATGTAGCTTGCTCGAGGGCTTGCAAGAAATGTGATAGCGTCGGCAATTTCGTCAAGCGTGCCAACGCGACCCATGGGAACTTGTGCGAACATGGGGAGCACTGATTGTTCAATTTCCTCCCACGGTGCATCATAAGGCAGACCTATATTTTTACCGGCCTGACGGAATGCTTTTTCGAGACGGAAACTAAGTATTGTGCCAGGTGAAATGGTATTTACAGTGATGCCTTCTTTTGCAACCGCTTTGGATAATGAAGATGTCATTGCAATAATCCCAGCTTTAGCCGCAGCATAATCGGGGCGTTGATCTGGTGGCATCAGAGCCGCCATGCTTGAAATATTGATGACTCTTCCCCACTTTTTTGCGCGCATATCCGGGAGAAAGCGATTGATGACACGTAAGGCTGAGAGAACGTTTTTATCATACCCTTCAGCCCATGTTTCTGGACGGGTTGATGTCCAGTCTTCAGTGAGTCCAGAACCGCCGGCGTTGTTTATCAAAATATCTACCGTTTCCACACATGATTTCACTTGTTCGAAAAGAAGATGAACATCATTGTCGCTCGTTAAATCACCCTTCACAGAGTAAGCCTGCCCACCCTGATTGGTAATATCCTTAGCAATACTTTCAGCTTTAGGCTTATCGCGGCCATGTATGATGACAATGGCCCCTTCATTTGCGAGACCTCTGGCTATAGCCTCACCGATGCCTTTGCTGCTGCCTGTTATCAGTGCAACTTTACGCTTAAGTTTTAAGTCCAAAATTTCTTCTCCTGTAATGACGTTGAAACCCATTGGAAGACATATCAATGAATGAATCAATTACGCACTTTAAAGTGCCTATAGAAGACGAAGGCAGTAAGCAATGTCTTGGACCAGAGGGCTCAGTGGCTTATGTTACTAAGGTTCTTAAAATTATTTCTGGAAGATGGACGCTTCCGATCTTATTCAGATTGTTTGCCGTATCTAACCTGCGCCCCTCACAGTTCTTGAAGAGTATTCCTGAAATATCACACAAAGTGCTTACTGAACATTTACGAAAGCTGGAAAAGGATGGGCTGATAAGCAGGAACGATTTTGGAGAAAAACCCCTACGAGTAGAATATGGACTTACTGCTTCAGGTAGGGATCTGATGCCAGTATTGATCTCGATGAGGGAGTTTTCCCGGCATCATCTCGAAAAATCGGTTGATGGTTAATAAGGCGGCTTTCTAGAATATCTTGCCTGACCCGCCCTCGTTGATAGACTCACTTTATTATGTCAGCTTTTCGCTCATTGCAGCCCCATGGCATCGGTCAATCAGAAAGGTGCAAAAAATAATCACCTTGAAAAAGTAAAGCGATCGGTTTACTTTTAGGTATGAATAAAAAAAGAGACATCCTGCAAGCCGCCGAGCGGTTGTTCTACCTCAACGGCTTTCATGCAACCAGCACTGATAACATTTGTAGTGAAGCGGGAGTATCGACCCGGACTCTCTATCGCTACTTTCCCACGCGTGAAGCGCTGACGGCGACAATTTTGGATGAGCGTCGCAAACGTTTCTTCTCTGAACTGTGTGATCCTCGACACCCTGACTCCATAAGTCATCTGTTTGATGTGATGGGAAACTGGATGAGTGTCTACGGCATCAGAGGTTGCTTTTTCCTGAAGGCTTGGGGTGAGTACTCTGGAGAGGTTCCCGTACTGGCAGAACAGGCCATGTCATATCGGTATGCAATGCGTGCATACATTGCGAAATGCATTGGCCATGCCTGTAGCAAAGAGAATCTCCCGCTCGCCGACGCTATTTGGACGTTATTTGAAGGCACGCTAACGACTGCCCTTGTAATGGGTGCAGTCGCAGCCTGCGATGCCGGAAAAACGGCCTCACTTATGCTCATCAACAGTTCTGGCGAGTACAAATGAAAAATGCGTGGTTAGGTCTGACAGGATTTACGCTTATTGCCGTCTCATATGGCATGGCGCGCTTTGCGTGGGGACTGATGCTGCCTGATGTTATGCGCGATATCGCCTTCACACCGCGGTTGGCAGGAATTCTCTCCGGCTGCAGTTTTATCGCCTACTGCATAGCCATTCTGGTAGCACCGTTACTCTCAGCGTTTGCAGGTCCGAGATTGCCTGCGCTAATGTCATCGCTTAGCGCAGCCTTTGGCCTGCTGATTATTGCTGTTGCCGGTTCGCAATGGCTATTGGGCCTCGGGCTTTTTATCGCCGGAATGAGTGCCGGCCTTGCCTCACCGGCACTCGCTGCAGCAGTCAGTCAAGCTATTGCTCACAGACAGCAGCCAATAATGAACACCCTAATAAATGCTGGGACCAGCGCAGGAATTATCCTCTCCGTGGCAGTTTTATCCTGGCTGCCGGGGGGCTGGAGAATGTCTTGTCTGTTGTTCGCATTTTTGGCGCTGCTGTGCGCGTTTCCCGTGTGGCATATTCTGCCAAAAGATAAGCCATTGGCTCGATATGGTTTTTTTCATGTGATACTGCATCAGCGCGCACTTCACCGAATGATGGCGATTGCTTTTTTTAGCGGGATTGTTAGCGCTGCCTGGTGGAGTTTTGGACCTGCATTGCTGCTTCGATTGGGTATTAAGCCAGATATCATCAGTCTATTATGGATGACGGCGGGTGCCGCTGGGATCACCGGCGCATTAACTGGACCGCTGGCGAAGATCATTGGCATGAATCGGGTCTATCAGTTTTCACAGTGCTGTCTGGCATTTCCGCTATTGCTCATCGCTTTTAGTCAGCATTTTACCTGGTGGCTGGTACCCGCGGTTGCACTGGGAGGCGCAGGTTATGTGACGCTTTCTGGCGTACTGTTGGTGTGGGGAGTTTCTGCGTCAGAAAACTCACCGGCAGTCGGCGTCAGTGGGCTGTTCTTTATGCTGGCCGCGGGGCAGGTTGTTGGATCAATGATTTTTGGTCAGATATATGCGATGACCAGCGGGGAGACGGCTCTACTCATCTTCGCCACGCTGCCCTTATTATTGGTTTTTGCAGTTCGAAGCAAAGACCTTAACCCGACATATTAATGCAGGTCGGTTTCAATATGCCAGTGCATTGATGCGTCCAATGTATGAGTCTGCGCGACTCATCCATAAATTTCTCAATCCGTTCAAAGTCCAGGCCACATACCGCCATCAAGCCTTAAATTAGCTCCGGTGATTGTCGTTTACCGAATATGGACTGTTACTAATTACATTCTTCCTGTAATAAGTGCGTTATTTCCAGGTTCGCTCTTCGCTCAAAGCTGCCGATAAATTTCGCCACAACCACAGTTAAATTAAGCATTCTAAAAAAATTATTTTGTTTTTTCTTAGACTGTGGAGGTCAGTTTCAGTATGCGCTACCGAGCAGTAGCGCATACTTGTCCTACCTTTCTTTATAAGCGTTGCGCACGCACGCGGACGGGGGTGAGATCGGTGAAAATTGGCACGTCTGCCATCACCGTAGGCACTTCCGGGGAGGAAAAGACAACTTCCATTGCCGCCTCATCACGGAAGATACACTCACAAACGGCGACCGTTCCTGTTTCTTCCACGGCTGGATAGAATGCGGCGACGTTGAGCAAACCATATTTACCCCATGAACGCATCACCAGCGGTAGGTGTACGTTATTATAATGTTCCCGATCAAACCGATCCTCCGGCGTTCCTTGATAAGTCACATACACAACGACCTGTGAATCATAAATACTCATAGTCTTCTCCTATTAAATGAATCAATAATTTATGTGTTACTTAAAAGTGCATAATTTAACGGGCTGCTTGCTTTTTAAACGCAGACGTTTCAACAGATTGCCGTGCAAGCTTAATGGCCAGTCCTGCCCCCATAGCCAGACAGCAGGCGATGCAGAGGATCGCGACAAGAAATGCATGAGTGATAGTTGCTGTGCTCTGGTGGTCGCCGATGAGGGTATAAAAAATTCCACCAATGACTGCAACGCTGAGTGCGGTGCTGATTTGTAAAGTTGAACTCGCTACCCCGGCAATCATGCCCGAGAAAGCGGGGGCAACGCGGCCTGTCACCATCCGCATTAGCGTTGGCAGCCCAAGACCCTGCCCAAAGCCGATGACAAACAGCAGCACAGCGAGCGGGGCGGTTGGGGGCGAGGCCCCAATAGCGGTATCTGAGATGAGGCAGGCCATGCCAATGAGCCCCAGAGTTTCCAATCCCATGCCAATGGGATTGACATAGTTCCCGGCAAAGCGCTTCAAATAAGCTGTTAACAGCGGGCCTAGCAGCAATCCTGCACCGAATGGCAGAAACACCAGTCCCGCGCTCAGTGCACTCTGATGTAAGGCACTTTGCAGGTAGACCGAAAAAAGCAGAAAGAAAACGCCGATCGAGTAAAACATTAAAGCCACCATCAGGCCTCGCGCTAAACCCGGCGTGCGCAGAACCCGCGGATCGATCAGCGGCGTTCCTCCCTTCTGACCAAGGCGAGTCTCATAGCGCCAAAACAACGTTGCCAGCAGTGGTACGGTTATGAACGATAACCATACCCACCAAGGCCAGCCGGCTGTACGACCTTCGATTAACGGGACTATCAGCAGACTCAGCGTCACTATGGATAACAGCACGCCGCCGGGATCCAGCTTGGCCGCATGCTTCGCCCGCGTTTCTTTTAGCAATGGGATGCCGAACATGATGACCAGCAGTGCGACTGGCAGGTTAACGAGAAAGATCGCGCGCCATCCTAAACCAAACAGGTTCAGCGAAATCAGGATACCGCCCAGTGCCTGCCCGATAACGGATGCGAGGCCAAACATCGCGCCATACAGGCTGAGTGCAAGCGGTTTTTCAGATTCGGGAAAAATGACCTGAATAGAGGCAAGTGCTTGAGGTGCCATAACAGCTGCCGTCAAGCCTTGCAAAATACGCCCGGCAATGAGCGTCCATGGGGACCAGGCAAAGCCACACAGCAGTGATGCGCCCGCAAAGCCTATAAGGCCAAGAAAAAACATTCGGCCACGTCCGTAAAGGTCACCTAACCGACCACCGGTAATTAATGTCACGGCATAAAATGCTGCGTAGGAGGAAATAACTAATTGTTCTGCCGAAGAGGAAGTGCCTAATTCTCCCTGAATCGAAGGAAGCGCAACATTGACAATAAAAAAATCAAGCGGCGGGAGGAACGTGCCAACCAGCAGTACCATGAACATGGCCCAGCGCCGTGGCTCAGCAGCTTTAGCATTAGTCGTTGACATAAAATCCTCTTTATGGAACCGATTGGTTCCCAATTGGGTAAAAAATTTCTTATTCCAGAATACGCATTGCACAATCCACCAAACCAATCATGTCTGCTTCAACCGCGCCAGTTTTACCTAACACTCGCATCCCTTGGATTTGGCATACCAGAAAACGCGCCATAACCTGCTCATCGCGTTCTGGGATCTCACCGTTTGCCTGACCGCGTACGATGGCACCCGCGTAAAGTTGCTGCAATCGTCGGAACATGCGTCCGGTTCGCTCTGCCACTTCAGCATCATGCGCCGCCATTTCAGTAGCCAACGAGACCACGAGACATCCGCGTAGCCCAAGATCACCCGATGACAGTTGAGCGCAGCGTAAAAGTGACTCACGAATTGTGTTCTTGACCTTGCCTGGTTGGGACAGCAAATTTGCAGTTTCCCGTAACCCTTTAGACATGTACAAATCAAGCGCGGCCAATAACAGACCTTTTTTATCGCCGAATGCCTTGTAGAGGCTGCCGCGCGATAATCTAGTGCCTGCGATTAAATCGGGCAACGACGTTCCTTCATATCCTTTATCCCAAAAGACCTGCAGGGCATCATCGGCTGCGGCACCAAGTTCAAATTCACGCGGTCGCCCGCTGCCAGTCGGATTTCTCATGGTTGTCCCTGCTTTTTTATCGCATAATTAGAAACTGATTGGTTCCTATGTTAGCGTCAACTTTAAGGGAACATCAAGTATTTAATGCGTCTAGCGTTGAGGTCAATGGGTTACCGGGCAACGGACCTGCTTCGTTTCCTTATATGAAATACTTGTGCTGTCACGCCAACTACCAGAGCGAGGGCAATAAACCCGAGAATACCGCTGAGCAAAGGAGATTGTGGGTTGGTCACAATAGGGTGGCTGTCAGGCACTCTTCGCAATGTTTCAGATACTGTCGGGACCATCAGAAAAAATACGGTCAGACTCAGGATAATGGTTTCCAGGTATAAGCCCGCTTGCCCTTTCCAGGGGATGAAACCTACGATGTATCCTGCGAGTAACAGTAGGAGAGTGGCGGCACCAATTACCGGACTTATGGGCTGATGTGCCACCAGAAAAACGGTGCAACAGCCAATTAACATGCTGAAGAAGTAGGCCACGCCCGCCTTTGAGCGAGGAACTATGCGGCCATGTTTGATGAACATATAAGCGGCCAATGGTACGGCGGGTAGGCTTCCTAATGTGTGTACCCAACCCAGCGGAGTTATTCCGAACATGCGACGATTCCTGTTTGAGAGATCTGTTGAAAGAGATAAGCTTCGTCGCTGTAATGTGTCAGTAATGACAGCGTTGAAGCGTTAAGATTACGATGCTTAAGCTATCAGAACCCTAGTGGGACCAACATGACCGAATTACTCGAAAATTTGACCATTCTTCCAGAGATGAGTCTGGACGGGCTCGCCTCAGGGGATCTTCTCTCACAGGTATTGGCCCAAATTCGCCTCACTGGGGATCGTGTCTACTCTTCGACACTGGCGCTTGGTGAACGGCTTGAATTGGATGCAAAAAGTGCCCATGTCTGCGTGCTTCGATGCGGCGAGATGCAGATAGAGGGTATTGATGGCCAGCAAGTGACAATCAGTCAGGGCGATATTGTATTGCTTCCTCATGATTCGGCATCGATAAATATCATCATGAGTGAGGGGAATGCGCTGGTAGTTATTTGTCGATTTTGGTTCGATGCCAGCAGTTTTCAAGCGATGCTGTTTGCAATGCCCAATCTGATCCATATCAAACAGGCCGAGGCGGCTACTTGGGCAGAAGGCATACTTCACTTTATGTTATTAGAGGCTAACGACTCGCAGCCAGGTGGCGCATTGATGGTTTCTCGTTTGATAGATCTCGTCGTTATTCGAATCCTAAGAACATGGGTCCAGCAGGGCTCTGCTTCAGGATGGCTTGGAGGCCTGTCTGATGAAAACATTGCCCGCACACTCAAAGCCATCCACGAAAAACCCGGTCAACAATGGCGCATTGATGCACTTGCTTCGTTAGCTGGAATGTCTCGATCCGGTTTTTGCGAACGTTTTAATAGGCTGGTTGGACGTTCACCGCTGCGCTATCAAAATGAATGGCGACTCAGCCTGGCGAAAGCCATGCTTTCAAAAAAAGATAGCCGCATAGGTAAGGTAGGTTTTGCCGTTGGCTATGAATCCGAAGCGTCCTTCAGCCGGGCATACAAAGCTTATTTTGGCCGTTCCCCTCGAGAGGATATTAGTCAGAAATTCGATTAGCTTTGGTCGGGTAAACTTTCTGCGCTAAACAGCCTACCCGTGACGATCCTCAGCATAGTGCCGGGAAGGAGCGAGGGGCCGTCTCATTAAATAACCTACGTTAACCCTGTTTCTTAAACGGACATGACAGTCTGCTGTGTGCCAGTAGCGGACATTGCTGACATCACAATGTGTTAATCAACCGGGAACAGTTTAGTCAGCAGGTGATGGGAGTGAGTTGTCAAAAGTTGTCGCCCGCCATCACCGCTAGCGAGGATTCTTGACTGTACGCGCTCTGAGATACAGTTGCTTCATTCAGTGGGCTACCATACTTAAGTTTTAAAATGATTCCCTTTATAAAATACATTTTAAAATAATACACAAAGTAAATTATTACCATTGTAACAATCAATCTATCTGAAGTGGTATTGGATTTTAATCAGGAAAAGTACTTTTTATTTTCAAGGGTAATAAGAACTTGCCTATTAATGAATCTTGTCATAAGTTAACTTTTTATATCTGAATATAAATGCAATTAATGAGTCGGTGGGGATGATGAATACAGTGAAACTTGAACACTTTATAAGAGCTATTGAAGATATTGGCGCTCATGGCGACAATGACATGTTGCCTTTTGATATCGATACAGTTTTCATTTCAGATTCAAAGACGCAGATAGCAAATATGGCTTTTGACTTCTTTGAAAGGCTTGAGAAAGATGGCAAAACAAATGCAAGAAATACTTTGAATGGAATTCAGGTTTACTCGGAGAGATTGCTTTCGCCAACTGGTGCAAGCGGCTTTAGAATTTCTACAAAGATACATCCATTTTGGAATATATATCTTAATGGTCTGGCTATCGCGATTGCAGAAATAAATGAATCAAAAAGAAGTCCAAATGCACACTCATATCGTTACGTAGAAACTGGTGAAAATTTATTTGATAGAGATAAGTCATGGAGGGCATATAAAGAAGTAACAATTAATGATGCGGCATTAATTAATGATGGGGCTGTTGTCATCCAAACAGATATATCAAGCTTTTACGAGCACATTTATCATCATCGTATCGAGAATTGTATTAATGATTTATTTGGTGAGGGTTCTACAGTTGCAACTCAAATAGATAGATTGTTAAGTCAGTTGTCAGCTGGCAGATCATTTGGCTTGCCGGTCGGAGGGCAATGCTCAAGAGTTTTAGCAGAGTTGCTAATGACCTCAGTTGACCAACTTTTGACATCATCAAAACTTAAGTGGCATAGGTATGTGGATGATTTTACTATTATTGCCAGTGATCAAGCTGAAGCGTATCGTGCTATTTCAATTCTGTCGAACGCTTTGGCAGATTATGGATTGTCATTAAACAGAACTAAAACAACAATTTTAAAAGCCCAACACTATAAAAACTTTGTTTATACACAATTGTTTGTTGATGATGATAAATCTAGTAAACTTAAAAAAATTGACTTACATTTTGACCCCTATTCAGACAATCCTGTTTCTGATTATGATGAACTAGTTGAAACTGTCGAGAAACTAAATGTACAAGCCTTACTTGATTTAGAAATCCATAAAAGTCAGCCAGACACTTTCTTAGTTAATCAAATAAGTAGAACATTGAAACTTCATGAGCCAGCTTTAGCATTACAGTTATGTATAACATTACTCTCTCCAGAAAATTTACATTCCTTTAGAAGTTCATTTTCTACAATTATTAAAGGTGTAATTTCCATTAGGAATGATGAGCGGTATTCTTCTATCTATCAAATGCTTGATAGGATGGTAGATGATATTGTTGTGCACTCTGAGCATCTACTGCTACCAGAAGCGAACTGTTTGCATTATTTACGTTCTCTAAGAGTAATTAGAACAAATAATCGAGCTACTTATGTTCATAGTTTATTAAATGAAAGTTCATCTGAAACAATTAAAAGAGCGTGTCTTGATTGTATAAGAAATTGGAAAGATAGACCTTCATTCGTTTCTGAGAGAAATAAGTGGTCAAAATTGACACCGGAAGTACAAAGAATACTTTGGCTCGCATCCTATAAATTTGGTGATGACGGAAAACATTTTAGGGATCAAGTAAAAAAAGCAATACCTAACTCTTGGTCATTAGGAATTGAACAAAAAGGAAAAACATCATTTTGTGAAATATTTATTAATTGGTGCCAAGGGGCGGAGAATAAATGAGATTTTTAAGGTTACCTGTCAAAGATCCTAGAACTGTAGCGCGAGATATTCCCGGCATCTGTGATTTGTTATTTCCACAATTGCTACCGGCAATCGTTGCACATCTCAATCGCGAGGCACAACCTATACCCGGCTGCACGATTATTGATGAAAGTATGTTGGTAGGAATAGATACAAATGCAGCTATGCTATTTGAAGTTGCCTATGTAAGAGCAGAGCAAATACTTGAAGAAAAAAATGAAGATTGGAATGAGTGTTTGTCTATCGCCCTGATTCGGCAATCAAGGTATTTTGATGCAGTTTTACCCGATAATTTATCAGATATTGAGATTAAAATAGCTAATCAAACTGCTACTAATCTAACAAAATCAATAAGATATTTGAGTGAGGAATGGGGTGATGGTAATGTAATTAGGTCTCCCATCATTCCTGGATTTCAATGGATAGCACAAGGTCAAGGAGATTTCTCAATCGGCCAGCGGCTGATCGAAGTAAAATGCACAAATAGAAACTTTTCGTCTTCTGATTACCGGCAGATTTTAATTTACTGGCTATTGAGTTTCTCATCCTCAATTGAGGGTGGTACGGATGAGTGGAAGACAGGTGTTCTATTGAACCCTAGAGCAAACAAATATATTGAAATTAATTTCAATGAGTTAGTTAGCATAGCAGCTTCTGGAAGAACTAAGTTAGAGTTGTTGGAGTTATTTTCGTCAATTGTGGGTGATTATGCATACAAATTAGGTGAGTAAATTCTACGAAATGAGTATGAGTGCTTTGCCTTCGCAGCCTGTAGTGGATAGCTAAATTTGGCCACTTTAACAGATATGTTAGTTTCCGCTTCTCGCTCATAGCTGACATGCGCTCCTTGCAACAGGCAGCATTGTGCCAGGAACGGACATCATTGACTGGCTATCCCTTTCTCTTAAATAATTGTAACAGTCCTTTTACTGTAACATCCAATTGACTCCCCTCGTTATACAAAGCAGGAACAACATAATTAGCCCTCTCTTCAGCTATTAACTTCTCGACTTTTTCTTGCGTAGTCTTATTATTCCATTTTTTATTGTCAAATACAGCCAAAGAAACTCCACCTTGATATCGAACCATTTTCATTGCTGGAATGTCTGTGTCTCCATCTCCAAAGTATATCATTTTTTGGAAAGGGATCTCGCGATCTTCGGGCTCAATGAATTTATTGATGGCTGCATTATCCCATGAGTTAGGAATGCCTTTATTTATTCTAAATAAAAATTGAGTCTTTGTAGTGTAATTGATTGCTTGTGCTGGCCATGTAACGGATTTACCATCAGGAGAATAATGATATTTACATGCATAGATATCACGGAATTTACAGCCTATGGATGTCCCTCTAATCATCGCATCTAAACCACTGGAAATTATGTAATGATATAATTCCAAGCCGTGTTGTTGAGCATAATCATTTATTCGCTCAAACCAGCCTTCAACACCGGGGAATAACGGGATTGATTTTCCATGTTTTTTCAAGTTGGCTTCAGTTAACTCTTGGGAACCAAGCTCACTTGCTTTCTCAGCAAGAAGTCCAAGATAAGACAATATTTCATCGCCATCATCATTCTTGGCCCGGTGTTTAACGGACTGCCAAAAAGAAGCAACATCATCAATTCCTAAAGCGGGCATAAGTCCGTGTTGGGCACAATCACCTTCTGCTAGAGTTCCATCAAAATCATAAATTAACGCACATTTCATCGGTTATACCTTCTTAACGTAACGCAAAAATATGGAACATAGTATGCAATGGTTGGAGGCAACGCAGTGATGTAAAAGATCAAAACTATATTAATGCCGATTTAAAATCGGTCAATAGAGATTTTAGCAATATGTCAAAAATTCTGCTCCACCAACTGGCTATTTCCTTTTGATTAAAACAACCAGATGTTTTTGATGCCCTAACTAATTGGACAAATAACAGTGAACTTCCGCTCCTCGCTCAAAGCGGACTCCTGCCTTCCAAAAAACCACCATTCTGATACTTAATTTCAGGTTGTTCGCCGCTTTAGCCCAGTCAGAATGACAGAGTAATCTTTGATGCTTCGGCAGTTCGAAAGAAGCGCCCTCGGGCGACTGCAAATCCTCATGGCCTGAAAGAGCGAGCCTTTCTGGTGGCCCCCCGTATAGCCTTTGAAATCGGAAATCATCCAACGGTGATCAAAGTATTTTAACTCCGCCACCCTGTGGCCTACTCTTCGCCGTCAGGCGAACTGGGAGGCGGCAAGCAGGATCAGTTCAAGCATGACTGAAACACAACCTTTTGAGTCAATAATGATGACGTCATAATGGCTGAATGATGCGTGTTTTAACTGGTTACGTAAGCGAAGACGCCCATCGGGTGTCTGTAGCATGGTGAGGGTCAGGCGGTCATTAGGATCGTTGGAGATAATAGGAACAATAATTGGAAAACAGACGCCACGAGGCAAAGACGGAGTTGGGGCATAGGGTGCTAAAACGGTAGCATTAATCATTTCACATACCTGAATAGGGGTTATTCAAGCGTCTCATTAATGAGGTGATAAATATTTTTGAATCTAAAGTAAGCAAACAGGTAACAGGCGTCGGCTCGCCAGACGTAATGGCGTGAGAAATAAACGTTAACCGGTAAAATTACCCCCCGTTCGAGAACAGGGGGCAGTCAGACGGCATCGGTCATTTAGGCGGTTCTTCCGATTCCGTCTCGGGCAGAGTAACGTTTAACTCTAGCACCGATATATCGTCACCTTTTTGCTCGAACTGAACGTGGAGCATTTCAGGGTCAATCTGAATGTACTTACAGATGACCGCTAAAATATCACGTTTCAGATCCGGCAAATAAGCGGGTTCACTGTCCCCTCGACGCCGTTCGGCTACGATGATCTGTAGCCGTTCCTTGGCTATATTGGCTGTCGGTTTTTTGCGGGACAAAAAGAAATCTAACAAGGCCATGGCTTATCCCCCAAACAGGCGTTTCAGAAAACTCTTCTTCTCTTCCTCAATAAAACGGAACGCACGTTCCTCACCCAGCAAACGACTCACGGTGTCGTCGTATGCCTTTCCGGCGTCTGATTCCTGATCCAGAATAACTGGCTCGCCCTGGTTGGACGCACGCAGTACGGACTGATCTTCAGGAATAACACCAACCAGTGGAATGCGCAGGATCTCGAGCACATCTTCCATGCTCAGCATGTCACCACGGCTGACGCGACCTGGGTTGTAACGTGTAAGAAGCAGATGCTCCTTGATCGGATCCAGACCTTGTTCTGCACGGCGGGATTTTGAAGACAAAATGCCCAGAATGCGGTCGGAGTCGCGAACAGAGGAAACTTCCGGGTTAGTGGTAATGACCGCTTCATCGGCAAAATACAGTGCCATCAGCGCGCCGGTTTCGATACCTGCCGGTGAGTCACAAACGATGAAGTCAAAGTTCATCTCACCCAGGTCGTTCAAGATTTTTTCAACGCCTTCACGAGTCAGCGCATCTTTGTCGCGCGTCTGTGAAGCCGGTAAAATGTATAGGTTCTCAGTGCGCTTATCTTTAATAAGAGCCTGATTCAGAGTTGCATCACCCTGAATAACATTGACAAAATCATACACAACGCGACGTTCGCAACCCATGATCAGGTCGAGATTACGCAAACCGATGTCAAAATCTATGACGACGGTTTTTTTGCCTTTTTGGGCAAGGCCGGTAGCAATGGCTGCGCTTGAAGTAGTCTTGCCAACGCCCCCTTTACCCGATGTAACAACAATTATGCGTGCCATGTAAGGATTCCTTGTCAAAGGTCGTAGTACCTGCTCGATACGTGTAGAAAGCAGGGACTTAATATAGAGGTTGTACGGTTAACACATTATCCAGGAGGCTAAGTCTCGCGGCCTGTCCAAAATAGTTGGATGGGATTTGATCGCTCAACCAGTACTGACCTGCGATTGAGACTAACTCAGCGCCCAGATGGGTGCAAAAAATCTGACAATTCGTATCACCCGCCGCGCCAGCCAGTGCACGACCGCGCATCATGCCGTAAATATGGATATTACCATCGGCTATGAGCTCGGCACCGGCGCTTACGCTGCTGGTTACAATAAGATCGCTGTTACGGGCATAAATTTGTTGGCCTGAACGGACTGGCGTGCTGACAATCCGCGTTTTTGCAGGTGCATTATCCGCAACAGGTGGCACAACCGGTACCGGGGGCTCTGCAATAACGCGCTTTGCCCGACCTTCGTTTAAAAGCGGTAATCCTGTAAGAGCGATCGCGCGCTTTTGCTGCTCATCTTTGCACCCACTGATGCCTACAACGCGAAAGCCTGCAGAAACGACAGCCTGTTGAATGTTTTTCCAGTCTGCATCCCCCGTTAGGGCTGCAACATTAATAACAACAGGGGCATTTTTCAGAAAATCGGGAGCTTGCTCAACTTTTTCCTGTAATGCCTGGTGAATAACCTTTGGCTGTGCGCTGTATAAATGCACAACTGATAAGGTAAAACTGCTGCCTTTTAGTTCTATTGGCGATTGTGACATCTATCCTGACTCAGTCTCAGCAACTTTAAATCCCCGGAATACCACACGGGGGGCGATATTCCGATGTACGTTATGCATGGTATAGTTACAGCTATATCTAGGCAAGCCACCGTTCCAATAAAATAGAGTTAAAAAAATGCTTTGTGCAATTTATAGAAGTAATAAACGTGATCAAACCTACCTGTATGTCGAAAAAAAAGACGATTTCACTCATGTTCCTGAAGAACTGATGAAAAGTTTCGGCAAACCGGATTTTGCAATGGTGCTAAATCTTGCAACTCGTGACAAGTTGGCGCACGCGGATATCGAAAAAGTTAAACAAGCTTTAATCGACCCAGGTTATTACCTGCAAGTACCGCCTCCGGTCGAGAGCTTATTAAATATTCACCTTGAGTCAGGCAATAAATAATCAGGTTATTTTAGGGTAAATCTGACATTTCCCGTCTTTTGTTAAAATGAGAGGCGGGAACCTTGCATTCATTCGCCGACTCCTTCAGGTTAATCTCTAAGTGGAATATTGATTGCCAAAAAAGGAAGCACGCGATGAGGATGAGATTATCGGTTATCACTCTGGCGATGGGTGCTGTCATGTTAAGCAGCTGCGCCAATGATAAAAATCAGGCTGCGGCCGCTGTTCCCGCGGGTCAAATTCAGGGCTCGGCTCCCACTCCGGCACAGGCTTCGCCGCAAGGGCCGGATCAGGCCCCTGCAGGCGCGGTTAATCCATTTGCTCCTAAAAACACTACAACAATTCCTGCGGTCACCCCTAAGCCCGGTCAAACTACGTTGGCAGCTCAAGGGCGTAATCCGGCCGAATTCCCAGGCTACGTTGAACAGTTAAAGGCCAAAGCTCAGCAGCAGGGGATAAGCCAAACCACCATCGATAGCGCATTCGCCAACATTCACTTTATTGACAGAGCGATCAGCTCGGATCAAAACCAGCTGGAAAATAAAATCACTCTCGACGATTACCTGCGTCGGGTATTGTCTGACTCGAAAATTCAGGAAGGTCAGTCTCTATTCCAGCAAAATAGTCAGGCATTACAGCAAGTCAGTGCCAAATACGGCGTTCAGCCGCAGTACGTAGTGGCGCTTTGGGGCATGGAAAGTGGCTACGGAAAAATACAAGGCAAAGACGACGTATTTTCTGCATTGGCCACTTTGGCGTTCGAAGGTCGTCGAGAAGCATTTTTCACCAAAGAATTTTTAGCCGCGCTGACTATTGTTGATCAAGGTAAAGCCAGCAGCGAGATGATGAAAGGTTCCTGGGCCGGTGCAATGGGGCAGTCGCAATTTATGCCAAGCTCTTATTTGAGATACGGTGCTGACGGCGATGGCGATGGCAAAATCGATATCTGGAATAATACGGCTGACGTTTATGCCTCGACCGCTAATTATTTATCCTCTGAAGGCTGGAAAAATAATCAGAGTTGGGGGCAAGAGGTCAAACTACCTACCGGATTCGATACCACACTGGTTGGATTAAAGAACGATCAGATGCGCAGCGTCAGTGACTGGCAGCAAAAAGGCATTGTCTCTGCCGATGGCAAACCTTTACCCGCTTCTGTGACACGTGCCTGGATTATTACTCCCGACTCCGATCAGGGACGTGCATTTTTGGTTTACGATAACTTCAGGACCATTATGCATTGGAATCGCTCGTACTATTTTGCTATCAGCGTGGGCATGATGGCAGATGATATTGCCGGAGCTGCCAATAGCGTTTCCGAAAATAGCGAATAAGGAACAGGGATTATGTATCAGCATCATGACTGGCATGGCGCATTACTTGATTTTCCCGTAAGCAAAGTGGTTTGCGTGGGCAATAACTATGCTGATCACATCAAAGCTGATCACATCAAAGCTGATCACATCAAAAACATCGGCAGTAAGCAGGACAGCGAACCGGTCGTTTTTCTCAAACCGGAAACGGCGCTGTGCGATCTTTTGCAGCCAGTTGCTATCCCCAAGGACTTCGGTGCGGTGCATCATGAGATTGAGCTAGCGGTGCTGATCGGCTCTCCCTTAAAGCAGTCTACGCAAGAGCGCGTGGCTGAGGCCATTGCCGGATACGGCGTCGCGCTGGATATCACGCTCAGAGATTTGCAGTCAGGATTTATCAGGCAGGGGCAGCCCTGGGAGAAAGCCAAGGCTTTTGACGGCTCCTGCCCGGTCTCTGGATTTATATCGGCGGCGGAATTTGGCGATGCGCAACAGGCAGAGCTTGTTTTGTCGGTTAATGGAGAAATCCGCCAGCAGGGCAACACGCGCGATATGATCACCCCGATTCTACCGTTGATTGCTTACATGAGCCGCTTCTTCACGCTCCGCGCTGGCGATATTGTCATAACCGGCACGCCAAAAGGAGTGGGGCCGATTGCAGCAGGCGATCGTCTCGAGATTTCACTCAACGGCAGGCTGTTAAACACGCGAGTGATTTAACCCGACTATAATGTTGGATGACGTTGAGATATCACTGAAGGCAAAGCGGTTAATGTCGGATTTCAGCCGCTTTACTTGCATCTCGCGGCTAAAGCGTCTATATAGTCACCCTCATTTTACTAAAACCGGATGTCACTATGTCTCAACTCGCTTTTTGGCAGCAAAAAACGCTGCCTGAAATGACCGATGAAGAATGGGAAGCACTGTGCGACGGTTGCGGGCAATGCTGTTTACATAAGTTAATTGATGAAGACACGGACGAGATTTACTTCACCAACGTTGCCTGCAACCAGTTGAACATCAAGTCTTGCCAGTGTCGCAACTACGAAAACCGCTTTGCACTCGAAGAGGACTGCATAAAACTGACTCGTGAAAATCTCACCAAGTTTGATTGGCTGCCGCCTACCTGCGCTTATCGTCTTATCGGTGAGGGCAAAGATCTGCTGCCGTGGCATCCGCTGCTAAATAAAGACTCCAAGTCAGCGATGCACGGTGCGCGTATTTCGGTACGCCATATCGCCGTCCGCGAAGACGACGTGGTGGATTGGCAAGATCACATCCTCAACAAGCCGCAGTGGGCTAGATAAATTAATAAACAAAATGGGCTAAAGTTTGGCCCATTTGGTGACTATAAAACTCCATTGCCATCATCGGAATATCTTACGATTATTCCTGGCCCACAGCTCTTTCTCATGATCTTCTCTGCACTCACGACAGCAATAACTTGTGCCAGCCAAAGATTTCTCACCACAGTCGCCGTTTTTGCAAATCGGGGAAGGCGGGGTGGGTTTAGCGCGATTAGCTATTGCTGCATTGAGATGATGCTCAAATTCAGCGGTTGCTTCATCAATAATATCAGCCATGAGATTGCCTCCTGCTTTTCACTGTCATCGTTTTATTTTCAATTGCTTCGTCGTAACCCCGTTGATAGACATCATCAAAAAACGCTCTGATAAACTCAACGCGAGGCAGGCTCATTGAATGCCTTCTCTTAATTATCCTCCCGCTAACATCTTCAATATATTCATTCATATACTCATCAAATTTGTTCATTGAAACCTCTTTTACCCGCGGCAATAAGCCTCGATTCAACGAGGCTCGCCATGTTTTTTATGACTTATTTCTTTCCGTAATCATTGCATCGGCGATGGCGTATGCGGCCTCACTCAAGTCGCCATAGTTAGATGAAGTCATCGCGCTACCCTGCGTAATAATCGCGCCCAGCATGGCGTTGGTTGCCAGATAGTCGCGCAGAGTCATACCGTCTTGTGCATAGTTGTGCTCTTCGAGCCAGTCGTCTTTGCTATAGGGCCGCGCAAAGGCTTGCCCGCCATTATCGATAGTCATAATTCCATCCTTATCAGTTGTTTAGGCGAAAAAAAAACGCTCAAGGCGGCGTTCAGTGTGTGATGTCGTTGTTCGCGGTAACGGGAAACGCGCTATTTCCGAGGCGCGACGGCGAAAAGTGCGACCTGAGGCAGGCAAAGATTGTCAGCGCTGGGGTAATAACGCGTCTCGCGGACTGACAACGCTTTATCAACCCGGTTTACCGGTTTGCGCTTGCAGCTGAGTTCGGCACGGCTGGGTCGTCCCGGCGTAACATTCAATTCTTTGCTGAAGTCGTTAACCGCCAGCGTTTGCAAATGTTGGCGGCTTTCGCGACGTCGAGTGGCCGCTGTTCCATTAAATGAAGTCTTGCGAGTCATGTTGATCTCCTAGGTCGTGTAGAGAAAAATAGCTTGCTGAACCAAATGGTTGCTTAGCATTTTGATTGGCTTTTCAGCCACGTGGGTGTGATATGCACCGTTCTAAAGAGCTGATTGAGTTAGAGGGACTTTATGCGGTCGCCAATTCCCATTCGATAATAAATATTGAACTAATAGTACGATATTGGCAAGGGTGTTTAGTACTTTATGTGGTAATTTAAAATGAACTTTTGGTTTAAATTTTGAATGGTAAGGGATTTATTTTAGAAAATTGCTGCTGAGGGGATGAGGTCGTGAAATGAAAGAGCAGGGGCGTAAAAAACCCAGCACAAGGCTGGGTTGGTGCGTAGTAACTATTTAAACAGGCCGATTACAGCAGCCTAAGCTTGGTCTCAACGGCGACGCCAATAATCCGGCAATTACCGTTGATAGGAACCATTGGCCATGCAGGATTAAGCCCTTTAAGGTATTTTTGCCCGCTGTCGATCACAAACTTCTTGAATGTCGCTTCGTTAAAGTCGGTGAGTTTAGCCACCACCAGTTTTCCGTTGGTGGCTTCTTTACCCGTATCAAAGAGAACGAAAGTACCTTCAGGAATACTCAGGCCCATTGGCGCGGTCATTGAATCGCCGTCAACCAGCAGCCAGAATCCTTCGCCTTGTATATGGGCTTCTGATTCAAGCCACAAATCGATTTCTTTAAGACTGTAGGCTTCAATGGCTTCGTTCCAGGCTCCGGCCTGCACCTTGCTGAGTACCGGATAGGTTGCCCCACGGGTGTATGGCCTGAAGTTTGAAACGTTACTGTTTTCACCGGTAGTAATTCCTAACTGTAACCACACCGGGTCAACTTTTAGAAACTTGGCCAATTCTGCCATCACTGCGGGGCGCGGTAACGATTCGGCATTTAACCATTTGCTGACGCCTTTCGATGAAAGGCCTGTCGCACGGGATAAAGCCATCCCGCGTCCGTGTTCGTCGAGCCCAGCATCTTTACAGGCTTGCGCAAGCCTCTGAGCAAATTCTTCACGCAATTTTTCAGTTCGAACCATGAGTACGATAATAAACCTCTTGTAAAAACTTTCAGTACAATTGTAATATGTACTAAAAGTACGAGATTGGGTTGCCGCTAGCATATCGGAAGTTGCGATTAAAAAATAGCCCAACCCGGAGATATAGGCTTCTCGACGGAAAAAACTGGCTTGCCACCTCGCTCTTTAAACAACGGACCTCATGTACTACGTCGCTGCAAAGCGAATTTAAAGAATTCAAGACCCTGTTAAAGCCCAAATCAATAGAGCAAACCAACAGTGTAAAGCTTCACGCCAGGCATGGGCCAAGGGGGCCATATGAAACGAAGCTGGTTTTTTTACGATGATCTCACTTCGGCAGAAGCCGACGAATTAATCCTCCAGTATCAATCGCGCAACATCCAGACCCGCAGGGAACTTAACCCAGACAGATTGTCCTGGAGCGTGTCCGCGTATCTTGAAGAAAACCCTCGGCGCCCCAGGCCTAGCAGTCGCTGGCTGAGCGTCCTTGGAAAAATCATTTGATGCACTCTTTCTTGACAGATCTGCCGCGTATTTTTATGCACCGAGGCAACGTCACCATCAAGTTTTCGCAATAATGGAGAAATAAATGAGAAAGCAAGACGCCATTTACACACTGCCGATGATTTTAAAACAAGCAGACTTGCGCCGGGTGTGGTGTCGTGGTCGCAAGACCATCACTCCTTCTCAACGAGTGTGGACGCGCTACATGCTGTCTCTATGGGGCAAGCATTTAGGAGGCGATGATGCACCGGCAGGTTGTGTCAACGTGATAGGCCGCTTGATGATCCGTTCCGAATGGAGCCACGATCAGGCCGAAAGAATTATTAATGTCGTAAAAGATCTCTACAGCCAGGGTTATCGGGGTGAAGAGCTATTCAACGTTGCGCGAGGGATAGTCCTGCCTGGTACTTCGATAAACGGCATATTCGCTTCATTTTCAGAAACCGAGGATGCGGCTTTTGTCGAATCAGTGATGCATAAAGAAATTAAGCGCGATAGTCCGATTCGCTCTATTGCTATTAAACGCTATTGCGATCGCCGCACAGTCCAAAATATCGCGCAAGATATTAACTACCACACCGGCTTTGATATTCAGGCTGCCCGAAAGCGCGTGACGTGGTGTGAAGAGATACTGGAGGAAGAGTTATTTTTTGCAATGAAGCGCCTTTTAGAGGTGGAAGTTACCCACAATTAAAATAAATTAGGAATTTATTTAAAAAAAGATTGCCAAATAAGAAATTAAGCTGTATATTTCATCTAAGCTTGAAAATTAAAGCGACAACAAATCACCGCAGTAAAGCCGCAGTAAATAAGTACGCCAATCTAAGTACAGTAATTAAAAGCACACCAAATACAATACGGTAATAGAAAGTACGGTAATAGAAAGTACGGTGACAAATTAACGGTTTACGTTTTAGCATTTCATTAAAACTTCAGCGCCGAACAAATTCAGAGGCCTTTGCAGAAATGCAGAGGCTTTTTCGTATGCAAAATCGGGCTACGTTTATTGCTCACCCTACAATCTTTTTAATCTCCCTTTAACAAGGGCGATTATTTAAAAGCACTCTCCTCATTACGTATGCGAAATATCCAACTCTAAGGCTCACCTCGGTGAGCTTTTTTTATGACTACAGCACACCTAACAACGGTTGGCGTTGGAGACAATGAGATGAACCAAAACGGTGACGGATTTTGGACTCACTATTGGGCCACGGTTACAGCTTTGGCCAGCGCGGCAGGGTTGACCACTGAACAGTGGATTTACGTATTTTGCGCCATCTTTGGCGCGCTTTTGTCGTTTGGTTCCTACCTGGGCAATCGACAGGCTTTTAAGGCAAAACAAAACGAGGACGAGAAGCGTACTGAAATGCTTCGCACTTATCTTTCTTCCAGAAAAGACAATTCAGCCGCCCAGTAACACCATAGAACCCCGCAGAATTTAATTTCCAACTGATGACGTCATTGACGTGATGTCATTTCCCGCGCCGAGCTTCACAACATGTAATGGCGCTTAACCGCAATGCAGGCAATAACCTGATATGGCTGATCCATCAGAAATACTCAATGTCATTGCGGCGCAGGTAGCCGCAATTGTCTACCCAAACGGCACGAGTTCGGCCAGCATTTCCGGCACGGCACTCAATGTTTACGCAGGCTGGCCCGTTCATAGTGTGCTTAATACTGACATTCTGGCCGGAACCTCACACATCTCGGTATTTCCACTGGATGGAGAGCAAAAAATTCCCACCGCGCTGGGGCGGCCCTATCGGGAAGTGGAAAGCGGGGACCCCACGATCGTTGCGACGGTAAGTGATTCATCTGTCACGCTTTCTGGCACGGTATCGACACCGCAGAACGTTTACCTTCTGGTCGATGGCACCGGGTATCACTACGCCGTGCAGTCCGATGACACGCTGACGACAATTGCCACCGCGATGTCGACGCTTATCCCTGCCGCCAGCAACGTTGATGCCGTCATCTCCATACCGCAGGCGATTGAGATTATTGCCAGAGTCGGGGGAGTCGGTTCACAGGCGCGCGAGCTACGCAGACAAACCAAGGAGTTCATGGTCACTGTCTGGGCGCCAACTACCGCGCTGCGCGATAGTTTAGGCAGTGCGCTGGATTCAGGACTGTCAATAAACAGCAATCTACAGCTGTCTGACAACCTGCCGGCGTTTATGATTTATTCCCGCTCGATGTTTTCCCGGGACACCCAGATTTACCGGCGCGACATCGTTTTTTCGGTGAACTACGCCACCTCGCAAACCCTCTCGGCGCCACAGGTAGTGGCACCGGTTATTAGCATCAACGACTACACCCAACCCCACTAAATTATCAGGAGTAATCATGGCAGATACCGATGACGTTAACGCGTCAGGCACTATTGCGCCCGTAAGCGCAGCTTCATCCTCGGCAGCAGTGGCTTCAAGCCTCGGCTTTATCTTGGTCACCCGCTTTGCATTTGCAGATTATCAGGTCGGCGACGAGATAACCGATGAGGATGAAATTAAAGACATTCTCGCTGGCGAACTCGCTGTCTATGTGATTAAACGCGCAGCATAAAACCCCTCTCATTTAACACCAGAGCCCGCCTGAAGCGGGTTTTCATTTGGAGATAGCCATGCCGATTTATCAAGCTGGCAGTTTGAACACCTCTGCGCTGACCGCGCCAGACTTATACGTCCAGGTTGTTGCACCCAAGACGCAATACATTAACGGCGTTGCTACTGACGGCCTTGGGCTGGTTGGTATCGCAAGCTGGGGCCCGGTTAACAGCCCGTTCCAGATTGGTTCAGCCAGCGATCAGGCGCTGTATATTGGCAGTCAGCAGAACCGTAAATACGATCTTGCCACTGCGGTAGCGATCTCCCTACAGTTGGGGGCGACTAATCTGAACTGCGTTCGTGTCACAGACGGCACCGACATTGCCGCCAGCGTTGCGTTAAATGATGCGGCAAGCAGCCCGGTTGCCGGCGTTACGCTGACTGCGATTTACAGCGGCACTACCGGTAACAGCATTCAGGCGATGATTACTGGCGGCACCGCGGCCAACTCGTACAAGTTGACTATTTATCTGCCTGGGCAAACCGCCGAAGTGTTCGACAACATCACCGGTACCGGTGCGGCCTTCTGGTCGAATTTGGTCAGCGCGGTGAATAACGGTCAGACCAGCGTGCGCGGCGCAAGCCAGTTGGCCATTGCGACCCTGGGTTCAAGTACTGCACTGCCGGAGGTAACGGCGACTTACACACTGGTTGGCGGCACTGATGGTGTTGATTCTATTAGCGATACTACGCTGATTGGCATCGACGGCAGCAGCACGACCCGTAAAGGCATGTATGCTCTTCGCGGCACCAACTCGCAGGTGATCAATCTGGTCGGTCTGACCACCTCGACCCTGTGGCCGACAGTGAATACCTTTGCCGCCAGCGAAGGCTCCTACGCAGTCTCGCAGTTCACGGCAGGCACCACTTATTCCACTGCGGCAACTCTGCTCACCGCTGCCGGTGTCGACAGCTGGAACTTCAAGGCGATGGTCGGCGACTGGACCTACTGGCTGGACAGCGTTAACGGCCTGACCCGCATGGTTGAACCGGCAACTTTCGAGGCGGCCAATATCGCCTCTCGTAGTCCGAGCGTGTCAACTCTCAACAAGTCGATTAGCACCATCGTTTCTACCCAGCGCAGTCTGGCTAACCAGCCTTACTCGCTGTCAGAAATTGGTTCAATCAACTCGGCACGTTTGGACGTAATTACCAACCCATGCCCGGGTGGCAATTACTTTGGTATCCGCTCTGGCCGTAATACCAGTTCCACCGCCAGTCAGAATGATGATACCTACACTCGCATGACCAACTATTTGTCACTGACTCTGGCGGCGAGCTTTGGCGATGTCGTAGGCCAAAACCAGACTGCCGACCTGCGTCGTGAAACCAAAAGCACTATTGAGGCGTTCCTGCAAAACCTTGACGATCAGGGGATGATTGGCGACCCGAACGGCGGCGCGTCCTTCTCTGTCACTCTGGATTCGACCAATAACTCAGACTCTCAGGTAGCACTCGGTTACATGCAAGCCGATGTCGCCGTCAAATACCTCAACGTAGTGCGTTATTTCCTGATTAACCTCGAAGGCGGCGGTAGCGTCTCCATCTCGGTTTCTAATTCAGCGTCCAACTAATCACTCAATAGACCCGCTACGGCGGGTTTTCTTTTCGGAGCAAAACTATGCCGCAAAATGGATACACTCTTGGCCGCGATATCGCAGTCGATATCGTTACCGCCTATGGAACTCTGCGTATTCCGCAGGTTATCAGCTTTGAAGCCAAACCCAGCGTTAGCAGCCTGGTTATCACGCCGCTGACTGGCCTGACCGATGAACTGCTGATCCCCAAAAACTGGAGCGGGACCCTCGAAGCCGAACGGCAGGATGCAACCCTCGACGCCTGGTGGGCGCAGTGGGAAGCCGACTATTACAACGGCGTTAACCGCGCGGCGGGCACCATTACTGAAACCGTCGAAGAAGTGAATGGTTCAGTCAGCGTGTGGCGTTATACCAACGTGCAGGTCCACTTCAGCGAACCGGGCAAGAAGTCGGGCGATCAGACTGTTCGCCAGTCAATGACCTTCACCGCACAGCGCCGCATCCGCGTATCCTGATTAAGAGAAACACATGGCCAATTTAAACGTTCACGCAAGTAAAGATAGAGACCTGAAGCCGCTACAGGAAGAGGGCAGCGCTGTGACTGATGCACGCGGCCGAGTGATTAAAATTCGCGAGCTGGATGCCGTTCAGGAGGCCAGAGTATTTTGTGCGGCAGGTGCAGAAGACGCGGTGAACATGCCTTACATGAATATGTACGTTTTTCCGGCAGCCAGGGTTGAGGAGATTGACGGTGAGAAATATGCCGTTCCTACCAACAAACTGCAAATCAACGGCATGCTTAGCGTATTGGGCAAGGCCGGTTTGAATGCAGTGCAGGAGTTTATGTTCCAGCAAATTGGTGAAGAAAACACTAATCAGCTGGATGATAACGCCGCAAAAAACTAGCCCGGAATCCCGAGTTTCGCAATCAATGCTGGTTGATGAAAAACGGGGTTCCTTTCCATATCGTATTCAACATCACCGAACTTTTGCCACATGAAAGATTCGCGATGGCTATCGTGTTTAGCGAATTTGAGGGCAACAAGTTTAACTGGACGACAAAACAGTTTGAGGAGCCGAGCTGATGATACCGGCGGAAATCTCCGGCCAGAAAGCTCGCACTTCGATACGGTTATCAACAACCCTGGCCATGGTGCCAGGGTTTTTTATTGCTACGCATGAGGTGGTCTATGGGGTCCAAAAAGAGGGGCCGTCGCGGCGAAAGCGGCAAGAATCGCAAGAGGAGGCCAAACAGCCCGCCGGGCAACAGGCCAGAAAATGAAGTGCCTGAAGAAGATAAAAAATCTGACGACAGTATCCAGTCCAAATGGGAAAAGTTAAAAGATTTTGCGGGAAAAGGTAAGGATACCTATGACAAACTCAGCGCGGTCAATGATATAGGCGTAAATTATGAAAGGCTGCTGGCGGGTATGCGAACGCGAGGGGTGAGTGAGCCGCAGATCAAACAGGCGCAAGATGACGTTTTTAACAACTATGTTCCCGGCACTTCTCGATTAGATCGGATGAGTATTCTCGCTGACGCGCAAAAAACCTTTAACCCCGGGCTCACCAAAGACAAGTCTCTGCAAGCGGCTGAAATGATGGTGCCGATACTTTCGCGCTATGACGTCGCCTCTAAATTGAGTGATGATGCCTACGATGCTGCTAAAGATGATAATCGAAATACTATCAATGATTTAGTTTCCTCAATGGGCGCGCTAAACAATCCGGAACGCGCCACCGAAATAGTCGATAGCGTTTTTAAATATACTCAGGGCACTGGCCAGACTATCGATGAGAAGAAAACCGAGGCATTTCTCGCCAACAAAAGTGTGGCCAGTCACAACCAAAACCTGCACGCGCTTTTCAGCGTTCTTGAACCGGTTATCAGTGACCTCGGCGGTGATGAGACGGCCAGCGGTTTGCAGAAAGCCTCCGACTTTATTAACGGCAAGAAGCCATTGTTACCGAATTCTCGTCGGGAAATTTTAAGACTGGGCATCGGCAATGCGCAAGGTACGGGGCAGTCACCGAGTCTACATGCTCTGCAGAATTCAGACGTATCAAGCTACACGCAGCAGCTGAAAACTATTTACCAAGCCCACGGTATCAACAGTTCAGCCGATATGCAGCGTGAGAACGGCATTCTTTTTGGCCGCGCAGGAGCAAAAGTCTATAACCAGATAATGGGCGCCATGGATAAAACGCAACCCGGTTATGACAGCGCCATGAGCGTTGGGTCGGTAGTCGATAATCCTGCAAATCAGCTGTTGCTTGCGAAAGATCAGGTTGAAAAGGCCAAGGCGGATGTTCAGTTATCGGCTGCAGAAAAGACTGGAATTATGCCGATTTTTAAAAAAATCAATCAGGGCCAGGCTAAAGCCAGCGAATACGCTGCAAACTTTATCGATAAACACCCGCTACTGGATAAGGTCGGTTTGGGGGGATATTTAGCTTATCAAGTCCCCGGTGTTAAATCCTGGCTTGAGAAAAAAGCGTTGGCGCTTGGCGGCCCGCTGAAACGTGCCGGAGGCTACCTTGGCCGCATGGCTGTCAATGTTGCAAAAAACAGGTTGCCTGCGTTGGGCAGAGCAGCATTACCCTTTCTTGCCGAGACACTCCCCGAAGTCGCATTAGGTGCCCTGTTAGCGCCAGAAGTCCTCGCAGCTGCTACGGTGGTCGGGGCCGGTTACTCGGGATATGAGCTTTACAAATACTTCAAAAAAGACCCCCCGCAGGGAGACAATTTCAAAGCGGTGACGGCTGTTGCAGCCAAAGGGTCGTCGCCATTTAACGTGAGCAATCCTGATGCGGCCGAGCAATATCGGCATCTGGTTAATCCTGACCTATATCCTGCCGTGCCTGCGAAATCATCCTCCAATGAATCTCGGCAGGTTAATTTGCTGATGACCAGTGAAGGGCGACAGGTGCTTATTGCCACCGTGGTGGGAGGGATAAATAAAGAGGCTTCCAAACCCAGAAATAGCGTCAGCGGTTACGACGCTTCTCTCTACGGTATTTTACCCGGCTCGGTAAGCAAATTAACGACCAATTAACGGAGTTTATATGTCGGTATTAAGCGTACTGAATAAACTGGCCCCGGCGACAGACACGACCACGACCCGACTGAAACTCGGAGACTTCCAGTTTGCTGATTTTGAAGTCCCGGAACGTATGTCGATTCCGGCCAGGCAGAAAACAGTCATTCACCAAATGATTGGCGGTAAGCGCGTCATCGACGTGCTCGGCGTTGAGTACGACGCGTTTAGCTGGTCCGGCATTATTACCGGTGCCAAGGCGGCTGACCGGGTGACCACGCTGGAACATATGCGTGACGCCGGAAAGGTGCTGAAGCTTACACTGGGAACCTATAGCTTTAACGTGGTGATCACCCGTTTTACGCCAGTGTTCGAGTTTATCTATCGTAGACCTTACACCCTCGAGGTGGCGATCGTTGAACGAACAGATGCACCGGTTCGCGCCGATACACTGACCGGTGCGCTGGATGCGCTGGTGAACAGCGACCTTGGCAAAGCGCTGGATCTTGCCAGTATTGCGGGCTCTTCGTCGGTCAAAGGCGCCACCACCAAGGCAACTTCACTGATAGGTGAGGTGAAGACCGCGGTCAGTACCGTGCAGTCGGCAATAAACGGTGTGAAAAACTTTGCCTCGGCGACGATAGATGAGGTGCAAACGGTGGTCCGCCCGATAGTCGCCGCGCAGAAGTTGGTCAGTCAGTCGATTACCCAGGTTGAAACCGAGGCGAACAGCATTGCCACGCTCGGCGGTTTAGTTCCCGGTAATCCTATTTCAAAAACCATTACCAACCTGGCCACTCAGGCTCAAACCGCGGTACAGCTACCCGCGCTTTACCAGTTGCAGAGTGTGCTTGGGAGGCTGAGCAAAAACGTTCAGTCCGGCCAGACCGCAGACGGTGTCAAGACTATTACCCATTCTGGCGGCAACCTTTTCCAGCTGGCCTCCGAATATTACGACGACGTCTCCAAGTGGATTAGCCTTTACATTACCAATCATTTCACCGATACCACTCTCACCGGTATCAACACCGTGTCTATTCCCTCCAATCCAACCAGCGAAATTGAAACGAGCTAACTATGGATATCAACAACCCGATAGTGACGCCCAATGCGCGTGGCGTGGGTGGGCGATGCCTGTTAAACGGCGTCGAAGTACCTTTTGTATCATTTGACGTAGAAAGTAATTCGTTCAAATCGGCGTCAACATTCAATCTGACGTTAGCAACTTCGGCGCTTCCAGCCGCAATGGGATTGCTCAGCTACTGGTCCACCCAGACCACCATCAAGGTTGAGCTATCGGTAAAGCTGACGACCGCCTCGGGCACAGACGAGAAAAAGCTGATTGTCGGCAATATTGACAGTTGGGAGTTCAATCCGGCGCATTTTGAAATTACGGCCAGCGGGCGCGATTTTACCGGACTATTGATTGACGCCAAGTCAGCCGGAGAGAGCTTCAAGAACTACACCAGCTCGCAGATTGCCAGCCTGCTCGCGCAACGTCACGGACTGACTCCGATAGTGACGGCAACCCGCGGGCGTTTTGGTGAATTCTACCAGATTGACTCGGCGCATCTCACCGGCGAGCAGACCGAATGGGACCTGCTCAACCAGTTGGCGGCGATTGAGGGCTACACCACTTACGTGGACGGTAACAGCCTGTATTTTCAGCCGATCCCTGACCCCGCGAAGGCTAAAAACTATGTGATCCGCTGGCAGCCGCCGGGGTCGCTGGCTTATCCGCAGTGTAATGTTTCGGACGACTTGCATTTCACCCGCGCCTTGACGATTTCTAAAGGCATCAAGGTCGAAGTGAAAAGCTGGAACTCAAAGCGCAAAAACAGGCAGTTCGTTGCCACCTATCCCAAGACTACGGCAACCAGCACCAGCGCCCAGCCGCAGCTTTACAGCATTGTCCGTAACGGGCTATCGCCGGAGACCGCCGATGCATTGGCAATGTCGATTTATAAAAGTATCTCGCAGCATGAAATGAAGTTCACCGCCTCGACCGCGGGGGACAACCTGCTCACGCCGCAGACACTTATCCGCATTGAAGGAACGCAAAGCCCGTTTGACCAGACTTATTACTGCGACAGCGTGCATCGTTCACTGAGCTGGGACGCGGGTTACACCATGTCGATTTCCGGCAAAAACCATAGCCCGGCACTGGAAACTTCATCATGAAAGCACTAATGAACGCCATTGCGGGGCGTGCGATGCAGGCCAGCGCAGGGGACACCGGCACGCGGCAGGGCATTGTTACCGCTTACGATCCCGATGTTTACGCCGTCAAAGTTCAGTTACAACCGACTGGCGAAGAAACAGGATGGATACCGTTGCAATCGCCCTGGGTTGGTAACGGCTGGGGGCTGGTGGCAGGGCCGGTGATTGGCGCGGTAGTGGTCATCGAATCTGACTCTTTCAACATTGGTAACGGCGTGGTCGCAGGGCAGTTGTTCAACGATATCGACCGGCCACCGTCTGTGCCGTCCGGTGAATTTTGGCTGGTTCATCAGTCCGGCTCGCTGCTGAAATTCACCAACGATGGGCAAGTGCTGGTCAGTTCGCCCAAAAAAATCACCTATACCGCGCCCGCTCATCACTTCACCGGTGGCGACGTCACGATTGATGAAAACCTGATTGTAGTTAAAGACATTTACGATCAGAACCAGGCGGTGGGATCGGTCAACACTCTGCGCACTACTTATAACGGCCATACCCATATCGAGAACGGCAAGGGGAGCAACACCGCGAGTCCGAACCAGCAAATCAACTAAACGGGTAATTCATGAAGGATATTTATCACTATATAGGCGGTGACCTGAGCACCTCGCCGACGGGAGACCTGCGCCCGGTTGAAAGTACCGAACGCGGCAAGCAGCGGGTTCTCCGGCGGCTGATGACCAACCCCGGAGATTATATTTTTCACACCAGTTACGGCGCAGGTCTGGGCCAAAAAGTCGGTGAATCAGTCAACATTAATGAATGGACCGCGTTGATCCTTGGGCAAATGCTGCTCGAGGATGCGGTGGCGCAAGACCCGACGCCCACCATTACGCTGACCATTATCGATCAGGGCGTTAGCGTTTATGCCAGTTACACCGACGCAACAACCGGCACTCCTGCAACTCTCAGTTTTGACGTGACGAGGTAATCGCGTGGCTCTCAATTTAAAAACATTTGCAACACTGGTCAGCGATCAGGTCACCGCACTACAGGGTGCAGCTGCCGGGCTGGTGGATACGGCAATAGGCAGTATTTTGCGATCGATTGTTGAATCCAACTCAGCGGTAGTGATGTGGATCCAGCAACTTATTGTAGATCTTTTGGTGACAACCCGCGCCGCAACCAGCTCGGGCGATGATCTCGATAGCTGGATGGCGGATTTCAGCTTTACCCGCCTCGCGGCTACGGCAGCGACGGGGCAAGTGGTGTTCAGCCGCTTTACTGCGACCAATCAGGCGGTAATTCCGGTCGGCACTCAAGTGTCTACCACCGACGGCACGCAGGCCTATCTGGTCACTACGGATACCACTAATGCCGCCTATGACGCGACACAAACCGGCTATGTGTTAGCCGCCGGCGTGGCATCAGTCAGTGTGCCGGTACAGGCCGTGACGGCGGGTGCGGCGGGAAATGCGCAGCAGGGAACGATCACCGTGATCTCCGGCTCGATTCAATATGTTGATACGGTGACTAATACGGTGACGTTTGGCAGTGGCGAAGATGCAGAAAGCGATACCGATTTTCGGGCCCGTTTTGTGCTGTGGATTGCCTCGCTCTCGAAATCGACCCTGTCGGCGATTGGTTACGCGCTGTCGAGTATGCAAAACGGCGTGACCTACACCTTGACCGAAAATCAGACCTACAGTGGCCTGTCTCAGCCTGGCTATTTCTATGCCGTGGTGGACGACGGAAGTAGCTCCCCGTCAAGTACCTTTCTGGGGCAGGCCTACAGCGCGATCGACGCGGTGCGCGGGTTTACGGTCACATTTAGCGTCTTTGCGCCTGAGCTGGTCACCGCCAATATCGCGATGACCCTCACGCTGAGCGCGCCCGCCGTGCGATCCGAGGTGGTGGCATTGGTCGACGCGGCGCTGGAGTCATACGTCGCGTCACTGGCTTTGGGGCAAACATTGCCTTTCACCCAGCTGGCCACCATTGCCTATGGCGCCAGCCCGTATGTCACCAACGTAACCGGGGTCACGCTGAACGCCAGTTCTGCCGATGACTTAACAGCAACCGCCAGTCAGGTTATTCGCGCTGGCACAATTTCGGTGAGCTAAATGGCGACTGGCGATTCCCAAGATATGTTAAGTCGTCTCAAGGCGCTTATCCCTCCGACCTGGTATGGGGACAGCAGCCCGATTAGAGACGCGATCCTCACCGGCTGCGCCACGTCGCTGGCCTGGTGTTATTCACTTTACCGGTATGCAAAACTGCAAACCCGTATCAACACGGCGACCGACGGCTGGCTGGATATCGCTGCTTATGATTTTTTTGGTAAAAATCTGAGCCGCTCTGCTGGCCAATCGGACGATCTTTTTCGCAATACCATCCACACCAACCTGTTCCGCGAACGAGGGACGCGCCAGTCGATAATCAATATCCTTGAGGATTTGACCGGCAAGTCTCCCGACATCTTTGAACCTTCAAGACCGCAGGACACCGGGGCCTACGCAAGCCCGACTCTCGCCTACGGTTTGGCGGGCGGATATGGCTCCATCCTGATCCCCTATCAGGCGTTCGTCACGGCTTATCGCCCCGAGGGTACGGGCATCCCCTATGTGGCCGGTTACAATGCGGCTTCGTCGGGTTATAGCGATGCGTCACGTGGCGAATATGCCTCACAGGACATGATAGGCGGGTTGATTACCGATGCACAAATCTATGAAGCCATCGCCTCAGTGAAAATGGAAGGCACGCTGGTGTGGGTAAAAATATTATCGCATCGCACTGACGGCTATCCCCGCCTGGGGATTGATTTCACCCTCGATGAGTCATTGCTGCTGGAATATTCGCAGTGGTAATGGCGTGCATCGCAAAACAATTATCCAACACATATTTCCCTCCACTGGAGAATCATAATGGCATTTACTGATGGTCAACTTTTGACCGCGGCTGAATTAAACGATTTGGCCAACAAAGCCGATCTCGACAGCGCGGTTGCAGCCAAGATTGACGAGATCAATGGCTACAGTTTAAGCGCTGCACAATCGGCAGACACAGCGGCCTCAAACAGTACTTCGGCGCAGAATGCGGTTGCGCTTGCTCAGCAGGCGGCAGCCGAGGCGCTGGCGGCAGAAGACGTATTGCGAGCCAATCTGGCCGCAACTGCCGGTGCGGGTTTGTCGGGTTATGCGCTAAGTCAGAGTTATCCCGCCAATACTGTGGGTAAAAAACTTAATCGTAGAATCGATATCGAAGATTTCGCTGATGAAAACTCGGAGGCCGGTGACTGGACTATTGCCATTCAGGCCGCGATCAATCAGTCACTGATCGACGGCAGTGATGTTTATGGCGCTGGTGACTACACCATCTCCAACACGCTAAAAATTGCCGGTTTTGCTTCTCAGGGATTAAATCTGTATCTCAACTCATTGAGTGTGAATACCGCCTTTCCAAAGTGCGATAGCTTCTGGGATTCACCTACGCCAATGATCCTGATTGGCGATGGTGGCGCTAACGTCACAGGAATCAATATCACTATTGGCACTCTAAGAGGCGGGTTAACGGATGCCACGACCCAGGCGGTCGAATATGTTGCTGACGGAATTAAGCCTAACGGTAACGGCTTTGCTCTATCCCATATTCATATCGGCAGTGCAATTTACTGTTATGCGGTTATTCGCACGGGGGATCAGCTAACGCCTAATGCTTCAATGTGGATCACTGGGGATTTCTGGACGCAGAATTATCTTGGCGTATTGATAAAAAGCGGTACCGGTACTGGCTCACCGATAGTCGAGGGTTGGAAGTTCTTCGTTAAGTTTATTGCTGCTAACCACTATGGCGGTATCTGGTTTGATAACGGGGGCCAATATGCTCAGGTGAATGGCGATTTTGATTTCAATGGCGGCTGGCTTAGTATCATGCATCTTTCGGATGGAACTAACGTCGCAGAGCTAGCAGGAACCGCTGGTGCAAAACTCACCGATGGCACGACTGAACTGTCATTTATTGCCCACTACACCTATCAAGGCTCTGACTATGTCATCGTCGCCGCTGATAGCGCTATCTCCACTTATGGCGGAGGTACGGGGGTATTCCCTTGGACGGCAGGAACTACGATCACCACCGTGGATTCCAGCGATCTGGCGATTAAGTTCGACACCGTGATGGTGCCAGGGGACAACGCTTCTTCAAACAACTTTATCGACATTATTCATGACTTCCAGTACACCGCTTTTGGCAAAATTCAGGTCGTTGCTGGTTATTTGTCGGGGGTTTATGGCGGTTTGCTGCACAGTTCAGTACTCCTTTATCAAAACTCATTCGATGGAGTTACCCAAACTATAGATGGTATGGCGTTTGCAAATTCTGGAAGCACGTTGAGCTTTTACAATAAAACTCTTTCAGATGCTCCTTTTGCAAACATTACTTCTGAGTTCATCAACTTCGAGAAAAGGCTTTACCAAAAAGACCACACCACGATAGGGATAAGTACTTATATTGCCGTTCCCAGAGCTACCGGCATAGATGATTTTACTCATATTCTGCCGCTTACCGATTCATCCACTGATAAGTACGGGCTTGAAGGCTCTGCGTGGCATGTCGAGATTAATTCCAATTATTCCGGTTGTGGTGGTTCTCATGATGTTTTTGCCTGGGGTATAGGCAATGCCACGGTGTGCAACCAGCAGCAGTTCGGATATGCCTATGAGTGGCGATATATGCAGCAGGTTAGCGATGATGGTACAGCGATTACAGGTGTGAACTTGGAAATACGTCAGGATTCGCAAGATGTCATTATTTTTGCAGTGAATATGAGGAGAATTTAAAATGTCAGATACAGTCGTTCCCGTCGTTGCAACGTCGTCTAGAATTAGTGCAAATGCAGGAGGTACTGCGACCGCAGGAACCTCTTTGCTGGCTGTCTATACCAACCCGGTTTTTGTCAATTTGCCTTTGTTGAATGCTATGGGGGTTGAGATTGATGGCGAGAATTATGCTCCTATCTGGGATATGCTCAATATTGGTGGGCGTATTACCCAAGATACCAATGCTATTCAAAAGGTGGGGCCAGGCATACTGGCAGATATATCTATTACAGATATCAATAGAACACTCGATACCACAGATGAAACAGACGTAGTGCAGGAGATTTATAAAAACCAACTGCTTATTGCAGATAATTTAAATTATATTGTGAGCCAAATTAATCTCCATCGTGAAAATTACACTATTCTGCTTCAATATATGATCAACTATAAATTATTAAATTCTGCCTCATCTTAATAAGGAAAATCATCATGGCTTTAACTGGTTCTATTTCAATTAACTCTCAAAATTTAGCTGCTGCCTACGTGGTTGTTAGCTCCATTACCCTAGAGGGGACTCAAGCACTGGCAATGTTTTCTCTGTATGCTAGCGCGGATGCTTATATTGCCGGTGCATTACCGATTATCACCTATCCTGGATATATTCCTTACTCTATGAGTCAGGTTCCGTTAGACGTGGTGGAAACCTCAAGCTATGCTGCGGGTTTATTCCCAGATTTTACTCGAGTCACTACTGCAAATAAAGCATCTGTTACTACTGTGTCTACAGACCGAGCTGCAATTCTAGCCGCTGCACAGGCTTCTCTTGCAGCCTCGACTAGCGCTTCAGGTGCCACTTCTACGACTGCAGCATCTTCAACGACATCAACAGATGCTGTCGCCAGTGATTCGGCATCGACTGCCAGTGATACCTCGGGGACTACAGAAAGTACTTCAAACTAATTGACAGTATTATTAATTTGTTTCCGCATTACTTATTATTTCTGCAGTCGAGATATAACTTAAATCCTCATGGAGTTAAAATGGATCGCCAAATCGTCTATCCAGGCGCAATTCCGCTTGAAACAGATCTATTAAATACCAATAAATATGCCTTAATAGGTTTGGCCAAACTGTCTTCATCAATAATGGGCGCCTCGACCTATTTTAGAGGGTTGGAGTGTACGCCATCCGATTCTGCCGCAATGACCATTGATATTGCTAAAGGCGAAATATATAGTCTGCAAAATATAGATGGAACCGCGTATTCATCAATTAATGCAGACACAACCAATTCAATTCTTAAACAAGGCATTATTCTTTCATCAACGTCATTTAGCCTATCGGCCCCGGAGACTGCGGGCCAGTCAATTAATTATCTTGTTCAAGTAACTTACAGTGATATTGATTCCGGCGCTGCCGTTTTGCCCTATTATAATACCGCGAATCCAACCGTTGCTTATAGTGGGCCTGCTGGATCAAGCGCTGCGCAAAATACCGTCAGGTCCGGCGTATGTAGCGTTTCATTAAAACAAGGCGTTGCGGCATTAACCGGCACTCAAGCTACGCCGTTGCCAGATGAAGGATATAACGCAGCCTGGATCATTGCTGTGGCCCAAGGTGAAACGGCTATTACTGCTGCTAACATTAGCGTTTCTCCTGACGCAACTTTTCTCCCGGCCAAGGGGATAGTTGATGCTGCACAGTCAAAGGTGATGACACACGGTGTTGATACCGGCGCGACCAATGCCTATTCCGTAAACTTTTCACCCGCAATTACTGCTTTGACGGATGGCATGGAGCTGACCTTCCTGGCAAATAGCAGCAATACTGCCGGAACCACTTTGGCCGTTAATTCTTTATCAGCTTCGCCACTGGTGAATATCGCGGGTTTAATTCTGGCTGGTGGTGAAATCGTTTCCGGCGGCTACGCTACGGTTAAATGGAATGCCGCGATTGACGTGTGGATGTTGATTAATTCAACGGGAATTGGGGCTTCATTAGCCAATCTGGGGCTGAGCTCGTTATCTTTGCAGGGGGGATTGTTGGGTATACCTAAAGTGTATACGACCAGTGGTACCTATACGCCGACCTCGGGGACCCGATTTGTGAAAATCACCTTGACAGGCGGTGGCGGCGGGGGTGGCGGCGCAAATGCCACGACTACTTCGCAATCCTTCTCCGGCGGCGGCGGTGGTGCCGGGGCCACAGTCGTCGCTTATTTTACACTAACCGGAGTTAGCCATTACGCCATTACGGTCGGGAAGGGCGGCGCGGGCGCAAGCAACGCATCTGCGGCTACCGGCGGTACCAGCTCTTTTGCTGGACTATATTCTGCACTGGGGGGCGAAGGGGCAAAACTTGTCTCCGTTACCCGTGCGGCGGGGGGTTCAGGCGGAATTGCTGCTGGCGGAGTTATAAATATTGATGGTGGATATGGTAACGACGGGCAGAACGGTGCTTTTTTGCTAACAGCAAACGGCGGCAGCTCCTATTGGGGCGGTGGAGGTCGCAGTTCAGATGGCGTGGTGGGTTTGGCTGGAGTGGCTTTCGGCTCTGGCGGTGGTGGTGCGTATGATGCTTCACTAACCGGAACTGCTTTTACCGGCGGTGCGGGTAAGACGGGCATCGTGGTTATTGAGGAATACGCATAATTACACACGCCAACAAACAGCGACAAGAAAGTCTGTGCCAACTTTTTGAATAAATTTAAAAATCATAAATCCGCTGCGGCGGGTTTTTTATTTTGGAGACATAAATGGATCGCCAAATAGTTTATCCGGGTGCCATTCCGCTTGATAAAGACCTGCTGTACACCAATAAAAATACCATGATTGGTCTCGCTAAATTATCAGCGTCACTAATGGGTTCATCAACCTATCTTCGAGGACTGGAATGTACGCCATCGTCGCCCGCCTCGATGACTGTCAATATCGCCGAAGGTGAAATTTATAGTTTGGAAAACATTGATGGTACGGCCTATTCCTCGCTGGATGCCGATACCGTTAATTCAATTCTTAAGCAGGGGCTGATTCTTTCTGCTACCTCATTTACTTTATCTGCACCAGCAACCACGGGCCAGTCAAGAAACTACCTTGTCCAGGTCACTTATACTGACATCGACACCGATTCTGAGGTTTTACCGTATTACAACTCTGGGAATCCCTCGGTGGCTTACAGCGGACCGGAGGGAAATGGTGCAACGCAGGATACCGTTCGCTCTGGAGAGTGTTCAATCGCACTTAAGGCCGGTGTTGCAGCCGTTACCGGGACACAAATCACACCCGCTACTGATAATGGATACACTGCTGCCTGGGTAATTACCGTTCCTGCGGGGGCGACCACAATTACCACAGCCAATATCTCACAGGCAGTCAGCGCGCCGTTTATTCCCGCCTCGGGTCTGGTTGATGGCATTCAGAAAAAATTACTGACCCACGGTAGTGATACTGGCTCTGCCAACGCCTATAGGGTGAATTACAGCCCGGCGATAGCAGCACTCACCGATGGGATGGAGCTGAGTTTCAAGGCGGCCTTTAGCAATACCGGAGCTTCTACATTTTCTCAAAACGGCCTGACGGTAAGCCCTATTTTCAGCGTAGGCGGCGGCGCATTAAAGGGTGGGGAAATAGTCTCCGTGAAGTGGTTTACTGAATTTGGCCACCTGAACAGAGGTGATATGCTCACCTCAGAACAACACAGGTGCTCCAATGAAAAGAAGAAATTTTAGTCCTGAATTCAAACGCGAATCTGCTCAGCTGGTTGTCGATCAAAACTACACCGTCTCTGATGCCGCTAAGGCTATGGATGTAGGTCTTTCCACGATGACGAAATGGGTCAAACAACTGCGTGATGAGCGTCAGGGCAAAACGCCAAAAGCTTCCCCGATAACGCCGGAACAAATCGAAATACGTGAGCTCAGGAAGAAGATGCAACGTATTGAAATGGAAAATGAAATATTAAAAAAGGCTACCGCGCTCTTGATGTCAGACTCCCTGAACAGTTCTCGATAATCGGGAAACTCAGGGCGCGTTATCCTGTGGCCACACTCTGCCATGTGTTCGGGGTTCATCGCAGCAGCTACAAATACTGGAAAAACCGTCCTGAAAAGCCAGACGGCAGACGGGCTATATTACGCAGTCAGGTACTTGAGCTGCATGGCATCAGCCACGGTTCGGCCGGAGCAAGAAGCATCGCCACAATGGCAACCCAGAGAGGCTACCAGATGGGGCGCTGGCTTGCTGGCAGGCTCATGAAAGAGCTGGGACTGGTCAGTTGCCAGCAGCCGACTCACCGGTATAAACGTGGCGGTCATGAGCACGTTGCTATCCCGAACCATCTTGAGCGACAGTTCGCCGTAACGGAGCCCAACCAGGTGTGGTGCGGTGATGTGACCTATATCTGGACAGGTAAACGCTGGGCGTACCTCGCCGTTGTTCTCGACCTGTTCGCAAGAAAACCAGTGGGTTGGGCAATGTCGTTCTCGCCGGACAGCAGACTCACCATGAAAGCGCTGGAAATGGCATGGGAAACTCGCGGTAAGCCCGTCGGGGTGATGTTCCACAGCGACCAGGGTAGTCATTATACAAGCAGGCAGTTCCGGCAGTTACTGTGGCGATACAGGATCAGACAGAGTATGAGCCGGCGCGGAAACTGCTGGGATAACAGCCCAATGGAGCGCTTCTTCAGGAGTCTGAAGAACGAATGGGTGCCGGTGACGGGTTACGTAAGCTTCAGCGATGCAGCTCACGCCATAACGGACTATATCGTTGGATATTACAGTGTACTAAGACCGCACGAATATAATGGTGGGTTACCACCAAACGAATCGGAAAACCGATACTGGAAAAACTCTAACGCGGTGGCCAGTTTTTGTTGACCACTACACCGGTGGCAGCGTGGTGCTTAAATGGAATGCGACACTCTCTGCCTGGTCTCTGATGAGTACGACCGGAAGTGGTGCTCAATTAGCCAACCTCGGTATTGGCAGTGGAACCTTCAAAGGCTGGCTGCTGGGGGCGCCAAAAGTGTTTACTGCCAGTGGCACCTACACGCCAACTGCCGGCACCAAAATGATCCGCGTAACCGTTACTGGCGGCGGTGGTGCGGGCAGTGGTTGTCAGGGAACGACGACTGCACAAACTATTTCTGGTGCTGGAGGCGGTGCCGGAGGCACGGCAATCAAGACCATGGCGATAACCCAAAGTTCTAGCTATCCAGTCATCATTGGTGCTGGTGGCACTTCGGTTACAGGGGCAAGTGTCAGTGGCGGCAGCGGTAACCCGTCTTCGTTCAATGGGGAGGTGATTGGCTACGGAGGTGGCGGTGGCGGCGGAGGTGTTACAGCGTCATCGGCCGGAGGAGTGGGAGGGGCATCTTCAGGCGGGGACATTAATATCAGCGGTGGCTATGGCAGTGATGGTCAGTCGGGTACTTTTGTCTTTGCAGGAAACGGCGGCACATCATTCTGGGGCGGGGGCGGTCGCGCGGGTTCTAGTTCTGGCTCTGTCGGGCAAGCTTACGGATCAGGCGGCGGAGGTACATATTCCAGTTCTGGTACAGCGCAAACAGGCAGTGCCGGTAAATCAGGCATTGTTATCATTGAGGAATTCTCGTAGATATTACATTACTGTTTGAATTCCAACGCGTTAAATAATCCGCCCTGTTGAAAACCAATATCTAAACCAGCCGATGCGATACAGAGAATATTGCTGTCACCAAGGGGCATTTCGCCCCCTGGTTTGCCATTGTTACAGCGGACTTTTAGGTTCTTCCTCTTTTAAAGAGGCGAAATTATCAATTGATTGCTGGCTGATAGTTTCATCGGCTTTTTCAATCAATGAAGTCATTTCAAGTAGTTCCTGGAATTTGGATAATAACAGTTCAGCATCTGATTTAATCAAATCATCCGAGGAGGCGAGCACCGAGTTGATGGCTTTACTTACGCTGCCTATCATCTCGGAAGGGCCTCCCTCTTTGCCAATCGTCAGCATCAGCGCGCTTATCAGCAGGGATTGTGCTTCAACCTGTGCAGTAAGCTGTTTATATTCTGCATCCATTGTAGATATTTTGTTGAGCATATGAATGATGACGTTTCTCATAAATACCCTTGGATCAAATGGTTAACTGCAATCCTAAACCATCGAGGTGACATATCCTCTGAAGTTTACTAAGCGAGTCCTTTTACGGAAAGCTTAATATGCCAGAAACAATGTCTTTTATGATAGCGAAGCATCACACTCATTGCGCAAATCCTATAAAAAAACCCACCAAATGAACTGCACCCCAAAAGTTGGATACCCGACTAAGTAAGGTGCAATTTTTATGAGCAAGTATTCTCTCAGCTTTAAGCTTCAGGTCGTGCGGCACTATCTCTCCGGGCTGGAGGGGCAAAAGGCCACGGCAAAACGCTTTGGTATCGATCACAGTACCGTTCGTAAATGGTCTGCCGCCTGGGAACTTCATGGTGAAGCCGGGCTGACCACCCGCCATTTCTCCTATTCTCCGGCCTTTAAAGAGTCCGTTATTTTGCATATGCGTGAACACCGCCTGTCCGTTCGCGAAGTCTGTGCAAAGTTCCCTATCCCTGCTTTTTCCTCGGTTTGCCAGTGGGAACGACTGTATGATGAAGGCGGTCTTGAAGCCCTGACAGACAACCGCCGCAGGAAAAAAATAATGCCGGAAAACCCTGAAAATAAGCCAGCCGCCCCTTCGCAAACGGACCTTAACTCGGACGAACGTGAGGAGCTTGAACAGTTACGCGTTGAGGTGGCCTATCTAAAAAAGCTGCAGGCCTTGCTCAGGGAAAAAAACGCGGCAAAGCCGCCGGCAATGTTCTGAACCGCCAGTTCAGCGTGGACAAACCCAACCAGAAGTGGGTAACGGACGTGACGGAATTTAAGATAGGCAGGGAAAAGCTGTATTTATCCCCGGTTCTCGACCTGTATAACGGTGAGATAGTCGCGTATCAAATGGAATCTCGCCCGCGGCTGTCGATGGTTGACGATATGTTGACTAAGGCTTTGTCGGTTCTGAGCGAGGGCGAATATCCGCTGCTGCACTCAGATCAGGGCTGGCAGTATCAGCTGGGGCACTATCAGAAACGTCTCAGGGAAGCAGGGCTGAAACAGAGCATGTCACGAAAGGGAAACTGCTATGACAATGCGGTGATAGAGAGCTTCTTCGGCACGCTGAAAGCGGAGTGCCTGCGTCTGGATGAATATCGAAATATCAGCGAGTTACGAGCAGGTATTGAGAAATATATCGACTATTACAACCATGAAAGAATAAAACAAAAGCTAAAAGGCCTGAGTCCGGTAGAGTACCGAACCCAGGCCCAATTAGACGCCTGACATAAACCTTCCAACTTTTTGCGGTCAGTTCACAAAGGCGGGTTTTAGCATGGTATGTTTTCAGAGCTAGGCTGTTTAAGTGATGCTAAGTCGTTTTAGTGATGATAGTAGCCGCCACCACCGCCGCCGTGATAGCCACCGCCGCGATGACCATCGTGATAATAACCTGGCCAGAAACAACCACTCAGTGAAGCAATAACCAGCAGAACGCTAACCGCTTTTAATGCATTTTTCATGATCTACCTCCAATAAATTCATATTGAAAGTATCCAATATTCAACGTTTTTATCTATCAACTTTATCTTAAAAAAAAGAGTTAAAAAAAGAGATAAAAAAACCCACCAAAAAGGTGGGCGGAAAGAATTTCCAAAAATTTACACACATATGCTAATGATAGCGTTGGTTATCATACCATTTAGTTATTGTTCCGCATGTAAACTCTTTGTAAGCGTTCGTTAAATAAACACTAGTTCTTAACAAGGGTTTTATTCATCCTGCTCATACTTTAAGTAAGAGATAAAAAAGAGAGTTAATCCGCATGATGACTTATTAATACATATAAATAATCAGTAGGAAATTTATTATCACTTACCTTTTTAGATCGATTTTTATACTTGGTCGTTACCGCTGGCTTCAAGTACCCGAGGTAAATTGTGTTCTATCCAGTCACTTAACTGAATGACTTGTTGATAGACTTCCAGCCCCAAGGGGGTGAGGGAATATTCAGTGTGTGGTGGCATCACCGGCAGCATGGTGCGATGAATGAACCCGTCTTTTTCGAAAGTTTGCAGCGTTTGTGACAGCATTTTTTCGCTGATACCGACAATTTTCTTTCTCAATTCGTTGAAGCGTAGAGTGTCTTTGTCTAACGCGATCAAAACCAAAATGCCCCATCGACTGGCAATATGCTGCAAGACTTGCCGAGAAGGGCAGTTGATATCCAGCAATTTCCCGTGCCTAACTTTCTGAATACTATTTATATTGCTGTCGCTCATAGGTTTATTTCCAACAAATTTAATACTAACAAAATTGTAAGTACTTACTATTGGATAGTATATATTTTATAGTGCCTGCCGTACAAGGTGTGAACATCAATTACCTCGGGCAAGCTGGTGTGCTGAGTCTGCAAGTTTCATTTCTATGCAAAATTTAGCGTGGCCAAAGTTCAACTTATGGAGAACATTATGATCGCAGTTACGGGTGCAACAGGTCAGTTAGGCCGTTTAGTCATTGAAGCATTACTCAAAAAAGTTCCTGCCGGTGAAATCGTTGCGGCGGTGCGCAATCCGGTGAAAGCTGAGGATCTCAAACAGTTAGGTGTTGTCGTTCGCCAGGCTGATTACAGTCAGCCTGAAACTTTAAAATCGGCGTTTACAGGAGTCGACAAGCTGTTGTTGATATCCTCTAGCGAAGTGGGGCAGCGCAGTGCTCAGCATCAGGCGGTAATAGATGCGGCAAAAGGCGCGGGCGTGAAACTGATTGCCTACACCAGCTTGTTAAATCTGGATAATTCGCCATTGTCGCTGGCACGCGAACACCGTGATACGGAGGCCGCTCTGCGCGCTTCCGGCATTCCTTTTGTGCTGCTGCGAAATGGCTGGTACACCGAAAATTATGCCGCCAGCATTGCGCCCGCATTGGCACACAACGCGTTTATAGGGGCCGCCGGCGATGGAAGAATTGCCTCTGCTCCCCGCGCAGACTACGCCCAGGCTGCAGCGAATGTGATTTTGGCCGATTCTCAGCAAGGCAAAGTGTATGAACTGGCTGGGGATGAAAGCTACACGCTGGCCGAATTTTCCGCCGAAATCGCACAGCAGTCTGGCAAAACGGTAAATTATGTGAATTTATCTGAATCAGAATTCGCTGCGGCGCTGAAAGGAGCAGGGCTGCCGGAAGGTTTGGCGGATATGCTGGCGGACTCAGATGCCGGTGCCAGTAAAGGCGCGTTGTTTGATGACAGCGCAACGTTAAGTCGTTTGCTTGGGCACGGCACGGGTTCTTATCAGGGCGTGATTGCCGCCACCCTTAAATCGCTGTGATCCGGATATTGCGCAGCCTGTAACAGGTAACAAAAAGGCTTCCCACAACAGAAGCCTTTTAATATGTTCAAAGAACTCGTTTAACGAGAAAACAAATCCCGACGCCGGCTCTTAACAAATTGAGCAACCGCGACCAGAATGCCAATCAGCAAGAATACGCCGAAGACACCTACCAGCCACTGCGGCATGCCAAGTGTCAGGAAGGTCCAGGATCTCTCTGCACAGTCACCCGTTGCTACAAACACGCTCGGCAGCCATTTATCCAGCGGCAACCAGCCTGGAAAACGGGCAGCAAAGTCACAGGTGACAAAAGGTGACGGGTGTAGCTGGATCATAGTGTGTTGCCATGACAGGCGCAGGCCCTCGGCGGCACTGTAAATCCAGATAATAATCGCGCCGTAACGTAGCCAGGTTGCCGGGGCAATGGCTCCGACGATGCCAGCACCAAGAATGCCAAACAGGGCGCAACGTTCATAAATACACATCACACAAGGGAGTAACAACATCACGTGTTGGAAATACAGCGCGGCCAATTCTAGAACAAGTGCGGTCAATGCCATCAACAGCCAAGCTCCGCGCCCCTGAGAGCAACGGTTAAGATATTGCAACATAGGTTTATCTTCCATGCAGTAAACTATCGACAGGCAGTGTAAACCAATTCACCCCAACTGCCAGTGACTTAAGGGAAAAAATGTCTTTGCTAAATGTTTAGAAGATATGTTGCACAAAACCGCTGTACAACGCACATTTCGTCCAAACCAATCTTAATAAGTAAGAAACAGAAGCTATAACCGAAGTTTTTCATCTGGTATGATGAGCTGAATTATAACTTCTTATAAGACAGCTGAAGAAGCTGTAACGGAAAGCCACAAACATGGTTATCAAGGCGCAGAGTCCTGCCGGTTTTGCCGAAGAATATATTATTGAAAGTATTTGGAACAGCCGATTTCCTCCAGGTACTATTTTGCCAGCAGAAAGAGAGCTTTCTGAACTTATTGGTGTCACCCGTACAACGTTGCGTGAAGTGTTGCAACGTTTGGCGCGTGATGGCTGGCTGACCATTCAGCACGGCAAACCCACTAAAGTGAACAACTTTTGGGAAACCTCGAATCTCAATATTTTGGAAACACTGGCCCGTCTCGATCATGAAAGCGTGCCACAGTTGATCGATAACCTGTTGTCTGTGCGAACCAATATCGCGACCATTTTCATTCGCAAGGCAATGCGTTCCAATCCTGAAGAAACACAGCAGGTATTGGCCAAAGCCTCGATAACGGACGATACCTCAGAAGCGTTTACCGAACTTGATTACGGCATTTTCCGCGGATTGGCATTTGCGTCGGGTAACCCGATTTACGGATTGATTATTAACGGCTTGCGCGGTCTGTACACTCGCGTTGGGCGCTATTATTTCTCCAATCCGGCTGCCCGCAAGCTGGCAATTGATTTTTATCAGCAGCTTTCCACTATTTGTGAAGAGAAAAAGTTTGATCAAATAGTCGACTGCGTGCGCAGTTACGGTAGGGAAAGCGGTGCGATTTGGCACAGTATGCAGCTTGCCATGCCCAAAGATTTAGCGGATCAACGCCGTTAAGCCGAGTGAAAGTTTACTAGAAGGGCGCCTGAGCGCTTGATACCGGCGGTTAACACTGGCTGGTATCACGCGCTCAGGCGCCCTTTTTTGCTTTCTACTAGCTGATAAAAATACTTGCCATCAATTACAGTGCAGAAGGGCGAGCCGGACAGCGTTCCAGCATCTCTACGCTGCCGTCCTCGTTTAACTGCTCCATATAGACGTCGAATCCCCACAGTCGATGAATGTGTTTCATCACTTCGCGGCGGCTCTTGTCCAGCGGCGCACGATCCTGCGGAATGTAACGCAGGGTTAAAGAACGGTCGCCGCGCAAATCCACGTTCCAGACTTGGATGTTCGGCTCGTGATTGCTCAAGTTGTACTGCGCTGAAAGCTCCTGACGAATTGCCCGATAACCTTCTTCATTATGAATAGAGGAAATCTCGAGATAATTGTTGCGATCGTCGTCGAGCACGGTAAACAAGCGGAAATCACGCATGACTTTTGGCGAAAGGAACTGACTGATAAAGCTTTCGTCTTTGAAATCCCGCATGGCGAAATGCAGCGTTTCAAGCCAGTCAGAACCCGCGATGTCCGGGAACCAATATTTATCCTCCTCGGTCGGAGACTGACAAATACGTTTGATGTCCTGGAACATGGCGAAGCCCAGAGCATACGGATTGATACCGCTGTAATACGGGCTGTTGTAAGGCGGCTGGAACACCACATTAGTGTGGCTGTGCAAGAATTCAAGAATAAAGCGATCGCTGACTTTTCCCTCATCATACAGATGGTTGAGAATGGTGTAGTGCCAGAAAGTCGCCCAGCCTTCGTTCATGACCTGAGTCTGTTTTTGTGGATAAAAATACTGGCTGATTTTACGCACGATACGCAAAATTTCGCGCTGCCAAGGCTCAAGCAGTGGCGCATTTTTTTCCATAAAGTACAAAATATTTTCCTGCGGTTCGGAAGGGAAGCGGCGCACCTGTTCTGGCGCATCCTCTTTATCCTTGCGAGGCAGGGTTTTCCACAGGGTATTTACCTGACTTTGCAGATAGGCTTCGCGACTTTCCTGGCGGGCTTTCTCTTCAGTCAGCGAAATTTTCTGCGGACGTTTATAGCGATCGACGCCGTAGTTCATCAGCGCATGGCAGGAGTCGAGCAAGCGTTCCACCTCTTCCTCGCCATAACGCTCTTCACAGCGGCTGATGTAACGCCGTGCAAAGATCAGATAGTCAACTATTGAGCTGGCATCGGTCCAACTGCGGAACAGGTAGTTATTTTTGAAAAATGAGTTGTGGCCATAACAGGCATGGGCAATAACCAGCGCCTGCATGGTGATGGTATTTTCTTCCATCAAATACGCGATACAAGGATTGGAGTTAATCACAATCTCATAGGCCAGACCTTGCTGACCGTGCTTATAACGCTGTTCGGTTTCGATAAACTTTTTACCGAATGACCAGTGGGTATAGTTGATAGGCATACCGATGCTGGAATAGGCATCCATCATCTGCTCGGAGGTGATTATCTCGATTTGATGCGGGTAGGTTTCTAGCCGATAACTCTTGGCAACCCGGTCAATCTCTTCCAGATAGGTCTGGAGCAACTCAAACGTCCAGTCTGGTCCATCACTCAAACGTTTGTCTTCAGTTTTATGTTCCTGGGTCTTTGTCGTCATCAGCGCACCCTCAGTCAGTTACGGACGCAACAGTGTTTTAAATATATGCATCCACTATTAATCGTAGCTCAATCTCAACCTCGTGCAGGCCGTAGAGCATATTTATATGCTTTTTCATTGCCTTAACGATTTAACAATTTTAGCTGGGGCAAACCGGGGGATGAGACTTTTCCCCGGTTACGAAATCTATATCCCTAGCGGCTGATGGTGTCAATGACAAAGCAGAAGAATGCTTTGTAAAGAAATTCTTATGATTCAATCTCGGCGCGGCCCAGCGCCGACTTTACTCGGAAATTGAAAAGAAAATGACTGGCCAAAGCCAGAATACATACCCCTGCTGCTCCATACAGTAGAACCCCACTGAATCCTGAAATCAGCGCCTCTCGCGCTACAGAGGCCAGAGCCGGTGGTAAAGAGTTTTCGCCACCGGCCAATTTTTCGGCAAGAGATTGCAGCCCTTGCATACTATTCTCTGCAGGAAGAGCTTCGCACAACGCCAGCTTTACTCCCGCAACCAGCAGCGTTCCCATCATGGCGATATTGATTGCCAAAGTAATCAGTCTGGCGCTCATGTCCATTCCCGAGGCCATACCGGCCCGATTGGCAGGTAAAGCGCCGGTAGTCGTATGGGTTACCGGAGTATTTGTCAGCCCCAGCGCTACTCCGGCCACCACGGCACCCGGCAGCACGCCAATAGTCCCATGCAGTCCGAAGTACATTAGCCAAAAACCTATGCCAATCCCCAGCAATCCGGAGGGAATTACTTTTCCTGCGCCAAATCTTGAAACCAGTCTCGTGGCGAGCGGCGGCATTAGCAAGGTAGGCAGGGTGTAGGCCAATAAATAAAGTCCCGCGGTCACAATGTCGTAGCCCAGTACCGTCTGAAAATAGATGGGCAGATAAATCATAAACGGCCAAAAACTGAAATTCATGCCTATTGACCCCAGCAACGCGCCAGAGAAAGCGCGGTTACGGAATACGGTAAAATCAAACATAGGATGCGGATGGCGGCGCTCGATATAAATGAATATCATCAGGCACAGCAAAGCAATGCCGACAATGAACAGTCCACGATCGCTGAGATAGCCTATTTGTCCGCCCTGGGTGATATAAAATGTCAGGCTCAGCACCGTGGCGGTGAGCGAGACGACTCCGCCAACGTCCAGCTGCTGATTTTCGTGATCGCGCGATTCCTCGACATTTTTATAAGCCAGCAAGCCAGTGATTATTGCGATCACCACGTGGATCAGAAAGACCCATTGCCAGCTCGCCAAAGCCACAATCAGGCCGCCAATCATTGGCCCAAATCCCAGCCCGAAACCAAACACAACACCCCAGGCGGTAAACGCCGTATTGCGTGCTTTCCCAGGTGGAAATTGCGATGACAGAATGGCAATCAGACAAATTAGCATCGCGCCACCGCTCATTCCCTGCAGAAAACGGCCAAAGATAATCAATGAGGGAGAATTTGCAGCGCCACAGAGCAAAGACGTCAGGCCGAATCCTGTAATACTGATTAAAAATAAACGCTTGCGACCAAAACGATCCGCCAGTGTTCCGGTCGCCATCAGTACGGTGGTGCAGGCCAAGGTATAAGCATTCATTATCCATTGCAGCTGGGTAAAGCTGGCGTGGATTTGCTTTTCAAGTATTGGCAGGATTACCGGAACGCTGGATATCTCCAATCCTGACATCATCGCGGCCAGACACACGGCAGTAAGCGCCAGTTTGTTTCGAGTCGAAAGTAAAACGGCCATAAGAAAGTCCTATCACGCTGTAAAGGCGGTCAGCATGAAAGATTCGAACAATACTGGAAATATGTGGTTGTGCCATATATCGTCAATATTATGCCAATGAGAAACCCGTGAATTATGCCAACACTTTCCGTAACACCTGTGTTTAATCGACGATTAGTGCTTCTAGCCTATGAAAGGCTGTGTACTTTCGAATTTGGGATTGCCGTTGAGGCTTTTGGTCGGGCGGATGAAACTACCGGCGAGCCGCTGTATGAGATGGCCGTTGCTTCAGTTGAAAATGGAATCTTTGCCGCGCAGGGGGGAATACGGCTGGTGGTGGATGGTGGCCTGGAACTGCTGGAAGGTGCAGGGACCATCGTTATTCCGGGCTGGCGCAGTATTGACGAACCGCCAACTGCCGAGTTAATTGCCGCTTTACAGCAAGCTCATGCCAGTGGCGCGAGGATTGTATCGATTTGCGCTGGAAGTTTTGTGCTGGCCGAAGCCGGGTTGCTTGACGGCAAACGCGCTACTGCCCACTGGAACAGTACTCAGGCGCTGGAGGATCGTTACCCGGCAATCAAGGTGTGCCACGGCGTGATTTATGTCGATGAAGGCAGCCTGATAACCTCATCGGGAGGGGCTGCGGGCGTTGATCTGTGCCTGTATCTCATACGTCGTGATTACGGAACGGTGGTGGCGAACCGCGCGGCACGCAGGATGGTTACGTTTTCCCATCGTGAAGGAAATCAGGCGCAGTATTTGCCCCAGCCGGTGAGCGGCCGAGAAAGCAAAAGTCTTTCGCCACTGCTCGAAAGTCTGCGCAGTCGACTGGATAAACCGCTGGCGATTGCCGAGCTTGCCGCGGAAGCCGGAATGAGTCGCCGCACTTTTCTACGTCGTTTCCAGGAGACTACGGGCACGAGTCCGGGGGAGTGGATGCTTGGCATCAGGATACAAAACGCCTGCCGACTTCTTGAAAGCCAAACTCTGAGTATTGAGCACGTTGCCGAACTTGCGGGTTTTGGATCGGCGGAAACGCTACGCCACCATTTTCGTCAACGGATGGGGATTACGCCAACGCAATATCGCAAACAGGCAGTGGAATCACAGCCGATTCAGCATTCCACCGTTTGATCTCTCGGCGTGGCATGAAAATCGGGATTATAAATCTCCATGCTCGTTAAAAGGGCATGCCATGGTGCAGAAACAGAGAATCTCATTTAATAGCGGTTGGGTAGTTGAATATTTCAATTTTTAGCCACTAACCCAGTATTTAATCCTGAGTATAGGTGCGCTTTGTGACGGCCAATTGCCCTTGATAGCAATGATAGCATTGCTATCAAAATGCCAGAAATTGCTTCCAATTAGCAGAAAATGTTGCTGTATATCGTTATTTAGTCGCGCCTATTGAAAAATTATTCAGTTTCAACGATAAATGTTTGTGAAATTCTTCACAATTCTGGCTCTGAATGTTGGGTTAACGCCGTTTTCAGGTTAACTTCTGCGCCAGAATATTATGCTTTGTAGTAAGCCGAACTGGAGTCGAGTATGCGAGTGGTGATTTTAGGCAGTGGTGTAGTAGGTGTCGCCAGTGCATGGTATCTGGCAAAAGCGGGACACGAAGTTACGGTGATTGACCGTCAGTCCGGCCCGGCAGAAGAAACCAGCGCAGGTAATGCCGGTCAGATCTCACCCGGTTATGCCGCTCCGTGGGCCGCTCCTGGCGTTCCGTTAAAGGCCATCAAGTGGATGTTCCAGAAACACGCGCCTTTGGCAATTCGTCTCGACGGCACCAGTATGCAGTTGAAATGGATGTGGCAGATGCTACGTAACTGCGACATGAATCATTATCAGACCAACAAAAGTCGCATGGTGCGTTTGTCGGAATACAGCCGTGACTGCCTCAGGGCTTTGCGTGAGGACACCGGCATTCAGTATGAAGGTCGTCAGGGCGGGACATTGCAGTTGTTCCGCACCGAACAGCAGTTCGCCAGCGCCGCTAAAGACATTGCCGTGCTGGAAGAAGCCGGGGTGCCTTACCAGCTGCTGGAGTCGAGCCAGTTGGCTACCGCTGAACCTGCATTGGCGCAGGTGGCCCATAAGCTGACGGGTGGCCTGCGTTTGCCTAATGATGAAACCGGTGACTGCCAGCTGTTTACTCGTCAACTGGCTGAAATGGCGCGTAAAATCGGCGTGAAATTTGAATTTAATAAAAGCGTGGATCGCCTTTTGGTTGAGAATGGCCAAATTTCAGGCGTGCAGTGTGGCAGTGAAATCGTAAAAGCCGATGCTTATGTGGTGGCCTTTGGGTCTTATTCCACCGCGCTGTTGGCCGATTTGGTGTCGATCCCGGTTTATCCGCTGAAAGGTTACTCACTGACTATACCTATCGCGGACGAAGCCTCCGCGCCGTTTTCTACCGTGCTCGACGAAACCTATAAAATCGCTATTACTCGATTCGACCAGCGGATCCGCGTAGGCGGGATGGCGGAAATTGTTGGTTTTAATACTCAACTGGCCAAGGCGCGTCGAGCAACGCTGGAAATGGTGGTTAAAGATCTTTACCCCAACGGTGGCCGCGTTGAAGAGGCGACTTTCTGGACCGGTCTGCGCCCAATGACGCCAGACGGCACGCCAATTGTTGGTAAAACCACCTTGAAAAATCTTTACCTGAACACCGGGCATGGAACTTTGGGGTGGACCATGGCCTGTGGTTCGGGTCAGTTGCTTGCCGATATTATGTCGGGCGTGACTCCGGCAATTCCGTCAGAAGACTTGTCTGTGGCGCGTTATAGCGCCGACTTTATTTCGCACAATGATAAAGCCCATAAAATGCATCCGGTAGGCTAAAGCTTTCTGAGTCGGAATATAAAGATAAAGGTCCGCCGCATTCATCACGGCGGGCGAAAAGAGTTATTTCAGGAGATTTCATGCCACGCCCGATTTCTGCCATCCTGTCGATGTCAGCGTTACAAAACAATCTGCAGGTAATTCGTCGCCACGCCCCGCAAAGTAAGGTTTGGTCGGTGGTTAAAGCCAACGCTTACGGCCACGGCATTGCGCGTATTTGGCAAAGCCTGGCAACAGCGACCGATGGTTTTGCTTTACTAGACTTTCATGAAGCCATTTTGCTCAGAGAGGCCGGTTGGCAAGGCCCGATATTGCTGCTTGAGGGCTTTTTCAGCCCAGAAGATTTGTTAGCCATTGATCACTACAGTTTAACTACTGCCGTGCACAGCCGTTGGCAGTTGGCGGCTCTGGCAGCAGCAAAAGTTACTGCGCCGCTGAATATTTATTTAAAAATTAACAGCGGGATGAATCGTCTTGGATTCCAACCTGCTGAAATTAATGAAGTCTGGCATCAACTACGCGCATTGCCGCAGGTTGGTGAAATAACGCTGATGAGCCATTTTTCCAGTGCAGACAGTCTGGAAGGAGTTAAGGCTCAGGAAGATATTATCGAAAAAGGTACCCGTCAGCTGCCTGGGCCACGTTCGCTGGCCAATTCTGCGGCAACTTTGTGGCACCCACAGACACACCATGATTGGGTTCGCCCGGGGATTATTCTTTATGGAGCCTCGCCCAGCGGCAATGTACAAGATATTGCCCATACTGGCCTCAAGCCGGTGATGCAGCTTCGCAGCGAGCTTATCGCGGTGCAACATCTTCAGATTGGCGATCGCGTGGGTTACAGCGGTCGCTATCGCGCTGAGCGAGAGCATCGTATTGGCGTGGTGGCTTGTGGTTACGCTGACGGGTATCCACGCCATGCGCCTAGTGGAACTCCGATAATTGTTGACGGTGTGAAAACCATAACACTCGGGACCGTTTCAATGGATATGCTGATGGTTGATCTTACCCCTTGCCCGCAGGCTAAAATCGGTTCGCAGGTTGAACTGTGGGGCGATCGGTTGCCCATTGACGAGGTGGCTCTAGCGGCGGGCACGCTGGGATATGAACTGATGAGCGCACTGGCTCCCAGAGTGCCGGTTATCGTAGCCTGATTTTACTCAGCTTTTGAACTGGCCCGCTCGGGCCAGTTTCTAATTCAGAGCCGCAATTTTACCTTTAATCCTTTTACTGCGACGTTTTGCCGTCCAGGCCCAGACAAAAGCGGTCAGCATCACCAGCGCCAGACTGGCCTTAGGCGGCAAAGGCAGTGCCATAGCAATCAGCCCAAGCGCCGCACCGCCAGCCATTTGTACAAATCCTACCAGAGCTCCGGCAATACCTGCCTCGCTGGAATAGGGCTCAAGCGCGTAGCTGGTGGCCGGTCCAATAACAAAAGCTAATCCCGCACAGGCGCTGGCAACCGGAAGCATATAAGCCCAGGTCGACAGCTGAGTCTGGTCCGATAACATGGCCAGCTCGGCGAACAGTGCGATGCCGCCTAGCAGCATCAGAATAGCCCCGGTAGCCAGGCAGGTTGGCCGTCCTACTTTGCGAATAACTTTACTGGCGATAAAACTCATCAGCATGATCCAAAAGCCGTTAGCGCCAAAGACCAGTGAAAATTGCAGCGGAGTCAGGCCTCCGTTGGTCATCAAAACCGTAGGTGCCAGCGAAACATAGGTCAGCGCCATTCCCATTGCTCCGGCATTCACCAGCGCAAAAATCAGGAAATTGCTGTCACGCAAGATACGCAAATATTGCCGCAATGGCAGGCTGCCGACCTGTTTGGTATTGGCAGGGCGAGTTTCTGCCAACAAAAACACCACCAGTAACAGGGTGATCAGGGTATAGCCGCACAGTGCCCAAAACGGCGCGCGCCAGCCATAGTATTGAGCAATAAGCCCTCCGATAAGAGGGGCTAAAGCAGGGACAATATTTAACGTTCCATTAAGAAAACCAAAGGCGCGTGCGGCGTCATCGCCCTCCAGCCTGTCGCGTACACTACTGAAAATCACCACCGAGGTGCAGCATACGCCAAGGCTTTGTACTACGCGTGATGCCATAAATAACGCGGCGCTAACGGCTGTTGCAGCCATCACCACTCCCAGCATGTAAAGCAGAATACCGGCGATGGCAACCGGGCGACGTCCATAGCGGTCAGCTAAAGGGCCTGCCAGTAACTGTCCGATGCCCAGCACCAAAATAAATAATGAAATAGAAGATTGGATCAAGCTTTCGCCGCTGTTCAATCCGCTGGCAATTGCCGGAATAGCAGGAAGATAGAGATCGATGCCTAGCGGACCAAGCAGAACCAGAGTCAGTAATAAAAAAAGGAATTTTTGCATTTGTTACCGCGCATCCATTCGAAAAAGGGAACAAGAGTAATGATTTCGTTATGAAATGAAAAGCGATGCGTGGGATCTATTACACAGAATTGGGATGCAGGCCGAGGGGATGGCTATCAGGACATCTGGAGAGATGTCCTGATTATTCACAACAGCTAGAAAGCGTTATTTCCAGAAATCATCAAACACGGTGATTGGCGGCTGACGTTTATGTTCAGTACGCAGATACCAATTTTCTATAATTTTGACATATTGGGTATCAACTGTTTTGCCTTCCAGATAATCATCAATCAGCTCATAGGTCACCCCAAGAGCCGCTTCATCAGGCAGTGCAGGGCGGTTATCTTCAAGATCGGCAGTGGGAGCCTTGGTATATAAATGTTCAGGGCAGCCTAAATGTTTAAGCAGCGCTTTCCCCTGGCGCTTGTTTAAACGGAAAATAGGGTTGATATCGGTGCCACCATCGCCGTACTTGGTGAAGAAACCCGTCACTGCCTCTGCAGCATGATCGGTGCCCACGACGACACCGGATTTCATTCCTGCAATACTATATTGCGCTTTCATACGCTCACGAGCTTTTTCGTTGCCCTTGATAAAATCGCTTAATTCGATACCCGTATCACGCAGGCTGGCTTCGCTGGCCAGGATAGCATTCTTGATGTTTACCGTTAACACATTGTCTGGCTTGATAAAGTCGATAGCATCAAGGCAGTCGGACTCATCAGCTTGAACACCATAAGGCAGCCGTACAGCATAAAATTGGTAACCGGCTTCTGGCAATTCATTTCGTAATTCATTAATTGTCGTTTGGCAAAGTTTGCCGGTAAGAGTAGAATCCTGCCCGCCGCTAATGCCCAATACCAATGATTTTATGAAAGGGTGGGCGCGCAGGTAACTTTTAAGAAAATCGACGCTGACGCGAACTTCCTGCTCGGCATCGATTTGTGGTTTAACGTGCAGAGCCTGGATTATCTCTTGCTGAAGTGCCATGACCATTCCTCCTGAGAGCTGCCAGCGAAAACCGCGGCAAATATTTTTGAATTAGACAGTTAGTTTAAAACTAACCTGCTCCGGAAGAAAGGACAAGGTACGGGGTTCAAGAATGACGTTGAGAGTAAAGAACAATCCTTTAAAGCGTAATGTTTTTGTATGTTTGATTTTCAGAAAATATACAACCTTAGGAATGTTCTAAAAAATCAGAAGGTAAAAGGATATTACCAGCCTGGTGTTGTATATTTGTTGACTGTTAATTATGCAAAATGCCATCGGTTAGTTCTGCATTAAAGAGAGTGTGCAGAGGATGGTATTTAAAAAATCACCCGCTTAATCTTGTTATTTGCCTTACATTCATTGGGGATGCAAAATGTTTTTTAGTGTTGTTCGTCGTTTACCCGCCTGTGCCTTAGTTTGTGGTGCGGCACTGTTTAGTGTTTCAAGTCTTGCAGACACCGATGTTTTCACTGCATTGGACAACCCTGCTACCGCGAAGAAAAACTTCGATGGTAACGTGCAGGCGGGTTACAGCGCACAGACCGGCAACACAAGTAATAATAATCTGAATGCCAATACCACCATGACTTGGTTCCAGCCAAACACGGCTTACAGTATTTGGGCTTCAGCCGTTAATACTTCCTCTTCAGGCGTTCGTTCCTCTGAAAAATATCAGGCTGGTGCTCGTACTCGTTATAACTTGTCAGACGTTAACTATCTGTTTGGTCAAGCAAACTGGTTAACTGACCGCTTCAATGGCTACCACGCGCGTGATACTGCAACGCTCGGTTATGGTCGTCAGATCTGGAACGGCCCCGTTCATACTCTGAACCTCGAAGCCGGTCCGGGCGTCCGCCATGATGAATTTACCGAAGGCAGCAGTACGACAAAACCGATTGCTTACGCATCCGGTACTTATTCCTATCAGATTAGCGATACTGCTAAATTCAGCGAAGGCGTTTCAGTTCTAGCCAACGATGATACTACGTTGAACTCTGAGACTGCGCTGTCAGTAGCTATTAACAAGAGCTTCTCATTGAAGCTGGCTTATAACGTGACTTATAACACTAAGCCACCATCCAGTGCGCCAGATAAGACAGATACTGTGACCTCAATTAACCTGGTATACGGACTGTAATCCCTTAGTTAATTAGTTTTACCACTTAATAGTGTATTTAAAAAAGCCAGCCTTCGAGCTGGTTTTTGTATTTTTAGTGATAAATTGCAAAAAAATTATAAAAAATGCTTTTTGCTAGCAAGATGACATATGGGACGGAGTCAACGATCAAAAATTTCCAGCAATAATGAAGATTAGTTTGACATCAAATATTTCCATAACCAGTGATACGACAGATAACCCATGCAGGCAAGCACTTGAGCGTCAGGTTTCAAAAGTCCTAAAGTTTGTCCGTAATTTTGTGGTGTGTTTGTTTTAATGAAAAATTGCTAGCAAATTTTTTTTGATATTGTAATCAGTTTTACACTATTTATCAAACTGCGGGCGGAAGCTTTCCGCTGGTTTAATTAGCAGCTGTATATGTTAGTTTTAAAGGGGAATAGGCCGTACTGGTTAAATGGTGAGCGGTTGTAAAGTGAAAGATGAGACTTGAATAGATGAAAATTTTGTTAATTGCACGTTTTTTAATCGAGCACTCAATTTCTAAGATTAAAGATATGAGATTTAGCTCACTTTTTTTCAACACCATGGCCCAGAAAGCTACATAGCTTTTAAAGTATGAGATTTCCATCACTAATTCGGGTGATATTTTATGTCAAGATTTTCTTAACATAACTAGCAAGGATTAAGAAAATGATGAAAATGGAACAAGAACACTCACTGATGACTTTCAACGAAAAGGTGTGGTTAGGTATTTTTGCCGTCTGTTCGCTGTTCTGGATGTCCTTGGTCGCAGCGGGTGTCTATGCGGTTGTTTCATGATTCAAGAATGATGAAGCTCTGCATGCAACGTGCCTTGAAATGCCTGTACAATTTATCTTTGATTTCGATGTCGTAGATAATTTACTTGAACGATGATGAAATTATTTCCTCTTAAAATTTCAAGTAAGTGCAGGTAGTACTAACGTCAAAAAAGATTTGATATTCAACCTATTACAATATTCATCATATTTACACGGGAAAAGTTTTCTTTTTCCAAATAACATTACCTCTATTTTTAAATTTAAAAATAAGTTTAGGAATAGTCAGTGAAAGAATTATTGAAACAATAAAAAGAAGAAAGCTTAAGAGATTATTTTGTGATGTTGGGGAGTAATTAGCATAATAAACAATGCTAAGTACAGTCAATGTTACTCGCGACCACAAAATTATTCTTCTCTCATTACGGCTAATATGCCCCTCTATGCGTTCACTGCCGCACTTTTTACAGCGAGTTATATCTTGTTCCAACTCATTTTCACAAAAAGGACAGCAGTTCACTTCTGTAAAATTTTTGTTGTTCATAAATAGTTCCCACGTATTAGATTTTTAATCGATAAGCGTTGTCTAAATCCTCCATTGGGATATGTGATAAACAATCACGCCACTTATCACTTGATACTGGTTAAGCTGGTTTAAACGGATTGTGACAATGTTAGTCAATTGGAATAATAGAGTACTCTCAAACCTTACGTCATTCAATGGCGCTATGGTTAAATAGCATATAGTGCTTAACTTGAGTTGGTGTCAGTTACACTCTTCAGCTTCAATAAAGTATTAAGATGTTTCTAATTCCTCAATGAAACAGCAAGTGAGAAATGCTATCTAGCTCTAGTCTAATCACAAATATCCCTTAATATTTTCAAGCTACATCATTACAATAATAAGATGCACTATCGAATATATGTCGATTGTGACTTAACTCATATTTATTTTATAAATACATAATAGCCATATTTAGTGTAAAAGCTATTCAAATCGAATTGGATATTTTTTATATTAATCTTCTCATTTGTATTCAAGGGGTTACATTATTTGGGTTCGGTGCTGAGAATGTTGATTCTAGAAATATTTTAAAAATTAAAAACGCTTAAAATTAAGTGTTACTTAGAGTTCAAAAATTATTCATTTTAAATGCGTACTTTTAATTGATTAGTTTTTTTAACATTATTTAATATGATTAAATGAAAAAAATTAATGTAATAGTTCAGGATTACTCAAATTGAATTAACCCGTTATTTTAATGATCAATGGAACGATTTAAGTTAATTATTCTCTACATTTAGATGTGCTAGTAATAGTTTCATTGGATGCTTTTTCTATATCGATGTTTTGTGTTATGAAATAATAGTTCCCACATTTCAAACCTTTACCAAAAGTTTTCATTTATTGTTAAATTTATATAAGAATTATTTTAAGTATGAGGAGAGGGTATGTCGCAAGATAGGCATAAAAAAGCCGGAGCAAAATTCTGTCCGGCTTTTAGTTTGATAATGGGTTTAGTTATCTGCCGTTTGCTTATGGAAAAGTTCGCGGAATACAGGATAAATATCTTCCTGCTCGCGAATATGTTGCATCGCAAAGTTCGAGAAATGTTGCTGTAAAACTTCATACTCGCGCCACAGAGTCTGGTGCGCGCGGCGGGTTATTTCGATGTAACTATAATAACGCACCATTGGCAAGATCTTCTGAGCCAGCAGTTGGTGGCAAAGTGGCGAATCGTCTGCCCAGTTATCACCATCGGAAGCCTGCGCAGCGTAGATATTCCACTGAGCAGGGTCGTAGCGTTCCTGAATAACTTCATCCATAAGCTTCAATGCACTTGAAACAATGGTGCCCCCGGTTTCCTGAGAGTAGAAGAACTCCTGTTCGTCCACCTCTTTTGCCTGGGTGTGATGACGGATGTAGACAACGTCAACGTTTTTATAAGTCCGACTCAGAAACAGGTAGAGCAGAATATAGAAACGTTTGGCCATGTCTTTGGTTGCCTGATCCATGGAACCTGATACGTCCATCAGGCAGAACATCACCGCCTGGCTGGAAGGTTCGGGACGGCGCTCGTAATTTTTATAGCGCAAGTCGAAAGTATCGATAAACGGAACCTTGGCAATTTTCTGCCGAAGTTCGGCTATCTCTTTACGCAGCCGCTCCTCCTCCAATAGTTGGGCAGGCTCAGTGTTTTCAACTTCATTAAGTGTGTTTTCAAGCTCACGCAGTTCGCGCTTTTTACCCGCAGACATCGCGGTACGGCGAGCCAGCGAGTTTTGTAATGAACGGACTACGCTAATATTTGCCGGTACGCCGTTTGAGGTGTATCCGGAGCGGTGGGTTTTGAATTCGGTAAGCTGCTTGTACTGATTCTTTTTCAGATTGGGCAGCGCAAGGTCCTCGAATAACAGATCGAGATATTCATCTTTTGAAATCTGGAAGGAGAATTCGTCCTGACCTTCACCGTCCTGACTGGCATCCCCTTGACCACTTCCGCCGCCACCGCCGCCCTGAGGACGCTCGATACGGTCGTTAGTGATGAAGTGATCGTTGCCGGGATGAACACGGTGGCGCAAACCACCGCGGCCCTGGTGGAACATGGGTTCGTTGATATCTTCATTGGGGATCGAAACAGACTCCCCGCTGCTCACGTCGGTTACCGAACGCTTATTGATGGCTTCGGCGATCGACTGTTTTATTTGCGACTTATAGCGGCGCAAAAAGCGCTGGCGGTTAACCGCGCTTTTATTCTTGCCATTCAGTCGACGGTCAATAAAGTACGTCATATAGCCCCCAAACAACGTTGCCAACGATCCCCGCTTTACTGAGATTGCCTTTTACGATGACTTCCTGACACGCAGATACCACTCGCAAAGCAGGCGAACCTGTTTGCGCGTATATCCTTTTTCCATCATTCGATCGACAAAGTCATCATGTTTTTTCTGTTCGTCAGTCGATGTCTTGGCATTAAAGGAAATAACAGGCAGCAACTCTTCGGTATTGGAGAACATTTTCTTCTCGATAACCGTGCGCAACTTCTCGTAACTGGTCCAGTTCGGATTACGGCCACTATTATTAGCACGGGCACGCAGCACAAAGTTGACGATTTCGTTACGGAAATCTTTAGGGTTACTGATACCCGCCGGTTTCTCGATTTTTTCCAATTCCGCATTCAGAGCCTCGCGGTCGAAGAGCTGACCGGTGTCTGGATCGCGGTATTCCTGATCCTGGATCCAGAAATCGGCATACGTGACATAACGATCGAAAATGTTTTGTCCGTACTCAGAATAGGATTCCAGGTAGGCGGTCTGGATCTCTTTACCGATAAACTCGGCATATTTAGGGATCAGATAGCCTTTCAGGTGCTCAAGGTATTTTTCGGCAATGTCCTGCGGGAACTGTTCGCGCTCGATCTGCTGTTCAAGAACATAGAACAGATGTACCGGGTTGGCGGCAACTTCTGCATGGTCAAAGTTAAATACCCGAGACAGAATTTTAAAGGCAAACCGCGTTGACAGGCCGTTCATACCTTCATCGACGCCTGCGTAGTCGCGATACTCCTGGTATGACTTGGCTTTCGGATCAGTATCCTTAAGGCTTTCACCGTCATAAACCCGCATTTTCGAATAGGTGCTGGAATTTTCTGGTGTTTTCAAACGTGAAAGGATAGAGAATCGTGCCAGCGTTTCCAGAGTTCCGGGCGCGCATGGGGCGTGTACCAGCTCACTGTTGCTAAGCAGTTTGTCGTAAATTTTGATTTCTTCCGACACGCGTAGGCAGTAAGGCACCTTCACAATGTAAACGCGGTCAAGGAATGCTTCGTTGTTCTTGTTATTACGGAAAGTCACCCACTCGGATTCGTTGGAGTGAGCAAGAATGATCCCGTTGAACGGCAGGGCAGAAATACCCTCGGTTCCGTTATAGTTACCTTCCTGAGTAGCGGTTAGCAGCGGATGCAAGACCTTGATTGGTGCCTTGAACATCTCGACGAATTCCATTACCCCCTGGTTGGCACGGCACAGTGCGCCGGAATAACCGTAGGCATCCGGGTCGTTCTGGGCGTGATTCTCGAGTTTACGAATATCGACTTTACCGACCAGCGCAGAGATATCCTGATTATTTTCGTCACCCGGCTCTGTTTTGGCGATTGCAATCTGCTCGAGAATACTCGGCCAGACTTTAACCACTTTAAATTTGGTTATATCGCCGCCAAATTCATGCAGACGCTTCGCGGCCCATGGCGACATGATAGTGCCAAGGTAGCGGGTAGGGATGTTGTATTCTTTTTCAAGAATATGGGCATCCTCCTGAGGATTAAACAGGCACAGAGGATGATCATTCACCGGGCTGCGTTCGCCGTTGGCACTCAGTACGTAAATGGGTACTCGTTGCATCAGAGCTTTAAGTCTTTCAGCCAGAGAGGACTTACCGCCACCGACCGGACCCAGCAGATAGAGGATTTGTTTTTTCTCTTCCAGACCTTGAGCGGCGTGTTTGAGGTAAGAGACAATCTGCTCGATTGCATCCTCCATGCCGTAAAACTCTTCAAAGGCAGGATAGCGTGCGACGACGCGGTTGGAGAATAGACGCGACAGGCGTGGTTCAAGCGCGGTGTCGACCATGACGGGTTCACCTATTGCCATCAACAGGCGTTCCGCGGCGTTAACATAAGCACTGCGATCTTGCCGAGCGATGGTAAGAAATTCCTGCAGTGTGAACTCTTCATCCTTGGCAGCTTCATAGCGCTGGCGATAATGGTCAAATATGTTCATAGATGCCCGTCCTTCGTTATTTAGCACAGGTTAAAGAGAGCTTGAAATGCGGTGGAACAGCTCCCGGAAGAAAATTTCCCCAACTGACTCTGTCATACAGATTTAGCAACCCTTATGCCAACTTACTTGTTGCTCTATTTAATTTAAGTAGAGTCATGTTTACGGTCATGAGCAACACGAACAGGTTACTTTGCCAGCAGTTTTTTCTCCTAATATTAAGCGTAGTTTGACCTGCGAAAAATTTCCTGTGTTAAATTGCAGTTTTTTAAGCCATATCAAGGACTCAGTTGTTGTGAGGTTACCTACAGGCCTTGCAGCACGGGGGATACGGCGATAATGAGTACTTTTTAGACATAATTATTTCATAATCCGCATATAAATTATCTGGTTGCTTTAGGTTTGTGTGCGCTATACATGAAACTTAATTACGATTCATTTACACTACGTTCGATTTTATTTTCTTACGGATGAACACATGAAAACCAACATGATTAAAGCTTTGCCAGTAGCTGCCATTATGGCCTTGCTGAGTCAGACCGCACATGCGGATACCTTTTCAGTCGGGGCCGGAGCATTGGCGGCAACTAGCCCTTACCGTGGTTACGACACCAAATATTATCCGCTCCCGGTCATCAATTATGATGGAGACACGTTCTACGTTCATACGTTAGTTGCGGGTTATAACCTATGGAAAGACCAGCAAAATCAGTTGAGTATCATAGCGGGTTATAATCCGTTCAGTTTCAGACCTGGTCATAGCGATAACGAACAGTTAAAGCGGCTGAAAAAACGTCACGGCACGCTGATGGCGGGTCTGGCTTATTCTTATAACGCCGAATGGGGTACTATTCGTACCACGCTGACGGGCGATACTCTGGACAACAGCAATGGTATCGTAGGTGATGTTGCCTACCTTTACGCTATCAAAGGCGATAACTGGGCAGTCGTGCCGGGCGTCGGTGTGACGTGGGATAGCGCGAATCAGAACAAATACTACTACGGCATCAGCAACAGAGAATCTTACCGCAGCGGTCTTGAGTCTTATAAACCTAACGATAGCTTCACGCCTTATGTCGAAGTTTCTGCTAAATATAGCTTTAACCCGCAGTGGCAGGCATTCGTTACCGGTCGCTATACCCGTCTGACCAACGAAATCAAAGACAGCCCAATGGTGAATAAATCTTACACTGGCCTATTAATGACCGGCGTAACCTATACTTTCTAATCGCGGCTCAAACAACGCATGCATCCAATTGGTGCATGTGTTGATTGCTAATGGGGCATTTTTGCTCCATTTGCACATTTAAGGAGCAGCCTGACTGACGGCTGTATTTTGAGATGTGCATCACACTATTCAACCGAGTTAATCTATTTACTTCATGGTAACGAGTTCAATCCGTGCTGATTGGGCTTGAGACTACCGCATAAAATGACCTAAACAGGAGCAGAGGATGAACGCGAAAACCGTACAGTTTCCAGATGGAACTCGGGTTCCCGCAGTCGGACAGGGTACCTGGTTTATGGGCGAGCGAGAGTCTGAATTTCGTTCGGAAGTCAAAGCATTGCAACAGGGAATTGACCTGGGTTTAACGCTGATTGATACCGCCGAGATGTACGCAGACGGTGGGGCAGAGCGCGTAGTTGGCGAAGCGATTGCAGGGCGTCGAGACGAGGTCTATCTGGTCTCGAAAGTCTATCCGCAAAACGCCGGTGGCGATCGCGCCATCAAGGCCTGTGAACAAAGTTTGCAGCGTTTAAAAACGGACAGTCTCGACCTCTATTTATTGCACTGGCGTGGATCGATACCTTTAGAAGAAACAGTGCGCGCCATGGAGTCTTTACAGCAAGCCGGTAAAATTCGTCGCTGGGGGGTATCGAATCTGGATACTGTCGATCTTGAGCAACTTTGGCAAACTCAGGGCGGTGATGCCTGCCTGACAAATCAGGTGCTTTACCATGCCGCGTCGCGGGGTATTGAATATGATTTGCTGCCTTGGTGTCGTGAGCATGAAATGCCGATTATGGCTTATTGTCCACTCGCGCAGGCCGGTAAACTGCGCCAGGAAGTGCTTAATCATCCGGTCATGCAGCAACTGGCTCGGGCCAGAGGGGTTAGCAGTGCGCAAATTGCCCTGGCTTGGGTAACACGTTGGGACAATGTGATTGCCATTCCGAAAGCCGTTCAGCCTGATCATATCAACGACAACGCCGCAGCATTAACCCTGAAATTGACGCCAGAAGAAATTGCGCTTATCGATCATGCATTTCCGCCGCCTAGTCATAAAACATCCCTCGACATCGTTTGATCAAAACGCTTATTCGCTGCATCTAGTTTGAATCAAAATAAAGGGACAGCCTAGGCCGTCCCTTTAATATTTTCGTCTGCGAAAGCGATTGGTTGATCAATGATTGATTAACAGGGCTACTCGATTTCGAAAGTGATCGATAAACGCGCCGGAGCCGATTCAGTGCTGATCTGTGAATGTGAAACCGCGGCTGTTTCAACGCAAACCATGGTTTTGTAACCGTCGTCTGCCATGTCTTTCATTGATGCCGAGTTTTTGGCGCCTGGATTCCAGCTCACCACGTCGCTATTACCATGATGTTTAACGCGAAGCTTGCGTTTGAAAACCGGATCAACGATCAGGCTTTCGGCTTCAGGCTCGACAAAGATGCGATCGGTTTCGCCATCGAAAGTCAACGCGCCAGTCAGCACCGCTTTTTCCCCGCCCAACACTTTATCAATGTAAGGTTTACCCAGACCTTCAACAGACACATGGCTAATATCGCCGATTTCAAAATAGGCGTGCAGCGCGCTGGTGGTCTCAAAATCACCGTGCGACTCAAGCTCGATGTGGCATTGATCACCCAGAGTGAAGTGCGCGTGCAGAGTAAAGGCGTGTGGCCAGTGCTTGCGCGTTTCTTCGCTGTCTTTCAAAGTCAGGGTGAGTTTGACCGACTCGTCAGTTTCGCTTTGTGCGGTGAGCTGCCAAGGCAGATTGCGCGCAAAACCGTGCGATGGTTTACCCGCCGGACCAAACCACGGCCAACAGACCGGCACTCCGCCGCGAATTGCAGTTCCTGGTTCGAAAGCAGTTTCACTGCTCAGCCAGATGACCGGTTTTTGCCCCGTAGGTTGCCATGCCAGCAAATGCGCGCCCTGTAAAGCGATAGCGGCCCGTCCTTTCGGATGCGTGATAACCAGCACTGGCAGCTCTGCCATTTGACATTGGCTCACCGCAGGAGAAAGTTGTTTTAGTACCGGTAGGGAGAAGAGATGTTCAGTCATTATAAAGTCCTATGCAAAGTATATGAACTCAGACAGGGAGGAACTGACCGGATTTTTATCCAAAAAGAAAAGGGCGACACAATGTCGCCCTCTGTCAGTTCGCCATAGCGCTTGCCGTTAACTTCCAGGTTGCCCATGAAAGCGTAGTGGCAAAAACTTATTTGTTAGCGATATGAGTAATCAGATCCAGAACTTTATTTGAGTAGCCAGTTTCGTTGTCGTACCAGGAAACCAGTTTCACAAAGTTGTCGTTCAGAGCGATACCAGCTTTAGCATCGAATACTGAAGTCAGTTTTTCGCCGTTGAAATCGGTAGAAACAACTTCATCTTCGGTGTAGCCCAGAATACCTTTCAGTTCGTTTTCTGAAGCGCGTTTCAGCTCGGCACAAATTTCTTTGTAAGTTGCTGGTTTTTCCAGACGTGCAGTCAGGTCAACCACTGAAACGTTAGGAGTTGGTACGCGGAAAGCCATACCAGTCAGTTTGCCGTTCAGAGCCGGGATAACTTTACCTACTGCTTTGGCAGCACCGGTAGAAGAAGGAATGATGTTCTGAGATGCGCCGCGGCCGCCGCGCCAGTCTTTGTGAGACGGGCCATCAACAGTTTTCTGAGTAGCGGTAGTTGCGTGAACAGTGGTCATCAGAGCTTCAACGATACCAAACTTGTCGTTGATAACTTTAGCCAGCGGTGCCAGGCAGTTAGTAGTACAAGAAGCGTTGGAAACGATTTCCTGACCATCGTAAGAGTTGTGGTTAACGCCCATGACAAACATAGGGGTGTCATCTTTAGATGGACCAGTCAGAACCACTTTCTTGGCGCCAGCAGTAATGTGGGCACGTGCGGTTTCGTCGGTCAGGAAGATACCGGTCGCTTCAGCGACAACGTCAACGTTCACTTCATTCCATTTCAGGTCAGCTGGATTACGCTCTGAAGTACAACGGATGGTTTTGCCATTCACAACCAAGTGACCGTCTTTAACTTCAACGGTGCCGTCGAAACGACCGTGAGTTGAGTCATACTTCAACATGTACGCCATGTATTCCGCATCTAACAGGTCGTTGATTGCAACGATTTCGATGTCAGAACGTTCCTGCGCAGCACGGAAAACGATACGGCCGATACGGCCAAAACCGTTGATACCTACTTTGATAGTCATATATTCCACCAGCTATTTTTCAGTGAATAAAAGGTTGGTTGTAAAATTACAAAAACCTTGGTGAGCGTCAAGCGGAATCGTGTCAATTGTTGCCGTAGGTCAATCATTGCAACCACGATTGCTCGCTTATTGTACGTTCCGTTTCTAAATCAGCTGTTACGCATATTGGGGCCAAATGGCGAGGTTTAAACTCTCCTCAATCAAATATGTGATCACAGTCACACATGTTCTGAGCCCCGCACCAATGGCATAGAGTTTAAGCCAAAACCGGCTGACTCGTTGTTACTTTTTTGTTATTATTAGCTGTTATTTTAGTTGATTTTATTATCTCGAAGAGAACGGCAACTATGGCCAATGAATTCAAAGATACACCCGAAAATCCACAACTTACTGATATTCAAAAGTATGTGACGCAAGAACGCGGCACCGAACGTCCTTACACCGGCAAACTGCTGCACAACAAGCGCGATGGGATTTACCATTGCCTGGTTTGCAACACGCCACTGTTTTTCTCGGACACCAAATACGATTCCGGCTGCGGCTGGCCGAGCTTCTACCAGCCGGTGACTCACGATGCTATCAATTATCTCACTGATAATACGCACGGCATGGAGCGCGTTGAAATCCGCTGTGCCAACTGTGACGCGCATCTTGGCCACGTTTTCCCTGACGGCCCAGAGCCTACCGGTGACCGTTACTGTGTGAATTCGGCATCAATGAGTTTTATCGATGGCGAAAACGGCGATAAAATCGCAGGCTGATTAGTCTAAAAGATCACTTTTCGGATAAATAATCGGTGAGTTATTCGAAAGCTATTTTTTTAAATAAATTTTAACAAAATCGATTCAGCTCATTATTCATCCATCTTGAATAATTTGATTAAATTTTCTGTTAGGCAGGAGAGTTTGCAATGGAAATCCGTGAACTGGTTGACGTCATGACGCCGGAAATTTATCAGCGTTTGGCATTGGCGGTTGAGCTGGGTAAATGGCCTGACGGTGTTCGTCTCACCGAACAACAGAAAGAGCACAGCCTGCAAGTGGTGATGCTTTATCAGGCGCGTCACAATGTCGATGCCCAGCACATGACGGTAGGCACCGACGGGCAAATCGTGACCAAGAGCAAGCAAGAGCTTAAGCAGCAGTTTAAAGATGATCTGATCCGCATCAAGCCAGAGTAAAAGTATTATCAACGACCTGATGAATCTCAGGTCGTTGGATTATCAGCGTTTTATCTTCAGATGAGCAGGGCTAAAGTTTCTGACTCCTCAATCTATAATCCTTTTATTGTTAAACCTTCATCACCTTCAACATATGGTCTGCCAACCGCAAACTCAGCGCAGCGCCGGTTAACGTCGGGTTCATACAAGAGGTTGAAGGCATGACTGAGGTCCCGGCAATAAACAGATTGGGATGATCGTGGGTCTGGCAATCACTGTTCACGACGGAGTTTGTCGCATCATCGCCCATAATGGTGGTGCCCATAATGTGCTGCCTGTCCTGATAACTGGTATCAATTTTAAGGACCTCGGCGTTCAGCAAGGTGGCAATTTTGTCGAAATCCTTGAGTGCCGCTTCTTTACCCGCCTGCCAATAATCCGTGACGCTGTAATAGATTTCAGGCACTGGCAATCCAATGCCGTCAGTTTTGGTCTTGCTCGGCACAATACGATTTTCTGGCAAAGGCAGCGTTTCTAAATCAACGGCAAAATTGAGCGAACGAGCCGACTGGCGACGCAGTTCTTCATCCAGTTTCGATCCCAAAATTCCCTTGGCGATCAGCGCCGAAGCAAAATCCGAGGTGGGTACGGTATTTCGCACCTTGGTTTTATAACTCGGAAAATCTTTGCGAAACTCACCGTCGCGATTGTTTAGATACACCAGCAGCTCGGTCGGCCCCTGACCCGGCCAGACATCCTCCTTCATCATGACGTTCATGCTAATCCCGGTATGCCCCATCAGATTGCGCCCCACTTGATCGGAACTGTTGGCGATGCCGTTGGGATATTTTTCCGAAGTCGACATCAGCAGCAGTTTTGGTGATTCAATACCGTAAGCCGCGAGCACGAAGTAGCGGGCGGTTAAATGATGCTCGGAGCCATCCGGTTTTTTGTACCAGACACCGCTGATTTCACCCGCTTCATTGGCTTCGATTTTATATACCACTGAATTATCAAGTAGTTTTACCCCCAGACGCTCTGCCTGGTCGATATGCACCGTGCCATCATATTTCGCACCAATCGGGCATACAGGATTGCAGTTGTTGTTTCCGGCACAAACCGGACGATCGCCATAAGGCCGCGTCGCACGCCCATTGGGCTCATAGACCGGGTGAAAATCGCCTTTTTGTAGCAACTCGGCCAGTCGAGTAAACAGATAGCTGGGAGTCAGGCCTTTCATCGGGAATGGCGTGGATCGCGGTGGCCACGGGCGTTTGCCCTGACCGCTCTCGTCCTGACCGTCAACACCAGAAACGCCCAGTTCATGCTCGGCTCGCCCGTACCACGGTTCAAGTTCTTCATAACCAAACGGCCAGTCGCGCCCACGGCCATACAGGCTTTGCAGTTTGAAATCATTGGGGATCATGCGCCACAGCGCCGACCCAAAGTGCCAAGTCGTTCCCCCGACCACGCGCAAGTATTTGGTAGGGTATTTAACCGGTCCGGTTTGCTGAAGATAGCTGCCATAGGTTGAGGGTACGTGTGGCAAATCCGGATAAGGGGAGCCCGCGCCCTGCAGTTTCATATTGGTCAGCGAGACTTTTACCGGCGAATTTCGAAAACGCTCGACGATCTCGGCGCGCTTAACCCGCGGACCGGCCTCGAGGATAATCACCGACTTGCCAGCCTTCGCCAGCTGAGTCGCAATCAGGCCACCCATTACGCCGGAACCAATAATGATGACATCGGCATCAACGGTTTTATCAGTCATACATTTGCTCCTTCAGCGGCGGGTGGATTGACAGGTTTTGGTCCCCAGCTGTCCGGGCCCCCGCCATAAGTCGGGATCACCAGAATGCCGCGAGTTGGCAGATACATCATTGCGTCGGCATAGGCGACAAGCTCAATATTTTTGTCCTCGCCCACGATGCCGGTGTACCAGGCTGAAACGATAAGCCTGGCCGTTGTATAGCGTGGATCGGCGTGATCGATGGCGGCAATAAAGTCGTCCATGTGTGCAAAGTGCTGGCCGTCGAGATAAGTTTTTAACGCACTGAGGCGGGTTGGAAAATCTGGGTAGTTTTTGATTAATGCATTGTAATAACGCTGGCTCAGCAATGGGTTGGCAGGGCGGCTAACCAGAAAAGAGCTAATAGGAGCAAAACCGCTGCTGTTCATTTCCTGCGCCTGCACTTTAAGTGCCGGGAACAGCGAAGCCGTCAGGGCGCTCAAAGACAAGACGCCGATCCCCTGTAACAATCGGCGACGGGTGACTGATTCGGGATGATTATTTTCCGACATGTTGCCTCCTTCTTTTATTCACCAAAAACGCCAACAGAATGATTATCAGGATCAACACGACGCCGCCGGTTAACATCACCGCTGGCGAGGTCAATCTGGCCAGCAGTGGTTTTTTGCCGCCGTTGCGGATTTCTTTAACCTGATCTGCGGTGACGCTGACTTGAGGGTTACCGAAGTTTTTCAACACATAATTGCTGACGTCGGCAATTTGCCGATCGCTCAGTTGCACACTGTAATTGCCATCTGGGCCAAAAGCGGGCATTGCCAACTGTTGGCCGTTGATATCGCGATGCACGCCGTAAAGGATAGCGGCGACCAGATTGGCAGGATTATCCGCTCCGGTAGCAGAGTTATGGAACAGCGAAGGGTAGTAGGCGGTGCCTTGCCCCTGTGCCTGATGACAGTTCGCACAGCTGCCGCTGTAGATTTGCCAACCGGGGTCGACAGCCGAGCTGTTGCCACGCAGCGCAAGCTCAGTGTTGGCGGGCTGCCCATAGCTATCGCGGGATTTTTCTGCGCCGGTATCTATCGCCGGAATTTGCTGCAGATACGCGACCATCGCCTGAATATCGCTATCGTCAAGATGTTGGGTGCTGTGTTCGACGGCTTCAGCCATTGGGCCCGCTGCCTGAGCTTTACCGGCGAGATGGCCCGTTTTCAGATACTGCGCCAATTCGACGGCAGACCAGTTACCGATACCCGAGTGTTTATCGGGCGTAATATTGGGGGCGTACCAGCTTCCCAGTTCGCCGCCGGAGAGCGCCTTGCCGTCATCCTGTCCCATCAACGCGTTACGTGGGGTATGGCAGGTATCGCAGTGTTCAAGCGCATTGACCAGATAATTACCGCGATTAACCTCGGCAGAGACATCCTCAGCCGGAACAAACGGTTTATTACGGGAAAACAGGGTATTCCACAGCGCCATAGAACTGCGAATGTTGAACGGGAAAGCAAGCCGAGTCGGCGTTGAAGGTTTATCTACCGGGGCTACGCCGTGCATGAAATAGGCGTAAAGCGCATGAATGTCCTGGTCGGTAATCCGCGAATACGAGGTGTAGGGCATGGCGGGGTAAAGGTATTGCCCCTGCTTGTTAATACCCTCTCGAACGGCGCGGGCAAAGTCCTGCTCGCTATAATTGCCGATCCCCGCCACTTTTGATGGCGTAATGTTGCTGGCATAAATGGTACCCAGCGGTGATTGAATCGCATACCCGCCTGACATCGCTGCGCCGTCATTTGGTGGTGTATGACAAGCGCCGCAGTCTGCGGCAATAGCGAGATACTTTCCCTGCGCAATAAGTTTCTGCGGACTCGGGCTGTCCGCCGCCTGGGCATTAAAACCGCTGGCGAAAAGAATACCTATCGCGAGAGACAAACAGTGTCTTCTCACGGCATTGCTCCTGTATAAAAAAATCAAAAATTATATTTTTATTATGTGTGGTCGTTATGTATTGAAAATCGAGCCTTCCTGCTGATGATTAACGACAAATAGCCCGCAGAAGCTCAAAGCCGCTGCGGTATGATTATCTTATGAAAATGCTGATTATGAATTCAGTACTCACTTCAGTTCATAGTCATTGAAAACCAACGGCGTATCGCCACCGTTGATAATTTCAACCGGTCCGGCGGTGGTCAGCGCGGCGTCACCCTTATGTACCCAGATTTCTTTGTTGCGATTAGGGCGACCGGGAATGGCCTCCAACACGCGCCCCTCGGTAAAGAACACCCTGACACCCGGCCCTTTCTGCTGATAAACGCCGCTGCTTTCACCGGGTTGCAGTGTCACTTTCCAGCCGTTAACCGATTTCTTGTCCAACACCTGCTGAAAGGCGGGAGTCGACGGGCGAGAAGCGGTGCCAAAACCTGGCGGGCCGGCCTGTTTGATCTCAAAGGCAATCTGCATATTGAGGCTGGAACCGGTGTTAGTTATCTTGTCGACCTCGGAATGCCCCTGATGCGCGCCAAATTTTACGTTGCCGCTTTTCATTGCAAAGTCTTTGGCAGGTTTGTTCGGGTATGACGCCTGCACCGGGCTGCCATCAACGTGAGTATTAACGTAATCCAGATGCTGCTCGTGAAACAGGGTCGACTCCCCGGGGCGAATCATCACCCGCATCACCGTGACATACTGGTTTTCGAGTATGACGTGGTGATGAGGTTCAAGATTGGTCGGCACGATAGGCTCGGCGGCAAAGGCTGCGGGTAGGGCGTTTGACGCGAGCAAAATCGCCGACAGAGTAATATTGGCAAATTTAATGATGTTTCTCCTTGGGTTAGTCCAGCTTTCCGTAAACACTACTGTTCAACTATTGATACCCAGTTGCCGCCTTTGCCGGTCGGATAACGGCCAAGCAGGGCTAATTTACCGCTGGTTTGATCGATGCTGTAGAGCGAAAGCTGGTTCGACTTTTGGCCGGATTCAATCAGGAAACGGCCACTGTTATCGATAGCGAAACCGCGTGGCTGAGCCTCGGTTTTAATGCTGTTTAAATAAGTCAGATGCCCGTTGTCTGGGTTAACGGAAAAAGAAGACAGGGTGCTGCTGGTTCTTTCCGTGGAATAAAGGAAACGTCCATCAGGAGTCAAATGGATATCTGCCTGCCAGATTCGCGGCTTGTGCGAAGGCGGCAAATCATCGTCTCCGGTTAGCGGACGAGCCTCTCCGCGCTGCATATCTTCCTGCGGCGAAACTGAGCTTACCGATTCCTGCTCGTGAGCCTTGCCTTCAGCATCCAGCGTCACCCGTGTGATATTGCCCGCCATCTCAGTCAGGATGTACATGTTTTGGTCGCCCTGCCTGTCGCGTTGCGGGGCAATAACAAAGTGACGCGGACCGGTTGCGGCCTCTTTCTGAATGTTGATCGACGGCGGACTGTTGGGTGTCACCTTGCCTGTAGCAGGGTCAAAGTGGAATTGCAGCAATTGGTCCGCGCCTAACAAGGTGACATACAGGAAACGGTTGGTCGGATCGGTTTGTATCGCGTGCGCGCGCTTACCGGTGTGGACGACTTGCACTGGCGGCGTCTCGACCTGGCCCTGAGCATTAATGCGGTTGATGGTAAATAAATCGCCGCCGTAAGAGGCACTCAGCAGAAAATGCCCGCTCTTATCGGTGGAAAGATAGGCCATGCTCTCTTCCAGCGGCGACTGGCCGACCTTTTGCAGCTTGCCGTCGGGCTGGATTTTATACACCACCACGTGATAAGGCTTGCTGCGAACTGACACATAAAGCAGTTGCTTGTCTTTCGCTACGGTTGATGACATCACCTTGTCACCCGCCGGAAAATCTCCCAGCGGCTCGAGTTTTTTGGCATCTTTATTCAGCAAATAACCTGAAACTGTGCCGCTGTCCGCGTTGGAGACGTAGACAAAACTGCTGGCCCTGGCGGCCCCGGTGACAGCCATCAGTGACATTAGCGCGAGGGCGCAGGCACTTTTCTTCATGACGATGATCCTTTTTTTCAATGTAGGGTACTGCTGTGTTGTCGCACAGCTTTAGTCTTACTAATGTTTTGGTCAATCATTGGCTAGAAATTGATGCTTGTGGCTGATGTTTGATTCTGGCATTCGGTTTGCTTTTTGGCGTATCCAGCGGCTCGATTTTGCCGATCACAAACAGGAAGTTGAGTGCTCCCAGCAGGCAGATGCCGCCCGCGACGCACAGTGGTATCACAAACGAGCCGTGGCTCAGTCCCAACATCAAACCGGTGAACGACGCGGTAACAATACCGGCCAGATTACCGGCAAAGTTCTGGATGCCGCCCAGCGTGGCGACATAGCCAGAATTTGGCGCAACGTCAGCGGGCAGAGTCCAGATATTGGCAGCGGTGAACGCCAATCCGGCATAGGTCAGAGAGAAAAGGGTGAGGATCACCGTGATATTGCTGGTGAAGGCCGCAAAGGCAATCACTGACGACAGCACCATACCGCCGACCAAACAGGTTTTACGCGCGGCGGTCAGGCTGAAACCTTTGTTGAACAGCCAGTCAGAGGTCAGCCCACCGAGCAGGCTTCCGGGAATACCCATCAGCGCAGGAATTGCGCCCAACGTGCCCAACTCCTTCAGCGAAAAGCCTTGTGACATAGTGAGGTAGGTCGGGAACCAGGTCACAAAAAAGTAGGTCGCAAAATTCATGCAGAAGAAGCCAATCATCATGCCCCAAACGTTGCGATAACCGAACAGCGTGCGCAGTTTGATTTTCTCGGTGCCTGCAATGTGGCGCTCGCCGCGATCGGCGATCAGGTTGTTTTTTTGCTCCTCGTCGAGACCTTTCATCTGCTCGGGTTCGCGGTAGAACACCAGCCACAGAGCCACCCACACCAGTCCGATGCCTCCGGTGACCACGAATGAGGTTTCCCAGTCCCAGGTGCTGATAATCCAGGCGACCAACGGCAGAGCCAGCGCGGTGCCGGCTCGTGGACCCGCGTCAAAAATACCTGATGCGGTGCCGCGCTGCTTTTTGGCAAACCAATTGTAAACCACTTTGGCGCAGCCTGGATTGCCGCCAGCTTCGCCGACGCCCAGCAGCAGACGCGAGATAAAGATCGAGCTAAAACCTTTACCAAAGGCGGTCAGGACGGTAAACAGTGACCACCAGCCCACGGCGATGGCCAAACCGGCGCGCGCGCCTAGTTTGTCGATCATACGCCCGGCCGGGATTTGCATCAGCGCGTAGGTCCAGAAAAAAGCGCCGAGGATCAAGCCCATGCTGGCATCGTCCAGCCCGAGATCTTTTTTAATATGCGGAGCGGCAATGGCCAGATTAACGCGGTCGATATAATTTATAGCGATCGCGAGGAAGCAAAATACAATCATCATCCAGCGGATTCGAGGGTATCTACGCATGGTGAAATCCTTTATTATCGTTTGTCTATTAGTAGGTTATGAGTTTCTCAAGCAGAAACTCCGTTATGAGGACATTCAGCCAAACAGACCGCAGAGTGGCCTTCTCCGATTCGGTTCTGTTATTATTTGGTGAACTTAGAGCCTCAAGTTTGATAATGTGATGTTAAAAGTAAGCGATTACAAAATTCAGTCAAGCCAAAAGTAAGCGCTTTCAAAGTAAGGCGGGAAGTGTCTGCAATTTTTGTGGGCGACATCACTAATTTATAGGGATCACGGCAATGAATGATAAGACCCTGCCTCAGGGAAGAGCTTCACTGGAGGACGTCGCCAAACTTTCCGGCGTCTCGACCGCCACCGTTTCTCGCGTGCTCAACGGCAGCGCCACCGTGCGTCAATCGCGCCGCGAGGCGGTAGAGCGCGCCTGTGAAGAGCTTGGGTATGTCATTAATCGCGCGGCGCGAACGCTGGCGTCACGGCGTAGCATGACCATCGGGGCCGTGGTGCCGACTCTGGCAACCGAAACCTTCTCCCGCACCTTGGCGGCGTTTCAACATCATATTCATCAGTCAGGTTATACGCTGCTGCTGGCCAACTCGGATTTCGACCCCGATATTGAGCTGCGCGAAGTGAATAAATTGCTGGAGTACGGTATCGATGCGCTGATGCTGGTGGGGCACACCCATCATCCGCGCCTGTGGGAGCGGATTCGACAACATGCGATCCCCTGCATTCAGACCTTTTCGATTGACCCGCAATATCCAAGTATTGGTTATGACAGTATTGAGGCAGCAAGCCGGGTTGCCGGGCATTTGATCACGCTGGGGCACAGGCGGTTTGGTATGATAGCGGGCACACCGCCGACCAATGACCGGGTGTCCGATCGCCTGCGAGGAACTCGGGAAACGCTGGCTGGGGCGGGGCTTTCACTGCCGGATTTTAATCTGATTGAATGCGCGTTCACCATGAACGACGCCCGTAAGGCGATGTTCACCTTGCTCGATGGTCCCGAGCCACCCACGGCGGTTATCTGCGGTAACGATATGTTGGCTTTTGGCGCACTGCGGGCGGCCAGCGAGCGTTATTTGCGGGTTCCCAACGATATTTCGATCACCGGATTCAATGATTACGAGTATGCCGAGCATCTTGAACGCCCGCTGACTACCATGCGCGTTGAGTTGGATCAGATTGGCCTGCGCGCGGCCGAGTATCTGCTGGCAACGTTGAACGGCGAGGCGGCCGAGCCGCAGGCGGTAATGACTCCCGAGCTTATCGTGCGTGGCAGCACCGGCTCTGCGCCGCGAGCGTCGCAGTAATTTTATCTATTTCAACCAGCACAAAAACTCCGCACCATTGCGGGCGGAGTTCGGTTTTAGGGGTGGCAGCAATCAATCTGCAGTCAGAATAATCAAAATTTCAATAAGTTATCTGCGCAAGGGCGGATGATGCTTCAGGCCGTTACCGCTCGGGTTTTACAAATTGACGTCATAAAACGGCGCCCGACGCAGCAGCGCCGAGTTCAACTCTTGCGGACTGCGCACGCCAACCAGCGCTAAATCGCGGTCAATTTCGTCACGCAGGATATGCATCGCGTGTTCCACTCCGGCCTGACCGCCGATCACCGCGCCATAGAGGAAAGGGCGGCCGAGGAAGGTAAAATCGGCACCCAGCGCAAGGGCTTTCATCACGTCAGTTCCGCGTCGAATACCGCTGTCGATAATTACCTTCATATTGCCTTTTTTCGCCGCAATCTCAGGCAGGGTGTGCAGCGGTGGCACGGTATAATCCAGCTGACGGCCTCCGTGATTGGACAGGATAACCGCATCTACCCCCAAATCTCGCGCGATAAAAGCGTCGTCCGGCGACATTAATCCTTTCACCACCAGATTACCTTTCCACTGTTTGCGGATTGCTTCGACGTGTTTCCAGTTCAACTTATCGCGCGCGTTGGTATTGCGCACCTTGCTCGACATCATCGGCGGGCCGCGCTCGGCGTCGGTATTTTCAAAGTGCGGCGCACCGTGGCGAAGGAAAGTCTGCGCCACGGTGCCCAGCAGCCAGCGCGGGTTCATCGCGCTTTCGAAACAGACTTTAGGCGTGACCTTGATAGGCATGCTGAATCCGCTGCGGGTATTGTGCTCACGATTGCCGAGCATCGGCGTATCGCCGGTGACCACCAACGTTTGATAACCGGCCTGGGCTACCCGATCGACCAGCCGGTCAATGCGCGGCTGATCGCCTGCCAGATAGGCCTGGAACCAGGCATTGGGATTCGCCTCGTGAACGTCTTCGAGCCTGACCAGCGAAGACGCGGAGAGGATCATCGGCGTATTCATGGCGCGGGCGGCTTTAGCCAGCGAGATATCGGCACGGTAGGCGACAAAAGATGCGCCTCCCAGCGGCGCTACGCCAAACGGATGGCTGTAGGTGTGGCCGAACAGTTCCACGCTCTGACTGCGCCCGGAAACGTCACGGAACATGCGCGGTACAAAAGCATACTGTTGATAGGCTTCAAAATTGCCTGCTATGCCGCGTCCGGTTTCAACGCCGCCGGCAACATATTGATAAATCATGTTAGGCAGACGACGACGGGCGTGGCGCTCAAAGTCTTCCAGCGCCAGTAAATCGCGAAACTCGCGAGGGAGTTTTGATGCCGCCACGGCCGGAGCACTAACGTTGCCTGCCGGGCTTACGCTGCTGCTTACCCCGGACTGTAAAGAGGATTCGTTGGCAGATGTTGTCATGATGCGTTCCCACAATCTTTGCTTAATGAGTAAGTTGCCTGCATTTCAGGGCGGATTCTAGCGCCCGGAAGAGACATTAAATTTGAAAGCGCTTACAATGGTCATTGCAGTATCTATCAATTCTGCTTAAACGTAACAGGATTATAACTTTTTTATGTGACACAGCTCACTTTACAGAGTCATTTGTAAGCCCTTACATTATAGGTGTAGGTTTGCAGTGACGAAAAAACTGATCGTGCTGTGAACGCATCCACGTCTGTCAGGGGGTTTTATGTCACACCGCATCGTATTACTTCACGCCACGCCGGTCGCGATGGCACCCATCCATAGCGCGTTCAAGGAAGAATGGCCAGAAGCAGAGATAATCAACCTGTTGGATGATGGCTTATCGACTGACCGCGCACGTGAAGATCAATTGAGTCGTTCGATGATTGACCGCTTTGTACGATTTGGTCGCTACGGCTATGACATGCAGGCGCAGGGGATTCTGGTGACCTGTTCGGCGTTTGGTCCGGCAATTGACCAACTGGCGGCAAGTTTGCCGGTGCCGGTGTTGAAACCTAATGAAGCGATGTTCCAGGAAGCGCTGGAGCAGGGGAAAAAGATCGGCATGCTCGCCACTTTTGGCCCGGCAGTAGAAACCATGACCGAGGAGTTCGACAGTTACGTTAAGGAACATGGCCTTAGCGCCACGCTGACGACCGTTCTGGTCGAAGATGCGATTGACTTGCTGCGTAACGGCGATGCCGACAGCCACAATCGGCTGGTGGCTGCACGCGCCAAAGAGTTGGCCCACTGCGATGTCATCATGCTGGCACATTTCTCCACCTCACGCGCCGCCGCCAGCGTGCGTGAACAGGTTTCTGTACCGGTGCTGACTGCGCCCCACGCGGCGGTAAAACGAATGAAAGCCAGTATTCTGAGCGGGAAGGAATAAGTTATGTTAATTGGCGTGATTGCAGACGATTTTACCGGGGCCAGTGATATTGCCGTAACCCTTTCAAAGGGCCTCCCGGGCGAGGGCGGATTACGCACCACGCAATATCTCGGCATTCCACAGCAGCCCGCCGACACTACTGTCGAGGCGGGGGTTGTGGCACTTAAAAGCCGATCAATTCTGGCGAAACAGGCCGTGGAACAGTCGCTGGCTGCCTGTGAATGGTTGTTGGCTCAGGGGTGCCAGCAGATCGTCTTTAAATATTGCTCGACATTCGACTCCACTGTCGAGGGCAATATTGGCCCGGTCACCGATGCGCTGGCCGAGAGGCTCAATGCGCAGCGCGTCGTGATGTGCCCGGCTTTTCCTGCCATGGGGCGCACGTTGTATCAGGGGCATTTATTTGTCCACGATAAGCCACTGAATGAGTCGGGCATGGAGCATCATCCTTTAACGCCGATGAAAGATGCCGATCTGCGTCGCGTTTTGCAACAGCAGACGCGCAATGCCGTGGGGCATATTGCGTGGCACAAGGTTAACGAGGGCAGTGAACCTTTGCGTCAGGCGATTACCCGGCAGGGAGGCAGTGAGCGCATTCTGTTACTGGTCGACGCGCTGAACGAAAACGATTTACGCACCTTGGGGCAGGCCTGCGAAGGGTTACCGCTGATTACTGGCGGGTCAGGCATTGCGCTGGCCCTGGCGCACAATTTTATCGTCCGTGGCGAAGCCAAAGGGCATCACGCAGGAGTCGCTGCGGTTGCCGGTCCTGAAGCAATACTGGTCGGAAGCTGCTCGGGGGCGACGCGTGGTCAGATAGACGAGCATCAAAAATTGCATCCGGTGCTGATGATTGATGTTAGAGATGTACTGACCGGCGTTACCGATGCCAACCGGCTGGTGGCATTTATTGAGCAGAATCAGGGGCGCGCTCCGCTGGTGTATTCTTCGGGCACGCCAGAATCCGTTAAGCAAATCCAGCAAGAGTACGGGCGTGAAAAGGTGGCGGCTGCGCTGGATAATCTGTTTGGTGACACGGCTAAAAAACTGGTGGCCAACGGCACGCGGCGGATTGTGGTCGGCGGTGGCGAAACCTCGGGTGCGGTGGTAAGTGCCTTGAATCTCGGTGCATTAATCATTGGCGAAGAAATTGATACCGGCGTTCCTGCAATGGTATCTCAAGGGCAGGACCCGATTGCTCTGGCGCTGAAATCCGGTAATTTTGGCGCAAAAGATTTCTTTGCCCGCGCGCTTAACACACTGCGAGGCGACTAATATGCAGGGCCTGCATTTTTGCGCCAACCTGAAATGGTTATTCACCGAGTTGCCGTTTGAGCAGCGTTTTGCCGCCGCGGCGCAGGCAGGTTTCGAGGCGGTAGAGTTTGGATTGCCTTACGACTATGAGGCAGATTTTCTCCTCCAGCAGTTAAAAGAAAACGGCCTGCGACAAATATTGATTAATACGCCGATAGGTCCGGCGGACTCTGTGATGCGCTCGGGGTCCGCTTGCCAGCCACAATCCAGCGAATTCTTTAGAAACGGCATGCGCGAGGCGCTACGCTATGCCGCCGCGCTGGACTGTCCGTTCATTCATTTGCAGGCCGGGATTTTACCCCCCGGTGTAAACGAGCGTGAGGCATTGCAGCAGTTTATCAGCAACATTAAATGGTCACTGGAACTGGCGGTTGAACAGGGCGTCTGCCTGTTGCTTGAGCCGATTAATCTGCGCGATATCCCCGGCTTTTTCCTGCACGATTTCCATTTGGCGGCCAATATCATCGAGCAGTTTAACAGCCCACATCTGCGACTAATGTTTGATATCTACCATTGCCAGATTTCGCACGGCGATATTAGCCACAATCTGCTGCGTTATCTGCCATTAACCGGGCACATTCAGGTTGCCGACGCGCCCTATCGCAGCGAGCCGGGCAGTGGGGAGCTGAATTGGGATTTCATCTTCAAACTGCTTCGCCAGCAGGACTATCAGGGCTGGATCGGCTGTGAATATAAACCCCTCACCAACACGGCAGAAAGCTTGTCAGGTGGATGGTCAGGTTTGGGGTCAGGGAAATAAATGCCGAAAAAAAGAGTTGAGCGGGAGGCCCGGAGAAAATGTGCCGCACTCAGCCTGCATAGTCTCCGCCCAGCGCCGCATAGAGCTGTAGCGCATTATTCTTGCGAGCCAGCACATTTTCCAACTGCCTAATCCTGGCCTGACGCAGGGTTCTCTGCGCCTCCAGCCAGGGTTGGATATCACTGCCTCCCTGCTGCCAGCGAGTCAGGGTCAGCCGTTCGACCTGCTGCGACAGCTTCAATGATTGCGCTAGCTCTTTTGCCTCTTCCGCCAGCTGCTGACGGGCCGTGAGCGCGTCTTCGGTTTCTCGCAGTGCGTTGTATAAGGTCTTCTTAAAGCTAACCGCGTTGGCCTGATAAACCGCCTCGGCGCTTTGTCGCGTGTAGCGAGCTGTGTTGAATTGTACCATCGGCAGGGTGAGTACAGCGGCCAGCGCAGCTACGGGGTTAGCCAGATAATCCGTAAGACTCGGACTGGAAGTGCCATAGCTGGCGGTTAGGTTGAGTGACGGGTAAAAACTCAAACGAACGGCATCGGCATTAGCCAAACTGCTGAGCAACCTTAATTCCGCCGCGTGCACGTCCGCACGGCGCGACAGCAGATCGGCGGGTAAACCAGGGGCGGGAACGGGAAGCGCGACATCGTCGAGATCGGCTAATTCAGATTGTTTTTGCTGTGGCGCATCGCCCATCAGTAATGAAAAGGCGTGGCGCGCCTCCTCGCGCTGTTGAACGAGGGTTAATAGTATTGTTCGCTGCTCACTAAGCTGGCGCTGGGCAAAAATAACCTCTCCTCGCGACGTCGCACCCGCCTGATAGCGCACCTCGGCAAGATGTGAAGTGTCTGCCGCAACTTTTAGGTCGGCTTGAGCATTGACCAGCAGCCGATTCAGATAGGCAATTTGCCAACGCGACTGAGCCACTGAAATACGTATTGCCAGTCGCGCTGAATGCCAGTCGTCCTCACTGGCCTGAGCATCAAGGTCGGCGGCTTGCCGCTGCGCTTGCGCACTGCCCCAAATATCTAACGGGTAACTCAGCGCTGCATTAAGCCCGGCGTTGCGATAGGTCACTGGAGAAAAATCCCCGGAAGACTTCAGCGGCCGCGATACTCCAGTATTCAAAGACACTAAGGGCGTTGGCCAGCGCGACAGCCCGGTCAGAGCAGCCTGCAAACGGGACAATTTGAGCTGCAACTGACTGAGTTTAAGGTTGTCGTTTTGCCGCAGGGCAATTTGCAACACACGCGTTAAATCAGGGTCGCCGAGTGAGGACCAAAAATCCTTACCCGCTGTCAGAGATAGATTATCCGGCGCTGTGGAGTCTGAAATCCTGTTTTGTCCCGACAGGCGATTAACTCCTGTGGCGATGTTGACTGGGGAAGTCACCGTTGCAGCCTGCCAGTTTGCGGGAATGGCAGGGCGTGCGGGCGGCTTGCTGCGCAGCAGGTTACAGCCGGATAGCTGCATCATAATCCCCAAAATAGCTGCTGAACAAGACGCCCGAACAAGTGGCTTTTTCAGCGAGAGTAAATGTTTCATTCGCGGGTTAGTGCCTCTGCCGGGTCTAACTTGGCGGCTTGCCAGGCGGGCAGCCAACCTGAAATAACCCCGACCAACACCGCACAGCCCACGGCGGTCAGTATTGCGGGCAAAGAAAATATCAGCTGCCACGGATGAATCAGCCAGGACAGCGAGATGCCCAATACAAGTGACAGCGTCACTCCAACCAGTGCGCCTGATAAGCACAGCAATACTGCCTCGGTTAAAAATTGTCGCTGGATGTCCCACCGACGCGCACCGACCGCCATTCGGATCCCGGTTTCACGTGTTCTCTCGCTCACCGAAACCAGCATGATGTTCATCACACCGATCCCGCCGACCAGTAAGGAAATCAGTGCAATCAGCGACAGAAATAACGACAGGGCAAAACTGGTTTTTTCCACCGAATTTACAAAGGCGGCGCTGTCCAGCATATAAAAATCCTGTCGCCCATGCAGTCGCGTCAGCATGCGATTTATTGTCGATTTTGCTGTTTCCGCAGACACCGATTCAGGCAGCGAAACTGCGATAGAATCAAACCAGTCCTGGCCCAGCAGGCGGCTGGTGGCCGTGCTCCACGGCAGCCAAAGATTTAATGTATTGCCACCTGAAAGTGAGCCGCTACGCGCCACGCCGACAATTTTAGCCGGTAGCGTGCCGACCAGAATGATTTCGCCCAGTGGATTGCTACCGCGAGGAAACAGCTTATCTTTTAACGATTCACCCACCACGACCACGGAGGACTGTTGTGTAATATCGCGAGGCAGCAGTGAGCGGCCCTGCAGCAAATTCATATTCCCGATGGCCATAAATTCGGCGCTGACGCCGTTGACGGTGGCGTTGATATCTGTTCGCTGTCGGCGAATGCGCAAGTTTGTGCTGACGTTAGGCGTCGCGGCTGTGATCCAGCGTTGCTGTGCCAGCACAGATAAATCTCGGTCACGCAGTGAGTGAATGCTGGCGGCTTGATCATCGCCGTACCCTTTGCCCGGATAGAGGGTCACGACGTTGCCGCCCAGTGATGAAAGCGTATCGAGCACGTATTGCCGAGCGCCAGCCCCGGCGGCGTTGAGCGAAACAACCGAGACGATGCCAATGACGATACCTAATAATGTCAGGCAAGAGCGCAGACGATGAGCGGCCAAGCTGCGACCGGCACTGCCAAAGGCATCCTGATATTCATGCCATCGGGTGCGCCAGCCTCGATTATTGGCACAATAATGTGACGTTGTCACAAATTGCTGTGGTGATTTTTCAGTAATCTTGTTGTCGCTATCGCCATCATTGGGTAAATCAGAGACAATTTTTCCATCAGCCAGGTGAATAATACGTTCGGCGTAATCTGCCACTTTAGCGTCGTGAGTAATGATGATAACCGTGTGGCCTTGCTGATGCAGGCTTTGCAATAACTGCATTACCTCGCTGCCGCTGCGGCTGTCTAACGCGCCGGTGGGTTCATCGGCAAGAATCACCTCTCCGCCGTTAATCAGCGCGCGCGCAATGCTGACTCGCTGCTGCTGGCCGCCGGACAAACGTCTGACGTTGCGATCCTCATAGCCTTGCATACCCAGCCGGTCTAGTAATCTACGGGCGTGATCTAGGCGCAACTGGCGGGATTGATGGGCATAGCGGGCGGGGATTTCAATATTTTCGCGCACTGATAAAGAGGGGATTAAATGGTAACGCTGGAAAATAAAGCCGAATCGCTCCCTGCGAAGGCCAGCCCGCTGGTCGCTGTTTAATTGTTCTACGTCCTGCCCGTCAACCTGATAATGACCGCTGCTCGGAGTATCCAGACAGCCGAGAATATTCATCAGTGTCGATTTACCCGAACCAGAAGGGCCGACAATCGCCACCATTTCACCCGCTTTGATGCTGAGAGAAATATTGTCGAGCACACTAATCAGCGCATCGCCTGTCTTAAAACGACGGCTAACGGCGGTCAGGCACAACAGCGGCGGCGGGGAGAGTGAGTTCATAATAGGCCTGCCGAGTCGTTCACTAATAACACCTGTTCGCCGTCACGTAATCCCTGTTTCACCTCTATAAAGGTGCCGTCATCAATGCCCGTCATAATGATTCGTTCAATCGTTTTGCCATCAAGGTTTATGGCCTTGAGCTGATAGTGGTCGGCTGAGACCGCGCTGCCCAGTGCGGTCAACGGGATTGCCAGCACATTTTTAACCTGATGCAGTTCCACACTGACTTGTGCGGTCATCTCTGGGCGCAGGAAACCCTCCAGGTTCTCAACGTCAAACAGGGCGTTATAAAAAACCGCATTGTTTATCTTCTCGGCAGCAGGTTCCAGCTTTTTGATTTTGCTGCAAAAAGGCTGATGCGCGGCCCCCAAAGTGGTAAAGCACACTGGCTGACCTTGTTGAATGAGGGTTATATCTGCTTCGGGGATCTGTGCGTGGACGGTCATCACACTCAAATCAGCAATTTCAAGGATCACCGGCACCTGATAAGACGCGACCACCGTCTGGCCTGCCTGCGTTGTGACAGAAAGCACGGTGCCGCTGACCGGTGCAATAATCTGTGTGTAGCCGAGATTGGTTTCTGCGGTGGCGACCCGGATTTGCTGCTGGTGAATTTGCGCATTCATGGCGGTCAACTGAGCCTGCTGGACCTGCAAGTCAGCCTCGGCGGCCTCCACGTCTTGCCGGGCTGCGGCATCTTGACGGTACATCGCTCGCTGACGTTGCAGCGCCAGAGTCGATCTTTTCACCAGCGCCTGATTGGCATTCTTTTGCGCCAGTAAACTGTTCAGCGCGACCTGAGCATCCTGTAGCGCATTTTGCGACAAGGCGGGATCGATCTCTCCGAGCAGCTGGCCCTTAGTGACAAAATCACCGGGACTGACCCACAGTGAAGTCAGTTGACCTGATGCCTGCGAACCCACATCGACTTGTTTAATAGGCTGTAGAAAACCGCTGGCCAGCACTGTTTGTTTAAGCGTTTGACGGCTTACAATAAATGTTGGTGGCGGGGGGGGATTTTGGGTGTTTGAAATTAACATCCAAACAATGAGCAGAGAGAATATGATTATCGTGATGGAAAAATAAAGCTTTTTCTTGTGGTGGTAAAAACGCACTGGCATTATAAATAAAATCCTTATTATTTAAGTTATCAATGATTGCATCAGGTGTCATGACGATTTTAATTATAATTCTTGTGGGTTTTTATAGTGAAATATATTTATAAAATATATAAAGCCCTCCGCGTGCAGGAGGGCTGGAAATAGACTACAGGCAGGAGAGCACTTGCGAAACAGAAGTTCCGGCAGGGAGTTGGCTCAGAATTTTGATAATCTGGTCATAAGTCAACTCGCTGGCCGGAACACCAACTGGCAACAGGCCAGGCAGGATTGAACAAAGGCCTGGGATTGGCAGCGGGATTGGCGGGATAGGCAACAGATCGGCGTTGGCTGTTGAACTAAAACCTGCGGCGGCCATTAAAACGAATGCAGCTCCGAGCAATTTAATTTTATGCACAATAATTTTCCTTATTCCTTAATGGAAATAAACGTTTTAGTTGAAAAGATTGCAGAGTTATTTAAGTGTGATGAAATTATCATGCTTAAATAACACTGGAGTTATTACGCCTAAGATTAAGAGGTGATTAACTTTGGCAAAACAAAATTTAGCTGATTGATTTTTTGTGTCATCTATTATTTTTAAAATATTAGCCCAGACATGATCTGAGTCATGCTTTTAAGAAATAATGACGTTTATTTTGCATTAAGCTATTTATAAGGAAAATGATTAAGGAATTAATTATATAAAAATACAATTTTAATGCGCTGAGTTTACGTTTTTATTTAAAGTCTCAATGTCTATGCCGCCATGAATCATGACGGCAAAGAAGCTCGCACGGCGTTAAATCGCCTCGTAGTCACCGGTGCCTTCCGGCCACGGGGTCAGCAAGTCGTAACCGGTGTCCGTTACTGCAATGGTATGTTCCCACTGAGCAGATAAAGAACGATCTTTAGTTACCACAGTCCAGCCGTCGGACAGGACGCTGGTGGCTGCCTTACCGGCGTTGATCATCGGTTCAATAGTGAAAATCATCCCTGCTTCAAGTACCAGTCCTTCTCCGGGGCGGCCATAGTGCAGCACTTGCGGGGTGGTGTGATACTCCTCACCTACGCCGTGACCACAGTATTCACGCACTACCGAGAAACCGTTGCTTTCAGCTATGTGCTGAATAGCCGCACCCACGTCACCCAAGGTTGCGCCGGGGCGCACGGCCTTGATGCCTGCGACCATCGACTGATAAGTGACTTCGACCAGACGTTGACCGCGAATGCTTGGTTTGCCCACGTAATACATGCGGCTGGTGTCGCCGTACCAGCCATCCTGAATAATGGCCACGTCGATGTTGACGATATCGCCGTCTTTAAGCTTTTTGTCCGCCGGAATACCGTGGCACACCACGTGATTCACTGAAGTACATGAGGTTTTTGTATATCCGTGGTAACCAATATTGGCTGGAGTGACTTTTAGCTCATTGACAATGTAGTCATGGCAAAGCTGGTCAATCTCGTTGGTTGTTACACCGACCTTAACGTAAGGCTTGATAAACTCCAGCACTTTAGCCGCGGTATTGCCTGCGGTGCGGGCTTTTTCAATTTCCTGCCGGGTATGAATTTTTACTGAGCTCATAGTTAATCGACTTCTTTTGGTGAGGAAACGGGGCACGCATTCTCCATGCGACCCGTTTCAAAGTGTTTATAACCGCATCGTTGACGGCAAAATTATAGCGTGAAATCCAGATTGCTCACCCATTGGGCGAGGCTTTGTACTTTGGCACCGGCGAGCTGCATCTGTTCAACGGCTTTTTTACTGTCATCGGCGTCGAGGTTCACGCCGCGGCAACCGTCACTGATCAACGTCACCTCATAGCCCAATTCCAGGGCATCCAGCACGCTGAATTTCACACAGTAATCAGTGGCGAGCCCCATGACGACCAAATGTTCGACCTGCTTATTCTGCAACCAATCGTGTAGCGGGGTCGCTGCCCGTTTACCGTTATCGAAAAATGCGCTGTAGCTGTCGACTGACGAGTCTTTGCCTTTGTGCACGATGTAGTCCAGCCCGGCGGTGTTTAGACTGGGATGAAAGTCTGCCCCCGGCTGATTCTGCACGCAGTGAACCGGCCACCACACCTGTGGCAGGCCTTCAAGCTCACCCACTGTACCGACCTCTGCCGAGGAATTGATTGCAAAGCTGCGATGATCGGCAGGGTGCCAGTCCTGAGAAGCCGCTACTGGAATATTGGCGTGGCGACAGGCGGCGATGGCCAGATTGGCGACGTTTATTGTTTCATCACCCTCTGCAACGGCTAGCGCGCCGCCGTGACAAAAATCATTTTGCAGGTCAATGAGCAACAGTGCAGAGTTCATGTTATCCCCTTAAACGGTTAATTCACCACGCAGGTCTTGTTGCATCTGCTCACGGATTTCAGCAGCGGAAAGCGGCTGGCTGAGTAAATAATGTAGCTTGGTCAGGGTCGCTTCTACGGTCAGATCAAAGCCGCTTATCACCCCGGCGTGGGCCAGCGCGTTACCGGTCGCGTAGCCGCCCATGTTGACCTTGCCTGAAATACACTGCGTCAGGTTGACCACCACGATGCCGCGCTCGGAAGCATCTTTCAGCACCTGAAGCAGATCGCCTTTTTGTGGCGCATTACCTACGCCATAAGACCGCAAGATCAAAGCTTTTACCGGTTGTTGTACGAAGTTACGCACGACCTCGGCCGAAATTCCAGGATATATCGTCACTACGCCAATAGGCTGCGGGGTGATGTTATGCACGCGCAGCGGGCCGGTGGCGGCAGGAATTGACGGTGTTGCCAGGCGGCGGATATGAATACCGGCTTCCAGCAACGGCGCCATATTCGGCGAAGCAAAGGCGTCAAAACCGTCGGCGTGGGCCTTGGTGCTGCGATTACCGCGATAGAGTCGGTTATTGAAGAACAACGTCACTTCATTCACCGGATGGTTAGCCGCAATATACAGCGAATTAAGCAGATTGATTTGACCGTCCGAGCGCAGAGCCTCCAGCGGGATCTGCGAACCGGTCACAATGACGGGCTTGCCAAGGTTTTCCAGCATGAACGACAGCGCGGAAGCGGTGAACGCCATGGTGTCTGTGCCGTGCAAAATAACGAAACCGTCGTATTGGTCATAATGGGCCTGAATATCATCGGCGATATGTTGCCAGTCTTCCGGCGTCATATCTGAAGAGTCCATCAGCGGTGAATATTCTTGTATGTGAAAATCAGGCATTTCAGGGCGATGGAATTCTGGCATCAGCGCCAACTGACGTTGTAAATGGCCAGAGACAGGAATGTAGCCCTGTTCGGAACGCGCCATGCCGATGGTACCGCCAGTGTAGGCAACGTAGATCGATTTTTTAGTCATTTGCATAATTCTTTTTTTAATCAGCCAGACAGGCCAGGTGGGGCGATTATAAAGCTAGTGAGGCAGGAATAAAAATGTGAATGCGAATTGATAAAAAAAATGGCCCCGCGAGCGGAGCCATTCAAGGTTTATTGTTCAGACATTAAGCAGCGTTTATTTAACGTCGCCGCAGGTCAGGCACATTGCGTAGCGGTTTTGCGGATCGTTCATGTTGCTGAACAGGTCCGCCTGAGTGCTCATTTTCAAAGCGATATCGGCAACCGGCGCAGGCAAATAGGCCTGAGCAACGGCGGGCAGCATCGCGTGAACAGACGCATTCATCTGCGAGAAAATCAGGTCAGTCATGCTTGGCTGGTCGACATACCAGTTCAACTGCCAGGTCGGCAGTTTAGCCAGCTCTGCGGCTTTCTTCACCGCGTCGTCGAAATCACCCAGCTCATCAACCAGGCCGTTGTTTTTCGCATCGGTACCGATCCAAACGTGGCCCTGAGCAATCTGGTCAATCTGCTCCGGCGTCTTGTTACGGGCCTTGGCGACCAGTCCCAGGAACGTTTTATAGCCGTTCTCGATGTTCAGTTGCATCATCTGCGAGAACTCCGGCGGCAATGCCTTGGTGACGGCAATATCGGCCAGCGGCGAGGTCGCAACACCGTCAGTATGCACACCAAATTGTCCCAGCGTGTCCTGATAAGTATTGATCACCCCGAAGATGCCGATAGAACCGGTAAGGGTGCTTGGGCTGGCAATAATGTAGTTAGCCGGCGTTGAAATCCAGTAACCGCCCGAAGCCGCCATGCCGCCCATTGAAACGACCACCGGTTTGCCCGCCGCGCGTGCCGCAGCCAGCTCGGAACGGATGACTTCAGAAGCGCTGACACTGCCACCCGGACTATTTACGCGGAACACGATAGCTTTAACTTTCGGGTCCAGACGCGCCTTGCGGATTTGTTCGGCCGTGGTATCGCCACCGACTTCACCCGCCTGGCCTTCTCCGTCTACAATGGCACCGTTTGCGAAGATAACCGCAATCTGCGCAGCATTATTGTCCTGTTTCGGTTTCGGCGTGTAGTCGTCAAGACTGGTGTAGTTGAAGTCTTTCTTGTCTTTGTCATAGCCAAAAGCTTTGATCATCGCCTCATCGGCATCGCCACGCGAAGCCAAAACGTCGACCAGCTTGCTCTTCAGCGCGTACTCGGCCGTGTCGCCGCCTGCTGCCTGCAAACCGGTTAACATCCCCTGTGCGCCAGGGAACAGCTGCTCTGGCGTCAACTGGCGATTCGCCGACACAGTATTGAGGTAATTGTTCCACAAACCACCGACCCAGCGGCTGTCGGCATCACGCGCTGCCGCAGACATATTGTCGCGCATCAAAGGCTCTACCGCAGACTTATAGGTGCCCACGCGGAAGATATTGGTGGTCACTTTGAGTTTGTCGAGCAGGGTCTTGTAATACAGGGTATTGGTGGCGAAACCGTGGAGATCGACCGTGCCCATCGGCGAGAGGTAAATCTTGTTGGCAAAGCTTGCCAGATAATACTGCGTCTGGTTATAGCTATCGCCCACCGCATAAATTGGCTTACCGGCATCGCGGAATTCGCGCAGCGCCTTGCCAATATATTGCAGTGAAGACTGATCAGTGCCGGTGAAGTCAGTGAGAGACAGCACCATGCCGGTAATATTTTTATCGTCTTTGGCAGCGCGGATGGTATCAACCAAATCAAACAGCGAGGTTTCCTGCAGGCGATTGCTGGAGGTGCCCAGCAGTTCTCGGCCCAGTTGGCGAACCTTATTGTTTACCGAAGGTTTGTCGACCACTGAACCGCTTAAATCGACCAGCAGCGCGCCCTTGGTTGGGGTCTCGACCGGCTTGGATTGCAGCTCGTAATAAATTCCTGCGCCGACCAGAATGATCAGAATCAGGAAAAGGTTAAGAATAAACTCTCTTACAAAGTTAAGCAGACGCCAGGTCCACCTAAAAAAACCGGCGATGATTCGCCACAGTATGCGCATGTTCTCTCCATCTAGAGCAACTAGTGCAGCTATCCTAATGACCTGACGAAGAAATGTCAGCATTAAATCATTTCATAATTTGGCAGACAGCACGGGGTCGAATAGCCACGACGAGGGGGCTTATGCTACGGTTAACAGATTACAACTGATACCAAGGAGAGATTTATGGACGCTCTGGACCTGCTGCTCAACCGTCGTTCCGCCTCACGTCTCGCGGCCCCTGCGCCTTCAGGCAAAGTGCTGCAAAACATCATTAATGCCGGCATGCGCGCACCCGATCACGGGGCTTTGCAGCCGTGGCGTTTTGTGATCGTCGAGAACGACGGCCTGATTCGTTTCAGTAATTTGCTGAGAAGTGCGGCCGAGAAAGATAAAATGGACGATAAGGCCATTGAAAAGGCGACTCAGGCTCCGCTGCGCGCGCCGCAGATTATTACTATTATCGCCGATATTAAAGACAGCCCTAAAGTGCCGGAGTGGGAGCAGGTCGTTTCTGCCGGATGTGCGGTGCAGGCAATGCAAATGGCCGCACTGGCGCAGGGCTTTAATGGCATCTGGCGCACTGGCGCATGGACCGAGCACGCCGCCGTGCGCAAAGCTTTTGGCTGCGCCGAGAAGGATCAAATCGTCGGCTTCCTTTACTTGGGCACGCCGCAGCTTAAATCAAGCACCCAAGTCATACCGGCGGATAGCGCCGCATTTGTCAGTTATTTCTGATCATTGCCAAATGTGCTCTGGAAACTCCTCTGCAAAGGGGAGTTGTCAAATTTTTCAAAATATTGAATTTAGCGGACTATTCCTATATTTTGCTTGAAATTCATACAGTAATAAACACCCGGCGAAAACCCCTTACGTAAAGTATTGTAAATCAGTGTAATTATGTTCCTCACGCTATTCAGCCCTTTGATTTTATAGGCTATAAATCCTTATCGATTATTTTCATCACCCGGTAACATCAATGAAGTCTTTAAAATCATTCAAATACGTATTCTGTCTTTCATTGTTGATTCTGGCCGGATGTGCCTCAAAAAAACCTTCAGATACTGCTAATTCAGATAATGCCTCGCAAATTACCGACCAGCAGTCAGATCTCATCTCCGTTGTAGCCGCACTACACGATCAAATGCATTCATGGCAAGGCACCCCTTACCAGTGGGGCGGCACGAATTTGCAGGGTGTAGACTGCTCCGGTTTTGTCTGGCGAACCCTTAAAGATCGCTTCAATATTCCGATGGACCGTGTGACTACCGCGCAGCTGATTCACATGGGGCAGCGTGTCAATGAAGACCAGCTACAACCGGGCGACCTGGTGTTCTTTCGCATTAACCACGAGATGCACGTCGGGTTCTACGACACCGATCATAACTTCCTGCATGCCTCGGTTAGCAAAGGTGTGATGCGCTCCTCGTTGAATAACCCTTATTGGAAATCGGTGTTCCTCGAAGCCAGAAGGCTGACCCGCGAATACGACGCGCAGATCACCTTTAATCCTACAGGCTCTGACAGCCAGTTAGCTAAAAACTGATCCCGCGTTAATCTTTTCAGGGAGACGGTTATTTGCAATCCCTGAAATCAACGATTGCTCTGCGTCTCTGGCAAGATTTTTAATCATCAACGGGGCGCACGGCAGTGGGTTGCTTGCTATTAAAACGTGCAGTTATTTCCTGATTTATCCTATAAATCCTTTTTTCGCCGTTTTTGTGAGCGAACGTCCTGCCTCTACCCCGATCGCGACTTATCAATTGTTTGCCTAGCGGCTAACATAGGGGAATGACCTAGTTTGTGAGCCATGCCTGATGCGATTGTTTATTGCCGAAAAACCCAGCCTTGCCAGAGCAATAGCTGATGTCTTGCCGAAACCGCACAAACGCGGTGATGGGTTTATTGCCTGTGGGAATCAAGACATCGTGACCTGGTGTGTCGGGCACCTGTTGGAACAGGCTCAGCCTGATGCTTATAACAGTCGCTTTGCACGCTGGGCACTGGAAGATTTACCGATTATTCCAGAAAAATGGCAGTTGCAGCCGCGCCCCTCAGTGGCCAAGCAGTTAAACGTAATTAAACGATTGCTGCTGGAAGCCAGTCAGGTGGTCCACGCGGGTGACCCGGACAGAGAAGGGCAACTGCTGGTGGATGAGGTTCTGGACTATCTTGAGCTCAACGCCGAGAAACGCCAGCAGGTTCAACGCTGCCTGGTTAACGACCTGAACCCGCAGGCGGTTGAGCGCGCGATTTCCCGTTTGCGTGACAACCGCGATTTTATTCCGCTTTGTGTCTCCGCGCTGGCGCGTTCGCGTGCCGACTGGTTGTATGGCATCAACATGACGCGCGCCTATACCATTTTAGGGCGCAATGCGGGATACAACGGCGTGTTGTCAGTCGGCAGGGTGCAAACGCCGGTGCTTGGGCTGGTGGTGCGTCGCGACGAAGAGATTGAAAATTTCATCCCCAAAGACTTTTTCGAGGTTAAGGCGCACATCGTCACTCCCGCTGATGAGCGTTTTGTAGCCGTCTGGCAACCGAGTGAGTCATGCGAGCCTTATCAGGATGAAGAAGGACGATTGCTGCATCGTCCGCTGGCCGACCACGTTGTCGCTCGCATCGGCGGTCAACCCGCGATCGTCACCGGCTATAACGACAAGCGTGAGTCAGAAACGCCGCCGTTACCGTTTTCGCTTTCAACGCTGCAAATCGAGGGCGCCAAAGCCTTTAACCTCAGCGCGCAGAAAATTCTCGATATTTGTCAGCGCTTGTACGAAACCCACAAACTGATTACCTATCCGCGTTCTGACAGCCGTTATTTGCCAGAAGAACACTTTGCCGGGCGTCATTCCGTGCTTAACGCGATTAGCGTTCATCAGCCAAACCTAATGCCCCAGCCTGCTTTGGACACCGACAAGCGTAATCGCTGCTGGGACGATAAAAAGGTCGATGCTCACCACGCGATCATTCCTACCGCCCGCAGCAGCAAGGTCAATCTCACCGATGATGAGAGTAAAATTTATGGCCTGATTGCTCGCCAGTATTTAATGCAGTTTTGTGCCGATGCGATGTTCCGTAAATGCGTGATTGAGTTGGAAATTGCCGGTGGCAAATTTGTTGCCAAGGCACGTTTTCTTGCCGATGCCGGCTGGCGCACTTTGCTGGGCAGTAAAGAGCGTGACGAAGAGAACGAAGGTACGCCGCTGCCGGTGGTAGCCAAAGGTGATGAGCTGCTGTGCGAACGGGGCGAGGTGGTTGAACGCCAGACCCAGCCGCCAAGGCCGTTTACAGACGCCACACTGCTTTCTGCAATGACCGGTATTGCGCGCTTTGTGCAGGATAAGGCGCTAAAAAAGATCCTTCGCGCCACCGACGGTTTGGGCACAGAAGCGACGCGAGCGGGCATTATCGAGCTACTGTTCCGCCGCGAATTTCTCTATAAGAAAGGGCGCTATATTCATTCTAGCGATACCGGTCGTGCGCTGATCCATTCCTTGCCGGACATTGCGGCTCGCCCTGATATGACTGCCGACTGGGAGTCGAGCCTGACCCGTATCAGCGAGAAAAACTGCCGTTATCAGGATTTTATGCAGCCGTTGGTTTCGACCCTGCAAAGCCTGATTGTGCAGGCCAGGCAAAATCGCGTCTCACCCGCGTTTCGCAGCCTGCCATCCAAGCCCAAAGCTGAGGCGGGGGCCAGGCGCAAACGGGCACCGGCCAAGGCGAGCAAGCGCAGCGAAGAATAAGTTCAAGTCAATTCTTTAAAAAGATGCAGATTGGAAAAGCTGGACGATAGGTTTTTGTAATATAAACCACTTTGCTGACAGAAAAGAAAAGGTGACGTCGTCACCTTTTTTTAATGATTATTTTCAGTGCGTTGAGCTATATAGGCGTGGAGAAGAGGGAGGTCTGCCGGCGCTAGATCGTAGTCCAGAGCCTGCTGCGGAGTGACCCAGGTAAACTGGCTGTGACAACGTAACGTTATCTCCCCGCTAAACGCACTCACGCGCCAGGCGTGTAAATCAATTATTCGCTCACCCTGAGGCCAGGCATAGTGAGCAATCCAATCGTCTACCCGAGCCTGAATATTCAGCTCCTCAAACAGCTCCCTGCTCAGTGCTGCGGGCTGAGTTTCACCCGCTTCAACTTTACCGCCGGGAAACTCCCAGTGCCCGGCCAGAGAGCTCTGAGCGTCGCGCTGAGCCAGAAGAATAAAGTCGCCGCGTTCAATGATTGCGGCGACCACTTCCAGCTTGATTAGCGGATTCACTTTAGGTCGAACTCAGCCCAGATGGGGGCGTGATCGCTGGGTTTTTCCATTCCGCGAATAACATAATCGATACCCGTGGCCTTGCAGCGTGCCGCCAGCGGAGTACTCGCCAGCACGAGATCGATGCGCAGCCCGCGGTTGTCATCGAAGCCTTTTGAGCGATAGTCAAACCACGAGAACTGATCGTTGGCTTCTGGATTGGCGGCGCGGAAAGTGTCAACCAGGCCCCAGCCTTTTAGCCTGTCCATCCATTCGCGTTCTTCCGGCAGGAATGAGCATTTGCCGGTGCGCAGCCAGCGCTTGCGGTTGTCTTCACCGATACCAATGTCGAGATCGGTTGGGCTGATATTCACGTCGCCCATGACCACAACCGGTTTTTCTACCGACAATTGCTGCTGCAAATAGTCCTGCAAATCTTGATAGAAACGCTGTTTGGCCGGGAATTTGGTTGGATGGTCACGGCTTTCGCCCTGCGGGAAATAGCCGTTAATCACCGTCAGCACGCCCTGAGGGGTTTCAATGTCGGCCATGATGATACGGCGCTGGGCGTCTTCTTCATCATTGGGGAATCCGCGGCGGACCTCAAGCGGTTTTTCCTTGGTCAGCAGCGCGACGCCGTAATGGCCTTTCTGCCCATGATAGTAAACGTGATAGCCGTATTGGCTCACGTCTTCCAGCGGGAACATATCGTCGTGGACTTTTGTTTCTTGTAGCCCGATGACGTCTGGCTGATGTTGTTCGATGATCGCCGCTAGCTGATGTGGGCGAGCGCGCAATCCGTTGATATTAAAAGAGACGAACTTCATAGTCGGGAACCATTTGGCGTTGAATTCAGGCGATGATGTTAGCAGAGTTTTTTGTGTAATGTAACGAGCCGCCCGAGCTGTTCATCTGCCTTCACACCGTTACTCCAGAGTAAAGACGGCGTAGTTGGCGACGAAAGCGGCAGGTAGACAATTTTCTGTCAACATTCTGTGACAGTCTCTTTTTACACCCAGCCTGACAGGGTATTATACGTTTAAGAAATTTTTGTTTTCCCTGAAAAAGGTCAAAACTGATGCGCCTGGAAGTTTTTTGCGAAGACCGCCTGGGTCTTGCCCGAGAGTTGCTCGATTTATTAGTGCTGCGCAGTATTGATTTGCATGGGATCGAAATCGCCCAGATTGGCCGCATCTACCTGAACTTTACTCAGCTGGACTTTGATACTTTTCGGGCGCTGATGGCCGAAATCCGCCGAATTGAAGGCGTGACCGACGTCAGAACCGTGCCGTTTATGCCGTCTGAGCGCGAACACCGCGCCCTGCGTGCCTTGCTGGTCTCAATGCCGGAACCGGTATTTTCCATCGACATGAAAGGCAAGGTCGAGCAGGCCAATCCGGCAGCACAAAGCCTTTTCGAGCTAAGCGAAGCCAAAATCCGCAATTACACCGCCGCCAGCCTGATAAGCGGCTACAACTTTACCCGCTGGCTGGAGCATGACAGCAGCCTGCCATACACCGAACGGGTCGTTATTCAGGGGCAAGATTTCCTGATGGACCTCACGCCGATCAAACTCGATGACGAGAATCAGGCCAGCGAAGTGGTGGGTGCGGTTGTGATGCTGAAATCGGCGGCGAGAATGGGCCGCCAGTTGCAGGATTTAACGATTAACGATGAGCGCGAGTTTGACCATATCGTTGCAGTCAGTCCTAAGATGCGTCAGGTGCTGGATCAGGCTAAAAAGCTGGCAATGCTCGATGCACCGTTGCTGATTATTGGCGATACCGGCACCGGCAAAGATTTGCTGGCTCGCGCCTGTCATCTGCGCAGCGCGCGCGGAAAAAATCCGTTCCTTGGCCTTAACTGCGCTTCCTTGCCTGATGACGTGGTGGAAAGTGAGCTGTTTGGCTATGCGCCCGGAGCTTACCCCAATGCGGTTGACGGCAAGAAAGGTTTCTTCGAACAGGCCAATGGCGGGTCGGTTTTGCTGGATGAAATCGGTGAGATGTCACCACGGATGCAGATCAAACTGCTGCGTTTTCTCAACGACGGCACTTTCCGTCGGGTCGGGGAAGAGCACGAGGTGCGCGTTGATGTACGCGTGATTTGCGCCACGCAAAAGAATCTGGTGGAGCTGGTGCAGCGCGGTGAGTTCCGTGAAGATCTCTATTATCGCCTTAACGTTTTGACCGTCACATTGCCGCCGTTGCGTGAACGGCCAACGGATATCATGCCGCTGACCGAGCTGTTCGTGGCGCGTTTTGCCGATGAGCAGGGGATGGCACGTCCAAAGCTCAATGCACAATTAGGCAGTTATCTGACCCATTACGGTTGGCCCGGTAATGTGCGCCAGCTTAAAAACGCCATTTATCGCGCATTGACCCAGCTGGAAGGCAATGAGCTGCGACCGCAGGATATCGCGCTGCCAGACTTTGATGTTGAAGTCACGCTGGGAGAAGAGGCGTTAAACGGCTCACTGGATGATATCAGCAAACGTTTTGAACGCTCAGTGTTGACCCGCCTGTATCGTACTTATCCCAGCACTCGCAAACTGGCAAAACGACTGGGGGTTTCGCACACCGCTATCGCCAATAAACTGCGCGAATACGGCCTAAGCAGCCGCAAGCCAGAAGGGGATTCCGAGGAGTAATTTCCAGGATTTTTTGAGTTAAGCCGATTTTCAACTGTTTCGCCGAGGCAAAGCTAGCCGCTGCGATGCGCATTCGAACCTAACGTAAACAATTCTTTGCTCGAAAAAAAGCCGGTCAGTTAACATTACTGACCGGCTTTTTCATTTTCTACTTTGCAAAACTATTTCAAATGCCCGATCACTGAATTTCTGGATGCTGATCGATCAGGTGTTTTCTTTTGGATTGCAGCTCGGCTATCTGTACATCAATATCTTCGATTTTTTGCTCGATATTATCATGATGCTCCTGCAGGATTTCCTTGGCTTCGGCACGGTCAGAAGCTGCAGGCGTCGCGCCTTTCAACGGTTTGTTGGCGGTTTCTTTCATATAAATACCGGTAACTAAACCAATCACGGCCACGACCATCAGGTAGTAAGCCGGCATAAACAGATTATGAGTTGCCTCAACTAACCACGCCGCGAAAGTGGGCGTTATACCGGCAACCATCACCGAAACGTTGAAGGCAATCGCCAGCGCGCTGTAACGGATATTGGTAGGGAACATCGCCGGTAGGGTCGAGGCCATCACGCCAATAAAGCAGTTAAGCAACACGGCGAGTATCAGGAACCCGAGGAAAATCAGCCCAATCACGTTACTCTGGATCAGGATAAAGCTCGGGATTGCCAGAATAAACAGCCCGATGCTGCCGATTATCACAAACGGTTTACGACCAAAGCGGTCACTCAGCAAGCCCATAAATGGCTGAACAAACAGCATTCCCACCATGATGGCAATGATGATAATCAGGCCGTGATCTTCAGAATAGTGAAGGCTGTGCGACATATAGCTCGGCATATAGGTCAGCAGCATGTAGTAGGTCACGTTAGTCGCGATGACCAAACCTACGCTGACAATCAACGCTTTCCACTGCTTGGTAAAGATTTCACGGAACGAAACCCTTGGCGGCTCGGCAATTTCTTTGCGCGAGTTGCTGTCGATCTTCTCTACGTGCTGCTGGAAAGTCGGAGTTTCCTCGAGCGCGTGGCGCAGATAAATCCCGATCAGCCCCAGCGGTGCGGCAATAAAGAACGGCAAACGCCAGCCCCAGGAGAGGAAGTTTTCATCACCCACAATGCTGGTGATTAGAATAACCACGCCCGCGCCGAGAATAAAACCAGCGATTGAGCCGAAGTCCAGCCAGCTGCCCAGGAAGCCACGTTTTCTATCGGGTGAATACTCGGCGACGAAGATGGCCGCGCCGGTATATTCACCACCAACCGAGAAGCCTTGCGCCAGCTTGGCTGCCAACAGCAATACGGGAGCCCATATGCCGATGGAGGCATAGGAGGGTATCAGCCCGATAGAAACGGTACTGATCGACATAATAATAATGGTAATCGAAAGCACTTTTTGACGGCCAAACTTGTCGCCAAGACGGCCAAAGAATACGCCACCCAGCGGGCGAACCAGGAAAGGTACCGAGAAGGTTGCCAGAGCGGCAATCATTTGCAGGCCGGGATCGGCACCTGGGAAGAACACTTGACCCAGCGCGACGGCGACGAAGCCGTAAACACCAAAATCGAACCATTCCATAGCGTTACCCAGTGCTGCTGCGGTAATCGCTTTTTTGAGTTTGGCATCATCAATGATCGTGATGTCATTGATATGCATTGGTTTAGCACGTTTCTTTCTTAGTTTAAGCATAGTATTCCCTTGTCTAAGCTCACTCCACTATTTACAGCGGGAGAAGCTTAAAATCTTAATAAACTTCCATAGGCATGAATAGTATAGGTTATTTCCAGAAAGAGGAAAAATGTAAACGAAGGGTAGAATTAATTACCAGGGTAACAAAAGAGGGAGCCTAATATAAATATATATAGGGGGATTTATCATATAAATAGCCGATGACTCTTTGATACCTAAGCCGATTCTACAAGGTTATAAATCGTTGACCTCACTTCCCTAATTGATGAATAATAAAGCAGGTTGTTTGATTTTTGTGCCGAAATAAAATTTACCCTCTCGAATATTTCTTTGAGAGGGCAGTTTTAATATCTGAGCAGGCGTGGAATGATTAATTTCCTTATGGCTTACACTTTACGGATAATGTTTATCCGCGTTGCCATAACTAAAAGTCCGAGTCGTCTGGCGTTACGCCAAGGACTAACTCCAGCGCGTTGCGTAAAATATCCTGCTGTACCACATCGCGTGTGATCTCAAGCTCAGAGATCAGACGTAAAATGATATCCTTATTGGTCAGGTAACCCTGAACGGCAATAATGTTTCTGGCAATAGCACCAATAACCTCACGTTCACTATCGAACTTGTTATCGATATGACGAATACTGTCCATAACCCGTTTTTCCCGCGTGCGTTGTTCACCGCAGAGAAGCCCGTTGGAATTCAGTACATCGTTGAGTGCAAGGTTACCGGTGAATTCTGAATCAGTGGTTCTTTTTGCCATCTTGCTGCCCTTCAGCTGTAAAATGATGTAGCACGTTGTTCGTGTCTCGAACATTGTAGCTTCTCGTGGCCTGCGTTGAGGTCACAGTTTGATTGACCTCACCTAAGGTTCGCTCACAGGCGCGTTTAATTACGTCGTTTTTAGCGCTTGCCGCCATGCTTTTCAGTTGGATAACAACACCCGCGATGGTGACATCACCCCCTGATTTCAACACGGCCAGCACGGCCTCGCCCAACAGGCTGTCGTTCAGTTTTTCTTCGTCATTTCTTTGCATATATACAACCCTGAATGGCCTGGCGGACTTTACAGTCGCAGCCAAGTTCATTCCCGGTACATAATTAACTTCTCAGCTTAACCACTATGCGACCCATAGTTACATCATCTGAAAACGAGGGCGCAATGTTAAAATGGTGAGCCGCGCCAGTGGCCGTTACGCTGTATGGGTCTCCACGCATGTCATGTCCTCATTCAATAATTAGTTAAGTAACAATCACTCTTATGCATATAAACTTATACAACAATTTGAGTGTTGTACAGGTTTTTATGTGCAAAATTGCGAGGGAGTTGCTTTTTGTGGTGGCAATTTTTCTGTTAAATGCGCACTTAACAGAAATTAATTCATTACGAAGTGTTGAGTGGTTAAATCATAAAGAAAAGGGTGCAAAAGTAACTTATGTGATTGGCATACTTTTGGGTTGAATACAAAAATAAAACGATAATTTGACTGGAATTAATTTTTAAATACCTGATTTATACCTGAGTGAGCAGAGTGATGGGTCTTTTAAAAGTTTATTTGGATAACCTCTCGATATTGTGCGATCTTTAAAAAAATTGACCTGATTAATAATAATTTCTCTTTAGGTTATATACCTACCAATACAACACATTGCATTGTAGGTCGACCAGCAAGAATTGTTGAACATAATTGATGTCTAGAGGCTATATTGGAGCAATGTTTGTTATTAACCAGGAGAAGTAAATTGATTAAACTTAGCGTGATGTATCCGTATAGCCCAGAAGCGCATTTTGATTACGATTACTATCGCGATTCTCATATGCCATTGCTGAAACAGCGTCTGGGTGAAGTTTGCCGTTATTACACTATCGACAAAGGTTTCAACGCCGTAACTCCTGATAGCAATCCGGCCTTTATCGCCATGTGCCACGTATATTGTGACTCCGTCGAAGCCTTAATGACCGCAATTGGCCCTTATGCTGAAGAGTTGGCTGCCGATGTCGCCAATTTTACCAACGTGACGCCGATACAGCAGATAAGCGAAGTGATTATCGAGAAGAGCAAATAAGGCATTACCGCGTTTGACTCACGACCCATAAAAAAGCCCCGCGTCAATGGCGGGGCTTTATTTTGTCTCAATAATAGCTGACTGAGTAAATCGCTAATCGCTTATTTCAAAGCCGCCAGCGCAGCATCGTAATTAGGCTCTTCGCTGATTTCGCCAACCAGTTCACTGTGTAATACGTTGTCTTGCTCGTCCAGTACCACCACTGCGCGCGAAGTCAGGCCAGCCAATGGGCCGTCGGTGATTGCCACGCCGTAGGTCAACTTAAACTCGTCACCGCGCAGGGTTGACAGAGTCACGACATTTTCCAGACCTTCTGCACCACAAAAACGTGACTGGGCGAATGGCAAATCTGAAGAGATGCACAGCACCACGGTGTTGTCGATTTCGGACGCGAGCTGATTAAACTTGCGCACGGAGGTGGCGCAGGTGCCGGTATCAACACTTGGGAAGATGTTCAGGACTTTGCGTTTGCCGGAGAAGCTGCTCAATGCAACATCAGAGAGATCTTTTGCCACCAGAGTGAACGGCTTGGCCACGTCGCCTTTCTGCGGCAGCTGGCCTGCAACGCTAACAGGATTGCCTTTTAGATGTACGGTCTGAGTCATGATTTTTCCTTATTGCAAAGTAGCAAGATGATTTTTTTCAGTGGTTCACTCAGATAGTAAACAAGTAATTGTTTTTAATTGCAAAGGCAATTTTTATCTGACCCCAAGCTATACTGACAAAAGCCTCCTCGCATGGTGCCCGAAGGTGTTTTCATGGAGTGGTTAATGAGAAGCGTACGCTTTTATCCTGAAGCCTGGCCGTTACACACGGCATTTGTTATTGCTCGCGGCAGCCGCACTGAAGCGCGCGTTATTGTGGTGGAAATCGAAGAAAATGGCGTAGTGGGCAAGGGGGAATGCACCCCGTATCCACACTTTGGCGAAAGTGAAATTTCGGTGATGGCCCAGCTCGGCGTGGTTGACCAGATTATTGCTCAAGGCACTGACCGGCCCGCCTTGCAAACCTTGTTGCCCGCGGGGGCAGCGCGTAACGCCCTCGATTCGGCACTGTGGGATTTGCAGCGTCAGCAGAGTGGGCAAACCCTGTGGCAACTCAGCGGCACACATCCGGTTGCGTCAATCAGCATGGCGCAAACCTTGAGCGTCGATACGCCTGAAGCTATGGCACAGGCTGCGATGGCCCATCAGCAGAAGGGGGCCACCTTGTTAAAAATTAAACTCGATGACCATTTTATCACCGAGCGCATGGTGGCTATTCGCAGCGCGGTACCCAATGTGTCACTGATTGTCGATGCCAACGAGTCCTGGCAAAGCGAGGGGTTGGCCGCACGTTGTCAGCTGTTGGCCGATCTTGGCGTGCTGATGCTGGAGCAGCCGCTGCCCGTTGGACAAGATGACGCGCTGGCCAATTTCATTCATCCGCTGCCAATTTGTGCGGATGAAAGCTGTCATACGGTTGCAGATTTACCCAAACTGGTGGGTCGTTACGAGATGATAAACATCAAGCTGGATAAAACTGGCGGCCTGACAGCGGCACTCGAATTAGCGGCAGCGGCGCGAGAACAAGGGCTTGAAATTATGCTCGGCTGCATGCTGTGTACTTCAAGGGCGGTAAGAGCAGCTCTGCCGCTAACCGCGGGCGCGAAGTTTATCGACCTTGATGGGCCAACCTGGCTTGAAAAAGATGTCACGCCTGGGCTGGCTTTTCACTGCGGGGTGATTGATTTACAGGCGACAGGGGATTAATAAAAAGCATCAAGCCCTGATGCGCAGGCAGCAAGGCTTGAATGGCCGGTTTGAGATAAACCGGCAAGGCGGATCCCGCAGGGTAGAATTACTTTTTAGCCAGCGGATCAAACACGGTATAAGGCGTACATTTGTACTGCTGACCGGCCATGCTCAGCTGATAAAGCTCGGCGCCGCTGTTGCCCGCAGGACTTTCGTTAATACCAAAACGAATAGTGGTATTTGAAGGGTCTGGAGTGAAAGTTCTGTTATCCGGGTTGTAAGTCGACAAGGTATATGTAACTTTGTCGCTTTCATCTGCGGTACGGTTACCGAAATAGATCTGTGAAGCATTGGTCTTCGGATCGGTAATCTGCAGAACCATCGTGTCATCACTGGCAATCGCGCTGGTGAGTACTTTCATACCGCCGCAATGAGTAAAACCTGCTGCTGTATAATCGCCAATCATGTCTGCGGCGTGCGCCATGTTGGCCAGAGAACCGACGACCAGCAATGACAAAAGCATTTTTTTCATTTTAATATTCAACCTGATGTTTAGGCCAGGCATCACTTGTGTCTGGCTTGCTACTTATACAATAGGGTTCGATGAGCATATGTAACAAAGTATCAAATGCTGTTACCCCCTTGAAGGTTAATTCACAGAGGACTTTTTAAGCAGCAAGGATACTTGCAGCATCCCTTGACCAAGTCAAGTTAAGCGGAACTTATCGGCCGATTCTGGTAACGAGTCTTTTGGCCGGTAAACTTGTCACCAATGCCGTACTGCGGATCACCGGCTGCAACAATTGCCGTCATCGCGATTGCTGCATCGCTAAGCCACGACTGCACCGAACAGCGCGCCGACGCCCGAAGAGACTCCCATGGCCAGCGCGCTCCAAAAGGTTACTCTGATCACCGCAGGCAGCAGCGGCGCACCGCCGGCTTTAGCTGCCACTCCGCCCAGCACCGCAAGGGACATCAGTGCGGCAATTGCAATCGCCGGAAGAGCCCACTGCCCGGCGAGCACAATGGTCACGATGAGTGGCAGCGCGGCGCCTAAAGCAAAACTCATTGCAGAGGCAATGGCTGCCTGTAATGGCCGCGCGGTGGTGATTTCAGAAATGCCCAATTCGTCTCGCGCATGTGCGCCCAAGGCATCGTGGGCCATCAGTTGTCGGGCGACTTCTTTGGCCAACGGCAGTTCCAATCCCCGGCTGGAGTAAATCATTGCCAGCTCGTGCAGTTCGCCATGAAAATCAGCCGTAAGCTCCTCCCGTTCTTCAGATAATGCCGCTTTTTCGGTATCTGATTGCGAGGAAACTGAGACATACTCTCCCGTGGCCATCGACATCGCGCCTGCCACCAAACCTGCCACGCCGGTTAATAACACGCTGTGCTGTGCCGCATTGGCCGAGACAACGCCCATCAACAAGCTGGCAATAGAGACAATTCCGTCGTTGGCGCCTAGCACGGCCGCCCGCAGCCAGCCAATTTTTTCAATGCTATGCGGTTCTCTATGCATCTGTTTGATCCATTTTTAAGTGCGGCACTGATGTGGCATGGATTGCGCAACACATCCGACCACACAAATTGCTTGCCGAATACCTGTACAGATATAAGTGTAGTGTATAAGTTTAAAGCCAAACATCGACACGCTGGCGACGTTAAACACAATAGCGTTAATTCTGAAACCCTATCAGCTGTGGGCGTTTTCAGAATTATTGCCGTTAGCCAAAGTGTCATTCCTGCAACTTACTATAGTTTTTCTGATATACGACTGGAGAATACTAAAATGTACGATATGTTTTCTACCGATCTGAAATTAGCTGACTATATTCATGTTTCAAATCCAGAAAATTACTCGGGTAATCAAGTGGTTTCCTCTATTTGTCGTGAGCTGAAACAGCATAGGCAATCTGTCAGCAACAAAGACATTATTCTTCGTCTGATAACCTTGATTGAGACTGAGCAGGATGCCAACCAGCACGATGATTATCTTAAGGCGCTGGAGTACGTGGTTTACAGCACTCCTGACGATTTCGATTAAACATGAATGAAGTACGCAAAGGCCTGGCCTACCGGTGTCAGGCCTTTGCATTTTCTCATGGCTAAGAAACCGTTTCCGACTGTTATCTACAGCACTGATTTTTACCGTTCAGCAGACAGATGAATCAGCGTCAACATATAATGATATAAACCTTATCTGCGTACTAAATCCGACCATTGGCGTTAAATTTATTTATCAGCATTAAATTAGCTCAATATCGGTGAGCATTATTTGTTTAACTGAGAGATTCACAACTGTTGTTTAATCACCGGGTAGGAAACTACACGCGAAAACATCATTATTATTGCACTCTTTCCAAGTACAGCTATGTCATATATTCTTTATCGCATCGCTGTACTTGTTTTTTTCTTAACTTTTCCGAAATAAATTCACATTCTTTTATTAACAAACTCTCGCCTAATATTGAGTAATCTCATCAATTAACTTTCTAAACACTTATCTTCTTTTATCTCCTAGGTTTTATGATTAAGTGCTGCTATTAATAATAACGCACGGATTGATAAATTATAACCACCTGAAAAGTAAGTGGGTTGTTATTTAAGCAGTGCCATAAGTAAACAATAATAGTTACAGTTTGAATTATGGTTTCATCAAAATTAGTGAAGAGACTAAAAATAACACAAAGAGTTAGCGATGCGTGCCCTCGAAAGTCGTTAGCAAAGAATGTAAGCATTTTTTGATAAGATCCCTGCTAATTGCCCGTGCATCCTTTAATGCAAATAGGGAAGTCCTGAGTTAAGACCCTTATCTATAACGAGTAGTTCAATTCTTTAAATATAAAAAAGCAAAGAGAGATAAATTAATGAAACGTTCAACGCTGGCTTTATTAGTTTCATGCGGACTTTTTTCCGCTATGAGTCATGCAGCTCCGGTGCAATTATCTTCTTTTGGTAATGTGCCAGCTGACAGCAAGGTGAATGGCTTCCATGGCACGTTTCTTTATGGCAACACGGGTACTGTAAACGGATTTGATTTGCCGATTCTTGGTTATGACGAGTTGGATAAATTAAATGGTTTCCAACTGGGTGTCGCGGCAGGTTCACATATTCGTGAAGGGATGAACGGCGCGGCTGTTGGCCTGTTTAACTGGCACGGTGGCGATGACAATGGCGTTAACATCGGTCTGGCGAACCAGGTTGGCAATTTGGACGGGGTCAACGTGGGTCTTTACAGTGCCACTGCAAATGTTACTGGTTTGAATCTGGGCCTGGCCAACTACACTGCAGACGTTACTGGGTTCAACCTTGCCGGCCTTGGCAACTATACCACCGGCTCCGTAACCGGCCTGAATATCGTGCCTTTCAACTGGACACAGGCTAAAACCACCGGTACCAATGTGAGCCTGTTGAACCATACCGGCGATGTTACCGGTTTAAACATCGGTGCCGTAGGCAACTGGACTGAGGGCAATGTTAAAGGTGCCAACATTGGAATCATCAACAAAATTGGCAATGTTAAAGGCCTGAACCTCAGCGCCCTAAACTGGTCAGAAGATGTCACCGGTGCCAACATTTCTGCAATCAACCGCACTCATAACGTGACGGGTTTAAACCTGGCGGCAGTTAACGTGGGCTGGAACATTACCGGCGCAAATATCGGTGCCTTGAACTATTCATACGATGTAACGGGTATGAACCTGGGCGCGATAAACATTGCCCATAACGTGAAAGGTGCCAACATCGGTGCTATCAACGTTTCTGTCAGCAGCTCCAGCGATTTCGGTGTGATTAACTATGCCGACAGCACCTCATTCCAGTTCGGCCTGTTCAACGCCACCAAAGATCTGGAAGGTTTGCAGATTGGTTTAATCAACGTTGCAACCAACGCCACCGTACCTGTTTTACCGCTGGTCAACTTCCACCGTTCATTCTAAAAACTTTGGCAGTCACAAAACTCATGGTTTGACAGTAAAAAGCTCCCCATCATCAGGGAGCTTTTTTTATTGCTACGGGTCAAGGCACGGTTTTATGCTATTGATAATCATCTGCTTAGCTCAGAACTCAGCACATTTTGAAACACTCTGCCTGGCGTCACACACATCTTCAGCTGATTCTCATGGCATGATTGGCGCGTTTATCGGTTATCTACAATGAGTGTTTTAAACCGATTTGTTGGAGCTTCAAAGAGTTAACGCTAAACTTAGACAAACAAAAAAGAGTGAGAAATAACGTGGATGTCATCAAGGGTGAAGAACTGCAAGTTTCAGACGCTGTCTATGCATATCAGCTAGATGGCAAAGGTGGCGTAAGCGTAATCAAAGAAGATAGCGTTGCCAGTACCGAAAACCCCTGCTGGTTGCATCTCGATTATTCGTTGCCCAATAGTGAAAAGTGGATCAACAGCACGCCGCTACTGCCGGATAACGTCCGTGAAGCGCTGGCGGGGGAAAGTATTCGCCCGAAAGTCCTGCGCATGGGCGATGGAACGCTGGTAACACTGCGCAGTATTAATCTCAACGCCAATGCACGGCCGGACCAGTTGGTCACCATTCGTGTTTATCTGACGGATAAAATGATTATTTCAACGCGACACCGCAAAGTGTTCTCGATGAATGAAATCATCAATGATATGCAGCACGGCAGTGGTCCTACCGATACAGGGAGCTGGCTGGTTGAAATGTGTGACGGGCTGACCGATCACACCAGTGACTTTATCGAAGACTTGCACGACAAAATTATTGATTTCGAAGATGCCTTGATGGACCAGCAACTGCCGGAACGCGGCCAGATGGCATTGTTACGTAAGCAACTTATTGTATTACGTCGTTATATGTCGCCGCAGCGTGACGTGTTTGCGCGATTGGCAAGTGAACGCCTGCCGTGGATGACTGATGATGAACGCCGCCGGATGCAGGAAATCTCAGACCGACTTGGCCGCGGCCTTGACGATCTCGATGCCAGCATTGCACGCACCGCGGTACTTTCGGACGAAATCAGCTCGTTGATGGCCGATGCGCTCAACCGCCGCACTTACACGATGTCACTGCTGGCGATGGTGTTCCTGCCGACGACCTTTTTGACTGGCCTGTTTGGGGTCAATTTAGGCGGCATACCTGGGTCCAGCAATCATTTGAGCTTTGCTATTTTCTGCGGGCTGCTGGTGTTGCTGGTCGGGGGGGTTGCCCTGTGGATGAAGCGCAGCAAGTGGTTATAGTTCAAGAACCGCTTTTCATGGCATAAAAAAAAGCCGGTCATTGACCGGCATTATGTGAATCAATCGCTATGCAATTATTCTAAATTATTAAAATAGGACAATATGGAGCACAACGCCCATCGCTTGACGTTGCATTCACCTGCGTTATAGATACTGCTCCACTTAGTGGGTATGTTTATTGATTTAGAACAAATTTTTTCGAGAAAGCAACGTTTTAAAAATTAAATACCAACCAGATAAAGTGAAGTGTCAGTTTCTGCCTCGTCATTAAAGGTTTGATCAAACAGGAACCAGGCTTTTAACATGTCATCGTTAGCACCTTGCGGATGATGCTCAATATATATCTCGCATAGCAGTGCAAATATCATCTCCCGATCGATGAATAGCAGATTGACCATCAGTGTTGCACTGTCGAATAGCGCCTTAAACATTCCTCGATATTTTTGCTTATCATGTTGCTCAAGATTTTTCTCTTGTAAAAATTCCTTTGTCGAAGGGGAAAGGTAAAATGCCCGCTCTTCATTGTTCCAATTATCAACGTCAGAGGACATTTTCTTGATTATGCGTATCTGCAAACGGTCTAAAAATGCTGGACCTGATAATTCTGCAAGCATAAAGGCGCTGGAGAGCCGGTTTCTGTTTAACGCCGCAAAATCCTTTGCATTAACGGGGGAGTACTTAACGCCCGCTAAAGGTATTTCTGGGCTGAAAATGTAGCGTGGCCCTTGATTAACCAACAGCAATTCATCCTGCTGCTCTATGTTAGCACCCTCGGCGGGGCTTTATTTAATATAGCAAACTGCGAGACGTTTCCGAAACCTGCAGAAACAATCAGGCGAATGGGCCACTGATATTTTTGCGAGAAAAGGGGTAAGTTTTGCGCAGAGGTTTTGGGCCTCAGTAGCTAGATATCTTCGGCCTTGCGCGGCGTCTGCCAGCTGTTTAAGGACGTATTTATGCCTCTTTGCCAGCGGATTACCCCTAACCGTAAGCTTGAGTCAATAATGGGTTTATTTGCTTGTGGCCAGTAACGGTTTAATAAATTATTTTCATTTGCCGCGCTGTGGCTTAATTGATAAAGCCTGTCCAAAGCAAATTGCCATATTGATTGAAAATTGTCTGGCCAGCCATTATTAATACAATATTCCCAAGGCCACAGAAAGATTTCTGCGCTTGCATGCGGTTGTTGATGATAGAAGCTAAAGAAGGTGTTTTCCCCATGTCGGTGATGCATTAAGAGCTTACGGGAAAGTAAATCTTGTTTTTTATCTATCGAGAAGAAGTCTGCATTCAAATGATTTAAGTTATCAATGAAGTTTATAGATTTTTCCAAGATGCTAATACTTTGATCAATCCATTTAAGTAAATTAAGATACAAATTCCCCTGAGCATGTTTGTTTATTATCAGTGCTAGAAAAATCCTGATCCGGTGATGCATTACCATATAGAGGATGGAAATCAAGCTGATAACCAAAGGTGGAAAGTTGAGTTATGCTGATCGGCAGCCCAGATTGGTCATTTTCTGGAGCATAATAAAATTGAACGGGTGAAGCACCATTGATAGAGACAACTTCCGGTAAAATTGGATGCTTGACTACGCCTGAGGGTAATGAAATAACGTCAACTTTAGTACAGTGTAATTGCCAGGCAAAAGGAATGGATAACTCGAAAAATTCGACTGCTGTGATTTCATCTCGGCGCAAGGCTGCCAAGCCTTTATCCAAACGATTGAACCTGTCCAGGCTACGCCAAACGTTCTCATGATGCTCAATGTCCTCAATTTTATAAAATATTTGGCGGTCGTCTCCTACACTGGCGTATAAACCTTGCGCGGCATCTTCCTGCCAGCCTAAATAACAAAAATGTGTTAAAGGGTCCCACCAGAATCCGACGAAACCCGTGCCTGGTAAATTCTCTAATAAAATTCCTCCTTTGATAGCCGTTTTATCCCTCAGTCGAGCAGCAAGTGTTGGAAAGTTTGTTTCATTGCCCATTACGGAGTCTAACGCGTTTGAAAATGCGCCAGCCGAGGAGTTATTGAGTTCCGGGAGAGGAATGTTACGGGTAGAAGCCCATGTTTGTAATAATGGATGGGTAGCAATTTGACTCAGGCGCTGTGCCTGATCGGGAATAAGGTCAAACTCTCTTTTTTCCGATGAACTAAAGAAGAAAAATCGTCGTGTTAGCCAGTTATTTAGTTGAGTTTTCGCCAGGGAAAATTGAAATTCATTAGTGGCATCACTGAGTGCGGTTAGCACGATGTCTGACTCTTTACGCACTCCATTCAGCAGTGCCTTATTAATATCGACAATGGAAGAGGCCAGGGCGGCAGGTAATAAATGAGAGGTCGGAGTAATAAAACGGGACTGTTTATCAATATCACCAAAACATAAACGGCTTAACGTCAGGTTGTCAGGTTGTCAGGTTGTCAGGTGATTCAGGGAGTTGCCGAAATAGCACTGGAATTTCCTGCGGATTACCCAGCGGCAGAAGTAAACCGTGTGACGTAATATCAGTTCTCAGTGCCAACCCGGCAACGCTTTTAATTTGGTTCAAAGTATTTATTTCGTGATAAAGGCTGACTGCCAATTTCCCCTGTCGTAATGCAGCAATAAGCCTATCAACGTTGAGCTGAGGGAGTTGTCTCAATGCGAGAGCGATTAATCCAGATTGTTCATTAATCGCATTGCTGAGCATCAAGTGAAAGTTTTCATACTGCATACCCAATGAGGGCATGAACATCAGTTGTTGCAGGCTTGCGGCTAATCGCTTATCGGCAATCAGGCTGGCAAAAAGTGTGTTTTGCAACTCTGACGTCTGAATGATGTTTAATCCAAGATTTTTAAGTGCCGTAGCGAATATGGATTGAGATTGAGCAGGCAGTCGGTCATCATCCAGCAAAGCAATTTGTCGAATAGCAGTTAAATGAACAGGTATCAATCCGGCATCGATAAAAGCGCTTTTGGCTATTTTAAATAGATCTTCCACGGTGGCATAGGACAAACCCAGCTGGTTGGCAATAATTGCGCCGAAACATAGCCACTGTGAAGAGAGTGATTTAAGGGGAGCGTCGGTGAACACGCCGATGATGTAAATAAGACGGTCAATGTTCCAACTGTGCTGCATTCCGATTAACGAGATTATTGATGATAGCGCTAATTGTATTGATTCATTCATTTTCAGACGGTCTTTACTGTCTGTGTCAGTAATATTTAATAATCTCAGTAGCGTATTGGCATGCTCAAAATCAAGGTCGCCATGCTGGTTGAAAAGGGTGTCCCAAAGCGCGCCGGCAAGAGGCCAGCCCGTTTTATCTGTATTGAGCCAAGACCTGACTTTTGTAATGATTTCAAGACAGTTATTGGCCGCTGTAGGCAGCGATAAGCCACTATTTTGACTGTATGGCTGCACAGCGTTATTTGTTAATTCGGCAAGCCTAGTTTGATAAAATAATTTTTTCCCAAGATAAGTAAAAAGACCAGCAATCGGAATCAGCAGGGTGCCACCAAGCACCGTGTTATAACACCGGGGTCGCCATCTTCGCTGGTTAATAACCCCGACGGCCGTAGCACCAGTAACTAATAGCGGAATAGATACCGCTTTCCAAGTCTGTTTCTGAATGTTGCCGGGAAGGTTTCGGGCACTAGGGCTGATCGTCTAAAGCGTCAAAATACGGTTGCTGATAAAACGAAGCTATTTCAGCCGAGGTATTTGCAGCATGAGTCATTGCGTCGAAAATACGATAACCGCCAGTCTTATCATCTATTGAGCAACTGTTATTTGCAGTGTAACAAATCGTAACCTTCTCAGGCCCCATGACTTCCTCCAACGACTTACTTTGCTAAGTCACTCAATGTAGCAAACTGCTCTCCGTTGGTTTTGCAGATAGCGCGCATTCACAAATTTGATTTCACACTTCTATCCATAAAGATATCTAGACATCTAAACTCTCGTTTTGTAGAGTATTGGCAATTCAAAAAATATCAATCGACCACACGATAAATCACGGACAACTAAACAAAAATGAGTAAAAACATTGTGATTCTTGATGGCGGCATGGGCCGTGAATTGGCTCGCATGGGAGCTCCTTTCCGTCAACCCGAATGGTCCGCGCTGGCTTTGATGGAGGCTCCACGATTCGTTCGTCAGGCGCATGATGCTTTTATCTCTGCAGGTTCGCAGGTGATCACCACAAATAGCTACGCAGTGGTGCCTTTTCACGTCGGTGATGAGGTCTTCGCCGAGCGAGGTGCAGAACTGATTGCGTTGTCAGGAAAACTAGCCCGTGAAGCGGCCGATGCAGCCATTGTCCCGGTGAAGGTCGGTGGATCACTGCCGCCGGTGTTGGGTTCATACCGCCCCGATTTGTTCGAGCCGCTCAAAGCTAAAGCGCTGCTTGAGGTGCTGGTTGCCGGTTTGACCGACTATGTGGATTTTTGGCTGGCCGAAACGCAAAGTTCGATTGCCGAAGTTGAGCTGGTGCGTGAAGTTGTGGGTGAGGACGCGCGCCCACTTTGGTTATCCTTTACTTTACAAGACACTCTCAACCCTCAGGGGCAGGCATTATTACGCTCCGGGGAATCAGTGGCCGATGCGGTTAAAGCAGCATTACGGTTGTCTGCGAAAGCGGTATTGTTTAACTGTAGCCGTCCAGAAGTGATGGCCAGCGCGGTGACGGAAGCTCGTACCACCGCCCAACAGCAAGATTCAGATCTCGATATCGGCGTTTATGCCAATGCTTTCGAACCTTCTGACAACAAGCGCGGAGCCAACGAAGGGCTGAGCGAAATGCGTAAAGACACCGACCCGCAGGGCTATCTTGGCTTTGCCGAAGAATGGGTGGCGGCGGGTGCCACTATGGTCGGTGGTTGCTGTGGGATCGGGCCTGAACACATTGCGGCGCTGACCCAGGCTTTGGCCTCACGCGACTGATAATAGTTTTGCTGACGCGCTTATTTCCGCCAGTCAAAATACATTGTAGTTAAAAAAATAAAATCAATTGGGTTTCAGACCTTATTAAGGGAAAGTCATGATAGATCGTCGTTCGTTTATCAAAAGCGCAGGAGCTATCTCCGTCGCTGCGGCAACCAGTTCACTGTGGCCGTTTTCCAACGCTTTTGCCGCTGAGGCTGCAATGCCAAAAAAGGGCGGTCATCTGGTCGTTGGCATTGACAATGCCTCAAGCACTGATCGTCTCGATCCGGCTTTCTGGTTTGAAACTTACATGTATTTTGTTGGTTCGCAGATTTTCAACAGTCTGGTAGAAATCGACGAGAAAGGTGAACTGGCCCCGTCACTGGCAGAGTCGTGGTCGTCGGCCGATGGCAGCAAAACCTGGATCCTGAAAATTCGTCAAGGCGTGCAGTTCCACGATGGCCGAGCCTTGGGCGCAAAAGACGTGGTTTATTCGCTGAATCACCATCGCGGTGAGAAATCAACGTCTCCGGTTAAAGGTTATCTGGATCCAGTAACCTCTATTACCGCGACCGGTGAGCATGAAGTTACTGTTAAACTGAACTCGGCGGACGTCGAATTTGTCTGGCTACTGAGTGCGGTGCATTTTGTGGTAACCGCCGAAAACGAAAGTTTCGACAAAGGGATTGGCACCGGTGCATTTATTCTGGAGAAATTCCAGCCGGGCGTGACCACACTGACTAAACGTAATCCTAATCACTGGAACAGTGCTCGTGGCCACGTCGATTCTGTCGAAACACTGGCAATGAACGATTCCACTGCACGGGTTGCAGCCTTGGTGAGCGGCTCGGCCCAGCTGATTAACCGCGTTAATCCGCGCATTGTGGGGCGTATTCAGCATATGCCTAATATTCAGCTGATTCGCGCCAGGGACAGTGCAATTTATACCTTCCCGGGACTTTCAAATCTGGCACCTTTCAACAATGTTGATGGCCGTCTGGCATTAAAATATGCCATCGACCGTAAGCAGATTATTGATACCGTGCTGGGCGGCTATGCCAGCGTGGCCAACGACAATCCATTCTTCCCGTCGAATCGCTATTTTGCTAAAGATATTCCGCAACGGCCTTATGACCCGGATCAGGCCCGTTTCCACTGGAAAAAATCTGGCTTTACTGGCCCATTGACCTTGTCGGTCGCTGATGCTGGATTCCCCGGTTCCGTCGATGCTGCACAACTTTATCAGCAATCAGCAGCCAAGGCGGGCATTGACCTGAAAGTTGACCACGTTCCCGATGACGCTTTCTGGAATGATGTCTGGCAGAAAAAAGTGTTTGTTTCTTCCAACTGGGCCAGTCGTCCTACCGCCGATGCCATGCTGTCGCTGGTATTTACCAGCCAGTCGTCATGGAATGAATCTGCCTGGCACGTTCCGGCCTTTGATGCGATGGTCAAAGCGGCACGCGGCGAGGCTGATGAGGCCAGGCGCAAGCAAATTTATCATGATATTCAGGTGATGCTGGTAGATCAGGGCAGTGAAATCATCCCGCTGTATGCCGATGCGCTTGATGGTTGCTCGATTAAAATCAAAGGCTTTACTTCCGTGCCTGGCATGCCGCTGAGCGGAAACCGCGCGGCAGAAAAAGTCTGGATCGAAAGCTGAGGCAGCTTAAGCAAAGCGAGTAAATGGTATGACTGAAATGACTTCGCAACGGCCTTCGGGCCGTTCAACTTTATTAAGCCTGGTATTTTGGCGACTGGGTTACGGCGTATTAATGGTGCTTGCCGTTTCCGTATTGATTTTTATCGGCGTGCAATTGTTACCGGGTAACGCCGCGACGGCGATTCTTGGGCAAAGCGCGACGCCGGATGCGATCCGCGAACTTAACTTGCAACTGGGATTGGATAAACCGGCGATAAGCCGCTACCTGAGCTGGCTGCTGGGAGTGTTGCACGGTGATTTCGGCATCAGCTACACCAGCCGCGAGGCCATTGCCGGTCCGCTGTTTACCCGTCTGGGTAATACACTGTTTCTGGCGGGATGCACCGCGGTCATTGCCGTGCCGCTGGCGCTGCTGATTGGTTTTCTGTCGGTGCGTTATCAGGGCAGTATTATCGATACGCTGCTCAACGGGATTGCCCGCGCCGCCGTTGCGCTGCCGGAGTTTTTCTCTGGATATTTACTGATTCTGATATTTGCGATCACTCTCGCGTGGGCGCCAAGCAACAGTACGTTATCGGATTCGATGTCTTTTACTGCCAAACTTTCAGCTATTTCATTGCCTTGCGCCACGCTGGTGCTGGCCATTGTCGGCCATATGAGCAATATGACCCGCGCGGCGCTGATTGCCGCACAGAGCGCGGCTTACGTTGACACCGCACTTCTGAAAGGCCTGACTCCGGCGCGGATCCTTTGGCGGCACGTCTTGCCGAACGCGCTCGGCCCGATTATCAACGTGGTGGCGATTAACCTGGCTTACCTGATGGTCGGCGTGGTGATTGTCGAAAACGTGTTTGTCTATCCGGGTCTGGGTCAATATATGGTTGATAGCATTAGTAAAAGGGATATCCCGGTGATGCAGGACTGCGCGTTATTGCTGGCGGGGATTTATATCCTGTTAAACCTGCTGGCCGATGTGCTGGCGCTGGTTGCCAATCCGCGTTTGCGCCACCAACGTTAGAAGCAAAAGGAATTTTTAGATGCCTGCACTAAAACCCACTGCAATTCTGGGACTGACAGGGCTGACCCTGTTTGTGCTGATTGCCATTTTTGCGCCGTGGCTGGCGCCTTACGCGCCGGACAAAGTGATCGGCATGGCCTGGCAGGCACCGGACGCAACGCTGCGTTTGGGGACTGATAATCTGGGGCGCGATCTGCTGTCGCGAATGATTTGGGGCACCCGTGTGTCGCTGGGGGTAACGGCGTTGGCCGCCGCGCTGGCCTTTGTGGTTGGCTGCACTCTTGGTTTTATCGCTGGGATACGCGGTGGCTGGCTGGACCAGACCATCTCTCGCATCAACGATATGATCATGGCGATCCCAACCTTGATTTTTGCCCTGATTGTGTTGGCAGTGTTGCCTAAAACTATCCTCACCCTGACCTTGGTATTGGGTCTGCTCGAGTCTACCCGCGTGCTGCGCGTTGCGAGAGCATTGGCGGTCGAAATTGGCGTGATGGAGTTTGTTGACGTTGCGCGACTGCGCGGCGAGAGTCTGGGCTGGATCCTCTGGCGCGTTGTTTTGCCTAACGCATTGCAGACGCTGATCGCTGAGTTTGGTCTGCGTTTTATCTTTATTTTGCTGTTTTTGTCGGCGCTGTCTTTCCTCGGATTAGGCATTCAGCCTCCGACTGCTGACTGGGGCGGGCTGGCGCGTGACAATAAAGACGGCATTCTGTTTGGTGTCTGGGCTGCGCTGGTGCCGGGAGGGGTGATTGCCATTTTAGCCCTGGCCATCAATGCCGTGGCCGACTGGTTGATGAGCGGCACCACGCGTTCGTGGGGAGGTCACCATGGCTGATTATTCCGAGATTAAACAACAGCCATTGCTGCGCGTTGAGCAGTTGGTGGTCGTAACAACGGACAAGTCAAAACGACGATTAGTTGATAACGTCTCCTTTGATTTACGGGGCGGAGAAGTGCTGGGACTGATCGGCGAATCGGGCGCGGGCAAATCGACGATTGGCCTGGCAATTCTCGGCCATTGTCGTCACGGTATGCGCATCGATTCAGGTAAAATTCTTTTTAAAGATACTGACTTGAGTCGCATGTCGCAACGCCGGCTGCGGGCGATACGCGGCAAGAGAATTGCCTACGTGGCACAGTCTTCCGGCGCGGCGTTTAACCCGGCAATCACCATCGGCGAGCAGGTGATAGAGGCGACGCTGAAGCATCGTATTTTGCCGCGCCAGCAGGCTCAGGCCAAGGCAATTGAACTGTTTACTCAGCTAGGATTGCCCGAGCCTGCTCAGTTTTATCAACGCTATCCGCATCAGGTTTCAGGCGGGCAGTTGCAGCGCGCGATGATTGCCATGGCACTGTGCGCGGGTCCGGAACTGCTGATATTCGATGAGCCAACTACTGCTCTTGATGTCACCACGCAGCTCGGCGTGCTCAAGGCGATCGCCGAAGTTATCCGCCTTTCCGGGGTGGCGGCAATCTATATTAGTCATGATCTGGCTGTGGTGGCACAAATCAGCGATCGCATCATGGTACTTCAACACGGTAAAACGGTGGAGCACGCCGCGACCGCCAGGCTGCTTGATTCTCCGGCTCAGGATTACACCCGCCGACTACTTACCGCGCAGGGCGAACACCGAGAAGCGATGCCGATGGACCAGCCCGAGCTGCTGCGCATTGAAAACATCAGCGCGCGTTACCATCAACAACCGGTGCTAAAAAATCTTTATCTTTCAATTCCTCGCGGCAGAACGCTGGCAGTGATCGGCGAGTCAGGTTCTGGCAAATCGACACTCGGTAAGGTGATTTGCGGGCTGCACCAACCGGAGAGCGGACTGGTGAGCATTGAGAACCAGCCGTTGTCTGCGGGCCTGCGCGCGCGCAGTCGTCAACAGTTGCGAGATATTCAGCTGATTCATCAGATACCAGATACTGCCTTGAATCCAAAAGAAATTATCGGCAAACAAATCTCAAGAGTGTTGGAGTGTTTTACTCCTCTTGACCGTTCGCAACGCGCCGCTCGCGTGCAACAGCTATTGGAACAGGTGGGGTTAAGCTCCGAACTGGCGACGCGTCTTCCGGCGGCGCTCTCTGGTGGCCAAAAACAGCGGGTGTGCATTGCCAGAGCCTTGGCCGCAGAACCTAAACTGATAATTTGTGATGAACCGACCTCGGCGCTTGACCCACTGGTGGCGCGCGACGTGCTGGCTTTACTCCGCGATATTCAGCGTCAGACGGGGATCTCGTACCTGTTTATTACCCATGATTTACAGGTGGTGCGTGAAGTGGCCGATGAGGTGGCGGTATTATTTAAAGGTGAGATTGTTCGTAACGGTTCGGTGAGTACCACACTGACTGAACCGCTGGATAATTACACTCGCCAGCTCCTGCGCTCGGTACCTGAAATGCGCATCGGTTGGCTACAGGAACAAACTGCCTGATAGCCAAGTGCAATAAAAAACGCGCTGTAAACTTAATGTTTCAGCGCGTTTTTAATTCTAGCGTGCGTGACTTGCAAGACTGTCACGTGATAGGAATTACTTTATCTGTAGGATATCCAGACGTTCAACAACCAAGTCGTCTTCAGCCTGCCAGCCCACCGGCTGCAACGGAATATCTTCACGATCGAACGCCAGGTCACCGCCGTCAATCACTTCGCTACCGTGGTGAATCGCTTTAAAATCAAAGAGTGCAGTATCATTAAGATGAGAAGGCACTACGTTTTGCATAGCGCTAAACATGGTTTCTATGCGACCCGGATAACGTTTATCCCAGTCTTTCAACATGTCACCAATCACCTGACGTTGCAGGTTTGGCTGCGAGCCGCAAAGGTTGCAAGGAATAATCGGATATTCGCGGGCAATGGCAAAACGCTCAATGTCCTTTTCGCGGCAATAGGCCAGCGGGCGGATAACGATGTGCTTGCCGTCGTCGCTCATCAGCTTAGGTGGCATGCCTTTTAACTTACCGCCGTAAAACATGTTCAGGAACAGCGTTTGCAGGATGTCATCACGATGGTGGCCCAAGGCAATCTTGGTACAGCCTAGCTCGGTCGCCGTGCGGTAAAGAATGCCGCGACGCAAGCGTGAGCAGAGAGAGCAAGTTGTTTTGCCTTCAGGGATCTTGTCTTTGACAATCGCGTAGGTATTTTCCTCAACAATCTTGTACTCAACACCTTGCTTTTCAAGATATTCCGGCAAGATATGTGCCGGGAAACCCGGTTGTTTTTGATCAAGATTTACTGCGATCAGCGAGAAATTAACCGGCGCACTTTGCTGCAAATTGCGCAAGATTTCCAGCATGGTATAGCTGTCTTTTCCGCCAGACAGGCAAACCATGATGCGGTCGCCTTCTTCAATCATGCCAAAATCTGCAATGGCTTTACCGACGTCACGACGTAACCGCTTTTGCAGCTTGTTGAGGTTGTACTGATCTTTTTTTGTAGCTTCTTGTTTTTCAAACATTATATCGATACTCGGGATCTAAGGGGGGCACCGGTAGGGCATAAACGCCGAGGGTGCCAGCCGACAAACGCAGCGTGTAGTTAATTGGCGTGTATGTTACGGATTACGCGGGTGAAAGCCAACACGTTTTATAGTGCTTATGGGGGAGAGCATGATAAACACATGCTGAAACCAAAGATATGCTGATATACAGCATTTGACTCTAAGAAAATCAGTATCATATGCCAAACTTCTTACACACTTGATTACGCAATCTGGCATATGTGATTAAGTTTAATCCGGTAACTTTATAAGGTGAGTCATACTGCGATTAATCTTTAAATAAAGTGAAAGAAGAAAAGGTGCCTGATTTTGTTTGGGTCATTTCGTCTACAGGAATTTCATACACTACAAATTCCCCGGGTTTTCTAGCCATGCCCGGCAGCATGTTTCTTTTCATATGCTGACTTTCAGATAGGTCAACTTCTCCATCTGGCATGATGGTAACCTGGCCTTGAGGGCCTCTATAATGCACAAAATTACTTCTTACCAGGTAATTACGGCCATCATCTCCTTTCATCGGTACTTCAACGGCAGAGCTGGTTTCTGTTAGCCTGGATTTTTCAGGATTTTTGTTACCGATTAAATGGCTAATAAGATCTGATTCAAAAGGAGAGTCTTTTGCCTTAATGGAACGTGTTTCTCCTGCAACATATTTTTTATTTAAGCCGAAAGGGTCCATGTAACTAAAGCAAACCTTTTCCCGAGATGGTAATGGAGTCGATGATGTTGCATGAACAGTGGTGGGTTGTATTAATGCATTGATAATTGTTTTTAAATTGTTGGTAAATTTGCAATTTTCTTTGTTTTCTGTCTCTGCGGGTGTTATTTGTGTTAATGAAATACCACCTGTTAAACCGACTGGATACATTAGGATTCTCCCTTGTATTACTGAAAGTTAAATTAACTGGCATCAGTAGATTATCTTAGAGAGGGGTGAAAATCTTGATTGAAGTCTCATCTGTAATAACTGAATGAGTTTATCAACGCCGGCATGTTTCCAATTCTCAAGGGCGACATTTGCGTGATCCGAATTTTTTCCTGGCGAATTTGGCTATGAAATGATAACTGGCCTACATCCAGATTCTCTTTTTCTCACTTGCTTGCGCTATATCAATAAGATTGAGAGCATAGTCAATTACAATACTCCCCGCTGTTTAAGAGTGCTAATGTACGGGGCTGACTTGATGTGATTATTATTTATCTATTAAGATAAAGGGGTTGCCACGAATCTAACAGTCTTTGCTTTAGATGTCTGGGTAATAATAATGTTAAAGCTGCTTTATTTATCCTGTGTGTTAACCGCAGAAGTCATTCTCAGTACTATTTCTAGAAGATATTACCGTAAGTATTTAAACTATTTTTTTAATTATAAATTTAGACTGCCATTTAAACCGAGTAAAACCATTTTCATTCCTCATGGTCATCGATGGGAAATGCTAAGTATTAAATATTTAGGGGCAATGGCTCCTTCCGGTAGAGCTTATCCTTCCACCTATGTTGTCGCCCGTTGCAAAGGCTGTGGTACCCGCAAGCATAAAGTGTTCTACAACAGCCATTTGAACAAGTCACAGTGCAGGCGCTGGCTGTAACCATTTTTTGAATAAAAATACTGATTATCCTAGATAGCTTTACAGACTCACCCATTAAAATCCTTATTTCAATAGTATAGTGTGGTGACTTACTATTTTTAATTGTGGGAGTGGGAATGAAAGGGCGTTTAGTGAAATCGCGAATCTCGATATTAATGCTTGCCTGCGTCACCTGTTGCTCGGCTTATGCCGTCGCGCCTAATCACCCTGCGTTGGCATTTATGCAGGCCAGTGAGTTGGCAAAAGTAAAACAGCAACTGGCTGAAGATAAAGCCGCACAGCCCACTCGGCAGGCATATGAATATTTACTGACAGCCGCCAACCGCGACCTTAAGTCGCCTCTTCTCAGTGTTACCGAAAAAGGCATGACACCGCCAAGCGGGAGCAAGCACGATTATCTCAGTCTCAGCGCGTACTGGTGGCCGGACCCAAACAAGGCTGATGGGTTGCCGTGGATCCGTCACGACGGGCAAATTGACCCGGCCAGCAAGAATGACCAAAGTGATGGCGTTCGTTTGGCAACTTTTACCGCCAGAGTTCAGGACCTGACATTGGCCTGGTATTTTTCCGGGCAACAGCGTTACGCCGATAAAGCCGCCGCTATGCTGCGTACCTGGTTCATTGATCCACAAACCCGTATGAATCCGAATCTGAATTTTGCCCAGGGCATACCGGGTAAGATGGCTGGAAGAAATGCCGGGGTGCTGGATGGGCGTTATTTCTCCATTCGTATTGTGGATTCACTGTTACTGCTGCGTGGAAACCCTGCCTGGACTGCCGCCGACGAACAGAAAATGCATCAATGGATGACTGAGTACCTGAATTGGTTGCAAAACAGTCCTATTGCTATCAAAGAAAGTAAAACCAAAAATAATCATGGTAACTGGTATGCGACACAGGTTGCAGGGATCGCCTGGTATCTCGACAAACCTGAACTCGTCAAAAAAATGGTTGCGCTGACTGAAAGCAAACTCGAGACGCAGTTAATGCCCGACGGAACGCAACCGCTGGAGCTGGCGCGTACCCGTTCTTTCCATTACAGCTATTTCAACTTGCAGGCAGTGAGTCTGTTAGCGGTGTTGGCGCATAAAACTGACGGGACAGATCTTTGGGCATATCAAACGGCTAGAGGGGCCAGTGTACTGAAAGCTCTGGATTTTATGGCTCAGTACACTGACGGCACTAAACCCTGGCCTTACAAGAGCCTGGATAGAAGCGGCATTCGGATTATCCCGCTGCTGTCCTGGGCCGACAGTGGAACCGGTAAGCCGAAATATGAAACATTTATTCGCTCAGCCTCGTTTGCTTTACCAGAGGCCTCAAAGGCCGCAGCCGTTAACCACATGAAACCGACTCACGGTGCGATTGTCGAGGCACAAAGAGACACTTGGCTGACTTCATTGCCAGCCTGGGTAAATTAATTCACGTCGATACGCTTAATGCCTTCGACCGACAATATTGCCTCATATAAAGCTTCAATCTTTTGACGAGGCGATAAAACAACATCAATAATCAGGTCACACTTATTTTCATCGTCATCTTTTTGACTAACCTTAATATGCCCGGGGCGGATACGCATTTTTTGCAGCTGGATTAAAACCTGTGGCACACTTTGTGGTTTAAGACGAACTTCAATCAAATGGTGATGACCAATAAAGCGGTTACTTATTTGGCGGAATACTTCAAGCACCAGCAGGGTTAATAGCGTCCCGTAAATACCAATCTGATAGAGACCGCTACCAATCACCAGGCCGATTGCCGCAGTGACCCAAAGACCTGCAGCCGTGGTCAGCCCTTTAACTATCTGCTTCTGAATGATAATGGTCCCTGCGCCAAGAAAACCCATCCCGCTAACAACCTGAGCCGCTACGCGACTGGGGTCGAAACTGACATGAGTCTGGCTAAGAATATCTTCAAAACCGTATTTAGAAACAATCATAAACATGGCACTGCCAATACCGACCAAAATATGAGTACGTAATCCGGCTTCTTTGGCTCGCAGCTGTCTTTCAATACCGATTAATCCACCCAAGATCCCGGCTAAGGCAATTCGCAATAAAAGATCTGTCAGCATAGTTATTTCCTCCTGCTGTTATTATTTCATTCTCCGACTGTATTTTATGTGACTTAAGAAGAAAATCGGGTTAATGAATGTCATTTTCATGACCATAATGGATAACAAAGAGAAATAATCTGTATCAAGATATAAATTTTTAAGAAAACTGGCTATTTACTTCTTTCCAGGGCTCGACGCTAGCAGAAAAGCTCGGCTATGATGACATTCGTTAATATTATCCAAACAATCATCCAGGAGCAGGGACGATGAGAACAGCGTTACGAATTCTACTGGCTGGCGCTACGCTAGTTTTAGCTGCGTGCAGCAGTCATAAAGAAACAGCAGATGTTCCTCAGCAAGCCAATAGTTTCAATATTGCTCGTAGCCTCAATAACGGTCCTGCTTCAGCGGCCTGTTCAATGGTCGGCGGCAGCCTTCAGCTTACTCGTCAGCTTGATGGCACTTCGGTAGGCATGTGTCAGATGTCGAACGGGCGTCGTTGCGCGCAAGAGGCTGTCATGAATGGCACCTGCTCCTAATTCCTCGTCTCCCTTGACGCCGTGACTGCGTTGGCTACATTCGTTCACCCGAATCACTGACGGGTGTCAGCTCATCGGGATTCACTCTTTTGCCGCCTTGTCACAACGCCAATGGCTTTAAGGAATGCTGGTTTCCCCTTGACGCCTTGACTGCGTTGGCTACATTCGTTCACCCGAATCACTGACGGGTGTCAGCTCATCGGGCTTCACGCTTTTGCCGCCTTGTCACAACGTTAATGGCTTTGAGGAATGCTGGTTTCTCTTGACGCCGTGACTGCGTTGGCTACATTCGTTCACCCGAATCACTGACGGGTGTCAGCTCATCGGGATTCACGCTTTTGCCGCCTTGTCACAACGCCAATGGCTTTGAGGAATGCTGGTTTACCTTGACGCCGTGACTGCGTTGGCTACATTCGTTCACCCGAATCACTGACGGGTGTCAGCTCATCGGGCTTCACGCTTTTACCGCCTTGTCACAACGTTAATGGATCTTTTAAAGCTGTGAATATTATTAGACTGTCACACTGTTTGGGCATAGCTCGCCGTTGGCTATTTGTGCAAGATTGCTGAGTGTCGTTTCTGAAATGCTTGTCAGGGCTTCGCTAGTCAGAAACGCCTGATGGCCAGTAAACAGCACATTGTGACAGGATGAAAGGCGGCGGAAAACGTCGTCGAGTACGACTTCATTGGAATTATCCTCGAAGAACAGGTCGCGTTCATTCTCGTAAACGTCCATTCCCAAAGCGCCAATCTTCTGCTGTTTCAAGGCGTCAATGGCCGCGCTGGCATCGAGCAAAGCACCGCGGCTGGTGTTGATGATCATCACGCCATCTTTCATCTGGCTAAATGATGCTTCATTGAGCAGATGATGATTATCGGCAGTTAACGGACAGTGAAGCGAAATAACGTCAGACTCGGCATAAAGAGTAGCGAGATCAACATATTCTGCTCCTAATTCCACTGCCAGCGGGTTAGGGTAGGGATCAAAAGCCAGCAGGCGCATGCCAAAACCTTTTAATATACGCAGTGCCGCCAGGCCAATCTTACCGGTACCAATAATCCCCACTGTCCGTTGATACATGTTAAAACCGGTTAGCCCTTCCAGGGAAAAGTTAGCCTCGCGAGTGCGTTGGTAAGCGCGGTGAATGTGCCGGTTAAGGCACAGCATCAGCCCCACTGCATGTTCCGCCACCGCTTCGGGAGAGTAAGCCGGGACGCGAACAACATCGATACCCAGCTCTTTAGCGGCAGTGAGATCAACGTTGTTAAAACCGGCACAGCGCAAGGCCAGTTTTTTGATACCCAGCGAGGCCAGCTCTTGCAAAACTTCTGGGCCACCGTCGTCATTAACAAAAATGCACACGGCATCACATCCGGCTGCCGTTTTTGCCGTCGGCAAAGTTAACATAAAATCAAAGAAAACTAATTCGTAGCCGTAGCGTTGATTCACCAGCTCAAAATACTTTTTGTCGTAATTTTTGGTTCCATAAACCGCTATCTTCATAATTTGTGCTCCGACAAGTTATTAGTCCATTAACGAGAAACCTGTATTAAAACTAGCATCCCGCTTTCGCTGAGACAAAGGGCAAGCGAATGTAAAGTGAGATTTTATGCTATCTTGCAAGCGTTAAGAAAATATCAGGATATTTCATGAGGAAAGGACGTAAACAACTCATCTTGACGCTGTTGGCGGTCGTCGTGAGTCTGGCACTAGTGTTGGCAATACTGTGGAAAACCTTGCCGCAGTGGCTGCCCATGGTTGCTAAACACTGGTTGCCTGCGGGAACAAAACTGGTTTTATCATCCCCTCCTCATTGGTCGCAGGGCGGTTGGCAGCTGCCAGATGCGCGTTATCTGGCCGATCAGTGCGTGCTGGCCGATGCGCAAAACGTCAGCTTGCAAAAACAGCCTGACGGTTGGCATCTCCAGCTTGAGCAATTGAGTCTTGATACGACTTGCCTGAGTAAATTACCGGCCAGTGAAGGGGCGGGTGATCCTGTTTCTCTGCCAGATATTCAAAAACAGCTGCCGCTTGGCCAACTGCAAATTGGTGAGTTCAATGTGATGCCCTGGCAGCAGTATGCCGGAAAGTTGCTGCTGATTAATGATGGGAAAACCCAGAAATTGCGCTATCAGGGGGCGGCTTTGAGTTTTGATGCCGATTTGGATAATCAGCGTCAACTCGCCATTCATTCACTCAGCCTGACGCCGCCCGGTGGCAGCGACCCGATTCAGCTTTCTGGTCAGCTTACCGTTCCTGCCGCATTGAACAGCTTGCCGTTGCAGGGCGAGTTGCGAGGCCAACTTCGTACTGCGGTGGTGCCTCATCCGTTGGATATCAGCCTGAATTGGCAGGATAAAAAGGGTGAATTAAAGCTCGTCGAGCAGGGCACTGTACAGCCGCTGGTCAGTATGCCGTGGACGTTGGGCGATAAACAGATTGAAATCACTCAAGGTCAGTGGCGTTGGCCTTATGCCGAACAGCCGCTTTCCGGCGGACTCAATCTGACTCTGAATAATTGGAGCGATAGTTTTAATCAGACTACCCTCAGCGGCCGCCTGAACGTGCTGACTCAGGGGCACAATGGTAAAGCCAATGCAGTATTAACACTGGGACCAGGCCAAGTTGGGTTGCTGGACAGCAATATAACTTTCCAGTTGACCGGGCAGGCTAACCTGGCGCAGATTTCTCTCAGCGCCTCTTTCCCTGGAACCTTAACCGGCTCGATATTAAATCCGCTTGTTGCCTTGCACAGTGGTGCGCTGCTGCGCGCGTGGGGCAAGCCAACGCCGTCTCTCAATTTGCAGGATGCGCGCTGGCCGTTGGCAGGGGTTAAACTTAGCGCCAATGGCGTTAGCGGGCCGCTGCAGGCGATTGTTAAGGCAAAAGACAATTACTGGGGCAGCTTCGACCTGCATCTCAATGGTAAATCACAAAATTTTTGGCTTGATAATGGTAATTGGGATTTCAACTATTGGGGCAACGGTTCATTGCCGCCTTTGGACGGAAGCTGGGATGTCACGGGGAAAGGCACCTGGCACGACAATCAGCTGACGCTGGGCAAACTTTCTGCCGGATTCAATCACCTGCAATACGGGCTGGTCAGTGTTGATGCGCCGCGCCTGACACTGACGCAGCCGGTGGTATGGCAGCGACCCGTTCCCGAGCGTTACCGCCAGGTGCTGCCAGTTTCGCAGCCGGATTTTAACGGCGAGCTGAGTTTAGTGGCGAAAAGGATCGCTTTTGAAAACGGTGGATATCTGCCTCCGGCCACACTGCAGCTGGCGTTTAAGGGCGATAATCCGACCAATATCACCCTGAAAGGCCAGCTCGAAGCCTTGCCAATCGGGCCGGTTCGTCTGGCTGGTCGCTGGGACGGCGAGCGATTGCGGGGTCAGGGCTGGTGGCCAAGGCAAGATCTTACCGCTTTTCAGACCTTGCTGACGCCAGACCTGAATATCAAACTCCGTGGGGGGCTTTTCTATGCCCAGTCGGCATTTTCTGCCGCGCGGGGCCAGGGATTTATTGCCGGTGGCCACTGGGTGGTTAAAGATGGCAGCATGTGGTTGAAAGACGGCGACCTCAGCGGGCTGGACTTTTCTTTATCTTATCGGCTAAAAAACCAGGTCTGGAACTTTGGCACCAAGTCGCCCGTTAGCCTGAAGATTGGCGAACTGAATAACTTATTCCCGATGCAAAACATCACTGCCAAGTTGCAGGGCAGTTACCCATGGAGTGAGAAGTCACCTTTGCGGTTGACCGATGTCGGCATGGATGCTTTGTTCGGCCATATCAGCCTCTCGGCTTTGCGCTTACCGCAGCACGACGCGGCCGTGCTCAAATTGCAAAAAATTGACCTTAGCGCGCTGTTCACCGCCCTGAAACCTAAACAGTTGGCGATGTCTGGCAAGGTTAACGGCGAATTGCCGCTGTACGTCGATAACCCGCGCTGGCTTATCCACGATGGCTGGATTGCCAACGATGGCGGCCTGACGCTGCGTCTGGACACGGATTTTGCCAAAGCCATGGCGGGCGGCAATATCGCTAACGGATTGGTTATTCAGCTGCTGCAATATCTCGAAATTCAACGTTCGTATGCCAAAGTCAGCCTGGATAATCTTGGCGAGTTAACCATGGCGGCACAGGTTTACGGTGTTAACAATACCGATCATCATAAAAAGGAAATTCACCTCAATTACACCCATCAGGAAAACGTTTATCAGCTGTGGCGCAGTCTGCGCTTTGGCGACAGTTTACAGGAATGGCTGCAACAACAGCTCACTGTGTCAAGACAGTCTGCTGCCGTTGGCAAAGACAACGAATTAAGGAATGAAAAATGAAGTCGATAATGGCCTGTATAACTGCCGTCTCGCTGCCGTTAATGCTCAGCGGGTGCGTTCCGCGCATCGAGATTGCAACCCCGACCGCGCCAATCACCATCAATATGAACGTCAAAATCGAGCATGAAATCCACATCAAGGTTGATAAAGACGTCGAAGATTTGTTGAAGAACAAGAGCGATCTTTTCTAAGGAACTGCGTTATGAAATTTCTGAAAAACAAAGGCTTGCTGATGTTGATGCTGCTCTGCGGCAGTTTATGGTGCAATGCGGCTTTGGCATTGACTGTCGAACAGGCCAAGCAGCAAGGGCTGGTGGGGGAAACGTTGTCGGGCTATCTGGCCCCGGTGAAACAGGGCGCGCAAACTCAGGCCTTGGTGACTCGTATTAATCAGGCGCGCGAACAGCAGTATCGGCAGTTGGCAGAGAATAATCAGGTCAGCACCGGCGATGTGGCGAAACTTGCCGGGCAAAAGCTGGTTCAGCGTGCGGGCAAGGGTGAATATGTGCGCGGCATCAACGGCCAGTGGTTGCAAAAGTAGGGCACGGCGCACCTTGCAAGGGTGAGGTGCGCACGGATTAACTCATTAATTAATTCTCTGATAGAAACGGGTAACCAGAGTTTTTATCTCGGCTCGTACCGGACTGCTGACGTGACTGATATTATGACCATTGTGCAGAATCACGTTTTGAATCCGCGTCTGGTCGAGCTCTGGGTCGGCAAAGTCGCGTAAAATCGCATGGAAGGGCACGGTAAAGTCGTAATAACCGCCAATGTTCAGCAGGCGTAACTTCTTGTTGTCACGCATCGCCTGTCGCCAGTAGGGCATGACGCTAGAAATGCTCTTCGGCACGCGCTTTAGCGTGATCTTTTCAGTAGGTGGTGACATTTTCTCGCACTGCTCCGGCCCATCCCAACAGGTAAATTTTACTCTGCTGGTGTAACCCAGCGACTGGGTAAAAAATTCTTCCAGACGGGTATACAGATTGCCGTTAAAGCCATGTGCCCCTGGCGCATCTTTTCTGCGGCGCATGTCATTGGGCTGGTACGGGCAATCCGGCGAAGTATCATTGTATGAAGCACATTTGAGATTGGCCGCGTCGATGTAAGTCATCTTTGGGTCTCTAAAGGTCCAAAAATAGGGGAACTCTTCGAGTGATTCACGGCTAAAACCGGTTATTGACAACAGTTTCAGCACAGTTTTTTCCGGCAGTTCTTTTTCTTCACGCAATGCCGCTAACTCTTGGGGAATATAAGTGTTATCGACAAAGTTATTAACGTCTGACATGAAGTGTTCAAACGTCATTCCTTTACCCGCGATGCCGTAATAATAACTGGTGGCGGCCAATGTAGGAATATAATCTGCGCAGTGGTGGCTAGGTTTGCGATCATTGGTAACATCATTAATGTTATCGTCGCAAGAAGCATTATAATTCATGGTGGATGGTGAGTGCAGAATAATGCCATCAAGAGAAATATGCGCCGCAAAGAGTTTATTCGCCAGAATGGCCGAACGCTCACCGCCTTGTGACCCACTATAAAGATATTTTGGTGAAGCCTGTTTACCGTTGAGGCGAATATATTCGCTAATAAAATCTCTCAGCACATCACTATCGCCCTCCATCGAGTCAAAATCACGGTTTTTTGCGGGAAGAATCGCCTGCGAATAGCCGACCATGGGTCTGTCGATATATATCAAATCTGATTGATCAAGAAGGGTGTCGGCAGCAGGAGCAAGAGGAAAAACTGGCGACTCCGCCGTGCCCGTATTGTTGAACAGCCGCATCGGGCCCCAATAGTTAAGCTGCATCGGTGTTCCGGGACCGTTCCAGCCGCCACCAAAGAAAAACGTCAGCGCACGGGTATTTGGCTTGTCTGTTTCTGCCGTATAGGCCGTATAAAACACCGATGCAGCAGGTCCATTGTCGGTGGGACGGGTAGTAATATGCCCGGTGGTGACTTTGTAATTCAGAGTTTTGCCGCTGTCCAATTTTATCGAATGATACATAACCGCAGCTGTATTCATTACTGGAGCATGGAGTGCGGCTTCGGGCTTGAGTGAGTAAAGTATTGGATCATAAAACGGTAAATCTGCCGTAGCAAAATTCGAAGAAGAGAACGTTGCAAAAACTAATAAAATGCCGTGGCTGAGGCTGATTTTTATATTTATTTTAAAGGAATCCCCTGAGTGATATTTTATATATTTCATGATAATCCTTTTTTAAAATGGCTCCATTTTTACTGGTACAATAAAGTCGAAGTCAAGGGTGTAGGCTATAATGGATTAATGAAATAGATAATTAGAGGTTTAAAAATATATCAAAAAAGGCAAAAGAAACGCGCCACAGTGGGCGCGTAATAGTTATTTATCAGAACAGATTATTGCATCACTACCGGCTGACACGAAATTCTAAAATTAATTAGCCGGTAATAAAATTGCCAAATTAAGCAGCAGCAACTTGTTTGATAGCCACGTCGATAGCAGCTTTGGCATCAGCCTGAGCTTTAGTCGCAACTTCTGGACCGTAAGCGATGCCTTCAGCGTAAACGAATTCCACGTCAGTCATACCCAGGAAGCCCAGGAACAGGCTCAGGTAAGGAGCAACCAGATCGCTTGGCGTATCTTTATGGATGCCGCCCCGGCTGGTCAGAACGATAACACGTTTGCCTTTGATCAGGCCTTCTGGACCTTTCTCGGTGTATTTGAAAGTCACACCGGCACGGGCTACCAGGTCAAAATAAGTTTTCAACTGAGTAGGGATGTTAAAGTTGTACATTGGTGCAGCGATAACGATCACGTCGTTAGCCTGCAGTTCGTCGATCAGAGTGTTGGACAGAGCCAACGCTTCTTCCTGACGAGCAGTCAGTGGAGCATCGGATGGACGCAGTGCGCCAACCAGCTCACCGTCAAGAACAGGGATTGGCTCGGCAGCCAGATCACGCACAGTGATCTGAGATGCGCCGTTAGCAGCCTGGAATTGAGCAGCAGCGTAGTCAGCCAGTTGGTTCGACTGAGAGAAGTTAGCCAGAATACTTGATTTCAGAATCAGTACTTTACTCATTTAAAATTCCTTCACAGAGTGTGGGTCATACAGGGACGAATTGTCCCGAGAATGTTCATTACTTTATTGATAAAATTCATTGAGTGATAGTGCAATATTTCGAGATCTACATCCAAATATTTTGAACAACCTTTTGGCTTCGCCCTAGACGCCGTACCTGCGTTGACTTCCTTCACTCGCCCGAATCACTGACTTTTGTCAGCTCATCGGGACTCATTTAGTTGCCGCCTTGTTACAGCGCCAATGGCTTTGCCAAAAAATTGCTTTATTAAAACAACATTTGTCCAAACATCGCTTGTGATAACATAGTGTTATTCAGGCAAGGCCAGCGCCTGCCGACCATCAAGGAATCTCGAACGTGAAATCACCGCTCGCGGCACTATCAGCACAACTTGACGGGCTGATGCTACGTGACCGACAACGCCTGCAACGCCGTATGCAGGGCGCTAAAAAAGTTAATGACCCCCAGGTATTGCAAGGTCTTACTCAAGAACTGGAAAACGCTGTCCAGCAGGGGCTGCAAAAAGTCAGCTCTCGTGAAGCGTCACGCCCAAAAATTACCTATCCCGACAACCTGCCGGTCAGCCAGAAGAAGCAGGACATCTTTGAGGCTATTCGCGACCACCAGGTGGTGATTGTTGCCGGTGAAACAGGGTCGGGTAAAACCACGCAGATCCCGAAAATTTGCATGGAGCTCGGCAGAGGTATTAAAGGCCTGATTGGTCATACCCAGCCGCGCAGGCTGGCGGCGCGTACCGTGGCCAACCGTATTGCCGACGAACTCGAAACCAGCCTCGGTAATACGGTCGGTTATAAAGTCCGCTTTAACGATCAGGTGAGTGAAAACACGCTGGTCAAGCTGATGACCGACGGCATTCTGCTGGCTGAAATCCAGCAGGACCGCATGCTGATGCAGTACGATACGCTGATCATCGATGAGGCCCATGAACGCAGTCTGAATATCGATTTCATTCTCGGTTATTTGCGCCAGCTGCTGCCAAAACGCCCCGATCTCAAAGTTATCATTACCTCGGCGACCATCGATCCTCAGCGTTTCTCCAGGCATTTCAACAACGCGCCGATAATTGAAGTTTCGGGCCGTACCTATCCGGTCGATGTGCGATACCGCCCGATCGTTGACGATGCCGACGACACCGATCGCGATCAGCTGCAGGCGATTTTTGACGCCGTTGATGAGCTGGGGCGTGAAAGTCGCGGCGATATTCTCATCTTTATGAGTGGTGAGCGGGAAATCCGCGACACCGCCGATGCGCTCAATCGTCTTGATCTGCCGCATACCGAAATCTTGCCGCTGTACGCGCGGTTGTCGAACAGTGAGCAAAATAGGGTATTCCAGTCGCATTCGGGGCGTCGAATTGTCTTGGCGACCAACGTGGCCGAAACCTCACTGACTGTGCCGGGGATCAAATACGTTATTGACCCGGGCACTGCGCGTATCAGCCGTTACAGTTTTCGCACCAAGGTACAGCGTTTGCCGATTGAGCCAGTCTCACAGGCTTCGGCAAACCAACGTAAAGGCCGCTGCGGCCGCGTATCAGAAGGGATTTGTATTCGTTTATACTCCGAGCAGGACTTCTTGTCGCGCCCGGAATTTACCGACCCTGAGATTCTGCGTACCAATCTGGCATCCGTTATTCTGCAAATGACCTCGCTGGGTCTTGGCGATATATCGGCTTTCCCGTTTGTCGAAGCTCCGGACAAGCGCAATATTCAGGACGGTGTGCGGCTGCTCGAAGAGCTGGGCGCGATTAATCACCCTGAAAATGGTCGTTATACCTTGACCGAACAGGGGCGTAGTCTGGCGCAACTGCCGGTGGACCCGCGTCTGGCGCGGATGGTGCTTGAGGCGCAGAAAAATGCCTGTCTGCGTGAGGTTATGATTATCACCGCCGCGCTGTCGATTCAGGACCCCCGCGAGCGACCTGCCGACAAACAGCAGGCGTCTGACGAAAAACATCGTCGTTTTGCCGACAAAGACTCCGACTTTTTGGCCTTCGTCAATCTCTGGGACTATCTGCAAGAGCAGCAGAAAGCGCTGTCTTCTGCGCAATTTCGCAAGCTGTGCCGCACTGATTTCCTGAACTATCTGCGCGTTCGTGAATGGCAGGATATTTATACTCAGCTGCGCCAGGTGGTGAAAGAGCTAGGCCTGCGCATCAACAGCGAGCCAGCGGATTTTCGCAGCGTGCATTGCTCATTGCTGACCGGTTTACTGTCGCATATTGGTCAAAAAGATGTCGAAAAGCAGGAGTTCACCGGAGCGCGCAACGCCCGTTTTGCGATTTTCCCTGGTTCGGGGCTATTCAAAAAGCCGCCGAAGTGGGCGATTGTCGCCGAACTGGTGGAAACCAGTAGGCTTTGGGGGCGTATTGCCGCCAAAATCGAACCTGAATGGATTGAGCCGTTAGCCCAGCATCTGGTGAAATACAGCTATAGCGAGCCGCATTGGGAAAAAGCCCAGGGCGCGGTGATGGCAACAGAAAAGGTCACGCTGTTTGGTCTGCCTATCGTTATGGCGCGCCGAGTGAATTACGGCAGTATTGATCCCGTGGTTTCACGCGAACTGTTTATCCGTCACGCGCTGGTCGAGGGCGATTGGCAAACGCGGCACGCGTTCTTCCGCGAAAATTTACGCCTGCGGGCCGAGGTCGAGGAGCTTGAACACAAGTCTCGTCGCCGTGATATTTTGGTTGATGAAGAGACTTTGTTCCAGTTTTATGACCAGCGTATTGGCCACGAGGTGGTTTCCGGCAAGCATTTCGATACCTGGTGGAAAAAACAGCCCGCTGACAGCCTGAACTTTGAAAAGAACATGCTGATAAAAGAAGGCGCGGGCAAAATCAGCGCCCATGATTATCCGAACTTCTGGCATCAGGGCAATATCAAGCTGCGAGTTACCTATCAGTTTGAGCCGGGTACGCAAGCGGATGGCGTTACGGTCCACATCCCGCTGCCGTTGCTTAATCAGATTGAAGAGCAGGGGTTTGACTGGCAAATTCCCGGCATTCGCCGCGAGCTGATTATGGCGTTGATCAAATCATTGCCAAAGCCGGTGCGCCGCAATTTTGTTCCAGCGCCTAACTATGCCGATGCTTTTCTGGGCCGCGCTACGCCGTTTGAATTGCCTCTTTTGGAGTCTATGGAGCGTGAGCTGCGCAGGATGACCGGCGTGACGGTGTCACGAGAAGACTGGCAGCTGGATCAAGTGCCCGATCATCTTAAAATAACCTTCCGCGTTGTCGATGAGAAAAATAAAACTCTGCGTGAGGGCAAAAGCCTGACCGCGTTGAAATCGACCTTGAAAGAGCAGGTGCAGCAAACACTGTCAGCGGTCGCCGATGACGGTATTGAGCAAAACAATCTGCACGTGTGGAGTTTTGGAACACTGCCAGACTGCTATGAGCAGAAGCGTGGCGGCTACGAGGTTAAGGCTTATCCGGCGCTGGTGGATGAAAAAGACAGTATCGCCATCAAGCTGTTCGACAGCGAACTCGAACAGTCGCAGGCCATGTGGCGCGGTACTCGCCGGCTTCTGCTGCTGAATATTCCTTCGCCAATCAAATATCTGCATGAAAAGTTGCCCAACAAAGCCAAGCTGGGGCTGTATTTTAACCCTTACGGTAAAGTCCTGGACTTGATTGACGACTGTATTTCATGCGGTATCGACAAGCTGATTGCAGAGTCCGGTGGTCCGGTGTGGAATGAAGACCGTTTTGCCAGGCTGCACGAGCACGTTCGTGCGCATCTTAATGATACTGTTGTCAGCATTGCAACACAGGTGGAGCAGATTCTTACCACGGTGTTCAATATCAATAAACGGCTGAAAGGGCGAATTGATATCACCATGGCATTGGCGCTTTCAGATATCAAAGCGCAGATGTCGGGGCTGATTTATCGCGGTTTTGTGACTCAGAATGGCTGGAAACGTTTGCCGGATACCTTGCGATATTTGCAGGCGATTGAAAGGCGAATGGATAAACTAGCGGTTGATGCCCATCGTGATCGTGCGCAGATGCTTAAAGTCGAGAGTGTGCAGCAGAAGTGGCAGCAGTGGTTCAATAAATTGCCGCCTGTGCGTCAGGCCAGCGAGGAAGTGCAGGAAGTTCGCTGGATGATTGAGGAGCTGCGCGTGAGTTACTTCGCGCAGCAGCTTGGAACACCTTATCCTATTTCAGACAAGCGTATCTTGCAGACAATGGAACAGCTGGCCTAATAAAGGTTTTTAAAAATAACTCTCGCTTAAAGGTATTAAGTAAGATCTTCCATAGAGCGAGAGAAAATTTTGGCACTCAATGGGTTTACCGCATTAGTCGAAACGCTGTGAATTGTTTTATCTTTACGAGATGAGGATATAGCAGCAAGAAGCGAAAGTGAGGTGCCTAATCCTTTGGCGTCATACTTTCCAATAGTAACGCCGAATTGCTGTTTTATTTCCTCGCGCTTAGTTGAATCTAACCGGGCGAGAAGTGCTGTTGGATGGACTGATACACCTCTAACAGTCATGACACCGTTAAAATGTGACAGTACGGCAATCGCAAAAGAATCATTATCTTTTTTCTTTTTCAGCTTGTAAAAATGCGCAGTTTCCTTTTCATGATTAGGCACCGTGAAAATGTCAGCTATGCCCTTAATGTATGCATTTATATCTATGGATTGTTCAAGATTATCGCTAATCGCTTCATCGTTTAGCATTCCACCAAGTTTACTTTTATAATCGATGGCCAACTTAGCATAAGCAACGCTCAGTTCGCCTGCTTCGGCAGCGGAAATACTTTTTATTTTAAAATCGCCGGATGAACGATAACGATTTTGATTAGGAACTTTGGGACGGAATTGCAGTTTAGTGAAATGTTTAACCAAGCGATTATTCATTAGCTGCATGGGTAAATGTTTGCGGAAAAACCCCCGCAGGCCTGAGTTCGGAAGGGGAGCAGAATGTGTCATGACGTCGTTTATACTCCCCGCCGAGGAACTCGTTTGACTAAGGCGCGAAGAAGGGGGCGTGGAGTGTAAGCTTAGCGTTTCATTTGAATCACGCAGCGCAGGGCCTGAGAGTTGATTCAGTAATTCTCTGGTACGTTGTTCAGCAAGTTCTTGTGCAGTTGGCGCATATAATGTGCCAGCCAGCAAGCGTCTATTCCACTCAACTTGGGTTAACAGCCCTGGGCTAGAGTGATCTGATGAGTTCGAAGTACGTGAGGACCTTGAAGACCGCCTGGAAGGCATATTTAATGGAGCAGCATAAGAAGGCATAAATATCCTTTGGGTGACTTAGGTTATTTTGCAAGCTTATGGCATCAATGCCAGGCTAGATAGGCGGCTCGATTCCGTACTATAAGATGATGATATTAATTGAGGATTAAACGCCAGTGTCTACACTTATAGCCCCAGACACTGGCAAAGGCCTAATGGGCCAGCTGGTTACCGCTTAATTCAACTAACGCGTCCCGGATTGCAGGAACAGCCAGGGCGCGGTTATCGGCCAGATAGCGGTCTTGCGCCGCTGGGGCCGAGCTCTGAATGCCAATCAGTGTCCATTTGCCATTCTGTTTAAGCAGCAACGGTGAACCGCTGTCGCCCGGCAGTGTGTCACAACGGTGTGACATCACCCCTGGCTGTGCCCATCCCGTAATTAAACAATCCTGATGACTGTACAAGTCATCGAGATGATCTTCCGGATAGCCAGCCTGAGTAACCTTGCGACCATTGGCCTTGAGCGCTGCGGTCAACTCATCGCGGGTTCCTTGCCATAAAGGCAAAGGCTTGATCGGCAATTTATGTTTAGTGTCGGTAATACGCACCAGCGCGAAATCATAAGGTGCGGCTTTTGGCGGCACAATCCAGCCATCGCCATCGGCTTTAAGTTTTTTACCCAGTGTCGGGTCAACCAGCGTCTCTAATGAGGTAATTTTGTAGCGCCATTTTTCGTGCTGAGAAACAAAGCGCAGGGCGATCACTTTATCGAGATTACCTGGAGGGGCCATAACGCAGTGTCCGGCAGTTAACACTAAATGCTCTGAAATCAGCGTGGCGGTACACAAGTTGCCACTGGCTGTTTCTATCTGACCAATTGCCTGCCAGGGCCAGGTTTTAACTTCACTAACGTGAGTACGGTGATCCTGGCCAAAAAATAGGGCAGTTTTCTCTTTAAGGCTGATCGCGGGAGCATCTGAATCGCTATCCGAATCGGAAGAGTCGGCATGAGCAGGGAGAGCGAAGCAGAAAAAGCACAAGACAAGCGGTAAAGCTATGCGCATATCGTTTTGACCTTGAGTGCGGGGGATGACTGGTGTCGATGAGTAAGATATTGATTATAGCTGGTTATAGCTTTCAGGAAACAGGAGGTCGTGTTAACTCGTTTTAAAACTGTTTCTGATTATGCTGACAGGTGAATGACGTTTCCATTAGAAATAAAAGAATAACGTGATCAGGCCGCAAAGAATCAGTGAACTTAGGGTAATTTCGAACAGGTAGCGTCGCAGCATCGTCCATCAATACCTCAAGATTGCCTAAAGTGATAACCCCGTTTTTAAATCGGACTAAGGGGTATAAGGCCGGAGAAAAAAACACCCGGCGAACCGGGTGTCAAATAATCAGTCTTGATAATGGTGAGACGATTTGCTCACAAAGACTTATTACTTAGCTGCTGGTGCAGCTTTTTTAACGTGTTTCTTGGTAGTGTGCTTTTTAGCAGCCTGAGCTTTCTGAGCTACTGGCTTCTTGGCAACGTGTTTCTTGGTAGTGTGCTTTTTAGCAGCCTGAGCTTTCTGAGCTACTGGCTTCTTGGCAACGTGTTTCTTGGTAGTATGCTTTTTAGCAGCCTGAGCTTTCTGAGCTACTGGCTTCTTGGCAACGTGTTTCTTGGTAGTATGCTTTTTAGCAGCCTGAGCTTTCTGAGCTACTGGCTTCTTGGCAGCGTGTTTCTTGGTAGTGTGCTTTTTAGCAGCCTGAGCTTTCTGAGCTACTGGCTTCTTGGCAGCGTGTTTTTTAGCAACGTGCTTTTTAGCAGCTTGAGCTTTCTGAGCTACAGGCTTCTTGGCAGCATGTTTCTTGGTGGTTTTCTTTTTAGCAGCCTGTGCTTTTTGAGCAGCTGGCTTCTTGGCAGCGTGTTTCTTGGTAGTTTTCTTTTTAGCCGTGTGCTTTTTAGCAACTGGAGCTTTAGCAGCCGGAGCAGCAGTAGTGGTGGTGGTTGCAGCAGCAGCTGGAGCAGCAGTTGTAGTTTCAGCTGCGAAAGCTGCAGAAGACAGGCCCATTGCAGCGGCAATAACCAGAGCTAATACCTTTTTCATCGTTAATTCCTCAGAATTTTAATTTGTGTATCCACCCCACTGCGGGGCCGGTGAATGAATACTAGGCCTGTTACTGTCTGGTGTCCGTTAGTGATTGGTTTCGGCGTGTAACGCTATGTACAAAGTATTAAATCTATAATTATCAATATTTTATTCTTGTTGCGACGTTGATTTCTACATCTAAAAACCCTATTTAGTTACAACATACTGATTATTGCGGTTACTTGTGATATCTGAAGGTGCATAAATGTCTGTAAATCAGGGGGATCTGTAGAGATTAATTAAGATAATTCTGGGCGGCGGCGGGGCTTTTACCCGGCCCTGAAATTTCAGAACCGGGTGGGGGATTTCAATTAATGTTATTACAGAATTTAACGATATTACAGATAACGGCTTTCGAGATGCTTACGGAAATAGTCAGTGTTTAGCGTTTCACCGGTAGCATTGACCATGAGCTGATCGGTCGAGAAACGGCTGCCGTGCTGCCAGATGTTTTGATTCAGCCATTGGAACAGTGCAGTGAGGTCGCCGCGGCTAATATCATCTTGCAGGGTGGGAATGGCTTTATTTGCGGTCTGGAATAATTGTGCAGCGTACATCGCTCCCAGCGTGTAAGTCGGGAAATAACCAAAGCCGCCATCGGTCCAGTGAATATCCTGCATACAACCGTTGGTATAATTACCTATCGTGTCGATGCCCAGATATTGCTGCATTTTGCTGCTCCACAGCGCCGGAATATCCTCTACTTCAATTTCACCCTCAATCAGCGCCTGCTCGATTTCATAGCGCAGGATGATATGTGCCGGATAACTGACTTCGTCGGCATCGACACGAATATGTCCTGGCTGCACGCGCTGGTTAAGATTGATAAAGTTGTTTAGATCTAATCCGTCGCGCTGGCCGAACTGCTCAGTGACCAATGGATGAATAGATTTCAGGAAAATTGGGCTAGCGCCAAGCTGCATTTCAAATAACAGACTTTGTGATTCGTGAACCCCCATCGAACGCGCATTGGCTACCGGTTGTCCGAGCCACTCTTTAGGTAAATTCTGTTCATAGCGGGCATGTCCGGTTTCGTGGATAACGCCCATCATGGCGGTAATAAACTCATCCTGATTATAGCGGGTGGTAATACGCACATCCTGAGGGACGCCGCCGCAGAAAGGGTGGGCGCTAATATCAAGACGGCCAGCATCGAAGTTGAAACCCAAACGTTTCATGACTTTCAGCCCGAGCTGTTTCTGCTGTTCGATGTCAAACGGCCCCTGCGGCTGAATAAACTGTATTGATTGCTGTTTATCGACCACTTTTTGCAGCAACTGCGGTAACCAGGTTTTCAAATCGCCAAAGATCACGTCGAGCTTGGCGGCGGTCATACCAGGTTCGTACAGGTCAAGCAGGGAATCATAGCGGCTAATGCCAGCAGCCTGCGAACGCAAAGTCGCTTCTTCACGGCTGAGTTTGACCACTTCACGCAGGTTATCGACGAAGCCTTCCCAGTCGTTGGCCGGACGCTGACGACGCCACGCGTGCTCACAGCGCGCACCGGCCAGCGATTTGGCCTCCACCAGGCTTTCGGGCAACAAGGCTGCGTGCTGGTAATGGCGCGCCATTTCACGCAGGTTGGATTGCTCAAGATCGTTGAGGTCTTCTTGTTTGGCCTGTTCCAGCCACTCACCGACTTTACCCGCGGTCAGTATCTGATGCTGGAGTACACTGAGTTCGGCCAAGGCTTCCGAACGCGCCTTGCTGCCCTCCGGTGGCATCATGGTTTGCATGTCCCATCCAGCAATGGATGAAAGGTGGCTAAAACGTGATAACCGGGTGAATGTTGCGCGTAACTGTGAATAAGCTGTCGCCATGATCTACTCCATGCTTTAAAAAAATATGAATACCCGCGCTGCAAGCCAGCGGGGTCATGCCCGATTACTGCGGTTCGATTGCCAGGTTAAAAGAGGGTTTTATCGGCCAGCTAAAACGTATGCTGGCTCCTCCAAGCGGGCTGGCATCGACCATCACCCGACCCTGATAGGCCACGGCAATTGAATGTACAATCGCCAGGCCTAAACCACAGCCGCCAGTCGCTCTGTCACGGCTTGGGTCAAGACGAACAAAAGGCTCGAAAATACGTAGACGCTCTTCTGGTGGAATTCCGGGGCCATCGTCCTCAACCTGCAGGTTGGCTTCTTCTCCCTCGAGCCACAGGCTAATACGCAGCGTGTTGGAGGCGTAGCGCTGGGCGTTGTTCACCAGGTTGTCCAGCACGCGCTCCATCAGGCGCAAATCGACACCACCAAAATCAGCGGGTTTGGGAACGTGAAGCTCGATTTCATGTTCTGTATTTACCAGACGGAAGTCATCGGCTTTATCTTCAATCCATTCGGGTAGATTAATTTTCGTTAAATGTAGTGCCACCTGAGGGCGATCCAGACGTGCATAAGTGAGTAACTCATCAATTAGCGATTCCAGCTGACCGATGTCGCGGTTAATCGCCTGCTGTTCAGAATCAGGAAGATTTTCGCTGATTGCCAGACGATAGCGCAGTCGTACCAGCGGAGTTCGCAGTTCATGGGCTATGCCGTCGATAAGCTGCTTCTTGCTGGCAATCAATGTATTAATATTATCGGCCATCTGGTTGAAGGCAATGCCCAGCCGGTTAAGGCTTGAGGTCGAGTCAAAATTGGTGCGTTCATCAAGATGCCCGTTGCCCAGACGCAGGGCCGAGTTTTCGAGCTTTAGCAAGTCTTGCCAGTGGGGCCGCATCCATAGGAATACCGGCAGAGCCAGCGACAGGCCGATGAAAATAAGCAGGCCTAAATCAAGCAGCCGCATTTCATGCATATAAAACAGATAGGGTATTGGCCCGACGACCAGCACATAATTACTGCGAGGAACGCGCTGGATAAAGGTGTATTCGCTGTCAAGGGCGATAATTTCGCCATCACGAAGCTGGGCGTCCAGCGCCGGGCTGAGTTTGCGTTTACCCAAAGGCTCGATATGCAGTTTGAACGATAGGTTCAGTTCAAGGGTGCTAATGGTTTTATTCCAGTCACGAATGGGGATTTCTCGCAGCTCACTGCGCATCAGATAAAGTGAGCTTTTCATCAAGTCATTCATCGACTGGCGACCGGTTCGTTCGGCGGTAACCTTATAAACCAAACCAACCAGCATCGCCATGACCAGAAAACATACCAGCAGCAGCAGGAAAAACTGCACAAAAAGCTTTCTCATCCCTGCACCGACTCCCAGGCATTAGGGGCAAACAGATAACCTTTATTACGCACTGTTTTAATGCGGAAAGGCTCGAGGGCATTGTCATAAAGTTTGCGACGCAGGCGGGAAATGGCGACGTCGATGCTGCGATCGAGTCCGTCATAGCTTACGCCGCGAAGATTAAGCAGCAGGGCTTCGCGATCCATAATGCGGCCAGCGTGAGTGGCGAGCTCCCACAGCAGATCGAAGTCAGAAGTTGAAAGAGTAATCGTTTCCTCGCCCAGCGTGACTTCTCGGTTTACCGGGTCAATACACAGTTGGCCAAAGTGCAGGGCATTGCCTTTTTGAATCGGTTTGCCGGTTTTTTCCGGTTCGCTGCCCGCTGTCGTTCGCTGGCGCAGATGCAAACGCAGGCGCGCCAGCAGCACCGCGGGCGGTGTAGTTTTCAGAATATAGTCGTTGGCGCCCATTTCCAGCGATAATATGTGGTTCATATCGCTATCGAGGGACGTCAACAGCACAATAGGGCCATCATAGGCCGGGCGCAGATCGCGGCAAAGGGTCATGCCGTCTTTTCCGGGCAGCATAATATCCAGCAACACTAAATCAGGCTGTTCGAGAGCAATTCTTGCCTGAGCCGTATCACCGCGTGGTTCTATCAGAACTTCAATGTCATGCTTACCCAGATAAGCAGCGATCAGCTTGCCTACCTCGGCGTCATCTTCTACAAAAACGATTCTATTCATTGGTTTGCTGTTAACATAAAAATCGGCTTCCAGAATAGCGCGAGCAGGGCATCAACGCTATGACCCAGTCTACATTAACGCAGTTTTTGGCCATGGTTAAAAGCGGAAAGCACTTTAACTCACTGGCAAAGTAGCCATAAACTATGTCATTATATAAAGCTATGCCATTATATAGATGATTGTGTTTATCGTTTCAAAACATTATCTTCAAAATAGTAAGGTCTTTTCTAACTCACGTTAGATTAGTTAGCACTGGCCGCGAGAGGAATGGAGATGGCTGATAGTCGCCTGGTACCCGATGTGCGAAGTGAAACAGCTTCCTTTGATTATATGGAATACCTGTCCGCATCGTGCAAGAAGCAATGGAGTTTTCTCGATGCCATCTACGGCGTATTACCTTTTTTCGGCATGGTGTTGAGATCTCGCACTACCCACGAAAAATCTAAACAAGACACGCTTAACGCGTTGGCATTGCAGGTGGTTTCTACCCAGGTCAGCGATGAAATCAATATCGTACGTTTAATTGAGCTTGCACAGCAGCAAAATATTTACAGCGTAGATATTCATCTTCCTTATGGATTAACCGAAGAACAAATTGCCGCTATCCATCGGGAATGCAAACATCCGCTCGCGCTGACCCAGAGTGATGAGCATTTAGCGGTGCAGATACTGATAGATTCCTCAAAGCATTAAACAGTCATTCAGCGAGTTATTCTTCTCGACTCCCCATTTTCGAAAAAAGCGGCATTTCGCACACGGTGGGTGATGTCGATTACTACAACCAAAGACTTGGCGTCCTTGGTTGTAGCCAACCTAAACATATTTCAATTACTTAAACAGGTCTGCTGTAACAGTCAGGTTGCCACCGCTTTGGTTCTGCCACTGGCGAGTCACGTGGTAGAATTTAGCGCCTGCGGCATCGGCACGCTTCGCAACTTCTTGCGAGACATCAGTGATGCTGTTGAAGTGGCCCGTAAAGGTCACAGTTTTAAACGGCGTCATCTGTGCGGCAGTAACATTGTTAACTTCTTCAACTTTATTGCCGCTTGGCAATGTCACCGAGTAGCGTTTACCGGTTGAAGACTGTGTCTGGAAGAACAGACCAACATTGCTGCTTGGTGTGCTGGAAGAGGCCACGCCAGGAATTTCGACTTTCTTGGCTTCAGCACCACCGGCTGCCAGCGCGGCACGACCCGCTTCAGAGTTGTAAGGAATAGCATCCGGGCTCTGGGTCACGCGCTTGGGCGCATCTTTCTTGTACACGAAGGCAGTAATGTACTGATTGCCGCCGTTGTTGGCATCAATTTGGCGAACGATAAAGAACGAGTATGCGCCTTTAGCTTTCGCCGCCTCTGCTACTGCCTCTAAAACGTCTGGCTGGCTGTGGAAAAGGCCATTAACGCTGACGGTGTCAAAAGGTTCGAGCTGGAAAGCGACTTCTTTCGGCAGCTGCTTAACGCCGCTCACTCCATTGACGCTGTTCAGAACCGGTTTAGGGCTGGCCTTGGGGGCATCTTTACGATACAGATCAGCCACTACGCGCCAGTTACCGCTTTCACTAACGCTGTTGGTATCCAGAATATAGAAATATGCCGCGCCTTCTTTATCAGCACGTTTCGATGCTTCGTCAGAGGCATCGCCCAGATTATTAAAATGACCAGTAAATGCAATGCGATCAAAGGGTTTTAGGGCAGCTGCTTTCTCGGGACTGATTTCTTCTGCAGCCTTGGCTACAGACAAAACAGAGAGTTGCGAGATTAATAAAACAACGGCCGATGCGATGATCGTTTTCGTCTGCTTCATAAAAAATCCTTTCACCTTGCGCAGTAATGTTGAAACATGCTGAATTATTGATGTGTAACAGATTAGCTCCCGATTATTGCATGTAATAATGGCGAACGCTTGAGTAATTTTTTAAAAATCGCAACCCCTAAATCTTAACTCAGGTCACTTTAATTTCTATTGATAACTTATATAAGTAGGGTGACTCAATGAATAAGTGAAATAAATGTTAATTTTTTACATTTTACTCACTTTTTCCTGCGCGGAGTGAGGATTTGATGATGCCTTGCAGAGTGAATCATCTCGTTTAATTACCATTATTAAGTGAATTAAATAGGTAATTTGGCCCGTTAGCAGAGGGATTGTGGCTTATGCCGCTTTTAGGTGATTTAACCCTCATAACTGCGCTTTCAATGTAGCTTATTAATCTGATATTCAGTAGGTTATAGCCGGCCTGAAAAATGCGTCAGTAATTCGGCGAAACAAGCCGACAGGTTTTTAATTTTCTATCTACATCGATGACTAGCATTATCAAATAAAAGGGTGAAGGGAATAATTATGCGTATTGGTATACCAAGAGAACGGTTGACCAATGAAGCCCGCGTTGCAGCAACACCAAAAACGGTGGAACAACTGCTGAAACTCGGCTTTACAGTCGCCATCGAGCAGGGCGCAGGTAAACTGGCCAGTTTTGATGATGCTGCGTATGCAGCAGTTGGTGCAACGGTCGAAGCGGGTGATGCCGTTTGGCAGTCTGATATCGTGATGAAGGTCAATGCGCCTCTCGATGACGAAATCAATAAATTACAGGCAGGATCTACTCTGGTCAGCTTTATCTGGCCTGCACAGAATCCTGAACTGATTCAAAAGCTTGCCGAGCGTAATGTTACTGCGCTGGCCATGGATTCTGTTCCGCGTATTTCACGCGCACAATCTATGGATGCTCTGAGCTCGATGGCTAACATCGCCGGTTATCGTGCAATCGTCGAAGCCGCTCACGAGTTTGGCCGCTTCTTTACGGGGCAGATAACCGCCGCAGGTAAAGTTCCACCGGCAAAAGTAATGATTATCGGGGCCGGTGTTGCCGGTTTGGCGGCCATCGGTGCAGCGGGCAGTCTGGGTGCTATCGTTCGCGCCTTTGATACCCGTCCGGAAGTAAAAGAGCAAGTTCAAAGTATGGGCGCGGAATTCCTCGAGCTCGACTTTGAAGAAGAAGCCGGCAACGGCGACGGCTACGCGAAAGTGATGTCCGAAGCTTTTATTAAGGCCGAAATGGCGCTCTTTGCCGCGCAGGCTGAAGAAGTCGACATCATTGTCACTACCGCGCTTATTCCTGGCCGTCCGGCACCTAAACTGATCACCCGTGAAATGGTTGAATCAATGAAGCCGGGCAGTGTGATCGTTGACCTTGCTGCACAAACTGGCGGTAACTGCGAACTGACCGTGGCAGATACCATCACCGTGACGCCAAACGGCGTGAAAATCATTGGCTATACCGATTTGCCAAGCCGCCTGCCGACACAGTCGTCTCAGCTTTACGGCACTAACCTGCTTAACTTGCTGAAACTGTTGTGCAAAGAGAAAAACGGCGAAATCGTTATCGACTTTGATGACACCGTCGTTCGCGGCGTCACGGTTGTTAAATCAGGTGAAATCACCTGGCCAGCTCCGCCAATTCAGGTTTCTGCTCAGCCACAGGCTGCCAAAGTCGAGGCACCGAGTGCCAAAGCCGCAGCCAAGCCTTCGTCGCCGTGGACCAAATACATCATTATGGCGATTGCTGTGGTGTTGTTTGGCTGGTTGGCAGACGTCGCGCCAAAAGAGTTCCTGTCGCACTTTACCGTATTCGCGCTTTCTTGCGTGGTGGGTTACTACGTGGTCTGGAACGTCAGCCACGCGCTGCATACTCCTTTGATGGCGGTAACCAACGCAATTTCAGGCATTATCGTTGTCGGTGCATTGCTGCAAATCGGTCACGGTGGCTGGGTCAGTTTCCTGTCTTTTGTCGCGGTGCTGATTGCCAGTATCAATATTTTTGGCGGATTTACCGTCACTCAGCGCATGCTGAAAATGTTTCGCAAGAATTAAGGGGTAGCATATGTCTGGGGGTTTAGTTACAGCTGCATACATTGTTGCCGCTATTCTATTTATTTTCAGCCTTGCGGGATTGTCGAAGCACGAGACGTCCAGGCAGGGGAATATTTTTGGCATCACCGGAATGGCGATCGCGTTAATCGTGACCATTCTCGGACCTGACTCCGGCCACACTGGCTGGATTATTCTGGCGATGGTTGTCGGCGGTGCGATCGGCGTTTATCTGGCGCGTAAAGTCGAAATGACTCAAATGCCAGAGCTGGTCGCGATTCTGCACAGTTTTGTCGGATTGGCGGCTGTACTGGTTGGCTTTAACAGTTACCTCGACCGTGGCGCAGTGCCGATGGAAGGGGTGATGGAAAATATCCATCTGGTCGAAGTGTTCCTCGGCATCTTTATCGGCGCAGTGACTTTTACCGGTTCAATTGTAGCGTTTGGCAAGCTGCGCGGGATTTTCTCCTCCAAGCCGCTGGCTCTGCCACATCGCCACAGGCTGAATCTGGCGGCGCTGGTCGTTTCCTTTATGTTGCTGATTATCTTTGTGCGCACCGAAAGTGTGTCCACTCAGGTACTGGCTCTGCTGGTCATGACCGTGATCGCTCTGGCTTTCGGCTGGCATCTGGTGTCATCCATTGGTGGAGCAGACATGCCGGTGGTGGTTTCAATGCTTAACTCTTATTCGGGTTGGGCGGCGGCGGCGGCGGGCTTTATGCTCGGCAATGACCTGCTGATTGTCACCGGCGCGCTGGTGGGTTCTTCAGGTGCGATCCTGTCTTATATAATGTGCAAGGCGATGAACCGCTCGTTTATCAGCGTGATTGCCGGCGGTTTCGGCACCGAAAGCTCCTCGACCGGTGACGATCAGGAGATGGGCGAGTACCGTGAAGCCAGCGCGGAAGACGTGGCTGAAATGCTGAAAAGCGCCAGCTCGGTGATCATCACTCCTGGCTACGGCATGGCGGTGGCACAGGCGCAGTATCCGGTGCAGGATATCACCGCTCGACTTCGCGCCAAGGGTATCAAGGTTCGCTTTGGTATTCATCCGGTTGCCGGTCGTTTGCCCGGGCACATGAATGTGTTGCTGGCTGAAGCCAAAGTGCCTTACGATATCGTGCTTGAAATGGATGAAATCAACGACGATTTCAGCGATACCGACGTGGTGCTGGTGATTGGCGCCAACGATACCGTTAACCCGGCGGCACAGGAAGATCCGCGCAGTCCAATCGCGGGTATGCCGGTGCTGGAAGTGTGGAAAGCGCAGAATGTTATCGTGTTTAAGCGTTCAATGAGCACCGGTTATGCTGGCGTTCAAAACCCGCTGTTCTTTAAAGAGAACACTCACATGCTGTTTGGCGATGCAAAAGATAGTGTTGAAGGGATCCTGCGCGCGCTTTAATTGATCGCCAGTTTCTAGATAAAGAAAAAGCCAGTCATCGTGACTGGCTTTTTTTATCACAAAACGATGTCGAATTTCGTGGGTTTATTCGGCATCTGCCGCTTTAAGGTTTTGGCTAGTTTCATCCAGTGTAATCGGACAAACGAAGTCATCAGGCTTGATTGCCAGCAAATCACATTTCAGGTGATCAATAACCTGTTCAGTGGTGTTACCGAGAAACGCAGCGGAAAGTCCGGTGCGGCCAATAGACCCAAGAACCACGACACCAGCCTGCAAATGCTCGGCCAGATCCGGGATAACCTCTTCAGGCAGCCCTTTCTCGACGTGGGTATATTTTTCATCGAGCTGAAATTTTTGTCTTAAGGCCTTCATGGCAATTAGATGCTGACCACGGATGGCATCGTTATACACACTAGGGTCGAAATCTGGCAGCTCAATCGCAATATTGATTGGCGTAACCGGGTAAGCGCCGACTAGGTGAACTTCAGTCTGATTGACGTGGGAAGCCAGCTCAATGCTTTCTTTAACCAGTTTGATGTTGAGCGGGTCGTGATAAGGCTCTTCACTGGACAGGTTGACCGCCACCACCGCTTTGCCGCCCTCGGGCCAGGGTTGGTCTTTCACCATCCAGACCGGGCAAGGACATTTGCGTAAAAGATTCCAGTCGGTAGGTGTGAAGATAACCGACTCGAGGCGGTCGTGCTGATGGGCCATCTTGAGCAGCAGATCGTGCTTGCCGACCAGAACTTCATTAATGATGGCTTCAAAAGGTTTGTTATTCCACACCACTTTAATATCAATGGGAATACCCGCTTCGACATAATAGTGGCACTGCTCGGCTATCCATGCGGTACGTTCGCTGATCACACCCTGACGCATTGCGCTGCGCTCTTCAGGGGAAAGCATGGTGGTCATTTCATAGGAAAAATCATAGATGGACAGGAAGGCTTTAATCTTCCCGCCGTTGCGTTGAACCAGATACACCGCACGGCGTAACGCCGGTTGGTCGTCCTGATTGGGGTCAATAGCGACCAGAAGGTTCTGATACTTGGCCAAGGTAGCCTCCTAAACATCTGTGATTGAAACCGCACAGTTATAGAGTAAACCAGGAAGAGGAAACAGAACAGAGGATAAATTGAACCGGATCAATAAACTAAAGTTAATTTTGATCCGGTATTAACCGCTGCCAGAGGTAACAGCGGAGAGTTTATTTAAGAAGCGACCGGCAGAGGGTGCCCGGCAAGCACGGAAAGCGCGCTATAGTCTTCAATTGTAATGTATTTGCCTTTCACGCTGAGCATGCCGGATTTCTGGAAACGGCCCAGCAGGCGGCTGATGGTTTCAACCGTTAAGCCAAGATAATTACCAATGTCCCCGCGCGTCATAGTCAGGCGAAACTCACGCTGCGAGAATCCACGTTGCGAGAAGCGGCGGGCAAGATTGTAGATAAAGGCCGAAAGGCGCTCTTCAGCGTTTTTCTTGGACAGCAGCAATATCATGTCCTGGTCGCCTTTTATCTCGCCGCTCATCAGACGCATCATCTGCTGGCGCAGTTTTGGCATTTTTCCAGAAAGGTCATCCACGGTTTCAAACGGGATTTCGCAGACCATTGAGGTTTCCAATGCCTGGGCAAAACTTGGGTGCTGTAGCCCGGCAATTGCGTCGAAACCTACCAGATCACCGGCAAGATGGAAGCCGGTTATCTGCTCATCGCCTTGCTCGGTAATGGTATAGCTTTTAATGGTCCCGGAGCGAATAGCATAAAGAGACTTGAGTTCGTCCCCTGCTTTAAACAACGTTTGCCCTTTCTGAATCGGTTTTTTTCGCTCAATGATGTTATCAAGCTGGTCGAGTTCATGCTCGTTTAAGGTGAATGGAATGCATAGTTGACTAATACTGCAATCTTGGCAGTGAATTGCACAGCCACCAGATTGGATACGTCGAATAATACGTTTTTCCGGGATCATAGGTTTCGCTCTCGCAATATTGATATGAGTCAATTTTAACATCATTTGCAATAAGTGATAAGTGCAATATTTGTTTTAAATAGGGTATTTACTTAAAAGCCACGATTTATAAAGGGTTTTTTCTTAAATAAATATTGATCTGACAACCGATTATTACCTCATTAGAGTTAGAGATTAATGTTTAAATATAAAATTTAAAATTATCAATGAGATATGATTGCCATGAAATATGGATATTTTTAACTTGCGCGGTGAAAGCCACCAGAAAATTTTGAGGTTAATATTCCAATTGTTGCCGTAATGTTATTTTTAACCTAATGGATACTTTTAGTAGATTATTTTAAGTAAGAGTTTAAGTACCCCGAGGGAGTTATTGACTAAGGTTTATTAAGGGAGATTCACGCTATTAAATCGTCTGGCATTAATATTTAATGTTATTGAGTAGGGTTGCGGTCGAAATTTCAACAACTTAGAACGAAACCTGGCCAATCAATCAGCCAGGCATCGGATATTTATTACTTCAACTCGAAAAACATGACCTTGTCCTGAGTCGTGCTTAAACGAGAAATGGGAGCAGGTTAAACATTACCTTTATTGTCTTCCTCCACTGCATCATGCAAACGTTCAAGCATATCCGGGAAGGCAGACTGCACGCGGCTCCAGCTTGGAATGAACGGTTTTTCACTCGGCGTATCAATAAACGCCGAGCCTGCTTCCATAATCGCGCCGGAGAACAGTTCTACCGCCGACTCCTCGCTGTGTCGATCAAACTTCAGACCATTCATGCGAGCATCGTGTTCAAAGCCATCAATCATATCCAGCGCATTACGATAATAAGTGGCTTTAAGGATACGGAAAGATTCTGAGGTGATAGGAACCCCCAAAATTGCCATTTTGCGATACAGCGCCTTGGTAATATCAATACTCATGCGCTGTAGCCCATTGCTGGCGTCGTCTTCAGACATCGGTTGATGCTTGTGATCGTAATTATCCGCGATATCCACCTGGCAAATACGCTTGGTCGCCGTGGTGCGATGCAGCTCGGAAAGTACGCCAATCTCCAGGCCCCAGTCGCTGGGAATACGCAAATCATTCAGCACGTGAGTACGCATCGCAAATTCGCCGGAAAGCGGGTAGCGGAAGCTGCGCAGGTACTCGAGAAACTCAGTGGTGCCATAGACTATCTGCAACGATTTCAGCAATGGGAACACCAGCAAACGACCCACGCGACCATTAAATTTGCCGTCGGCGACCCGGGCATAGTAACCCTTGCAAAAATCATAATGGAAATTAGGGTTTGCCACCGGATACATCAGGCGTGCAAGCATGTCACGACTATAGGTGACAATGTCACAATCATGTAACCCAACGACCGTGGTGCGGCGTGAAGCCAGCGTGTATCCGACACAGAACCACACATTGCGGCCTTTTCCCGGTTCCATTGGCGAGAGATTTTCTTTCTTCAACTCTTCATCCAATGCCTTGAGTCGCGGACCGTCGTTCCACAAAATACGGTGTCTTTGCGGCAGCCTGGAGAAGAATTCGCGGGCGAAAAGAAACTGATCGCGGTCGGCGCGATCGAGTCCAATAACAATTTCTTCAAGGTAGGGAACCTTGGTCAGTTCATCGACAATCTTGGATAATGCAGGTCCTTCAAGCTCCGAGAATAGGGAAGGGAGAATCAAACCCATTGAGCGGCGACCAGAAAATACCTGTAAATCGTATTCCAATTCTTCTAATTTTCGTTTTGTCAGATTGTGAAAATTAGTAATGATGCCGTCCTGATAAAAGTCGCTCATAGGAACCTCTCTAAAAGTACCCGCGGATCTGTCGCTTTAGCTCCAGTTTTCCAGGGCCTTATTGTAGTGGAGTAGATGGCGGGCTGATGATGTGGTCGAGCCCCTGCTTCCAACCTTCAGGTCCGTGCTGGCTGGTACGAAAAACGTGCTTCTCCTTGTCGAGCTGCATGGGGCGGTCATGATGACCGAGAATAATAACTGAATAATCAGTGGCATTAAGCATGCCAATATCGTTGGGACCATCACCCAAACCGATGCTAACCACCGGCCTTGCGGTGCGCTGGTGGTATTGTTGGCTGAGCCAGTGCACCGCCGGACCTTTACCGGCCTCGACGCCCATGACATGCCAGAAGCGGCCACCGCGAGTTAGAGCAAGTTTCTCGGCCTGTAAAAATTTCTCGAAACGAGCGAAATCCAGATCATTACCAAACCAGACGATAGGTTCAGAGGCTTCACGCTGCATCGCCAGTTTTGCCCCTTCTTGCGGCAGACCGGTCCAGTCAATTACCTGTTGGACACTGACATCGCCAAAACCGCGAAATTCAAAATCATAACGTTGACGCAGGCTGACCAGAGTATGGCGAATTTCTGAATATGCCAAACCGATAACATGGCTGATTGACGAGTTCTCGCGCGAGGGCCAGCCAGCAGGAAGGCCAATCAACGCACCGTTTTCAGCAATAAAAGGGTGCTGCGTAAGTTGCAGCTGTTGCTGAAGTTCGGCAACTTCGGCGGAGGTTTTGCTGGTAGTCAAAATAACCGGCACCTGCGCCGTACGCAGTCTATCTAGCCATTCCTGAGCCGGCTGCCAGCTGTAACTGTTATGGTCCAGTAGCGATCCGTCGAGGTCAGTAAATACAACCAGATTGTCATCAAGGTACGGCATCTTTTCTCCTCACTTTTAATGGAAACAGTAAAGCCGCGTATTGATGGTTTTCTGTTCCAGCTTTTAAGTATATACCGAAATTTATAACCTATTTTTTAAGCAATTCAATAACACGCCATGTTACAGGGAGTTATCTGAGTATCACCGGGCTAATAGCCACTAAATTAATCCAGGAAGATTGCAGCCAGAGCATTTTTCTATACACTCAAAATTTGGGGTTGATTGGCCAGCATAGACAGCCGTCATCCTCGAAAAGTGCATAAAACGTTCAGCTACGTCGGGAGGCAAGCGATGAAAAATGATGATGAGAATGAGGATTTTCTTTTCTTTCAGGAAATGGCCGACGTACAGAAATTATCAGAAAATAATCAGGTGGTTTACTTAAAAATCCATCATAAAACCCTCAAGTCTTGCCCAGAGGAGCTACAAGAGCCCGAGAACATTCTCACCACAGGATTTCTCGAGGTGATCGACTGTGCCGAACCGCTGGAATACAAGCAGGATGGCGTGCAGCAGGGCGTACTGGACAAGTTGCGCCACGGTAAATATCCACTTGAAGCGAGCCTTAACCTGTTACGCAAACCGGTTGAAACCTGTCGCCAGGAGCTATTTAGCTTTTTCTTGCAGGCGCAGGCACAAAATCTACGCACCTTGCTTATCGTACACGGTCGCGGCCGTCATGATGAAAGTCACCCCAATATTGTTCGTAGCTATCTGGCGAAATGGCTTAAACAACTCGATGAGGTGCAGGCTTTCAGCGTCGCCTTGGGTAAAGACGGCGGGGCGGGAGCCTGTTATGTCGCGCTGAAAAAATCTGCCGCCGCCAAGCAGGAAAACTGGGAACGCCACGCTAAACGCAGTAAATAAATCACGTTTAAACGACAGGAAAACAGGTAACTCTGTGTTGGCATTGTTAACGCGAGGTTTAATAAGATCTGTATACTCTCAGGCCCACGGTTTTGATATCTCGCAAGTTTATTGTCTTTCGATGTATGGGTATCAATACCTTGGACCTCTAGGCTGTTAGTTTGAAAGTCTGAGTATCAACTTTTTATGCGTTTCGCTAAGCGAGTTTTCATGCTGTCCAATCGTCATCTTATTGCTACTTCTCTGGTTATCGGCTGTGGGGCGCTGCTCGGTGCCTGCGGGCCGACAAATGAAAACCAGCCTGCCGTCGTTATATCTGGTACAACCATGGGCACCTATTATCGCGTTAGCATGGTAGGTCTGGATAAAAGCCGTGAACCAGAGCTGCGCCAGCAAATTGAAGCCCAGTTGAAAGAAGACGATCATGAGCTGTCGACCTACAAAAACGATTCGGTGCTTTCCCGGTTCAATCAATATCAGGGCACTGACCCGCAGCCAATCAGCAATGGGATGGCCGATGCCATTATCACTTCACTGCGCATTGGTCATAAAACCGATAATGAGATGGATATCACCGTCGGTCCGCTGGTGAATCTTTGGGGCTTTGGCCCGACCAAAGAGCCGGTAAAAATGCCGACCCAACAGCAAATCGATGCTGCCCGTGCGGAAATTGGCCTGCAACATCTCAAGGTGATTCAGCAAGTTAATGGCGATTTTCTGCAAAAAGATATGCCCAATATGTACGTCGATTTATCTACCGTGGGCGAAGGTTATGCCACCGATCACCTTGCTCGTTTAGTTGAAGGAAACGGGATAAGTAATTATCTGGTGTCAGTGGGCGGAGCCGTTGTCTCACGCGGCCATAACCCTGAGGGCAAACCTTGGCAGGTCGCTATTCAAAAACCCACCGATAAAGAAAACGCCGTGGAAGCGATTGTTGATTTGCAAGGCATGGGGATCAGTACTTCCGGCAGTTATCGAAACTACTATGAGCTGGACGGTAAACGCCTTTCGCACATTATCGACCCAGCAACCGGGCGTCCAATCACCCACAAATTAGTTTCTGCTACCGTGATTGCTCCAACGGCGCTGGAAGCCGATGGCTGGGATACCGGCCTGATGGTGCTAGGCACCCAAAAAGCGTTGGCTTTGGCCGAGAAAGAGCATTTGGCGGTGTATTTGATTACTAAAGAGCCGAACGGCTTCAAAATTACGATGACGCCGCAGTTTAAGGCCTATTTGCGAAAAGCCGATAAATCACGCTGACTCTGGCTAAGAAATTTCTCAAAACGGTTTCGCCGATCCCTACTGCGCGGGGCCGTTTTGTTCTGCAACGATTTTTTTACAATTTACTTTTTGGTCGCCCGGTGCAAGTTGGGCAGTATTTGTCTTAGGGGGAGCTTTTGTCTGGCAGAAAAAGCGCGATCCCCTGCACTGTCTTCAGGAAAGCGGCTGGATTGTCACTATGTTGTTGAAGTCATACATTCATTTTTAAAGTCTTATGGTCGTCATGTCATTTTTTTCCCGCAATCTTGCTTCTAAAACTATCCGTTTCGCGCTGCTGGCTACTGCGCTATTCGCTTCACTGGTTTCAACCAGCGCGCTGGCTAAAACTTATCCCCGCATGCTGTCACGATCGGTTTTGGTGATGAACGCCACCAATGGCCGGGTGCTTTACCAGAAAAACACCACACGGGCTTACCCCATAGCCTCATTAACCAAGCTAATGACCGCGATGGTGGTGCTCGACAGCAAACAGTCATTACAGCAAAAAATCACGGTAACCTCGGCGGATCGCGATTTGCTGAAGCATACCCATTCCCGCCTGACGATTGGCTCGGTGCTGTCACGCAAAGATATGTTGCACATTGCACTTATGTCTTCCGAAAACCGCGCCGCTGCAGCGTTGAGCCGTTATTATCCCGGCGGTCGCAAGGCGTTTGTGCGCCAGATGAATCGCAAGGCGCGAGCTTTTGGTATGCGGAACACTCATTTTTATGATCCGACCGGCTTAACGCCGCGAAATACCGCCTCGGCGCATGATTTGGCAATAATGGCCAAGCATGCTTATCGCTACGCGTTAATTCGTCAGCTTTCAACAGACAAACGCTACGTGGTGCATCCGGGACACGGACAACTGGTGTATCGCAGCTCTGACGGGCTTATCAACAATAAAACCTGGAATATCGTGCTGCAAAAAACCGGCTTTACCGATCAGGCCGGGCACTGTCTGATTATCTACAGCAAGATCAAAGGGCAGGACGTATTGATGGTGATTGCTGGCGGGCCTCGCGGTTACTCCCACTATCACGATGCATTGGGGCTGAAAGCCTGGCTGATGCACGGTAATCTGTAGGCTGCGTTGCACAGACAACAGGGCAGGCGTAGGCGAAAGATTATCGCCGCCGCCTGCCTGAGTTTATTTCGGCAAGCTCATTAACTCGAACAGCACCACGGTGCGCGAAGTACATTTATACTCTCGGCCAAAGTCGAAGCTGTGCTCATAAATATCATCCGGTTGGAAAGTATCCAGAATGTGGCGCCAGCTTTGACCATGTGCCACCGACGGCAGTGTAAACACCACATCTTCATGGGCGGCATTAAACAGCAGCAATACGGTGCTCAACGAACCGTAACGCATCAGGCCGGTGGGCTGTGCGCGACCGTCCAGCAGCATACCGATACATTTAGCGTGCGCGTCACCCCAGGCCTCATCGGTCATTTCCTCTCCGTTAGGCTGAAACCAGCTAACATCTTTTACATCAAGCTTTTCATGCAATTCACCCGTCAGGAAGCGACCCCGGTGCAGAATTGGAAAACGCTTGCGCAGGGCTATCAGTCGATAAGTAAACAGAATTAACGCCTTGCCTTTGTCGCCGATTTCCCAGTTAACCCAGGCGATAGGGGTATCTTGGCAGTAGCCGTTGTTGTTGCCGTTTTGCGAACGGGCAAACTCGTCACCCGCCAGCAGCATCGGCGTGCCCTGCGAGAAGAACAGCGTGGCCAGCATGTTGCGCATTTGCCTGACGCGCAGCTCGTTGATTGCCGGATCGTCGGTTTCGCCCTCTAAGCCATAGTTGGCTGAAATATTGTTATCGGTGCCATCCTGACCCCCTTCGCCATTCTCATCATTGTGTTTATCCTGATAAGAGACCAGATCGTTAAGGGTGAAGCCATCGTGCGCGGTGATAAAGTTGACCGAGGCGTAAGGCTTGCGGCCACGATGGTTAAAGATGTCGGCAGAGCCGGACAGGCGCGTGGTGAACTGCGCCAGCTGGCCCTCGTCACCCCGCCAGAATTGACGGACGGTATCGCGGAAACGGTCGTTCCATTCCACCCAGCCGGGAGGGAAACCGCCAACCTGATAGCCGCCGGGGCCGCAGTCCCAAGGTTCGGCAATCAGCTTGCACTGACTTAAAATCGGGTCCTGACGGCAGGTATCGAGGAAGCCGCAGCCCTCATCAAAACCGTAACTTTCGCGCCCAAGAATGGTGGCCAGGTCAAAGCGAAAACCGTCGACCTGCATTTCGGTCGCCCAATAGCGCAGCGAGTCAGTCACCATCTGCAACACGCGCGGATGACTGAGGTTTAAGGTATTACCGGTCCCGGTATCGTTGATGTAGTAGCGTTTATTTTCCGGCATCAGGCGATAATAGCTCGCGTTATCAATGCCTTTAAACGACAGCGTCGGGCCAAGTTCATTGCCTTCGGCGGTATGGTTATACACCACATCCAAGATCACTTCGATTTCGGCCGCATGCAGCGCGGCGATCATCTGCTTGAACTCACTGATAGTGTGCGTCGCCATATATTGAGGATGCGGCGCAAAGAAACTCAGTGTGTTATAGCCCCAATAGTTGTGCAGGCCGTTATCCTGCAAATGACGGTCATCGGTAAAGGCGTGGATAGGCATCAGCTCGATTGAGGTGATGCCCAGCGATTTAATGTAATCGACAATTTGCGGAGTGCTCATGCCAGAGAAGGTGCCGCGCAGATGTTCGGGTACCGCCGGGTGGCGCATGGTGTAGCCGCGAACGTGAGTTTCATAGATGATGGTATGTTCCCACGGCACGGGATTTTTACGCGATCTGGACCATGAAAAAGCAGGGTCTATAACTCGACACTTAGGCAGAAACTGTGCGCTGTCGCGATCGTCAATGTGCAGGTCTTTCTTATCGCTTTCCATATCGTAGGCAAAAAGTGCATCGTCCCATTTCAAATCACCGACGATTTGCTTGGCGTAAGGGTCGAGCAGCAGTTTGGCCGGGTTAAAACGATGGCCGTCATGCGGAGCATAGGGACCGTGTACGCGATAACCATAAAGCAGGCCGGGGCGCGCATCGGGAAGGTAGCCGTGCCAGACTTCATCGGTGTATTCTGGCAAATCGATGCGGTCATATTCTTCGCCATCGTCATTAAACAGGCAAAGCTCAACTTTGGTGGCATTGGCCGAGAAAATAGCAAAGTTGACGCCTAATCCATCCCAGGTTGCGCCTAATGGCACAGGCAAACCTTCGCGAACGCGAGTCTTGTGGCCGCTATCAAAGTTTTTAACCAGTTCTCCATCGCTGTAGGGATGGATCAGACGCACTCCTTGCTCGTTAACTTCAACATCTACTTGGGCCTGAGGTTTAATTTGGGTGTCGAGTGAAGCCGTAGGTTTAACGGGTTTTTTAGGTGGGGCTTTGGCCATCGTTAGACAATCTCCGGGAAAGTAAACAATCAAAGTTGTGCAAAGCGCATATCTGGAGTGTAGACGAGTTTACAAAACGCACCTTGAAACAGATGATTTGGCCGAAATACTGTACAACTTGAAGTTGTTACCGGATAGTAAATAGCAGGCTAGTTATTTTTTTTCGAGCGCGTTTAAAGCGCCATATGACGTCATGCAAGGCCATTTTTTACGCCTGACGATGATTTTTTTGGGGGATTAGCGATGAATATTCCACTGTTATGCCATTTTGAAATGGACCCTGGCTTCCCGGCGCATTATGCCGCGGCGGGTTATGAAGTCCATTATGCTCGAACGCCGCAGGAGCGTGACAACCTTGACCCAAAACTGGCCGTAGAAATTCGCGCGGTCTTAACCGTGGGGTCTATCGGCCTTTCAGCGCAGCAGATGGCATCGATGCCGAAGCTGGAGATAATTTGTGCGCAGGGAGTTGGCTTTGAATTAATCGATACTCAGGCAGCCAAAGCGCGAAATATTCAGGTTACCCACGGGCCAGGAACCAATAATTCTGCCGTTGCAGACCATACTTTGGCCCTGATGCTGGCCATAACGCGTAATATCCCCGATTTTGACCACCGAGTTCGTACCGGCCAGTGGGCACGCTCCCGCGTGGTAACGCCGGGCATGTTTGGTAAGAAACTCGGTATTATCGGCCTTGGGAATATTGGTATGCAGATAGCCAAACGCTGCGCCGGAGGTTTTGACATGCCGGTGGGATATTTCAATCGCCGACCGATTATAGATAGCCCATACCAATATTTTGATAGCCGTGAAGCCTTGGCGCGCTGGGCTGATTATTTGGTGGTTGCCACACCGGGCGGTAAAGACACACGCCAATTGATAGACGCCGACGTATTACGTGAATTAGGCCCAAGCGGTTTTCTGATTAATATCGCTCGCGGAACCGTGGTTGATACCACCGCGTTAATTGAAAGTCTCAACAATCATAGCATTGCTGGCGCAGCGCTTGACGTGCTCGACGGCGAGCCTGACGTCCCCGAAGCGCTGATTGGCATTACCGGTAATTTGGTCATGACTCCGCACGTTGCTGGTCGCTCGCCACAGGCCATGAATAATATGATGCAACTGGTGCTCGGCAACCTCAACGCCCATTTCTCCGGCAAGCCGGTATTAACGCCTGTTCCGGCATAATAAAGGTGTTTATCCGAGCTGATTACATTCAGTAAAGTCGGCCAATAAACATTGAAATACTGCATCAAACGGATATAAAGCATCACCCCTTATTAGGAAAAAGCATAAGTAACGATTTTTTCGTATTTGTCCTCCTGCTGACTTGAACGTAACAATAGCTCACAAGTAAAACTAACAGGGGTGCACGGTGAATTTCCAACAGCTAAAAATTATTCGGGAATCAGCGCGATGCAATTACAACCTGACCGAAGTGTCGAACATGCTTTTCACTTCACAGTCAGGGGTAAGTCGACACATTCGTGAGCTTGAAGACGAGCTTGGGGTTGAGATATTTATTCGTCGCGGCAAACGTTTGCTGGGGCTGACTGAGCCTGGCAAAGAGCTGCTGGCTGTCGCTGAACGTATTCTCAACGAGGCACAAAACATCCGTCGTCTGGCTGACATCTTCTCCAAGGAAGACGCCGGAGTATTGACCATTGCCACGACTCACACGCAGGCGCGTTACAGTCTTCCTCGGGTGATCAAGGCGTTTCGCGCGGTCTATCCTGCGGTGCGGCTGGAGCTGCATCAAGGATCGCCGCAGGAAGTGTTGGCGATGTTGCTGAGCGGGCAGGCGGACGTGGCGATTGCCAGCGAGAAGCTGATAAGCGACCCTTCGGTAGCCTCGTTCCCTTACTATCGCTGGCATCATGCGATTCTGGTCCCGGACGGCCACCCATTGCTGGAACAGCAACCGCTGACACTGGAACATCTCAATCAGTATTCTTTGGTGACTTATCGTCAGGGGATAACCGGGCGTTCAAGAGTTGACAGCGCTTTCGAGCAGCAAGGTTTAAATCCGGATATCGTACTCAGTGCCCAGGATTCTGACGTGATTAAAACTTACGTCGAGTTAGGATTGGGCGTTGGGATACTGGCCGATAAAGCCTTTGACCCAGAACGCGATCGTGGGCTGCAACTGATTAACGCAGAACACCTTTTTGAGTCCAACACCGTATGGTTAGGCCTCAAGCGCGCTCAGTTACAACGTAACTATGTTTGGCGCTTTATCGAACTGTGCAATCAAAGTCTGTCGATTAATGAGATCAAGGAAAAGGTTTTCAAGCAGCCACAAACGGGTACCGATGCGGTCATTGATTACCAGATTTAGTTTTTTGATGGCATAAACTTTTCTGCTGCTGAACTTAGGTCCTAAAACGATTTCTCAGGCATAAGCGCTTATTGATGAAAGGGCTGCAATGGGTTGCCAATTCAGGCCATAAAAATGGGCAGCCTAGGCTGCCCATAACGTCAGTGCTTAATATTTTCTAGCGACGGCCGCGCGGATGGGTTCTTGCGGTCCAATCATAAGTTGCCGAAGTGCTTGGCGTGGCATTGGCTTTGGCACGGCGTTTTTCTGCGCGCGCCTTGCTGGCGACTTTCTCTTTTTCAGCCATCAATGCATCAATATAATCGTCTTTAATACGGTTGTTCTCGGAGTTTGTCAGCTCTCGTCCCTGGGCCTTTCTCGCCCTGTCTAGCTGAGTCTTCAACTCACGTTGCTCGCTTTCCGTCATGTCTTGCTGTGTCATTCTTTTCATTACTTTTGCGTCCCTCTGAGGAAAGTGACAACCAGTGTAGCCGTTAAACGTTAAAAAACTCAGACATTACGCTTATTTTACTCAAGAATTTCGTGGTTTTCCTTTGGCTGCTGTTTAACACCGGGAAATTGAATCAGCGGCAGTCTTGTCGATTGCCAAAACGCCAGCAAAGCCAGCAGCGCAGAAACCGCCAGGCCGATATCAATCGCGTTGACGATTGCACTGCGCGCCAGCGGATAGTACTGTGCAAACTGCTGCGCGACGGGCTGCAACAGCACCTGAGGATCGGCAAAGTACTGGCTAACCGCCTCGGGAACTTGCCTGTCACCGGCTTCAAGCAGTTTACCGCCGACGTGTACGCCGTACCATTTGGTGACCGCAGCACCGGTTAGCGCGGTGCCAAGCAGCCCGCCAACCAGACGCAGCGACTGGGTCAGCGCGGTCGCGATGCCCAGATATTCGCGCGGGGCGAGGGTCTGAATAAAAATGGTCACGTTAAGCAGAATGAATCCAATGCCGATCCCGGCCATCATCATCAACCCCATCAGCACGCCGTAATGGCCGTTGCCGCCAATCAGGGCGAGTATTGCGCAGGCGGTGGCGGTCACCAGCAGACCCATCTGTGGCAGGCGCATCGGGTTACGCATGCGCGTGACGATACGGCCATTAATAATGGCGCTGACGGTAATGCTGACCCCCATCGGCGTTATCAGCCATGCCGCCTGTTTCGGCGAATAACCATAGCCCCCCTGAAATAAAAGCGGCATAAAATACAGCAGAGTAAACAGCACCGCGCCAATCAGAATCGAAATCATAAACAACTGTCTGATCGGTCCGATGGCAAACAACGGCGGCGGCAGGATAGGCGAATGCGCACGCCGCTGCTGGAATACCAGCACCGCGCCGCTTATCCCGCAGGCCAGCATCAGGGCTATCAGGGTAAAGGCCGAACCGTTGCTGGGCAGGAATTCTGCCAAAAGCTGCATGCTGCCCAGCACGCACATAATAAGCAGCGCTCCCAGCCAATCGAGGCGGATCGCAGCCTTCTTCGACGGCCTGATATAGGGCAGATAAATCCACGACACCACCAGCGCCACCAGCCCCAGCGGCAAATTAAGGTAAAACACGGAGCGCCAGCCGTACTGTTCGGTCAGGATCCCGCCAAGCGTCGGCCCCAAGGCATTAACGATGCTAAAGGCAGTACTGAACAATATTTGCCAACGCAGGCGCTGTCGAGTATCGGGAAACAGTTCAGGAATACAGGCAAACGCGGTGCCAACCAGCATCCCGCCGCCAATACCTTGCACCGCACGCCAGAGGATCAGCATCTGCATGCTGCCGGCAAACGAGCACAGCGCGGAGGAGAGGGTGAACAGCACGGTCGCGGCAATCACAAAATATTTACGGCCATAGTAGTCACCCAGGCGACCAAAAATCGGCACGGTGATAATCGAGGTCAGCAAATAGCTGGTGGCTACCCAGGAATAGAGGTTGAAATTACCTAAATCGGCGACAATGTACGGCATGGCGTTGCCAATTACCGTTTGATCTAAAGCAGAAAGCATCAATACCAGCGCCAGTCCAAGCACGGCTAATAAAGAACGGCGAAAAGTTAAGGTTGAGGCAACAACTGAATCGGTCATAAAACGTGCTCTGCGGCAGAATATAAATAAGTACAGCCTCAACCCGGTCTTCCCTGGCCTTAGCCTGTCAAGATAATGGGCCGTTAATCGCCTGGAAGCAAAGAGGAGTTTCACATCACCTAATCAGTTTTACTTATAGCTGGCAACATGCTAGGAGCGCCCAGAGCCAAAAGCCCGTCCACCACTTTCTTAAGTGCTTTATTCAGCGGTTTATCCTGTCGCAGCACTACGGCAAGCTGACGATTTAAAGGCGGATTCAGCGGGTGCGAGCAGAGGCGGCTGGAATTTTGAGGCTGACTCATCGCCAACTGCGGCACAATGCTCACGCCTAAACCGGCCATCACCATCTGCTTAATCGCCTCGACGCTGCCAAGTTCCATGATAGGGTGCGGCCTCAAACCCTGCTGCTGAAACCAGTCATCGATCAACTGCCGCGTACTGCTGCCGTTTTCAAACAATATTAATGGCAGATTGACCAGCCGTTCAGGCGTTATTTCATCAAGTAAAAGCCGAGGCTGTGCCTGTTGAATAACAACGAAACTTTCTTCATACACTGGCGTAATCGACAGGTTGTTGCCCGCTGCCGGCAAGGTTACCAGTGCCAAATCAAGACGGTTTTCCGTGACCGCTTTCAGCATTTCATCGGTATTACCTATTTTGACGTTGACGTCTAACTCTGGCCATTGCTGCTTTAAGTGACCAAGCAGCGGCGGCAGTAAATGGATGCAGGCGGTGGCGCCAGTGCCCAGAGTGACTTGCCCACTGATTTCGTGAGCGTGGACTGCCATCGACTGTAAAGCCCCATCAATGGCGTTATTTATCAATATATTGTGTTCCAGCAGGGTGAATCCAGCCGAGGTGGGTTTCATCTTTTTGGCAATGCGTTCCAGCAACTTGAGGTTGAAGAATTTTTCCAGCTGACGAATTTGCAGGCTGACAGCCGGTTGAGTCAGACCCAGCTGCTCGGCCGCGGCAGAAAAGCTGCCGTGCAGTACCACCAGTTCGAAAGTCGCCAACTGCTCAAGATTCAGTTTTTGCGGGATGATTCGTTTCATGGCAAAGTTTTTCTTATGATGATGATAAGTTTGCAAAGCTACATTAAGTTATCTGTTTACTTTACTCTTAATTCAAATCAATCAGCGAGTGAAAAATAGCTATGTTTGCAGCGCGTTACGACGAACAGGAGATTGAACTGGCAGACGCCAGCGAGTCCGATATGGCCGAGGTTCAGGCGATTTATGCCCATCACGTTATCCACGGGTTATCCAGCTTTGAAACTGAAGCGCCCTCGGTGGAAGAAATGCAGCAGCGTCGCAAAACGGTGTTGGAAAAAGGTCTGCCGTATCTGGTTGCGCGCCAGCAGGGCAAAGTGCTGGGGTATTGTTATCTTTCGCCCTATAGACCGCGTTACGCTTACCGTTTTACCGTTGAAGGTTCGGTGTATATTGCCGTGGGTCAGCAGGGTAAAGGGCTGGGCAAGAGGCTAATGGCCAAGGCTATCGAACGCGCCGAACGTGGCGGCTGGCGGCAGATGATGGCAGTGATTGGAAACAGCGAAAACATTGCTTCACTGAGGCTGCATCAGTCGTTGGGCTTTCACACGATCGGCCAGCTAACCGGAGTCGGATTCAAGCACGGCCGCTGGGTGAACACCATCATGATGCAGCGCACTTTGGGTGAAGGTGATACCACGCCACCTGCTGATTGCGAAAAATAATAATAATCATTATCATCCAGGGCTTTGAAGATGAATTTTGAGGCCTTATGCGTTTTTCAAGTTGGGCAATAGCCATCACTATTGCAATAGGCGGCGGGGCGCTGTCGTCTGGCGTAGAGGCCAAAACGGTGGTAGATATCTATCAGCGTAAAGTTGAGGTGCCAGACAACCCGCAGCGTATTATTCTCGGTGAAAGCCGCATGTTGTACAGTTTGGCACTGATTGAAAACGGTGATCCCTCGGCGCACGTTGTCGGTTGGCCGGGCGATATGTTGCATTACGATCCACAAAGCTGGCAGCTCTACGTTAAGGCTTTCCCTCATATTGCCACCATTCCTCAGCTCGGCACGGTGAGTTACGACCAGATGAGCGTCGAGAAAATCCTGGCGCTCAAACCTGATTTAGTCATTTTGCCGCGCTATGCAAAACGCCCTTCCAGCGAAGCAACGGTTGAAGCGCAGCTCACCAAGGCTGGAGTCCCTTTTATTTATGTCGATTTCCGTGTTGACCCGCTGCATAACACCGTACCCAGTCTCAGGCTGCTGGGCGAGGTGCTAAATACGCAGCAGAAAGCGGGTCGATTTATTAAATTTTATCAGCAGCATATGCAATATATCGGCCGCACGCTGGCGACATATAAAGGACCCAAACCCAAGGTGATGCTGCAACTGCATCTGGGCCGCAAAGAGAGCTGCTGTACCACGGTGGGCAAGGGTAATCTGGCTGATTTACTGGAGTTTGCCGGTGGTCAGAACATTGCCAAAAATATGTTCAAAGGCGTTTACGGCGAGATGAACCCAGAATCAGTTATCGTCGCCAACCCGGATATCTATATGACGACCGGCATGTCGGGCGCTGAAAAACCGGATGATTTACAGCTAGGTCCTTTGGTCAGTCGTGAACAGGCCGAGGAGAGTTTTAGAAATCTGATGTCGAAGCAGCCAATTTTATCGAGCCTGCGCGCGGTGAAAGACGGCAAAGCCTACAGCCTGTGGCATAACTTTTATCTAAGTCCGTATCATTTGCTCGACGTAGAAATGTTTGCCAAGGCGTTTTATCCACAACTGTTTGCCTCGCTGGACCCACAGCAAACGCTGCAACAGATGTATCAGCAATTTTTACCGATACCGCTTACCGGCACCTATTGGACACAGCTTCCCGCTGTGAAATAAATGACGCACTGCCGGAACTTCCCGTCAGTGCGTTGGTTGCCTCAAACTTGGTCAGAATACTGCCTAGAAATCTACACTGGCCGACAGCACCACATTGCGCGTCTCACCTTCCTCGACGCGCAAGTTACCGGCGCTGGAGGTGTAGTATTCTTTGTTGAAGATATTATTGATGTTCAGCTGTAGCTGGGTGTGTTTGCCTAAAAGCTGGTTGTCCCACGAGATAAAGGCATCCGCCACTGTGTAAGCCGGCATGGTGAAGCTGTTTTCCGGATCGCCTGCGCGTTTACCGACATAACGCGCTCCGCCGCCGAGGCGAATATCGCCCTGAACCGGCACCCAGCGCAGTGTGTGACTGAGATACAGACTGCCCATATTCGTGGGGGCATTGACCAGACGATTGCCAACGTTGTCTGGCGTAACATTATCTTTCACGATCTCGGTTTTGTCATAGGCGTAGTTGGCGCTGAGGTTCCAGTCTTTGGCAACCTCGCCGTTCATTTCCAGCTCTATTCCACTGGATCGCGCCTTTGGAATATTTCGCGTTACCCCATTGATGTAAACTGACATGTCTTTCTCATCAATACGATACAGTGCCAAAGTGGCATCAAGGCGCGGGGTTATCTGCCACTTACTGCCCACTTCATAGGTTGTGCCCAGCTCGGGCTGCGCGGTAGTTCCGTTGTCATCAACGTCGGTGGACGGGGTAAACGACTTGCTGACATTGCCATAGAACGACAGCGATTCATTGAGCTTGTACACCAGTCCAACCTGAGGCAGGAACTTGTTCACGGTATAGTTCTGCGTTTCTAGCGGTGTGACAAAACCTTGCGAACCTTTCTGATTGACGTGCTGATAACGCCCGCCAATGACCCCAATCCAGTGCTCGGTGAAATGAATGCTGTCTTTGGCATAAATCGAGTGATTATAAATTGTCGATCGCAAATTGCTGTTGCTGTCTGAATACGTCGAACTGTTGGTGATGGGCGCGACCTGATAAACCGGATCGTACATATTGAAGTCAGAGTTAACTTTGCCGCGATAGGAATACTGCTTGTAGGTCTCGACTTTTTCGTAATCTGCGCCAATCAACAGGTCATGAGTCATGGCGAACACCTGCGGTTCGCCAATCCAGTCCCACGAGGTCAGGCTGGTTTGGTGATTGAAGCCTCGGTTGGCGTCGGCGCGGCGCGTGACCGCTCCGGTGGTGGTGTTGATAGCAGTGGCGCGGACCTCATTGCTGTCATAGCGGCGCTGCATCCAGGCATAGGACAAACGGGTTTTCCAGTCAGGGCCAAGCTCGTATTCCCAAGTGGTGTTCAGGCGTTTATTTTTCCCCCAGGCGTGGTTGGCCGCTTCGTCGATTCGCTCTTTGTAGGGGATGTCTAACGGTTTGCCGTTGATAAACGCCGTGCCGCGGTCGTAAGGCACGTCGTATTTAAACTCTTCATAACTGATATTAAAACTGGCTTTCTCGCCAAACCAGCTCAGTGAAGGGGCTAGCAGGGTATGCTGATTTTTACCAAAATTTCGCCAATAGTCTTCCGATTGTCGTTCGGCTATCAACCTAAAGGCAAAGCCGTTGCCCAACGGCCCAGTCACATCGAGGGTTCCCGAGCCGCCGCCGGATCCGCCGGTGCGTCCGCTGACGCGAGTATTCCATTGGTATTGTGGCTTTTTACTGATCATGTTGATCACGCCACCGGGATTCTGGATGCCGTAAAGCAGCGATGCAGAACCTTTCAATACTTCTACATGATCAATGGTTGAATCGAACGCCAGACCCTGATTACTGCGCACGCCGTCGAGCAGGATGGAGCCGTCGCTGTTGGCTCCGAAGCCGCGTTTTACGAAGCCATCTTCAGTACCGCCCAGCGTGTTGCCCTGGGTGACGCCACTGACAAACTTCATCGCATCGTCCAGCGAAGTCACTTGATAATCTTCGATCATCGAGCGGGTGACAACGCTGACAGACTGCGGGGTTTCGTTGAGCGGAGTGTTATTTTTGTTGGCGGTCGATGCCTGCGTTGCGCCGTACTCTACAGCGGCATCATCGTCTGCGTTGGCGGTGATGGTCATCAGCGAGGCAGAATTATCGGCATCGCTGGTGGCCGCCAGCAGCGGGGAGCAGTGCAGGATCGCCAGTGCGATCAGGCTAGGTTTAAAATATTTGGGGGTAAAACGTTGGCCAGCGGCACTGCGTGTTGCGTTTTTTTTATAATTGGATAGACAGTTCAAAATAGTAATCCCTGAAAATGCAAATGATAACGCTTTGCATTCTAATTACCATTTCAAAACTTTTAAACGATTATTTACATTTATTTATCTTCTACTAAGTTGATAGATATCTTTGGATTCCATGATCTTATCGCCTTCACACAGTCTGGCGGCGTTGAGCATCGCTAAAGCAACATTTTCGGTAGTCAAGATAACGCCGGGCATCAATGGCTTCAAGACGGTAATAAATGGCCACATAAGCGGGTATAGCAGGCGATAGGCTTTGGTTTTCGATTTCACACCGTGCAGCGGTTGCATAACGCCGGGCCGGAACAAATAAGTCGCCTTGAACGGCATATCCAACAGCGCATTTTCGGTCTTTCCCTTGACTCGCGCCCACATGCTTTTCCCTTGCTCAGTGCTATCGGTGCCAGCGCCCGAGACGTAAACGAAAGTCATCATTGGGTTATGCGGCAACAGCATTTTCGCAACCGATAGAGTCAAGTCGTAGGTAATGTGCGAGTAATCGGCTTCGCTCATCCCCAGCGACGACAAGCCCAGGCAGAAGAAACAGGCATCAAGATTGGTTAATTGAGGAATAAAGCTGTCGAGGTCGAAGAGGTCGCGGTGTACAAGCTGGGTAAGTTTGTGAGCGGGGTCGCCAGGCGGTAACGGCTCGACCGGCGATCTTGCCAATGAGATAACCTCACTGACGTCTTTGGCCAGCAGAGTTTCGCGCAAAACTCCCTGACCCACCATTCCCGTGGCACCTAAAATCAGAATTCGCATCATGAACCTCTACAAGCTGGAGGGCGGCGTACACGCCGTCGTCTGACGGCGTGACTGTTAATCGACAGTATCGTATTTGATGTATTTATTTGTACAGTTCAGATGAGCCAGATATTTCAGTGTGCCGTCAGGGCCCTTGGCGCTGAATGGAATAATGTAAGTGCCTTTATCATCTTTTACGGTATCGGCAATAAATGCCAGACTAGGAACTTCTGTACCAAGGTTGTCTTTATCGTTGCCCCAGTTAGGCAGTTTGTTTTGCATATAATCACGGGTGATCAAGTCCATTGCGTTTTGCGGCGTTAAGCTGGCGCAGGCCTGTGGCGTAGTGCGTTGCATGTAAGTTGGATAGATATAAGTCATACCCAGCGTCAATACCACCATCACAAAAACCACACAAACCATGGTGCCTAAAACCATTTTACCCGTCTTTCCAATCACATTAACTCCTGAGTCTTACTGACAAATAACAAAAATTTACCCGCCAAGAGTACGATAAAGAAAGAGGGAGTGAAACGGCAGGAGGATTTTTTAATGCCTGATTCGCATTTACAAACAAATTCAACGTTAAATATCCTGCCCTACGTGCTAGCCTTTTAGTTAGATTAATCCATCAATTTAGATCGACATTGCCGTATTAATAAGGAGTTGGATATGAGTCAGCAACCTAGCGTTGCAGTATTGGGATTGGGTGCCATGGGGCACGCATTCGCCGCTAACCTGATTAAAAAGGGTTTTACAACCCGCGTCTGGAACCGCACTGCTTCCAAGGGCGACGATTTGGTCAAGGCCGGAGCCGTGGCGGGTAAAACGCCGCGTGAAACCGTTGAAGGCGTTGATGTGGTGATCGCCATGTTGGCCGACGGTAAAACCACTCAGTCTGTTCTCAACGGGGAAGATGGCATCCTCGCTGGCCTGAAACAGGGCGGGATCGTGGTACAAATGGGGACCATCGGAGTCGAAGCGACCGATGAACTGATCGCTCAGCTGAAAAAACAACGCCCTGACGTTGTGTTCTTTGACGCGCCAGTTTCTGGCACCAAAGCGCCTGCCGAGCAGGCGCAAATCGTGGTGCTGGCCAGCGGCGATCGCGAAAAAGGCGCGGCGGTCGAGCCGGTATTTGCGGCTATCTCCAAGGGTGTAAAATGGCTCGGCGAAGCGGGTAGAGCGTCGAAAATGAAGCTGGTCGTTAATGCCTGGCTGATTTCAATGGTGGAAGGGATTGCCGAAAGTTCGCAGCTGGCGCAAGAACTGGGCTTTACCACGGATGAGCTTTGGAACGTGCTCGACGGCGGTCCACTGGCCGTGCCTTATATCAAGGGCAAAATGGAAATGTTCAAAACCGATGACTACACGCCGCAGATGCAGCTGACCTGGGCGCTTAAAGACATCAATCTGGCACTGAAAGCCAGTGGTTCGCGCACCTTGCCGCTGATGCAAAACATCAGTAATACCTGGCAAAAAGCGGTCGATGCCGGATACGGTGACAGCGACCTGTCGGTGGTTTACCGCTATCTGGGTAGCCAGAACAAGTAAAAAATTTTAGCGCCGCCTTATTCTGCCGGCGGCGCAGCAACGAGCCTTATCATCACAACTTTTTCAGGTTTTCCTCAGATCTTCCTCAGCTTCCCTTACGGCATTATCAGATCTCATACATGACTCAGGCCTCACTCAGGCGTTCCTCTGGTTGCAATTGGAACTGTCACCTCGCATTAATAAAACTGTCATTTAAGCTCGTTAGCTTAATCCCGTTGCTTTAACTTTCTCTGCCCCTTCAAGGGCCGATTCTGTGCGGGATGCATTATTGATGTCTTCAATAGAAATTAATCAGTTAACCAAGTCTTTCGACGGCAAAAAAGTGCTCGATAACGTGTCGTTGCAGATTTATCACGGTGAGTTTGTCGTGGTATTGGGCCCCTCGGGCTGTGGCAAAACCACGCTGCTACGCACGATTGCCGGATTTGAACCGATCGACGAAGGTAATATTAAAATCGGTGGCAACACGGTCTCAACCCCGGAGCGGCATCTTCCTCCAGAGCAACGCCAGCTTGCGATCGTGTTCCAAAACTATGCCTTGTGGCCACACATGTCGGTGGAAGAAAACGTCGCCTATAGCCTTAAAGTTAATGGCGTTAATGCGTTTGAACGTGCCCAGCGCACGGCTTGCGCCCTGGAACAGGTTGGGCTGAGCGAGTTTGGCAATCGCCGTCCGGCCGATCTTTCCGGAGGCCAGCGGCAAAGGGTAGCACTGGCGCGATGCCTGGTCGCACAGCCTTCCGTGGTATTGCTCGATGAGCCGCTGGCGAATCTTGACGTACATTTGCGAGCCGCCATGGAAGAAGAGTTTGCTCAATTCCATCGTCATACTGCCGCGACGTTGCTTTATATCACTCACGATCAGCATGAAGCGATGGCAATTGCCGATCGGGTGGTGGTTATGAATGCCGGAAAAATCATGCAGTTTGCCACCCCGCAAACTCTGTACCTCGAACCGGCCAATGAGATGGTCGCTCGATTTATCGATGATGGCCGCATCATCGAAGTGGAAAATATCCGCCCGCGTGGCCACGGCATGGCAGATGTCATGCTGTTTGGCACTGAGTATCGGCTGCGCGCCAGCCCTGAGCAGCAGGCCGCGGGTCGAGGAAAAGTCTGTGTTCACGCCTCCTCATTGCGGGTGGCGCGAAACGATGAGCAGGGCTTTGGCGCAAGAATCAAACGTATTATCTACCGAGGCGGTTATAGCCAACTGGACGTAGAACCAGATGGCAACGCCTCACAGCCGTTGGCGTTACATCTTGCCAATGTCAGTGGCTTGGCGGTAGGCGATAGCCTGTGGCTAACCCTTAATGACGGATGGGTTATTCCTGATTAAATCGTGAGTTAATCATTACTTTTCTTTTATTTTATTTTAAGGACAGGGTTATGCGCAAAATTAAAAACACCGCCAAGATTGCACTGCTGATTTCCACTGGGCTATTGACCCCTTTACTCGCCCGTGCCGACGAAGCAGTGAGCGGGAAACTGGTCATTTACACCTCGCAGGCACCGGAAATCGCCCAGCAAACCATCGACGCTTTTAAAGCAGCCTATCCCTCGCTACAGGTCGAGTGGTCGCGCAATGGCACAACGCAGCTGATGAACGTGCTGCAAACAGAGATGATGGCCGGGGAAGTAAAGCCTGATGTTCTGCTGGTGGCTGACTCGATAAACCTCGGCGCGCTAAAGAAAGAAGGCAAACTGATGGCTTACCCGCAGGCACCGGTTGGCAATATTAGTCCGAGCTTCTATGACAAGGACAAAACTTGGTTCGGCACCAAAATTATCGCCACCGTGATTGGCTACAACACTAAAAATGCCAAGCCGATAGATTCATGGATGGCGCTGACCGATCCCGCCAATAAAGGGCAAGTGGCAGTTCCCAGCCCGCTGTATTCCGGGGCGGCCTTGTATAATTTGCACACCGCGATTAACACCCCGGACATCGGCTGGGAGTTTTACCAAAAACTCGCCAACAATGGCATAAATCCCGAAGGCGGCAACGGCCCGGCGCTGAAAGCCGTCGCCAGCGGTGTAGATAAATACGGCGTGATAACCGACGCCGACATTATTCTCGCCAGGCAGAAAGGCTCGCCGATTGACCTGATTTATCCCAAAGAGGGCGTGTCTATTGTCACTGAACCCGTGGCTATTTTATCGTCTGCACATAATATTCCTGCGGCCAAAGCCTTCGTGAATTTCCTGCTTTCAAAACAGGGTCAACAACTGGTGGTGAAACAGGGTAATCGGCCGATTGATGCCAGTGTTGCCGCGCCAGCCGGATTTACACCGCTCGATAAAATCAAGCTGCTGACACTGGATGCCGATAAAGCGGTAAATGATGATCGGCAGGTCAGAAATAAATTCACCGAGATTTTTGGTGGCTAAGCGGAATTGTTAAAGGTTTTTGGAAGATATCAGCGTTAACTTTATGAGATTATAGAGAAAGTTATGAGTGTAATAGGTGAGATTACCCGCTCAGTTGCCTTTCGTCGTCTTTCACGATGGCGCAGCGATCGGGCGGTATTATGGTTACTGGCGTTGATGATTGGTATTTTATCGATAGCACCGTTATCTCGACTTATTTGGGCCGCTATCGCGCCAGCAGGAACGCTGGACCTGAATCGCTTATTACGGCTTATTGCGACGCAAAAAGTGTTGCAGGCGACGCTGAATACCGTGGGCATTGCCCTCGCAGCAACACTTTTGGCGATACTTACCGGGACGCTGGCGGCATTGCTGGTCGCGCTGACCCACCTCCGCGCCAAACAGCTATGGGTTTTTGCCTTTATCTTGCCGTTGATGATCCCGCCGCAGGTGATTGCCTTGGCGTGGGTTCAGGCGCTGTCACCCTCAGGCCTGCTGCTGATGGGGCTTGAAGCTCTGTGCCGCAGTCTGGGATGGAAAATTGCGATCGGCAATCATCAGCCACTCTATTCTGCCGGTGGAATCGTTTTGTTGCTGGGATTGCACAATGCGCCACTGGTCTTTCTCACCGTTGGCGCGGGTTTGCGCCAACTGCCTGCCGACTTGGTCGAAGCTGCACGCATTACCGGTGCTTCGCCACTGCGAGTGCTTTTTACCGTCATCCTGCCGTTGGCACGACCCGCTATCTTTGCCGGAGCGGCGCTGTCGTTCGTGGCCGCAGCCGGTAATTTCGGGATTCAGGCCATGCTCGGCATACCGGGCCGCGTTCCCACGTTGATTACGTTAATCTACCAGCGGCTCAACAGTGTCGGTCCTTCCGCGCTGTCAGATATGGCCGTGCTGTCATTATTAATTGCGATAATCACTTTCGGCGGATTGGCGTTGAGTCGCTATCTTGGCGGTCGCCGTGATGTGCGCGTGAACGGCTCGCCAAAACCACTGCGCCAGCCGTTGGGGGCATGGCGTTTGCCGGTGGAAAGCCTTGCCTGGCTATGGGTGGTCATCACGCTGTTATTGCCACTTTCGGCTCTGGTGAGCACTTCTCTGACGCAGGGGTTTGGGCAGGTATTAAACTGGCAAACTCTGACCTTCGCCAACTACAGCAGCGCATTGTGGGGGTATCCGGCAATCCATCAGGCGTTTTTTACCAGTCTTGGGCTGACACTGATGGCGGTGGTTATCTTGACCGTGGCTTCGCTGTTTTTGGCCTATTTTCTCAGCTGGCAGCGCAGCCGTCTGGTGAGCGTGCTGCAAATGTCCACGGAGCTGGCCTATGCACTGCCGGGTATTGTTACCGGCATAGCGGCTATTCTGTTTTTCCTCAAGCCGCTGCCGCTGATGAATGTCAGCATTTACGGCACGGTGTGGATTATTCTGGCAGCCTATTTGTCGAACTTTTTGGCCTTGGTGTTACGCCCGACACTGGCAGGTTTTGCTCAAATAGACCGTTCACTGGATGAGGCCGCGCAGATTTCCGGCGCTGGGTTTATAAGGAGGATGTGGGACATTTTGCTGCCGTTGGCGGCCCCGTCGGCAATGGCTGGCGCAATCCTGGTATTCCTGACCGCACTGAACGAGATTCAGGTTTCTATTCTGTTGGTGACCTCCAGCACGCAGACACTGGGGCCGATGGTAATTTTCCTTGATGAAGGCGGGTCTTCAACGCTGGCGGCGGCGGTAGGGTGTCTAATGATTCTGCTGGTGTTGCTGTTTATGCTGGTGGCCTCACTGTTTGGCCGCCAGTTACCAGAAGGTGTTTTACCCTGGCGTGCATGAAAAACTGATGCCTTTCATGGCTGAAAATCCTATGTGCTACAGTTAATCCTAACGGTGAGTCTGCAAGGATTACCTTAAAACCGAGAAAAAGTGAAAGGAGGATTTATGGCTAAGGTCGCAATCGTGGGCGCACATGGTCAAATAGGACAGTTTATTATTAAGCATTTGCAACTCCAGGGGCATCAGGCTTTAGGTATTGTGCGTAAAGAAGAGCAGATTGCGAACATTCATAAGCTGGGTGCAGAAAGTTTATTGCTGGATATTGAATCCGCGACGGCACAACAGCTGGCCAGCGGGCTAAAAGGTGTTGATGCGGTGGTGTTTGCAGCCGGAGCCGGTGGTGGTTCGACGGCAGAGCGTAAGCATACAGTAGACTATGGCGGTTCAGTGCTGTTGGCCGATGCGGCAAAACAGGCCGGAGTTGCTCGCTATATTCAGGTTTCGGCAGTTGGCGTCGATGAACCCGTCAAACCTGGGACCGAGCCGGTGTGGAAGGCTTATGTAGAGGCCAAACGTGATGCCGATATTTATCTGCGTAAAAGTGGTCTTGAGTGGACGATTATCCGTCCCGGGCCGTTGACCAACGATTCAGCCATTGGACTGGTCAATCTGTCCGAACATGCGGGCAGGGGTGAAGTGCCTCGCGAAGATGTGGCGCTGGTGGTGGTTGCCGCGCTGGATGCTAAATCATCGATTGGCAAACAGTGGGAACTGCGCAGCGGCAACACGCCGATCCGCGACGCAGTGAGTCAGTAACTCATTGTTAAGTCATTGACCGTTAAGCGTTGAATAGCCGCGGCCCGTTAAGGGCCGCGATTATTTTCAAGGTTATAGGTTCTTTTGGCCGGTAGTCGATGAGTCTCGAGAAGGATTTTACGTAACTTGCGGTCAAATTTTATTTGTTGTAAAGGCGCAACGGTTTTAAGAACAATTCTCCACGGTTTCCACTTAGCTAGCCAGGTTTAGAAATCGGCATTCTCCCTTGCCTTTACCGAATTAAGCATTTTTTTACGTCAGCATTATTTATTTTCTTTGCCATAGGAGACATTAATTCATTAGCTATCGGCGTGAGTTTTAAATCTTCGCTCAGGCGACTAAGGTAGGCTGCGCTTAATTCAATTTGTTGTTTAGCAGTAAGGTGAAAAGTTTTATTTTTTTCATTGCTGAGTTGCTCCAGTCATTCCTGACGAAAGAATTGACGTCCCGGTGAAGCGCGGTTTTTGCCAGTTCGCTTTGCTCTTTGTTTTCCCAATTATCCCAACATTGATGAAGATCTGCAGTTTTGGTGGATTGATAGCTTTCTCGGAGGTTGTAAGATTTAATCGGGTAACAAGATTTTATGGCAGACATTATACTATTGTGCCTTACAGTTCCTTTGTAATGAGATGAAGTCAGTTTGGTTAATTATAAAAGTATTAAGGTGCGCTATGTCACAGTGGGTTAGTGAGTCAGAATATTTTGAGAAAATCTTTAACAAGCTTGATGTGTCCTCATCCGTTACCGAGCACGCAAGCTTTGAAGAGTGTACTTTTAATCATTGCAACTTTACTTCTGCCAGGCTTTCGCACTGTAAATTCACGCACTGCACCTTTAATCACTGCAACTTCAGCATCGCCGAGATTTTGGGTAGCCGTTTCTATGAAATTGACTTCAATGAGTGCAAGCTCAGCGGCATTGACTGGACGCGGGCGCAGTGGCCGACCTTCAGCCTTGACCCTGAACTGCGTTTTAATAAAAGCATTCTGACCCATTCCGCCTTTTTCGGCCTTAAGTTGCAAGGGATGAAGATGGACGAATGCATATTACATGAAGTGGATTTCAGGGAGTGTGATCTTGCCGGCGCAGAGATCGTGAATTGCGACCTGGCTGGCAGTTTGTTCCATAACACCGACCTGCGCGGAGCGAATTTTACCGACTCCTGGGATTTTCAAATCGACGTGATGAACAATCTCGTCGCGCGAGCAAAATTCTCACGTCAGGAGGCGGTTTCGTTACTGGAAAGTCTGGGCATTGAGTTAGTTGACTAAGGCTAATAGCTATTTATTTGCCGGTCTTTTTAACCCAGCTAATGCGCATTGCAGCCGCCAGACAAAGGGTATAACCAAACAGTTCAATGCCTTCTTCGACCAAATTCTTAACCAGTTTTACGTGATCCCCCGCAATTGCAGCCTGCCAGATAAAATGCAGGCCCATCAGGCGTGAAAACACCAGAATAGTCACCAGTCCAAACAACAGCACGGGAAAGGCTTCATCCTCAACGAGGGCATAAAGGCCATTAAGCGTGGTTTTCGGCGTTGTTGCTGCCCAACATAATGAATATATCGCTAACATGCTGGCAAAATAAACCCAGGCACCAAGATGAATATAATCAAACAGCGCATCAAGCTCACGAATCAGCATACAGCCAAAAAAACCGGCGGCGAGGATAAATCCCCCGCGCAAATTTTTGTGCTTGCGTGATTGAATGAAAAATAATGCGGCGGTAGCCAGCAGAAAAATCTCCTGAATTATTTCTGTGGCAGAAATCTCTTTAACCTGATCGCCCAGACCCACAACATCGAAAAGTAATACCCCAGCAGAAAACGCTGCACACACCGCCAGGATCAGAAAAGTAATAACTTGTTTTATTATTGGATTTTGCATGGTCTTATTCCGTAAACAAAAATTATCGCGCATGGTACGTAGCTGAAAGATTTAATACTGATCAAAGTGTGCGCAGCAGAGTATCTGACTAGCCGTAATATTCAGCAAAGCTTGCATGAAACATGACGCTGAACATAGAATTGGTCATTGTAGGACGTTTCATATATTGGGGATGCAATGAGCAATAATACGACTACGGCCAAGCAACTAGAAGTTAAGCGCATAGTAGATGTTCTTTCCAAAGCTATTGCCCAGCATCGGCTTCGCCCGGGGGCGCGCCTTATTGAAGCGCAAATTGTTGAAGCATTAAATGCCAACCGTAACCACGTTCAGGTGGCATTACAGCGTTTGGCAATGCAGCGTATTGTGGATATTGAGCCAAATCGCGGTGCGATGGTATCGCAACCGACAGCAAAAGAGGCGCGCGAAATATTTGTTGCTCGCCGGGCCATTGAAAGGGCGATTGTCGAGACCATCACGCCAGAACTGATTCGACGCCATCGTAACCGAATTTCCACGCATTTACGCAATGAGCGTGAAGCCACCGACTCCACCGATCGTCGCGCGATAGTGCGTGAACTCAGTGAATTCCACTTGATGCTGGGTGAAATTTGCGGCAATGAAGTGCTCAGCGAGGTATTGGGCAACCTGATGGTTCGCAGCTCGCTTATTGTCGCGCTTTATCAGCGAAATGATGTGCCGTCCTGTCAGTCTGACGAACATCAGGCCATCATTACGGCGCTGGAAGCCGGTGATAATGAGCAGGCAGTGGCAGTAATGCTTGAACATCTCGAAGAGCTGGAAGCGCAATTAGAACTTGAAGACCAGTCCAGCAGCGAGGTCAATCTTCGTCAAGCCTTAGCCGACCTTTAAAGCCGCTAACCTTTTTTTTATCAAAATCCTTTTTGTGTTAAAAGTCTGCCCCTGAAATCTCGGGGGGCATATATTTGTGCATGGGGCCGGTGGAAAGTTTTCACCCCTGCTTTAAAACCCATCAGCGGCGGGGCAATTTCAGCCACGACGGCTGAAGGGCCTGCCACGTCAAACACGACAAAATCTGCGCGGCATCCCGGCGTCAGTCCATAATCTTTTAAACGCAGTAAACGTGCTGACTCGGTCGAGATCCACGCCAGACAGCGCAGCAACTCTGCCTCTGTCGCCAGTTGACTGACATTGGCAAACAGATTTGCCTGCCGCACCAGTGAAGCGTCGCCGTAAGGAGTGAATGGATTTGCAATGTTATTACTCGATAGCGAACACAACACTCCGCATTGATCCAGTTGAGCCAGAGGTGCCAGCCCTCGTGGGCGATTGTGGTAATGCTCGCGGCCAGTAAGAAACAGGTCGGTGGAAGGTAAGGAGGTAATACTCACTCCGGCAGCGGCCATTTGCTCGCCGATTACAGCGACTTGCTCCCAAGGCAAGGCAGAAAGTTTGGTGACGTGCCCGACGGTAACGCGGCCATGTCGGTTAAATCTATGCGTACATTCAATCACCTGCGGCAAAGTCATCTCCTTTGGCGAAAGATCGAAATCCAAATGAAAATCGAGGCAGCAGTCATATTCTACCGCCATCTCAAACAGCCGCTCAATCTGCCCGGCGGGAGAACTGTCAGTATAAGGGCAGCCGCCCAGCACCGTAGCACCTTGTTCCAGCGCCTGTCGCAATAGTGCTTCGGTGCCGGGGTTATTTAGCATCCCCTCCTGAGGAAAAACGCAAATTTCCAGCGTAATCGCCCAGGCGTAATCCCGCTGTAACCGCTTTACCGCGTTAAATCCCTGCAATTTAATCTGCGGGTCCAGCTCGACGTGAGTACGAATATGGGTTGTTCCCTGAACGATCGCCTTATCCAGCACGCTGGCACCCCGTTGATAAATATCCTCCTCGCTAAACTGTTGTTTGGCGAGTCGAGTTTGTTCCACCGCCTCAAGGACAGTGCCTGCTTGCAGGTCACAGCGTGAAAGAATGCAGGCTTTATCAAGATGAAGATGCGTTTCGACCAAACCGGGCAGCAGCAGTTTTCCCTGTAAATCTAAGGTCGCGACGTTTTGTTGACCCTCTGGCGAGAGAGAGGCCACGAAGAAACCGTTTTCCACCATCAAACTGACTGGCAAATTCGCTGACGAAGGCAAACGAACGTTAATTATTTTTAGGCTTTTGGTATTGTCTCGCATTTATTTTATCCTGATTGCTAGCATTGTCATGTATTTTGCTAGCAATATGGGTGCCATGTTGAAAATGCCAGTTTCACGGACCTGATGCCATAATATGCCGATTTTTTTGCACTTAAGCAGTGCGTCAATGCACTGTGAGAAGACGTTGGCTCGCCAAAGTTAATTTTCAGGAGAGATTAATCGTGAGTAAATCGAATGATGCTGTAGAGATTGTTAGCAATTTTCTAGCCGCCTCCATGACGCCCGATCCCGTTAAGGCGGCGACCTTTATGGCTGCGGATGTAGTGATCACTTTTACCGGCAAGCGCGTCATGCCGGATGCGCACCACATCACGGCTTTCAATAAGTCGCGCTATGCCTGGGTAAAAAAATCTATCGGCCAATATGACTGCATGGACAAGGGCGATCATCTGGTGATTTACTCCAACGGCACGCTTTACGGTGAATGGCCTGATGGCCGCGCGTTCGCCGGAAATCGCTATCTGGATCGTTATGAAATCCGCGACGGCAAAATCACCCGCATGGACGTGTGGAACGACAGCGCCGAGTGGATTCTGGAACCGCAGATTTCTCGGTCCTGATTCAGGCTGCCGCCTTGCGATAGTCGCGCAAGGCGGCACTGGGCGAGTCAAGTCGGGGGATTTACAGTAAAAGAATGGGCAAATAACTTATCCAGCGGAGGGTGCTGAAAGCTGCGTTCAGGGTAGGTCGCCATCAGCCGTTCAAACTGCCGTTGAGCCTGCCGATGCAATTGCTCAAGGTCAATCTGCCGTTTCACCAATTGGCGATCCCACACGACTTTTTCACCGGCAATAATCACGCCACGCACGTCGCGGCCATTGCCATTGATGACTAACGCGGTGATCGGATCAAAAATCTGCCCCATTGCCGGTTCGTCGAGGGAAATCAGCGTGATATCTGCCTGTGCACCCGCGCATAGTCGGCCAAGATCCTCGCGGCCCAAGGCTTTGGCTCCTCCCAGTGTCGCCATGCGATAATAGTCGGCCGCGCTGGCAGCCTGCACGTTTTGGGTCACCACTCGACTCAAAATCGTGCCGAGATGCATATTGGCCAGCATATCCGGCGGGAAGGTGTCAGTGCCTAATCCCATGGTCACGCCCGCCTCGCGCAGCGGCAAGTACTGTTCCAGATATTTGGCATGGCGACCCGACACCAGCGGGCACAGCACCAGATTGGCCTGCGATTCAACAAGCAGCCGGATGTCTCGCGTGATGCTGTCACGGGTGGCCGACTTGCCCCCCAGATATTGGCCGTGCGGCAGTAACATTTTTTTATGCAGCAGGTCAAAATCTGCCAGCACTTGCAGGGAAGAACGCCCCTGAAAACGCTGGTGGATTTCATTAACTTCCAGCTCGCTCTGGCAGCAGTGCAGCCTGACCGGAACGTCATGGCGTTTTGCTGTTTCGCTTAGCGCGGCCAATAGTCCCGGAGTGCAGCCCTCGATACGGTCTGGTGCCAGAAAGCCGCGCAAAGTCGACACCTTGCGAGCCGCCATCTCCTCGATAAAACGTTCTGCGTCCTCCAAACCTGCCAGCCCGCGCTGTTCATCGAAACGCATGCCTATTTGACCGCCGGCCTCTACCACGTTATGACCGGACATAAACGCCGGGCCAAGCCACGCGCGCAGACCGAGAGACTCGGCAACGTCTGCCGCGTGGCGATACTCGTCGATATCTTCAGCCCACTGGCGATACAGTATCGAGGTTATCGGCACGGCAGTGGTGATGCCGTTCAGTAACAGCTGAGTGTAGGCATACAGCTTGTTAAAGTTGAGTTCTTCGCGGGAATACAGGTCGCGCCTTTGCCAGTCGGCGGCAACAACGCGGCCCTTGGTCCAACCCGGCTGATTGTCGAATCCCAACACCGTGGTGTCCAGATCGCCAAGCGCGTCAAGGTCGATAAAACCGGGGCCAACCAAGGTATTTACGGCGTGGATTTCCTCATCGACCCGTCCGACATAGTTCTGGCCGACAAATACCACCACACTGCCTTGATAAACCAGCTCTCCCGGCGAAAACAGCCGGTGATCGCCATCCTGATAACCTACAACCCAGGTGGCGCGGATGCGGATAACCGGTTGCGAGGCCATCAGAACAGACACTCACCAGCGGTGGCCACCACCTTACCGTGCTTGATAACCGTGCGCGGCATCGGCTGTGCCACAATGGCTTCGGCCAACACGCGAGCGGGCAGCAGTACCAGATCGGCGTGGCATCCTACCTCGATGCCGTAATTTTCACGTTTCATGACTCTGGCTCCGCCGTAGGTGATGGCTTCCAGCGCATTAAGCATTTCGCTGTCTTTGCGCCAGCGATAACGCAGCCCAACCATCATCGCGCGGTGCAACATATCGCCGTTGCCATAAGGGCTCCATGTATCGCGAATGCCGTCGTTTCCGGCGCAGACATCGACACCGAGTTCGCGCAACAGCAGATAAGGAGGCACTGCAACGTCAACCGGAGCCGTGGTGGCAATCGAAATTCCCAACTCGGCCAACTGTTCGGCAAACCATTTTTGCCGATCTGCCTCGACCATCCCCAGACAGAATGCGTGACTGATGGTGACCTTACCGGCGAGGCCAAATTCACGGGTTTTATCCAGAATGCGCTCCACGCTGAACGCGCCAACTTCGCCGCGCTCGTGCAGGTGAATATCAACCCCTTTACCGTATTTTGCCGCCAGCCGGAAAATAATATTCAGGTGGGCAATGGGATCTTTTTCATAGGTACACGGGTCGAGTCCGCCGATATAGTCCGCACCGAGGATCAGCGCCTGCTCAAGATATTTTTCCGCGCCTGGGTTTTCTAAAATACCACTTTGCGGGAAGGCAACGGTCTCGATATCAATCGCGTGGGCCAGCTTCTCTCTGGTTTCCAGCACGCCCTCGACATGACTGACGCCAATTTCATTATCAACGTCAATGTGTGTGCGAATAAAAGAAGTACCACGGCTGATGCAATGCCGCGCAATTCGTTCAGACTGCAGCTGTGGATCAGGGTGATGTTCGCGGCGATAGGCGCGCTCGTTGGCGATAATTGCCGGTAAATTTCGCGGCACGTCGTTTTCGTACCATTCGCGTCCCCAGAGGCTTTTATCAATGTGGGCGTGGCCGTCGATAAAACCGGGCAGTAATAGCTGATTATTGCCCTCGATAATCTCTGTCTGCGCGGAAATGCTGGAAATATTGGCGCCGATTTCAACGATCGTTCCATCCTTGATTAATACGTCTACTGTCTCAGTGCCGTTAAACGGGCGGACCTGCTTTAAAAGTAAAGACGAGCTCATCGATTTTCTCCTGTTATAACCTGTAAAGAAGGGCGCGCCGTGGCGGCCGGATGGTGACATTCAATCTGGTGAAGCTCGGACATGGCTTGCACTGGCGGCGCAACCTGACGACAAATATCAGTCGCCTGCGGGCAGCGCGGATGAAACGCACAGCCCGATGGCGGCGAGAGCGCGCTAGGCATCTCACCCGAAATTCCGCTACGCGTTTGGCTTGGTTGCTCAATTTTGGGGATGGCGTCAATCAGCATTCGGGTATAGGGGTGTCCCGGCTGGCGGAAAATCTCGTCAACCGGCCCCAGTTCCACGATGCGCCCCAAATACATTACCCCCACGCGATCGGAAATATGCGCGATGACCGACATATTGTGACTGATAAAAAAGTAGGTCAGACCGAGCGAATCTTGCAAATCGCTCATTAGATTAAGCACTTGTGCCTGAACTGAAACATCTAGCGCCGAAGTTGGCTCGTCGCAGATTAGGAAGTCTGGCTGGGTGGCAAGGGCACGGGCGATAGAAATACGCTGCCGCTGGCCGCCGGAAAACTCATGCGGAAACTTGAACATATCCGCTTCGGCAAGCCCGACCTGGCGCAGCAGCGCGGCAATCTGCCCACGAGCCTGACGGGTGTTACCCACGCGATTTTGCAGTCGCAGCGGTTCGGCAATAATACGTTCGACGCGCCAGCGTGGATTCAGGCTGGCGTAGGGGTCCTGAAAAATCATCTGAATGCCACGGCCAGGTGAAGTCTCTCCCGGATTTAGCGCTTTGCCCGCATGGAAAATCTTCCCCTGCGTCGGAGCATAAAGACCGGCCAGCGCGCGAGCTACGGTTGATTTTCCGCAGCCTGATTCGCCGACCAGGCTGAAGGTTTCGCCCTGTTTCACACTAAAGCTTATCCCTCTCACTGCCTGCAAGCGCTGTTTGGGTTGGCGTGTAAACAGGCCACCGGTGCCCATTTCGAAGCTGATGTGCAGATCTTCAACCTGCATCAGGGTGTGAGGCGATTGACCAACCGCTGCCGTCTGTTCTGGGGCCACGGCAGTCAGCGGTACAACGTGTTTCATGATATTCATCGTGGCTCCTTAAAGATTCAGACAGGCAACGCGCGTTTCACCGCGGTTTTCCAGCGCGGGTGAAAGTTGGCAACATTGCTCAAGTCGTTGCGAGCAGCGGGGATGAAAAGAACAGCCGCTGGGCAATTGATTAAGGCGCGGCATTGAACCGTCAATTTGTGCCAGACGTTCACGCCGCTCGGTGAGGCTTGGGATCGAGGCCATCAGGCCACGGGTATAAGGGTGTAACGGTTGCAGCAAAACCTGCTTCACAGGGCCAGTTTCAATAAGCTGACCGGCGTACATAACCGCAACACGGTCACAAATTTCGGCGATCACTCCCATATCGTGAGTAATAATCATCACCGCGGCGCCATGTTGCCTGCACAGGCGTTTTAGCAGCCCCAGCACCTGCGCCTGCACCGAGACGTCAAGCGCAGTGGTTGGCTCATCGGCAATCACTAATTCCGGTTCAACGCACAGCGCCAGCGCAATAATAATTCGCTGGCGCATTCCTCCTGAAAACTGATGAGGATACTGTTCCAACCGCTGTTCGGCGCTGCTGATACCCACTTCCCCCATTAACTCGATGGCTCGCTGGCGGCTTTGTCGGGCGTCGAGCGGCAGGTGGGTACGAATGGTTTCAATCAGCTGTTCGCCGATAGTCAGCACCGGATTGAGGCTGGTCAAGGGGTCTTGAAAGATGCAGCTAATCTTTCTGCCGCGCAGCAGACGCCTGCTCGATTCATCAAGATTATCAATGCGTTGACCGTTGAAGAATATTTTGCCTGCGCTGATGCGACCCGGTAACTCGAGCAGGCCGGAGATAGCAGCACCGGTCAACGATTTACCGGCTCCCGACTCGCCAACCACACCGAGGATTTCGCCGGCCTTCAGCGTGAACGAGACGTCACGGATAGCCTGTAGAGCGCCTTTACGGTGCATAAATTCCACACTCAACCCTTCAACCTGGAGTAACGGTGCTGGAGGTAAATTATGGCTATTCATCGTCGCGTCCTATCGTAGTTTAGGGTTGAGAATATCCCGCAGCCAGTCGCCGAGGATGTTAAACGCAAGTGACAATGTCACCAATACTAATGCCGGGAACAACACCACCCACCACTGTCCGGAAAACAGGTACTGGTTGCCTTCATTAATCAGAGTGCCAAGAGAAGGCTGGTCAGGCGGCATGCCAACGCCGAGAAAAGACAGCGTCGCTTCTGTCAAAATAGCTAAACCAAGATGCAGGGTAGCCAGCACGGAAACCGGGCTTAACACATTGGGCAAAATATGCGCGAACATAATGTGCAGGTCACGACCACCGCTGACTTTCGAAGCCAGCACGTACTCTTTTTGTTTTTCAAGAATAGTCAGACTGCGAATGGTTCGGGCGTATTGCATCCAGCCGGTGAGCGTTATCGAAGCGACGATAATCGGCATCGCTATCTCCGCCTGCAGCTCTTTAGGCAAAATTCCGCGCGCTACGCCGCTGATAAGCAAGGAAAACATAATAGTTGGAATACTTAGCATCGCGTCGGCGAAGCGCATAATCAGGGTATCAATCCATCCCCCAAGATAGCCGCTCAATACTCCAAGGAGCACGCCCAGCAGCAGAGAAAGCCCCACGCTGGTAAGGCCGACAATCAGTGAAATATGCAGCCCATAAAGGATTAGCGACAGCAGGTCGCGGCCCTGTACGTCAGTGCCGAGCCAGAAATGTGCATCACCGCCCGTCATCCAGGAAGGAGGCAGCTCGGAGTTCATCAAATCAAAACTCGAGGCGTCAAAAATGGAATAGGGTGCCAGCCAACCGCTGAAAACGCCGGAAACCAGCAGTATCACTGTCCAGATAAAAGCCAGTACGGTTATCTTTGATTTCCAGAAATAATACAGGAAATCACTATCTGCAAAGGCAAGTAGGCTTTGGCGTAATAGTTTCAACCTGCCAGGTGCTTGTGCCGGGTTAAATTCAACGGGATGCTGGGAGTCAGGATTAATCATAATGTTCTCGCTCAGGACTTTTTCATACGCGGGTCGATCAGGTAATACAGCAGATCCACCAAGGTATTAATGACAATGAAGATTAATGCGATGAATATTAGGTAAGCCGAAATAACCGGAATATCGACATTATTAATCGCCTGAATGAAAAGCAGCCCCATGCCGGGCCATTGAAAAACGGTTTCGGTAACAATCGCAAAAGCAATAAGTCCGCCGATCTGCAGTCCGACAATAGTGACTACTGGCAATAACGCATTGCGCAGCGCGTGGCGATAATAAATACTGGCCTTATGTAATCCACGCGCTTTGGCAAATTTAATATAGTCAGTGCGCATCACTTCGAGCATTTCTGAACGCACCAAACGCATTATCAGCGTGATCATAAATAACGAAAGAGACAGCGCGGGCAGCACAATAGATTTCCAGCCGCCGATGCTAAGCAAACCGGTGCTCCACAGGCCAAAATGAGTGGTTGCGCCGCGACCGCTGGAGGGGAATATCCCCAGATAAACCGAGAACACAATAATTAGCAGAATGCCTATCAGAAAGCTCGGCAGTGACACGCCAATCAGTGAAAGGAGCTGCACCAGACCCAGCAGCAGCCGATTCTTGCTGATTGCCGACCAGACTCCCAGCGGAAAACCAACCAGCAGCGAAATTGCCACGGCAACGATAACCAGTTCTAGCGTAGCGGGGAGGCGCTCCATAATTAAATGGAATACGTCGACCTGGTTATAATAGGAAATACCAAAATCACCGTGGCAAATACGCACAATAAAATGCCCAAACTGAGTCAGCATCGGGTCGCCAAGGCCTAATTTCATGCGTAAGTCATTACGCTCCTGCTGGGTTGCGCTCTCAGGAAGCATATTATTAATGGGATCGCCCAAGTACTGAAACATGCTGAATGAAATAAAGGCCACGGCCAGCATTAGGCCAATCATTTGCAACAGTCGTTTAATGATATAACTTACCATTGTACGTTCTCTCTATTCTCAGTTCTGATTAACGCGGGCATACCAGAGGCGGACAACATTATCCGGGCTCTGCTTGAGCGTCAGGTTTTTATTTTCCACCCACACCACCGGCTCATAATGCATTGGCATATAAGGCAAGTCGGCCTGAGCCAGATTTATTTCCTGGCGCAGCATATCAGTGCGTTTTTTATCATCGAGTTCAGGAATAGACGCTTCAATTAACTGGTCAACCTGCTTGTTGGAATAGCGAGGGATATTAAACATACCAAAACCGGTATTATCATTGGTGTGCAGCAGCTGAACTGAAATACTGTAGGCGTCCATGATGGGCAGATTGGCCCAGCCCAATACTGCGATATCAGTTTTGCCATTATCTGTGATTTGGTTATACACACTGTTGGTGTGCATGGTCAGAGTGGCGGTAACGCCTATTTTGGCCCAGTAACTTTGTACCGCCTGACACCACTGTGGCGCGTTCATGTAAGAACCTTCCACGCAGTCAAATGCCAGCTTGAAGCCTTTGCCATAGCCAGCTTCTGCCAGCAGCGCTTTGGCCTTGACTGGATCGTAATCAAGTTTAATCGCATTGGCTGCATCATAACCCGGGATCTGCGGGGCGAGATAAGTGTTGGCGACCTGAGTCATGTCGCGCATGATTTTTTGACTAATCGCCTGGCGATTGACCGCCATCATCAGTGCCTGACGGACACGTAAATCCTTGAGCGGATTCTTGCCGTCCACGTTGCCGGCGTTAAGGGTGTCACGCAGATTAAAGGTCAAAAAATCTACCCGCAAAGAAGGGCTAACCAACGTCTGAATAGTGTTGTCTTTGCGCAGCCTGTCGATGTCCTGCAAAGGCACGCTGGTCACCAGATCATATTCTTTCGCCAGTATTCCCGATAGCCGAGTGGCGTCTGAGGTAATAGGTTTAAAGATAATCTGATCGACGTTGCCTTCTGAATGGTCCTTATTCCACCAGGTTGGGTTCTTCTTTAAAACCATCTGTGATTCGCGCTGGCGGCTGACAAGCATAAACGGCCCTGTGCCGTTGGTATTATTGGTTGCGTAACCCTCGGTTCCCTGACTCATGCTAGTAGGTTTAAGCGCGTTATGCTGAGTCATCCATTCTTTATCCATCATCATTACGCCGCTAAGTTCATTGAGCGCGATACCACTTTTTTGTTTGAGATGAATATCAACGGTGTATTTATCCACCGCTACCGCGTCTTTAATCGTTGAAGCATTGGCACGAATGCCTGAATCGGGATCGGTAACGCGAGCAATCGAGGCGACGACATCGGAAGAATCAAAATCATCACCGTTTTGAAATTTCACGCCCTGACGCAGATAAAAGCGCAACGTGGTGTCATTGATAAACTCCCAGCGTGTTGCCAGTGTCGGTTGCAGTTTTAAATCGTTGTCGCGCTGAAGCAGAGCCTCGTAAATGTGATTTTGAAAAGTCAAAGCCGTGGTGGATGCAAAGGCGTCCGGATCCAGGGTGGGAATATCGGCAGCAACGGCCCAGCGAACAATATTCTCGGCCTCGGCGGCCTGCGTCGCGATGCAAGTCAATAAAAGCGGCAGCACGTACTTTTTCATCTGAGCTTCCTTCACACATTAATGGGGGCAATTACCGCACCAGCGAGAACATGCATGGGCGGGAAACACTAGCCACATTGCTAGCAATTATTAAAAGCAACCATCGTGCCAAGCAAGATGTAAATTTAAAATAATGTTCTTTTCTATTTATTTCAATGGGTAAGGATGGTGAAAGGTTTTTGGGTTTAGGAGGTACGGGAGGCATTTAGAAAGGGCTGCGCATCTTTTGGGCAGCCCTGCATCGTCTTGGTGCTAATTGCTAGCAATAAATCTCATTCGAGGGGAAATCTCATGACACCTTAAAGTCTGGGATAAAGCGAGTGACGTCAACTTCCATAAATTTTGAACGTTCAAAGTTGTGTCTCAACTTATAAGGCACGGTGCAGTCATAGATAGTTTTGCAGGAAATGCCGTGGTCTGGAATGCTGGGGCTGAACGCCGGATCCTGAGAAGGGTCCAGCGGATGGCAGCGCACGCCTGGAATAAAAATGGTATCAACGTCGCCCTGATAACGGGTTGTCATTGCCCACATCACATCGGAAAGGTCAAAGATATCAACGTCATCATCGACTAAAAATACGTGTTTCAGCTCAGAGAATGCGGAAAACGCCAGCAAGGCGGCCTGACGATGCCGGCCCTCGTCCTGGGGTCCACGTTTACCAATCTGCAAGAAAGCAACATATTTGCCGGTGCCTGGCGACGGGCAGTGCACATTTTTCACTAATCCCGGTATCGCGCGCTCAACCATATCGAGAATACTTGCTTCGGTCGGAATACCGGCCAGATTGGTGTGCTCGTCGCTTGGCCCAATGCAGGTTTGCAGGAAAGGGTGCTTGCGGTGAGTGATAGCCTTGACTTTGATCACTGGAACTTCAGCTTTCGCATCACCGGTGTAACCAGGGAATTCTGGCATCGCCTTGCCGGTTTTAGTATGCTGGTCTTCCTGCACGCGATAATTGGGTACCAGTTCGCCTTCAATCACAATTTCAGCATTGGCGATGGCACGCGCCTTGACGGCAACCCCCTCGACCAGCTCCACGGCTTTACCGCGCAAGCCTCCGGCAATCGCCAGCTCATCGTAACCTAGCGGGGTTGTTGGCGGCTCGAAACAGGCACCAATCTCAATAGCTGGGTCCACGCCAATACTGATAGTGATCGGCAGTGCTTTACCGGCTTCTTCAGCCTTGATACGGAACTGATCCAGATGGCGACCCGGCACAAAATACATCGAAATTTCGTCTTTACCCTGCACACACAGGCGGTGAATGGTGACATCGTGCTCGCCCGTTTCCGGGTCCGCTGCGTAACACATCCCCATAGTAAAGTACGGACCTGCATCTTCCGGCGTATTGGTCGGGGCAGGCAGCAGTCTGCGCAAGTCGAAATCTGCATCGGTGGCTAAATGCACCACCTCCTGACAAGAGGCTTTATCGTTAGGGATGACTACCGGCGGAATGGCGTGTTTTACCGAATTGCGCAGCAGATGACCCAACTGTTCTTTTGGTGCACCTAGCAATCGGGCAACGCGCTGGCGTGATGCTAACAGTCCAATCAACACGCGGCAGTCGTCATAGCCTTTGATTTTGTTAAACACCATCGCCGGGCCGGTTCTGGTTGGGCGCATAACCGTTCCGCCCGCGCCGACATAGCGATAAACGCCTGATAACTCTGCGGCAGGGTCAACAGGTTCGTCGGTTTCGATGTATTCATCATCGAAGGTTTTGAGTAAGGCAATGGCTGAACGTAAATCGTAAACGTCGACATTATTATTAACTTTTTCAGACATAAGTTGACTCCGGTTTATTAATTTTAATCAGACTTGATAATCAGAAGATTAATTAGCGGCTACTTTCTTTTAATCCATCCCAGCGCTTTGTCTCAGGGAATTTCAGTGAAAACTGATCCAAAATACGTGAGGCAATGTGATGGGTAATATCGTTTAAATCTTTAGGATGGTTATACCAGGCGGGCATAGGAGGAATAATGCTGGCGCCCATTTTTGATAATGCCAGCATGTTTTCAAGGTGAATGGTGCTTAACGGTGTTTCTCGCGGCACCAGAATCAGTTTGCGTTTTTCTTTAAGTACCACATCGGCTGCCCGGCCAATCAGGCCATCGGCGTATCCACTGCGAATGCCTGCCAGTGTCTTCATGCTGCAAGGGATAACAATCATCCCTTCAGTTAAAAAGGAACCTGAAGATATCGTGGCTCCCTGATCGGCTGAACTATGATAAAAATCCGCCAAGCCGATAACATCGCGGGCCTGATAAGGCGTTTCAAGTTCGATAGTTGCCTTTCCCCAACGAGAGATAATGAGATGAGTTTCCACTTCAGGGATAGATTTGAGCATCTGCAATAACATTATTGCCAAAGGTGCTCCGGTTGCGCCGGTAATACCTACGATAATTCTCATTGGTTCTCCTTGATCCCATCCCGGTTTCTGCGCAGATTATCAACGCCGCATCTTGGGGATTTCTTCTAACAAATTAATTTATTTGCCAATTATAAAATGGCTATAATAAAACTCTAATCAAGAAAAAGCCTTTATTGATAACGAATCGTTATTACAGGAATTCGGCATGGACTTAAGAAAACTCAAATCCTTCGTGGTGCTGGCAGAGACTTTGCACTTCGCCAGGGCTGCCGCCAGAATAAACATGACTCAGCCCGCGCTAACCAATCACATCAAAGGGTTGGAGAAGGAGTTGGACATCAGACTGTTTGAGCGCAATCAGCGGCACGTTAGTCTGACTCTGGAAGGGCAAGCGGTGCTGGTTGATGTACAACGCGCGGTGAGTCAGCTTGAAAATCTGCAACAAACGGCCAAAAGATTGTCCAGCGGTTATAAAGGTGTTTTACGTCTGGGCTATGTGGGAACGTCGGTGCTTGACCCGACAGTAATGAACCTGATTCGACAGTTTAAAAGTCAATATATCGACATCGATATCATCCCGGTGGAGAGCGATGTCAATCGCCAACTGATGCTGTTGCAGCAGGGAGAGTTAGATTTGGCGCTGGTCCGCAGACCGTTACCGCTGTATCGCAGTCTGGCTTTTAAGGATTTGGTTTGTAATAAGTTGAATGTGGTTTTGCCTGCGAATCATCCATTGGCCAGCAAAAAAAGTATTAGCGCTGAGGATTTAGCAAGCGAATCATTGATTCTGCATGACGATCCAACCGGGGTTGGCCTGGGAGGCGCGGTGGCCAATATTTTCCAGCGCAAGGGACTGGTGCCACACAGCACGCATTTGACCAAAGAGGTCAACGTTGCGACTGCGCTGGTGGCAATGGGGATGGGAATTGCCATCGTTCCCGACTCACAGCGTTCTCTATTAATAAAAGAGGTGGTTTTTCGGGAAATGGAAGATCCGCTGGCGGTGACCGAACTGACACTGTGCTGGCATAAACTCATCAAAAATCAGAGCGTGAAGCTGTTTATCGAGCACGTTGAAGCCGTGTTATCAGTAAAATCAGCAGGTTAATGACCTGCGGTTTTTGACAGCAGATTGATCATCAGCACACCGACGATAATAAACACCATGCCACCTATCGCGTAGCCATCAAGTTTTTGGCCAAAGAAAACAAAACCGGCGCAGGCGACCAATACAATCCCCATACCCGCCCAGATGGCGTAGGCGATCCCGACTGGCATCGACTTTAACACCAGTGATAGCAGAATAAAGGAAATGATGTAGCCAACGACGACGGCAACAGAAGGGTAAAAGCGGGTGAATCCTTCTGAGGCTTTTAACGAGCTGGTGGCGATAACCTCAGAGATGATGGCAATAAAGAGATAAATATAAGTCATAACGGTGTTCCCAGGCTTGATGAGCAGTGGCCCGGAGAGATCTCCAGTGAAATAATGAGTTAAAAATGCATCGAAACAGTAGGCAGCATAACATTTTTAGGCGCGGATATATCAGTCAAAATCAAAACAGGGATTAAACACCGCTAAAAGATAGGCTATAGAATTAATAATTTTAACTCGGCAAAACGGCAAAATCGTAAACAGTTCTGAATGTATTCTTCAGTTATGGAGTCACGCGCAGTTCTACTAAAAATCTTATTAGGCGGATTAAAAAAATTAAATAAATTTCTAGCAAGCTTAATTTCTCTGGCGCGCTCCCTACGGCAGGCGAATGGAAGCGATCACCTGGGTTAATCTGGCTGCAGAGCTGGCTGAAAAGGCATGAAGTAATGTGGCTGCTGGCTTCACTAAGTGCGTAGCACGCTAAATATCAATTTATGTTGATATATCAACAAAGGCTGTCTGTAAATTTTTCTATTTAAATCAGTTTGATTGCAAATTACCCAGGTTTTCAGCCTTTATCTACATTGATTTTATTCATCAATAGCCTATTTTTAATGACAGGCGCTCCGGGAAATATCTCTTGCGGCGTACTCATAGGTTGGGATGTTTATTTCATGACTCCAGCCTTGTTAACTTAACCTCTGGAGGCTAGTAATATGAACAATGACAACGGATTACGTGAACTTTCGCTGGATGAAATTGAGCAGGTGAGTGGTGGTTTTGTGCTAGATCTGTCGCCAATCATTAAAGCTGATGTCGACCTCGGTGCCGGAGTCGATGGGCTGGTTTCTGGCTTGTCATCCCTGCTAGGCCTGGGCGGTATTCTTCATCTTTAGAAAGCGAGCAAACTGTTGCTTGCCACACTCTGTTACCGGCCATTTAATTTTCTGGCTGGTAACAGAATGACTAGAATAAATATTTTGATAAAGATTTTATGATTACTCACCTCAATACATGTAATTCGCTAATGTTACTCTTGATTTAAAGCTATCAACGGAGTGTTTTAATATCCACTCTGACTCCTGTAAAAGATTTGATGAATTTATAATTTTTTAGTGAGTACTAAAAATGCCGAGTGGTTATTTTCCTGCTGTATAGAATTAATAAACTACCAATAATCCATCTCCTTAAACACTCTGCGACAGCACGTTAACCTCAATATAAAGCAGGATCCCGATGGGGTTTGCGACAATACTTAAAGGCAGTTTGTTAAGTAATATTGATGGCTTAATAATCTCTACGTCGAGGTTTATAGTCCTGAATGGTTATGTTTTACAAATAATTAGGAGATAGTTATGGACCTGGGATTAAAAAATAAGCGCGCGCTGGTAACGGGCTCAACGGCCGGTATCGGATTGGCTTCTGCACGCGCTTTAGCCGCCGAAGGTGCCAGTGTCACGGTCAATGGCCGCACTCAGTCTCGTGTTGACAGTGCGGTGGCGTTGATTAAGAACGAAGTGCCGGGAGCACAAGTTTCGGGCGTTGTCGCGGATTTGAGCACCGCACAGGGCTGTGAAGTATTGTTCAAACAGCTGCCTGAAATTGATGTGCTGGTCAATAATTTGGGCATCTTTGAGCCTAAAGCCTTTGCAGAGATTTCCGACCAGGACTGGTTACGATTTTTCGAGACCAATGTGTTAAGCGGGATCAGAGTTTCCCGTCATTATGTCGAAAGTATGCGTTCGCGTAACTGGGGAAGGATCGTTTTTGTATCCAGCGAATCGGCACTGCAAATTCCGACCGAGATGATCCACTACGGGATGACCAAAACCGCCCAGTTGGCGGTAGCGCGTGGGCTTGCAGAAACTCTCTCCGGCACGGGTGTGACTGTAAATAGCGTGCTGCCGGGACCAACATCTTCGGAAGGTGTGGGAGGATTTGTGGCCGAGATGGCGAAGAGCCGTGACGTGGATGCTTCGGTTATAGAACGCGAGTTCTTTGAGCATGCACGACCTTCATCGGTAATTCAGCGTTTTTCAACCCCGGATGAAATTGCCGCAATGATTACCTACATTTGCAGCGAAAAAGCCTCGGCAACAACCGGCGCGTCGCTGCGAGTTGATGGCGGCGTGCTGCGGTCGATTGCCTAAGCGACTGTCACGGGTTAATCCATTGACTGCTCGCACAGATGCCCGAATCAGTGTAGGTCAGCAGTGCTCGCTGATTGTTTTCTCTTTTAAGCTGGTACCAATCCAGCATGCTGACCTTCACAATTAACACGCCGAAATTGGCTTTTCCATCTGCGGTAACAGAAGGTGCTGGTTCGGCATTTTTATCTGCCGCGTCAAAGGCCAGCCCATCACCAGGAGGCCCGGCTGCATAGGTGTTTTGCGTGTGTGGGGATAATTTACTCCATGCTTTTTCAGCCACTTGACTCTCGGGAGCATGCAGTTCAACGGTTCCTGTCAGTCGTAGCTGTAGTCGCGTCTGGTGACAGTATCCCAGTATTGTCACGTTGGGATTAGCGGAAATCTCCAGCCATTTTGGGCTGCGCGCATCGGTGTGAAATTCCAGTTTCCGAGCTAATTTGTCTGCGCAACGTAATACCACCATTCTCGCCTGAGGCCTGCTTTGGGCATCTACCGAACAGAAATTCACATAGCGAAAAGCAGAGTTTGGGGATCTTCCCGCGACTTCAAGCTGTGCCCAAGATGAGCTATCTATATCTTGCAGACCCATCGACATGCGCTTTCTCCCATTGATGACCCGCGTCAAGCGTACTCGACGATGTTAAAACCCTCGTCAGCGCCTGGCTCCTGAAAGTAACGCGTAATTAAATCAAACTGTTCATCGGTAGCTGAAAAGTCATGCGCAGCTGCTTCATTGCGCGCGCGCAAACGGGATTTACAGACCTCATCGGGAACCTTGAGATAGTGTAAACAGTGATTTGCCGCCGAGTCTCGGATGATGCTCTTCATCCATTCACGATTTGTGACGGTGTTTGCAGGAAAATCTAGCACCACCGACACCCCGGCGCGGAGTAACGAAATCAGATGTGGTTTCATTGCCATCTTAAGTTTCGCCGAGCAGCGAACATAATCAGCTACCGAATGCATTTCTTCAGCAAAGAGTGCCGTGAGCCAAGTGTCTTCAGCAATCACTATCGTGCCTGAATCTGCTGCCAGTCGGGCTGATAGCGTTGATTTTCCTGACGCAATTTTTCCACATAAAAGATGCAGGGTCGGCTGGTCTGTCAGTGAAACATGATTCATGGTTTACCTCACTTATGGCAAATCACTCGTTTTGGAGTTTGAGCGCCATGCTTCGTCCCTGAATATTGCCAAATTATAAGATCTGTCGAAGCAGACATTGGTATCACAATAAACCTTGCGACCAGCATTATTCCCTGCTCGCACGGTTTGACAACGCTTAGCCGTTAGCACTTTCTGCAACCGTGGGTTCTACCAGGCTCAAGTGCCAGCCTTGCGCATTATGCTGATAGATGGCCACAATTTTGCCACTTTCTCTGTGAAGCTTGCCATTTTTTCCGGGGACAGTCACAGAGAAATCGGCGATTGAGTAGCCGCCGTCTCCCTTCAGGTACACCTGTTCAATCTTGATTGAATGGCCCTTGGCGCCGGATGCAAAACGTTTGACGTAATAATCGTGCAGTGCGGGTAGGCCACTCACCACTGGACCCTTGGGTGAAATCAGCACCCCATCTGTTGCATAGAGTGCCGCCATGGCGTCAGGATCTTTGGCGGCATAATGACTGTCGTATTCATGCCCCAGCTTAACGGCAGCAGCCATTAAATCGGCCTGACTGACCTCTGCTGCCATCACAGACGAAGTGGCCAGCGTGGCTGAACATAGGCATATTACGGCGATATATTTTGAGAATTTCATGAATAACTCCTTTGGTAGGTCAATGACATTCGGATAAATAATAGGGAATCTGATTATCTTTAACCTCCTTAACCGGTTATCAGTCTCAGGCTTGAAATATTGCCTAGCAGGCTAACTATATAGGCATTAATCCTCAGCCACTGCAACCTGGACTGTAATTATTGAGGATTGTTGAAATAAGTCACCTTGATAATAACCGGTGCAAAAAGTTAGCCATCGAGCCTCACGTTAAATTTACCTGCCTGATAATCCAAAATAGCCTGATTGATTTCCTGCACGGTATTCATCACGAAAGGTCCGTGCGAGACCATCGGCTCTTTGATTTTATCGGCATGGCCAAACAGCAATACGGCATCTTCCAGGGCTTTGATAGTGACACTGTCGTCTGAGCCATCCAGCTCAATCAAATGCCAGGCCTCAGCGGGTTGGTCGCCAATTTCAAGCCGACCTTTTACGGTGTACAGGAAAACTTCCCGCGCTGCAGGAGCGTCTAGTGTGATCTCACTGCCTGCCGCAAGCTGAACCGTCATCATGGTAACGCCGGTCAGGCTATTGATCGGGCCTGAAATACCCGCGACTTCGCCGGAAATCAGACTGACCCAGCCTTGGCCTTTGCTCAACGGAATTTGCGGAATATCTGCCGCCTGCAGCCCAACGTAGCTAGGAGCGGTCATTTTGAAACGGGCAGGGAGGTTAATCCAAAGCTGCAAAATCTCAAGTTCGCCGCCGTGCTTTTTAAATGACTCTGGAGAAAGCTCGGAGTGGATCAAACCAGAGCCGGCAGTCATCCACTGCATGCCGCCTGCGCCAATAATACTTTCATGACCACCGGTGTCTTTATGAGAAAGTTCACCGCGTAGAATAAAGGTTACAGTCTCGAATCCGCGATGAGGATGAGGGCCAAAAGGCAGCCCGAGGTTGTCCGGTGCATAGACCTGCGGACCGTGGTGATTTAAAAACAGGAAAGGATCGAGCTGTTCCAGCTGCGGACCCGGAACCGGTCTGCGCGTTTGCAAATCTCGAATATCGTCGCGATACGCCTTGTACTGCTGCTTAATTTTCTGGGTCATGATGTTCTCCAGTACTGCAAGTTTGTTCAATGAAAGCACTTTAAAAGATAGCGCAAAGATAGGCTTAGTGAGTTTCATCTTAAGCGATTGTCTAATATGTAAAAAATGCTTAAAAGTAAGCACCTATATCCTGGACTTTAGGGTAACAGCTCGGCGCCGTGCAATTTGCCACGCACAAAACATCACAAAAATTTATTGATAACAGAGACTGCACTAAATAGGTGCGTGGAAACGGCGGGGCGAGGATGGCAGGGGGATTGATGTTGGAGCAGATTAAAATCAGTCCATCGGCTTTACTTATGATCAAAACCTGAGTTTTCCTTAATTAGGTGCTTATTAAGGAGAAATATGCGCGCTGATAAAGCATGTGGCCCGAAAATTGCTATTACCTTATTAGGTAAGGGCATTTTCAACGAGGTCAACTATGAATCTCCGGCGTTTAAAGTATTACGTTAAAATCGTGGACATCGGCAGCCTGACGCAGGCAGCCGAAGTGTTGCACATTGCGCAACCGGCGTTAAGCCAACAGCTGGCGGCGCTGGAAAGCGAGCTTGATCAACAGTTGCTGATCCGTACTAAACGCGGGGTGACGCCGACTGAAGCCGGTAAAATTCTCTACACCCACGCGCAAACTATTTTGCGTCAATGCGAGCAGGCGCAGAGTGCCGTAGATAGTGCGGGGAGTGCGTTGGGCGGCTCCGTTTCTGTGGGGCTGGCCCCCTTTACCGCCGCCTCGTTGCTGGCCATGCCGTTGATTCAAGCCGTGAAAACGCAGCATCCAGGTATCGTCTTGTATCTCAACGAGAACTTTGGTTCGCCGATGAGTGAGCAAATCATGAATGGCCGCATGGATATGGCGGTGATTTATGGCGATAAGCCTGTACACGGCCTGTCATTCGTCCCGCTTATGAAAGAGGAGTTGTTCCTGGTCGGTTCGGCTGCAGTCGCCACACCGGGGCCATCTATCGACCTTGCCGAGGTGGTCAAACGCGATTTGTTCATGCCACGGCCCTATAACGTGGTACGTCGGCTGGTGGATGAAACGCTGCTGCGTGAAAAGCTCAAAGCCAATATCATTGCCGAAATAGAATCGCCTTCCACGCTGAATGCCGCAGTGCTCAATGGTCTGGGGGTGACTATTTTGCCGGAATCTGCCGCCCGCGCGATGGCCGCACAGCCGGGTGTCTGGCTGTCGCGTATTGTTTCTCCGGGCATTCAGGCCCCGCTATCGTTCTGCATGTCTGACCATTTATCTCTGTCGCCACCCGCGCAGGCGGTAAAAGACATTTTGCTGTCATTAATGGTCAAGAGAACGCAAGACAATCGCCCGCTGATGCTGGTTCATTGATCACGTTTAACAACAGCTTAACTCATTAATAAGACTCTCTTATCACCACACAGGGAAACCCTCTTACTGGCTGATTCAACGGCAGGCTACAGTGGCCGTATTAACCGACCAGCACACTTGAGGGTGAGTCAAAATGTCTTCACAGCAGGATGAAGTTGTAGATTTTACGGCGTCGCAAGCGGTATTGCGTATCGAGCGGACATCGTTGCGGGTTCAGCAACCGGCCACTACGCAGGATATTATCTCTCTTGCCGTTGGCGAGCCTGATTTTGATACGCCACCGCGTATTATCAAAGCGGCTGCCGATGCCCTCAATCAGGGGCTGACCCATTACGCTCCGCAATCAGGTGAAAAACCGCTGTGTCTGGCGCTGGCTCGGCTGATTTCGACTCAGTCGGGCGTCGAGGTGGGGACGAGCGAAATTTTGGTGACCCACGGTGGCACGGGCGGGCTTTCTGCTGCCATCCTGTCGATTGTCAATCCCGGCGATCGCGTAGTTATTCCCGATCCTACTTATTCTCTGTATGCCGACTTGGTCAATATGGCCGGGGGGATCTGTGTCCCTGTACCTTGCAAGCCAGACTTGCATTGGGACATTGAGGCGCTGGAAGCCGCTATGCGCGGCGCGCGGCTGTTTGTTTTCTGCAATCCGGGCAACCCAACCGGCATTGTTCATTCGCGCGCAGAAATCGAAGCCTTGGGCGAAATCGTCAAGGCCAGCAATACTTTTGTGGTTGCCGACGAAGCCTACAGTGATCTGGTGTTTGCCGATAAGCCGTTTACCTCCGCGCTGCAAATAGAGGCCTTCCGTGGCCGCACTCTGTACTGCCAGACCTTCTCCAAAAGCTACGCGATGACAGGCTGGCGCATCGGTTATCTGGCTGGTCCGGCAAAAATGATTGCCGCCGCCGCCCGTATTCACAACTCGGTAAACGGCTCGGTCAATACCGCCGTGCAGTACGCGGCACTGACGGCGATTGAAGAATGTGCCCAAGACGTGCGGGAGATGCACAAAATTTATGCTCAACGCCGCAAACTGATGATTGCCGGACTCAATGCCATTCCCGGTTTGAAACTCAACGAGCCGGAAGGGGCATTTTACTGCTTCCCTTCTTATTCCGCGCCAATACCCTCGCTGGAAATGGTCGCAATCTTGCGCAACTTCGGCATTGCCGTCCGGCCCGGCAGTGAGTTTGGCGCAGCAGGTGAATCACACATTCGCCTGTCTTACGCCGCCAGCCAGAAAATCATTGTCGAAGGTCTGGTACGACTCAAACGCGGCCTTGCGTCCTTATCCTGATGACGGCCATGACGAGGGAACATGCCATGAAGATTGAAACCTTGACACAGCCGGTTATCAGTCAACTCGGCAGCCGCGCGATGCTGTTTGAAGCACCCGGTGTGTTGAGTCTGGAAAATCAGCAGCGCATCTGGGCGTTGTCGACTCAGGTCAAGCAGTGGCCATGGGTGGCCGAAGCTGTGCCGGGGATGAATAACCTGATGCTGACTTTTCATCAGCCGCCGGAAGAACTCGAGCCACTGTATGAGGCGTTGCAGGCCGAATGGCTACGCGGTGAGGCGCAAACTCTCGAGGGCAGAGTCATTGAGCTGCCGGTGTATTACGGCGGGGAATATGGACCGCACATTTGCGACGTCGCCGAGTATACCGGCCTGAGTATCGCCGAAATAGTGCGCCGTCATGCCCAACCGCAGTATCCAGTTTATGCGCTGGGCAGCCACCCCGGTTATTGCTATCTCGGCGGCATGGACCCGGCGATTGCCACCCCGCGCCGACAGACACCGGTAATGAGCATTCCCGGCGGTGCCGTCTCGATTGGTGGCGTGCAAACCGGCGTTTCAGCCTCTGCCGGACCCAGCGGCTGGAACACTATCGGCCATACCGAATATGTGTTTTTCAATGCGGCGGCCACGCCTCCAGTGATGCTGCGCCCCGGTGACAGCCTGCAATTTCGGGTAAAGAAGGTGCTGTCATGATTGAAATTGAAAAAACGACGGCGCTAACCAGCGTTCAGGATTTAGGGCGTAGCGGTTGTTTGAACTACGGCGTGGGTCGCGCTGGGGCGATGGACCCCTTGGCGCTACAACTGGGGAATTTGCTGCTGGGTAATGAATCCGGTGCGGCGGCGATAGAAATTCCGCTGTTTCCTTTTCAGGTTCGTTTTTTAAAAGACTGTGCCTTTGCGGTAACCGGCAACGATGGCGAGATCCTGCTTGATGGCAAGTTGCTGCCGCCATGGTGGGTGGCACAGGCCGTGGCTGGGCAAAGGTTGACGGTTAAGGCTTCTCGTCATTCGGCGCGTGCCTATTTGCATCTTCCCGGCGGTATTGACGTACCTGAAGTGTTGGGATCGCGAAGTACCCAACTGCGCGGGGCGTTTGGCGGATTTAAAGGGCGTGGACTGCAAAAGGGTGACCAGCTGTCGGCTGTCGAGCCGCAGCGCAAGATGAAAACTGACCTCGGCATTGCCTCGCCGTGGCTAAGGTTTGCCAATCTCGGCGCTGAGGTGCAAACAATACGTGTGCTGCCTGCTGGCGAAAATCTGGCTTATACCGAAGCTTCACGCCAGCGTTTTTGGCAACAAGACTGGAAAATCACGCCGCAAAGCAACCGTTATGGCTATCGGCTCGAAGGTAAAGCATTGGTGGCGCTGGAAACCATGGAAATGCGTTCTCACGGCATCGTCCCCGGAGTCATTCAGGTGCCGCACAACGGGCAGCCGATTATCCAGATGAGTGATGCCCAACCCAGCGGCGGTTATCCGAAATTTGCCACGGTGATTGAGGCCGATTTATGGCTGCTGGGGCAAATCCCTCCGGGGCGCAGTATTCGTTTTGTAGAGTGCAACTTTGCGCAAGCGCGTAAAGCCTGGCAAGAGCAGCTGCAATATCTCCAACAGGTTGAGAAACAGATAAAAAATCTGGGTCATGCGTAATCAGGGTGAAAGATGATAGCGATTAACGAAATACGCCAGATTGCCCAGAAAATGCAGGCATCCGGGCTGGGAAATATTGAAATTAGTGGTAAGGATTTTTTACTGCGGTTGCGCTGTGCCGACCAGAGTCATTTTCCAAATGCAGCGTTGGCTAAACCGGCCGAGTCGGTAGTGTGCAAAGCGGTCAAAAAAGGGCAGTTTTGGGCCACTCATCCGATGCAGGAAAAAGCGCCGTTAGGTTGTGGCACACAAGTAAAGGCCGGTGATTGTCTGGGTTTTTTGCAGACCGGAGAGCTGATATTGCCCATCCGCAGCCCGCTGGACGGCGAGGTAGTCAATCTGGCAGTCAGCAATGGTGAACAGGTTGGGCAAGGCCGCGTGCTGTATTCAATTAAACCGCAGGCTGTTGTTTATAAATAACTTAGGAGCCTTTTATGCGCTTAATTGATCTCAATGCCGATCTCGGTGAGGGCTTTGGCGACTATCGTATCGCTGATGATAAATCGCTGATGTCGATTATCAGTTCGGCCAATATTGCCTGCGGTTTTCATGCCGGAGATGCCAACACCATGGCCGAAAGTGTGAACAGCGCCAAGGAACTCGGCATCGATCTCGGCGCGCACGTCGGCTTTCCAGATTTGATGGGTTTTGGACGCCGCCGTATGCAGATAGACGGCGAGACAATGGCGAAATATGTGATTTATCAGCTCGGTGCTTTAGCTGGATTCGCTCGCGTCGCCGATTATCCGCTGAGCCATATGAGCTTTCATGGCGCGCTGGGCAATATGGCGGCAGAGGATGAGGCATTGGCGATGCCGCTGCTTCAGGCGGTAAAGGCGTTTGACCCGAGTTTGATTATCAGCACCACGGCGGGTAATGCGGTGGAACGCTGCGCCCGAGAGCTGAACATGAAAGTTGCCTGCACGCTATTGGCCGACCGGGCCTATCACACTGACGGAATGCTGGTCAGCCGAGGCAAACCGGGGGCGGTGATCCACGACCCGCAAGCGATAAGTGCGCGTATCCGCCAATGGTTGACCGAAGGCACCTTAACCAGCATCGAAGGGGTGAAAATACCGATGGCGGTTTCATCAATTTTGCTTCACGGCGATACCGCAGGGGCGGTGGCGCTGGCAAAACGCATTCGGCAAGAGATTGAACAAACGCCGGACTGCCAAATTAGGCCGCTATCGCGGCAACTAGTGTCTTTAAATAATTAAATAACAACATGATAGAGAAGGGCGTGACGCTTCATAAGATGACCTTATTGCCACACACCCTTTATGTCTTATCCGTAAAAGATATTACCCGATACATTCGAACTATCTCCACTGCCAGCCGCCGGAAGGGCATCTGCGGCAATATTAAAGAGGAATTATCATGCCGTTTTCAGATTATAAAGTTGCGTTGGTCACCGGAGCTTCAGCTGGAATGGGAGAAGCCATCGTTGAGCGTTTGTGCAAGGAAGGGTTGACCGTTCATGCCGTCGCCCGCCGCGAAAGCGAACTGGCCGCTCTGGCCAGCCGCACCGGCTGTATTCCTCATGTTATTGACGTCAGCGATGTTGATGCGTTGACCCGCCTGTGCAGCGAAATTGAAATTGACGTGTTGGTCAATAATGCCGGCATCTCGCATCCCGGTTCAATTGCCACTGCAAAAGAAGAGTACGTCGATGCGCAGGTTGACGTTAACCTGCGCGCCGTGCTGCACCTGTGCCGCCTCACCGTACCGGGAATGATGGCACGTGACCGTGGGCATATCATCAACATTACTTCAATCGCCGCTATCTATAACTTTGGCGGTAACTCGATTTATCACGCCACCAAGGCGGGCGTACATGCGCTTTCACGTCAACTGCGGGTGGACTGCTACGGCAAACGGGTTCGCGTCACCGAAATCTGTCCGGGACGGGTAGCGACCGACATCTTCGGCAATGTTTCCGGTGACAAAGAGGGGGCGAAAAAGCAGTTTATCGACGGCTTCGAACTGCCAACCGCCAAAGATATTGCTGACACCGTAGCTTTCGCCATTGCCATGCCGATAGCGGTCAATATCGGCAACATCGAGATCACTCCAACCTTGCAAGTGCCGGGCGGGCTTTCCACCATGCGCCCGGGTGATGCAGGTTAGTAAAGGTTTTGAATTATTGGCTCACGGGAGGTCGTAATGGCTGCGTTGAAGAACAGTTTTGACATTGCCGCGGTTATGCAGGGCCAGTATGGCGGCATGCTGGTAAACGGCATTGAATTGACGCTAAAGCTGGCGATTGGCTCGTGGATGTTGGCCATGATTCTGGCGCTGTTGCTGGTAGTCATTCGCCTGACCGACAAACGTATCGCCGTCGCGCTGGTCAGTATCTACGTTTCCTATCATCGAAATGTGCCGACTTTAGTGCAGTTGATGATGTGGTACTTCGCCATTCCAACCCTGCTGCCGGAAGGGTTGCAAGACTGGATTAACGACCAGAACGCCGAATTTATTTTCGCCTTGATGGCGCTGAGTCTCTGTCAGGCGGCCTATTTTTCCGAGGATATTCGTAGCGGGCTGCGCGCTATCCCTGCTGGTCAAACCGAGGCATCGCGTGCGCTGGGCATGAGTTATGTGAAATCAATGCGGCTGATTATTTTGCCGCAAGGGCTGCGTAACGCTTTGCCTTCATTGATTAATCACACGGTGCTGCTGTTTAAGAATACCAGTCTGGCGATGGTTATTGGTGTCGCAGAACTCACTTATGTCACCCGTGAGATCGAGAATCAGACTTTCAGAACGTTTGAAATTTACCTGGTGGCCTCGGTGGCGTACCTGTTTTTCTCACTGCTGTTGATGGGAGGCGGCGCACTGGTAGCCCGACATTTTCAGCGTGCTATGGCGAGGTAAGTGGCCATGTCAGATTTCTTCAGCATTGTGCATCAATACTGGATGCTGTTTTTAGTCGGTCAGTACCCACACGGTTCTCTCGGCGGTTTGGCCAATACGCTGCTGCTGTCGCTGGTGGCGATGCTGTTCGCAGTTCCATTGGGTATTTTGCTGGCGATGGCGCGTATCTCGCCGTTCAAAACTGTCAGGGTGGTTTCTGCGATTTGGGTTTACCTATTCCGTGGCATTCCTCTGATGATGGTGGTGTTTTGGACCTATTTTTGCGTGCCGATGTTGCTGGGCCACGATATCAACGGTTTCGCCACGATGGCCTGCACGCTGGTGATTTATGAAAGCGCCTATATTGCCGAAATTGTGCGTGGTGGTATTCAGGCGCTGCCGCCCGGCCAATACGAGGCCTCGCGAGCTCTGGGGATGAGCTATTTCAAAACCTTCCGACTGATTATTTTGCCGCAGGCGCTGTACAACACCTTGCCGAGCCTGATAAGCCAACTGGTTTCGATCATCAAGGACAGTACTCTCGGCTATGTGATTAACGTGCAGGAACTGACTTTTGCTGCCAATCAGGTCAGCAACCAGTTACTGACCAAGCCTTTTCAGGTGTTCGCGATTGTGGCGCTGAGTTATTACGTGATTTGTTTCAGCCTGACCTGGGTTGCCAATCGCCTTGAAAAGCGTATTGCCCAGCAGCGTATTCGTCATCAAGGGGCATTGGCGGTGACACCTTCATCCACGTTATCCCCTGAAATCATTCAATAAGGAGCAGAGATGACCCCGCTAATCATGTTTAACCAGGTCAATAAATGGTATGGCGAATATCAGGCTCTGACTGACCTGAGTGCAGAAATCCGCAGTGGTGAGGTAGTCGTGGTTTGCGGGCCTTCTGGCTCGGGTAAATCTACGCTGATTCGCACGGTGAATCGCCTGGAGCCGATTCAGAATGGACAAATCCTGTTTGAGGGATTGGACATTAATGGCACCAGCACGCGTTTAAACCAGCTGCGCACTCGTATTGGATTTGTGTTTCAGAACTTTAATCTTTTTCCGCACATTTCAGTGCTGGAAAACGTGATGATTTCGCCGGTTAAAGTCCTTGGCGTTCGCAAATCACAGGCTCGTAAAGAGGCGATGGCGTTGCTTGAACGTGTTGGTTTGGCGCACAAGGCCGAAGCTTATCCGTTGCAGCTTTCCGGCGGACAGCAGCAGCGTGTGGCAATCGCGCGGGCCTTGGCGATGAAGCCACCAGTGATGCTGTTCGATGAACCTACCAGCGCACTGGACCCGGAAATGGTCGGCGAAGTACTTAGCGTAATGCGCGGGCTGGCGCAGGAAGGGATGACCATGATGTGTGTGACTCACGAAATGAATTTTGCCCGTGAAGTGGCTGATACTATTTGGTTTATGGATGAAGGAAAAATACTCGAAAAAGCGCCGCCGGAGCGTTTCTTTACTCGACCGGGACATGCACGCGCCCAACGTTTCTTGAGTGATTTACGCCAGCATTAATTTATTGTCGATGGTTTTATACCCGTTTCTGATGAACTTGCATTAATTATCTGTGACGCTGTCACTTAATTTTGAACACTATTCGGGAAAATGACTGATGAAAATTAAAACACTGTCTTTTGCACTACTGTTAAGCCCAATTGCGCTGAACACCCTCTCGGCCCATGCCGACATGCTCAGCGATATTCAGGCGCGCGGACAGTTAAACTGTGGCGTTTATTCTGATGTGCCACCTTTTTCATCACCGGACCCACAGACGCGCCAATTGGTAGGCATGGACGTCGATCTCTGTGGGGCGTTGGCGAAACAAATGGGCGTGAAACTCAATCTGATGCCGACTTCGGTTGAGGCGCGCATTCCAGTATTGACCACGGGGCGTGTCGATGTGCTGATCGCCAATCTGGCCTACACCAAAAGCCGCGCTGCTCAGATTCAGTTCAGCGATCCTTATTATGTAGCGAAAGAGATGCTGGTGGTGAAAGATAAAAACGCCGCCGAACCGATCACTTTTTTTAAAGGGAAACGCCTTAGTTCGACCAAGGGCACGACGTCTGAGCAGTCTATTTATCTGGCCGGTGCCAAAGCGATTACTTTCCAGGACACCGCGTCGGCTTATCTGGCACTGCAGCAGAATAAGTCGGTGGGCTTTGTTACCAACACAATGACCGCCATCAAAATGATTGAGCAGGCCAAGGCAGGGGGTGTCAATCTGGCCATGACCTCGTTCCCGATGGCGCTGGAACCCATTGGTATCGGCATGAAGCAGGGTGAACCTGCATTGCTGACCAAGGTTAACGCCAGTCTGAAAGCGATGGATGATTCGGGTGAGATAGACAAAATTTGGGATAAATGGATTGGGCCAAATACCTCTTACAAGATGGTGCGAGAAGACAAGGTGCAACCGTTAAGCAGTCTGAAGTTCCAGCCGTTGGAATGAATTTAGATTTTAGATTTGGAATCTAAAGGCAATTTTTAAGATTAATTCTTAAGCTTTATTCTTAAGTTTTATTCTTAGGGTCAATATCTAAGGCCGATAAACTCTGAGCCGTTTTTCCGGTTCACGAATTTCAATGGTCAATTAACCGGCAGCGCCGGAACCGGGCAAGAGGTCTCCAGGGCGAGCCCTCTTGCATCTCCGCGTTACAGGTGCTGCGCATGGGCTTTAGGTGCTGCGCACGGGCTTTTTAAGGTCAATGATCACCGAGGAGTTTTTCCGGTTCATTAATTTCAATGGTCATTTAACCGGCAGTGCCGGAACCGGGCAAGAGGTCTCCAGGGCGAGCCCTCTTGCATCTCCGCGCCCCTTTGGTGTCGCTTATTTGTACGGCACCAGACGATGAGTTCGTTTCAGTTGCCACCGAGAGTGGCGTTGGTCGCGCCGCTGCGCGGTCCCCTCGTTCGTTCGAAAGCCAAAAACGTCTTTCTCCCTCGCTCAGCGCCGCCCCGAGGCCGCCAATCAGATCATCGACACTTTCACTTTAATTTTATTTTAAAAAAGATTTTGCCTGAGGAAACGGCTTTTGACCGCCGTAGAGTTGCCGGTTTTTCTTTTTAGCTGCTATTGGCGGCCTCAGGCCTACGCTGAGCGAAGGAAAGGGAGACGCTTTTGGCTCCCGACTGAGTGAAGGCAGCCCGCAGAGCCGTGGCCAACGCCACGCACCGAGGCTGCTGAAACGATCTACTTTTTTTGCACCAATCTGGTCACAAGAAAAGGGGCCCGGGATTCTTAAGGGTGGCGGCCCAAGGGCCACCCTTGAGGCGGTCTGGGTCGCCACCCAGTAAGCGAAGCGCATGAAGTTGAATTTGAATTTGAAGTTAAGCCATGCGCAGCATTAAGCGTAGCGTTGACCGCCGTAGAGTTGCCGGTTTTTCTTTTTAGCTGCTATTGGCGGCCTCAGGCCTACGCTGAGCGAAGGAAAGGGAGACGCTTTTGGCTCCCGACTGAGTGAAGGCAGCCCGCAGGGCCGTGGCCAACGCCACGCATCGAGGCTTCTGAAAAGATCTCTTTTTTTTGCACCAATCTGGTCGCGAGAAAAGGGGCCCGGGATTCTTAAGGGTGGCGGCCCAAGGGCCACCCTTAAGGCGGTCTGGGCCGCAGCCCAGTAAGCGAAGCGCATGAAGTTGAATTTGAAGTTAAGCTAAAGGCCGCGCGCAGCATCAAGTGTGCCGTTGGTCGCGGTTAACTTCTAAGGCCGAAAAACTCTGAGCCGTTTTTCCGGTTCATTAATTTCAATGGTCAATTAACCGGCAGCGCCGGAACCGGGCAAGAGGTCTCCAGGGCGAGCCCTCTTGCATCTCAGCGCTACAGGTGCTGCGCATGGGCTTTAGGTGCTGCACACGGGCTTTAGGTGCTGCGCACGGGCTTTTTAAGGTCAATGATCACCGAGGAGTTTTTCCGGTTCATTAATTTCAATGGTCATTTAACCGGCAGTGCCGGAACCGGGCAAGAGGTCTCCAGGGCGAGCCCTCTTGCATCTCCGCGCCCCTTTGGTGTCGCTTATTTGTACGGCACCAGACGATGAGTTCGTTTCAGTTGCCACCGAGTGTGGCGTTGGTCGCGCCGCTGCGCGGTCCCCTCGTTCGTTCGAAAGCCAAAAACGTCTTTCTCCCTCGCTCAGCGCCGCCCCGAGGCCGCCAATCAGATCATCGACACTTTCACTTTAATTTTATTTTAAAAAAGATTTTGCCTGAGGAAACGGCTTTTGACCGCCGTAGAGTTGCCGGTTTTTCTTTTTAGTTACTATTGGCGGCCTCAGGCCTACGCTGAGCGAAGGAAAGGGAGACGCTTTTGGCTCCCGACTGAGTGAAGGCAGCCCGCAGAGCCGTGGCCAACGCCACGCACCGAGGCTGCTGAAACGATCTACTTTTTTTGCACCAATCTGGTCACAAGAAAAGGGGCCCGGGATTCTTAAGGGTGGCGGCCCAAGGGCCACCCTTGAGGCGGTCTGGGTCGCCACCCAGTAAGCGCAGCGCATGAAGTTGAATTTGAATTTGAAGTTAAGCCATGCGCAGCATTAAGCGTAGCGTTGACCGCCGTAGAGTTGCCGGTTTTTCTTTTTAGCTGCTATTGGCGGCCTCAGGCCTACGCTGAGCGAAGGAAAGGGAGACGCTTTTGGCTCCCGACTGAGTGAAGGCAGCCCGCAGGGTCGTGGCCAACGCCATGCACCGAGGCTCCTGTAAAGATCTCTTTTTTTTGCACCAATCTGGTCACAAGAAAAGGGGCCCGGGATTCTTAAGGGTGGCGGCCCAAGGGCCACCCTTAAGGCGGTCTGGGCCGCAGCCCAGTAAGCGAAGCGCATGAATTTGAAGTTGAAGTTGAAGTTAAGCTAAAGGCCATGCGCAGCACCCAAGCCATGCGCAGCATTAAATGCCGTGCGCAGCACAAGATGCTGACTTAAATCTTCTGATTTAAAATAGTTTTTTGAGGATTAAAAAGAATAAATGCCACCCTTGAGGCGGTATGGGCCGCTCGCCCAGTAAGTGAAGCGCATGCAGTAGAATGTAAAGCCAAAACCTTAATCCGTACTTGTCAGATATCTTCCCCCCCGATGCAGCTATATCTTAACCGCATTAAAACGAAGGCAAATAAAGCGGAATAATCTCCAGTTAACCCTCTGATATTTCGCGTTCGTTTTTCCTAACAACTTTAATGAATAGCGGGAAAATATGAACCTTAAAATGACTTTGATTTCGGCTGCTTTGGGTGCGGTAACGCTTTTGTCGGGCTGCGGTATGCAAAACATGCAGGTTGAGCAAGATCAACAGCGCTGCAAACAATATGGTTATGCAATGGGAACGGAGCCGTTCGCCAAGTGTATGCATGAGACAACAGTTGAGCGGGACAGAACCCAGTTGCTAGGATCGTTGATTAACAAGATTAAATGATGCTAAATCCGGCTGGGAGAGACAATTTCTCCCGGCCAGCAATTAACAGGTTTTAGAGACAGCGCCGTCACAGCATGGTTTCCAATTTTGCCAGGCAGTTTTTTGGCAATTGTAGCTCGGCGCAGTTTTAATACCCATCCATTCCAATTCGCTTTCGCCCGAAACCGTCGCCTTGACTTCCATTTCCTCTCCAGCCATCACTCCTACTTTTGAAACAGTGACCTTTGATGCTTCAGCTTTGGTTACCTCGGCCGACTTACTGATTTTCTCGGTAACGCCTAATGCCGCTGTAATTTCGGCGTGAGTTTCATCCAGCTCGATTTTTGGGCATAAACCTAAACTCGGCCACTGCTCTAACCGACGATACACCGCAGGCGTAGTTTTAAACTGTTTTTTGAACGTGCGGGTAAAGGTTTGCTGAGAGTCGAACTGATATTTGTCAGCAATGCGCAGAACTGAATTTTGTGTCATCCGTAATTCAGTTGCTGCCATAGTCAAACGGCGCTGGCGGGTATAAGTGCCAAGAGTTTGACCGGTGAAGCTTTTAAACAGGCGTTGCAAGTGCCATTTGGAGTAGCCCGATTTCGCGGCAATGGTATCTAATGTTAAGGATTGATCCAGGTTGTGTTCAATCCAATCCAACAGTTCACTGACAATACTTTCGTGATACATATTTAAATTCTCCCGTTAAGGATGCCATTTAGCCACTCCTCACGCTGGACTACAATGCGCAATTCGGCCATATTATTTATCAAAGCAGCCAAAACCTTACGGAGTCTTGATAATCGATGCCAATAATTCAGTGTCATCCTGGCGATTGTAACCGCGTATCTATTGATGAAATCGATAGACCTGTGATTGCCGTCGGGGCCGCGAGAGCCAATGGGGCATGGGAAATGGCGATGCATCGCCATCGTAAATCACAGCTGATTTATACGCTAGAAGGCATCATTAGCTGCGAGCTAGAGCAGGGGGTTTGGGTTGTTCCACCGCAGTGCGCGGTGTGGATCCCCAGCGGATTGATGCACTCGGCGCGCGGAACCGGTGTTAATCAGTGCTACAGCCTGTTTGTTGAACCTGATGCTAATTTAGCTTTACCCACCACTTGTTGCACTTTGTCCGTTAGCCCATTACTGCGGGAGCTGCTGCTGCACGCCGCGCATTTCCCGCTGTTGTATGACGAGCAAGGGCCAGAAGGCAAGATGATCAATGTGTTGCTTGACCAACTGGCGGTGGCGCAAGTCGAAAATTTGTATCTACCACTGCCAAGAGATAATCGACTGCGCCAGGTGACCGACGGTATGTTGCTACACCCATCAGATAAATCAACCCTGGCGGAATGGGCGGGGCGTATTGGCATGAGCGAACGCAGCCTGAGCCGGACTTTCGTCAGTCAGGTCGGAGTCAGTGTCCATCGCTGGCGGAAACAGCTGCACGTGATCCTCGCGTTGCAAAAGTTGTCGGAAGGCCACAGTGTTCAAACCGTTGCTTTCGATTTAGGCTATGAAAGTGCCAGCAGTTTTGTCACCATGTTTCGTAAAGCGCAGGGCAAACCGCCAGCGCGATATCTTTCTGATTGCGTAAACAGCCCGGAAATGACCATTCGCGGATTCTCCTTAACGGAAAGCCTCGCTTCATAATAAGAAACTGGCGCTATTTATTGTTCACCCTGGCGTCAGTTTTGTAATCAAGCCTCAAGGAAAATATTGCAAGATGGCTATAGGTAATCTGGTGCTTATCCCCGGTTATATGACCGACGACCGGCTGTGGGACGATATTGTTGCACCTTTGCAGCAGAGCGGGGCGAGGTTGACAATGGCTCAGCTCAATCAGGGCGAGAGCATGGATCAGATGGCCGATCGCATCATTGAACAGTGTCCGCCAGAGTTTGTATTGCTGGGTTTCTCAATGGGCGGTTATATCGCACGCAAAATTGTTCAGCGCATACCGGAACGAATTACTGCATTGATTTTAGTTGCCACCTCCAGTCGAGCCGACTCGCCACAGCAGCAGCGCAGCAAGGCCAGCGCGGCAGATGCCGTTACCGAGCAATCCTATAATGGCCTCAGTAATCAGTCGTTAGGATACTCCCTTCACGCCGAGCGTAGTCACGATCCGTTGCTGTTACAAAGGCTTAAGAGCATGGGGCAGCGTTTGGGCTACGGCGTTTTCGTCCGTCAGTCTCGTCTTGATCGCGACAGCGATACTGCCGCGTTAGGGCAAATTAAATGCCCCACTTTGGTAATCGCAGCGCAAGACGACCGGATGCGGAGCCTGCAGGAATCAAACGAGTTGCAGGAAAATATCGCCGGGGCAGAAATGCGCATCATTGCAGATTGCGGGCATATGATCCCCCTCGAGCAGCCCGCAGCGCTGTGTCATGAAATCATCGGCTGGCTTGAGCAGCGTCCGTAATGTTCCAATTTGTAGCAAGGAAGCTGCAAATCAGGCTGTGATTGAAGTTTTAGTTACAACATACTAATTGCCATCGACATTCCCGACATTTAACCACGGCGACAAGTTTGTCTGGCAGCAGGAAAAGGCTGTTAATAATATTCCAATCGTTTCAGTGGGTTATATTGTGTTTCTATACTGTTTGTGCGGACCGCTCTTGACGTAGTGATCTGCATCACGTTCTATAGCCACAAAAACACCTGTGGGATTATAATAATGACTGAATGTGCAACTCTGGGCTCGGAAATACAAACGTCTTCGCTGAGGCGCTGGCTGGCCGTGATGTCTCTGGCCTGCGGCACCTTTGCCTTGGTAAATACCGAGTTTTTACCAATCGGCCTGCTTTCGCCGATAGCCCACGCCCTCAACGTGTCTGAGGGCCAGGCAGGTTGGGCGATTATGCTGCCGGGTCTGGTCGCTGCGTTGGCAGCTCCTTTGTTAATGCTTTTTTCACGTAAGCTAAACCGCCGTACATTGCTGCTGCTGTTGTCCTCGGCCATCATCCTTTCTAATGCTATCGCTATGTTTGCACAAACTTTTCCGGCATTGTTACTGGGTCGCCTGATCTTGGGCATTGGCGTCGGAGGGTTCTGGGCATTTGCAATCCCTGCCGGGCGACGCCTGGTTTCTGAAGCGCAAAGCTCGCGGGCTATCTCATTGATAAGTGCCGGGGTTGCAGTGGGAACAGTGGCGGGGGTGCCTGCCGGAGCCTTCATTGGTGAGCTTTTTGGCTGGCGTATGGCGTTTACAATCAACACCGTGTTAGCGGTGGCCGTTTTCATCTACCAATGGGCTGCCTTACCATCTTTACCTGCGAAGAATTCACTTGGCTTAGGTTCGCTTTTAACCGTAGCGAAAATTAAAGGCGTCCGCCGTGGCCTGATCATTGGTATTTTTATGGCCGCTGCACAGTTTTCCGCCTACACCTATCTTGAACCTTGGTTACGTTTTCAAGTGCGTTTATCGGCGTCAGATCTTTCTCTGTTGCTGATGGGCTACGGCGTGGCCGGTCTTATCGGTACTTTCCTGACTGAAGTCACCGTGCGCGAATTCGGCGTCAAAAAAGCTTTTCTGGGCAATATCCTGCTGTTGGCTTGCTCAGTGTTAATCGCCTCTCAGCTGAGTAACAGCATAATGGCAGCCAGCATTCTGGTCATTCTATGGGGATTGGCTTTCGGAGCATTGCCGGTGTGTCTGAATATCTGGATCTATCAGGCAGCGCCTGCAATGTTTGAAAGCGGTTCAGCGTTGATGGTATGCGTGTTCCAGATAGCTCTCGCCTGCGGTGCTTTTTTTGGTGGATTATTGGCCGATACCCAAGGCACATCCGCCGCGTTTATTCTCGGCGGAGTGCTCGCTTTGCTGGCTGGATTGAGCATCTTTATTTCCCAGCCTCGACAATCAGAAATCAAGCCGCAGTAGCGAGTTAACTCAATTCGCCCAGACGCTGTAGCCAGCTGCGGTAGAAATGTGGCCAAATTTCGGTAGGCGTTCCTGGTTTGCCCATGCCGAAACCGTGACCGCCGCTGGCGAGCTGATGCAGTTCACAGGACACATGCATTCTATCGCAGGCCTGCTGCATGATTACCGTATTCATTGGATTGGAAATCGGATCGTCTTTGGCCTGCGCTAAAAACATCGGCGGTGTTTGTGAAGTTACAAAGTTTTGTACTGACCACTGCGCCGCCTGTTTCTCATCCGTATGTCTTCCGACTAAAATATGTGCCGTTGAGGTGTCTGAGTAAGGGGCCTCTAGCGTGATTATCGGATAGATAAGTGCGCTAATGTCGGGGCGGGCGCTGTGATTGTCTATATTATCGATAGCGCGATAGGAGTTAAAATCGGAGCGCACTGACGCCATGCCGAGTAAATGTCCTCCTGCCGAAAAGCCCAGAACGCCGACCTTGTTTTTATCAACTCGATATTTGTCTGCATTGGCGCGAATGAGTCGCAACGCCCGTTGGGCATCCTGTAAAGGAGCCATGGCGCCTGCATTCCAGCCTTCTGCGGGTAAGCGATAAGTAAGAACGAATGCGGTAATACCCCTTTCGCCAAGCCAGCGGGCAGCGGGATGTGCTTCGGTTTCCATTTCAATACGTTTATAGCCTCCGCCTGCAGCAATCAACATTGCTGAGCCATTGGGATTTTTGGGTCTATAAACAGTGAGATGTGGCACGCTGATGTTGCTGACAGCACCACGTTTGCCTATTTCCATCTCACCGGAGGGACCACCGCCACCCGGCGGGGTTGAAGGCCAAAGTAGCAACTTTTCTGTTGCTGCGGTTGGCTCTTGTCTGCGTGTTTTTGCATCTACGCATCCGGCAAGAAAAGCCGCGCTGGCTCCGATAATAAAATTACGACGGTTCATGCAATCACCTGCTGTTGATAAAAATTAGAACAATTATAAAAATAGCTACTGATAAAATTCTGAGTAACTTCTGAATTACCCTAATAGGGGTATCAATCAAAAGTGATGAAATCATGAGTTTATCTTAAAGTTAGCGCGCCATTTATGTTCGTGAGAGGTTAGGGCCGTTCAATTGGCTGTCGTGCAGGCAGAACATTGACGCATAACTAATGCCATTTAAATCCATAAGGCGTCTGTTCACGAGTGCTAAAGTGGGGTGACATTAATCAGGGAGCCAGCTATGTCTCATTCCAAAACTTCTGCTATTCCTGTTATTGACCTGTCAAAACTTAACGGAGCTCCTGAACAACGCCGTGAGTTCCTCAAGGCGCTGCGGGTGGCTGCACGTGATATTGGTTTCTTTTACCTGACTAATCACGGGGTAGATCTGAATCTGTTGTCTCAGGTGCAAAACATCTCCCGTGACTTCTTCGCCTTGCCCCAGCACGAGAAGGATCGCGTTGCCATGGTAAATTCCAGGCATTTTCGCGGCTACAATCGCGCCGCATCTGAGTTGACGCGCGGGCAGCCAGACTGGCGCGAACAGTTTGACCTTGGTGCCGAGCGCGCGCCGCTGCAACAAACTGCTGATTCACCCGCCTGGTCTCGTTTACAGGGGCCTAACCAGTGGCCTGAAGCCCTGCCTGAGCTGAAGCCGTTGCTGCTGGAGTGGCAAAAAACGATGACAGTCATGTCGCTGCAGATTTTGCGTGCTTTCGCCGAAGCACTTTCTCTGCCAGTTGACTCTTTTGACTCATTGTATGGTGATAAGCCTAATGAGCATATCAAACTGATACGCTATCCTGGGCGGGGAGATAATGAGAGCAATCAAGGCGTTGGCGCTCATAAGGATTCTGGGTTTCTGACATTTCTGCTGCAAGACAAGCAGAAGGGATTGCAGGTCGAAGTCGAAAAAGACCGCTGGGTGGATGTTTTGCCTATTGAAGGTGCCTTTGTGGTGAATATCGGCGAATTGCTGGAGTTAGCGACTAACGGCTATTTGCGTGCCACGGTGCACCGGGTTTTAGCGCCTTCAACCGGCAACGAACGGCTGTCTTTGGCCTTCTTCCTTGGGGCGCGACTGGATGCAGTTATTCCTGTGTTTCAGCTACCTGCGGAGTTGGCTTCTCAGGCAAATGGGCCAGAGAGCAGTCCACAAAACCCACTATTGCGCGATGTGGGCTGGAATTACCTTAAAGGCAGGCTGCGGTCGCATCCCGATGTCGCTAAACGATATTATGCGGATATTCTATTTTCCTGAAATTGAGAAATTAATTAATCTTTCTATTAATAGGTAAATTTAGATAATAGTTTCCTAAATTATTCTGATATGAATTTTTCTCTCCCAGGAAAAACTGTCTGGATAGCCCTTGACGATAAATAATCGCAAAGGGCTATTTTTATCTCGACGGGCAAGACGAAATTTTTGACATTGCTATGATTAATCGCCGTAAGCAGATCATAAAGATACGGTTTAATCCTGTTTCCTTTCACTATTTCTCGCGAGTTTCTGACTTGTACTCTGATGAATATTATTAGGCGCAAGATGAGACGATCAATGCTATTAACCCGTGGTGTTGATAAGCCTTACCCGTCGCTGGTTGACGTGGTGTAACTTCTTGCAGTTCGCTACCATTTGCTTTTTAGTTGCATGAAATACAGGGGGATAGGATGACGCAAGAGCATCAAGGGCATCTATATTTCCCCGGCAGATAATATCATCTTGCTCAAGCTGAATTCCCGCCATGTTGAGGTCCCCATAGCCGAGATGGTCGATAAACTGTGGGGTTTCTTTAAGTGCGGTATTTCTAAAAGTTCTTAAATCTCCATTTAATTGATTATTAACTCTAGCCAGCCTGTTGCGCCTGGTATTACAGCGTTCCACTGTCTGCGCCTTTTTTATTTCCTTCAAGCAGCTTAAGGTTGTAAAAGTCTGATGTTCACCATATTTAGCCATGGCCAGTTCAAGGGTTTTAACGTAATTACTTAACAAAATCCGTGGGTTGTTAAGAATACCTATTTGGTCGACTATTGAAGGAATAGGGCGCTGGGGGATTATCTCGGCCATTGCGTTTTGCGCAGCCAGAGACGAGTTAATACTATTGAGCATTTATTACTCCTTAATGAGTAGAGACGTATTTTTATTAGAATGCCTTTATTAGTTGGACATTATTATTCACAATGTGAATTATTATGGCTAAAGGCATGTGTTAATTATATGCTTTTAAAATCAGTGTGTTGTGTTAATACGGCGTGCCAAGCTAAGTTCGCATACTGTTTAAAAAGTCGCAAATGCAATTTTCCTGATAAGCAAAGTTAAAAGGAATATTTCTCTTGGCCCATTTTTCTTGGTTAACTGATTTCACTGAACGGGGATTGCCCCAAACGATAATCTGATAAGGAGTGAACAATGACCCAATATTTATCTGCCAAATCTTTATGGCAAGGAATTAAACGTCGATGTTCTGCTACTTTCTTTTCTCAGTCTACAGCAGACAGTTCACGCTTGGTTGAATCGCTTCTTGTAACAGGATCGTTATATGGCATTGAACTCGGAAATATTGACCCTTCCTGGTATCGCCAGAAATAGTCAATATCAGCGATTACTACGTCGCAGCTATTGGAATGAACTGTGCTAACGGTTCGCTGTGAAGGGATTCACAACAGTATGATGATTTTCTCCTGAAGTAAGAGCAGTAAAGTTGAGATCTCCCCCGGTCTTGTCGAATGTGATTTTAATCCCACTTTGTGGAGCCTATGACTTTTGAGTCATAGGTTTTTTTATGCCTGCAATCTTCACAACGGATAGGGATTATTCCTGCTTGAAGTTATCGTAAACACGATGCACCAGGCTCAATAACTGCTGATGCTCTTCTTCGCTTAAACTACTAATTCCTAACTGATTAAGTTCTTGCCCCTGCTGCTGCATGATTTTTCGAATCTCTAATCCGGCTTCAGTCAATGTCAGGCGCAAACTGCGACGGTCTTTAGTGTCCATACAACTAGTCAGCAGGCCTTTATCTCTTAAGCCTTTGATCAATCGAGTCAACTGGGCCTTATCGCGTTCCATAAAACGCTGTAAGTCACCCTGAGGCGCGCCGGGATGACGCCCAACATAGCTCATCACTTTGGCTTCCATTTGGGTGATGTCGTAATTACCATCGCGCAGCAATTCGAACTGTTTTGCACGATAGCGATGCATAATCATATGCATTACCCAAAGCACATCGTCGTTATGCGAATGACTCATTAGTTGACAATGTCTCCTATTCTCATTTAGATTGTTGATATTATCAACCAAGTGGAACACCTTACCATGACCGACAACACCTCTACCAGCCGCGTGCAGCTAGTCATGCACGAGATAAAACGACGCACGCTCGACGTGGTAAACGTGGAACAAATTAGCCCAGGTTTTAAGCGTATTACTTTCAAGAGTGAGTCGCTGGCGGATTTTATCAGCGCTTCATTCGATGACCATATAAAATTCATTGTTAATCCTCAAGCTGATCAACCAGTAATGCGCGATTACACGCCACGCTTTTACGATAACGCCAAGCAAGAGCTGGTGATTGAATTTGCGATGCACGGGGAAGGGCCTGTCAATGAGTGGGCAGAGAATGTTAAAGCTGGTGACAAAGCCTACATTGCCGGGCCACGTGGCTCGCGGGTGATCCCGATGGACTATCAGTGGCAGTTGATGTTGGGGGATGAAACCGCGTTTCCGGCTATTTCGCGCCGTCTGGAAGAGTTGCCTGCCGGTGCTCGTGTCACGGTGGTGGCTCTGGCTCAGGATGCTGGCGATCGCCGCGAGTTCCCGACTCAGGCCGAGGCAGAAATTATCTGGGTAGAAAATGCACAGCAGCTGACCGACTGGGCCAGTCAGCATCAGCTTGCCGCCGGTGAAGGTTTTGTATGGTGTGCTGCCGAGGCTTCAATTATCAAGGCATTGCGCAATATCTTTGTTGAGGAAAAGGGCCATGATGCCAACGCGCTCCGCACCTCGGCTTACTGGAAAAAACGTACCGCCGCATTCCACGAAGAAGTCCAGTAATCATGGATCGACGCTCTTTCTGAAGGCAGGAAGGGCGTCGAAATGACGACTATAGGCTATTTCCCGCCGCGCCTGAACGCCTGCCAACCCTTGGCTAAGGCGTAAAACAAGGCACCAAAGCCGCCGACGAAAAATCCTACCGGCCAGTTGGTCTCATAGGAAAGAGCAATGGCCAGCCAGACAGTAAACAGGGCGATGGCGACTGACAGCAGCACCGCCGGGACCGGACGAGAAATCAGCGTCCGCGCTACCGCTGCGGGCCCTACCATCAGGCTGAAAACCAGCAAAGCGCCAACAACCGGCAGTGCCATTGCAGTGGCCAACGCCAGAATTGCCAGGAACCACAGCTCCATTTTTTTAGCCGAAATTCCCTGTACGTCGGCTAATTCTGCAGAAACCGAGCTGAGGATCAGTGGATAAAACAGACGCACGGTCAATCCTGTTGCCAGAATGCTGATTGCCGCAACCGGCAGCAGTTCTGCGCGGCTGACACCCAATACCTCGCCAAACAGCAGCGCATAAACCTGTTGAGAATACTGGCTGCCGATGCTGAGAAACACCGTTCCCAAACTTAACAGCATCACCAATGTCAGTGCCGTTGCGACCTCGTGACGGCCATTTTTAGCCAGCTGATTAATGCCCGCCACACCGACACCGGCAAAGACTATTAGGCCAATAAAACTGTTGATACCCAGCAAGCCAGCCAGCGCGGCACCCGGAAAAGTGCCTAGCGGCAGGGCGTGAGCGGCAAAGGAAGCGCCGCGCAGTACGATAAAAAAACCTACCAGCCCGGCGACTACGGCAACCAGCGTCACCACTATCCAGGTGTTGATCATAAAACTGGAAAACATTTCAGCGCCCTTTGATACGAATAAGATGCGTCGCTGCAAGGTAGGCGACAAAAATCAGTGCAACGATGAAAAAACTGACTGGCCAACCATGGCCCGGCGTCCAGTAATAGCTGTTATATGCCAGCAGGATGCCGCCCCAAGTGGCGACGAGGCCAATAATTACTGCCGCCAGCATGGCACTTAGCGGCCTTTTGGTGAGTCGTAACGCCGTAGCTGCCGGACCTATCAGCAAGGCGGTCGATAAAACCGCGCCCACCGTCATCGCCGCCAACGTCACCGCCAGCGATAACAGCATCAGGTAAAACATTGCCAGCCGCCGAGTGTTAATCCCCATGACCTCGGCCAGTTCCTTATCCAGAGAACTGAGTAACAAAGGGCGATAAATGACAAAAATCGCCAGCAGCGCGCCGCCGCCCAGACTCAGAGCCAAAGGGATTATTGCCGGCGGAATGGCAAACATTGAGCCAAACATTACAGTGATGGCCGCGCCGGTAGTGCTGTGGGTTGTCACGTCAAAATACAGCAGCAGGGCAGACAGCCCTAATCCCGCGCCCAAGACAATTCCCGTCATTAAATCGCGTTCGCGAGCTCGGCGGATGTCGATCATTTCCATACCGATTGCCGCCACCAAGGCCATGCCTAACAGCCCGATCAGCGGATTGATGCCGAGCAGAAAAGACAGTGCGCCGCCTGCGCTACTGACGTCCGCCAATGCATGGCCGGCAAAAGACTGACCGCGGATCACCGTGAAAACGCCCACCACGCCTGAGACGATAGCGGTTCCGCCGCCAACAATGAGCGCGGTTTGCACGGGCGCACTGGTGAAAAAACCAGGTTCTACTAACAAATTCATCAGGGTTTTCATGAAAAAATCAGACTTTTATCAGACTATCGGGGGCTAAATTAAGGGCGCAGGGGTTGCTTTGTGCATTACCCGCAATAACCAGTACGCGATCCATCACGCGTAACACTTCAATCGGATGGCCATAAAGTTTGCTTAATACCTCGCTGCGTACCACTTCATCGGTGTTACCACTGGCTGCATGACCGTTAGCCAGATAAACAATGCTATCCATCGAAGACAGCAGCGGATTCATATCATGCGCTGACAGCAGGACAGTAACCTGATGCACGCGAGAAAGGTGGCGCAAAAGCGCCACTATTTCAGAGACGCTGCGAATATCGAGATTAGCCAAGGGTTCATCGAGCAATAAGAGACGAGGACGGCGGATCAAGGCATGAGCGATCAGTACGCGCTGTTGTTGGCCGCCAGAGAGATTGCCAATGCGCATGTCGGCAAAAGACTCGGCACCGACCTCGCGCAGCATGCTATCAACCTGTTGCTTTGTGTTGCGCGAAAACGAGCCTAATCCCAGACGTTTACCGGTTAATCCCAATGCAACCAAATCTCTGGCGCGCAAAGGGATTTCAGCGTCGAGCATTATTTTTTGCGGAACATAACCCACTGAGCCAAGCCCAGCTTTACCGGCTTTGCCATCAATCATTACTTGCCCGTTTTCCAGCGGCTGAAAACCAAGCAACGAGCGAAGCAGAGTGGTTTTTCCCGAGCCGTTTGAACCAATCAAACCGCAAAACTCACCGGCTCGAAGGCTAAAGCTCACCTGGTCCAGCACCGTTTTGCCTGAAAAGCGCACGCTGAGATTTTTTGCGGTCAATACGCCGCCGTCTTCGAAGCCCATCTTACTGTTTTACCATCAGGCTTTCGGTGGAGGTTTTAGCCTGCAAAGCCTTAATCAGCGCGTTGGTTTCCGCCAGCATCCAGCTTTGATAGTGATAGCCCGGCGTTGGCATGGTTTCATAAACCCCGACAATTGGAATCTGATGGTCTTTGGCCTGATTGAGGAAAGAAGCGGTCAGCGGATCAGTGACCTGCTGGTTATAGATAAACACTTTGAGCTGACCGTCGGCGAACAGGGCATTTTGCGCGGTAACATCCTGCGGAGCCGGATCGGTGCCGTTCATGATGGCAGCTTCGAGATTAAATGGCGTAGCAATCTTCAGGCCTGCCGCCTGCAGCAGATAATCGCCGACCGGTTCGGTAACCGCAACTTCACTGTCTGGGTATTGGCTTTTCAGTTTTGCCAACGCGGCGCGCCACGGTGCCAGCGATTGGTCAAACTTTTTGGCATTGGCTTCGAAATAGTCTTTCTCGGCGGGAAGGGCCGCGCTTAGGTCGGCGGCAATCTTTTTAGCGACCACGGGCATCACATCAGGCTTGTACCACAGGTGTGGATTAGGCGTGTTATCAGGCAGTTGCAGCAGTTGCTGTACGTCGATCACTTTACGCGATGCGTTGGGTGCTGCGGCGAGAAATTTGTCGGTCCAGGCATCATAACCAAGGCCATTTTTGACCACCAAATCGGCGCGAGCAATTTCTGCGGCGATTTTAGGGCTGGCTTCAAAGGTGTGCGGATCGGTATTGGGGTCTGTTTCAATAGCTGTTACAGCGACATATTTACCGCCAATCTGGGCAATCACATCGGCATACTGGTTTTCCACACCGATGGCATGCAGAACGGGTGCTGCAAAAGCTTCACCTGTGTAAATCGACATCATGGCCATCGCCGCTAAAACGCTTAACTTACCTTTCATCCTAACCCCTTAATAATAAAGTTATCATTGTACATATCGGTCAATTGTTTTTAATTGATATGTTATAACATAACTTATATTGAGTGGGGGCCGTGTTCAAGCAACCAGACGTTACCAGTTGTTTGTAGATGTATCTGTCAGGCGCGCATCGCCTCTAGCAGAGCGGTCATGGCTTTTTGATTGGCCGAGACAGTTCCTTTGCGCCACATTAGCCAGATTTTAATTTTGCCCATTTCATCGCCCAGCGGGTAAACCTTGACGCCGTTTTTGCCGGGCATGGTTTCAAGCATGCTGGCAGGCACCAGCGCCAGACCTGCACCGGCTGTAACGCAGGCAACAATGCCGTGATAGGACTCCATTTCGTAGATCTTTCCCGGAACCGCGTCGTCCTGAGCGAACCAGTTTTCAAATAAACGCCGATAGGAGCAGTTGGCGCGGAAGGCATAGATTGTTGAGCCAGAAATATCGCGCGCTCGGGTGACATTGGGATGATTGAGTGCCGAAATGAGTACCATCTCCTCGTTAAACGCAGGAACGCCTTCGATTTCCGGATGCTTTGGCGGACCATCGACAAAAGCGGCGCTAAATTGGCCGGACAGCATGCCGTCGATCATATCGCCAGACGGGCCGGTGGAAAGGTCCAGTTCAACGTCGGGATAGGCCTGGTGATAGCGCGCCAACACGGGAGGAATATGCACTGCGGCACAGCTTTCAATCGCACCCAGAGTGAAAATTCCGCTGGGTTTCTGCCCGGAAACACTCTGTTTGGCCTCTTCTGCCAACGCCAGAATGCGTTTTGCGTAGCCGAGAAAGGTCTTCCCTGGGTCGGAAATATGCAGGCGCAGCTTCTCGCGATGAAACAGTAGCGTGCCCAACTCTTCTTCCAACTGCTTGATACGGGTGGAAATATTAGAAGGTACGCGATGCAGTTTTTCGGCGGCGGCGGTAACACTGCCTTCTTCAGCCACAGTGGTGAAAACTTCAAGTTGAGTCAGATCCATACATCCTCCAAAAACCTTCTCAAAATGAGACGATAATGTTCATTATTATTCATTTTTAAAAAATCTTACACAAGTTTAGGATTAACCCCAGATAGCATTAATCCTAAACATACAGGTGGCTTAAATGACCCATTCAATGACGAAAACTCATTCAACCGCCGGGCTAAGCGGCGCATTTTCTCGCAACCCGACTAACGGCGAAGTATTCAAACAATATCCTTTTGCGACGGCGGCCGAGGTCGATTCTGCCTTGCAGAGCACGCACGAGGCTTTCAACGCCTGGAAAGACAGTGCCATGGTCGAACGCGTTGCGCTTTTGCAGCGCATTGCCAACGGTCTGCGTAAAAATGCGCCGGCACTAGCCGAAATGATGGCGTTGGAGATGGGCAAACCGGTAACTCAGGGTTTGGCCGAAGTCGAGAAAAGCGCCAAACTGTGTGAATGGTATGGCGAAAACGGCCCGGCGATGCTGGTCCCTGAGCCGACACTGGTTGAAAACGATAAAGCCTGGGTAAACTATTTGCCATTGGGCCCGGTGCTGTCGGTAATGCCGTGGAACTTCCCGATTTGGCAAGTTTTGCGTGGTGCAGTGCCCATCATTTTGGCGGGTAACAGCTATCTGCTGAAACCTGCGCCAAACGTGATGGGCAGCGCCTACCTATTGCGTGACGTTGTCACTCAGGCAGGTTCGCCAGCAGGCTTATTTGAGGTTTACAACGCCGATAATGACTCCGTGGCCGACAGCATCAAAGACTCGCGAATTGCTGCCATTACCTTGACCGGTAGCGTCCGCGCTGGATCGGCGATTGCCGCGATGGCAGGTGCCGCACTGAAAAAATGTGTGATGGAGCTGGGCGGTTCCGATGCGTTTATCGTACTGGCCGACGCGGATATCGAGGCGGCGGTCAAGGGCGCCATTGCCGGTCGCTTTATGAATAACGGTCAAATTTGTATTTCGGCAAAACGTATCATTGTTGAAGAGTCGGTAATCGGCGAGTTTACCGAGAAATTCCTGGCGGCCGTCAAGACCTTGAAAATTGGCGATCCACAAGACGAATCGACCTATCTCGGCCCGATGGCGCGTTACGACCTGCGTGACGAGCTGGATGGTCAGGTTAAAGCCACTTTGGCAGAAGGGGCAACGCTGCTGTGGGGGGGAGAGGCGATTGCCGGTGCCGGTAATTACTACGCGCCAACGGTGTTGGGTGATGTCAAACCTGGCATGACCAGCTTTACTCAAGAATTGTTTGGTCCGGTAGCCTCGTTGATTACGGCCAAAGACGCCGCTGAAGCAATACGCATGGCTAACGACTCTGAGTTTGGTCTGGGTGGCAGCCTGTGGAGCCGTGATGTCGAAACTGCAAAAGTGCTGGCAAAACAGGTGTATACCGGAGGAATGTTCATCAATTCACCCAGCTTCTCGGACCCGCGGGTACCGATTGGTGGCGTGAAGAAAAGTGGTTTTGGCCGCGAGTTGTCACACTTCGGGATTCGGGAATTCACCAATCCACAAACTTTGTGGATTGAGAGCTAATAGACTGATAAATCTGCGGTTTATGCCTGATCTTATGCCACTAGACCTTACATCAACCCATTGAAATTGTGAATTTTATCCCTTCCCCCGCCTGTGGGGAAGGGACTGTTTGTGGACGGCTTTTGTGCCGAATTAAACGGAAAAGTTATTTCAACCCGCCGCCCAATGATTCCCACAGTGTTATACGGTTTTCAAAATCGATTTGTTGCAGGGCAACCAGATCCAGCTGGGTAGACCACAGCGTGCGTTGATCCGTGAGTACAGTCAGGTAATCACCGGTTCCCACCTGATAGCTGCGATTAGCGAGATTGAAACTACGCTGAGCTGCGGCGACAGCCTGCACCTGTGCATCCATTTGTTCATCCAGCGTATTTCGGCGCGCCAACGCGTTGGCCACGTCCTCGAAGGCGCTTTGAATCGCTTTCTCATAGGCTGCAATCAGGCCTTTTTTCTCTGCCTGCGCGTAGTGCAACTGGGCCAGATTACTGCCGCCGGTAAATAATGGCAGAGTAATACTTGGCGCGAAGGACCAGATATTGCTGCCGTGGCTAAACAAATTCGACAGGGAGCTGCTACCCACCCCGGCGCTGGCGGTCAGCGAAATCGTCGGGAAGAAATTGGCGCGAGCGGCGCCGATATCGGCATTTTCACTCTTAAGGTTATGTTCTGCTTCGATAACATCAGGGCGACGAAGTAAAACATCAGAGGAAACGCCGGCCGGAACGATGGCGATTGCCTGTGGCGACAGGCTTTCAATCGTGCCCGGCAGCAGGCTTTGCGGTACGGTTTCACCGACCAACAGATTAAGCGCGTTAGTGTCCTGCGCGACCAGTGTCTGATAGCTGGCCACGCTGGCGCGCGCCTGCTGATAAGTCGTCATCGCCGAGCTGACGTCGCCCGCCGCCGCCGTGCCTTCCTTCAACTGAAGCTGGTTGATACGTAAGGTATCGGCGGCGCTGGCCATGGTTTGCTGACCGAGTAACAAGTTACTTTTATCGGCTGCCAGAGTTATCCATGCCGTCGTGGTTTCTGAAACCAGAGTAATTCGGGTGTTTTGCGCCGTCGCCTCACTTGCCAACCAGGTTTCCCTGGCCGCGCGAGCCAAACTACGGTTACGGCCAAACAGGTCGATTTCAAAGCTGCTGACCGAGCCTTCCGCCTCAGAAGAGCCGCTTACCTCACCAGAAGAGCTGCGGCTTCGGGACTGATTCAAGTCAGCATCGACAGTTGGAAACAGCGACGAGCGTTCTTCGCCGTACAGCGCGCGAGCCGCTTCGATATCGGCAATCGATTCCTGCAAATCGCGGTTGCTGACCAGTGCCCGCTCGACCACTTTGTTTAATCGTTTGTCGGCCAGCACATGCTGCCAGTCAGTTAACACCGCGTCAGCCGCGGCATTTTTCCCCTGGTCCGGCCAGGTTTTGGGTACTGGTGCAGTTGGTCGCTGGTAATGCGGGTCCAGTGAGATACAGCCTGCCAACATCATTGACAGGGCGATGATACTCAGGCGACATAAGTTTTTATGTTGCAGCATCGTTTATTCCTCATTCACATTACGGCGAGTGAAGAAATGTTTCACCAGCACAAAGAAAAGTGGCACAAAGAAGATAGCCAACAGAGTGGCTGTGACTGTCCCGCCGATAATGCCGGTACCAATGGCGATACGGCTGTTCGCACCCGCGCCGGTGGCCAATGCCAGTGGCATAACCCCGGCAATAAACGCAATTGAAGTCATGAGAATCGGGCGTAGGCGAGTCTTGGCGGCTGAAATGGCTGCGGCAGACAAGGTCATGCCGTTCTTGACCGCAGCTTCGGCAAACTCAACGATCAGAATGGCGTTTTTCGACGACAGCCCGATAGTGGTCAACAGCGCCACCTGGAAGTAAATGTCGTTATTTAACCCGCGCAGCGAAGCCGCGATAGAAGCACCCAGCACGCCCAGCGGGATAACCATAATCACCGAGAACGGTACTGACCAACTCTCATACAGCGCTGCCAGACAAAGGAATACCACCAGAATCGAAATCGCATACAGTGTGCCGGTTTGGCCGCTGGCTAGCTGCTCTTGCAGGGAGAGACCACTCCAGCCGAAAGTGGAACCCGGCGGCAGTTTGGCGGCAAGCTCTGCCATCTTGTCCATCGCTGCGCCCGAGCTGTAGCCGTCAGTGTTTTCACCGTCAATCTCAAATGACGTCACCCCGTTATAGCGTGCCAGAGACTGTGGACCATAAATCCAATGGGTGGTTGCAAAGGCCGAGAACGGAGTCATTACGCTGTCGCCACTGCTGTTGGTGCCACGGACAAACCACTGATTTAAGTCGCTCGGCTGCGAACGAAATTGGCTATCGCCTTGAATATAAACCTCTTTGACACGACCTCGATCGATAAAGTCATCGACATATTTCCCGCCCCAGGCGTCGCTTAGGGTTGAGGTCACATCGCTGAGATCCAGACCCAGCGCCACGGCCTTGTTATTATCGATATCCACTTTAAGCTGTGGCATTTCAGGCAGATCGGCCGCACGAACCGACTGTAACTCGGGGCTTTTGTTGGCTTCTACTATTAATTGATTACGTAATTTCAGCAGTTGGTCATGGGTGGTTCCGCCGACCGACATCAGCTCGAAGGTAAAGCCGTTGCTTTGACCCATCCCCGACACCGCAGGCGGAGTCATGGCGATGACTTTGGCATCGGTGATTTTCGACAGCGCTTTGTTGGCGCGTTCGACGATAGCCTGCGCAGTATTGGCTGCGCCGGGGCGTTTATCCCAATTTTTTAGTGCCACAAAGGCCATGCCGACGTTGCCGCCGTTACCGTTAAAGTTGAAGCCGGTTATGGAGAACACAACGTCGGTATTGGCTTTCTCCTGCTTAAGGAAGTAGTTAGTGACCTCGGTATTAACCTGATCGGTGCGGTTCACCGTTGCGCCGGCGGGCAGGGTAAACTGCACCATGACCTGTCCCTGATCTTCGTTAGGCAAGAAACTGGTCGGCAGGTGCATCATCAGGAACCCCATGCCAGCGGCCAGCAGCGCGTAGCCAATCATCATTAGCGCAGGGCGGCGCAGGCCTTTCAGCACGCCGTGTTTGTAGCGATGCTCAGTGCGGGAGTAAATGCGGTTAAAACCGCCGAAAAATCCTTTGGTATGGGGCTTGCTGTGGCGAAGTATGGTGCCGCAAAGGGCCGGGGTCAGGGTTAGCGCGACGACCACCGACAGCGCCATCGCAGAAATCAGTGTCACTGAAAACTGGCGATAAATCACTCCGGTAGAGCCGCCGAAGAAGGCCATCGGCAGGAACACGGCTGAGAGCACCACCGCAATCGCCACCAATGCGCCGGAAATTTCGCCCATCGATTTTTCGGTAGCCGCGCGGGGTTTTAGCCCTTCCTCGGTCATTATTCGCTCAACGTTTTCGACTACCACTATGGCATCATCGACTAACAGGCCGATGGCGAGCACCATGGCAAAAAGCGTCAAGGTATTGATGGTGTAGCCCAGCGCCGACAGCACGCCAAAGGTGCCCAGCAGTACCACGGGAACCGCCAGCGCGGGGATAAGCGTCGCGCGGACGTTTTGCAGGAACAAATACATCACCGCAATGACCAGCACTATTGCAATCAGCAGTGTTTCAACCACGTCCTGAATCGAAAGCTTGATAAACTCGGTAGTGTCTTTCGGGTAGGCAACTTCATAGCCCGCAGGCATGCTGCTACGATACTTTTCAATGGTGGCTTTCACTGCGTTGGCTGTGTCCAGCGCGTTGGAGCCGGCCGCCAGCTGGACCGCCAGACCCGCCGCCGGATGGCCGTTGAGGCGAGAGGTGGTCAGGTAATCCTGACTGCCCATTTCTACGCGGGCAACATCGCCGATTCGCACCACCGATCCATCGGCTTCACTTTTGACAATAATATTGCGGAATTCTTCCGGCGTTTGCAGACGCGATTCAGCCTGTACAGTCGCGGTTATCTGTTGGGTCGAGGAGGTCGGAGACGAGCCAATACTGCCCGCTGACAGCTGTATGTTCTGCGCGGTGATCGCCGTTTCGACGTCCGAAGGCATCAGATTATAGGCCGCCAGTTTGGTCGGATTAAGCCAGATACGCATGGCATACTGATTACCAAACACATTCAGGCTACCGACTCCTGAAACGCGAGCCAGCGGATCCTGCATGTTGCTGACTAACCAGTCGGCGATATCCCGGCTGCTGGCTTTGTTGGTTTTGTCATACAGCGTGGCGATCATCAGGAAGTCAGACTGCGATTTAGTCACAGTCAGACCCGCCTGTTGCACCTCGGTGGGCAGTCGAGACTCAGCCTGCTGAAGCTTGTCCTGCACCTGAACCTGCGCAGTATCGGGATTGGTACCCAGTTTGAAGCTGACGGTAATCTGCACCGTACCGGCCGAGCTGCTGGTTGAGGTGAAATACAGCAGGTTATCGAGCCCGGTTAGCTGTTGCTCAATGACCTGAGTAACGCTGTTTTCAATGGTCTGGGCCGAGGCTCCAGTATAGGTAGCCTTGATTCGCACCGAAGGCGGAGCAACTTCGGGATACTGCGCTACGGCCATGGATTTAATGGCAATGATACCGGCCATCATTATCAGCAATGCGATAACCCAGGCAAAGACCGGGCGTCTTACGAAGAAGCGAGAGAACATCAAGACGCTCCTTGAGTGGTGCTGGTTGAATCTGCAGAAGAAGCAGCAGGCGGGGCGGTGTCAAGGTCAGTTTCAACCGGTTTAACCGTCTCGCCCGCGTTCACTTTACTGGTGCCTTCGACAATAACGCGGTCACCGGATTGCAGGCCGCTGTTAATCAGGTAATTCTGGCCGGAAGTGCTGCCAGTGATGACATTGCGCACCACGACTTTATTATTTGCATCGACCACCATGGCTGTCGCATTGCCTTTCGGATCGCGAACAATCGCCTGTTGCGGGGCCAAAATAGCATTCTCGATTACGCCTTCATCGACGCTGGCATGCACAAACATGCCCGGCAAGAGAATGTGTTGCGGGTTGGGAAACACGGCGCGCAGAGTAACAGAGCCGGTAGCTTCATCCACCGAGACTTCGGTGAGTTCAAGTTTGCCCTTAACGGGATACACCGAGCCGTCTTCCAGCGTCATGGTGACGTCGAGCGTATTACTGTTTTTCGCCAGCGCGCGTTTGCGCAGCTCAAGCAGGTCGACGCTGGAGCGAGTAAGGTCGACATACATGCTGTCTAATGCAGTAATCGTGGTGAGGGCGGTAGTTTGGTCGGCGGTGACCAGCGCACCCGGCGTAACGGTCGAGATACCGATGCGCCCGGAGATAGGTGCAGTCACGCGGGTCCAGCCGAGGTTGATTTTAGCCGACTCAAGCGCGGCGGCTTTTTCTGCCACGCTGGCTTTATCTTCACCGCAGGTGGCGGTGGCGTCTTCCGCGTCTTGCTGTGAGATACCTTGTTCTTTCACTAGAATCGAATATCTCCGCGCTTTCTGACAATCGGCAATCACCAGCGCTTTAGCACTTTGCAACGTCGCTGCAGCCTGATCGTATGTCGCCTTATAGCTCGAAGGATCAATCTGATACAGCGCCTGACCTGCTTTAACATCATCGCCTTCGGTGAACAGGCGGCGCTGGATAATTCCCCCCACCTGTGGCAGCACGCTTGAGGTCAATGTTGCCGTGGTTCGCCCCGTCAGGTCACTGGAATACGTAAAGGGTTGCGCTTTTAATGTGACGACACCGACCTGCGGCGGTACGGCTTTTTCCTTGGTGGTGGTGTCATGACAACCGGTTAATCCGATAATTGTCAAAATAGTTAAAATGCGTAATTGCATAACGGGAGTCCAAATTAATAGTGAGGTGAGATTCGGCGCACAGAGATTCCTGAGACAACGTATTATCCCGCACGAGTTTATATTCAGAAGTGTGTGCCTGCTTACATTAACAAGTCTAAACAAATCTGATTTTAAAAAATTACGAAAATTTAATACTAAATAGTGTTAATTTTTACTGTCGCTTCATGAATAGCCTGAGCTATTTTATCTGTTTCTTCTCGAGTGATGTTTTCATTACGCATTTTGCTGCGTACACTTATTTTAAGGTTTTCGATGGCATAGTGTATTTCCAGGTTTTTAACAGGGTGTTTCTCTAATACCAAGGCTTTGAGTTTTACCAATACCCGTTCAACGGCCTGTTCATTTTCATCAAGGTAATCAATGCCTGTGGCCGTAATCAAGAATTTTTTCCTTGCGCCTTCAGCAACCTGTGTCTTGGCGTAACCTAATTCTTCAAGGTGTGTCAAATTAGGATAAATAACCCCTGAACTAGGACTGTATACCCCCATCGAATAATTCTCTATCGACTTGATAATTTCATAACCATGTGTTGGGTTAATCCTTACAAGATAAAGGATTAAGATTAATAATTCGTCGTTCTTGAATGTCTTACCTCGACGGTTGGTTATTTTTTGGGGCGACGCGATAATAGCGCGGGCTTGTTTCATTAAAACAGTCTCGTCAATAAAGTGTCTTTAGAAAGTGACCTATAGGTTGTTTTTTTTATATTGATATCCGAATGCTCATTTCCTGAATCACTGCTGAACCGCCACGATAATAATCATCATTCGAAGATATATCCGGCCTGTGATTGGGTCAAGATATATCTTACCTGCTATTTTTGGTTTATATGATTGTTATTTAAGGATATTTTAAATTGTGAAGTTACTGTGAGGCCTGATTTTAGGGCTATCAGTTGATTGTCTGTTCAGTGATTATCTTATTGTATTTTATGAATTTATTGGTAGGTGAGTGGTTTGGCGATTTTCTTTGGAAGAGAGCATTAAATGATAATTGTAAAAAAATCGAAAATTTTCTGTTATTAATGACACAAGACTAACGTCAAAAGTTATTTTTAGTGAATTATGTGACGATTGCTGCAGTTAAAATACAGAGTAGTTATTTTATTTTTGTTAAAAAATCAGTCTTAACACGATCAGACTCTTAACACGACAGGCCTAAAGTGGCGCTGCAGACGCTGCGTCAGAAAGATCCACACCCAGGCGTCACTGCTTTAAAAGACATAAACTCCTTACTGGTTAAATGTAACAACCATCAATGAGGCAGACGATTTGTTACCGATGCTAGTCACTCGAAAGGGCAACTTGACCAGCCGCGGCGGATTATTGAGCCTGCAATTACCCTTAATCAGTTTCAAATACCAATGCAAAACGGCATTGATGCTCTTATGCGCTGATGAACTAAAAGCTCAAGCTGCCAGCAGATTCAAAAAACTTAAAGCGGATAAAGCGTTTTCATTAAGCGTGGAAGATCCTCACTGTCGATAATTGGATGACGGTAGGTTGCCATAATCCCAGAGAGCATTGCGCTGCAGGAAAACGTGTTTGGGTTTTTGGGAATCAGTCTTTCTCGCCAGTTTTTCATCTCGCCAGCGCTGACCAGTTCCGGCCAATAATTTATTGAATCTTGTAAAAAGGCATCAGCCAGCAGGCGTAGCGGCATCGGGGAGTCTGTTTCGGTCCCGCAAAAAGCCGACGAGGAAAAAGCAATCAAGACGCGTGCCAGCAACAGAGAAATTATGGCTTTTTTCTGGCTATCGTTAAGCGTGCTTTGGGCAAAGCATGGCTGCATGTCTTCAAAACACTGGTCTATCAGGGGCTGTCGTTTTTCAACCGCGTGCTCACCCTCGTAGTAGTCAGCCAGTGCGCTGTGCAGCAGAATGGCCTCAGAGGCACCTGTTAAGTTCATTTTTTTGGCTGATCTTTTTAATAGCAAAGATGCCAGGTGTTGCTTTATCTCATTAAGTCTTATTAGCTCCTGGCTACTGCAACGACTATTTCCGGCCAGTAAAGCACTGAACGTCGGTGTAAAAAAATTTCCGCTGGCGGACCACAATTGCTGTAATCCCTCCGAACATGACAGCGCCATGCTCAAAGCCTGCTGACTGGCCGGAAGGTTAACAATATTTCCCTCACCAAGATATTGAAACAGCGAATATTGTGTCGGTGCCTGCAACTCATTAATTAATCTATTAAATTCAAACTTGGGGATCGCTATTGCCCGGCAAGTTTGTGGATCATAAAATACGTGCTGAGAGTCGAAATTTTCGCTCTCAGTCATCAGAATATCTTCATTTAAGAATTTGAGTAGCTCTGGCAGCGGGGCGAGTTGATTCCAGGCTTGCGCCATCTCAGGGTAAGAGTCGAATAATTGGTTAGCCAGAAACTGGTAGCTAAAAATGTCCTGTCTTGGCAATTGACTGCAATTTGGTGTGCGCGTTCTGTTAATTAAGGAGTTAACTAACTTCTGGCAAATCTCTTTTTCTTGGAGAAGACTGCCGGGTATCACCTTGAACTTAAATTTTTCAACCCGCAACTCCCAAACAAAAATGCTGATGGGTAGCGAGTTTTTAAAGCAATCAATACTAAGTTCATAAATGAGAGATTCGCAAATAGAAGATTGCTGCAGGCTATTTTTTAGCAGATCCAGCCGGCTAAATTTTTCGACCAGTTGCTCGGCCCAGTCAACTTTAACACGCCTATTTACAATGGTTCCCAGCGTATTAAAAAAATAGGCTCCGGTGGTTGAGTTATTTATCGAGTTGAGATTGAGATCAATCTGTTCTGAAGAGGAAAACATTTCATCGCTCAGGGTAATCTGCCGGGGTTGATAATCACCAAATGTCACTCCCTTGAAGTTTACTTCCTTGCACAGAGTGAGATTGGTTATCTGTGCGCCTTTGAAACTGACATCACTTTCGAGAGATACGTTTTTGAAAGTCAGCCCGCTGGCCGAGATATTCTTAAAATTGGCTTCCCGAATATAGTAGGGGAAACCACTCCCCGCCATGCTGCCGGTAAAAGTCACATTGTCGAAGCGTGAATGGCTGAAATCGACATTGCTGGTGATGACAACTGATTTAAGAGTGAAAATCAGATTGTTAAGTATGCAGTGTTTCATCTTTATGCCAGAAAGACACGGCGAAATGAGTGAAGATATATCACCCTCAACGTTATCTTTGTACAAACCCTCGATGGTGCAGCCACTCATACAAATATTACCCAGTTGTGGATCATCCCAATTAAATGGGTGGTCGCGGGCGGTAAATAAACAGTTTCTCATTTGTGAACCCTTTGGTGCCTTCCATTTGTAAAAACTAGGATCAATAAAAGTGTCGCCATTGCACTTGAAGGGTTTTTTAATCTGAAGGCTGGGTTCCGTGGCATTTTCAAATTTGATACCGCTGTAAATTCGCGGCTGCGGGGAGTATTTCTTCGGTTTATAAAGATATTTATGGAATTCACTATTACCGATCTCCAGCTTTGTTTCGGTGGTTGATGGCACCAAACTGGTGGGCCGGCGAAAAATGTTCCTTATGCCAGTTATTACCCGGCTGAAGGGATTGCAGCCAGTGCGGCAAGGATTCTGAATAATAATGGCAGTGTTTGGGAGAGTGAGTTCTAGCGGTAAAATACTCATGTTTTTTTGCCCGTTTAAAACAATACATAGATAGATTTTATGAATTTTCCTTTCGGCGAGTTTAGCTCTGGATGATGTATTGCCATAACCCCTGCAATGCTCATTGACACTGCAAAGTGTCCTAATTGACTCCAACTGTGAGCAAAATCCCCTTTAATCGCGCAAGCGTCATTTCGTCGTCATAAAAAAGTCATCCAACCTCGATAGCTTATTGCCATTATTCATTTCACTAACGTGCGACGCCGATGAGCTTTTTATCACTTCATAATATTGGCAAGAGATGGGGCACTAAAACTGCGCTTAACGACATCAGTTTTGAGGTGCAGGAGGGCGAGTTTGTTGCTCTGCTGGGTCCTTCAGGCTGTGGAAAGTCCACCATGCTCAGAACCATTGCCGGACTTGAGTCGGCTGATAGCGGTTCGATTCATCTTCAGCAACGTGACGTGACTCTGTTGAGTCCGTCACAGCGAAAACTGTCAATGGTATTCCAGTCTTATGCACTTTTTCCTCATCTCAACGTGCGCGAAAACCTGCTGTTTGGGTTAAAAGCGCGAGGAGAAAACAAACAGCTTTTTGCCAGTCGGCTTGAAGAAGTGGCAAAGCTGATGGAGCTGGAAACGCTGCTCGACAGACTGCCCTCACAGCTTTCCGGTGGACAGCAGCAGCGTGTGGCCTTGGGGCGGGCGGTGATTGCCAACAACAAGCTGTGTTTAATGGACGAACCCCTTTCTAACCTTGATGCCAAGCTGCGGCAAAGTATGCGTCGCGAAATTCGCGCGCTGCAAAAGAAACTGGGTCTGACCATGATTTACGTCACTCACGATCAAACCGAAGCCATGAGCATGGCCGACAAAATCATTCTGTTAAATGACGGCAGGATTGAACAGCAAGATACCCCGGACAATCTTTATAACAATCCACAAACCGTATTTGCTGCGCAGTTTATTGGCGCGCCGCCAATGAATATTTTGCCGCTGGAACGTCGTGGTGTAGGCCATTATTTGAGTGATTTGGGCACGCCGTTAGTGCAGAACTATTTGGCTTCCACGCTGAGTCTTGGCCTGCGCGCCGAGGATATTCAACTCTGCGCGCCCGAAAATGCCGAGCTTAAAGCTGAAGTGAAAAGTTACGAATATATGGGCTCAGATACGCTGGTGGTGTGCCAAATCGCGCAAAGTCAGCAGAGCTTAACGGTCAAGATTGCCGGAATGCGCCATTTGAGCGAAGGCTGCGTGGTTGGGTTGTATTGGCCGACATCAGCGCAATATTTTTTCTCTACCGCCAATGGCAAGCGCTGCATTCACGTCGAAGAAAACGTGTTGGTGCTAAAAGAAAAACAAGCAGTTTAATTTATAAATTTTTTACTTCACACCATGTCAATGACTCAAGGGAATAACATGTCTGTTGCGATGCGCTTGACCCGTTTGACCACTGCCGTTCTGCTGATTTCGGCGACTTCCGCCTATGCGGCTGACCCGGTAAAATTGCAGATGTACTATCCGATCGCCGTGGGCGGCAAAATTACTCATACCGTTGATGGACTGGTTGCTGATTTTGAAAAAATCCATCCCGAAATCAGTATCCAACCGGTTTATACCGGCGACTATGCCACCACGGTAACCAAAGCACTGACAGCGTTTCGCGGTGGCAACGCGCCGCAAATTGCGGTGATCGGCGATATTGAGGCGTATTCTCTGATTGATGCTGGCGCTATTGTTCCAGTCAGTGATTTGGCCAGCGATGAAGCAGGAAAAGCCTGGATCGACGGATTCTATCCCGCCTTTATTCGGCATATTGCAGGCAAAGTCTGGAGCATTCCTTTCCAGAGATCGACAGTCGTGATGTACTGGAACAAACAGGCGTTCGAAAAGGCCGGGCTGAACGCCGGACAGGCACCAAAAAACTGGCAGGAAGTGGAAGATTTTGGCAAAAAGCTGGTGATTAAAGACGGTAACGAAGTCAAGCAGTGGGGCATTGAAATCCCTTCTACGCCAATTGGTTACTGGACCTTTCAAGGTGTTGCAGCCACTAACGGCGGCCATTTGGATAACGGTAAAGGTACCGCGGTGACTTTCAACACGCCGTCAAACGTTGAAGCCCTGCAATGGATGACCGATCTGTCCCAAAAATACGGCGTGTCGCCAAAAGGAGCGATCGCCTGGAGCACCACGCCACAAGACTTTATCGACGGCAAAACGGCGATGATTGTGACAACTACCGGCAACCTGACCACTATTCACGACAACGCGAAATTCCCGTTCGGTGTTGCCATGTTGCCGGAGAAAACCCAGCGTGGCAGCCCGACCGGCGGTGGCAATTTGTATGTGTTTAAAAACTCCACTGCGGAACAGCAAAAAGCCGCGATGGAGTTTATCCGTTGGTTGTCCGCGCCTGAACAGGCCGCTCGCTGGAGTATTGCCACCGGCTATGTAGCAACCTCGCCTGCGGCGTGGGAAACGGCAAATATGAAAAGTTATTCTTCCAAGGTTCCACAGGCACTGGTGGCTCGCGAGCAGCTGAAATATTCGCAGCCAGAAATCTCGACCTATAACAGCGTGCAGATTCAGGAGTTGCTGAATCGCGCGGTTGAAGCCGCTGTCACGCAAACGAAAACGCCTGAGCAGGCATTGGCAACGGCGCAGAGTCAGGCCGATCGTCTGTTGAAACCTTATCAGTAACGAGGTCTGTTAATGAGCACGTTACACACCGTGGTGCCCAAAGCGCGTAATAACCGCCTGTCGCTTCAGGTTTATGGTTATTTGCTGGTATTACCCGCGCTGGTGTTTTTAATTGCCTTTACTCATTATCCAGCACTGGCCACGGTGTGGGAAAGCTTGTTCAGCGCAGCACGTAACGGCCATCCAGCCCATTTTGTAGGGCTGGATAACTATCGTTCATTGCTCGATGACGACACCTTTATTTTATCGTTACGCAATAATCTGCTTTATGCTGTCATTACCATTCCGCTGGCCGTTGGATTGGCGTTATTGATGGCACTGGCGGTGAATCGACGCCTGCGCGGTAACGCGCTGACGCGAGCCGCTTTTTTCATCCCGTCGTTGCTTCCCATGGTGGCGATTGCCAATCTTTGGCTGTTTTTTTATACCCCGCAGTTAGGACTGCTTAACCAGCTTTTATCACTGTTTTCACTTCCGGCCGTTAACTGGCTGGGCGAACCGCAAACCGCGTTGTATAGCCTGATGGCCGTCTCGGTCTGGCGCGAGGCCGGGTTCTTTATGATTTTTTATCTGGCCGCGTTACAGCAGATTGACCCACGGTTGGCGGAAGCCGCCGAAATAGAAGGAGCGTCGCGACGGTATTTCTTTCGCAGGATCCAGTGGCCGCTGCTGATGCCAACCACGCTGTTTATTTTAATCAATGCCTCAATGAACGCTTTTCGCATCGTCGATCAGGTGATTGCCATGACCAATGGTGGTCCGGATAACAGCACCAGCCTGTTGCTGTTTTACATTTATCGGACCGCGTTCAGCTATTGGGATCTGCCCTATGCCTCGGCGATGACGGTCGTGCTGTTAGTGATTCTGGCGACTATCGCGTTAATTAAATTCAATTTGCTGGACAAGAGAGCGCATTATCAATGAGCCTGACGATGACTATTGCCCCGCATCGCGCTTTTTCCCTTGGCCGAATATTGCTGAATTTGAGCATTTGGCTGGCCGCGCTGCTGTGGTTTTTGCCGATTTTGGTTTCACTGTGGGTCGCTATTCATCCCGCCTCGGAACAGGGCAGTTTTTCGCTGTTTGCGCCTGTAACTTTTGAAAATTTCATTCACGCCTGGCAGGCAGCGCCTTTTGGTCGTTATTTTCTCAACACCACGCTACTGGTACTAATGATTGTAGTCTGCCAACTAATTCTGGCTACGCTCGCGGCCTATGCCTTGGTGCGCTTCAAGCTTAAAGGTGCCGGAATCATCTTCTCGTTGATTCTGCTGCAACTGATGATTAGCCCGGATGTGTTAATCCTTAATAATTATCAAACTATTGGTGCGCTAGGGCTGCGCGACAGTTTATTGGGCATCGGATTGCCGTATTTTGCCTCGGCGTTTGCCATTTTCCTGTTACGTCAGACGTTTAAGAGCATCCCACTGGTGTTGGAAGAAGCGGCAATTGTTGAAGGAGCCAGTCGGTTTTATATCTTGAGACGGATTTATATCCCATTGGCGAAACCGATTTATGTCGCTTTTGCGCTGGTTTCAATCAGCTTTCACTGGAACGATTTTCTCTGGCCGCTGGTCATTACCGACTCGGTAAAGGTGAGACCTTTGACCGTTGGGCTACAGCTGTTTTCCGCACCGGAGCAGGGCGTGCAGTGGGCGCTAATCGGTGCCGCTACTATCATGACATCCTTGCCGCTGTTGGTACTTTTCCTGGTATTCCAACGTCAGTTCGTGCAGTCGTTTATGCGCGCCGGCATCCGTTAAGTAGGAGTAAAAATGACTATTCACCTAACCGCTGAACAAAGTGAGGCGCTGGGCAACGTCAGCGCCATCTACCAGATTCCCAAGCTCGCCGAAACGCCGCACTCCAGCACGACACTGCGCTTTGGGCTGATTGCCGACCCGCAGTATGCCGACGCAGAACCCAGCGCAACGCATCCGCGGTTTTATCGCAACAGCCTGTGCAAGCTGTCCAAGGCGATTACTGAACTCAACGATCATCGGTTGGAATTTGTGGTGACGCTGGGGGATTTGGTCGATCGCGACTGGGCAAGTTTTGATGCCATACTGCCGGTGTACGACGCGCTGCGCCACCCACACGCGGTGGTGATTGGCAATCATGATGCGCAGGTGCTGACTGAACATCTCTCTTTGCAAACGCCTGCTATCGGTTTGCCAAAAAGTTATTATCAGTTTGCCCAGCCGGGCTATCGTTTTATTGTGATTGATGGCAACGATCTTAGCCTGTACTGCAATTCAGGTAACGGTGATGAGCATCAGCAGGCGCAGCAGACGCTGGCAAAGCTGATGGAGCAGCAACTGCCCAATGCGCAAAGCTGGAATGGGGCAGTCGGCAGCCAACAGCTGGTCTGGCTCGAGCAGGCGTTGCAACAGGCGCAGCAACAGCACGAAACGGTTTTGGTTTTTGGCCATTATCCGCTGGCTCCCGAGAACAAACACAACCTGTGGAATTGCGAGCAGTTGGTTGAGCTGTTGTGCCGCTATCAGGTGCGCGCCTATTTTGCCGGTCATGACCATGAAGGCAACTATGCCCGCATCGAAAATACCGATTTCATTACGCTTAAAGGGATGGTAGACGGCGCGGATAGGCTGCCTTTTGCCATGGTCGAGCTGAAAAACGGTGAGCTGACGATTAACGGCTATGGTCCTGAAATTAGTCGCGTTTTGCCGCTGGAAATGCCGGTAAAAGCATCGTCTATAAGCTGACAGGCTAATGGGCTGACGTCGTTTTCAAGGCAGAGTTCGACGTCAGCGGCAAAACCGCGTTCAATTAATTCCTGAGCCGAGGCGCATTCGCGAAGCTGATTGGCCGGAGTACCGCGATAAACCGCCGCGGCGGCCTGAGCTTCTGGTGACAGCGCCTTTTCTGCTGATAATGCCTGCAACTGTGCAGCCAATCCCCCAGCCGCGTAAAGATCCTCAAGCGCAGGGCGCAAAGTACCGTCGGCCCATTTCTCACCACAGGGGACAAGCAGAATGTTTGAAAACGCCTGACAGGCCTGCGCCGTTGCTTGCAAATTTCTCAACGAGGCGCAAAAAATCGAAGCATTGCCAGCTTTGGCTTTGAAGGTAATGGCCGAACCGTTGGGGGATGGCAGCACCAGCCGTTTACCTGCTTCAAGTTTTAATAAGCTATGAGGCGAAAGCGAGAAACCCTTGCCTGAGAAACGGCGGTCAAAATTCGCGGCCTCAGCCTGCTTTTCCCGCGCATATTCAATCGCCGAACTGTCTTTCCAAGGGTAAGGGAACAGCAGCGCGCCGCGATCGGCGGCAATACTCACACAGCTTGAAAATGACATCACGTCGATAATCACCACGCACGCCACGTCTGCAGCAAGGTTTTCTACAGCCGCCAGCCCCCATTCAAGACGAATGTCGTAAGCAGTTTGTGAAAAATAACTCATTTTTATTTTCTTGAATTTCTAATAGTCGGTTGCTGGATTTTTGATCCGCAGCGGGGCTATTACAAGTGTAAATCGCCGAGATGGTCAGAAAAATCTGTTGATTATCAAGAGTAGGCAGAATCTCACGCCATTGAGTAAAAAATAAACGTTAAAATTGTTTAACAAAACTTGCGTATGTAGCAGTTCAGTAGTACAAAATTAATACGTGATTCCTGTCACGTTTGTAGTGGTTGACCTCTCAGCAACTGTGATCTGTCCTATACTTTTAAACAGGGCATAAATTGGCGCTGCTTTCTGATTGAGCGCTTCGTTGCCCTGGATTGTTTGTTCTAAAAGATTTTTGCATCAGGTGAAAAAGGGCCGTAACGACATTCAATCAATTGCTAGGAGGAGGGAGAAATAATGTCTGAATATCATTATTTACTTCTGGGCGGAAGCCGCCATGGACAAAAACATGTCGATGAAAATCACCAATTTTCCCTGTTCTTCCGTGGCGATAACTCGGGTGAGTTAGCACAGGCAAGAGCAGAATTGTATGGCGCTCAGAACGAGCGTTACAAAGTCTGCCCGGAAAAATGTGCTGATGGACATTGGTATCTGATTGGTTACTGTGGTGCATGCCCTGAGATACCGATCGATGAGAAGACGAATTTGCTGATTGATAAAAACATCAAACCCATGATGTAAAATCATAGAATTAAGTAAATTTTAATAAGTAGTGCCAAACCTCGCAAATGCGGGGTTTGTTGTTTTATAGAAACGATTTTCTTTGATCTTTATTCTACTCTAGGTAATTAAAATACTCTTTGTTATTTCGGTATATGTAATAATGTCGTATAGAATAACTCCCTGTTTAATTAAAATAAACTATAACACTGTTTTGTATGGTGTTAATTTTCTGTTTTGATAGGGCGTAGATTATTTAAATTAAAATAGAGGTCGGTAAAATTAAAGTATTTATAATAAGCCTGTTCAATCAAAGTCAAAGACGTAAAGAAATTCTTGCTCAGTGTTATGAGTTAAAACTTGACGTAGAAATTTATGACGCCGTCGAAGGTGTTAATTTAACTGATGATTTTCTTGAAAAAGAGGTGGCTGGCTACCCAGCTTCCAAGATGACTTTGGGCGTCATCGGCTGTGCTCTTAGTCATCGACTGGTTTATGAGCGCATCATAGAAGAGGGGCTTGCCTGTGCATTAATTCTGGAAGACGATGCGCGTATTGATAGCGAGTTAATTAATACATTAAAGCAAATTGAATTAACCGTTGATGCTAATAAAAATAACGTTTACCTCTTAACAGCGCCCGAGTCTTATTATAAAGATAAAAAGATTGAATTAGGTTCAGGGGTGATATTCCATAAAATCAGTGATGCAAGTTCCACAATGGGCTACGTTGTGACGCAGCGCGCTGCCCGATCCTTAATCAATGCTAATACTCCTATCCGTTGGGAGGCTGATTTGTGGGTTTATTTCAATCGTCTTTACGGCATTGATACCTTCTGCCGAGTGCCACATATTGTGAAAGATGGCGACAGCGAAAGCCTGACATCGACGTTGCAACAGGATCGAAGTATCAACTCCCTGCAAAGAGGTATCTATCGCCATCAGCTACAGAAAAAGGCCCCTGGCTATCAGTTCAAAAGATTGCGCAGGATCCTGTGTAACAAGTTTAGTCAAAAGGTTATCTACCAATAAGCCGATTGGCGCGTTAACTTAGATTAAATTCAGCTAGATAACGCCGAGATGTCGGTTGCGACTATAAGATATACGATATATTCTTGGTGTCTGTTTATTGTTCAGGCACTCTATTATGGCTATCTCTTCGGCGCTGCTCGACGTTCAGAATCTTACGATTAAAACCGTCAGTGGATCACCGCTGGTCAACAACATTTCTTTTCAGGTGAATCGCCGTGAAATGGTTGCGCTGGTGGGGGAGTCTGGTTCCGGTAAAACGCTGAGTTCGCTGTCGCTGATTGGGCTTTTGCCTGGTGGGCTTGACATGGAAGCCGGCAGCATCAGCCTGAACGGTAAGATTATCGCCAGCTCTGGTCAGCCTTTTGCCGCCTCGGCACGTGGCAAACAGCTCGGAATGATTTTTCAGGAACCGATGACCAGCATGAATCCGGTGCTTAAAGTCGGGGAACAGATCGCCGAAGTATTGGTTCGTCACAAGAAAATTAGCTGGAGGCAGGCGTATCGCGAGGCGGTGGCTCTGCTTGACCGAGTCGGCATTCTCGAGCCGGAGCGTCGCGCGAAACAGTATATTCATCAGCTTTCGGGCGGCATGCGTCAGCGAGTGATGATAGCCAGCGCCATAAGCTGCAAGCCGTTGTTGCTGATTGCCGATGAGCCAACTACCGCGCTTGATGTCACCATACAGGCGCAAATTCTGTCGTTATTACAGGATTTGCAAAACGAGATGGACATGGGCGTGCTGCTGATTACTCACGACCTCAGCCTGGTGGCTCGCTATGCCGATCGCGCCTGCGTGATGCATCAGGGCAATATTGTCGAACAGGGCAACGTGCAGCAGTTGCTTACTCAACCGCAGCAGCCTTACACCCAAAAGCTGATTGCCGCCTCACAGCCCGCTCCGCGCAACAAGGAGGTCTTTGATGCCGGTGAAACGGGTCGTGCTACGCCTTTGATACGGCTGTTTGCGCTGACTAAAAGTTATCCTCAGGCTCAGCGATTGCCTTTTATAGCGGCAAAACGGCAAACCGTGCTTTTTCCCACCACGCTGGATATTCATCGTGGTGAAATTCTGGGATTGATCGGCGAATCCGGTTCAGGCAAGACCACGCTGGGTCGCGCGATTATTGGGCTGATTGAGGCTGACAGCGGTAAAATAGAATTTGATGGTATTTTGCTGAACGGCGCAAATACGGCGACGCGTCATAAAATGCGCAGAAGGGCGCAGATTATCTTTCAGGACCCTTACGCCAGCCTGAATCCCAAGATTACAGTGGGTGAGCAGATAGCCGAACCGCTGCGAGTCTATAAACTACGCGAACCGGCAAAAATTACTGCTCGCGTCGAGGAGCTGTTGACGTTGGTGGGGCTGGAAGCACATCATGCGAGCCGTTTGCCCAGTGCCTTTTCCGGTGGTCAACGCCAGCGCATCGCTATTGCCCGGGCATTGGCGTTGGAGCCAGAATTGCTGGTGGCCGACGAAGCCGTTTCTGCACTCGACCTCTCGGTGCGCGGGCAGGTTTTAGCGCTGCTTGATAACCTGCGTCACCGACTTGGCCTGACAGTGCTGTTTATCAGTCATGATCTTGCGGCGGTTAAGCAGGTTTGCGACCGCGTGGTGGTGCTGTATCACGGAAAAATAGTTGAAACAGGCGAAACCAATCAGGTACTTATCGCCCCTCGGCATGCCTATACGCAGCAACTGATTGCCGCAGCGCCCGACATTACTCAGGCTCTGCGGCTTCGCAAAGCCAGCTAAATATCGCTGAGCATTGGCAGCTCGCGGTGCTCGGCCCATTCGTGCCAGGAACCGACGTAGATTGCCAAATTTTTAAAACCGGCAAGGCTCAGGGCGGCATAAATCGTTGCTGCACGCGCGCCTCGATGGCAATAGATTACCGTTCTTTGATTGGCCGACAATCCTGTCTTTTCTGCCAGACAGCGTAAAGCGGCGGGATCAAGAAACTTGCCATCCTGCAACACATCCTCCCAAAACAACAGCACGGCACCGGGTATTCTGCCCGCTCTGTGGCAGCAGTCATGAGCAAATTTTCCGTTGAACTCGCTGGGGCGGCGTGCGTCAACTAAAATGCTGCCATTTTGGTGTATAGACAAAACCTCTTCACGCGTTGCTACCAGCTGATGCCGCGCCTTGGGTACTGTAGAGCTATCAAAATACTCCGGGCTGACTGTCGCGCTGTAACCATTGCCGGGTAACCACTCGCCTCCTGCGGCAATCCAGCTATCAAGGCCGCCGTCGAGAATCAATGCCTGTTCCATCCCGGAAAATAGTGCAAACCAGGCACCTCGGGGTGAACGCATGCCCACCTGTTGCTCGAAAAAAACAGGAGTGACGTTGTCACCCAGGAGTAACTGCTGCCAGGCATGATGGAACGCATTGGCCATTTGTTGAACGCCATACTCCGTGCTGTCCGGGATAAAATAGTCATAGACATTGAGATGATAAGCACCCGGCAACGTTTGTCGCTGCCAGTCGGCTTTTTCCCTGACGTCAATCAGAACAAATTGCTCGCCGGTTTTCATTCGTTGCAGCAGATCGATTGCGTTAATTAGCATGGGTTCAACTTTCCAGAGAAAAAGGCGCTTCGGGAAAAAGCGGCAGTAAAGTGCCGAGTTTTAGGTCTGAGGCGCACGCCAGCACTCGGGAAGCCAAAGCGATATCAAACACGTTCAAACCAAAAGAGGAAAAATATACACAGTCGTCAGCAGCAGGACGCCAACCGTCTATCAACAAATTGCTTAAATCGGCGTCTACCTGTCCTGCATTAAACTCACCGGCGCGATACATTTGAAACAGGCTTTTGGCGCTGGTTGCACAAAAATCGCCCCACAGATCGACCACTACTCGGTCAGCTTGTTTAATCGCGGCAAAGTTGACTTCGTGATAGCCCACCTGAACGACCAGCCTGCCCGGTTTGATGACTGCACTATCGACGATCGGTTGAGCTGCGCTGGTACAGGTGATTACTGCATCGAATTCTTGTGCGAGCAGCGGGGAAAGCTCGGCATGTTGCACCAGTGGCCAGGTGGCAGACCAATCCGCCAGCACTATTTTTTGTGGATTTCGATGCCACCAGTCAACGCGCTGGAGGTCGGGGAAAAGCTGACTCAGCATCTGCAAATGTGCCCGTGCCTGAACGCCCGCGCCAAGTAACAGCACGCGTTTAAGTTTGCGTGGGGCGGCATGGTGCAAGGCGACGGCAGTCACTGCGGCTGTGCGCGCTGCGGTCAGTGACCCGCTTTCTACTAGTCCCAAAGGTAAGCCATTATCGGCACGATTGATAAGCGTCAATGCCATGGCCTGTGGCAGCCCATCGTCTGCATCGGGTCGATGCGCAGTCCATTTGACGCCTGCGGCGTTGAAACGACCGCCAACACGAGCCGGTAAGGCGTAAGCTTTGCCGCGATCTCCTGCAAGCCGGACATGAGTTTCAGCGGGCATTTCTGCCTGTCCTTGCCGCATTAAGGTGACAACGTCACAGACATCTTGCCATGCCTGTTGTGCATCATTGCCGCCTGCGGCATCGACATCCTGCTGACTTAAATAGCGAAACCCGGCGCTCACTCTAATGGTCCAGCAAAGTTTTAGCGAAAGGATAAAGTGCCGGAGAACCGCCGCAGTGGACAAAAATCACACTTGATCCAGCCTGAATTTTTCCTTGCTCAACCAGACTGATTAATCCGTGCATCGCCTTGCCGGTATAAACCGGGTCCAGCAACACGCCTTCAGCTTGTGCAACGCGGTAAATCGCCTCAATACCGCCGTCGGAAGGCACACCATAGGCCGTTCCGACAAAGCCGTCTTCTATCCAGATATCCTCTGGAGACCAGCTTTGTGGCCACTCGAGCAGGTTGGCGCAGTCCTGTGCCATGGCAGATATTTTGTCCTGAAACCATGGCGCTTTGGCGCTAACGCTGATACCGACGATTTTAGTCTCTGGCCAGAACTGGCGTGCCCCGACGTAAAGACCCGCCAGCGTACCGCCCGAGCCGGTGGGTGCAACGATCACCTGCGGAGGTTGCTGATTTCGCTGTTTAAGTTGCGCATCCATTTCTTCAATGGCTTTTACATAGCCTAAAGCGCCCAACGGCGTGGCCCCGCCGAGGGGAATGATCAGCGCTTTTTCACCGCGCGCGTTCGCAGCAGCTGCATGGGCGTTCATTGCCCCTTCAATTTGCGTGAAATATTCGTCTGGATCGAGAAACTCCAGCTCAGCGCCAAAAAGCTTATCCAGCAGCAGGTTACCCTGATAGACCTCGGGTTGATTGCCGCGCAATACCAGCACCGGCTTCATCCCGAACTTACGCGCCGCCGCGGCAACCATCCGCGCATGGTTGGACTGATGCCCGCCAGTGGTGATCACGACATTGACTCCCTGTTGACAGGCCTCAGCCATCAGGTACTCCAACTTGCGAACCTTGTTGCCACCACCGCCAAACCCGGTGTAGTCGTCACGTTTGATATCAAGCTTGATTCCCAGCGAATTACCCAGCGTGTCAAGACGTTCCAGCGGTGTAGGAAAAAAACCTAGCGAAACTCGTTCAAAATCGTTGGCGTGTTTCATTGTTAAAACTCCAAGGCTTATTTTTGATTAAGAGTACTGCTTCCCGGTGTTGGTGCTAAATTGCAGATGATTGGCAAAAATTGATAATCCAGTCGGCGATCGACTGCTGAAAACGAGCCAGCCCGCGCAGAGTCACAAATTCGTTAACGCCGTGAGCATTTCCGCCATGGCCAAGTCCACCGATCAAAAACGCGGGGGCAATATGCGCAAAGGTATAGGCTGGGGCGCACCCTGGAGCCCACGGCCAAACCTGAGGATTTGCTCCCTGTAACTGATAACTGTTCAGTAGTTCGGCGACCCCCGGCGAGTCATAGGCAAAGCGATGGCCGGGATAGCTGTCGTTTAGTCGTAGCTCAACGCCTTGCAAATCCGGCCGGGACAGTGTTTCGCGAATGTTTTGCAGGATTTTCTCACCGTTGATGCCCGGAGCAACGCGCAATGCAAGCTGGGCACTGGCGCTGTGCGGGATAACGCCGCGTGCGTCCAGCGGGTCACTGCGAATTTCGGCCAACGTCAGCACTGCGCCGTTGATTAACTGTTGCAGGCAGCTCAAAGTGTCACCCCTGACGAACAACCGCTGGCTGCGGCGAAAGCGCAACTCATCCTCAATGCTAAAGGTTGCGGCCAGCACGGTGAGCAGTTTTTGAGCCTCGGGGTCAATGGGTAAACGTTCAATTACGCCGTTTGCTTCTGCCGGAGCAAGAGCATTGAGCGCCTGCACCAATTTCCACACCGGGTTGGCTATCCAGTTGGCATTGCTGGCATGAATCGCCGCCTCAGGGCCGCCCCAGTCACCGCCTTTGACGCGCAGCTCGCCCGCCGTCAGCCCGCTGAAACCTAAATAGACCCGGGGTTCCCCGCCGCCGTATTCACATAGCGAAGGGAAAAACACCGCTTCTGCAGGGGAGATCGGGCAAGGCGTTTGTGCCAGATAGCGGCGCAGATAGCCGCTGCCTGTTTCTTCCTGCCCTTCGATAATCAGTTCAATATTAACGGTTAAATTGCCATTATCGCAGAGGGCCTTCAGCGCCATCAGCATGCCTGCCAATGGACCTTTATTGTTTTCGGCACCGCGAGCGATAAACACGTCGCCCAGTAAGGGATCGGTTTGCAGGCCGCCGCGAAACGGTGGAAAGGCCCAGTCCTGTTCATCTGCAGGCATCACGTCGTACATGTTGTACAGCACTAGCGTTTTGCTGGCCTGATTGTTGATGCGAACATGCACCAGCGGCGGAACGTCGAGCAAAAGCTGCTGGCTGACCGGTAGCACAGCAACGGCCCCAAGATGGTCAACCATCCAGTGTTCCAGCCACTGGGCCAGAGCCTGTTGCTGATTTAGCTCTCCGGCTATGCTAACAAAAGGAGTGATTGCGCTGAGTAAATCCAGCGTCGGCCGTAGCGACTCGGGGATGATAACGCTCATAGGCGGATCCTCGGATTCAGCACCACGTAAAGCAGGTCAATAATCAGATTCACCCCGACAAAGACCAGCGCCGCAAGCAGTACGATAGCCTGTACCAGCGGGAAATCGCGGTTTTGAATCGCCTGTACCGCCAGTCGGCCAATGCCCGGCCAGGCAAAGATAATCTCCGTCACCAGCGCGCCACCCAGCAGAGAAGCGAAGTACATGCCTTGCACGGTGATCACTGGAATAAGGGCGTTGCGCAAGCCATGACGCACCACAATACGCCATTGACTCAAGCCCTTGGCGCGCGCGGTGCGAATATAGTCTTGTTGCAAAACGTCAATCAGGCTGGCGCGGATTAATCGCGCGATAGCACTCATATAATAAGCGCCGAGGCTAATGGCGGGCATCACCAGTTGACTGGCAGAACCATAGCCACTGGAGGGAAGCCAGCGTAGGTTAAGGCTAAACAAAATAATCAGCAGCAGCCCCAGCCAGAATACCGGCACTGCCTGTCCGCTAAAGGCCAGCAGGCGGGAGATTAAATCCCACACGCTGTTTTGATAGAGCGCGCTGACGATGCCAAGCACTAAACCCGCCAGCGTGCTCCAGGCCAGCGCGGTTATCGCCAGCAGCAGCGTCGCAGGAACGCGTTGTGCAATAAGCTCGGTCACCGGCTGACTGTAGCGCAGCGAATCGCCAAGATTGCCGTGCAGTACACTGGTCAGATAGTGCCAATATTGCCAGCTTAGCGATCGGTCAAAGCCCATGCTGTGACGGAAATTGTCTATCTCTTGCTGAGTCGAACCGGGCGGCATCATAACCGCCGCCGGGTCGCCGGTCAGATGCAGGCTATAGAAAATCAGCAGCGAGACGCCCAGCATCACCAGCACTGACTGCCCGAGACGTTGCAGAATATAGCGCAGCATTTAATCAAGCCTCGTATGCGTTTTACGCAGCAGGCTATCACCCAGCAGGTTACAGCCGATTACCAGCGCAGCAATCACTAAACCGGGATACAGCACCAACCACTGTGCCAGCAGCATGTAAGAGCGACCTTCGCCGATAAGATTCCCCAACGTTGCCGTCGGGGGCTGAATACCCATACCGAGGAAGCCAATCGAAGCTTCCAGCACGATTAGACGGGGAATATCCAGCGTCAGCAGCACTATCAGCGGCGTCATCAGGTTAGGCAGCACGTGGCGCAACAGGATCCGCGGCGTCGAAAAACCCATTGCTCTGACGGACTCGATATACTCCAGCTCGCGAATTTCCAGCGTTTTGGCCCGTGCGACGCGAGCATAAATCGCCCAACTGGTGACGCCCATTATCACAATGATGTTGGTGAGCGTTGCGCCGAACAGCGCCATAACCAGCAAAATCAACAGGATAAACGGCACGGCCAGCTGGATATCCATCAGCCGCATGATCACTGCATCCAGCCAGCCGCCGACATAACCGGCAATCATGCCTAATGCCGAGCCAATCACCGCCGCAATCAGCGCGGCCAGTAACACCACCATCAGCGAGAGTCGGGTTCCTGCAAGAATTCGCGACAACAAATCGCGGCCTAACTGATCGGTGCCGAGCCAGTGAATGCCGCTGGCGGTATGCGTTCCAGGGGGAGAAAAGGCCGCCGCCAGACTGTTGGTCAGTGGGTTGGCCAGCGGCAACCAAGGGGCAAGCAGCGCAGGAACAATCACCACCAGCAGCAGCAGGGCGCCCAGCACGCCGTCACCATAAAAACGGCGACGGGCGCGTTTAGGAGCAAGCACCTTTTGCACAGCGGAACGCAGCAGGATCATTTCAGCCTCAGGTCAAACAGCGGAATACGCGAGTCGGCGCGGCCGGTAAAGGTCAGGGCATCAGAACTGGCGTAAAGCGCATCTTCCTTGTAAAGCGGGATTAACGGCTGTTGCTGCGCCACCACCTGCTGGACCTGCTGTAGAATCTTCTCGCGCCTGGCCGAGTCTACCGTCAGGCGGCTGCTGTCGAGCAGCTTATCAAGCTCCGGGGAATTGACCGTGGAGTAAGGTTCGCCAGAGTGCAGGATCGGATACAGAGCGGCGTCGGCGTCGAGAGTTTGCGTCGAGCCCCAGGCCAGCATGTAAATCGGAGCCTGTTTCTGTGCGGCAACCTGTTGGGTATAGACAGACCATTCCGGCACTTCGAGCTGGGCCTTCACGCCAATAGCCGCCAGATCCTGCACAATGGCCTGCGCCACGTCGGCACTGGCAATATAGCGGCGGGGCGCCTGAAACTTGATGCTAAAGCCGTTCGGATAACCGGCTTCTGCCAGCAGCGCTTTCGCTTTGGCGACATCCTGCGCCGCAGCGGGGATCGCCAAATAGCCAAAATCTTTTGGCCCGGCCATGGTGCCAGTTGGCGTCCCAAAGCCGTGCAGCAGGTCGCGGGTGTAAGCCTCGCGGTTTAATGCCAGTGATAAAGCCTGACGCACGCGCACATCGTTAAGCGGTTTCTGATCATTCTTCAGGCCAAGATAAATCGTCAGACCGCCATTTTTAACCTGCTCAAGATGAATGCCGGATTTATTTTTCAACGCAGGAACCAGATCGGCCGGTACCCCATCGACCAGTTGAACTTCACCCGTCAGCAGGGCAGTAACGCGCGCCGTCGCCTCCGGAATTGGCCGCCAAGTCACGGTATCTATTGAAGGTTTACCGCGCCAGTAATCAGGATTTGCCTGCATGACTACTTTTTCATCGGGAATAAATGCGCTCAGGGTATAAGCTCCTGAGCCAACAGGCTTGCGGGCAAACTCCGCCGCGCCGACTTTTGTCACATAGGCCGGTGGCACGATATAAGTTGGATAACGGCTCATCCGCGTTGGCAGCAGCGGATCGGGGCCGTTGGTGTGAATTTTCACCTGATATTCACCGCTGACTTCCACGGATTTGATGGTGCGAATGTACGAAATGGTTGGCGCGTGGTTGGCTGGGTCAAGGATACGGTCGATGGAGAATTTTACCGCCTGCGCGTTAACCGGTTCGCCGTCGGTGAACTTCACGCCCTGACGAAGGGTAAACTCCCAGGTATTGTCGTCCAGCGCTTTCCAATCCGTCGCCAGCCCCGGTATCAATTTCATATTGGCATCGCGTAATACCAAGGTGTCGAACAGGTTATCAACTAACGTAGCCGGTTCTTTTAGAAAGCCGGGATCCATCGCCGTCGCGGAAGTTGTTTGCGCGATGACCAACTCGGAAGCCACGGCTGCAGGAGCCATCAGGCTTACCAACACCGCCAGCGTTGCCAATTTGAATGCAGGATATTTCATTTACGGTCATTCCCAAGGTGACGCCGTCAAAGAAAACGACGGAAATTAAAGTTAATTGGCTGGATCACAAAAACGTTCACACAATGTTCAATTCCCTAATACATGATATATCCTATATAATGTATTTTTGGCAAGCTACGGATTAAACCGCAAAAGAAAAGCCCAATTTTTGCTAAAGGAAATGTCACATGTTCGAGATGGAAAAAGCGCAGCGTGTCAGCCTCACCATGCAGGTGGAAGCCAAGCTGAAAGGGGCATTGATAGTCGGCGTGCTTAAGCCCGGCGCGCGTTTGGTGACTAAAGAAATTGCTGAACAGTTGGGCACCAGCGTGACTCCGGTGCGCGAAGCTTTGCTGCGTTTAGTGTCTGCCGGTGCTCTGGATGCTACGCCGGCGCAGGCTTTTTTAGTGCCAAAAATACCGCTGGCGCGCTATCAGGAAATCACCCTGATCCGCAAAAATCTTGAGGGATTGGCGGTGGCGCAGGCCTGTGGACAAATCACGCTCCAGGATATCGAGCAGCTAAAAGCGTTAAACGCGCAATTTATGGCGGCTAAAATCGAACATAACGTCGAACGGGCGTTGCAGGCCAACCGCGAGTTTCGTTTCGCACTGTATGATTTGGCAAAAATGCCAACTTTAACCGCGCTGATAGAACAGCTTTGGGTGCAGATTGGCCCGTGCTTTAACTATCTTTATCCGCAATCTACCCAGATGGCGCAGGGGCAGCATAATTACGATCAGCTATTGGTAGCTTTGGCGGCGGGCGACAGCAAGCGCTGCATCAAGCTTATCCATAAGTCGATAGACGACGGTGCCGCGATTTTGGAGAAACACTACTTTTGAGTTCAGGCTTTATAAAACAGCGGCTTAAATTAATTATTGACGCGATAAAAAATTCATAAAGAAAACCACTGAAGAGGTGTTCAGTGGTTGATGTTTTAGAACGGGGGTCGGTAAAGATATCGCTGTTTTATGCGCTAACTTTCACGGTTTTGATCGCAGTTTTGGCAGTGAACTGATTTTCAGGCTCTCTCAATCCAAGGTTTTCACGCAGCGTATTGCCTTCATATTCAGTGCGATACAGGCCACGTTTTTGCAGGATTGGGATCACTTGATCAATGAAATCGTCGAACGCAGTCGGTGTGCCGCCGCGAACAATAAAACCGTCGGTAGCGCCAAAAGTAAACCAGTGCTCGAAACCGTCAGCGATGTCTTCGGCAGTGCCGATAAACGAGGGCCGAGGTGTGGCAGCTTCCAATGCTGCCTGACGCAGTGTTAATCCACGTTTTTTGGCATCCTGTTTAATCGTCTCGGTGGTGCTGCGGAAGCTATTTTCTCCCAGTTCGCCAATTTCCGGGAACGGCGCATCCAGCTCGTACTGGCTAAAATCATGGTGTTCAAAGTAGCGGCCGAGATATTCCAGCGCCTTATCGATAGTCACCAACTGTGCGGTTTGCTGATATTTCTGCTCGGCGTCATCGAGATTTTCACCCACTATCACACTTGTGCCCTGAAAAATAACAATACTTTCAGCATTATAGCCCTTTGCCACCCGCTGTCGTTTTACGTCCTGATAGAACTCACGCGCCAGCTCCGGCGTTTCCTGACGGGTGTAAATAGCATCAGCGGCCTCGGCGGCAAAGGCTTTCCCTTGCTCCGATGCACCGGCCTGAAAAACAATCGGGCGACCCTGCGGTGAGCGGCCAACGTTTAAGGGGCCTTGTACAGAATAATATTTGCCGTGGTGGTTAAGCGTGTGCAGTTTATTGCTGTCGAAGAACTGCCCGCTGTCTTTATTGCGCACAAACGCCTCTTTTTCCCACGAATCCCACAGCCCTTTTGTCACCTGCAAATATTCGCTGGCAATACGGTAGCGCTCATCGTGTTCCGGGTGCTTGTCGCGTGAGAAGTTTTTGGCCGAGCCTTCCAACGGTGAAGTCACTACGTTCCAGCCTGCGCGCCCACCGCTGAGGTGATCGAGACTGGCAAATTGGCGAGCCACGTTAAAAGGCTCGCTGTAGGAGGTTGAAAGGGTAGCGACCAGTCCGATTTTTTTAGTCACCAGCGACAGTGCAGAGAGCAGTGTGACTGGCTCGAAGCGGTTAAGGAAATGAGGAATCGACTGGGCGGTGATATACAGCCCGTCGGCGACAAACAGGAAATCAAATTTCGCCTGCTCGGCACGTTGCGCTAATTGTTGAACAAACTCGACGTTGATACTGGCATCGGCGACCGCGTCGGGATGACGCCACGCAGACATATTGCCTGACGCCCCTTGAATAATCGCGCCCAGGCGTAACATTTTTTTCCCGCTCATGATGGTTCCTCGTCAGAATACTGGCCGCAGCTCAAGGCGCTGCGCGTGGCACATTGCGTGATAGGTGAATCGTCAAGCCAGGGCTACGCTGGCGCTGGCCAACAGTTCCAGCGAACGCAGTCGGGCCCTGGCTTCGACAATCGGTGAATCAATCACAAACTCTTCAACGCCAAATTTTGCCTGCAAAGCTTCCAGCTGCTGGTGAACTTCTTCACCAGTGCCGGCCAGCACCGCAGACTTGCGCTCTTCGATTTTGTGAGACTCCGCTTTGGACTGGCGGATGTAGGCTTCGGCCTGTTCCAGGCTGCCGACATTAACGCGCTGACCATCGCTGCCAATTACGCGGTAAAGCTGACCTTCTTCTACCCGTTTTTTGGCCTGTTCGCTGCTATCGGCGACAACCACCGGCACCGCCAACAGGGCTCGGCGTCCGTTGCTATCGTGGGTATAGGCACTCAGCGCGCGGGAAATATCGCGCTCGTCGGCATTCAGATGCGCGGCAAACACGAAGTTCCAGCCGAGCCTGGCCGCGAGGCGGGCGCTTTCTTCACTGGCACCGAGCAGGAAACGGGCGGCGGTTTGTGGCGGCTGCGGCGTCACGGAAAGGGTATCGCCGTTCTGTTCTCTGACCGGTACAGACAGCCAGTCATCCAGCAGTTGCAGCTGATCGGCAAACTCGCCTTTAAGTTTATGATCAACCGCGTATTGCAATGCATGAGTCGACAGAGGTAATCCGCCCGGGGCCTTGCCGATACCGATATCCACACGGCCAGGAGCCAGCGACGCCAACTGGTTAAAGTTTTCGGCAACCTTGAACGGGCTGTAATGCTGTAGCATCACGCCACCAGAGCCGACGCGCAGCTTGCGGGTATGTGCCAATATCCAGGCAATAACAATTTCCGGTGAGGAAATTGCCAGCTTGTCCGTATTATGATGCTCGGCCAGCCAAAAACGGTGGTAGCCCCATTGTTCAGCCTTTTGTGCCAGTTCCAGCGTGCGTTTCAGTGCCCCGGCGGCGTCTTCGTGTTCGTCAAGCGGGCTTTTATCCAATAAACTTAAACGGTATCCCATCCTTTTTCCTTATCTGTGCTCGGGGAGTATTATTTGCGATTATTGAATTGCGAAACAGATGAAGTAAAACAACAATAGTTGCTATCAAGTTGCGTTAAATGAAATAGCGAGTAAGCGAAGGCGTTGGCGAGTGAAATCAATCAGCAAAGGGCAGCAGGTCTCAGGCAATGAATGCAGCAGGTCTCAGGCAATGAATAATGAAACGATCGATACTTTTCGTCAGCAGCTGTTCACGCTGGCACGAACATTAAAAATTGATCCACTGGTGCCGGAAAATCAGGTCAGCGATCGCGTGGCGCTGAGCTTTCGCAAGTTGCTTAACTTCCTGGCTCAGCACGGTGAGATAAGTCTTGCGGGATTGTTAGCCTATCCGGCTGCGGCAGAGGCGCAAGCCACGTTGGCGGAAATCATGCAGGAGAATCTGGCCGACGCACAGCAGGGAGGCGTATTCCGTCAGGATATTTCTGTGATTTTATTAGGAAAGTTTTTCACGGGTATGCTGCTTCAGCTGGCGCAGACTCCCGCTGAACCGGCGTTGCGCCACCAGCAGAGTCTGGCCGCGACGCGTTTATTTTGCGAGGGTGCCGGGCAGCAGCCAGATTAAAAGACATTATCAAGCGTAAGGGCCGGGGCCGAGCGAATCGCGGATAATCAGCTCGCCGGGGAACGGCTGCAAGGCGTCAATGGGTTTTCCGTCCATCATATCCACCAACTGTTTCAGCGTGGTCTCGATCATCTCCGCCACCGGCACGCGCACGGTACTCAACGACGGAATAAAATACGAGGCCATTGAAATATCATCGAAACCAATCAATGACACATCCTGTGGGATGCGTTTGCCCATTGCGTGTAAATGGTTAGCAGCGCCGAGAGCCATATCATCGTTGCTGGCAACCAAGGCCGAGAAAGTTATGCCACGATCCAGCAAAATTTTTGCTGCGTCTATGCCACTGCGCGGAGTCCAACCGCCTTCTGCGATATATTGCTCGCGATAATCAATGCCGTATTTTTCCAGCGCGATTTTGTAGCCGCGAAAACGACTGTCGGCAGATGGGGAACCAGCCAGCCCGCGAATAAAAGCAATATCACGATGACCGCGATTAATCAGATGACTGACGGCGTTGAAACTATATTGCTGATGGTCGGCATAAACACAGTGCTGTGGGCTATTTTCCAGCCGGCGATTGACCGCAATAATAGGTTTGGGTGAGCTTTCAATAATGGCCGTTAATTCATCGGCATTCAGAAAGCGCGGATAAACGATAATACCGTCGCAGCGTAGGTCGAGCAAAAACTCAATGGCCTGACGCTCTTCTTCCGCGCTGTGTTTGCCGTCAACCAGCACCAGCTGGCGACCGTAACTTTCCGTCAACGTCGCTGTCTGAAACAGGAGTTCAGTGAAGTAAGGGCCGTTGTACAGAGTGTTACTGACCATCAGGCCAATGCTTTGCGATTTGCTGGTGGCCAGATTCCTTGCCAACAGGTTAGGGCGATAGCCCGTTTCTTCAATGGCTTTAAATACGCGGTCGCGAGTCGTCTTGCTGACATAACTATTTCCGGCCAAAACGCGAGAGACTGTCGCTTTGGAAACTCCCGCCTTGTTGGCAACATCAAGCATGGTAATCATCATTTTTTCCCAGAACCGCCATTTGCATCTGGCTATGGTACATTTTATTTGTTTAGGTGACACGTTATTCAGTTTTATTGCTTTTAATATTAATGCGTTTATTTTCTCTGTGAATAACAACCCACTGTAATTCACTGTCATTTATAACTTCTTTTGTATATTAATAATATTCTCAATCGCTAGGAACTCCTCTATTTCTTTACGGAAATTTAACGTTATACGGGGCTTTGCGATCAGTGTCACAATTTAAGTTAACTAATCTGAAACCGGTTGCAGAAATGGCGATGACTTGTATATTTTAATTTAAACACTGTGATGAGGTATTAATGATGAATAAGATCTTACTGTGCTGTGCCGCCGGAATGTCCACCAGTATGCTTGTCCAGCGCATGGAAAAATATGCCGCGCAAAATAATATCGAAGTCGAGATCAACGCCATCGCTTTCGATGAGTTTAGTGATGAAATTCAAAACTATGACTGTTGCCTGTTGGGGCCGCAAATCAAGTACAAGCTGGCAGAGTTCAAGGCCATCGCCGAGGAGTACAACAAGCCGGTGGAGGTGATCGACACCATGGATTACGGCATGATGAATGGCGAGAAAATTCTTCATAAAGCATTGAGTATGATTACGTCTGACGAGGAAAAATAATGAGCACAATCAGTGAGTCATTATTTGGCGTGATTGAAAACCGCATCAGCCCGATTGCGGCAAGGCTCTCGGGTCAGCGCCACGTCGTCGCCATCAAAGACGGGTTTATCTCTTCAATGCCGTTCTTGATAGTCGGCTCTTTTATGCTGTTATTTGCCCATCCACCGTTCAGCGCCAATAGCCAATGGGCGTTTGCGCAATGGTGGCTTGGCATGGTTGCTCGGCACAGCGACCAAATAATGATGCCATATAATATGACCATGGGCATTATGGCGGTCTATATTGCTGCTGCCATCGCTTATAATCTGGCGCAGAGTTATAAGATGAATGGTTTTATGGCCGCGATGTTATCACTGATGGCATTTTTAGTGGTCGCGTCGCCACAAAGCAATAGCGCGTTACCGGTCGGCTCATTGGGCGGGGAGGGAATATTTACTGCTATTTTAGTCAGTCTATATTCCACAGAATTAATGCATTTCCTGCAAAAGCATAATATCGGTTTTAAATTACCCGAGCAGGTACCGCCAAAAATCCGTCAGTCTTTCGATCTATTAATTCCTATTCTGGCTATTTTTATAACGCTATTTCCATTAAGCCTGTTTATTCAGCATCAATTCGGCATGCTGCTACCACAGGCAATTATGTCTGTTTTCGCGCCGATTATTTCAGCCTCAGACTCGCTACCGGCCATTTTAATCGCTGTGCTTCTCTGTCACTTGCTGTGGTTTGCCGGTATTCACGGTGCGGTTATTGTGGGCGGTATTTTGCAGGCTTTCTGGTTGACCAATCTCGGCATTAATCAGCAAGAACTTAACGCCGGTCAGCCGATCACACAGATCTTTATCGAACCATTCTGGCAGTTCTTTATTGTGGTGGGCGGTTCAGGCTCGACCATGGGGCTGGTATTGCTTTATTTGCGCAGTAAATCTGCCCACCTCCGCTCGATTGGCAAGCTGGGACTGGTGCCGAGCATGTTCAACATCAACGAGCCGGTTATTTTTGGCTCGCCGGTAGTGATGAATCCGCTGCTGTTTATCCCTTTCATTACTGCTCCTTTAGTTAACGCAGTGATTGCCTATACCGCAACGCGCACCAATCTGGTCAATCACGTGGTGTCACTGGCTCCGTGGACCACGCCTGGCCCGATCGGTGCCGCCTGGTCAACCGGCTGGGATTTCCGCGCCATTATTCTGGTCGGCGTGCTGCTGTGTATCTCGACGCTGATTTATTACCCGTTCTTCAAAATGTATGAAAAACAGCTCATCGAACAGGAAGAACCTCATCTGCAACCGGTGGAGAACTGATGATGGAACTCGAAAATGTGGTCATGGAACTGATTATTCAGGCCGGCGAGGCGCGATCCTGCTCGATGGAAGCGCTGCGAGCCGCGCGGGAAAATGACTGGGCGCTGGCGGACCAGCACCTTACCGCAGCCAAAGTTGCTGCCCGCGAAGCCCATAAAATCCAGACCCAGCTGATTGGGGCAGATGAGGGTGCCGGAAAAATCCCCGTTACGCTGATTCTGGTTCACGCACAGGATCACCTGATGAACGCCATGCTCTGCCGTGAACTGGTAGAAGAAATAATCCATTTACATCGCGAAATTTTTGCGTTGAAAAACCGTTAATCAAGGAGCGAATCATGAAACATCAGCAGCTCAAACCCTTTCCAAAAAACTTCCTTTGGGGAGCTTCGACTTCGGCCTATCAGGTAGAAGGGGCGTGGAATGAGGAGGGCAAAGGACCGTCGGTGATCGACAAGGCAGTATTCGACGCCGAGCTCAGCGATTTCAAAGTCACCAGCGATCATTATCATCATCTTGAGCAAGACGTGGCGCTTTTCGCCGAGCTGGGCTTGAAAACCTATCGATTCTCTATTTCATGGGCGCGCCTGTTCCCGCAGGGCGTGGGTGAAATCAATCCACTCGGCACGGCATTTTATAATCGCCTGATCGACCTGCTGCGTAAGCATAATATTGAGCCGCTGGTCACGCTGTATCATTTTGACCTGCCATGGGCCTTGCAGGAAAAGGGCGGATGGTCGCTGCCGGAAACCATTGATGCATTTGAAAATTATTCACGCACTGCCTTTGAGCTGTACGGTGACCGTGTCACTTATTGGCTGACCATCAATGAGCAAAACATGATGATTCTCAAGGGCGAGGTTATTGGCACCTTGCCGCCGGGCACGCCAGATCCGCAGAAGGTGTTGTACCAACAGAACCATCACATGATGCTGGCTCAGGCCAAAGCGATGATTGCCTGCCATGAGTTGCTGCCGCACGCCAAAATTGGACCCGCGCCAAATATTTCCTGTGTCTATCCTTCCAGCGCACGCCCCGAAGATGTGCTGGCGGCCAACAATTTCAGTGCCATTCGCAACTGGCTGTATCTCGATTTGGCCTGCTACGGCAAATACAATGCAGTGGCGTGGAGTTTTATGGAGGAAAAAGGCTACTTGCCACAAATCACCGAGCAGGAAATGGCATTGCTACGAGAGGGGAAACCCGATTTTATCGCATTTAACTATTATGCCTCAGCAACGGTCGGAGCCGAGAGTTCTGCTAAATGGCGCGAACAGGGCGAGCCTTCGAAAGCCGTGGACCAACAGTTGGCGGGCATCGATAGCAGCGTCTATGCCGGCATGAACAATCCGTATCTGAAGAAAAATCAGTTTAACTGGTATATCGACCCTATTGGTTTTCGAATCACTGCACGCGAAATTTATGAACGTTATCGTCTGCCGCTGATTGTTACCGAAAATGGCCTTGGCGCGTTTGATAAGCTGGAAGCGGGCAACAAGATTTATGACGACTATCGCATTGAATATTTGCGTCAGCATCTTGAGCAGCTGCAACTTGCCATTACCGATGGCGTCGAGATGTTTGGTTATTGCCCGTGGTCGGCGATTGATTTAGTCAGCACGCATCAGGGCATCGGCAAGCGCTATGGCTTTATTTATGTCAATCGCGATGAAAAAGACCTTAAAGATCTGGCGCGCTTTAAAAAGAAAAGCTTCGTTTGGTATCAGCGCGTCATTGAGTCCAACGGGCAAAATTTGGATTCACAGGTCGAATATTAATTTCGACTCAGCCACTTTTATTCATTTTAAAAGGAATCGTTATGTCTAGCAGGCAATTACCGGAAGGTTTTCTTTGGGGCGGTGCAGTGGCAGCGCATCAAGTCGAAGGAGGTTGGGATAAGGGCGGCAAGGGGCCGAGCATTGTCGATGTTTTGACTGCCGGAGCTCACGGTGTGGCGCGCGAAATAACCGACGGCGTTCAGCAAGGGCAGCGTTATCCCAATCACGAAGCTGTAGATTTTTATTCTCACTATAAACAAGATATCGCACTGTTTGCTGAAATGGGCTTTAAGTGTTTTCGTACCTCTATTGCCTGGTCGCGGATTTTCCCTCATGGCGACGAGCAGCAACCTAATGAAGCCGGATTACAGTTTTACGATGACCTGTTTGATGAGCTGCTTAAGTATAATATTCAGCCAGTGATTACTCTTTCGCATTTCGAGATGCCCTACCATTTGGTCAAGGAATACGGCGGCTGGCTGAATCGTAAAGTGGTCGATTTTTTTGTGCATTTCAGCCAAGTGGTGATGGAACGTTATAAGTCAAAAGTGAAATACTGGATGACCTTTAACGAGATCAATAATCAGCGCAACTGGAAGATCCCGCTATATGGCTATTCCTGCTCCGGCGTGCTTTTTCTCGAACAGCCGAATCCTGAACAGACAATGTATCAGGTGCTGCATCATCAATTCGTGGCCAGTGCCAAAGTGGTAAAACTTGGACACGCTATCAACCCGCAGTTCCAGATTGGCTGTATGCTGGCAATGGTGCCTATTTATCCCTGGTCGTGCGACCCCGAGGATGTCATGTTTGCCCAGCAGCAAATGCGCCAGCGCTATCTATTCGGCGATGTGCAAATGCGTGGCTATTATCCGTCTTATATTCTCCGAGAATGGGAAAATAAGGGTTATAAAATCGAGATGCACCCCGAGGATGCAGCAACCTTGCGTGAAGGCTGTACTGATTATCTCGGTTTTAGCTATTACATGAGCACCGCAGTGCAGTTGGTCGAAAAAGATGCGCAGGGCGGTCTGGTGTCAGTTGAAGGCAGCAAGCGCAATCCGCACGTCGCGGCTTCGGACTGGGGCTGGCAAATCGACCCAGTGGGTCTGCGCTACACCTTAAATGCTTTGTACGAACGCTATCAAAAACCGCTATTTATTGTTGAAAACGGCTTTGGCGCGGTAGATATCGTCGAGGTCGATGGCAGTATAAATGATGATTATCGCATCGATTATTTACGCGCTCATATCGAGCAGATGAAAATTGCGGTAATTGATGACGGTGTTGATCTGATGGGTTATACCCCGTGGGGCTGCATCGACTGCGTGTCTTATACCACCGGGCAATACAGTAAACGCTACGGCTTTATTTATGTCGACAAACACGACGATAATTCCGGCACGCAAAAACGTTCGAAGAAAAAAAGTTTTGACTGGTATAAGCAGGTCATTGCCAGCCACGGAGGAGATCTCTAACTCAATCAAGGCCTGCTTTCCATGCAGGCCATTACTAATTCTCCGTAGGTTCAAACAATATTTTTCACAGGGTTAAATTTTATTTTTCGTAAAGACTAACACTGTTATTTTTAAAACGTTGGTGGCGGAAATATTTCTACCAGACTAATATTTTCCGGTTTAACCTGATTCCAGGAAATATGCGTTTCATGGAATGTTTCTACGCCTTCAGCAATAGTATCGACACCCGGCTTGAAGGGGCTATCAAACCCTGTTTGCATAAAGGGTTCATTGAATTTCATTTGGTCAGTTAGAGACGCGCCGGAAATACTATTCGCATGGATTTTGTATAAGTAATAGGTATTTTGGCGGTCTATACTCTGCATATGTCTAAGGAAACTAAAACTGTACTCATCCTCACAATCCTTTTATTGGCAAATCACTCCGGTTTACCGGATCAGGGCCAGGAAATGAAGTCAGTAAAGATCATAAAATTCAGCACAAGACTATTTTTCCTTAACAAAGAGTATCTAAGCTCATAGAGCGCATGATTGAACGATAGGCTATGATTGCGGTTAAGTGATGTTAAAACAATAACGATATTGCGCTAAGGAGTTGTTATGGATAATCAAGGAACACCCCTCAATTTGAACGCAACGCAGGCGATTGACCGTCTTGAGGAGCTCTACGAGGCGTCGCTCTCGACCCTGCGCGAGGCGATTAGCCAATATATCGACAACGGCACGGTGCCGGACCTCAATGCGCGCGCCGACGGACTGTTTGCCTATCCACAGCTGGAAGTTAGCTGGGACGGCAGCGCGCAGACGCCGTATCGCACGCGCGCCTATGGTCGTTTTGCCCATCCGGGGAAATATGTCACCACGCTGACCCGTCCCCAGTTATTCAGAAAATATCTCTACAGCCAGCTGTCAATTCTGGAAAAAGATTACGGTGCTTCCTTTATTGTCAGCGCGTCGAAACAGGAAATGCCTTACCCGTTTGTGATTGACGGCTCTGATCTGCTGCTTGACCGCTCGATGACCGCCGGTCTGGCGCTGAACTTCCCGACCACCGATCTGGCAAAAATCGTTGATGACGTGACCGACGGGGTTTCTACCGCGACCGACACTTTCCCGCTTTCTCATTTTGACGCGCTGCGCACCGATTTCTCGCTGGCGCGCCTGAAACACTATACTGGCACGCCGCCGGAGCATTTCCAGCCTTATGTGCTGTTTACCAACTACACCCGCTACGTTGACGAATTTGTTAGCTGGTCGTGTGCGCAAATTCTTGACCCGAATTCGCCGTATATCGCACTCTCCTGCGCCGGGGGGAATTATATTACCGAGGAAGACAGCGATCCTTCGCGTACCGCGTCGGACTTGGCCTGGAAGAAACACCAAATGCCTGCTTATCACCTGATTGCCGAAAACGGGCAGGGGATCACGCTGGTAAACATTGGCGTCGGGCCATCCAATGCCAAGACTATCTGCGATCACCTGGCAGTGCTGCGCCCCCACGCCTGGCTGATGATTGGTCACTGTGGCGGCCTGCGTGAAAGCCAGACTATCGGTGATTACGTGCTGGCACATGCTTATCTGCGTGATGACCACGTGCTGGATGCCGTGCTTCCGCCAGACATTCCTATCCCAAGCATCGCCGAAGTGCAGCGCGCTCTTTATGATGCGACCAAACTGGTGAGTAATATGCCGGGGGAAGAGGTGAAACAGCGCCTGCGCACGGGCACGGTGGTCACCACCGACGACAGAAACTGGGAGCTGCGTTTCTCGGCTTCGGCGCGTCGTTTTAGTCTCAGTCGTGCCGTGGCGGTTGATATGGAAAGCGCGACCATTGCCGCGCAGGGATATCGTTTCCGCGTGCCTTATGGAACCTTGCTTTGTGTTTCTGATAAACCGCTGCACGGTGAGATAAAACTGCCCGGACAGGCCAATCATTTTTATGAAGGTGCAATTTCAGAACATTTGCAGATAGGTATTCGCGCAATAGATTTGCTGCGTGCCGAGGGCGACAAGCTGCATTCGCGTAAACTGCGCACCTTTGACGAGCCGCCGTTCCGTTAATTGTCTTATAGATTAATTGTCCTATAGATGAAAAAAGCATTGTCTGGATAAATTAGATCTATCAGGGGTCGTCAAGCCGAGTCGGCCCCTGCATTTTCTCCCCCGCTAGCTCCCTGACGCGCCTCGTTTTTCTTCCGCTATTATCCTGCAAAGCATTTCTTTAGCACAAAATTAGCTTAGCTTATCTAATTTAAGCAGTTGTAAGGTCTAAGCCGTACATTGAAAATGTTAAAACTTGCATTTTTTTGTATTTTCATCGGGAAAAAGGTTTAGAAATGAAGTTATTAAAAAAGTTGCTGCTTCCTCTCGTGATTGCCGGAAGTGTACACAGCGTTTGGGCAGCCGATCAGAATGTGCCATTTTCAAGTTCGTTTCATGTTTCTGCGGATAATTCATTAAAAAGCAAACTGCCAGCAGATATTTTAAAACGTGGCTATATCATCGCAGGCACCAACCCGAATACGCCGCCGACCACTTTCTATATGGCCGATAACAAAACGCTGGCCGGACGTGAAATTGATGTCATGACAGCGGTCGCCGAAAGACTGGGCGTTGCTGTGCAGTGGCGTGACACTGGCGGTTTCGACAACATTATTCCCGGCCTGAAATCGGGTCGCTATGACGTGGCGCTGTCTAATATCAATGCCACCAAGGCGCGCCTGAGTCAGGTTGATTTCATTGGCTATTTCGATGCTTCACGTCTGGGGATCATCTCACGTAAAGATGCCAACGTTGCGCCATTCACTTCATTGCAAGAAACCTGCGGCAAGCAGATTGGCGCAGGGGCGGGGACCACTCAGCTGCTGCGTCTTGAAGACGCCAGCAAGAAGTGTGTTGCCGATGGCAAGCCAGCCATTACTATCGCCACCTTCCCGGATCGCCCCGCGGGCGTGCAGGCGGTAGTCAGCGGTCGCGTAGCAATGTTCTTTGGTCCATACGAAGGCTTGACCTATCAGGTCAGCAAAGTGCCAGCCTTGGCAATGAGTGGCCAGATAACGGTTAACGATGCGCCCGTTTCGATTGCATTCCCTAAAGGTTCACCGCTGGAAGATGCCGTTCAGGCCGCGCTGAACTCGCTTATCAAGGATGGTAGCTACAAGAAGATCCTGGATAAGTGGAACATCGGCTACGGCGCGATGAAAGAAGCAAAACGTAACGAAGAGATTTTTTAATGCAAAAGGCAACACCAGAATCGCAGGGCGAACTGCGCATTATCGGTAAAAAATACTACGGCCGCTGGTTCAGTGCCTTTGTGGTATTGCTCATTTTACTGGCCGTAGCCAACTCGGTTATCAACAATCCGCGCTTTGAGTGGAAAGTGATTGCCGAGAACTTCACGGAAGCCTCTATTCTTCAGGGCGTCTTAATGACGCTGCAACTCACGGCCATCTCCGTAATTCTCGGCTTTGCCGGCGGTACGGTGCTGGCTTTGATGCGCCTGTCGTCCAACCCGGTGCTGTCGGCGGTGAGTTGGGCCTACACCTGGTTTTTCCGTGGCGTGCCGATGCTGGTGCAGCTGTTTCTCTGGTACAACGTTGCCGCGCTGTACCCAAAAATTGCCCTTTCACTGCCGTTTGTCGGCGAACTGTGGACTGTTAACGCCAACTCGCTGATCAGCCCGTTCAGCGCGGCGGTCATTGCGCTGGTCATGCACCAGTCGGCCTATGCGGCAGAAATTGTGCGCGCCGGCATTCAGAGCGTTAATCAGGGGCAGTTAGAAGCCGCCAAAGCGCTGGGCTACCGTCCGGCGCAGATTTTTCGTCACACAGTATTGCCACAGGCGATGCGTGCCATTCTGCCTCCGGCGGGCAATGAAGTGATCGGTCAGCTGAAAACCACGGCAGTCGTTTCAGTGATAGCGCTGCAGGACGTGCTGTACTCGGCGCAGATTATTTATCAGCGGACTTATGAAGTTATCCCGCTATTGCTGGTAGCAACGCTGTGGTATTTGCTGATGACTTCCGTGCTGTCGGTGGGTCAGTATTACGTTGAACGCTATTTTGGTCGCGGCACCGTTCGCAACGAAAAACGTTCATGGATCAAACGCAAGGCGCCCGCTCTGGCGGTGAGTAAAGAGAGGGTTGGCAGCAATGGCTGAAGCTATCGAGTTACGTAATATTACTAAACGCTTTTCCGGCAATACCATTCTGGACAACATTGACCTGGATATCGCCGCCGGTTCAGTCACGGTGATCCTCGGTCCTTCCGGCTCGGGAAAATCAACACTTCTGCGCTGCATCAACCATTTGGAAAAGCTTGATGGCGGAACCATTCGCATTGGCGGCCATTTGGTGGGTTATCACCAGAAGGGCCACGCGCTGTATGAGCTAAACAGCAAACAGGTTGCAGCCCAGCGCGCTCAGATTGGCATGGTGTTCCAGCAGTTCAATCTATTTCCGCACCGCACCGTGCTGCAAAATATTATTGATGCACCGCTGCGCGTGAAAAAACAAAATCGCCAGCAGGCAACGCTGAAAGCGCGCTCGCTGTTGCAGCAGGTCGGCCTGGGGTCGCGTGAAAACGACTGGCCGTCTCAGCTTTCCGGCGGACAGCAACAGCGCGTAGCAATCGCCCGTGCATTGGCGATGGATCCAGAAGTTATGCTGTTTGACGAACCGACTTCGGCACTTGATCCTGAGTTGGTCGGCGAAGTGTTGCAGGTAATCAAAAAACTGGCACACTCGGGGATTACCATGGTTATCGTCACCCACGAGGTGGGCTTTGCCCGTGAAGTGGCGGATAACATCGTCTTTATGGAAGAGGGCAAAATCGTGGCAGCCGGGCCGACTGAAGCCGTGCTCGACAGTCAGGAAAACATCCGCGTACGCAATTTTTTGTCAACGGTGCTGTAGAGGCTCATTGCCGTCTATCCGTGTCCGTTGTTGGCCTTTTTTTGCCAGGACAACCCGTCAACCATGACCGTAAAACCTACCACTCATAGCTCCCACTGGGGAGCTTTTACCGCCGTTTTGGACAATGATCAACTGGTAGTAATCCCTTTTTCCGGCGATCCCGACCCAAGTCCACTGCTGAAAAACTTTGAAAATGCGCTCAACCACAAAGTGCGCATTGCTACGCCGATGGTCCGCCGTGGCTGGCTGGAAAATGGCCCCGGTCCTGATGACCGCCGCGGTGCCGATGAATATATCGCCGTTACCTGGGAAGAAGCCTACGCGCTGGCATCGGGTGAGCTGGCGCGTATTGCCGAAGCCTATGGACCGGAGTCGGTATTTGGCGGCTCCTACGGCTGGTCGAGCGCGGGGCGTTTTCACCATGCGCAAAGCCAGGTTCACCGTTTTTTGAACACCACTATCGGCGGCTATGTTCGCTCGGTAAACAGCTACAGTTCCGGCGCGGCGTCGGTAATTTTGCCGCACATCGTCGGCGATATGAACGAAATTGCCCGTCGCGGCGTGAGTTGGGAGGAGATCTCCGAACATACCGACCTGATGCTGTCCTTTGGCGGTCTGGCGCTGAAAAACTCACAGGTCGCCAGCGGTGGGCTCAGTGAGCACACCGAGCGCGGGTTTATCGATAAAGCGGCCAAACGCGGCACAAAATTTATCTCGGTCAGCCCGCTGCAAAGCGATATGCCGGACGAAGCCCAGGGCGAGTGGCTAGCTATCCGTCCTGGCACCGACGCCGCGCTGATTCTTGCTTTGTTGCATGTATTGAAAAGTAACGGTTGGACTGACGAAGATTATCTTGCTCGCTACTGCGTCGGCTGGGACAAAATGGTCGCCTATATCGTTGGCGCGGAAGACGGTCAGGTGCGTGACGCGGTCTGGGCGGCAGAGATTTGCGGCATCAGCGCAGCGCGTATCGAAAAACTCGCCGAGGAGCTGCACGGCAAGCGGGTGATGATCTCCGTGGCGCACGCCCTGCAACGGGCCGAACACGGCGAACAGCCGGTTTGGCTTGGGCTGGTGCTGTCAGCGGCGCTGGGCCAACCGGGACTGCCAGGCGGCGGCTATGGTTATGCGCTGGGGGCTTTGGGCCATTACGGCAAGCATCATAATCAGGTGTCTTATCCCGCACTGCCGCAGGGCAAAAACGGCGTGAAGGATTTTATCCCGGTGGCGCGTATCTCTGACATGTTGCTTAATCCGGGGCAAGAATTCCGCTACAACGGCGAGACGCGCCGTTATCCGCACATTAAGCTGGCGTGGTGGGCAGGCGGCAATCCGTTCCATCATCATCAGGATCTGGCGCGCCTGCGTCAGGCCTTTAACCAGCTGGATACATTAATTGTCCACGAAGTTGCCTGGACTGCCACCGCGCGCCACGCCGATATCGTTTTGCCTGCCACCATGACATTGGAGCGTGAGGACGTGGGCGGAGCGCCAACCGATCGCCATCTGTTTGCCATGCAGCCGGTAGCTAAACCCTTTGGTGAAGCCAAAGACGATTACACGATTTTTGCCGAGCTGGCCAAGAGACTGGGCCGTGAAGAGGCGTTTACCGAAGGGCGCAGCGCGCGCCAATGGCTGGAGCATCTTTACGGGCAGATGCAGGAAAAGTGCCAGCAGCAGGGGATCGACGTGCCAAATTTCAGCACCTTCTGGGACATCGGCCAACTGCAGTTGCCACAGTTAAAGGACGGCGGCAGGCTGTTGCGAAATTTGCGTAACGATCCTGAGCAGCATCCTTTGCCCACGCCAAGCGGCAAAATCGAAATATTCTCGCAAACCATCGCCGATTTTAACGATGCCGACTGCCCTGGGCATCCGGTATGGCTGGAGCCTACGCAAAAACCTGATGCCGGGAATCCGCTGTATCTGATTGCCAACCAACCGGCGACCAAGCTGCACAGCCAGCTGGATTACGGCAAACACAGTGTCAGCCAGAAGCTCGACGGACGCGAGATCTGCCGTTTGCATCCGCAAGACGCGGCCAGTCGCGGGATCAAAATCGGCGATACGGTAAAAATCAGCAACTCGCGCGGCACGGTGCTGGCAAGTGTCGATATAAGCGAGAGGATTATGGCCGGCGTGGTTCAGTTACCCACCGGAGCCTGGTATGACCCGCAGGATCCGCAGGCCGAGAAGCCGCTGTGTCGCCACGGTAATCCCAACGTTTTAACCTTGGACGTCGGCACTTCTTCGCTGGCACAGGGATGTTGCGGGCAGATAACCATTGTCGAGGTTGCCCGCTTTGAGGGAACGGCTCCGGCGGTGCAGGCTTTCGAACCGCCGGTAGTGCTTTACCGTTAAGCTTTGAAGGGATCAGAACGACGTCAGCCGCTTTGCCAGTTCAGTCAGGGCGGCTGGCGAAGTTAACTGACTCAAGGTTTCAATTTCACTCCACTCTTGCTGCGAGGCCTGTGATAAACAGCCTTGTAGCTTGAGTTTCTGATCTACCCCTTTAGCCACGCTTTGCTTGCGGGTTATCCGACAGACCAGCATTTCGCCATTTTTTCGTGACAACGTCACCTGATGAAAACGCTGAGTCGGGTCGATTTCATCCGGCGGTGCTGTGGCGTCTGGGGATCGTTGCACCTTTTTAGCCAAAGCAAAAATTTCCGCATCCAGCGGGCCTTCGCCGAAATCTGCCAGACTCAATCGATTACGCAGCAACACAGCGGCAATCACGTATTCCAGGCTAAAACGGGCTTCAATACCGTTGTGCGGGCAGCGGACCGAGGCAGCAATATCGCCCCCCGGCGGGAAAGACACATCAATACTGTCAAGGTCGTCAGCCAACTCGGCCAGAGGCTTGCCGCTGGTTTGCAGCCATTCTTCGCGCAGCACAAAGGCAGCATCGGCGGCGCTGTGGGTTCCGGCGCAGGTCGGATAAGGCTTGAATTCCAGTCCCGGAGACACGATGCGCCACGGTTCGGCCCAGTGGGCAACCAGTTTTTCCGGCTGCTGCTGTCCACCCCCGCTGCTTATCAGGAAAGCCTCCAACACTGCCGCCGGTTGACCTTCCACTCCGGCCAATGCCAGTTTGGTGGCGATAACCGCTGATTCTGCTGCAAATCCGGCATGCAGTGGTTTAATTGCCGAGCCAAACTGCGCCCGCAAACCGCTGGCACGCGTCGCCGCGATGCCGAGAATATTGGCAGTTTGGTCCACGCTGACATTGACCAGTCGTGCCGCGGCGGCGGCGGCAGCAATAGTCCCCAGTGTTACCGTGCTGTGATAACCGGCTTTATAATGGTACGAACCGGCGGCGAGACCGAGTCGGCCTGCGGTTTCAACGCCGATAATGTAGGCATCGAGAAATGCTTCTCCGCCGAGTTGCGGGTTATCACGCGCCAGGGCAAACAGTGCAGGAAGAATCACCGTGCTCGGATGGCCGCGGAAATCGGGATGAAAATCATCGAAGTCCAGCGCGTGCCCAGCATAGCCGAGTAGCAAAGCCAAGGTTTGCGAGTCACGGGCAGTGTAAACTTTACGCAGGCCGCTCAGCGGCGTATCGACAATTTGACCTTGCACGATTGGCAGTGCGACCGAGACAAAATCCAGCACCCCGGCACGGGCTTTTTCACGCGCCAGAGCAGAAGGCTGCGAACCGGTAATCAGCTCGGCCAGTTGCAGTGTCAGGTTCAAGGTCGCTCTCCCAACAGATAGGCGAACTGGTTTTGCTGGCAGATGTCCCGCAACTGCTGGACCAACGCCGCAGGCAGTGGAATACCTTCATAGCTGCGTTGCTGATGATGGTGATTCTCAGGCTCACCTGCAACCTGCACGGGGCGCTGTGGGTCGCTTGCCGGAGTATCATGCAGTGTGTCGATGATATGATCCAGATCCTGTTCGAACTCGCCTTCGCCACGAAACGCTTTCGGGTCCAGCGCCAGGAAAAAGTGCCCAATGTTCGGCATACCGCTATTGCCGCGGGTCGCGCCAAATGCCGCCGCTGCCAATGGACCAGAGAGAATTTGCGCCATCATTGCCAACCCGTAACCCTTGTGGCCACCGGTTTGCTCTAGACCGCCGAGTGGCGTCAGTCCGCCTTGCTGGTGCTGAAACACGTATTCCATGCCAAGCGAACTGTCGGTGACCGCTTCGCCATGTTCATCGACTACCCAGCCTTGCGGCAGTGGTTTGTGGTGAAAATCGTAAACTTTAACCTTGTTGGCGGCAACAGTGGTGGTTGCCATATCCAAAACGAAATCAGCGTTTTTATTGGCCGGTGCTGCAAAGGCTATTGGATTAGTGCCCAGTACCGGTGACTGTGCGCCGGTCGGCACCAGCATTCGACTGCGGGTGGTGCTGGTCACCAGCGCGATCATTCCCTGCGACGCTGCATGGCGTGCATAAAGCCCCGCCGCCCCAAAATGGTTGGAGTTGCGGACCGCCGCCGCGCCCATACCGAGCTTTTGGGCTTTTTCTACCGCTGTTTGCATCGCTAACATCGCTGTCGCATGACCCAGAGAATCACAGCCGTCAATCACCGCGATAACCGGCGTTTCACTGACGATTTTAGCCTTGGCCGTCGGATGCCATTTTTCAGCTTTCAGCAGCTTGTGATAGTGCGGGAGCATGGAAATACCGTGCGAGTCGATCCCCAACAGATCGGTTTCGATCATCAGCTCGGCAGTTTGCGCAGCGATGGCCGCGTCCATACCCCAGCCGGTCAGGATGACTTCGGCCTGCTGTCGTAATAGCGCGGCCTGATAGGTTAGCTGTTGACTCATTGCAATTTTTCCAGGGCTTTCACCGCCAGACGATGCAGATAATCGGCGGTCGGGAACAGCGCGCGGTCATCAACGCGGAAAGCCGGATGATGCAGGGCGTAAGGGCCGCCGGAGCCGATCATCACGAAGACACCAGGGATTTTCTGCTGATAGAAAGCAAAGTCTTCGCCAATCGGGCTGGCTTCGACGCGCAGCGCTTCAAATCCTGCGGCGGGTGCCTGTTCCAGAGCAAAGTCAGCCCATTGTGCATCGTTAAATACCGACGGCGGACCAGCCTGCCAGTTAAGTTCGATTTTGGCCTCAAACGCGGTGGCGATGCCTTGCAACAGCTGGCGCAGGCGGCGTTCGATCAGCTCGCGAGTGTCCTGATTAAAGGTGCGCACCGTGCCTTCCAGCATCGCGCTGTCTGGAATGACGTTCCAGGTCGAGCCGCTGTGAACTTGGGTAATCGACACCACGGCGTTGTGATCGGACGGCACGTTGCGGCTCATTAGCGTTTGCACTGCGCCAATCACCTGGCCGAGAATGATAATCGGATCGTTGCCGTCGTGCGGGCGGGCGGCGTGGCTGCCGGTGCCCGTGATTTTGATATCAAAACGGTCCACGCTGGCGGTCAGCGCGCCCGCTTTACTGCCCAGCACGCCAACCGGCAGAGTCGGGTCATTGTGAATACCAAAAATCACTGCGGCTTCGTTGAGCGCGCCGGTTGCCAGCAATGCAGGCGCGCCCTGGAAGATTTCTTCTGCGGCCTGGAACAGAATGCGCACACGTCCTGATAACTTATGTTCAATTTTCTTGAGCAGAATGGCCGCACCCAGCGCCGCAGAAGCGTGGAAATCGTGGCCACAGGCGTGCATTACGCCGGGATTTTGCGAGACATAATCGACGCCGGACTGCTCGTCAATTGGCAGGGCATCAATGTCGGAACGCAGAACCACCAGATGTGGCGAACTGGCATCGCCAACTTCGGCCACCAGCCCGGTGGCCAACGGCAGGTCAAGAATGCGGATTTGGTGTTCGTTCAACACTGCCTTAATTCTGGCGGTGGTTTCAAATTCTTGATTAGAAAGCTCAGGGAAACGGTGTAACTCTAAACGAAATGCCTGAATAAGCTGTGCAAGATCCTGATGCTCAGGAATGATTTTCATATTCGATTTCCTTTATAAAGACGTGTGCCGATGGCGATTAGCTGAGGTTTTGTTTAGCCAGCCATTTTTCATGTGCCACAGGGTCGAGGATTTTCTTCATAAATAAGGTGATGTGACCTTTGCCGAGATCTTTTTCCATCATTGGCTGGAATCCGCGTTTCACGTACATATCTTTCAACCACGGATGGCTGGTGGCGGTGCCCAGCGAAACAGCAGGGGATTTAAGCTGTTTGACCAGGATCTCCTGCTCGACCCAGTCCTGGATTTTCTTGCCATAGCCGTGACCGTTGTAATCGGGATGGGCACCAAACCAGCCAATGTGCGGCAGGCCGAACGGACCAGGCAGCGGACCCCACGGATAGCGCAGGGTCACCGATGACACCATCTTGCCATCGACCAGCAGCGCGTAAACATTGTGTTCAGCCAAATGACGGGTCACGCGGGCAAGATCGGCGGTCGCGGCGTCAAAATGAATACCGAGAGCTTTAATGGGCGCGTAGGCGGCCAGCATTAATTCAAGATAAGCGTGATTATCGTCGGGGGTTAATTGCCTGAAAACCTGATTCATCAATATTCTCGTCTTTTCCGTGGTGAAATAAAAAATGCCATTATGTTTTATTGTTTCATTATCTTTTCTTTACTCCGACATGCATAGCAAGCTTTGCTATTTGCTTATCTAAAAAACGCATAAGTAATTGCGAATTATGGAAAAGCGATCTGGCAGTAAGTTATTGCTTATTTCTTTATTTCTCGTAGCATTTCTTTAATTATTCCGAACAGGTTATTGACGTGCTAGCTATTAAATCCCCACAGACTTATTACCATAAATCTGGAATTCGCGCGCTGGCAGGGGAATACATTGCCCCACTGTCTAAACACATCGCGATTATCACCACTACTCGCGCCTGGGAAGCGGTAAATCCTGAGCTGGAATCTAGCTTACGGGCGCACGGCATTCAGTATGCGGTGGAGTTCCTGACCGGCGAATGTTCCGAGCAGGCTCTGGTCGAGCACACCGACAAGGTAAAAGAGCAGGGCGCCACGCTGGTACTGGGCATCGGCGGCGGTCGTGTGCTGGATACCGCCAAGGGTGTGGGCAATCGTCTGGACGGCGTTTCTATCGTGACCTTCCCGACCGTGGCCGCCACCTGTGCTGCCTGGTCGCCGATCACTATTATCTATAACGAAGCAGGCGGCCATGAGCGCAGCCAGCCGTTGACCAAGATGCCTGTACTGGTGTTGGTTGACAGTGAAGTCATTGCCCGCAGTGATGTGCGTTTCTTGAAAGCCGGGATCGTCGACGCGCTGGCAAAATGGTACGAATTCCGCCCTTATCAGCAGAAAAATGCCGACAGTCTGGCGCTGAATCTTAAAGTTATGGCCGCACGGCTGGCGGTAGACACCTTTATGGCGTTCGGCCAGCAGGCGGTCGCCGACAACCAGCAGCAGCGGGTAACGCCTGCGCTTATCAAAGTCATCGACGCCAATATCGCCATGGCCGGTATGGCTAACAGCATGCGCGATGATTTTCCTGCCCCCGGCGTGGCGCACGCGCTGCACAACCGGATGACGCATCAGCCTGAGCTTCACCACTGGCTGCACGGTGAGAAAGTCGGTTTCGGCCTGTTGTTACAGTCAATTTTGGAAAATCACGGCGGAGAACCGGACGCTGTTCTGTTGACGCTGTTGAAACAGTTTGATGCGCCGCTGCGGTTGCCAACTCTGGACGGCAATCGTGAAGAGGCGTTGCAGAAGATGGCGCAGGAAGTGAAGTTTTCGGCGCAAAACGCTGCGCGACTGCCGTTTACGCTGTCAGCAACGACTATCCTGCAGGCTTTAAAAGCCAGTGAACGCGCTTATTAAGAGCTGACCGACGCAGTAGAGCGGTGAGTACGACAGTCGACATCACCGCCACTATTTTTGTTATTTCGCGATTTGAATCACATTAAGGAACACCATGACCAGGTCCTCGAATTCTCCACGTAAAATGCGTCTCGGACTGTTTGTTCAGCCACTGGGCCATCACGTTAGCGGCTGGCGTCTTACCCAGCGACTGGGTTCCCCGACCGATATCGACTGGCTGATCAGCATTGCCAAAAAGGCCGAAGAAGGCACCTTTGATATGTTCTTCGTCGGCGATGCGCTGGCAACCAACGTGCACCGTTTGCCTTCAACCATGGCGCGTCTTGAGCCACTGACTCTGTTGTCTGCCGTGGCGGTTAACACGTGTCACATTGGTCTGGCCGCGACTGCATCCACGACTTTCAGCGACCCGTTTACTCTGGCGCGCAGTTTCTCGTCACTGGACCACATTAGCCGCGGTCGTGCAGCCTGGAACGTGGTGACCTCGTATTCCAACGACGTGGCGCGCAACTTCTCGAAAGAAGATATGCCGGGCCACGCTGACCGCTACGCCAAAGCAACCGAGTTCTTGCAGGTCACCAATAAACTGTGGGAAGGCTGGCAGGAAGGCGCAGTTATCGCCAATAAAGAAACCGGCCAGTATTTCGTTGACGACAAAATCAACGCGATTGACCACCGCGGTGAACATTATCAAGTGCAAGGCCCGTTAAATATCACCCGTTCGCCACAGGGCAAACCGGTTATTATTGAAGCCGGTTCGTCTGCCGACGGTCAAAAACTGGCGGCGCACACCGCCGAGGTAGTCTTCACCGCTTCTGCCAGTCTGGAAGAAGGTCAGGCGTTTTACCGTTCGCAAAAACAGCAGGTGGTTGAGGCGGGCCGCAACCCGGATCACCTTTTGATCCTGCCGGGGGTGATGCCAATCGTCGGCCGCTCTCTGGCAGAAGCAAAAGAAACCTGGCGTCAGCTGAATCTGCTGGTGGATATCGACAATGGTATCAAGCAGCTTTCTGCGCGCTTTGGCCTGGATATGAGTCAATATCCGCTGGACGGTCCGGTGCCGGAAATTCCTGCGGTTGAAGGTAATCAGAGCCGCGTCAAGCTGCTGACTGACCTTGCCGAGCGGGAAAATCTGACCCTGCGCGAGCTGGCCGCGATTGCCGCCGGTTCCCGTGGTCACCGGGTGATTGTCGGGACTGCAGAAGATATCGCCGACGACTTGCAGCTGTGGCTGGAGCAGGAAGGTGCGGACGGCTTTAATATCATGCCAGCGATTATCCCCGAGCAGCTCGACCTGTTTGTTGAACTGGTTATTCCCGTACTGCGCGCCCGTGGCCTGTTCCGTGAAAGCTACGAGTTCTCCACGCTGCGTGAAAACCTCGGTTTGCCGGTGGTCTGAGCTTCCTTGTCAGGAGAGGGTTTACCATGAGCCATGTTTTATCCACATTAGTGTTATCTGACCGCGTGCAGCGGGTATCGATGTCACCGAACGCGGCAGCCAAACAGCTGACTAACAGCCTGAAAGAAGCCGGTGTAGATATTGCCGACTTAACGACCGGCGAGCCAGATTTTGACACTCCGGAACACATTAAACAGGCAGCTTACGCAGCCATTGAACGCGGTGAAACCAAGTACACGCCTACGCCGGGCATCAAACCACTGCGCCAGGCCGTACAGCGTAAACTGGCGCGCGAAAACAAGCTTGAATTTGACGCCGGGCAAATCGTCATCGCCAACGGCGCCAAGCAGATTATTTTCAATGCCTTTGCCGCAACCCTCAATGACGGCGACGAAGTGCTGGTGCCGGTGCCATTCTGGCCGACTTTTCCGGACAGCGTGCGTTTTAACGGGGGTACGCCGGTATTCCTCGATTGCCCCATCGAGCAGGAATATAAGCTTACTCCCGCACAGCTTGAGCAAGCGATAACTCAGCGCACTCGTTGGCTAATCCTTAATAATCCGGGTAACCCGAGTGGTGCAGTTTACGATGCCAACGAGCTGGCAGCACTGGCTGAAGTGTTGCGTCGTCATCCGCAGGTGTGGATTTTGCTCGACGAACTTTACGAGCACGTGTTGTTTGATGGCCGTCAGCATGTCAGCCTGCTTAACATTGCCGATGATTTACGTGAGCGCACCTTGCTGGTTGGCGGAGTGTCAAAAACGTATGCCATGACCGGCTGGCGAATTGGTTACGGCGCGGGTCCAAAGGCGTTGACCAACGCGATGGCGGTGGTGCAGTCGCAAAACAGTTCTGGTGCCAGTTCGGTGAGTCAGGCCGCGGCAGTAGCCGCTTTCGATGGCGGTCTGGCGTTTATTCAGCCTCAGGTGGCGGCTTATCAGGCGCGTCGCGACGTGCTGGTGGAGACGCTTTCTCAGGTCGAGGGGCTGCGTTTATTACGTCCTGAGGGCGCATTCTTTGTGTTCGTCAACTGTGAAGGTTTGCTGGGTCGTCAGCGTAGCGACGGCAAGCTCATCGAATCGGAAAGCGACGTGATGAACTTCCTGCTCGAAAGCGGCGTTTCTGGTGTTTCGGGAAGTGCTTTCGGCCTGTCACCGTATTTCCGTCTTTCAATTGCAACAGATTTCGCCACTGTAGAAGAAGCAGGCCAGCGCATTGCCAGAGCCTGTGCCGAGCTGAAATAGCTTTTTATCTCATCAGGGCATGATAAATTTCTTGCCCTGATGTTTTATTGCTCTATTTGAAACAAATAAATAACATTATCCCGCTAATTGTTTACAAATACTGATAATTAACATCAAATACATAACACCTATAAATACTAAGGGTTATTCGATGTTAAGCAGAAGACAACTCCTGAAGTCAGGAGCCTATTTAACGGGCTTCGCCGCGCTCAATCCTGTCCTTTCCTGGGCGGTTCCACCGTCTCAATCCAGTGATACCTCAGCGTTTTATCAACTTTCCTTAATGCTTACCGGCAGAAAACAGCTTAGCCAAGTGATCACCCAGCGCGCTTTGCATTGCCTGAGTGAAGAAGATTCGCAGTTTCCGACCCAAATGCAGCAGTTGTCGCGGGCAATCACCGCCGCAGGCATTACGCAAACCGATGAGCTTAACGGTCATCAGATTATGCTCGATGCCGCGACCGGTGCAACGGCCAGGAAGATTGTCTCGGCCTGGTATCTTGGTTTTACCGGAACACCCGTCTCGCTGCGTGCGGTAGATAATACCCGTTTCGTCACTTATACCGACGCCATGATGTATACCCCGACATTAGATGCCACGGTGATCCCGACCTTTTCCCGCGGCCATACCAATTACTGGACTCAGCCTCCAGCAACAATAAAAAACGATTAATTAATTTTTCTAATTATGTGAGCCAGTAATGACTAAACAATATGATGCCGATGTCATCGTGATCGGTTCGGGCGCGCTTGGCAGCAACGCCGCGCATACCCTGGCCCTGAAAGGGCGATCGGTGATTATCCTTGAAGCCGGTGAAAGAATTCCGCGCTGGAAAATCGTTGAAAACTTCCGTAATTCGTCGAAAAAAGCCAACTATAACTCGCCTTATCCCAATCAGCCCTGGGCGCACCACTCTTACGACGAACAATATATCGAGAACACCGGTTCGTTTGATTTCCGTCCCGGGATGCTAAAACTGGTTGGCGGCACGACCTGGCACTGGGCAGCGGCCTGCTGGCGCTATTTGCCCAATGACATGAAGCTGAAAACTCTTTACGGCGTAGGTCGCGACTGGCCGATGGAGTACAGCGAACTGGAGCCGTTTTATCAACGAGCCGAAGAGGCGCTGGGCGTTTGCGGCAGTGATACCGATGATCAAAGCGGGCAGGCCGGACAGCCTTTTCCCCCGCGATCCAAACCCTATCCGATGGAGCCAGAGGGTGAGACTTATCTGTTCCAGCGAGTGAAAAGCCGGATTAGTCCTGCGGGATATCATTTCATTCACGAGCCAAACGGACGTGCGACACGCCCTTACGATGGCCGCCCGGCCTGTAGCGGCAACAATAACTGTATGCCGGTATGCCCGATTGGCTCGATGTACAGCGGTGATAAACACGCCCAACATGCCGAAGACGCCGGTGCCAAACTGCTCACCGATTCCACCGCCTGGAAATTGGAGAAAGGGCATGACGGTAAAATTGTGGCCGTCCACGTGCGAAGCTCCACCGGCGAGGACACTCGCCTGACGGCAAAATACTTTATCGTTGCCGCTCACGGTCTGGAAACCGCCAAGCTGCTGCTGATTTCGGACGTCGCCAACAGCTCGGATCAGGTTGGACGAAACCTGATGGACCACACCGGCATGGGGCTGCAATTTCTTGCCGATGAGCCAGTCTGGCCGGGACGCGGCGCGGTGCAGCAGGGCGGTATTTTTAACTATCGCGACGGTGATTTCCGCAAAAAACATTCTGCCATCAAGCACGCAATGTCCAATAACGTACCCAATATGACCGTGGCCCAACGGCTGATTGCCAAAGGGGTGATTGGTAGTGAACTCGACAAACAGATCCGCCATCAGGCCGCGCGCTGGGTGGATATCTCCACCGTGTTCGAAATTTTGCCCCATGCCACCAACACGGTTCGCCCAAGTACGACGCGCAAAGATGCACTGGGCATTCCAATGCTCACCGTGCATTACGAGGTCGATGATTACGTCAAAGCCGCTAAAGGCGTGGTCGATGCGGACTATAAAAAATTCGTCAGCCTGATGGGGGGCACGGTGATTGAAGATAATACCGGCTGGCAAAACCGCGACCACCTGATGGGCACGGTCATCATGGGTGATAACCAAAAGGACTCAGTGGTCAATCACGAATGCCGAACCTGGGATCACAGCAACCTGTTCCTCGCAACGACCGGCGTTATTCCTGCGTCGGGGGTGATCAACCCCACGTTAACAGGCGTCGCGCTGAGTATTCGCGCGGCTGAAATCATCGATAAAGAGATTTGAGCAGGGGAAAATGATGAAAATTTCTTTAAGGGTGTTAACTGTCGCAGCGTTAATGGCAGGGTTTTTTAACAGCATTTCAGCTCAGGCAGCCGATGCAGCAACCGATCAGCTGATTAAACGCGGGGAGTATCTGGCGGTCGCGGCCGACTGTGGCGCCTGCCATCGCGCGGTCAAGCAAGGCGGCGCGCCTTATTCCGGCGGTTATGCCATTGATTCGCCGATGGGGCGGATTATCTCCAGTAACATCACGCCATCAAAACAGTTTGGCATTGGTAATTACAGCGAGCGGCAATTCTCCGATGCAGTGCGCAAAGGTGTCGCCGCCGACGGGAAAAATCTCTATCCAGCAATGCCTTATACCGCCTATCACGGTTTGACTGATGACGATGTTCACGCGCTGTATACTTATTTTATGCAGGGTGTAAAACCCTACGACGCCGCGCCGGCAGAGCAAACACAGCTCAGCTTCCCATTTAATATTCGCCAGATTATGTGGGGCTGGAATTTGCTTTATCGAGACGACAAACCGTTCGCCAGGCAGGACGGCGCGTCAGAGCAGCTTAATCGAGGTAAATATCTGGTCGATGTGTTGGGGCACTGCAGCACGTGCCATACGCCGCGCAATATGATGATGGCAGAAGAGAGCAGTCAGAATCTCGCCGGGGGACCGCTAGGCGGCTGGTATGCGCCGAATATTACCCCGGATAAAAGTGGCATCGGCGACTGGAGCCAGGCAGACATTGTCACCTATCTCAAGACCGGTCATCTTGCCGATAAAGCACAGGCAGCGGGTCCAATGGGCGAAGCGGTCGAGCACAGTTTCCGTTATCTGAATGACGGCGACCTTAATGCTATTGCCATGTGGATCAAGCAGGTTCCGGCGATAGCGACGCCGGTTGCTGCCAGGGAGGCGACTCCCGCCGTGGCCACTGATATTAATCAAATTATCGTGGGTCAGGGCAGTCAATCCTCGCTTGCCGCGAGTAAAACCACTGACGGTGCCGAGCTGTATAACGGCGCCTGCGCCAGTTGCCACGGTATTGAGGGGCATGGCACGAAAGATAATTTTTATCCTTCGTTGACCAGCAATACTGCCGTTTCAGGGCCGAATGCGCAAAATTTGGTGATGACTATTGCCAACGGCATTGAGCGTAAAGGCAACGATATTGACGTAGCGATGCCAGCGTTCGCCAACCAGATGAACGATGCTCAAATTGCTGCAGTCAGCAGCTATGTGCGCAATCAGTTTGCTGATATCAATCAGCCGGTGACCGGTGAACAGGTTAAAACCTGGCGTCAAGGCGGGGAAGCGCCGTTTGTTGTCCGCTATGTGAGCTACCTGATGGCCGCTGGCGTCGTCGTCGTGCTACTTATTATTTTTGGCCTGCTGCGTTTACGCAAGAAGTCTTAATTTAAAAATCAGCACGACGTGGCGAGTGGAGCAAATAATCAGCAGTTAAATCAGTAGTATTGACTGCTGGCACACAGTGCTTACTTTTTAGGGGGCTATCGCTGTAGGATGCTAAAGTATCTCAACTCGATAGCCCTTTTTTAACGGAGAAGCGTATGCCACACGTAGATTTGAAATTCATTACTCGCAACCTGACAGAAGCTCAACAAAATGCTATTTCCGACGACCTCACTGAGGTGCTGAAAAAGCATTTCGGCAGTTCTGACGAAGCAGTTTCCATTCGCCTGAATGAAATTGCCAAAGATGACTGGAAGAGCGAAGTTTATGAGCCAATCATCAAGGCGCATCTGGATGAGTTGGTCAAAAAACCTGGCTACACCATGGACTGATTGCCATTCTTTTACAGCAGCGGCGCAGCTGTTCGGCGTTGGCTGCTGTAATCTCGCTTATGTTAACAATATGTTTAAGTTGGCGTGGCCGTTCACCTTCTCATTTAAATACCATTAAACCTTAAACTTTATAATTTCCTTAATTTAGAATCAAAGCCTTACGCAGGCGTAAAACACAGGAAATAAAGGATGAGTGAACAGCACGTCGAGCCTCGCAGTGGAATAGTTCGTCTGGTATTTGCAACACTATTAACCGGTATCGCAGCGGGAATAGGCGGCATGCTGCTGGCCCTGTTGCTGCACGCTATCCAACATTTTGCTTTCGGCTACAGTCCCGACGCCATTATCAGTAAAGAGAGTTTCCTTGAAGGCGTCAGCGCCGCCAATGCCTCACGAAGACTTTACGTGTTGGTCGTCTGTGGCCTGATAGCCGGGATCGGCTGGTATCTGCTTTATCGCTTCGGCAAACCGTTAGTCAGCATTGCCAACGCGGTCAAAAATCCGCATAAGCCAATGCCTTTTTTCTCTACGCTTGTCCACGCTTTGCTGCAAATTATTACCGTGGCTCTTGGTTCACCGCTGGGACGCGAGGTTGCGCCGCGTGAAGTCGGCGCGATTGGCGCAGGTTGGCTGGCGCAGCGTTTTCATTTGACGGTGCCAGAAACGCGCATTCTGGTGGCCTGTGGCGCAGGTGCCGGGCTGGCGGCGGTGTATAACGTGCCTCTCGGCGGGGCGGTGTTTACCTTGGAAGTGCTGCTGGGCGCCTTTAGCCTCGAACTGCTAATTCCTGCTATCTGCACCTCGTCTATTGCCGCGCTGGTGGCCTGGATAGGTTTGGGCAACGAATCTCAGTATCACCTGCCGCAGTTGGATATTACTTCAGGGCTGGTGATTTGGTCGGTGATTTGCGGGCCATTGTTTGGTATCGCCGCCAACCTGTTTACCCGCGTGATGACCAACGCGCGTAAAAATGCCAAACGTAACTGGCAGATGCCGGTATTTTGTTTGCTGAACTTTGCCATTCTCGGGCTGCTTGCCGCGTGGTTCCCGCAATTGCTGGGCAACGGTAAAGGGCCGGCGCAAATCACTTTCGATAGTGAAATCACGCTGTATCTGGCGGCGGGATTATTGGTGTTAAAATTACTGGTGATCTGGGGCAGTCTGCGCTCTGGGGCTGAAGGGGGGTTGCTGACGCCAGGATTATCCAACGGCGCATTGCTGGCATGCATTTTGGGTATTATCTGGGACCATTTCTGGCCAGGCACTGCAATTGGCGCTTTTGCTATTGTCGGCGCAGCGGCGTTTCTAGCATCCTCAATGAAAATGCCGATTACCGCAGTGGTATTAATTTTGGAGTTCACCCGTGTTAATCACGATTTTTTAATTCCGATTTTATTTGCAGTCACCGGTTCAATCGCCACCAGCACGCTAATCAATAAAAAATTTAGTCGTTAATTTATCGTTATGTAAGGGAAGATCATGAATGAATTCATCAAGGCAGTGCCTTTAGATAAATCCTGGCGGCTCATCAATCATGGCCCAACGATTTTAGTCTCTGCCCGCCATCACGGCGTTGATAACGTGATGGCTGCCGCCTGGGCCTGCGGGCTGGATTTTTCACCGCCCAAGCTTACCGTCGTGATCGATAAAATAGCTAAAACTCGTGAGCTGCTGGAACAAAGCGGAATGTTTGTGATTCAGGTTCCGACGGCGAAACAGGCGGCGATGACTTTGCAGCTTGGAACAGAAACGCTGGCGACGCAGCCAGACAAGCTGGTGCGGGCAGGGGTCGAACTGTTCAACTTCGACGGTTTTGACCTGCCGTTTGTCGAGGGTTGTTCCGCGTGGCTTGCGTGCAAATTGATCCCGGAGCAGCACAATCAGCAGTCCTACGATTTGTATATCGGCGAAATCGTTGGTGCCTGGGCCGACAAACGGGTGTTTGAAAACGGCCATTGGCTTTTCGAGCAAGCGCCTGCTGAATTACGCAGTCTTCACTATGTTGCAGGCGGACATTTTTACGCCATCGGCGAGGAGATTATCGTCGGCGAAAGCGAGAAAAAGTAACAGCAGGAGGAAGGCTACGCTGTAGTTAAGTACTGAGATTGCTGGTTATGTTGGAAGTCTTCATAACTGGCAACTCTCAGGTAAATTATGTATCATCATCCGATCAATGCCCCGGTTGCAGTCCCTGCACCCTCTGTAGCACCCCCCATTAATACGCCTCACCAAGTCTCAGCGCCTCAAATTAGCGCGCTGGCTCAACATCTTGCTAACTTGCCGACGCCGGTGGCTAAAAAGATAATTCATAATTATCAGGAACATCCCAGCCTCGGTTTAGCGTCGATAGCTCGGCCAACTCATAAGGGAAAACCGAGAGAATTTGAAAGCAATATGGATATGTTAGGTGATGAGCTGAAACAGTCGAATATTGTCACATTATTGTCTTTAGACAACAAAATGTCGGAAGAAATTTTCGACCCTGTAGCAGGGATATTTCAAGCCGATAAAGCCACTCAGTTGCTTAATGCAAAAGGAATTTCTTATGTTGTTGATCAACAGTATTTTGTGACAGATAGTTATGATTTTCCATCAGTTAACCTGGCAGATGATGATACTTTTATCGCCACTCTTGATGGCATAGTGCAATGGATTTTGGCCGAAATGGCGCGGAATCCCCATACTATGCTGGCCATTCATTGCGGAGCTGGTGATGGTCGCTCTGGGGTAGTGAAAAGCGCCTGCCTGATTGCTCAGGGCCTGAAGAACGGAAACTCTTCATATCATCAGGGCATTACCGCCGCAGATAAGTCAGCAATGGTTGATACTGAGCTGAACAATAGTTTTGATAATGTTCATGCCAAAACTGGAAGCTACAAGATTGTCGATGACGCGGTGAGAAATATTCGTACCGTACATGGGGAGGCAGTAGAAAGACCATCAGATGTTGCCATGTTGAATAGCTATGCCGAATACTGCTCTCAGCGTGTACTGGCAAATCAGGGGCCATAGAATTTAAATGAAAGCCATTATGACAATTTTGTCATCCTGAGGTCATCGCATTAACCCGGTTTAGCTGCCATCTTTAATGTACCAGGCTGAATAAAAATCAAGCTGCTTTCGCGGTTTGCCCGTTCGCCGACACTCCCGTGAGGTACATTATGAAAACAGCGCAAAAAAGATTCTCCTCTTTACGCCGCTCCGGTCCGTGGGGCGCGTTTATTGCCATCACTGCGCTGCTGTGGTGCAGTATTGCCTGGTCATTTGGCGGGGCAGAACCCGCCGTCTCCATACCTGCGCCATTGAAAGATGAAGCCCCAGCTAACTCGCATTCCGAAACGGCGCTGTTTGCCGGTGGTTGTTTCTGGGGCGTCGCGGGCGTGTTTCAGCACGTAAAAGGGGTGACCAAAGTGGTCGCGGGTTACACCGGCGGTTCGGCAGATACTGCCAATTATGAAACTGTCAGCAGTGGCGATACTGGTCATGCTGAATCCGTCCAAGTCACCTTTGACCCCTCGCAGGTCACTTACGGGGCACTTTTGCAGGTGTTTTTCTCAGTGGCGCACAACCCTACCGAGTTAGACAGGCAAGGCCCGGACAGCGGCACACAGTATCGCTCGGCACTTTTCCCGCTGGGTGATTCGCAGAAAAGCGTGGCTCAGGCTTACATTGCTCAGCTAGATGCCAGCAAAGCGTTTGGCAAGCCATTGGTCACCACCGTTGAAAGCCATAATCATTTCTATCCGGCAGAGAGCTATCACCAGAATTATTTGGTAGAAAATCCTGATGCCCCTTATATCGCAATCAACGACATGCCGAAAATTGGCCAGTTGAAACAGCTGTTTGCTGCACGTTACCGCACCGATCCGGTGCTGACGCCAGTATCTACAGGTTCGTAAAAAGCCAGCCTGCGGGCTGGCTGGTAAGTATCAACAATCATTTCAGGCACCAAAACCGCCGTCAATGGTCAGCGCTGAACCGGTGACCATTGCGGCCTCGGCACTGGCGACCCAACTTACCATTGCCGCGACTTCATCGCCGTGAGCGTGGCGTTTTATAGCCATAAAACTGTGCATGAGTTCGTTTAACGGGCCATCGGCAGGGTTCATATCAGTATCCGTGGGACCGGGCTGTACCACGTTTACCGTGATGCCGCGTGGGCCAAAATCGCGCGCCAGTCCTTTTACCATTCCCTGTAAGGCAGACTTGCTGGTGGCATAGGCGCTGAGCCCCTGCATTGGCATTCTGTCTGCGTTAGTTGAGCCGATAAACACGATTCGGCCATCATTGGACATCTGCCTTGCAGCTTCAACTGCGGCAAAGTAGGGGGCATGAATATTAATCTGGAACAGTTTTTCTATCTCGTCGGCGTTGAGAGTCAGCGGATCTCCGGCACTCAGCACGCCAGCATTGACAATCAGCACATCCAGATTGCCCAGTTTACTGATTTGACTGGCAATTGCGTTGCGATCGGCGCTGTCGAGCTGTAGCGCGGTAGAGCCTGTTTGTTGAGCCAAAGTTTCAGCGGCCGAGTGTGAGTTTACGTAGCTGAAAACAACGTCGTCACCCTGTTCGGCAAATTTTTTAACGATTGCAGCACCGACTCCACGGCTGCCGCCCATGATAAAGACCTTTCTTTTATTCTGGGTATTCATGATTTTTTCCTGATTTTGTTGTGATTGACTAATGAATTAGTCGATTTTTTGCCACAAATCATTCCGATGCCGGGTCGAGATGCTGACGCTGTCCCGGTGGAAATCCGTATTTGTTCGCGCGCGAGGCAATAGCCAAGCCCAACAAGGTCAAAGCAATGATTGTCCAGGAGAAATATTTAACCCCGGATTGTTCAAGTAAAAGGCCGCCGACTATGCCGCCGAGCGCGATAGCTAAATTCCAGACCACCACATTCATCGACAAAGCAATATCAGCGCCTTCTCCTGCCGCATCGGCCAGCGCGGTTTGCAGCAGTGTTGCGGCACCGCCAAAAGTTAGACCCCATATCGCCACGCCGCAATAGACTATGGTCGGTGATGACCCCTTTAATGCAAACGCCAGCATTGTTAGCGCAAAAATCCCAAGGCTTAAAAGCACGGCGCGGCGTAAAAATCGTTCAACTATTTTGCCGGTTAAAATAATTCCTGCCAGAGCAGCGATGCCGAAAGTAAGCAGCACCAGACTCACATTTTTCTCAAGCCCGGCCTGCGCAATAAATGGGCTGATAAAGGTGTAAAGAATATTGTGAGCGAGGATCCAGGCCATAACGACCGACAATACAGGCCTGACGCCCGGGGTCATCAGCACCTGACGCAACGCTATGGCAGACTTGCCAGACTGTCCGGGGAAATTGGGCAATGAAATCAAAATCCAGACAATTAGCAGTACCGACAAGCCTGACATCACGCCAAAAGTCAGCCTCCAGCCTAATAGATCTCCCATCCAGGTTCCCAGCGGTACCCCTAAAGAGAGCGCAATCGGCGTTCCCACCATGGCAATAGCCATGGCTTTTCCCTGTTGTGACGGTGTAACCATCCGGCGCGCGTACCCTGCCAGCAGGCTCCAGGCCAAACCGGCAGCCGCACCTGCCATAAAGCGGGTAAAAAGTGTCAATACATAGTTTTCAGAAATAGCAGTCAGTGAGTTAAAGAGCAAAAATCCCAACACCGTGAGCAAGATAACGTGGCGACGAGGCCAGCTGCGCGTCATCAAAGTCAAGGGAATAGCGGCGATTAGCGAACCTGCCGCATAGGCGGAAATCAGTTGACCGGCATAAGACACAGAGACATGCAGACCTTGAGCAATCTGCGGTAAAAGTCCGGCAGGAACGGTTTCAGTCATGATGCAGATAAAACCGGTCATCGCCAGGGCCAGCAGGGCCATCACCGGCAAGCGTTGAACCTCGGGTGGTGAACTGACTTGGTCTGAATTGCCGCGATGATGCATAAATTTCTCACTTATATATCGATTAGTACATAAGTGTTGTCATGGCGGCGGCAGCTTGTCAATGATTTATGTATCGACTAGTATATAAATATTGTCATTGCTATGGAGATTTTCATGAGAACCGGGCGTCCAAGACAGTTTGACCGTGATACTGCGGTGCAGCAGGCGATGCATCTTTTTTGGCAGAACGGATATGAGTCAACTTCGCTGGCGCAGCTAAAAGCCGCGATGGGTCAGGGTATTACAGCGCCCAGTTTCTACGCAGCTTTTGGTTCCAAGGAAGCATTGTTTCGCGAGGCCGTGTCGCGCTATCTGGCTTCTCACGGGCAGGTAATGGAACCGCTATGGGACAATTCCCTGTCTCCTGTCACGGCCATCGAACTCGCGCTTAGACAGTCCGCCCGCATGCAGTGTGAGAAAAATCATCCACAGGGTTGCATGGTAGCACTTGGGGTAATGTCGGCATGTTCCCCTGAAAATCAGCAGGTTATGCAGCCACTGAAGGATTCTCGCCTGCGTATTCGGCAGGGTATTAAATCTTGTCTGCAACGCGCGATAGAATGCGGTGAACTAATGGCAACAACTGATGTGGCCGGGCTAGCGGCATTAATCGACAGCTTTTTACTCGGTATATCTACGCTTTCACGTGACGGTGTCACGCTAGCCGTTATTGAAGGCGGCATTTCTCAGGCAATGAACATACTCGAGCAAAATCGCGCTTGACCTGTTGCGGGTGAATTCTTTGCAGACAAAACATTAATAATAATGATGTTTTATTGCTGTTCGAATATTAACTATGCTATCAATACTTGATAAAACTTTGTCTTTCAGGGAGTTGGCATGGAGTTGGAACAGCAGGCCGTGGGCAGCAATCAGCTGGTCAGCGCGGCCTTTATGGCGACAGTGTTACTTTTAGGGATCTCCGGCGCGTTTCAATGGCCAGTACTCAGCCTGTTTCTTACCCGCAATACTGGCGCAACGCCGATGATGGTTGGCGCTTTTTATACTGTCAATGCCATTGCGGGTATCGGGATGAGCCAGCTTATTGCTCGACGTTCTGATGCCACTGGCAACCGCCGCAACCTGATTATTGCCTGTTGTTCTATTGCTGTGGTGAATGCGCTGCTTTTTGCCTATAACCGCCACTATTGGGTGCTGATTTCACTGGGTGTGCTGATGTCAGCGGTTTCCATCGCGGCGATGCCGCAAGTATTTGCACTTGCTCGCCAATATGCTGATCAAACAGGCGGCGAAGTGGTGAAGTTTACCACTCGCATGCGGGCGCAGATTTCGCTTTCGTGGATCGTTGCTCCTCCGTTGGCCTTTTTTACCCTCGCGCATTTTGGTTTCACTGTCCTTTATTTAATTGTCGCCTCTCTGTTTGCGCTGGCATTAGTGCTGGTGGTTGCTTTACTGCCTTCATTGCCAGCATTGCCTGTCCAGGCTATTGAAACCGGGCCAAATGTTTCTAAAACCAAGGACAGGGATGTTTGGTGGCTGTTTGCCGCCTTTGCATTGCTGTGGGCCGGTGATGCGATGTATCTTATTGATATGCCATTATATATTTTAAGCCTGAGCCATATCGCAGCCGGTTTCGCCGGTTGGTTGTTGGGCGTGGGTGCAGGATTCGAAGTGTTAATTGTGTTGTTCTCGGCGCCATTGATTCATCGTTTCGGCAAACGCCCGCTGCTGCTGGTGGGGGTGCTGAGTGCCGTAGTTTTTTATGCCGGTATGGCGCTGGTTGATTCACCGCTGGCTTTGATGGCAATACAGATTTTTAACGCATTGTTTATTGGTATCGTTGGCGGAATGGGCATGCTTTATATGCAAGATTTATTGCCCGCGGCCCCTGGTTCTGCCAGCACGCTCTACAGCAACAGCGTTTCCACCGGCGCTATTATTGCCGGACTGCTTCAGGGGCTGGTGAGTGAGAATCTCGGACATCAGCCCGTATATTGGGTGGCAATGGTGATTTCACTGTTGGCGTTGGGTATGGCGTTGAGGGTTAAAAAGGCATAACGACCGTTATAGGGTCTGAAAAATAGAGAGGCTGTCTGGACCTGTGCTAAATATGTTATTTTATTGAATGCCTTTAAATCATCAGACAGACCCATGGACAATATAGAAAATCTCACCGCAATGGTGGTCTTTGCCCGCGTGGTTGAAACGCTAAGCTTTACCGAAGCCGCTAAATCCCTGCGGCTGTCGAAGTCTTCCGTAAGCCGTGAAATTGCCAGCCTCGAAGTTCGCCTTGGCGCGCAGCTACTTAATCGCACCACGCGCAAAATTGCCGTGACTGAAGTCGGGCTGAGCTATTACCAGTATTGCCATCGCATACTCAATGAAATCAAAGGGGCGGAGCACTTCATCCGCCATTTTCATGAGGAGCCGATGGGCAATCTGCGACTGATTGCGCCAGTAACCTTTGGCTGTCAGTGCATCGTGCCAGTGCTGAATACTTTTATTAACAACAATATACACGTCAATGTGGATCTCGACTTGACCGATCGCCCGGTTAATATGGCCGACGATCTGTATGATATTGCGATTGTCATCACTCGCGACAAACCGGACAGCGCACAGCTCAAGCCTTTGATCCCTATTACCTGGGGGCTTTACGCCGCACCGAATTACGTGGCCAGACTGGCCAAAATCAATAAACCGGAAGACTTGCCACGCTACGACTACATACTGTTTCGCGGTCCGGCGCATACCATTTCGCTGCCGTTCTACAAGGACAAGCAAAAGCTGGATATCGAAGTGCACAGTCGTTTTCGCATGAACAACAGCGTGGCTTTGATGAGTTCGGCGATTTCTGGCGGTGGCATTGCTTACTTGCCTGATTACATTGCTCAGGAGTCAGTAAAAGAAGGAAAACTGGTTCGCCTGTTACCCGACTGGCAGATGGATACTTATCATTCGTGGGTAATGTTTAAATCCGAGAATCGTTTGTCGGCGCGAGTGCGGTTGTTTGTCGATGATTTAGAGAAAAAACTGCGTAAGAATTATATGAGCTGAAAACCTAAGTCAGCCCTAATTTCAAGCCTGACTAAGACGAACTCAGATAAATATCAGGTGCATTAACATAAAAAACGGGTGCCACTTAGGCACCCGTTTTGCTGTCTGGCAATGCATTGCGGCTTGGCAATGACAGGACTTAGTAGTAATTACCTTGACGGTAATCCCAAGTCAGGAAAATATCAGACATGATTGACATGATTTTATCAACGTCCAGACCTTTACGGATCAGGATAGGGCATGGAGTCACGCTGCGTTGACCCTTCTGCTCAGGTACCAGAGTACCGTTCTCGTCGACCATGGAAACCATTACACCTTGCTCGTAACGAGTTTTCTCGCTTTCGTTTGGCTGAATTGAAGTCACGTATTCGTTAGCTTCAATGATCAGGTCAGCGTGAGATTCGATACGCTCGCCGATACCTTCAACTTTGCCGCGGTTGCCTTTACCAGATGGATTGGCAGAGCTGGCGAAAGAGAATTTACCGTGGTTTTCCCACAGTTCTTTAGCCAAAATTTCACCCGGCTTACCAAACTTGATAACGAAGCAGCTGGTGTCACGCTTGTCCATCATCATGGTTTTAGAACCATCATCAGGAATACGAGCCTTGGCTTCTTCTTTCCACGGCAGGATACAGCCCAGCAAAATATCTTTGTCCCAGTGCTGCTGGTACATCGCTTCGATTTCTGGATTCAGCTGAGCCAGTGATTTCAGCTGCTCCAAAGAGCCACACAGCACAACGCCCGGCTTGTTGCGGTTACGTTCTTTGGCTTCGAATTTACGGTCAAGACCTTTTGCATCGGAAGTCATGATGATATAGCCAACTTTAGTCGGGCAGACGATCATACCGCCGTCTTTAGACAGGATCTCTACCGCTTCAGGCTGTAAGGCACCATTCCATTGAATTGTTTTGTTAGACATATCTCATACCTTTCGATTGCATTGATTAAGGATATTCGGTGTTCCGAATCAGTGAATTCATCCTACCGTATTTTTTCAAAACCGCGAGCATACAAAGCGAAAATAAGTGATTGTTCCAGTGCTGCAACAAAAGGTACAACAGGAAAGGTAATTTAAATATTGATTGAGAGGGTAAAGTAGAGAGAGCCAGCCCTCTGACTGAGGGCTGGGCAGGTATCTTAAACGGTTGGCCGGTAACCTTTGCAACCGTACCAGGCAATATAGATGTAGCACACCAGTGGAACCACAAACGACACCAGCAGCGAAGCGTGATCGGCAACGGTCGCTTGAATGATTGGCATGATGGCACCACCAACGATACCCATGCACAGCACGCCAGAAGCACGCCCGGTCAAACCACCCAGCCTGTTCAGCGCCAGTGAGAAGATTGTCGGGAACATTATCGAGTTGAACAGGCCTACAGACAGAATCGCCCACATGCTGAACGTGCCCTTGGTGATGATTGCCGCAGCCAGTAATAACACAACAATAGTGGCGTTAAATGCCAGCAGGCGGTTGGCCTTGATACGGGTCATCAACATGCTGCCGAGGAAGCGACCTACCATCGCGCCACCCCAGTAAAGAGAAAGTTTCTGACTGGCATCAACCGCCGACAGTGCAGCGACTTCCGGGCGTTCAAGCAGGCTAATCAAGTAGCTGCCAATCGAAACTTCAGCACCGACGTAGGCAAAAATGCCGATAACGCCCAGCACCAAGTGTTTTCTCTTCCACAGGCTGTGCTCTTTACCATCGTCTTGTTCGATTTCGTTTGTTAACACCGGCAGCTTGCTGAACTTGATGACCAAGGAGATAAGCACCAGTAATGCAGTCAGCACCAGGTAAGGAGTTTGCACAGAGGCAGACTCGCTGGCCAGATAATGTTGAACTTCACCGGCAGGCAGTTGGCTTATTTGATCGGCACTAAGTACCGCCGTCGATAGAATAAACATCCCGCCGAGGATGGGGCCTAAAGTTGTTCCCAGCGAGTTAAATGCCTGAGTCAGATTCAAACGGCTGGCCGCAGTCTCCGCAGTTCCCAGCGAATTGACATAAGGGTTTGCGGCAACCTGCAATAAGGTCAGGCCGGAAGCCAGAATAAACAGAGAGAGTAAAAACAGCGGGTATGAACGCAGAGAAGCCGATGGGTAAAACAGCACGCAGCCAATGGCGGCTACTAATAATCCGATGATAATACCTGACTTATAGCCAAATTTGCTGACCACTTTACCGGCCGGATAAGACATCACAAAGTAGGCGAAGAAAAAGCAGAATTGGACTAATGAGGCCTGAACATAGCTCAATTCAAACAGCGATTTTAAATGCGGGACCAAAATGTCATTAAGAGAAGTAATTAATCCCCACATAAAGAAGAGTGCGGTTAATAGAGCCAAAGGCCCTTTGTAACTTATGGTTTTGTTGTTCATGAAAATTCCTGAAACCTCTGGCTGCCAGATTATTCGCCTCAAGAGGCGCCTCTGGCTTAACGATAAAATGCCGATGCCTGGCTGAGCATCGTTATCCGACCCTGATGACATCTATGTTGTGCCGATCAAAAAAGTGACCTGACGTACATTTTTAGCGTGCGAAAGATTACATAAACTTGAAACGAAGACAAGGGTCTGCAACCCTGGTTAACACTTTTAGACGCGGTGGCCTTTTGACGATAAATCTTTTAAAAAGATAGAGTTACTACGTGGCTGGTGATAATCGGGCGACTGAGCCACAGAGATTAGTACAATATTTGTGATCTAGATCTCACAAAGCCCTCATTTCATGATAATTAACGACATAATAATTATTTAGGCGTATTGTTTGAAAGCTGACTTATGTCAAATATTCCTCATTGTTGAAGCCACTGCCAACTTCAATTTTTTGCCAGATTGCCTCTCTCGATAACCGGTCCTTAAGGACGTGATGCAGAATCGCCAAGTTAGCCGAGTTTTTATATTAATCCTGTGGGTTACAATTATTTTTTTGTCGGGATCAACCTTTGCCTTAAATAACGCTGACTATGCCCGCACCACTGATACTTTTATGGCACACATTCCTTTTATGAACCCGTATATTCCGCTTGCGTGGCAAATGAAAGTGCACTTTCAGCCGATAGGGCAGCTGTTCGAGTTCAGCGTTTACAGCATCATGCTCTATCTCTATGCCAGTATTATTTCATTACTAACCTCATGGTTTGACCTGATGTTAATGGCCTCAATGCTAAAGTTCATCTATCTGCTAGAGCTGTTTGCATTGAGCAAAATATTTTTTGACTATAGTCGTAAGTCACATTATTTTATTTTTACATTGTTCATCATTCCATTGTTTTCTTCATCTATCCTCAGTTTTATAGCTTCCTTCTATCAGGATTCAATCGTTGTCTTCACTTTGCCAATACTGTGTTATGTCCTTTGCAAACCAGTTAAGTACAGTGCTGGTGTGTTGTTTCTACTTGCCAGTGCGATAGCTTGCACAAAAACGCAATACTTTTACCTTCCCTTGGTTATTTTGGTCGGCTTGTGGGTTTTTAATGAAAAAGTAGACAAGAAAAAATATATTGCGTTGTTTTTGTCATTTGTAATGGCATTGATCGTTGTCTCTCATTCCAATAAAACCGTGCCTTTGAATAAATACAATTCGAACTATTTTGGGGCTTATTTATATCAGACGCTGAATCACATTGAATTAGATAGCAGTGTTGAAGCTGAATGTGTTGGCATAGATCCGTGGAATCAAAAATACGATTTCAATTTGGGTAGTGTGGTAAATCCGAAACCAAAAATAGGCTGCTATGCACGTCATCACTCAGATGCAAGTTTTAGTAAAAGTTTTGCTGTCTTCTTTAAAAGACCTGCAAACTTATTAACTCTGCCATTCGATCCCTCTATACAACGACAAATGAAAGAAGAATACTTCAGTTTAGCTTATGCCAATAAATACTTTTCAAGTCATGATCGGTTCATTTCAAAAGTGACAGAGTTGAAAGATGACATCTATGGCCCGTGGCGATATTCAATCGCGGTACTCATTGTCTTATTGTCATTTTTCTTGAAAAGTAATCCTCAAGCAAAACTTATGTTTATTCTTGGCGTCTTCTCTAGTTCTCAACTCTATATTGCTTTCTTTGGTGAAGGCTATCGCGATATGTCGAGACACCTTTTTGCCATGAACTTCTCTTTCGACCTACTCATCTTCATCTGCATGATGATGCTAGCCCAAGCCCTGTTTAAAAGGTGGCAAAACAGGGCGGTTGTATCAATCAAATAGGAATTGGGTAAAGTTTAGGTTAGAGCTTGCGTCGGGTCTTTGATAAGATTTTGCCCTACGGTTGCAACAGATAACCGACGCCGATGAACCCTTTACCCTGATAATGGAATAAATATGTCAATAAAACTGATTGCGGTGGATATGGACGGGACTTTTCTCAACGATGAAAAGAGTTACGACAAATCCCGTTTTCTGGAACAGTACACCAGACTCAAACAGCGCGGCATCCATTTCGTGGTGGCGAGCGGCAATCAGTATTACCAGCTGGTGCATTATTTTCCTGAAATTCATAAGGAAATAGGTTTTGTAGCGGAAAATGGCGCTTACGTGGTCGATGCTGGAGAAGAGATCCACTGTGGTCAATTTGCCAAGGCAGAGATCGCAAGAATTCTAGCGGTGCTTGCGGATGTTCCCGATATCCAGCTGGTTGTCTGCGGAAAAAACAGTGCCTACGCGCATGACTCGATGCCGCACGCGGTAGTCGAGAAAATGTCCAACCATTATCGCCGCCTTAAAAAAGTCGCCGATTTTACTGACGTTGAAGACATTATTTTTAAATTCTCACTGGGTGTGAAAAATGAAGCTATTCCTGCGCTGTTGCAGAAGCTGTCTATTGAGGTCGGTGACATCTCTCAGCCCGTTGGCAGCGGTTTTGGATTTATCGACCTGATCATTCCAGGCCTGCATAAAGCCAACGGCATCAGCCTGTTACAGGCCCGGTGGGGAGTAAAAGATAGTGAAGTGGTGGCTATCGGCGATAGCGACAACGATATCGAAATGCTGCGCCATGCCGGATTCGGCTTTGCGATGGCCAATGCCAGCCCAACGGTGAAGGAAGTTGCCGGTTACTCTACCGAAAGCAACAACTGCCAGGGTGCGTTGAACGTGATATCTCGCGTTCTGGAACAACAAACGCCGTTTTAGTCCAGAGAAAAGTTTTCGATACTAATATTCTGAATTGGTTATATAACAATACTAATTCAAAATAATTATTTTTTCACAATATCGAATTACCCGCCGCGATGAATCATTGCGGCCTTTGGAGAAAGGTCAGATGGAGAAGGGCACAACAATCATTCCTCAGTTACAACAAATCCTGGCTTCGGATCAGTTGTTAATCAGTGAAAATGACAAAGCGTATTACACTAAAGGATTTCGCGTCGGCCAGGGGCAGGCGCTGGCAGTTGCCATTCCCGATTCTCTGCTCCAACTCTGGGAAGTACTAAAAGTCTGCGTAGCCTGTGACAAGATTATTTTGATGCAGGCTGCAAATACTGGGGTAACAGGCGGCTCTACGCCAGACGGTAATAATTATGACCGCGATGTCATCATTATTAGTACACGCCGTCTTAAAGGTGTGCAAGTTATTGACAATGCTCAGCAGGTAATTGCCTTCCCCGGCAGCACGCTCACCGAACTGGAAAAAGCGCTGTATCCCCATCATAAAGAGCCTCATTCGGTTATTGGATCCTCATGTATTGGTGCATCAGTAGTCGGCGGTGTATGCAATAACTCTGGCGGGTCTTTAATTCGACGCGGTCCGGCATTTACCGAGAAATCTCTGTTTGCCCAGATAAACGATGACGGCACACTTTCGCTGATCAATCATTTAGGTATTTTCCTTGGTAATACGCCCGAAGAAATGATCGCTCGCCTTGAGAGCCAGAATTATACTACCGGCAGCGAGCCAGACTGGGAGGGAAGGATCTGGGCTGACGATTATGCACAAGTGATTCGGGATGTTGACGCCGACAGCCCGACCCGTTTCAACGGCAATGTGCAATATCTGCACGACAGCTCAGGCAGCGCAGGCAAAGTTGCGGTATTTGCGGTACGTCTCTCAACCTTTGATCGTGGTGATAACACCCACACCTTTTACATCGGCACCAACGATGAAGTTGAACTTATTGATTTGCGACGCTATTTGCTGAGAAATCTGCAAGAGTTGCCCCAACAGGCGGAATATATTCATCGTAATGCCTTCGACCTGACAGTGCGCTATTCCAAACATGTTTATTGGGCGATTGACAGACTGGGTCCGCAAGCGCTTCCTTCATTGATGGCGAAAAAGGCGCGCTGGGACGTGCGGGTGAAAAAGGCCGGTTTCCTGCCGCTAAATCTGGTAGATAAAGTTTTGCAGAGCGTGAATAATCTGACGCCAAAACGTGTCGCGAAACGCATTCTTGATTATCGTGATCGTTTTGAACATCATCTGATGATCAAGACCGAATCTCGGTATTCTGCCGATTTATTGCGATTGCTAACTGAATTTTTCTCCAACAGAAGTGGAGAGTTTTTTGCCTGTAATGAACGCGAGGAAAAGGATGCATTTTTAGTTCGCTTTGGCGTGGGCGGGTGTACCGTTTCTTATTGCGATTATATGGGAATAGATACCAATCAGCGACTGATGGCTTTCGATGTTGCGTTACGACGCAATGACAGTGAGTGGCGAATTGTATTACCCGCGCATCTTCAGGCACAGGTTCTGGAAGATTCATGCTGCGGGCACTTTTTCTGTTTTGTTAATCACCAGGACTATATCCTCAAACCTGGTGTCGATCCGTTGGCCTTCAAACATGAGGTGCTCGAATACCTCGACAAGCGTGGCGCGAAATATCCCGCTGAGCACAATGTCGGCCACTTGTATCATGCTTCGCCTGAATATGAACAGCATCTGCGGCAGCTTGACCCAACCAATACTTATAATCCAGGCATTGGTAAAACCAGCAAAAATAAACACTGGTCGTAAGCCTTTAAAGCCTGCTGGTTACACGGTCAGCAGGCTTGATGCTTTTACGGCGGATAAAACCGTCTTATATAAAACCTGCCCGTGGATCAAAAGCCTTCTTTTTGCTTCGCTAAAATCTGGTAGGCAGCTTTAACCCGTGCTTCATTGGGATACGATTTATTGGCCAGAATAATAATTGCCATTTTCTTGACCGGCACAAACATCGCATAGGTCGAGAAGCCATTGGTAGAACCGGTTTTATTGTAGATTGCCTGTTCGAGCGGCGGCTGCGGCGGATTGATGGCCTTGGTCGGTTGAGCGTCGGTAATGATCTGCGAGCCGTTATTTTTTAACAGCAGCTCCAGCGGCGAAGGATAGGCATAATTTTCCCACATCAAATCCTGAGTAAATCCGGCAACTCGATAATAACCTCGGTGGGTGGCATCAACCGCGACTTGCCAGCTTGCATCAATGGGCTGTTCATGCAGGTTAATGTCGAGATAGCGAATTAAATCGGCCGAGCTAGATTTCAAGCCATAGGCCTCGGCATCGACAGGGCCGGGCCCGACGCGAACGGGCTTATCCTGCTTGTTGTAACCCTGCGCATACTCGGCCATCTTATCGGCAGGCACTTTAATAAAGGTATTGTACATCCCAAGTTTCGGCAGCAGCTGTTGTTGCATGACATCAATAAACGGCTGATTGAGACTTTTGGCGGCAATAATTCCCAGCAGCCCAATCCCCATGTTGGAATAAACTCGGACACTGCCAACCGGTTGTGTCGGTTTCCAT